>NZ_FUYK01000010.1 GCF_900167955.1 Candidatus Nitrosotalea bavarica | reverse complement strand
AAAGTTACTAGTGTAAGAGGCAAGACAGTGGAATTGCAATTCAAAAGACCAGTGTGTATTTTTGACAATAGTAAGGTAGCAATCAGTAGAAGAATAGCTGAAAGATGGAGATTAATTGGTGCTGGTGTAGCAAGTGGTTGAAATTATCTGTGATTCTAGTTTTCTAATGATTCTTGGTTCTAGAAGAATAAAAAATATCTCTAGTATAGAGACAGAGATTGGAGCAATAGAGTATGTTGTACCAGATATGGTGGTAAAAGAATTGGAAAGAATAACTATGGATGATAAAAAAAAAGTTCTGCTGAAAATGCTCTAAAAATTGTAAGAGAATTAAAAAAGATCAGTATTTCGGGGAAATCTGTTGATGATGCTCTAGTTTCTTTTGTGAAAGAACATGGAGGAATAGTTGCTACACTTGATACTGAACTTAAAATGAGAATCAAGAAAAATGGCGGTTCTGTTCTTTCTGTCTCAAGTGATAAAATTGTTCTTGAACCAGGTAAGCTTTAATTTTGGTAGGACATAATTCTAGGTATGTTTGAGTATAAAGGAATCAAAATAAAGTGGCTTGGTCATAACTCTTTTAGCATAGTTGGTGATAATATCAAAATTATAACTGATCCGTACAAGATAACAAAACAAGAAAAAGCAGACTTGATTTTGATTTCACATAATCATTTTGATCACCTTAGTTTGGATGATCTAAAAAGTGTCTCAACAGAGAATACTAGCATTGTTGCTGCAAATGAATGCATTGACATGCTGAAAGGATTTACCTTTAAAGAAAAGATTGGCATCTCTCCAAGTGAAGAAAAGACTGTACGAGGAATTAAAATTAAAGCAACTAGGGCGTATAATATAGACAAGATAAACCCAGAAACCAAAAAACCGTTTCATCCTAAGGAAGATGATAAAATAGGTTTTCTGATTGAACTAAATGGTACTACAATCTATCATACGGGAGATACTGACTTGATTCCAGAGATGTCTGATCTAAAGCCCGATGTAGCACTTGTACCCGTTAGTGGAACATATGTTATGACTGCAAATGAAGCAGCTAAAGCCGTAGAAAAAATAAAACCAAAGATCGTAATTCCAATGCATTTTGGAACAATTGTTGGTACTGAAAAAGACGCTCAGGATTTTAAACAATTGATAAAATCATGTGAGGTTCAAATCCTTACAAAAGAGTAATAAACAGAGTAAATTCCATCAAAAACTAGCTTGATACAAGATGCTAAATTGTTTACTGTAAGAAAATTTGACTTTCATCTAAGGCATCTACTTGTAATTGGAATTCTTATAATTTCATTTTCCATTTCTGCAATGGTTAGATCTCAAGCTGCTGATTATGGTTTTCAATTAAACGAATTTGATCCATTCTTTAATTATAGAGCAACACAGTATCTATTAGATAATGGATTAGATGCATATGTCCATTGGCATGATACTATGAGCTGGTATCCTGCTGGGAGAGATGTCTTTGATACAGCACAAGTACCATTACATGTTACTGATGCAGTTCTATACAAGATATTTGGTGGCGGAATGAGTCTTTATGACTTTACAATAATTTTTCCAGTAGTTTTTGGTTCTATGACGGTAATAGTCATATTTGCACTTGTGCGTGTTTTGGGAGGTACTAGTGCAGGTCTCTTTGCTTCTCTCTTCTTTGCATTATCGCCTCCAATAATAGTTAGAGGAACCATTGGATGGTTCAAGTCTGAACCTTTAGGTTTGTTTTATGGGTTATTGGGAGTCTATCTGTTTCTAAGTGGACTAAAATCCAAGAACAAAAAAGTTGCTGCTGCCAAGATGGTAGGAGGAGGATTCTTCCTTGCTACAGGTTTTGCATCTTGGGGAGGAATAGAGTTCTTCCTTCTTCCTCTGGGATTGTTCTTCGTTGCCCTGCCTTTCATACGAAAAGATCATAATTTTCTGCTTTGGGCAGTTCCATTATTTGTAGCAGTAACCATGGTGATATCTGGAGGTCTGTTTGCAAGACCTGGTCCAACTTTTGTATTTGGCATGAGGGGATTTGCAATGATTGGGCCAACTATATTGCTTGTAATAATAATCTTCATTCAAAAATATAGTAAAGAACAACATCGTATGCGTAATAGTCTACTAGCTTTAGCCGCTCTTGTAATAATTGGTGGCATGGTATTATCTTCAGGCGCTTTTCATTCTACAAGTTTTCGTTATCTAAATGCAATGGATCCATTCCTGACCTCCGAGGATCCTCTTGTTGACTCTGTTGCAGAGCATGCTACGCCAACACTTGCACAAAACTTTAGCTATTTCTCAGTGCTAATGTTATTTGCAGGCCTTGGAATCTGGCTTGTGTTCAGAAAGAAGAATGGAGATGAAAATACGTCCAAATTCTCTCTTAGAAATGAGATGATTGTATTTGCTTTGATCATAGGTATAGTTGGAGCGTATTCTGGTTCTACTTTCTCTAGATTAGAATTACTTACTGCAACTTCTGTAATCATACTTTCATCTATAGGTCTTGCCATACTTGTGACAGATATTCTGAAAAAAGAAAACAAGCAGGTCAAGGTCATCGAATCATCAAACAAAGGAACAACTCGAACAAGAAAGGAAACAACTCCGATTAAGAAAACTAGTGATTTGCTTGGAAGAATTCCAAAGATAGCGTTTGTTGCTGTGATAGTGGCATTATTTCTGGTTCCAACCTTGTATCCAGTAAATGGAAATTGGATATCAATAACAAAATCCCCACCTACAATTCTTAATGGAGGTTCAAACTTTGCCATCTCAACTAGTGACTGGCCAGATGCTCTAAACTGGCTAAAAACTAACACTCCAAAAGATTCTGTGGTTGCCTCATGGTGGGACTATGGATACTGGATACAGACTTTGGGAGAAAGAACGACAATTGCTGATAACGCCACAGTTGATACAAATGTAATAGCAAACATTGCAAGAATGCTTTTAGATTCTCCTGATGAAGCATGGAAGGCATTAAAGAAGATGGGAGCAAACTATGTTCTAGTTTATGTTGTAGGCCAAAAGTTTGTTTCAAACGGTCAAGACCTTTACGTACTTGGAGGAGGAGGAGATGAAAGCAAGAAACAATGGTTCATGAAAATAGGCGGCCTTGATTCATCTAAATTCCTACAAGATGATGCCTTTACGCCAACAGATTATTTCTGGCAAAATACTTTGCTTGGACAAATGTTTCCGTTTACTCCTCTAACATATTATGATTCAAATACTCACAATGAATCACCAACCTACACTACAGGTTATACGGCAATTTACTCAAAAACCATCAAATACCCTTCAAACGGAAATGGGCCACTACGTCTAGTATATTCATCTGCAAGTCTCAATAGGACAGACTCGGGTGTCTTTTCAGGCGTATTGATTTATCAAGTAAACCCAGACTATCAATCTCAGAATGTGACATCATCTACTAATAGTAATTCACAAGGAAGTGGCTCAGTTACACCTACAATAAAACCCACAACCACTACAAGCAATGGTGGAAACATTGCAGTTATTGATACAAAGTTTGGAGAGATAAAATTCAAATTTTTTAATAATGTAGCACCACAGACAACAACAAATTTTGTCAATCTTGCTAATTCTGGTTTCTATGACGGAACTGTATTTCATAGAATAATTCCAGGCTTTATGATTCAGGGCGGTGATCCAAATACGATAAAAGGTGATAGAAGTACTTGGGGCCTTGGAGATTCAGGACATACAATTCCACCAGAATTTAGTTCTAATATGAATTTCACAAAATACATGGTAGGCATGGCACGCAGCACTGATGTTAACAGTGGAAGCTCTCAATTCTTTATCACAGTTGGAGATGCGCCTTGGTTGAACAATCAGTATACTTTATTTGGTCAGGTCGTATCTGGTCAAGATGTTGTTGACAAGATAGCAGCACTACAGACAGATCCTGCTACTAACCAGCCAGTAGATGCTGATGCTGCACGGGTATCCAAAATTAGTATAGAATCATCAAACAGTACGACAAAATAAAACTAGTTACTGCTTGTATCTGTCTGAAATACGATATCTTGCATACTTGTCATCTGGAGAATATTTTCCCGGATGTACAGTAACAGTCTGGTGTCCGCACTTGGAACACTCATCTTTTAGGGTGTATCTTTTACAATCTGTACATTTTCTCATCTGAAAGTGCATTGTTAGCCTTCTCTTGTCTTCTTTGATTCTTCTCTTGTGAACTTGAAGGTGCCTCCCTTCTTCTCTATGGCATCTTGTACTGAGGAAATAATTGGTTTGAGTTCCTTTTCAGCCTCCTTAAAGTTTGGAGCAGTAAGAGTAATACGATATTTGGGAGCACCAATGTATGTAATAGAGATCTCCTTCTTGTTAGCTGTAGAATCAATTAATGCATGCTTGATTATTTCAATGCCATTTGACTTGTTACAGGTTAGCTCAAAAATTCCGCGTATCTCAACATGTGGAACCTGAATTTTTGAACCCAATTCTGCAATAATAGTTAATGCCTTTGGAGAAATGTTGAGGTTATCTAAAACTGATATGCCTTTGGTTGAAACTTCAGAAAATGCATCATAAACTGAGCCAAATTTTTCTACTAGAACATTTTCTAATTTTCCCATCTCAGACTCGGACAAGCTTATGCGAGATTTTAGATTTTCAATTAAAGCCTCTTCTTTTTCACCGCGTTTTATCTCTAAAAGCTTCTTCTTTTTTTGATCAGATGATACTTGTTTTAATGACAAGTCTATTTCAGATCTTCGAGGATCTACTCGTTTTACCAGTAAAACTTTTTTCTCTCCTACTTTGAGAAATTTTGCTACATTTCTTATCCAACCAGTAGCAATTTCTGAGACATGTAAGAATCCTTGGACATTATTATATTCATCAAGTGCAACATAAGCTCCCTGATCTACTATTCGTGTTACAGTGGCAACTACAATCTCTCCCACTTCAGGAAAATTCTGGATAGTTGTTGTCATAGCCTTCAAATTTATTGTACATAATTTAATGTTGCTGATTAAAAGTCGATTCCTTTTTTTGCTTTTATTCCAGATTTGAACGGGTGTTTAATCTCCCTCATTTCAGTAACTAGATCCGCTTTCTCTATTACTTCATCTTTGGCATAATTTCCAGTAAGAACCAAGCTGACATCATTAGGTTTGTTTGAAATAATTTCCAAGACATCTTTTAGATTTATCAGGCCAAGATTTATGGCATAATTTATCTCATCAAGTATTACTATATTGTAGATTTTTGAATTAATTTTTTCCTGTGCAACTCTGAGTGCCTCCTCTGCCACCTTTTTATGATCCTCAATAGGACTCTTGTCGTCTATTATTCCAACAAAGCCCTTGCCAATTGCAGTGAGTTCAAACTCGGGCTCTAGCCTCTTTGATGATGTCATCTCGCCATAATGCCATGAACCCTTGATGAACTGTATCATGCAAACTTTATGATCATAGCCAACTGCACGAAGAGCTATTCCAAGAGCTGCTGTTGTTTTTCCCTTTCCCTTTCCAGTGTAAACTATGACTAGTCCCTTTGTCATTGAGAATATTTTTTGTGTGTTAGGTAAAAAGATTGGGTTGGAAAATGACCTGTCTTGGCAAAACCACAGCTTATAATATTGAACATTGGAAAATTTGAGTAATACTAATGACTAAAAGTTATGATTATGATGTAGTCGTTGTGGGAGGAGGACCGGCAGGCTTGTCAGCAGCGTGGGGAGCTGCAAAAAAAGGTCTCAGTGTTGTAGTCCTTGAAAGAGATGAAGCAATAGGACAAAATGTTAGGACAAGCGGTGTAACATGGATAAAGGAAGCAAAATCATTTGGAATACCATCCGAGTATTATAATGAAATAAGCAACTATGCATTTTACTCTCCAAATAATTATGTAATAAAAAAAAGTGATACTGCACAAGCTGCAGTTTTGGATGTAAGAAAGACATACCAATTTCTAGCATACCAAGCTGCAAGTGTAGGGGCAGACATTTTTTTAAGAACTAGTGTGACTGATGCGATAAAAAATGACAAGGGAAAATTAAGTGGAGTAAAGGCAACCTCGCTTAAAGAAGAACTAGTTTTTAATTCAAAACTTGTCATAGATGCAAGTGGTTTTTACTCTGTTGTTGGAAGATCTCTTGGCATTGTTATGCCATGGAAAAGATTTGGGGCAGGTGCAGAGTATGAAGCATATGTCGATAAAATTGACTCTGATACGTGGTATCTCATGGTGGGTTCACAATATTCTCCCGCAGGCTATGCATGGATTTTTCCTTTGGGGAAAAATAAGGTCCGTATAGGAGTGGGAGTGGGAAAACCCAATTCTCAAGCAGATGCAAGCAAACTCTTGATTGAACTGTTGGAAAAAAGACCAAAACCGCTAAATGATCTTGGAAGAATTGTTCCAGTCGAGTTTCATTATGGTCTGATTCCAAACGAAGGACTAAGACAGTCAACCATAGATGACAATCTCATAATGGTGGGCGACTCTGCAGGACAGGCAAACCCGTTGGTTCTTGAGGGGATAAGGTATGCAATTGAATTTGGCAGAGCAGCAGGCAGAATTGGTGGCGAGTCTATACTTCAAGGTGATGTATCCAAGGAATCTCTGAAATCCTATGAGCAAACCATGAAAAAAGCAATAGGATCAAAGATAGCAGCTGCAGTCAAGGTACAGTATAGGTGGCTTAATCTAAGTGATCAAGAATGGGACAAGGAAATTGAAATAATAGGTGAACTCTCTGCTGAAGAATTTCTTGATTTCATCAAGGCAGATTTTGGTGTGACCAATATGCTAAAACTTGCAGCACATCATCCAAAACTTGCACTCCAGCAACTTTTTCAAATTATAAAAAATACTAACAAAGACGAAGAGACATGAAGATTCCAAGAATTGTTCTTGCAGGTGTTACAAGTGGAGTAGGTAAGACATCTATAACAACTGCAATAATACATGGACTACGGGAAAAGGGATACTCGGTTCAGCCATTCAAGGTGGGACCAGATTTTATAGATCCAAGCTATCTCAGCTCTGTCTCAGGTAAAGTTGCTCGTAATCTTGATGTCTGGATGATGGGAAAAAATAGAGTTTTAAAGAATTTTGTCAAAAACTCCCATCAAGACATTTCTATAATTGAAGGCGTAATGGGATACTATGATGGATTTGATGGAAAATCAAGCTTTGCAAGCACGTATGATGTTGCAAATATAACAAAATCTAATGTTATACTTGTCTTGGATGCAAGTAAAGCTGCTCGCTCTATTGCTGCAACTGCACTTGGATTTGATAATTTTGAGAAAAACTCTAGAATTTGCGGTGTTATATTAAATAAAATTGGGAGTAAAAAACATGAAACCCTGTGCAGGGATGCATTAAAAAAAGTAGGGCTTCCAATACTTGGAGTCATTCCAAGAATAAATGACATCAAGCTTGAATCAAGACATCTTGGTCTTATACCTGTAAGAGAAAAGCAATCTCTTGATGGGAAAATCAAGTCCATTGCAAAATCACTTTCAGGTTTTATTGAAATTGAAAAAATAATAAAACTTGCCAAAAGTGGACCTGATCTACCTAAAGTTCCTTATACAAAAGATAAAAAAACACAAACCAGGATAGCCATCGCTATGGACGAGTCCTTTAATTTCTATTATCAGGATAATCTAGACTCGCTAAGGAGGCTTGGTGCAGAAATTGTATTCTTTAGTCCAGTTTCAGATGAAAAAATACCGCCATGTGATGGAATCTACATTGGAGGTGGATTTCCTGAAGTCAAAGGAGACCTACTCCAAAGAAACGATATCATGAAGAAACTGGTAAAAAAATATGCCCAAGATGGAATGCCGATTTATGCAGAGTGTGGGGGGCTTATGTATCTGACCAAATCCATTAGTTACAAGTCTGGGAAATTCAAGATGGTGGGACTTTTTGACGCTGTTACTATAATGGAAAAGAAACTAAAACTAAATTATACTAGTGCCAAGTTAGGATCAAATTTCCCATTTTCCTTGCAATCAAAAACTATCAAAGGTCATGAATTTCATTATTCTGAACTGGATTTACTGTCAAAAGATTCAAAATTTGCATATGATCTGTCCATTGGCATTGGCATCAAAGATAAAAAAGATGGCCTGACTATATACAATGCACTTGCATCATACATGCATGTACACTTTGATGGCTCTCCAATTGCTGCCAACTTTGTAAAATCATGCATATCTTATTCAAGAAAGTAATCTAAGATTTTGATCTTGCTGCAAGAATTTTGTAAAGTGCATTGACAATTGCAGAAGCACATGGACTGCCTCCCTTTCTGCCAATGTTTGTGATATATGGCACATCTGTAGTGCGAAGCTCATCCTTTGACTCTACTGCACAGACAAATCCTACAGGAATTCCAATGACAAGTGCAGGAGATGTTACACCCTCTTTTATCATCTGTATTACCTCGATGAGTGCAGTAGGCGCATTTCCTATGACTACTATTCCATGGTCCATCTGCTTTGCTGCTAATCTCATTGAAGTCTGGGCACGTGTCTTGTTGAGTTTTTTTGCTTCCTCTACTACCTGAGGATCTGATATACTGCATATCACTTGATTTCCAAATTTTTTCATATTGTCCTTGTTAAAACCGCCTATTACGCCATTGACATCAACTATGATATTGCATCCTTTTTGTAATGCATCTATGGCACTCTGTATTGCATCCTTGTGAAACACCACCTTGTTCTGTCTTGCAAAATCAAAATCTGCAGTGGAGTGAATTATTCTTTTTACTATTATCCACTCGTCAGGTGAGTATGGGTGAGAGCCGATCTCACTATCTATTATTTCCATACTCTTGTCTTCTATTGACTGACCCTTTTGGGTAATCATGTCTCTACCTCTTGGGCTCTCTCAATGATCAGGTCGATCATCTTCTGATCAGTTCCTATGTGTTGCGTGATCAAAACTTTTTTCAACTTATGCTTCTCCAATGCTGGCCTAAGATCAGCATTGATATCTGTTTTTACATGTGCTCCCTCATGTAAAAAGTAAAAAACAACTACAAGAACCTCTGGATCTCTTTTCTTGCAGATTTCTATTCCTTGTTCTATGTTTGGTTCTTCGATCTCAAGGAAACAGTAATCTACATTTCTATACAAATGACCAAGTTCATCTACCACATATTTTATTGACATTTTTGCATTAGGATCTTTACTTCCATGCCCAATTACCAAGACATCTATCTTGTCATTTGTTAGTAAAACTCCACCTTTATCAAGTGCCGATTTGATCCTACTTTCAACTAGTCTCACAAGAGTCATATGCATGGACATGGGTTTTGTGACAAGAAACTTGACATTTGTTGTTGTCTGATACTTCATTACTTCTGTAACAGATGCCTTAACTTTTTTTCCTGGATACAAAAAGTATGGCACTATAGTAAGAGAATCTATATCACTTTTTAGGCACTTTTTAATTCCGTCTTCGATGTATGGCGGTGTTACTTCTAGAAAACAATACTCGGCAAAATCATAATCGCCTTTCTTCTTTATTTCCTTGCAAATAGTTTCAAGCTCCTCGCCAGCTTCCCTTTCCTTACTTCCTCTATCTATTAACAAAAGGCCACGCTTCAATTTGATCTCCGTGCTATCGCAATTGTAAGGTTTGGAGGAAATTTATGTTTCTGTACAATCAACTCTCCTCCAGAGGACTTGATTGCGGCAGCTTCTGATACACTTGGTGTACCCTCAAACGTCTGTACAACATCTGAAGGATTGGGTATGCTTATGGCAGAAAGATCTGTCTTGTCAAAATATTCTAATGGCACATTCATCTCACTTGATAATTCTTGTAATCCCTTTACATTATCTTCTTTTTTAATTGATGCAAATTTTGCAACTGATTTTGGACTAATCTTGAATTTAGACAGGCAAAAATTCATCCCTTCTCTAATGGTATCTTTTGTGGTATCCCAGTGTAGGCCTACTCCAACAAACAGGGTCTTTGGTCTGTAAATAACAACACGATCTTGGATTTCCTTGTTTTCTATTATTTTATCAGAAATTATAAGAAATCCCTTACAGTCAGATGCTATCATCTCGTCAAATGATTTGTAAATGTGGACATTTTTTGGAAGCTCCTTTTTTGGTAACCACCAATCTTTTTCTCCTGCATCTTGGAAGACGCCAATTTTTTCTTCATTTACCATAAATGCGCTAACCTTTGTTACACTAGAAGTTTCATCAATACTCCAACCAAACTCCCTTCCAAGCAGGTCCACTGCAATTGTCTTGTTTACATCTGCTGCGGTAGTAATAACTGGAATGGCGCCAAGCGTAGAAGCTATTTTTTCGGCAAGCTCATTTGCACCTCCCAGATGGCCTGAGAGTGTACTTATGACAAATTTTGCAGTGTCGTCTATTACTACTACTGCAGGATCTGTCTTTTTATCCTTCAGGTGAGGTGCAACCAATCTTATCACTGCACCAAGAGAAAAAATACATACTAGAGCTTCATTATTTTGGAACAACTCTTTTACCTTTAGGGTAGTTGATTCATCAAACCACTCGATATCTTTTCCATCTTGGCGAAGCTTTGAGGGAGAAAATATCTTCCATGTTGGAAAACGTTGTTTGAGCAAATGTGCTGTAGCAATACCATTTTTTGTTATAGCAATTATTACTACGTTTTCCACAAGGTAATTTTTCTAGGTCTTAAGATATTTGTTACTCTTTGGGAAAACCCCGATTACCTTACCGTCAAAATCAAACATTATAACCTCGATCTCAAACTTGTTATCAGAATATTTTCCTAGTTGTTTGTGAGCCTCTGAGCAAACAATGTCGAAATAGCCAGAAATGTTTTTTTCATTTATAATGTCAAATACATGCCTTGCAGTGTTTGCCTTTTTGATATTATCTACCACCTCTTGTGGCACCTTGCATTTCTTGGCTAAATCTGCAAGAAATTCCATATCAACCTTTGAGCCCTTTACATGAGTCTGTTTTACCCCCATTGCCATTTTTGCTAGCTTTCCGATAAATCCAGCAACATATGCTTTCTTGATGTCTTTCTTTGCACAAACCTGTACGGTATATCCTGAAAAGTCTCCCATTTGTACAAAACAATGGTCTGGCAAATTAATTATCTTTCTTGCAAAATCTTCACTTCTCCCACCCGTTGTTAAAACAACAGTGTCATCTCCCATTGCTCTAGTAACTTCGATACTTTGTCTAATTGCTGCAGCAAATGAAGCTGTAGAATATGGAACAACTATACCACTTGTTCCAAGAATTGAAATGCCTCCAATAATCCCAAGTCTTGGATTATCTGTCATGAGTGCAAGCTCTCTTCCCTTTGGTACTGATATCAATACTCTGATTCCATTTTTTACAAGAAGATCTTTTGCTACTTCTAAAATATTTTCTTTTATCATTTTTTTTGGGGTTGGATTTATGGCAGCAGTGCCTATCTCTAACCCTAATCCGGGTTTGGTAACTCTGCCAACCCCTTCTCCACCATCAATTTCTATCTCTCCGGGTTTTTCAGTAAGTGAGATCTCTGTTATTATTTCAGCTCCATGAGTGACATCGGGATCGTCTCCCCCATCTTTTATCACTATACCTGTAGAACTGTTTTTACTAAATTTGCAATTTTCAATTTTTATTCGAATCTGAGATTTTTTGGGTAAGGTAACATCAACAAAATCTATCTTTTTTTGTTCTATGATTGCAAGTATAGCAGCTTTTGCACCAGCTGTTGCTGAGGTCCCCGTGGTAAAACCTGTCCTCATCTTCCCTTTTGGCTTCTCTTCTTCTACCATGAAAATGACTTATTTTCTTATGTATTAATCCCTTATCAGATTATTTCAATATGCTTGATAGAATTATCCATAGAGCAATTGCTCCTAATCCTCCGTAAAGTATTATGTGAGTACTCATTGGGGAGGATTCCTTTTCTTGGTTATGTTCATAGTCTTGAGTAACTTTTGCTCCAAACTCATGTCTAAATTCAGCAAAGTTTGATCCAAAATTAAATTCCTCACTTGCGTCCTTGTCATACTTTTTCCAAAAATCAGAGTATTTTGCAGCTACCTCACTTTCTGAAATCTTGTCCTTTTTCTTTTCAGCGTTTCTTAATTGTTGATACGCTTCAATTATCTTCTTGAATCTCTCTTCATCCTTGTTGTCCTTATTCCTATCTGGATGATATTTTAAAGAAAGTAGTCTGTATGCATTCTTTATCTCCTTTTGTGAAGCTCCTACTTGGATGCCTAAGATCTGATGGCAGTCTACTATATTCAACTGCTATATTATATATCAAAGACCAAAATTAATTTGTCGGCATTATATCCCTGTTTTTGTATGAATCAAAGTAGATCAGTGGTGATTACTGGCGCAAATGGCTTTGTGGGAAAGAATGTAGGCAAGTTTCTTTCAAAAAATGGATTTCATGTTATAGGCTTGGTGCGTAAAGGAAATGAAAAATCAATAAACTTTGCAAGAGTAATATCATCTGATACTCTATCTGAAAATAATCTTGTATCCAAAATAAAAGGTTCCAGTGCATTATTACATTTTATTGGTCAAGGAAGACAGACTATAGATTCAGATTATGAAAAGGTGAACGTCTCTCTTACTAAAAATGTCATTAAACTATGTAAAAAAGCAAGGATAAAAAAAATAATTTACATTAGCGGTCTTGGAGTTGATAAATCCTCTACTCTTGGTTATTTTATTTCAAAATACAAAGCTGAACAAGAAATAATCCACTCTGGACTTGATTATACTATTCTTAGAGCGTCATATATTATAGGAAAAGATGATCCTCTCTCAAAAAATCTACAAAGACAAATAAAAAAAGGCAAAGTTATGATTCCTGGTTCTGGTAATTATCGCTTCCAGCCAATCTTTGTTGGTGATGTAGCAAAGGTTATGATCAAATCAATTATGGAAAATTCATTTTCAAATAAAATACTTGATTTGGCAGGGCCTCAAACAGTAAGTTACAATACTTTTGTCAGACAATTCATTGGCGTAAAAAAAATAGAGATAAAAAAAATAGATTTTAAGCATAATGATTGGTGATTATGTTGGCAATCATGAAAAACTTGCAAGTCTTGCACAAATGAGATTTACAAAATATGGCGAAGTCTTAAAGTCCAGCAGCCTTTCTTAATACTTCTATCTTGTCTGTCTTTTCCCATGTAAATTCAGGTTCGTTTCTTCCAAAATGTCCATAAGCCGCAGTCTTTCGGTATATTGCATTCTTTAATTTTAACTGGGAAATAATGGCAGAAGGCCTCATATCAAAATGTTTTCTTACTATATTTTCAATCTGCTCTTCAGGAATTTTATTTGTTTCAAACGTGTTTACCATAAGAGAGACTGGTTCTGCAACACCAATTGCATATGCAACTTGTACTTCACATTTGTCCGCAAGACCTGCTGCGACAATGTTCTTTGCTATGTATCTGCACATGTAACATGCTGATCTGTCTACCTTTGATGGATCTTTTCCAGAAAAGGCACCACCACCATGTCTTCCCATGCCACCATAAGTATCGACAATTATCTTTCTGCCCGTAAGTCCTGCATCTCCTGGGGGACCTCCTATGACAAATCTGCCAGTTGGATTTACATGAATCTTTATCTTGTCATCCCACAATTTTCCACAAACTGGTTTGATTACTTTATCAATTATCTCTTTTCTAATTTGTTCATTTGTAATCTCAGGAGAATGCTGTGTTGAAATAACAATAGCATCTATGCGTTTTGGTTTACCATTTTCATATTCTACTGTAACCTGAGACTTGCCATCTGGTCTTGCCCATGGAAGTTCTTTTTTCTTTCTTGCCTCAGCAAGACGTTTTGTAAGCTTGTGTGCAAGTAAAATTGGCATGGGCATAAAATCTTCTGTCTCATTTGTTGCATATCCAAACATGAGACCCTGGTCTCCAGCTCCTTGATCTTTATTGTCATTTGCAGTAACTCCCATTGATATGTCAGGACTCTGTGCATGAAGTGCAACTAAAACACTGCAAGAGTCTGCATCAAAGCCATATTGTGGATTATCGTATCCGATCTCTCTAATGGTTTTTCTTACTATATCCTGTATGTCAAATCTTGCCTTTGAGGTAACTTCACCAGCTACCACTACAACACCTGTGGTAGTCAAAGTCTCTACTGCTACTCTTGAATCAGGATCTTGTTTTAAAAATTCGTCCAAAACTGCATCAGATATTTGGTCACAAATCTTGTCTGGGTGACCCTCTGTAACTGATTCTGAAGTAAATAGGTAGCTTCTAGAAGAGGCCATAATTGAATTCCCTATAACTCATTTTCTAATTTTATGAAAAGTACGTTGTTTCCTCTGACTATGACTCTGCCGTAATTTGCAATAATTTTGCCATTGCTTATCTCTTCGGCATCTGTCATTATGAGATTCATATACGAATCTACGTTATTCATTTTGCCTTTGTATTCTATCTCACTTTTTAGTCGGACTGTAACTTTTTTGTTAATCCCTTTTTGAAGTGTAGTTAAAGGTCTTTTTGGAGTTGCTGCTTGTGACAATCACAAATCACTTGTCACCACTGCTTGAAATAGGGAATAAAAGCCTTCCCGATCATCACTTATACTCTTTAATTTCTGATAAATTCTAGATTAGAATTGATTTCCACTGGTCTTCTAGGACTTGATGATCTGCTTGGGGGTGGCATAATGGATGGTATGATAATCGATATTTTTGGACCTGGAGGAAGTGGAAAGACACAACTTGCAATGCAGATTTCTCTAAATTCATTGCAAGATGGAATCGTATTGTATCAAGATACTACAGGTGGATTTAGACCCGAAAGGATGCTGCAACTAATCAAACTAAAAAATTTACAAGCTTCGCTTCTTGATAACATGATTGTAGCAAGAATAACAAATACTGCAGAACAATTTGAGTATGTAAAAAAAATATCAGAGCTAGCACCTAAACTGGTTGTAATAGAAAACATAACTGATCTGTTTACATTTGAATATTCTAGAGAGACAAATTCCCTTGAAAAACATATTCGATTTATGGAGTATATGCATTTGCTAAGTATGATTTCAATTAACGCAAGGATTCCAATAGTTGTAACTAATATTGTAAGAAGTTCAGATGATCAAGAGATTGAATCCTTGAACAAGTCAATTAGTATGTTTACACATAGAAAAATCAAGCTTGAAAAAGATGGAAAAATATACAAAGCACGGGTATTGCCTTCATTTGGAAAAAGAAAAGAGATCTTGTACGAGATAACCCAAGCAGGATTGGTAGAAATATCTTAACCTATTTATCACTGTAGAAATAATGAATCATATGGCAGGAATTTTTGATTATATACCAATTATCTCGGCGGTTTTATTTGGTATAGGTTTAGTTGGTGTAATGGTATACGAGCGATCTAGAACAAGACAAAGTAAAGAGCCAGAATCATCTACTACTTGAGTTAGAAGTAAAATTTCGTAATCTTGGTTTTAAGAATTTAACTGAGATACAAAAGAAGGCTGCTCCTATAATATTTCAAAAGATTGATTCGCTGGTAATTGCACCAACAGGTTCGGGAAAAACGGAGACTGCTGTAATTCCAATCTTTGCAAGAGTTGCAAAATCTAAAAAACAAGACAAGATAAAAGTACTATACGTCACCCCACTTCGTGCACTCAATAGGGATGTCTTTAAGAGGATTATTGAATATGCAGAAACTGAGGGTCTTCGAATCGAAGTAAGACACGGTGATACGTCTCAATCAATGAGACGCAAGATAAATCTCTCACCGCCTGACATACTGATAACAACACCTGAAACAATCATAATTTTACTGACACAAGCTGGAATGCTAAAGGCACTTGATGAGCTTGAATGGATAGTATTGGACGAAGTACACGAACTTTTAGGCAACGAAAGAGGCGCACAACTCTCACTCAGTCTTGAAAGATTGCAGGCAAACACTACATATCCAATTACTAGAGTGGGACTTTCTGCAACAGTAGGAAATACTGGAGATGCTGGAAAATTTGTAGTTGGAACAAAAAGAAAATGTAGAATAATTGAAGATCATTCAATTAGAAAATACGACGTTGAGGTAAAATACATAGAAGGTACAATTACAGATGTAGTAGACCACATCATAGAATATGTCACAAAAAACTATGCCAATTCTCCGGTATTGTTATTTACCAACACTAGGGGCGAATCAGAATATCTTGCATCAGTTCTAAAGGAAAGATCTAGTCTTGCAATAGAATTGCATCATGGTTCTCTTTCTCAGCAGGTTCGTGAGGAGACTGAAGAGACACTCAAGTCTGGAAAACCAGGTATTGTGGTTTGTACTTCATCACTTGAGCTTGGTCTTGATATTGGATCTGTTGAACTTGTAATTCATTATGGTTCACCAAGGCAAGTGTCAAAACTAATGCAAAGAATTGGACGAAGTAGACACACAAGAGGTTCTTCTGCAAAGGGACTGATTGTAACTAACAATCCTGATGATGAGATTGAAGCACTTGCAATCTTGGAGCGTGTAAAGGAGAAATCTATTGAGGATCAGATAGTTCATGACGGTGCACTAGATGTCCTTGCACATCACTTGGTAGGGATGGCTATGCAATTTGGCCAAGTCTCAGTTGACTTTGCATTAAATATGGCAAGACAGGCCTATTCATTTAGAAACATAACCGCAGAAGACCTTCTTGCAGTACTTGAGATTTTGCACAATGGCTCTATAATTTATCTAGATAAAGAAGAGATGACGTTTACAAAAAAAGGCCGCTCATTTAGGTACTATTTTGAAAATCTTTCAACAATTCCAGACATTTTAAAATTCAAAGTATTTGATACTGCTTCAAAGAAAATAATCGGTAGCCTTGACCAGAGATTTGTAGGTGATAATGGGGAACAAGGAAGTGTCTTTGTACTAAGGGGCATGCAATGGAGAATTCTAAACGTAGATGACAAGTCTTTAAAAGTAAATGTAGAGCCCATCCAGTCTGCTGGAATTAATGTACCATACTGGGAAGGTGAGAACATCCCAGTTGACTATAATACGGCGAAAAAAGTCGGTATGGTCAGAACAAAGACCATCATTACATCTTTTACAAATAAAATAATGGATAACCTAAAACTTGATGTAATTCCAGACGAAAAAAATATTGTTGTTGAATCACAACGAGTGAGAAATACTGTAGTGGTACATTGCTGTTTTGGGACTAGGATAAATTCTACCCTTGCAATGTTGCTTTCTGCAATGCTCTCTGCCAAAAGTGGATATCTTGTAAACTCTAGGTCTGATGCATATAGAATAATGCTTTCATCAAATGGGAGGATATTGGAAAAAGCTGTTATTGATATTCTTATAGATGATTATGATCTTCAAGAAATTGTACAAGCTTCGCTTGCTGGGACACACAATGTAAACTGGAGAACTTGGTGTGTGGCAAAAAAGTTTGGAATCGTGGGAAGAGGGGCAGTCTATGACAGAAAATCTGCAAGATTTTTGTATGAAAAATATTCTAAAACTGCACTTGCAAAAGAGGCACTACGGGAATTATATCATGACAAGTATGACTTGCAAAACACCTCTCAATTACTCCAAGATATAAAATTAAACAAGATCAAGATAACATGGGTTGAAGTTGATGGTTTTTCAAAACTTGCAGAGCCTATACTTGATCATACAACAAAATACTATGCATCTCCTGCAAATATGGACAAGGGGATATTGGATCTGGTAAAATCTAGACTCTTAAAGACACGACATAGGCTGGTGTGTGTAAGGTGTGGCAAGTGGGAAAAAGTAATTGAGACAGGTCAGATAAATGAGATTCCATCGTGTCCATATTGCAAGTCACGGCAGATATCTGCTACATTTTACTCTGACTATGACCTGCCAAAAATAGTGCAAAAAAAGTTTGCAGGCAAAAAAATTACTGCTGAAGAGAACCACAAGTTTAATCGAGCCTGGAAGGTGTCATCACTTCTTGCAAACTTTGGCAAGACTGCGCTTGTTGTCATATCAGGCTATGGTGTAGGAGCTGACACTGCTGCAAGGATTCTAAGAAACATGGTTGGAGAAGAAGAACTCTATAAACAAATTTACGAAGCAGAACGACAGTATGTTACAACTAGGGGATTTTGGGACTAGTTCTTTCGTGTTATAACAGAATAGGGGCTCAAAAACAATTCTATTCTTCCTTCAAGACCTGATTTTGCATTAACTGCAGTTACTGTAATTATTTCTCCTTGAGTAAATTGTTCCAAAAGTCTTGCCTGTGATCTCCAACCCTTGAGCCATATCTGACCTGTATCGTCTTCAATAAATGTCTCAGAAAGTAAGATAGTCTCACCTGTCTTTGTCTGGATCTCTTTTTTTTCTGGTGACTTTAGAATTATTGCTTCAACACAGTAAAGTGTGTCAGCTGGTTTTATTTCCTTAATCTTTGTTCTAATTTCTGATAACGTTGGAATTTTTTGATCATCAATCTTTCTTACAAATGAATCACCCTCAAGTGTGATAGAATTTCCATATACCTTTGATGGCATGCATTCTATGACATCACCTAAGACAAGATCTTTTGTCAAAGATACTGTATCAGTAATGCTGATGAGATTCTTGTCCTGCCTTGTTCCAAGAATTAATGTATTTCCAGAATCGCTTTTTGTAATAGATAAAATTCTCATAATAATTGGTTGAATCTCTGTTGCTCCCTCTATCTCTATTACTGTTCCTTCATCACCATGAAGTTCAAGACCCATCTGGCCAACCTTTGTCTTTACTCCAATCAGTCTGGTCTTTGCACCCGATGTAATTACTTTGGGTATAGTTTTTTGATCTACATTCCACAAAACTACTCGTACAACTGTTCCATCTTTTCCTTTGAGTCTAAGCTGCACTGACTTTCCGGGCTCTCCTTTAAAGTTTGTAAATTCTGTAGCCCTGATATTTCCATCAAGGATGCCAGTCACTACGAGATTTTGCTGGTTCTCTTTTACACTGCCTACGTCATCAGTTATTGCATCAAGAGATGGGATATTACTTACCGTTCCATTTGGCTCAATATTTGAGCCAGAGCCTACGTTGATTATTGGATTTCCCTTCATATCTGACTTGACATATGCCTTGATTATTTTTACAAGGTCACCTGGTTTTAGATTCTCAATTCCTGGCAAGTTTGCCTTTTCGTCCCATAGTTTTACCTGGGCTCTTGAATCTCCATCGTATACTGTCATTGTACGTAATAGAAACTGGGAACCATCTTTGCGTGCAAACTGCTTTACTGGATAAACATTCATCACTCTTGTGGCAAGAGTTATCTCTTTTGCACCAACATAGAGATCCTTTAGACCCATCTCTACTTTTAGTGGCTCGTTTAGTGAAACTCCAAGATCAGATGCTATCAGAAAGAGCGCTCCTTGGTCTGTTAGATATCCTGCACCAATCTTTTCTTTCTTTTTCTGTATCATCTCATCAATCTGTGCCTTTGTGAGGTCGGGCCTTTGCTCCAAGAGTTTGCTTAACAATGAATCAAATTCTGACAATCACGTCTTGATGGAAAGTGGATCATATAAAATTTCAGTAGATAAATTAGTGGGAAGAAAAGATCGCTCTTGTTGTATTGCATAGAAGCTAGATTACTTTCAAAATCTTATGGTAACTTTATGGCAGTAGATAATATTGATCTGCAAGTACCGTCAGGCAAAATTTTTGGATTTTTGGGACCAAATGGTGCTGGAAAGACTACTACGATGAAGCTTTTGACTACACTAATTCCGCCTACAGGGGGACAAATGAATATTCTGGGAATTGATGCAATAAAATCACCCCTTGAGGTAAGGAAAAAGATCGGGGTTGTATTACAACAGCCAAGCTACGAGCCAACTCTGAGTGTTGAAAAAGCACTTGATAAATATGGCATGATGTGGAATGTTGAAAAAAATATTCGCAAAGACCGTGTTGAAGAACTTCTTGTTGCATTTGACCTTGTAGATATTAGAAAAAAGAAGAATGATGACTTGTCCATAGGACAGAGACGTAGAGTACAGGTAGCACGGGAATTTATGCATGACATGGAATTGTTATTCTTGGATGAACCTACTGTAGGACTTGACCCGTCTGCAAGAAGAGGCTTGCTTGATTTTATCAAAGGAAAGGTAAAAGACGGCCTTACGATATTTTTTACTACACATATTTTGGAGGAAGCTGAATATCTCTGTGATGATATAGCAATAATTAACAAGGGGAAGATAATTGCAGTTGATACTCCTGGGGAACTCAAAAACAAGTTTGGAAAAGAAAAAACTATCAAAATCCACATATCGGAACAAAAAGACATCTCTTCTCTCCTGGCTGGCATACCAGAGTGTACCATTGAGCATGACTCTGGTGTTATTATTACAGTCCGTTCAAGTCATTCAGAACAGGTTTTACAAGATATATTAAAAATACTTGCTTCAAATGATATGGCAGTAGAAGACCTAAGTGTTGTACCTACTAGCTTGGAAGAGATATTTCTTTCAGTGGTGAAAAATTCTAATGCATGAAATAATCCGTCTGGTAAACAGGAATCTTACAATTTCACTTAACATGGGATTTGTTATCTGGCAGATAATCTTTCCACTGATTTACATTTTTGTTGCAGGCTTTGCGTATACTGCATTGATACATCAGGTACCATTTGGAAACAAGACACTTGACTATCCTGCCTTTATTGCAACAGGGATGATTGGGTTCAATATAATGAATAGCACTCTGATATCTGGAATAATAATTTGGAATGACAGAAGACATGGAATGTTTGAGCAGATCCTCGTAGGGCCATTTACACGAGCCCAGTATATTGTGTCAAATGTCTATACTATTGGAATTATAGGACTGGTAAGTGCTGCAATGATAACTGCTGTAGGATATCCGCTGTTTTTCAAGCAGGTAGAGTTTAACATATTGACTGTTCCGCTTGTGATATTTGCATCAATTACTGGTTCTATTTTATTTGGTTCTATTGCATCTATAATATCAACTAGACTAAAGTCAAGCGAGGGATTCAATGTTATAATTAATACAGTATTTTTGTTCTTTGCATTTGTAAGTACGGCATTTTATCCTGCACAGGGCGCTCCACCTATACTGTCTACTGCATTTTACTTTAATCCGCTAACATATCTTGTTGATGTGGTTCGTGCTGGAATATTTGGATACTTTAATAGTCTTGTTGCAACTGAGATGATAATTCTGGGAGTTGGTGCTGTGATACTATTTGTAATTGCAACCAAACTTTTGTCAAAATTGGAGATGTAAAATTTCCTTTAAATTAGACTTTGACTATTATGGTATCATGCAAGTAAAAAGACGCAGCAGTTTCTGGTTTTTGTTACCTATTATATTCAATGTAGCTGGAGGAATTATTGCATTTTTTGTAATAAAAGAGGATGATCTAAAAAAAGCCAAGAACTGTCTGTACCTTGGATTGATTCTTGCTGCCATACCTATTCTATTGATTATGGTACCCATCTTGATTGGAATTACTCTATTGCCACACTTACCAAACACTTCTTCAAATATGCATTATATGTAAAGTAGCCCGGCCCAGACTCGAACTGGGGTCAAGGGCTCCAAAGGCCCCTATGCTTGACCGCTACACTACCGGGCTTCTTTGGAACCTTCATCTGCATTCCTTTATAATGTTACTTTATCGCGCGAGAATCTTATTAGACCTGAAACGATATTTGGGATATAATACGAATATTACTGATTATTGTTGTAATATATTTTGGTAATGATGATACTCGTATGCACAAACCGCAAACAATCTTGCAGCATTTGTTCAAATCAAAGTACAAGACTATGAATGGTAATTTAGTATCATATCGAGTGCACTAAAATAACCATTAATTGATGTGGCAAAACTCAATCAATTGCCTGATCAAAACTCACCGCAGATCTTGTTGACATATGGAGAATAGAACTGGAGAAAATATGTCTTGCTTAATTTGTATGCAGAAAAGAAGTTTACAAGTAGATTCTGGATTTTTGATTATACTCAAAAAACAATCAGGCCCATACAGTACTATCATGAGGATTCAAGATATTCATTTGTTGCATACGTATTATTGCTATATGTAATTATACACTAATAAGAGAAAAACAATGAAAAATATTCAGCGATCTACAAATAAGAGACAAATTTGTAAATTCTTTATACATGCATTATGAATTTTTCATAAAATTAACTCATGATATCAAAATAACATGCTTTAGACCTAGAAAATGAACAAATCGTCCATTATACTTATATATCAATTTCAGACCAATTCTTATAATAACTATGTACAACAACATATTACGAAAAATAACTAGTCTAACACTATTAACAATACTTCTAGCGAGCAGTGCAGTAGTAGGAATGCCAAACGCACTCCCACACGCACAAGCTCAATCAACAAACGCAAACTTGTTTGTCTCTGCTGAAAATTCTCAGTGGAATAACTACTTTGCCGGTCCTCAAGTTGTCCAAGTAGTCGTGGCTGATCCTGATATAAACAGATTAGACCAGTCTTATGGAGAACCTGTAGTAACCGTCAACGGTAAGAGACTGAGAATGGCACAGGCGACAGACGGAAATTGGTATGCGTACTTTGCGGATAGAAATCAAGCAATTACAGCAGCTAATACCCAAGTAGGTATTAGTGGTAAAGGCCTCAACTTTGGTGGATTCTGTTCTTCAACAAGTGCCTTAGGTGGCCAACTTGGAGGATTATCATACTCTGATACAAAGGGATTCACCATTGCACAGGGTGGTCAAGGTTCTACAAATCATACTCTAGGTCATATAGTTACCTCAGGAACGTTTGGTAGCTGTACAGATCTAGGTGGTAATGATAACGGCTATCTCCAAATGGAACACGTTGTGAGACAAAATAAGACTCTCAACTACAATCCATCAGGATTTGGTTCAAGTAAGAACATGACCGAATATACCCACATTTGGCCAGTAATTCAGCTCTATGATTTCTCAGCAATTCCAACAACAGTAACAGTTGATTATCAAAAGAACGGTGGCGACCAAATCGTCAACTTGACTTTTGACAGGATTCCACAGAATCTAATCACTACTACTGCAGATAGAAGCGCTTATCCACAAAACTCTCAAGTCTTCATTCAAATCAACGATCCACAGTTAAACATAGACCCAACAGAAGATGATTCGTGGACATGGGGCACTAATGCTAACAACAATACAGCATTTTATGAGCTCTTTAACCGAAACGGTGGTACTGATGCAGACGGCACAGCCGGTGCACAAAACCTCGTCGGTAACATGACAACCATGATGTTCAACCACAATGGAAAGTTAACATTCGCTCCAACAGCACAATCTGTAAGAGTAGTTGACTTCGAAGCAAACGGTAAACAAATCTTCTATGGTACACAGCGTGGTGACCCAGCTAAAGTCAGTACTAAATCAGTCACTGCTACTACTGGTTCACAGCCAATGACCTTCAATGAGCAAGGTGGTGTAAACACTGGAATCTTTGGTAACTGGGACGGTGGTAAGAAATCAAACGTTGTAACAGTAGATTCACCAATAATACGAGGCCAGTCTGCAGTTGTAAGATACAATGATATCTCTACAAGTATCGTAGGCGGTTTCGCATTTGCAACTCTAACACAGACTGCACAAAATAATACTTGGGCATCTGGTCAGAGAATTCCGGTTACTCTAACTGACAACGATGATAACAAGAATGCAAAACTCTCTGAGAGAATGTTCCTCTGGGATCCAACATACAAGAGATCCACAGCAATGGTCATTGGAACTCCATTTACCTTATCTAGCGGTGGTGTAGCAGCAGAAAATGCTACATTAATCAGCCAGATAAGAGCCACTCAAACAGCAGTTTCCGGTATTACTACCGTGAGATTGACTGGTGGAATTGGTGTGAATAATCACAATGCAAGTTCCGTGAACAAGCAAGAGGATGAAGCATTTAGCGCAAGACCAATCTTCAATTTCACAAATCAAACTGGTTCAGGAACATTTAACGCAGGTGCATTAGGCACCGGCACAGGTCTATTCATTGACTTAAAGACAACCATGAATACTCTGTTGAATACAATTCATCCTACAAACAGGACATTGAATACACAGAATTTCAAGGGATTCAACTTCCTCAATTATGACGTGAGATCATTCTCTAGTCTTAATCAGGCAACAGGTGGATCAATTTCTAATGTTCAGGTATTCCTAGCATACAATGCAACTGGAACTGCCTTAACAGGTCATGGAGGTAAGGACGGCTTACCAAGTGGAGCATTAAACTTGATTTCACTGGTAAACGACACCAATACACAGGACTTTGTCAACTTGAACGGTACAACCACTAACGGCGTTACTGGTTCACCTACCGCACAAGTAGCAAATCCAGCTCAATTGAATAAAGATCTGTTTAATGTTCCGAAGACAGCTCCAATTGGTATACTCATTAACTTCACCACAAGTGGAGGAAATGTTGTTCTATCCTCATCACAGGGTGGACAACCAATAGTAGTTGATTTCTTCAGCGTTGGTCTAATCGGTGACGGTACACAAAATAATCAAAGAATCAACAACGGCATTTACAGGTATGAACTTGAAGAGACCGGTGACAACACTGGAGTCTTTACAGGTACAAACCAGTATCTAATGCTCAACCAGTTGAACATCTTTGATCCAAATACCTACTCCGTATTAAGAACCATCCAGCATGATGTGTACTTCCCAGCAATTCAAGACATGCTCCAGTCAGAGGCTCGTGCTCCACAGATCACATACTTGGATCTTGGTGCCGATGGTGTAAACACACAGATATCTGCACAACAAGATATCCCAACTCACACTGGTGTCATTTCATTTGATAGCAAGACATACAAGATAGGCGATACTGTGACAATTACACTAGCAGATAGTGACCTTAACGTTAACAACGACTTGATAGATATCTACACAGCAGTCAAGCCAACAACTGGCCTAGGACCAAATTCTGGTAATAACCTCGGTAATATTCAAGACAATGCAACCGATACAATCGGTAAAGCAGGCCTTGGAACATTATCAGATGGCCACGCATTTGGTAGACTCGCAGATGTCGAATTTGGTCAGCAAAACGTTAGATGGTCAGATGCAAACATGGGTCACACATTAAGTGGCGCAACAACTGCATTCACATCTGAGAACACTGGTTCATGCTTTGGCGGTAATAACGCAATACTTGCAGATGACAACAATACGGCAACCGTTGGTGGATTTGCATCAAGCTTATCCGCTACTGGCTTCTCACTAGTTGAGACTGGCCCATCAACAGGTATCTTTACTGGTACCTTTGAAGTCCCAGACCAATTGTGTCAAAATAGCGCAGTAATTTCATCAGTAGGTCAGAACATCAAGGTCAACTATGTTGACTTTAGAGATGACTCTGGCAAGACTGTAGAAGTTTCTGACAATGCAGGTATACAAGGCAACACAGGTTCAGTCAAATTGGACAAGGCAGTATATCCAGTACCATTTGGTAGCATTGCTACTGCTGGTGTTGGTGACTTCCCAGTTCCAAATACTAAATCTACAACCAGTGAAGCAGGTGTCTTCCCAATGCACAGAGATCTTACTGGCAGCGGTTTAACCGCTCTCAATACTCTGTCAAACGGTGACGTTTTAATCCATATCAGAGTAAATGATCAGGACTTTAACTTAGCCGCAACGGGTACAGACCATATTGCACAAGGTGTAAATGACGTGAATCACGGCCCAGTAGCAGTACAGATTACAAGACAAGGAAACTCAGTTCTATTAGCAACCGCTGGAGGTCCAGCAGTCTACAACGGCGGCGGAGGTGTATCACCTGGTACCATCGTTAACCTAAACGGCACAGCCATTCCGGCTACCGCAACAGGACTTAACGGAGGTACTAGCGATCCAACTTGGCCTGCTGTTAGAGATCTTGGTCCAATGACCGAAATCGCTCCAGACGCAGGAATCTTCCAAGCAGACTTGCCAATTAGATACTCTGACGGTCCTACAGGTACAGACTGTCCATCAACACAAACCCAGTGGACTCCAACAGATGGAACCACTAGTACTGCTGAAAAAGACAGATTCCATACCGTCCATTCTTCTGTATCTACAACCCAACCATCAGGCAATTACTGTGTAAGACAAGGTGATGTACTCACCGTAACCTACACAGACTTGAATGATGCTTCAGGTCATACACAAACTGTCACAGATTCTTCAACATTTGACTTAAGAAACGGTGTACTACAATCAGACAAGTCCGTATACATCATCGGTTCAGACATGATTCTCACACTCGTGGAACCAGACTTGAACCTTGATTCACAGACTGCTGAAACCGTCCCACTAGATGTCATCGAATGGGACTCACATGCCTTCAAGGGCACAATGGGTCAACAAGGTGGCCAGGCTTCTGCATTTGATGCAAAGCCAGGTTCATTTGTGGAGACAGGTAAAGACACAGGTATCTTCCAATCAGTAATTAAGATTCCATCAACATTGAATAATAATTTACTTGAAAGAGGAGAACAGATCCAATTAGAATACACTGACTGGGGTCCAGCAGGCTCCAAAGTAGTAGGTGCAAACAGTCAAGATATTGACTTGACCATCTACACATCAAACTTTGGTGCAACAGTTGAACTCGATCAGAAAGTATACACTTGGACTGACCGTGTCTACATAACCGTAGTCGCACCAGATCACAACTTTGATCCAAACCTTATCGACACCATTGGTACCAACAATGAAAACACAGTAAGTGTTTCCACAAGAGGTAACAGCATCGCACAATATCAATTGGTCGAGACTGGAGTCGATACAGGTATCTTCACAGGTTACGTCATCCTCACAGGAGATCCCAACTTAAAGGGCTCAACTGGAGTTGACGGAGCAGGCTTGGAACCAACAGGTTCAGGCCCATCAGGAGTCGGTCCAACAGACGGATTCTTACCTTCTGAAGAACAGGACGGTGTATCAGTATCGTTTGAATTCACAAGAGATCAAACAGTTACTGGTTCAGCACTCATCCGATGGAACATTGGTGAAATCAAATGGTTAGAAGCATCCTATCCAGCAAATGGACAAGGAGTATTGCAGATAGTTGACCCAGACATGAACCTTAATCCAAAGGCAGTCGACAAGTTCGACACCAACGTATGGTCTGACTCTGATGCTGGTGGTATCAAACTCACCATGACAGAGACAGGTCAAGCAACAGGTATCTTCCAAGGTACAGTGTACTTTACCACTAACTTCCAGTCATCTGGAAACAGACTCCACGTTGCAGAAGGCGATACAGTTACAGGCGAATATGCAGACAGAACTCTGCCAGCCCCATACACACCATCTGATCAATTGCGATTGACATCGACAACATTCATTGGAACAATCGTGCCACCACTCGAAAGAGCACCGGCATCTAACCCAAGAATAGTTGACTCGTTTGGCAATGCACTTAATGGCACAGTAAAATCAGGACAGCAGATACAAGTTACTGCTGACTTGACAAACGGCCAGGACAGAGATCAGCCATTTGCATACCTTGTACAAATACAAGATGCTAACGGTGTTACAGTATCACTCTCTTGGATCACAGGAACATTGACTGCAGGTCAATCACTCAATCCGGCACAATCTTGGACTCCATCAGCCTCTGGAACATACACTGCTCAAATCTTTGTATGGCAGAGCATTGATAATCCAAACGCATTGTCACCGCCTTTGAGTACTACAATCAACGTAGCATAGACTAGTCTAAAACCAAACTAACTTTCCCTCTTTTTCCTTTTTATCTTAAAAAAACTCCTAACGATAGTTCTAAACTAATTTTAAAAACTATAATCAAATTTTAGCAAACTATATAGAAAATTCAATTTGTATTTGCCTTACATTTTTTATATTGAATAGCATCAAATACTTGATTCAAGTCAATTCGTATGGGAATTGGCAAGTATACTAGCTACGTCAAGTTATCTTCTTTGCATTGCAAGTCTTTGTGTCGCAAGTTATCTTCTTTCCTTACCTAACGTACATGCAGAACAATCAGAAAGCACCGCATCTTTTACTATAACAAACGATTTCATCGAAATAAATTCAACCACTGAAGGCACAATTCAATCTCTACATATTCCAAAAGCGGATCTTTTGTTTGATGTCATAGGCAATACGGATCAAAATGGAAATCTATTGACTATTTCCATACAACGTAAACCTGAACTACAAAACTTGTACCATGACTTGGAATTGCACAAAGGATCACATGATGCAGTGTTTATCTATCCAAGCTTTACACAGGCAGCATACGAAAGGGGAGGTTTTTATGATTTTTACCGCAACAATTGTGATTCTAGCTGCTTGACAGTACCGATACCAAATAAAGTAAATGGATTTCAATCTTCAAGCATTTTTGGCGCATGGGCTTTGAAGCTATTGAATTACTCTTATGTAAAAGACCAGGATGTTGACCAGAATCCTGATATTTTAAAACAGTACAAACGAGTCATAGTATTACATAATGAATATGTGACAAAGAAGGAATTTGACGCAATAACCAGTCACCCAGATGTGATATTCTTGTATCCTAACGCGCTTTATGCCGAGGTTCAAGCAAACTATTCCACTAATACAATAACCCTTGTCAATGGGCACGGTTATCCAGATTCAACAATTAAAAATGGGTTTGGCTGGCAGTATGATAATTCAAAATATGAATATAATGTAGATTGTAACAATTGGAATTTTTACATGGCAGGAAACTATACCATGTTGAACTGTTATCCTGAATTTAAGATTCTCCACTCTGAACAATTAATACGTTCTTTACAACTGCAAGATCCAGCAGATCTAATTGATGATCTAGCTAACTGGTTAAGATATCCAAATGATCCATCCGCTGTAACTGAATTGCTAAGTGATTATGATGTACAGGGAAAACATGTACCATATTGGGTTTCTAATTCTGCAAATTTGGTTATAAACAGTGAAATTACAAAATCTGATTTTGCTAATATGATACAGTATTTGAATGACCAAAATTTGCTAAATTAATTGTGATATATCCAATAGATCTTTAACAAAAGCGATCGTAAATCACTTCATGTTCTATCTCTTAATTTTTCTTTAAAAATACAAACTTTGATCGCTGGCAATCTACAAAAGGCTTAAATAGAAAATTGTTTCATCCTCAAAACAGCAAATGAAGAGAATCATTGTTGTTTCACTATTTGCATTAATCGTATTAGCTCTTGTTCCACAGATACACTTTGCACATGCCCAATCAAGTCAGGGGCAATCTGAAAAGCAGTATATTAACCTAAGAGCTGAAGTATGGAACGAGTTCTTTAGAATGACAACTGCAGCCTTTACAGTTGGTGCAGTAGTATCAGGCACAATGATCTGGCTTGTTTGGAGATTCCGTGAATCCCATCCCAAGAACAAGATTCCTACTAGATGGGAAAAACTAGACGATCCAACCACTGGTACATACGAAAAAGAGGGTGGACATTAGATGGGTCACGATACCGCAGAATGGGTAATGGTAGGAGTAGTTATTGCAATTTTATTATATGTCGGTGTTGATTCCTGGGTTGTTCAAAAAGAAGTTGAAGACGTTCCAGCAGATGCTGAAACCATCAAAGTAACAGGTCAGCAGTGGTTCTGGAGTTTTGAGCACCAAGACGGAACTAAAGAAATAAGCACACTCCATGTAAAGAAAGGACATGCGTATAATTTTGAGATATACGGCAAGGATGTAATGCATTCTTTTAACATTCCAGATTATGTAGTCTTTGAAGATGTTGTTCCAGGTCATGTAAACCATGCATGGTTTGCACCAGATCAAGCAGGTGAATTCCCAATACAATGCAGAGAATATTGTGGTTTGTTACATTACAACATGAGAGGATCGTTAGTAGTGGAGGATACACCTTGATAATTATCAAAAACATTTTATGTATACAAAAAATATCTAGTAAATTAGAGGGATTTGCATGGTACTAGAACTAAAGAAATCACGTCCAATTTGGCAGATAATGTTTTCAACGCATCACACAGATGTGGGTTTGCTCTATACAGTGACAGGTCTTACATTCTTGTTTATGGCAGGAGTCTTGGCCATGTTGATAAGAACACACTTGTTCTTCCCAGGTCAGAACTTTCTAATCTCTGATTCTGTAACGTTTAACAGAATATTCACAGTTCACGGTCTTACAATGTTATTCTTGTTTGCACTTCCAGTTGCAAACGGAATTGGTAACTATCTCGTTCCACTCATGGTACGATACAAAGATATGGCTTATCCAAAACTAAACGCAATTGCATTTTGGATGAATCCGATTGGTGGTGTATTGTTATGGCTTGGATTCTCTGACACTTCTTGGGTTTCATATGCTCCATATTCTGTAATCAGGGCACCAGGTCCAGCTGCAGACATGATGATATTTGGCCTAAAGATTTTGGGTGTCTCATCCATTCTATCTTCCATTAACTTTATAGTCACAATTCTCAAATGCAAGCACCCAGATCTTCCACTGCGTAAAGTTCCACTCTTTGCATGGTCCATGCTTACTGTATCTCTAATGACACTTGTTGCCATGCCATCATATGCTGCAGCATTAATCATGTTACTTACTGATAGACTTGGAGTGTCAGGCTTTTTCAACCCAACAGCAGGAGGAGACCCAATTGCATACTTGCACTTGTTTTGGTTTACGTTCCATCCTGAGGTGTATATCTTCTTGTTACCTGCAATTGGAATGATGTATGAATTAATTCCTAGATTTTCACGCAAGCCGTTGTATAGTCAAGGCAGTGGTGTCTTTGCATTTGTAATGCTTGGAATGATTGGATTTGCATCTTGGGGTCATCACATGTATTCTACAGGTATGGACTTTACAACCAAAGTCGTATTTATGATTGGAACCTTAGCTGCAGTACCAGCATCTGGTATGCACGTATTTAATTTCCTTGCAACAATGTGGGGAGGCAGAATCAAATTTGCAGCACCTATGCTATTTGCAGTAGGTGGAATTGCACTATTCTTCTCTGCAGGTGCTGGTGGTGTTCTCAACTCTGCAATGCCACTTGACTTTATCAGCCATGGAACTTATTGGGTAGTAGGACACATGCACTTGTTCCTCACAGGTACAATCGCATTTGGATTTGTTGGCATGGTATACTACATCTTCCCGTTCATCACTGGAAGAATGTACAATGAAAAACTTGCAAAAATTCATTTCATTATGATGTTATGGGGAACAGTCCAAGTATTCTTTACACAGCACTTGCTTGGCCTTGAAGGAATGCCAAGAAGAATTTATGATTATCCTCCAGAGTACACCTCTTGGGTACAACTCAACCAGATTGCAACAGTAGGTGCATGGATTCTAGGTGGAGGATTCTTGGCATTCTTGATTAACTTGATATATTCTTCCTCAAAGGGTAAGGAGGCAAACATGGACGATCCATTTGACCTTGGTGGCAAGTATTACTATCCACATACTGCCAAGAATCCCCATCATATAGGATATTGATATGAGTCATACTGAAGAACCAATACTTAGGACAAGCCCTGCTAGATTAGGCAAGCTACTGGCAATTCTAATAGGAATCATGGTTGTCGGCGGTGTAATATTTTTTGCAAATTATGATTATTGGAATTCCTATCTTCCAACTGCTGGAAAAATTCAAGAAGGACTAACTTCACATGCAGCAAGTACAGGAACTGTTCAGGCAACAGGCAAAACAATTAACGTAGCTCTTGCTTTTGTAGAGTCTTCTGACTTTAAGGTATATGCCTTTAACACTGTATCATTAACTGATCCAAATCATAATCCAACGGTTAACGCAAATGTTGGAGACAAGCTAGTATTTGATGTTAAGAATTCTGGTAAATCATTTCATGCATTTGCAATAACTGATTCAACTTCAGGTCCAGGTCCTGATATTGATGGAACAGAAATTGGAACTGCTGACAACCCAATGAAACCAGGTGCATCTGGTGAAGTAACATTTGTACCACCAAAGGCTGGTACATATTATTACATTTGTGCAGTCCCAGGACATAGAGAATTGGGCATGGAAGGTAAAATTATGGTAACAGCCGGTTCTGGCAGTAGTGCTGCTCCATCTGGTGCAGTAGTTGCTCCGACTGGAAATAAAGTAGAATTTACAGTGAGTTTTGTTATGAGTGCTGACTTTAAACAATATGCATTTGATACATTACCAGGTCAACCAGGTACCAATCCTACAATCACAGTAAAATCAGGTGATACTGTAACCATTCATGTTAAGAACGATAGCAAATCATTCCATGCATTTGGAGTAGTTGTTGATCCCACTGACCCATCTGATGTATTGTGGAGTTCAGCAGCTGGAACAGCAGATAATCCACTAAAGCCTAACGCAAATCAGGATGTAACATTTGTAGCAGGTGCACCAGGAACATATCATTACATCTGTACAGTTCCAGGACATGCACAACTTGGAATGGATGCTCCATTCATAGTTCAATAATGTACTTCAAATATCTAGCACTTGCTTCTTTAGTGATTTTATACTCTCTAATGTTTATTGGAGGATATCTTCAAGCAAGTGGCCAGGGATTAACATGTCCTAACTGGCCTCTTTGCCCAAGTGGGATTTTACCTTCTGCTCAGTTTCTAACTGAATGGATACACAGATTCATTGCAGCTACAACAGGAGTCTTGATAGTTGCAACTGCAATCTGTGCCTGGAAGACCAAAGGATCGCACAAAAAAATTAGAATTACTGGTACACTAGCAGGAGTGTTTGCAGTATCACAGATAGGTCTTGGAGCTATAGTGATTAATACAAAACTTCATGCAGTTATAGTTGCAATTCATAACGGTGTTGGAATTTTACTTTTTGCAATGACTTTACTTACTGTATTGTTTGCGTTTAGGATAGATCAAAGTCAAAAGATAGAGACTAGTGCTTAGGTTTTACTTTATTTCTTGTCATCAAAGCCCACACAACTATGATAACAAATCCAATACCGCCTGATGATATGATGTATGGAAAAATATTGCCAAATACATTGAGAACTGTAATGTTGAATGTATAAGTCAGAATCTTACCGTCTGGACCCATGTCATATAGATCAACATCTACTATGTGATTTCCTGTTTCATGAAATGTATACTGTGTTGACCACTCTCCTCTGTCAAAGCTCTGTACTGGAATGGTTCCAACAAGCTCGTCATTGTAGTAAATCCTTAATCCCATCCTAAAATGATCCACCTCACTAATCTGCGTATTAAGCGAGTTCAAAATATTTGATGCTGATTGATGATTTAGTACTCTAAGACTAAGCTTGAATGGATGATTGGCTTCTGGTATTTCTGGATCGGTTGCTATTTGAACCTCATAGTTTCCTATTGTCTGATCATCAGAGTTTAGATTATTGTGTGCACTGGCATAATTTATTGTTGGAAATATTAAAAGAGCTAGAACCGCAAGAGCGGCAAAACGTATATCACTCACTATTATTTTGAGACTGTTTTCTTTAATATAATGCTACAACATCCTCCGATCTGTGAAAATTAGCAAAAGCTTTAAATCAAGTTCTACGAAAACTGCCAATGATGACCACTGTTAGTAAGACAATAGACATCAAAGAAAAAACCATGAACGTTTTTACATACTTTGCAAGACCTGAACACATCTCTGACCAATTTGAGGAGAGAGTAGGAATGACCGTAGTTCCTATGGATGTAAAGGCAGGAATGGGAGTAGGTACAACATTTAGAGTAATTGGTGACTTTGATGGTAAGAGACTAGAGTGGGACTGTGAGACAACTGAATTCATTCCAGAAAGAAAGGTTGCCGCTAAAATGATCAAAGGTCCATTTAAGAAATGGGAAATTACAGTTGATTTTGAGGAACTTGGCGAGAAACAAACCCGAGTTACCATGACAGTAAATTATGACATGCCATTTGGTCCTCTTGGCGCAATTATGGACAAGGCAAAGTTTGCAAAGATTGCAGAAAAGGGAATGGAAACTGCTTTGTATAGAGTAAGAGGCTTGTTGGAAGGAAACGGCTCGATTCCTGTGTATATCACACTAGATGCATACAGAAAACTCTTGGCAGAGAAAGAAAAGATGAACAATGCTCCGGTCTCTACTGTGCTGACAACTATTCTAGAGAAATATTCTCAAATAGAAACAGCAAAAAACTAAAATCATTTTCTTTTTGACTCAAGTTTAAATAACGAACTTTGCGTGAGCTTCTTTACCGGGTCTATGGCTCAGCCAGGTAGAGCGAGGGACTCTTAAGATCTTTCGGAGATATCCCTATGTCGTGGGTCCAAATCCCACTAGACCCGCTTCTTTCTAGTTCTAAAATACTATTTTTCATTTTATGATTATATGCGTCCTCTGATGGAATTCTCTAGTCAGTTGATCAGATGATTATTACATGTAATAAAATCTAGATGGAACCTTCACAAACATTGTTCACTTACATTGTTTGACAAGATCTTTATTCATTAAATTAATTTGAGTAATGTGACAGAACCCAAACAAGATGAGCCAAGCAATATTGATAAAAATGCCTTGACAAGACGCGACTTTTTAAAATTACTAGCAGCTGGAAGTGTCGCACTTACATTTACTCCATTTATTCCATGGGGACAATTCATGCCAAATCCCGATAATTCTGTCCCAGGAAAGCAACAAGTAGTGTTGTCCGATGGTACTAACGCAAACATCAACACATTTCCCATAAACCATTCCGAGATTATCATATATCCATCTTCAACTGATACAGTTCTTAATTCAGAACCATTCAGGCAGTGGCAGCTAATTAGATTGCCTACAGAACTTGGAGGTTCTTCAACTGATGTTACTGCATTTCGAGTTTATAGCATGGTATGCTTGCACCTGTGGTGCCTCTGGAGATATGTGCCTAGTACTGCACAACAGCCTGCTAACAATGGTCAATGCCCCTGTCACGGAAGCATGTATAATCCATTAAATGGAAAAGCCTTTGCAGGACCTGCTTCACTTCAAGCTTCCCCATCAAATGTGCTTGCAACTTTATACCTTGAGGCAGATAGTGATAACTACCTCTGGATAAAGCCAGCTACTTGGAGCCTTTATGACAATGGCATAGTAGGTTACGGACGTTTTCTTTCAACCTGAGTCTATTTTATATCTTGAAAAATCTTTTGAAATATTTTGTAACTACTCCAAGACAAGTTTTGGATTTTATACACTGATTGTTAAGACCACTGAATTTTCAAATGTCATCTTACAAAAAAATCGGCAGATCTATAAAGAGGGTTTTGTGAGTTTTGCAAAGACATGAAAGAATTTGAACAGTGGTGGAAAGGTTTGGTTAAAGAACTTGAAGAAGATATAGAAAACATAAGCGTACTAAGAACTGTAGAATCATAATATAACATCATACAAGAAAAAATCTGATTATTTTTGTTATCTAGTGAGTGCACTGACAATCAACAAGTTTTGTATCAAATGTGCAGTCATGAGGACCTTCTGACTTGGCATATGTAGGAATTTTTTTCATACAATCTTCGTGACGACCTTTTTTACAAAACCAACAAATTGAATTAGCAGTTTCATTACACTCCATGTTACTTCATCTAAAAGATAGTTACATCTCCAGGTGTAGGAGAATGATCACTTGCATCCTTGTGAAATTCCGTAAATTCTTTATGTGCACTATCTTGATGTTTTCTTAATTCTTCCAAATTTTCAAACACATTGCTACATAGATGACACTTTGGTTTGTGTTGATCAACCATTGATAGTACCATCAAGTGATATAATCTGGTTTGGCATAATTGAATCTTTCAGGTTTTAGATTAGAGTGAACCACTCTAGATAACGTTCATCTTTTCCTCTTGATGCTACAAAGAAAGCATCTTGTAGCTTACGTGTCACCTCGCCTAGTTTGCCGTCTCCAACTGCTACATTATCAATCTCAGTTACTGATTTTACTTCTGCTGCAGTACCAGTCATGAATACCTCATCTGCTACATAGAGATCTTCTCTGTCAATATCTCTCTCAATTACTGTAAATCCCTCTGACCGTGCTATTTTGATAACACTATCTCTTGTTATTCCATCCAAGATTCCAGCACTAAGTGGAGGTGTTGAGATCTCGCCTTTATTTACAATGAAAATATTTTCTGCACTTCCTTCTGATACTTTACCATGATAGTTTAGCATGATTGCTTCATCATAGCCATCTCTTAATGCTTCAACTCTTGCAAGTGCAGCATTTGCATAATTTGATGCAGCCTTTGCTTGCATGGGTTGAGATCTAGAATCTATTCTTAGCCAACTTGATACCTTACACCTGGCTCCCCGTACCTTTCCTGCACTGGATTCACCAAGATTCCATTCCCAACAAGCTATTGCAACTTGTACTTTATTTGGAGTTGGTGTAAGACCCATAACACCATGACCATAATATGCAATGGGTCTGATGTAGCATTCTTTTAATTTACTTGCTTTGACTGTCTTGATTATTCCACCCGAAATTTCTTTTTTTGAATAAGGCATTTTCATTGAATACATTTTTGCAGACTTGAATAGTCTGTCTACATGTTCTGGTAATCTGAAAATCATTGGACCCCTTGGAGTGTTATAACATCTAATTCCCTCAAATATTGCAGTTGAATAATGTAATGCATGAGTAAGGACATGGACTTTTGCATTTTTGTATGGCACAAGTTTACCATTCATCCAAATCTTACTTTGCTCTTTCATACAAAATTAGATAGAGTTTGGTAATTTAAAGAATTAATCAAATCTGAATGAGTTATCATTACTGGAAAGGCGCGGTTGTCTTTAAATCAAGGAAAATACCATGACTTTGCTATGACACCACAACCTGTATTATCAATAATCTCTGTTGCCTTGTTTGTTATCGGTCTTGTAGGTAATGGATTTGAGATGAGAAAGATTCGTCTGTCCACAGCAGAAGGGCAACTTGTCCCAAAGAATGCATTTCTTGACAAGCGCAACTTCAAGTGGTATGCGTTGATTGGGATTGCACTTGTACTATGGGCAATCAACGGTTCCTATACGTGATCTATATAGATCAGGTCTAAATATTTCCTTGTCGTAATATAATTAGCGCGTGTTTTGGGTAACGCCGAGCTGATTCTAGATAAAGAGGCTCAAGAATAAACCCACTTTGACATCCTACAGGTATGGACTTGTAGGGGTCAAATGTTATACAAATTCTGATATACCAAAGATAGAAATTCTAGTAAATAATCCTGATTTTTATATATGGTTTTAAGAAAGACTGGAAAACACAAGCGAAAAGCAGATCAGAGAGCTGCACGCAGAAAAAGAAAAAAGTAAAACCATCGTTTTAATTTTATTATGCCAAAATTATTCCGATGATATTATTTTCAGTTAAACAAATTTTATTTTAGATCTTTCAGCATGAACTGCACGAATTGCTTTTTCTATACTGTCTCCACTATCCTCAATTATTATTATGATTCGAGATGTCTCTTCCTGGGCATCCATGTTGAGGATGTTCAAACCTGCCTCACCTATTCTGGAACTTGCCTTTGATGCGACTTGCTGAACACGCCACATTTCATCCCCAATTAAGGTTATGACACCTCTATTGTAAGTTATGGATGCTAATGAGTCAAATCCTAAGATGTATCTTTCATTGCGCTTAACATAGTCGCCATCTAGAAATAATATTCTTGTAAATTCAATATCATCCTTAGTAAATGGCGACAAGACTACAAACTCACTATATCTTTTATCTTTGTCTAGTGAATGGAACAATTTTTCAGAAGAATCCTTTTCAATTCTAACAATAGCACAATTTTTTTTCCCTGTAACTATTTTAAGTGGATGACCGTTTTTTTCACCAAGTTTTCTTTCAATTGTTGTAATCTTTTCAGGTTTGCCCATGTCCGTAATTATTATTGGCATTTCTACACCATTTTCCACAATCTCTTTAATTGCAATTGGATCTAGAATCTTCATTCCAAACATTCCTGCGATTCTTGCCTCATTATATGAGAGATGAGTAATGCTTTCTAGTTCTTCTTTGACAACTCGTGGATCTGCAGATAATACAGCACTATCCTTCTCAAAATCAATTCTAGTATGGTATTTTTTATTAAAAAGAATACCAAGATCTGCTGCTGTTCTGTCAGAACCTCCTCTCTCATACGTTGTTTCTATTCCATCTTTTGTCTTTCCGATAAATCCGCCTATTGTCAAAACGTCATTTTTTTCTAACAATTTTTCAACATCATTCATTGTCTCAAAAGACTCGGTAGCAAGAAAATTTGCAGATTCTAAATTATTATCAGTAATTATGGGCCATATGTCAAATGTTATAGCTTCTGACTTTATACCAAAACTTTTCAAGACATAATTCATCACTTGTGACATTAATATCTCGCCTGAATATGCAAGTAATCTTGCCCTGGTTTCATTGGCAAATTCTCTTTTTTGTAGTGTTTCTGTTAATGCAGCTTCAGCCTTTGCTAAAAAAGAGTCGATGATTCTATTACAATCACTTTGAAGCGTCTTATCTATTAATTCAACAATTTTTTGATATGGTTTTTTTAAAATGTCAATACCAACATTCTCTCCTTTTTCTGCCATGCGTCCAATCTCAAGTGCAATATCAGTAAGTGATCTTTGTTTTCCGTTATATGTTGTAAGGGGGGCAGAAAATACCGTAATTACTTTAGAGTCTTTTTTTAGCTCATTTATCCTTCTAATGATTGTTGGAATTAGTACACCATCAACACCAACTGCACTTCCACCAAATTTTGAAATAATTAGGTTTTCCAAAACTTGGTTTCCTCTCTTCAAATCCTTCTATAAAGTATTGGATATTTTCAAGATTCACCTGTTGCATTAATCTTCAACAAAATATCTAGGACAGAAAATCTCTTATAAGATCTGACGCCCTTTTTGCTCCATCAACAGGCTGCGGATTTCTTCTCTGGTTAATCTTTTCCTTGATTAATTTGTCTAGATGAAAAATATCATCATATTTGTACCCTAGCTCCTTTGCATTCTCCTCTTGCTCAAAATGACCCTTTATTGGAATAAATATTCCAGGCGTTCCATAATGCCTTGATTCATCTATGGTGGATTTTCCAGCCAGTGAAATAACCAGGTCTGCTGCAAATACAACCTCATGCAAATTATTTACAAATCCCATATTTCTGATATGTTGCAGATCTAAGTTAAGAGATGGGCCAGATACAATAACAAGTTCTACATCTAACTCAATTTTTGGATAAACATCAAGAATTTTTTCTATCAAAAATCTTCCAGAATCAGTTCCACCAATACTTACAATAATTGTTTTTTTATGAAAAGCAAACTTTTCTCTTAATTGTTCGCGTGATTGTGTAGTTTTACGAACTATTGGCCCAACTCTTACTATGTTACCTTCGTCCTTTCCATTCTCTGGTAAAATTACAAGATCACACTTTTTAATTATTTTTTTCATTGACTTGTTCATTTGATTTTCAATTATAGAGCCAATTCCTTTTGCAAATTTTGTTTCAAGTATATCAGTTACCAAAACAGTTTTGATTCTTTTCTCTTGAGCCACCACTAGTGATGCAAAGTCTTCATCACTTATGACAAGTTTTGGGGAACAAGTTTCAAGTATTTGAGATGAAATTACTTTACACTCTTTGTAATAGGAATAGTATCTAAAAAGCCACTTTAGAGGCTGTTTAAGATTACCGTTTTCAATTTGAAAAGGTGGAGGTTTGTATAGGTTATCTACATCAAAGCCATTCTGTGAGATAAATTGAGAAGCAGCTCCTCCACTCACAAATTTTTTTGTTATTCCGTCCAAATTCTGAGATATTGCGATATCTCTTGTTGCATGTCCTAATCCTGTAGGGCTAGAGAAAAAAACAAGGTCTAACATATCTGTAATTTAATTAACGTACAATTTCTTCATTTTTATTTTGAATAATTCTCAAAGTTTAAATGCATTTTAAATTGGAGCTTGCTTGGGTTCATAGTCCAGACCGGTTATGACGTCGCCCTTACACGGCGAAGATCCAGGGTTCAAATCCCTGTGGACCCATTTACTCCAGTATCCGGAACCCCGTTCTAAACCCCTTAAATTCAACACAAATCCTTGTCTGCGAAAACANNCCGACTTGTACTCTCACTTGAAGATGTCAAATCAAGTAAATTATGAAGTGATGAAAATCTAATCAAAGAGAGATGCTATTGGAGTATATTGGCATTATTGAAAACATGACTGTTGTAGTAACAGAAAAGAATACCGCACCCATTATAAGAAATATCAGCTGCGTTTTTTTAGAAGCAAAAACCCTACCAATTCCCTCTAGAAAAGAAATACTGGCATACATTGTTGTAAAGAAAACATAATTTGATGCAATCGAACTCATCTTATCTGCATTTTGAGATTTTTCATCTGCTAATTGTAAGAAACTATTTACTTTATCCGAGTCTGACGGATTTGGATATTCAGGCATGTCAAATGGAGTAGTCTTTGCTTTGGTATTGTTAAAAGGATCAGTCTTTATCCATGCGTCAAAGGCAGTCTTCATTTCTGGTCGAAAACTATTCTTATAATATTCACTTAATTTTTGATTATGATTTGATTCCGCATTGATATATCCAGTAAATTCAATTATGTCAATTATCTCAGACTGCCTTTCCTTTAGTTCAGCAGTTGTAAATTCACGATGTGCAGTGTTTGCCGCTTTTAATTCAAATGTCAATGCACTACTCCATAACTCGTGTTGATATCCACACCAAGCTGTTACAACAACTGTCAATCCGAGTATGGCTGCATAAGCAAGATCCATCTTGTCTAATTTACGATTCTTAACATCAGATGACATTATGTATAATCACTGTATTCAAAAGACGATTAAAGTTAAAAGTTGCCAAATGGGTCTTTTTGATTACAAATGGGCCTGTTAAATGTGGTGGATATAGAGGCACAAGAAAAATTGGTATATTTGATATTGGATGTATAACTTGTGATGTAAAGTAAGAATTTAATCAAAAACTCATCGGCCTAGTTCATTGTCCTTCAGAAAACCTTTAAGGTTCTACAAGCGATGTTCCAATAGGACATTAAAGGTGTTGAATTTTAGAAAATGAATATACACTTTTCAATTAGGCACAAGTGGGTCTAAAATAAGCCCATGATGGTACTTGAATCCCCCGATGTAGATGTAACACGAGTCTGAAATTATTAAAAGATAGTAACTGTGTATTACAGGCTAAACTTTAGAATCTTATATTTTATAAGACGTTATTTCACACTATAGCACGGCGAAGAAGATTGCAGGAAAATAAAGGAAGTGACATTGACAGTGTTCTGCTTGAGCAATTTGATAGAGAGATATGGAACAAAGTTCCTCATCTAGAAGAAAAACCAGACGGAGTGAGAGTTGTTAACACAACACCCCTAATTGATATTACTGAAGATTTGAGGGAGTGTGCAAAAAAAGTGTACGGACTGGATCTTGCAGATAAAGATCTGCAAGTTTTCGGCAAGTTCGATTCTAATTTACTAGCAGGTTCCATAAAAGTAAGGCCGGCAGTCCATATAGTCCACGATGCTATTATCACAGGCAAGCTAAAACGTGGACAGACAATATTTGAAGCTACATCTGGTAACTTTGGTATCGCGTTGGGACAGATAGCAAAGATTGGCCTAGATGTAGTTACACTTGTATCGAGAAGGCTTCAGGAAGGAGTATTTGAGGAGTTAAGAAACGAGAAAATTCGTATCATAAATCTTGACATGGACATCTGCCCTGCTCCGGGAATGAAGGACAGCTCGAATCTTTTGGCTGCCAAAGCAACTGCTTTAAACATTCGTTCACAGCTCTCTGAATTAGGCTTTGACCCTACGATTTTTGATAGTTCAAGTTCTAAGGTAGAAGTACTTCTTGCAAAACAGGATATCATAAACTTGGCAAAGCTTCTTGCAGAGATCTACGGCTGTTTCTGTCCAGAACAGTACGACAATGAGCTAAACATCGAGGTACACAGAACTGTGACCGCAACTGAGATTGATCAGCAATTGCGCGAAAAAAGCCAGTCGCTTGCAGAATTTCAAATTGTCTGTACCTTTGGTACTGGTGGCACATCTGGTGGTTTGAGCAGATACTTGATGGAAAAATTTGAAAAAAAGTCACTGCATGTGATCTTTCCACTAAGTGATCAAGATGTTGCAGGAATAAGGACAAAAAACAAGGCAGCGGGTTTAAAGTTCTATGAGCCTGAGCGATATGCTGGACAACATGAAGTAGATTTTGGACAGGCAAAACGTCTTATGAAATTTTTTGTAGACAAGGGTCATGACATGGGGGAAAGCAGTGCCCTTGCACTTTATGCGGTCATGCAGATGGTAAACTTTGGCGGTTATGGAGGAAAGTTTGTCGTAGTAATTGCTGATGGAATCCAAAAGTACAGAAAGAGTCTGGAGGCTAAAGAAATAAAGCAGAACCGTTTGCAGGTTAACCTACAAGAAGCTCTTTCTGATATTGGTACATATGATAGAGTTCTCTGGATTCATACACAGTATACTCCACAAAAGGAAGGAATAGAGCTAATTGCAAATTCGCTGGGCGTTGATGAAAGTAAAATCTTTGTTCCAAAGGCCAGAGATGTGGAACGACTTTTAGCAACCCACGAGATTCCAAAAGAATTGGATGCAGCATTTGGAGGAGCTGATGGAAAGTCATTGCTTGTTTGCATGATGGGAAATACTTCGCTCATGGTTGCTCAAGTACTTGCTGGCAAAGGAATTGCGGCTGAAAGTTTGAATGGTGGGATAAACGCACTTTCTCAAGGGAAAGGCAAGCAAATTTCTCAATTGGTACGAGTAGCTACCGAATAACAAGTATCTGATAAGATCAAAGTTCTGTCATTATTTTATTTTAGACCCTTTAGCCTTTGAGACATGTGTGAGTTTGAGTCTTATGGGACTCAATCGTCTGAAAATAAAAAAATTACAATTTAGAACTGTTGTACCGTGTAAATAATCTAAACCGGTTTAATAGGGACTGAGACGTAATAGACACAGAATAATGTTAAAAGAATTACTTAATCAAGATACGGCACCGCACGCAACTAATGTTTTACTTGGAAAGCTTGGTGATGTACTTATCAAGGCAGTAGGAAAACCATTTGACATGGCAATAAACTGGGGCAGAATTTACTCTTTATGGCCAGTTCATCTTGAGACTGCATGTTGTAGTGTAGAATTTGGTGCAGCATCTAGTCCTAGATATGACGTTGAAAGATTTGGTATTATCGAAGCATTTGGTTCTCTCAGACAATGTGATCTTATTGTTGTCATGGGAACTATAACCAGAAAGATGGCTCCTAGATTGAGAATGGTATATGATCAGATGCCTGATCCAAAATATGTCATAGCAATGGGAGCATGTGCAATAACTGGAGGATTATACTTTGACTCATATAATGTACTACCAGGAATCGATGGGGTTCTTCCCGTTGATGTTTATGTTCCAGGTTGTCCGCCTAGACCAGAAACACTAATCCAAGGATGTATGTTACTTCAAGAAAAAATAAAACGGATGAAGGCTAAATAGTAGAGTCAATACCATGTCTCATTTGATCTATAAACCATAAATTTTAGAGAATATATCTTTTAATCACATTTGATGATTAAAACACGTATTGATTGGAACCAGAAAATAAACCCCATAGTAGATAGGGTTTCAGCCATTGAAGTTCTCCGTGCTAACTTTCGGGGTTGAAATTTTTATAAATTAATACAAGATCGAAGATCTGATGGGTTCTGAAAGTTTAGCTTACCAATCATAATTTAGAACAATTCTTCGATATTGCAATTACGGAAATGACTGCAATTACTAGCATGATATATGTCAAGGATCCAAATTCTGGAACCATGTACGTACCTTTAATTTCAATTGTATTACTTCCAACACTCAATGGTATAGTCAGTGTTCTATTATCAGATGTATCAACTGATTTATACGAAATTCCATGATTTTTACTCATTACCACCAAATGAGCTTCATTGCCTACATCGTGTAGATGTTCTGGTTCTAGAGACGTGCCTTCGTATGCGTCAATAAGTCGGGTTGGCAAGGTTATCGTCAAGCTGCCTCCATTTGATGATTGTACGTTCACATCTATCGATTTTGCATCCGTATCAGCTTGAATCAAAGTAACAGTCCCTCCTGTAACGCTATAGGGAATTGTGAAACTTGTTCCATTTACTTTGATTATATTTTGAGGTGGTGTAAGAGTAGATATTTCTCCAAATGCTTTGGTTTGATATTGTCCCATGATAGCTGTAATTATCAATAATGAAACCAAAACTAGAATCTTCATGATAACATTGGGAAATTTTCTCTCATAAAAACTAAATGACATTGAAATTATTCTTTTTGTAAAAATTATCTCTTGTTTAGATGATTGTATCACATGTAAATATTTTCACCATTCTTGATGACTATGATTCGTGTAGATTACCTCACTGTTTGATGGGTTCTTCTGCTGTTAGAGTTTGTATTATCCACTGTGTTATACTTGAAAAGTAGGTATCTTCAGCTTGACTCTTACTTCACCAGCTTGCAATGTTTTTTATCCATGCAGGAATTTCTTGCGGCTGGTTAGATGTAATAGGTCTCAAAGGTCTAAAATAAAAATATTTGAGGAAATTCTCTTTTTGAGAATTAACCTGTTCCAGCAGTACTTGTGGTTTGTGACTTGCACGCAGCTAACGCATCGTCGTAAGTAACCTCAAGTCCATTAATAGTGCCATAGTAAGCTGCATATGCCTGACCTATGTTGGTCCACATTGTCTCTCTAACGCCTTCGATATTAGCATCCCTTGTAGCAGCTGCACTCCAAATGGTGTGCGCTCTCTCAGAAGCTTCTTGGTATATCGTTAGGTAATAGTGAGCGTATGTTGCATCAACGGTATTGGCATGTTGTACTCTGTCTGCAGCAATTTTGGTAGGATCTCCCTTGTCTGTCGTAAGAGCAGTCTTTAAGGTCTGCTGAGCTGCGGTTAAATTACTTTTTGCAGCTGTAAGATTTGCTTGCTGCTGAGTTTTGTACAAAGACTGTGCAGCTTGTGCAGCTTGTTGATAATCTGCTCTGAATTGCTTCTCTGATGTTTGATCAGTTTGTTTTATTTGCTGTATTGCAGAATCTCGAGCTGTCTTTGCACTTTGTAATGCTGACTGGTAGGTCTGTTTTGCTGTCACCGCACAACTATTGGTAGTCGAATTTGGACTAGCTGTATTGTTAGATATTTGTGCGGCTGCAAAATCTAGATGGGCTGTAAAACCAAATAGCAATATGAAAATCATACTTCCAGCTATTGCAGTTTTAATTCCTATTCCGGACCTACTTTGTTTATCCGATTTATAATTCATTTAGTATATTTCATAAAATATCAGATATAAGGAATGCGCTGTATTGTTACCAAATCACATGATGAAACAAGTTTTAAATATTATCTTCACACGGAATTTTTATGCGTCTAGGGTCTACATTATTCTTGATAACACTTCTCACTCTTACTTTCACTAATCTTGCTTTTCCAAATATTTCTACATCTTTTTCGTCTCTTTCCAATGCAGCATATGCGCAAACTCCTCGCAGTTTTGGTGCTAATCAATTACCAAACTCGACAGACTTGGGTCTTCCGTCTGACAACTCTACAAGCTCTGGTGCTCCATCTGACAACGCGACAGACTTGAGTGCTCTTTCTCCTGACAACTCTACAGACTTGGGCGCAGCACTAGGTAACAATTCAACAAGTCTTACAAATACACCTCAAACAGCTAGTCCAACATCCAGCGCAACAACTCCAGAATTTGGTCCAATCTCATTAGCAGTACTTGTTATTTCCATAATGTCAATCATAATCATCTCGTCAAGAACAAGATTGAGATTCTCATAATTGTAGATTATAAAATTTTAAAATAGATTTACTAAAATTTAATGAATCTGTTTTACAAATTTAAAAATAAAAAATTAAGGAAAAGAGTTTTGTAGCTATGGTAAGCTTACTGCCCATTTTGTGTGAAATTATTTTCACAAAACGTCCTGTCCAAACCCTCTGTGGGTAAAGAAATCTATGGATCCACTTAAAATCCTCTGAGACCTACTGGTCTGCATAACTCTGGATGTGACCTTAGATGAGAAATTTTCTGAAGCATGGATTGTTTATCTTGTGGAAAAGTTCCACCTATTGGATATGCATTTGAACCGTGGTTTGCGCGAAAGACAACTTCACTACTAGGTTCCATTTTTGAAATTAGAAGTTCTAATTCATCTAGTGCTTCAGAGTCATCAATTGGTAAAAATGGTTCCTTAAATTTTGTCAGAAATTCATCACGTATTCCATCTTCTAAATGTAAAGTAAGTGTTCCAACATAATGAGGTGCAGATGCGCTCAAAACTTTGGCAGTCTCTTCTATGTGTTGTTTTGAGTAAGTCTTTCCACCTAGACCTAGAATGATCATACATGATATCGTATATCCAGCATCTTTTGCCTTTTGACAAGCCTTTATGATTGTCTGACCAGTAGCTCCTTTAGTAACTTTTTTGAGAATTATGTCTGAACCACTTTCTATTCCAATGTAAAACATTGTCAGTCCAGCATCATACATCTTTTTGAGATCTTCGGGCGATTTTTTTAGAATGTTTTGTGGCATGGCATAGCATGATATACGTTCATAGTCTGGAAATTTTTCTCGTATGTATCCTAAAATCTGCAGCATTCTATTCGTTGGCAAGTTTAGTGCATCACCGTCTGCAAGAAATATTCTTTTACTATTTGGCATGTGCTTTGAGGCAAGATCAATCTCGGCCTTGATTTCCTCCCAAGGTCTTTCAGAATATTCCTTTGAGCGATACATGTTACAGTATGAACACTTGTTAAATGAGCAGCCCAGAGTAACCTGGAAAATTAATGACTTGGCTTCAGATGGAGGCCTGTAAAGGGGATAATCATAATCAAACATTGTATTCATCTACTCAATCTATCTTATCAGTTATTCGATCTGTATTGCTGCAAAAATGCTTTAAATTTTATTATAATTGAATAATGCTTATCCTTTGATTTCTAGAGCAGTAGAAGATAAAAGATCTATTAACTGACGATATATGAACATGCCAACAGATCCATATGCCAAACGCTTGCTGTGGTTTATCTTTATGGGCTCAAAAGGTGGATTAAACAGAATTCGTTTTATTTCTCATATTAGAAATAAACCCCTCAACGCAAATCAGCTTGCCAAGGAAATGAATCTTGACTACAAAGCAATACAGCATCATGTAGGAGTGCTTGAAAAGAATAATCTGATAACTCGTGTGGGTGACAAGTATGGTGCAACATTTTTCATATCTACATTTCTTGAGGTGAATTTGGATGTCTTTGATGAAATTGTAAGCAAATTGGAAAAAAGTACATAAGTAAAGTGGGGATAGTGTTTTTCAAATGGAACCAATAATGACTGCAAGTACAATCGTGTCTGGAGCCAATCTGATATCTCTTGGAGTATTAATTGGAGTCTTTGCCAAGATGTATTCCAAAACAAAAGCGCAATTGCCACTTGGGATGATATTTTTTGCAGGCTTGTTGTTTTTGCATAATATGATTGGAGTCTATGCATACTTTACAATGATGGATCTCTATGCTGCTGCATTGTTACCATACCTGCTAGCAATACATGTTGCAGAACTTGCAGGCATACTGGTATTGTTGAGAATAACTCTGCAATAGATTTGATTTATTTGTAAGAGAAACAAAAACAGTTTGTGAAGCCACAATACAAGGAATATCTAAAACTTAACAAGAATATTTTCCTTGGATTCTTGGCATCAATTGTTGTTTCAGCAATTATTGCAGAATTGTTTTCTGGCCAACAAAATTACGTAAATGCTACCATTACTTTAGGTGCTGATTACATTGTATATTTTTCCACTTTTGGAACACTTTATTATTTTGACAACAAGAAAAAATATCTTCTCAAAACAGGCGAGATAGACAAGGCAAGTCTTAGAAGAGATTTGATAAAAATAATTTCTTCACTTGGAATAGGCGAGGTTGTTTATACAGTTTGTAGATGGTCTCTTCAATATTATTTACTTACAAATTCATATCATGCCTATATTGCATCACTAGTGTCACAATCTATATCGACTGTAATCTATATGATTACAGTAAACCTGAGTGTAAAATTTATGAGGTTATACAAAGATGGTCCTTAGCATATTTGTTGACGGCTCGGGAGGAACAAACTCTGGCTTTGGATTCTTTGTCAAAGAGACTGGAGAATCGTTCTACGAAAAAAAATCTGACATAACAAACAACCAGGCAGAATATCTGGCCATAATTTCTGTTCTAAAAAAATTTGCAGGTAATACCGATGAGGTTGTCATCTATAGTGACTCCAAAAATACTGTTTCGCAATTAAACCATGAATATGCTATAAACAATGAGCAATTGAGGAGTCTTGCAAGAGAAGCATGGGAATTGATACCCAAGTTTGCAAATCTAAAGATAAACTGGATTCCACGAAATGAAAATATCGCTGGAAAAATGCTTGGCAGCTAGTACCAATCTATTGAGATCAAGTAATTCTCTTGGATAAACTTATTATACAAATCCATCCGAGTCGATCTCATTAAATGAGTGAGTCAATTTTCCTATCTCCAAAATCTATTGCTATTATAGGAGCTTCAGATAAGGAGGGAAGTGTAGGGCGCGCAATTACATCTAATATATTGAAGGGGTATACCGGAAAGATTCTTCCAATTAGCCCAACAAGAGAAACCGTATTTGATAAAAAAGCATACAAAAGTGTTTTAGATGTACCAGAAGAAATTGATCTTGCAGTTATAATTACAAAGAACGATGTAGTTCCAGCAGTACTTGAAGAATGTGGTAAAAAAGGAATCAAGGGAGCAATTGTAATAACAGCTGGATTCAAAGAAGTCAACGAAGAAGGTGCAAAACTTGAGAAAAAACTTGCAGAAATTGCAAAGCAATACAATATCAAAATTATAGGACCAAACTGTCTTGGTGTGATGAATCTAGCACCAAAAACAATGATGAATTCCACTTTCCTAAAAGTAACTCCAAAGTCTGGTGGAATTGCCCTGGTATCCCAGAGCGGTGCAATATGTGCAGCACTTGTTGAAGATGCTAGTGCTCAAGGAATAGGATTTTCTTCTGTAATTAGCATGGGAAATAAAGTAGACCTCAACGAAGTTGATATTCTCAAAATGCTTGCTGAACATGAACAGACAAAGGTCATTGTAATGTATCTTGAGGATATAGGAAATGGAAAAGAATTTTTGAAAATATGCAAGCAAATTACTAGATTAAATCAACTAAAGAAACCTGTACTTGTTCTAAAATCTGGTAGAAGTCCAGAGGGTGCAAAAGCAGCAATGTCTCATACAGGTGCACTTATGGGTTCTGATGAAATCTATGACGCACTGTTAACACAATCTGGTGCAATAAGAGTAGATACAATGGAAGAATTATTTGATTACGCTGTAGCTTTCTCAAAGCAACCATTACCTCTCAAAGGAGATTTGGTAATAGTATCAAATGCAGGAGGGCCAGCAATAATCTCTACTGATGCTTGCTCAAAGATGGGGATTAAAATGGCAAATATAGATGACATAAGACCACAAATTAATGCAGTTATTCCTCCTTGGGGAAATTCTAGAAATCCTGTAGATATTGTAGGTGATGCTGATTTCAATAGATTTGATCATGTACTAAATCTTGTACTTGTTCATCCAAATGTTGGTTCAGTTATAACAATGTGTACACCATCTGCAACACTTGATTACAACAATCTTGCCGAAGTCATTGTTACTGCATCAAAGAAATACAACAAAACAATTCTTGCAAGTTTAATGGGTCTTGACGAAGGAATAAAGAATAAAGAAATTCTGTCAGAAGGTGGAGTCCCACATTATACTTATGCCGAAAGGGCAATAAGAGCACTCAAAGCAATGCTAAGATTTACTCAATGGTCACAAACACCAGAAGGAAAAATACAACAATTCAAAGTAAACAAGAAAAAAGTAGAACAAGTATTTTCTAAAGTCAAGTTAGAGGGAAGAAAAAATCTATTAGAAGAAGAAGGCCAAGAAGTTTTGAAAGCATACGGTTTTCCTATACCAAAAAGTATTCTTGCTACAAAAGAACGTGAGGCAATTCAAGCAGCGAAAAAAATTGGTTATCCAGTAGTTATGAAAATAGCTTCTCCACAAATTATTCACAAGTCTGATGCAGGTGGAGTAAAAGTGGGATTAAAAACTCCACAAGAAGTCAAAAAAGCCTTTAAAGAAATAATAAAAAACGCAAAAAAATACGACAAGAAAGCCATCATCAAAGGTGTGCTGGTCCAAGAGATGGTAAAAGGTGGAAAAGAAACTATTGTCGGCTCAAAACAAGAACCAGGATTTGGATCTGTAGTTATGTTTGGAATGGGCGGAATTTATGTTGAAGTCCTAAAAGATGTCACATTCCGAGTTGCACCTGTTACAGATTCTGAGGCAGATGAGATGATATCATCAATTAAGACAAACAAGTTGTTACAAGGTGTACGAGGAGAAAAACCATCTGATATAAACAAACTTTCTGATTGTATTCAAAGAATTTCTCAACTAGTGACTGATTTCCAAGAAATTAAAGAGCTTGACATGAATCCAGTTCTTGTATTTGAAAAGGGTAAAGGTTGCAAAGTCGTTGATGTAAGAATTGGACTTGCTTAAAGACTCACAAATTTGTTATAATATTTATATTACTTCTAAAGGGTATAGCAGATATGCCAATTAGGACAGCTTCTGAGTATATCCAAAGTCTCAGAGGCCGTAACATGAAGGTTTACCTTTTTGGGGAACTTGTGAAAGAACCTGTGGATCATCCAATGATTAGACCTTCAATTAATGCAGTAGCGGAGACATATGATCTTGCTGAAAAGGAAAGTGAGGTTGCAACTGCAAAGTCATCTATAACTGGTTTACAAGTTAATAGATTCTTACATATTGCAGAAAGTGCAGATGATCTAGTAAACCAAAATAAGATGCAGCGAAAACTTGGGCAACTTACTGGAACATGTTTCCAAAGATGTGTGGGAATGGATGCATTAAATTCATTATATTCTGTTACTTTTGAAATTGATGAAAAATTCAAGACTGATTATCATAAACGACTAGTTGAATTTATCAAGATGATTCAAAAGGAGAATTTTGTCATAGGTGGTGCCATGACTGATCCGAAAGGAGATAGAAGTAAAGCACCACATGAACAGGAAGATCCTGATGTATTTTTACGTGTAGTAGAAAAAAATGACAAGGGAATATTTGTTACAGGAGCCAAGGCTCACCAGACTGGTTGTATAAACTCACACTGGATTATAGTAATGCCCACCATGAGACTGCAAGAAAAAGACAAAGACTATGCAATAGTGGGTGCAATGCCTGCTGATGCACCTGGTATATCATACATCTATGGTCGTCAGTCATGTGATACAAGAAGTATGGAGGAAGGAGATATTGATTCAGGAAATTCAAAATTTGCAGGACAAGAGGCATTGATGATTTTTGATAGAGTTTTCATTCCATGGGATAAGGTGTTTATGTTTGGTGAATACGAATTTGCTGCAATGCTTGTAGAGAGGTTTACTTGTTATCATAGAAGAAGTTATGTGTGCAAGACAGGCTTGGGCGATGTTCTAATTGGTGCAGCTGCTGCAATTGCTGATTACAATGGAGTGCCTAATGTTTCTCACATTAAAGACAAGCTAATCGAAATGACTCATCTCAATGAAACAATATATGCATCTGGTATTGCTTCTTCATTTCAAGCTCATAAAACAAAATCCGGTGTATGGATAAATGATGATATGTTAGCAAATGTTACCAAACATAATGTAACTAGATTTCCATATGAAATTGGTAGACTTGCCCAGGATATTGCCGGTGGTCTTGTTGTTACACTTCCATCTGAGAAAGATCTAAGAAATCCAATTACAGGTCCAATATTGAAAAAATATTTGAAAGGACGCAAGGGAGTTGATGTTGAAGATAGGTTCAGAATCTTAAGACTCATAGAAAACATGACCTTGGGCAGAAATGCAGTAGGATATCTTACTGAATCAATGCATGGTGCAGGTTCGCCACAAGCTCAAAGAATTAACATTGCACGTCAAATGCAGCTTGGATACAAGAAAAAACTTGCTAAAAATCTTGCAAATGTTAAAGAAAATTCAGAATCAGAGCCTGAACAATCTGATTACTTTCAACGTGTATTCAAGATGAGAAAATAGTTAAAATTTATTCAATCTTGTTTTTTATCTGAATCTTTATCTTCTGTAGTCTGACTTTTTCCAAGTTTATCATCTGACTTACTTTCAAATTCATTTGAATCCTTTGTTATGTATGGTTCATTTGACAAATTTTTCATATCAGATTTTGTCAACTCGTTTGAATCCTTTGGTTGATCTGGATTATTATCAGACCAATTTTCTATGCTGGACTTTGGTTTTCCAAATTGTTTTACTAGCATTATCCCAACAATGACAGCTATTATGATGTAATTTATTGGAGGTGTTAGTATTCTTGTGACATAACCTATCTGAGGAACAACGTATTCTACTTTTCCAATGTAGTCACCCTTTGTAATTGGAAAGTCAGTTCCAGGTATGGAACCAGGATTTGCATCTCCTTTTGTTCTGATTACCAAAGGATCTTTGTTTAGTATCTCTGCAACTCTATGAACTATTACCTTATCATGCACAATTGGCCTATTGAACACTATGATATCTCCAACTTTTAATTGATCAAAATTTACATGTCCCTGAACCACTATAACGTCATAGATATTCAGATTTGGTATCATACTTCCACTTGAGACCACATAAAATGGATTTTCTGTTCCAAAGGCTACTCGAAGACCAATCCAAATTATTGCAATACCTATTACTACTATTATGATGTCCTTTACAATGCCTGATTTAAGAGAAAGTTTACTCAATTGTTTCTAGTTCTCTAAAATCGTAAGATAAATCTTACTTAACAATGATGCTTTATTTTAGCTTGTTACCACAACTTTCACAGAATTTTGAGCCTTGGCTATTGGTATAATTACACTTGATACATTTTAAATTATTTTCACCAAGTGAGCCCCCAAGTAACACAATCTCACCAATCTTTCTTATCTCGTCCCACTTTATTGTAACATCTGTTCCATCATTTTTTGTTACAACTAGAACTATGCTTGATTGATCTGGCTGAATACCCATCTCTTTGACCACTCCAACTCTTTTTGCCTCAGTATCATACACCCCTAAACCTGTAATGGAACTGAATGTCTTTACACTAGAAGTTTTTGGCTGATTTTGTAATTCAACGTTTTGAGCTGAAGGCGATGTAACAACATTAGTACTAGTAACAGGTATTGCAACTCCCACTGAAGCAGCTTCATCGGGTTTACTAAAATTTCTATACTCTGCAAGAATTGAACCGCAAGTAGTACAGATGTATTGACCTTTTTCTAGTAGAACCAGATTTTCTGCTACTGTCTCGTTAGGATTTTCAAATTCTATCTTTGGACTTCCTTCGTATTCTTTCTCACATGTATTACAAGAATATTTTGAAATTTTTTCTGAATCTAGACGACCAATCGGAGCAAGAAACAAATCTGGTCCACCAAGGTTGCCTTTTCTTTGCTGATCATCATTTACTGTTGCCATGATAAAACCTCCAGATCCTCTCAATTTTTTTAATCGAAGTTCGCTACTCATGCTTTAACCTACAAGATGTCAGATAATTATGTATATCATTTTGATTGGTCAAATCTATACTACGTATCAGAGCAAGAGATTATACAATTTTTAAAAATTATCTACTTTTTTTCAATAATTTGGAAAGAGTTATTAGAGCCAGAGGGCTATGTTAAACAAAAATAGACGGAAATAGGTAATCAAACTTCTCTCTGTCGTTTCAATAAAAAGATGATGAATAAATTTGACAAAATTTGAAGAACTAGGACTAAAGGATACAATACTTACTGCACTTAATGAAATGGGTTTCAAAGAGCCATTTCCTATTCAAGTAGGTGCAATTCCAGTACTTCTTTCAGGCCAAGATGTTATAGGTCAAGCGCATACCGGAACAGGAAAGACAGCTGCATTCTCTTTGCCCATAATTCAGAATGTTATTCCTAAAGGTGGAATACAAGCGCTCATCATAGCTCCAACAAGAGAACTTGCTGTACAGATATCATCTGAAATTGTAAAATTTTCAAGGCATATTGGAATTAGAAGTGTGACCATCTACGGTGGTCAAAGCATGAATATACAACTAGACGAACTTCATAGGGGAGTAGAAATTGTAGTTGCTACACCTGGACGTCTTATTGATCATATCAAACGTGGATCAATAAAATTACAGAAAGTAAAGTGGGTTATACTTGATGAAGCAGATACGATGCTTGACATGGGATTTATTGATGATATTAAATTCATCTTGGATTTGGTTCCAGAAGATCATGTAAATGCTCTATTCTCAGCTACGATGCCAGCTACAATACTAATGTTGGCAGAAAAGTATATGAAAAATCCACAAAAAATATTCATAGATTCCGATGATCTAAGTGGAGAGGGAATAGAACAAGCATTTCTTGTAATAAAAGATAGAGAAAAAACAGATTACTTGTTTAAATTTATAAAAGAAAATGGTGCTGGTCAAGCAATAGTTTTCTGTTCTACAAAAGATAGAACAAGAAGAGTTGCTCATGAACTAGAGCAAGGAAGATTCAACGTAGTTTCAATTCAAGGCGACATGTCCCAATTTAGAAGAGATAAAGCAATGTACATGTTTAAAAAAGGCAAAGCAGACATTTTGGTGGCTACTGACGTAGCAGCTAGAGGTATAGATGTCCCAAAAGTTGCACTAGTGATAAACTATGATGTTCCAAATCAAGACATGGTATATTTCCATAGGATTGGAAGAACCGCAAGAGCAGGAGAAAAAGGTAGGGCAATCACTTTGGTATCATATTCTTCAATTGGTGATTTCAAGGCAATATCACGTCAAACTAAGGTTCAGATGATAGATCTAAACAAAGAGCTAGGCATTGTAGTCAATATTCCTGATCCATTGAAGAGAGAAGTAAGTCATAGGAGAGGTTTCGGTAGATCTGGTGGAGGCGGTGGTGGCTATGGTAGATCTGGTGGAGGTTATGGTAGATCTGGTGGAGGCGGTGGTGGCTATGGTAGAAGTGATGATAGACGGGATGATAGAAGGGGCGATCGTCGACGAACTGACGATAAGAAATACTATGGTCTAAGAAGTCGCTGGTAAGAAACCGTTCAATATATTTAGGGATTCAGAATTTTATAATGCATGGATAAAGCAAAACCAGTAGATTCTAAGAACTGGGAAAAAGAAGTCATGGCTTCTTCGATTCCTGTGTTTGTAGATTTTTGGGCTGAATGGTGTGGCCCATGCAGGATGGTAAGTCCTGTAATAGAAGAACTAGCAAGTGAATATGCAGGAAAGATCAACTTTGTGAAGGTTAACGTTGATGAAAACAACGAGCTTGCATCAAAGTATAATGTCTTTAGTATACCGACTCTTGCATTATTCAGTAAAGGTCAGATTGTAGCACAACAGGTAGGTGCTGCATCGAAGGGATCCTATAAAAATATGATAGATAGTGCTCTATCAAAAATCTAAATCTTATCTTCTTTTTTCAATCTAAAATAATTAATACCGGTCAGAGAAACAATCCACATGTCATTTGGAGATATTGATACTCTAAACCTTCTATTTGATAAACTACAAAATCTACTAAATGATACCCAAGGATACTATGAATCATTTCTTGATGCTAATACAATGTACAAACAAGGAAAGCTGACAGACAAGGAATTTTTTGAGAAACTAGGTGATTATGTTGTATCATATTCATCATTAGAATTTTTATCTGTCAAAGTAATCTTTGAGTTAAAGAAATCACTTGATAAAATATCACGCGGTCGTACTTCTGGTTCAACTATGGTAAGTCCAATGCCTCCAGGTATGGGACAGCAAGCATCAACTTTACCAGGACTTGGTCAACCTCCATCTATTATCTCAGCTGCTGCAGCTTTCTCAACACCTGGCATTCTACCACCCCCAGATCCTGCACTCATGCCAAAACAAAGTTCAGCTAGCGGTCTTGCATGCAATTCTTGTGGGTCTGCTGTAAAAGATAATGCAAAATTTTGTCCCAAGTGCGGAAATAAGATTTAGTAATAAAAGAAAAATTCTACTATTGGAATTAATCTTGATTTGCACCGCATTCAGTACAGAATTTTGCAATCAATGATAATTTTGAGCCACACTCTGAACAAAATTTTGAATCTGAATCAGTCTGAGTGTTTACACTACCGTAAAGACCACCCATGGATTTCATAGCTCCTGTTGGTACAAACTTGTCATCATCTACTAATGGAGTTGGAGCAAAATCTTTCTCTTCCACAAAATTCATAATTCTAGGCATCTGCTGTCCTGGATTTTTTGAATCAGGTACCATGTCGCCTAACCACAATGCAAATCTGGTTAATGTAAGCTCAGGTGTTGAAAAAGTCAATGTATGACTAGACATGTAATCATCAGCTGCTGTCTTACCGTTGAATACTTTCATCAAATGCACTAATTGGAATAGATGTATATTGTTTTTTATTTAATTTATGGACATCCATTACAACCATTAGTAATAGCACCTGCAAAACTAGCTCCTTTGATATTTGCACCTTTGAGATTGGCATCTGAGAGATCAATACCTGAGAGAACAACACCATTAAGATTGGCACCCATCAAGTTTGCTCCTTTCAAATTGGTCCCTTGGAGTACGGCTCCATGCAAATCTGCATCTTGGAGATTGGCATTGGAAAGATCAATTCCTTGCATGTTGGCTCCAGACAAATTTGTACCTTGTAAATCAACCCCCGATAGACTGATGCCTTGTATGTTGATACCCGAAAGGTTTGCACCTTTTAGGTTTGAAGTTGATAATACTGTGATAGTAGTCTGATCTGATATACTGGCGTAAAAGTTGGGAGCGCCAGAATATGATGCAGAGATATGATGTGAACCTACTGACAGTGAAGATATGCTAAAGGTAGCTTGACCCCCGAAAATTGTTACTGGCCTTCCTGTTACGGTATCATCAATGTAGAATTGTACTGTGCCATAGTCGGGTGTTGGTAATATTGTTGCGGTAAATGTTACTAATAGACCAGATATCGTAGATGAAGAACTTGACATTATTGATGTAGTTGTTGATACTACTGGAGGAGTAAATGTTATCAAAGGACCGGATGATGTAGATGAAGAACTTGTTGGTATTGTAGTTGCATTGTTTGACATTGGTTTTAAACATGGAACTAAAATTGCCCAACCATGGGGAACTTCTCCAACATAGCACTGGTATTTGCCCGATGGATCATAAAGATCTGTAACATATTTCCAGTTTTTGTCAGCAGAAGATGATATGAAAAATCCAGAGGCAATATTTGAAATAACAATTATCATTACAGCAAAAAAAATCAATCTAAAAAGTAGTGATTTTTTCTTGTCAAATTGTCTAACAACGAGTATGAATAAAAATACAATTGCAAATGACATGAATCTCTCTGCCATTCCTCCTCTGACTATTACAGACCAAAACAATGTAGCAGTTACACAACATAAAACGAAAATTTCAAATTTCAATCCATTTCTAATGGAATTCAATAAAATAAATGCAATTACTCCAATCGGTATGAGATACATCCACTCTCCAGAATATTGGAAAATGTTGTAATAGAAGACCTTGATTACACTTGCAGAAAATATCTGAATTGTTGATCTAACAATATCTGTACTAACCTGAACAATGGGGGACTTGAATTGTTGAGAATAATTAAAGTATAAAAGTAATGTTTGTAATAATAGTAGACTTGTTGGTATTGCATAGCTAATTATTGTAATTATTTCTCCCCTTTTTTTCCTAATCTCACGAATTATGACATAAATTAATGCAGGAAGAAAAACGATTGAAAAGGCAGAAGACAGAAATGATGCGGAACAGAAAAATGCATAGAGATACTTTTTCTTCTTTGACTGTTTTTGATACTCTTCATATCTAAATAATAACAATAGTGTAAATAGCATTGTGAATATGTTCAAAAACCATTGGATGCTTGAAATGTTTGAATAGATTTCACTCATGCCTGGAGCTGCTATGATGAATAAAGAACAAAGAGCTCGCAGCGTATCGTTTTTTATTATAAATCGGAATTGTTTGGTAGAAAAAAATACTGCGCAAAGTGTTGCAATAATTATTGCGGCAATATTCATTGCTAGGTTGACATTGGCAATGCCAAACAAGTATAGAGAAAAAATTGTTACAAGTCTTGGAATGAAATGCAAGTAAAAGTTGTAAACAACAAAAATACTTCCCCACGAATATTGAATAGCTTCTCTCAAAAGAACATCAACATCTTCAACCCTGCCCGGTTGAATCAACACAAAGATTGATTTTCTCAAAATGAAAAGTGTAATACCTGACAAAAATAGAATAGGTAAAAACCATCTTGACTCCACATTCTCAGAAAAAATTGTGCGCATTTTACTACTCAAATTAACTGAGTTCTGACAGATCCTCCCTTAAGCTTATCGGGCATCTGTAAAAATTTTCCAATTTCTTAATTTATGAAATACATATAGCAAAAAAAATTATGGCAAAATGGTACCTATTTTGATTTGAAGATGTAGTGAACCGTAAACCAATTTGCACCGACAGATGAGGTGGACCGAGGGGGATTTGAACCCCCGACATCCGCGTTGCGAACGCGGCATCACTACCCCTAGACTACCGGCCCTTTTGTTATCAAGAATAGTATCTGCTTTTATTCATTTACTCAAAGAATAATACTAGGTTTTCAAGCAAAATTCCTGATGACTGTTGATGCTGTGATTACGGGGTCACACGTTATTCTTCAAAATGGAATGGTAGACAAAAACATTGTAATTGATGAAGGTAAAATTGTTGCTTTGACAAATGATATTCCACAATGTGATGTTAAAATAAAAGGAGACGGTCTTGTTTCTCTTCCAGGAGCAATTGATCCTCATGTACATTATGGAGTTTATTCTCCAATTGATGAAGCTGCCATTACTGAATCAAAAGTTGCAGCAATAGGTGGAGTAACTACAATGATGAGAATGCTCAGGCTAAGTGGTTCATACAAGAAAAATCTAGAATCTCATCTTACTGCAAGCTCAAAAGCTCATTATGTTGATTATTCTATTCATGCATCCATACTTCATAAAAATCAGATTGATGAAATGGAATTTTGTAAAAGCAAAGGAATCAACTCGTTTAAAATATACATGAATCTTGGGGATGAAGTAGGCCATATCTATATGGACATGCAACCTGGAGAAAAATCTCTCAGGGAAGAAAGAGTGGAGATGACAAAGGAGATGATTGAAAAAATAATTGCCAAAGCATCTTCTCTAAATTGTACAGTTTTAGTTCATGCAGAAGATTATCAAATATGCTCTTGTGGAATCAAGACTGCAAAAGAGAAAAAAATGGATGGATTAGCAGCATGGTCGCAAAGTAGACCTGTTGAATCTGAGGTCAAGTCAATCAAGACTGCATCTGAATTTGCAAGAAAATATGGTTGTTCTATCTATTTTGTACATATTGGATCAAAAGCAGCTATTGATACAATCTATGAAGAAAAGAAAAATGGAACAAAAATACACATTGAAACATGTCCACATTATCTTACATTATCACATGAATCTCAACAAGGCTACCTTGCTAAAGTCATGCCACCCATACGTTCTTCTCAAGACATGGAATATGTATGGAAGGAAATACAACGTAGCAGAATAGATTCTATAGGATCTGATCATGTAGCAAACCGTCTAAAACTAAAAGTTGGAGGAGAAACTGTATGGGATGCTCTTGCTGGATTTCCAGGGATTGGTACGATGGTGCCTATTTTATTAAGTGAAGGAGTAAACAAAGGAAAAATCAATCTTCAACAATTATCTAATATGACCAGCTTCAATACTGCACAAATATTTGGCATGTATCCAAAAAAAGGAATCATCCAAAAAGGTTCTGACGCAGACATTGTTTTAGTAGATCTAAAAAAGGAAGCCAAAGTTTCTGCCCAAACTCTTGATGGTTTTTCTGATTATAGTGTTTACGAGGGCTGGAATCTAAAAGGGTGGCCTGTAAAGACTATGGTAAGAGGAAACATTGTTGCTGAAGACTTCAAAATGATTGAAAAACCAGGCTATGGTAAATTTGTTTCAAGACCTGTATTATCGTAAAACTTCATATTTGCCATTTTCTTTTGCTTTGTAAATTATATCTGGCTTTGGAAATATTCCAACTTCAATTACTCCTGGAATTTCTATTATTTTTGTTGCAAGTTCCCTTGGATTTGATATTTCACCAAAATCACAATCAAGTATGATGTTTCCATTTTCAGTAACAAAAGGATAACCGCGTTCTAATAATCTGACATGTGGTTTTCCTCCATATTTTCGAATTTGAATTGCAGCAGTATTTCTTGCAAAAGGATGGACCTCTACAGGAACACTTCGTTTTAGTTTCTTTACAAACTTTGATTCATCAGCAATTATTACAACTTTTTTTGCCATGCTTATCAAAATCTTTTCTCGTAAAAGAGCTCCCCCGCCACCTTTTATCATATTTCCTTTAGTATCTATTTGATCTGCACCATCGAAAACTAGGTCGATATGATCAATTTGGTCTGCTTCTATTATCGGGATCCCGCCCTTTTCAGCTTCCATTTTAATTTGTAGGGATGTCGGTACTGCTTTGACTGTGAATTTATTTTTTTTAATATGTGATGATAGCAATCTCACTATGGCAGTTGCAGCTCTTCCACTTCCAAGTCCTATGACATAATTCGCTTTTACCATTTTTAAGGCCTGATGTGATAATGCCTCAATGGCATCATCTGATGTCAATTATTCTACCTCTACTTGCTCAAGTTTTGATAATGCTTTCATTATTTCGCTTTTTATTTTATCTAAATCCTTGTCATCATCTTCCAATTTCTCTTCTTCAGGTATCTTGATTGCTGCTGGAAGCTGAATTTTCTTTTCTGGTTCTTGTTGTACAACTTCAGGTTTTGGTAGTTCTAGAATTTTTTCTCTTATTTCATGAATATTTGATTGTGGTATCAAAACTGATTCCTGAATTACTTCTGACTCTATCAATTTATCTAGAATTTGTGGTTCTAGCTGAGTAGAAGGTCTGATTAGATCTGCAGGGAATTGTGGGACCTTGTTTGTTATCTCTGTTAAAGTGCTAAGCTCAACCATTCTATGCTTTTCATACATTGGAACCTCGATAGGGGGTAACCACTCCTGTGTTTTCTCTTCTTGAATCTCTGATATGACACTTTGAGTTTCTATTTCGTTTTGAATCTGTACTTTTTGTTTTTGGACTTGAATATTTTCTATTTGAGTTTCTAATTTGGACTCGTTCTTCTTAGTTTGAATTTTCTCTAATACTTCAATTGGTTTTTCTACTTGTTTTGTTTGAGTAATTGTACTAATTGTAATCTTTGCAGAAATTTCATGTAGCCTCTGATCTAATTGTGAAAGTCTGCTATCCATTAATGATATCAAACTATCACCTACTGGACCAAAATCAGGATACTTGCTTGCTAATTCAAGTTTTTCAATCTTGGAAATAACAGTTCCAAGCTGATGCTGATAACGAAGTAAAAGTTTGTCTTTTTGAATCATTGAGACTTGTGATTCTTGTTGATGAAGTCTTGCAATGGTCTTTGATAGTATTTCTTTTTCCATTCTAAGTGAATGTAATTGATTTGTAATGGCAGAATTGATAGTTGGAGTTTGTTTAGTGCGTTTTATTTTTGGAACCTTGTCAAGTGCTACTGCGGTGCAGGCACCTGCGACAGAGCTAAACATTAGCACTATTTCTTCCATTTACGTATACCATTTGATCCAGTTGTATTTTCTTATCTTAGCCTCTGGATAACCACAACTACCACATCTTTTGTGTCTTACATGATAAGAATTCTTTCCACATCTTCTACATCTGATGTGTACGTGCTTTCGTGTAAAGCCTCCCATTGAGGTAGTACCCTTAGTCATAATACACTCACTTTGGTGGAGGAGATATGATAACTACGTTGTCTCCTCGGACAACTATGGTTCCAAGACTCTTCGTCTCTCCTTCTGAAGGGATCTCTTCTGAAGATTCAAGTAGCAGGTTCATGTGTTGATCAAAACCATGAAGATTGCCTCTTATCACTTTACCGCCTTTCAGCTTGATAAGGACAACCTTGTTTAGGCTTTCATCAAGTACTTTTACTGCCATATCTACTGACATCTATTTCACTTATTACACACTCTATGGAGGGTATATATTAAAATTTCATTGGTGTAATCTTCAACCTGTTCCAGTAAGGCAAGTTTGACTCTTTTTTACAATATTTGCGATTATTTCGCCTAAAATGATTTTTCCATCTTTTATAGTAGCTTTAGTCGGATCTCCCCAAATGCCATTTTTTGTTACTGAAATAAACGACTTGTTTGCTCTTTTGTTTAGTAGATTCAATTTCTTTTTTGACAAATTATCAGGAATCAGTCCCTTTTTGGCTTTATTCATGAGTACTTTATCTGAAATTGCCAACATTATTGATGTTTCAACAAATCCTGCATGATCAAACTTCCTTTTCATAAAATGCCAATATGAATAGACAAAAATGTGTTGTCTGATACCTGTTTTCTTGAAGACTTTGTTTTGTAGTTTTTTTAAGGCATCCTGATTTCCATGATGCCCATTAAGAATAATGACTGTATTGATATGATTTTTTGATAATGATATGCATAATTCAATCAAAATTTTCTGTAATGTGGAAGTTGATATACTCATATTGAAAAATGGGTGATGCTCAAAAGATACCCCATATTGAAGAGTAGGTAATAGCAAAAACCCATTTTTATCTGAGACCTGTTTTGCAATATGTGAGACTATATCCGAGTCAGTGGATACGGGAAGATGAGGACCATGTTGTTCAATTGATCCAACTGGGATTAAAGCAACTATTTTCCTTTTTGTCAGTTTGAGAATATCGGTATTTGTAAGGTCTCGTACTATCATCTAGATCTCTTGGGTTTCACATGTACCTTGCCCCAATATACTTCTAATCTTCCATCTAGATGCATTTTTACAGCTTCTAAAAGTGTTGTAGCTTCTAACTTTTGACCTTTCTTTTTCAAGGATTCTAGAGTTTCGTTCTCATCTATAGAAAAAGCATCTTGAAAAATTATGGGGCCTTGATCTAGATCTTCAGTTACATAGTGTGAAGTACATCCAACAATTTTTGCACCGCGCTCATAAGCTTGAACATATGCAAAGGCACCTGGAAATGCAGGTAAAAGTGATGGATGTATGTTAATAATTCTATTAGGATACCTCCATACAAAGTTAGGTGAAAGTATTCGCATGTATCTTGCAAGTACTATTAGATCAACATCAAATTTTTTTATGGTAGAAATTATTTTTTCTTCTGCCTCTAACTGATCTTTTTCATCTATCACAACAAATGGAATCTTTTCCTTCTTTGCAAGTGATGATAAAGTATTTTCTGTGCCTATTAGCACTACAATTTCTCCTCTTATCTTACCTTTTCCTCTTGCATCAAGAATAGCTTGTAGACAATGGGACTCTTTTGTTACAAGTACTGCCACTCTTTTTCTTTTTGATATTTCATAATGAATATTAACTTCCATCTTGAGTTTTTTTGCCAAGTTCTCTGCTTCTTTATTGAATTTTGCCATGTCTATCTTCTTTACAAAAGATGCTTCCAAATACATTCCAAAAAGTCCCTTTACGACATTTTGGTTAATCTTCTCTATGTTACCATTATTTTGAAAAATGAAATTAGTAAAACCTGCTACTACACCTTCATGGTCTTTTCCAACTACAACAAGTTCTACTATTGTCTTATCCATTCTAATTGTTAGACATACTGCACTTATTAATACTTAAATAGCCTTTTGAAATATGACGTATTGTAAGAATGCTAGTCCAACTAGATATCCTAAATCTGTAATGTGTTGTTGAATGATAGATAGAAGTTTTTTAAATTTTGACTTAAATGAGGAAAAATAATGGATAAACCAAAAAGTTCTCACAGGGCACATAATAGGGGAAATAGTTATGATCATAACAATCCTATAAAAATTTGTAAAGTGTGTTCAACAATTGGTGATTGGCACTGTTATGAATGCTCAAATAACTTTTGTAGTGTTCATTTTCGCAATCACAAAGAAATGCAACTTTGTATAATTCATTAAGTGCGGGAGGTGGGATTCGAACCCACGAACTCCTAAAAGACAGGGTCCTAAGCCCTGCGCCTTTGACCAGGCTTGGCAACTCCCGCATGCACCATGACTTTTAAGACAAATTTATCTATTGTTGATGGTCTGTATGGCGAAATTATTTGGAACTAATGGTATCAGAGGGGTATTTGGAGAAGGTATTACACTTGAGTTTATCTCTGAAATTACTCTATCACTTGCAAATCTTTTCAAAAAAGGACCGATTTTAGTAGGTTATGATGGACGGGAATCTAGTGTCATTATATCAAAAATAGTAATAGCTGCACTAAGCTCTGCTGGTCTAGATTCTACAGTTTGTGGTTTAGTTCCTACACCTTGTTTGCAATTTGCTACAAAGCAACTTGGTTACAATGGAGGAATTATGATTACTGCATCCCACAATCCGCCGCAATATAATGGAATAAAGGTCACTGCAAGAGATGGAATTGAGATCTCAAGACAGGATGAACTCAAGGTGGAAGAATTCTATTTTAAGAAAAAATGGAAAATTTCAAATAAATTTGGCTCAATCAAAAATGAACCAAAAACTATCAACACGTATCTTTCTGGAATTAAAAAACATGTCAACATAAAAAAAATCAAATCAAGAAATCTTAAAGTAATACTAGATCTTGGTAATGGCGCCCAAGCAGTAACAGCTCCTATTCTATGTAGAGATCTAGGATGTAAGGTAGTTTTAATAAATGAAAAAATAGATGGAACTTTTCCAGGAAGAGGATCAGAGCCAACACTTCAAAATCTAGATAAACTCTCAAGTATGGTGATTAAATCAAAAGCTGATTTTGGAATAGCATTTGATGGGGATGGAGATAGAAGTATTTTTTGTGATGAGAAAGGAAAAATTCTCACAGGTGATAAATCAGCATTACTTTTATCCAAATATCTTTTAGAAAAATATCCAAAGTCCAAGATAATTACTTCAGTTAATTCTACATATGTGATAGAAAAAATAGCATCAAATTCAGGGTCTAAAGTACTACGAACTAAAGTTGGTAGTGTTGAGGTTTCGCGTAAGATGATACAAGAAAATGCATTAATTGGTTTTGAAGAAAATGGTGGCTTCATGTATGGTAAACATAATCATGTAAGAGATGGTTCTATGACCATGGCTATCTTAATTGATCTTTTAGCAAATAGTGCAAACTCTTTGTCACAAGAGATGGATGCATTACCGCCATCGTTTACAACAAAAGGAAAAATAGAATGTTCAAAAGATAATTTTAAAAAAATACTTGAAATTCTAAAAGCAGAACCTTACAAAAAAGATCTTACTGATGGAATCAAATTATTTCTAGACAAGTCAAGCTGGGTTATGGTAAGATTGAGCGGTACTGAACCAATAGCTAGAATCTATGCTGAATCCTCCTCACAATCTAGATTGGATGATATTTTTGCAAAATACCTACAAAAAGTAAAGACTACAGCTGACAGATAACACTTTTAAAACCAATTGAAAACACAGAAAGAATGGAAATGATCCCAATGGGTGATACATCTGGCTAAGGCTTATTACGTAAAGTTTCAGGTGCCCACTGACTTGGTTAGCCCAATCTATGAAGCTATAAGAGTTGCACAACAAAGTGGCAAAGTAAAGAAAGGTACCAACGAAGTTACAAAAGCAATCGAAAGAGGAATAAGTAAACTGGTGATTATTGCAGAAGATGTAGAACCACCAGAGGTAGTTGCTCACCTTCCTATACTGTGTGAGGAACACGGAATTCCATATGGCTTTGTTCCAAGTAGACAGGAGCTCGGAAAGTCTTTGGGAATTGATGTTACCTCTGCCGCTGCTGCGATATTGGATTCGGGAGATGCTCAACATATAGTAGACCAAATTGTGGCATCATTGTCGCAGATAAAAGGTGGTCAAGCTAGCAAATGAGTACTGAAGTTCCAACCTCCGCTGAAGTTATACAAATAGTGGGAAGAACCGGAATTGCTGGAGAAGTTATTCAAGTGCGAGTAAAAATTCTAGATGGTAAAGATAGAGGCAGAATTCTAACAAGAAACGTAAAAGGTTCTGTCAGAATGTCAGACATTCTCATATTGAGAGAGACAGAACGTGAAGCGAGAAAGATAAAGTGATAAAAATTGAGTGTTCTTGTTAAGCCTTGCAGTTTTTGTAATAGACCAGTAGCAAAGGGTTCTGGTACTATGCTTGTAAAAAATGACGGTTCAGTATTTTGGTTCTGTTCTTCAAAATGCAAGAAGAATATGCTAATCCTGAAACGTGATCCAAGAAGACTAAAGTGGACCAACAAATACGTCAAGGGCGGAATAAAGGTCAAAAAATAAAATGACTGAGCAAACACTTTTCATAGTAAAACCTGACGGTGTAGAAAGAAAATTAGTGGGAGATATTATTTCTAGATTTGAGCATAGAGGATTTCATATAATGAAATTGAAAATGTTTACTTTCACAAAACAAATGGCAGAAGAATTCTATTCTGCTCATAACACAAAACCATTCTTTGGAGAGTTGGTCTCTTTTATCACATCAGGAAATGTTGTTGCTACTATAATTGAGGGAAATAATGCGATTGCAACTACAAGGATGATGATAGGTTCAACAAAATCATTTGATGCCACACCAGGAACAATAAGAGGAGACTTTGGACTAGGTATATCTGATAACATAATCCATGCTTCTGATTCCAAAGAAAGTTTTGAAAAAGAAATAGCTGTGGTATTCAAGTGAAAGCGGTTGCAAATACGACAGCCTATAGTCGCAGTTCTAGGTCACGTAGACTCTGGTAAAACATCTCTCTTAGATAAGATAAGAGGTACGGGTGTACAAGCAAGAGAAGCTGGAGGAATTACACAACATATTGGTGCAAGTTTTCTTCCGACTGAAACATTAAAGAAAGTTTGTGGACCTCTTTTTGCAAAAATGGGAGGAGCAAATCAAGAAATTCCAGGTTTACTTGTTATTGATACACCTGGACATGAAATATTTACAAATCTTAGAGCGAGAGGAGGCTCTGCTGCTGATATTGCAATTCTTGTTGTGGATGTAAACCGAGGATTTCAACCACAAACTAATGAAAGTCTCAAAATCTTACAGAGCAGAAAAGTTCCATTTGTTATAGCTTTGAATAAAGTGGATATGGTTTCTGGGTGGAAAAAAAATCCTACAACTAAATTTATTACACAATCTGTTAAAGAACAAGATCCATTTGTCCAGACTGCACTTGATGAGTTATTGTATAATGTAGTGGGCACATTATCTGTTCTAGGATATAACTCGGAGGCATTTTACAGAGTAAAAGATTTCTTAAAAGAAGTTGCGATAGTACCAGTTAGTGCCAGAAGTGGAGAAGGTATGCCAGAGTTACTTGCAGTATTGGTAGGACTTACACAACAATACATGCAAAAAAAATTGGAACAGGCTGAAAAACCAACAAGAGGCATAGTTCTTGAGGTAAAGGAAGAGATTGGTCTTGGCATGACTGCTAACATTATCTTAATTGACGGTACTCTAAGAAAGGGCGACTCTATACTAGTTGCCAAGAGAGACTCTGTAATAATTACAAAACCAAAAGCAATACTCCTTCCAAAACCTCTTGATGAGATGCGTGATCCTAGAGATAAATTCAGACCTGTAAATGAAGTAGATGCAGCTGCTGGCATAAAAATTGCATCACCAGATTTAGAGGGAGTACTTCCAGGAAGTCCTGTATATGCAACTACTGATGAATCAAAGATTGAGGAATTCAAAAAATTAATCGAGTCTGAGATGAAATCAGTATTTATCAAAACTGATACAAAAGGAGTAATTCTAAAATGTGATACTATAGGATCTCTTGAGGCCTTGACTGAAATGTTAAAAAAACAAAACGTGACTATATCGATGGCAGACATAGGACCAGTTACAAGACGAGATGTAATGGAGGCGCTAGCCGTAAAAGAACATGATAGACATTTAGGAGTAATAATAGCATTTAATGTTAAAGTTTTACAAGATGCCCAAGAAGAAGCAGAATCTAACCATATCAAGATTTTTCATGATCAAGTAATCTATAGTCTGATTGATAATTATACTAATTGGGTTCAAGATGATACTGCAAATGCAGAAAATGCTATTTTTCAAGAACTTACACCTGTTGCTAAATTTACATTTCTTAAAGGCTATGTATTCAGAAAAAATAATCCTGCAGTTTTTGGAGTACAGGTAGATGCAGGTGTTCTAAAACAAAAAGTATCTGTTATGAATAAAGCGGGTAGAAAGGTTGGTACGATACATCAGTTACAAGACAACGGAAAAAATGTTGATGTTGCAAAAAAAGGTCAGGAGGTTGCAGTTTCAATTCAAAATGTAACCGTGGGTAGACAAATATCTGAAGAAGAAGTTTTCTATTCTTTTCCACCATCTCCAGAAGCAAAATTGTTGCTAAAAACATTCTCTCATAAGCTTAGTCCTGAAGAATTTCAAGTCTTACGAGAAATAATTGAAATTCAGAGAAAGGTTAATCCGCTTTATGCTTACTAGGCGTATTTCTGAGCAAGCATGTGAAGACCTGGTTCTCCTATTGCTCCCATAGCCTTGTCAATAGGTTCACCATTGTTGAAAACAATGAATGTGGGAATTGAATATACTCCATATCTTTGAGATATGCCAGGTGCATCATCTACATTTAGACGTGCAAATCTCACAGTCTTGTATTTTTTTGCAATTCTCTCAAAAATAGGCAACATGAACTGACATGGACCACACCATGTAGCCCAAAAATCCACAATTACTGGTGTATCACCAACTATGGCTTTGTCAAAATTAGAATCAGTAAGTTCTAGAATCTCTTGTTCTTTACGAGATTTCATTTCCTCTAATTTCTTTTTCATAATTTTCTCTAATTCTTCGTCTACCAAATCTGATTAATAATAGATAAAAGCTCTTTAATAATTTAGCCTAGAGATCAAGAATGAATCGCATCAAAACTGGTTTCTCATCTTTAATTTCCATGAGATGATATGTTGGTGCCTTTATTTCCATCTTAAAATGGTGTTTTTCAAAATTAATTTCTTCTCCACTAATTTTTGCTAAAATATGATATTTTCCATTTTTTGTTATCTTTACGTTAAATATTTTTCCTACAAATCCATCTGTTATGGTAAGAATGATTATCTCCTCAAGCCAGCTATATAGTAACCCTTTCAGGTCATCTGCACTAACTTCTAATTTTCTATCCTCTTTATTCTCTACTGAGTTGATATCTACAATTGTGTCTACCACAGATATGCCTGCATTAGCAAAGGCTTCATCAGTTGTATTTCCAACTACTTCGATAAATGCATCTGTCATATGATCCAGATATCGGTATGCCATGGATTGGTGGGTCTAAAGTACACTATTAATTTATTCTAACCATGATTTTTTGCAATCAGAAAGTCTAAATGCATTGGAAAAAGAATGAGTTTTGAAATTGGAACTACCACGCGGTATGCGAGATATAGAACCCAAGGAATCTTCTGAAATTGAATTTGTACGACAGAAATTTATTGAGACCTCAAATTTGTTTGGTTTTCAGTTTATGGAATCTTCTCCAATTGAATTACTATCAGTGATAGAAACAAAGAGTGGTCCATCAATAAAAAATGAAATTTATTATTTTACTGACAAAGGAAATCGTGAAGTAGCACTACGTTTTGATTTTACAATCGGTCTAACACGTTATGCTGCATCTCAAAAATCAATGAGATTGCCTGCTAAAATCTCAACATTTGGTGGTGTATGGCGTTATGATGAACCACAAAAGGGCAGATACAGATTCTTTCATCAATGGGATATAGAGATCTATGGGGAACCAAACATCGAATCAGATGCTGAAATAATTGATTTTACATCTAAATTTCTTACAAAATTAGGACTCGAAAATATTGTAATTGATATCTGTGATAGAGAACTTATTGAATCGTATGTTAGAAGTATATTCAAATCTGACTCTTCTGCTGTAATTGGTGATATTCTAAGGGCTGTTGATAAGATTCAAAAAAAGAGAAGACAGGATATAATTAATGAATACAAAGAAAAGGGATACTCAGTACCTGCACTAGAGCAAATTCTCAAATTTTCTGAAATTAAGGGATTGCCTGAAGAAATTGAAAAAGAAGTTGATGTCAGTCAACTAAAAAATTGGGACAAGATCTTGCAATTGTTTGATACTTTAAAAAATCGCGGTGTTGATAATGTTAGAATAAACTTTGGAATAGTACGAGGTCTTGACTATTATTCCGGAATAGTTTTTGAGGTATTTGAAAACAATGATGTAGGTGCACTTGTAGGGGGTGGAAGATATGATGCACTGACTAAAGCCTTCGGAAGAAATGATCTTGGTGCTACAGGCGCAGCTGGAGGAGTAGAGCGAATTGTTCTATTGTTGGAGAAACAGAATGTAAACATACTATCTAAAGAAGATCGAATATCTGTAGTTTTCATAAATGATGATATGAAAAAAATTGCGATTAATCTTACATCACAACTTCGTCTAAAAGGTATTCCGACTGATGTAGATCTATTAGGAAGATCACTTAAAAAACAGATGGAAATTGCCTCCAACTCGAAATATGTTGTAATAGTTGCTCCAAAGGAATATGCTGATAATTCTGTTATAATTCGAAATATGAGAGATGGTTCTGAAAAACAGGTAAAGATAGTTGTTATGTTAAATGATCTAAAATCTAGTCTTCCACTCTGAAGGCTTTTGTAAGCATCATAAGCTCAGGACCATTTGTAAGACCTCCTACAACTAACGAATTATTATTTGCAAGAGTGCCTGAAGCAAGATACGGCGATCCACCGTTGACTGTGGCAGGCTCTAATTCTACACCTAGTACTTGTGATATTGTTTTGATATCTTCTTCTTCTGTAGATGGATGAATAATTCCACCTTTGGAATTTGCCACTGTCATTGCACCAGTCTGATGATATCCTGCAACTCTTTTTCTTATCACCTCTACTCCTAATACATCTTCAATTTGTTTGACATATTCTGATGGAATGAGTGGAGATACTACTGCTCCTTTATCGTTTGTACAAATTAAATTTCCTAATGCGGTATGTTTTGTGTCTAGGACACCAACATTAAGTCCAGTTGATTTTTTTAAATGAGTTATCTCTTCTTGATAACAATTATGTGGAAGCAAAAGTCCTTTGTTATTTACAACCATTAGTGGTCCGAGTAATCTTGTATTTGCAACTGACGTAAAGATATAATCAGTTTTCAAAAATTCTGCCAAGTTCTTTGCTTTCGTAGGAGCAAATCCATTTGGTATGAAAACAAACTTGTCGTTACACTTGGCATATATTCCTACATTAGGATTACGATATACATCATACTTGAAAATTCCCAATAAACTTAGAGGGATTTGTTAAAGATATGAATTTATCTTGTACACACTTTAAATAACAAACAAGAACTTCTGATAATGTGCCTATAGATTCAAATTTTCCAGCAAATCACAAAGTGATTGAAAAATTCAAAGATCCATTAAGTGAAAACTATCATCTGGTTTGGGGTCCTGGACGTCTTGCTGAAGCTGCATCTGATCCTAAAGTAAAATCTGACTCGGAAGCTTCAGGTGAAGAAATAAAACCGATAGGAGTACATGGTACATTTGTAGCAGTAGACTGGGATTCATGTGTTGCTGATGGCATCTGTTTGTTAAGTTGTCCCGTTAAGGTTTTTGAATGGTACAAAAATCCTGGCGAAACAGGTAGAAATGACAGAAAAGATTACACTGACAAAGCAAATCCAGTAAAAGAAGCAGATTGTATTTGGTGCATGGCTTGCGTTGAAGTTTGTCCGACCAAGGCAATCAAGGTTGATCAGTTAAATCAGGATATTCACGAAAAAGAGATTGCAAAACTTGCTTAGTTTTATCTAGGTTTAAATAACATAGCCTGCGACAAAAAACTATGCCGATAGCAGAAGACTTTCCAAAAGGTTTCAAACCAATTGGAAAAATAAATCACTCCGATGGTGAGCATTTTCACTTTAGATGGGGCCCTGGTAAATTAGCAGAAGCCTCAAAAGATGAAAATTGCATCGAGTCCTTCAAGGCTCGAGGAGAAAAAATCGAACCAGTAGGTGTTAGTGGTACAATGGTAGCAGTAGACTGGGATTCATGTGTTGCAGACGGTGCATGCATTGAAGCATGCCCAGTACAAGTTTTCCAATGGTATAGAACAGAACAAGACATTCCTGCAAATAAGACAATAGATGCAACATTTGCTGGAACTGGTGAATCTGAAAAAGAACACAGAAAGGACTACACTGACAAGGCTGATCCAATTAGAGAACATGACTGTATATGGTGCATGGCATGCGTTTCAGTTTGTCCTCCACAAGCCATTAAGGTAGACCAATCTAACTTGGAACACCATGAGAAAGCAGCCGGAACCTTTGTAAAAATGGAATCTGGTTCTGAAAATCCACACGCACACCACTAGAATTTTTCGTCCCTTTTCTTTTTCTTATTGATAATCCCTACGGATGTCTAAAAAACATGTGATCTTAAACAAATTTTAACAAGTCCTTACAAAAAAAACTTGCAGAGGTCGCCTAGCCCGGCATGGCGTGGGCCTTGAGAGCCTATGTGCGCAAGCACGCGGGGGTTCAAATCCCTCTCTCTGCGTTATTATTTTTCTATATTTCCAATTTCTGCAAGTAAAGCTGAAAGCTGAATCTCTGGATTAGCTCCTATGATTAATCTATAGTCATATTTTGCTATGGCTTCTAAAATCTCTGACAAGTGAGGCGTCTTAATTCTGTAACATTCTTCATTGAGATATTTTAGAAAGTCTGATTCAGACATTCCGTATACTTTGATGAGTTCAATCATCTTGCTCCTAGCTTCTGAAAGTTTTCCATCAAGTGCAAGTTTTAGAATAACACTAACGTCACTTGTTTTAGCAAGTCCAGCAGAAGATTTTACATTCTCTTCATTTATAGTTCCAACACTTGCAGTTGCTTGTAACATGTTTATGGAATGACGCATATCACCTTCTGAATACAAATACAATGTTTTTAGACCATTTTCATTATACTTTATCTTCTCTTTTTTACAAATTTCTTCTAAATGGCTTACTACATCTTCCTCTGATATCCTTGTAAACTTGAAAACAGCGCATCTACTTTGAAGAGGTTCTATGATTTTTGATATGTTATTTGCAATCATGACGAATCTACAATGTTTTGACGTATCCTCAATAATTCTTCTTAAGGCGGTCTGAGCATCTGAAGTCATCTCATCAGCTTCGTCCAAAATTACAAGTTTAAATGGAATGTTAGTATCCAAACCCGAGAACCTTGCAAATTTCTTTACTCTCTCCCTTACCATATTGATACCACGTTCATCGGATGCATTCAACTCCAAAGTATACTCACGCCATGCATCTCCTAAAATTTCTCTTGCAAGACATAATGCAGTAGTTGTCTTACCAACTCCAGCCGAGCCAGAAAATAATAGATGCGGCATTTCTGATGTGTTTTTTAGAAGCGATCGTAGACTACCAACTATCTCTTTCTGATTAATTATAGATGCGATCTTTGTTGGACGATATTTTTCTACCCACATCGAAGATTCTATCATAGGAACATACGTCTTTCACCTACTAATAAAATTAAGTCTAGGAAATCAAATTGTAAATTACTAATATCGATCTAAATCAGGCACTTGGGTATTGCTCTATGACCTGTTGTTATTATGTTTGAAAAAGACTTACATTGCAAGGATGATAACTCAGATTCTAATGATGAATGAGAAAAAAGGTATTTCAGTTATGAAGAGACATGGATCTGTACAAATAGAATCTAGATCAAATGATCAAAGTAAATGGTTAACAGAATTGATCGATCGATCCCTTTAGAGGCCTGAAGTAGGATCGAGTAAATTGAACATATCAGAACTCATACAAGTACATAGTATAGGATATCGATTACAGGACGTTAAAGTCAATTTTGTATATGATCTCAAAATAGAGGCACCCACAGTAACAGTAGAATCTAAGCAAGGTGAGATAATGAGCGTCTCTAGATGGGTAGCCGAAGTATTATCAGCAGAAAAACTTGTTCAAGTACAAGATACGGATATGGTAGTAGCTTTGAAACAAGCAGTTATGAAAGAAAATGTCCAAGGAGATTTTGATCTTTCTACGCTAGAATTGGACTTTTACATCAAAGTGAATTCATTCACACAAAGACTTCCACAGGAAGATCATGATAAAATAGAAAGCATGTTGAACTCTCTTATTCGTAAAAGACAGGGAAAAATAATCAGATTAGCAGATTCATCCAAGATGACATCTGATTTAGCAAAGAAATTGACAATTGAAGAACGTACATTATTTGATTATATTCATAATAATAGCACTGAATTCAAAAAACAAATACTGGGTGATAAAAATTGACTGCACAATCTGAATCAATTTCAAAAAGTAAACTTCAAGATCAAGTGAGAGAATTTTTAAGTCAATTCAAAGACAAATCTGGTTCTTACAAATATGTTGATGAAATAGATCAAATGATGGCAAAGAAAACACAATACATTGTAGCTGATTATAATGATCTAGTATCAAACCCTGAAATTGAATCAGTATTTAATGTTGATCCTGATGAAATTCTTCGAGCCTTTGGTGGTGCAATAAAAGATATTCTTAAAGAAAGATTTCCACAATACGCAGAAAAAATTCGTCATGATATTCGAGCCAGAATCTCAAATTATCCATCTCAACGTAGTTTGCGTGAAGTAAATGCAGAAGTTATTGGAAAAATGATAAGTGTATCTGGAATGGTTGTTAGATCTTCTGAAATTAAACCTCTTGCAAAAGAACTAGTCTATTTTTGTCCAGATAATCACAAGACTGTAAGAGTTCAGGAAAAAGGTCTAGAGTTTAAGGAACCACTCAAATGCGATAATGGCAAATGTACTCATAGAGATCTTGAGATAAGTCCTGAGCAAAGCAAGTTTATTGATTTCCAGATGGTGAGACTACAAGAATTACCAGAGGATTTGCCTCCAGGACAATTGCCACATTACCTTGATGTGACAGTCTTGCAAGATTTGGTTGACAACGCAAGACCTGGAGATCGTATTATCCTGACAGGAATTGTAAGAATTGAACAGGAACATATCCCTACTATGAGAGGGAAGAGTGGGATTTACAGATTAAGAATTCAGGGAAATAATATCGAGTTTCATCGGGGACGTGGAAATAAGGCTTCTAGAAGTACTGAGCGAGAGGAAATTTCTCCTGATGAAGAAAGAATAATCAAATCACTTGTCCAAAATGCTGATATTTATGATAGGCTTATAGCTTCGTTTGCGCCTCATGTAAAAGGACATGATATAATCAAAGAAGCCATTTTATTGTTAATTGTAGGGTCTACTCAAAGACTTCTTGCTGATGGTGCTAAAATTCGTGGTGATATCAACATCTTTTTGGTGGGTGACCCTGGTACGGCAAAAAGTGAGATGTTAAAATTCTGTGCAAGAATTGCCCCTAGAGGACTATATACATCTGGAAGAGGTTCAACTGCTGCAGGACTCACAGCAGCAGTTGTAAGGGATAAAATTGGTATAATGATGCTTGAGGCAGGTGCCGTAGTCTTGGGTGATCAAGGTCTTGTCTGTATAGATGAATTTGATAAAATGAGACCAGAAGATAGAAGTGCATTACATGAAACTATGGAACAACAGTCTGTAAGTATAGCAAAAGGTGGAATCGTTGCAACATTGAATGCAAGGACATCAATTTTGGCTGCTGCAAACCCAATGTATGGAAAATATGATCCTTTCAAGAACATTACAGAGAACGTTAACCTTCCAGTTCCACTTCTAACACGTTTTGATCTTATCTTTGTTGTGAGAGATATTCCATCAAAAGAAAAAGATACGATAATAGCACGACACATATTGAATTTACACAGGGCTTCGGGAACTGATACAAAATCGCTAATTGATGTTGATATTCTTACAAAATATCTGTCATATGCAAAAAGATCTGATCCAAATCTTACTCCCGAGGCAGAAGATAAAATTCTGAATTACTATATGACAATGAGAAATGTGGAATCTGAAGGAATGATAACAGTTACACCTAGACAACTAGAAGGACTTGTAAGATTAGCCACAGCAAGAGCTAGACTATTAATGAAAACACAAGTTGATGGAGAAGATGCAGAAAGAGCCATCTTTCTCATACAAAGTATGTTGCAAGACGCAGGAGTTGATGTGAATACTGGAAAAGTTGATCTTGGTGTACTTCAGGGCCGTCCTCACAGTGAAGTCTCAAAGATGCAATTATTCATGGATGTAATGAAATCACTTGAGGGAGATGAAAAGAGACCTGTTGAAGAAAAAACATTTGTCAAAGAATTGGTCAAGACTGGCAAGTTCACAGAAGAAGAAGCAAGAAAATATATGAAAAAATTGCAAAGAGAGTCAGCTATTTATGAATCAAAACCTGGTCATTATAACCGGGTATGAAAATAGAGCAGTTAGACATTCCTTCCTCCGCAATTGAATTTCTGCAAAAAAATGGATATGTAAATCTATATCCTCCTCAAGAAAAAACAATCAAAGCTGGATTGCTTGAAGGGAAAAGTATCTTAGTCTCTGCTCCAACTGCAAGTGGTAAAACATTACTTGCGATGCTTGCAATAATAAAACATCTGTCTGAAAAAAAAGGTAAGATGGTATATCTTAGTCCTCTAAAGGCTCTTGCATCAGAAAAATTTAATGAATTCAAAAAACTTGAATCTGTTGACCTTGGAAAAAATTTAAAAATTCAAATATCAACTGGTGATTTTGACATATCTGACAAAAGCCTAGGTCAAAATGACATTCTTGTATTAACTAATGAAAAAATGGATTCTATCATAAGGCAAGGTGCGGAATGGATAGATGAAATAAGTCTTGTAATTGCTGATGAAGTTCATTTGTTAGGTGATGATGATAGGGGTCCTACTCTTGAAATTATACTTACAAAACTAAAATTGTTACCGCAAAAACCTCAGATACTAGCTCTTAGTGCTACTGTTACAAATGCTGATGAAATTTCTGACTGGTTAGAATGTAAACTTGTACATAGTGAATGGAGACCAGTTCCTTTGTCAGAAGGAGTTTATGATCAAGGCGTAATAACCATGCAAGATAGAAAAAAATTTGAAATTGAAACAAGTGTCCGAGGTCCGCCAGTTGACTTGGGGTTGGATTCACTGAAGAATGGAGGTCAAGCCATTTTATTTGCAGAAACAAGAACTCGTTCAGTATCACTTGCTACAAAGGCATCAGAAGCAGTATACAGGACTCTAAACAACGATGAAAAAGAATCATTAGAAAAAATCTCACAAAAAATTCTAAATGATAATGAACAAACTGAACTTGTCAAGACCTTGGCAACTCTAGTTAAAAATGGAGTAGCTTTTCATCATGCCGGTCTTAATCAAAACTGCAGAGATCTAATCGAGTCTGAATTTAGAAATAAGAGGATAAAGATTCTAGCGTCCACTCCTACCTTATCTGCAGGAGTAAATCTTCCGGCAAGAAGAGTAGTTGTTGCTAATGTGACTAGATTTGATGCAAAGTATGGGGCTAACAAACCAATTAGCATACTTGAGTACAAGCAGCTATGTGGTCGTGCAGGTAGACCACAATATGATGAATATGGAGAAGCAATCATCGTTGCTAACTCAAATAGTGAAGAAATTTTTGATTATTACATAAATGGAATTCCGGAACCGATTTCTTCAAAGCTTACTGGAGACAAGGCATTAAGGATACATCTTCTTAGCTTTGTATCTACTAGTCCTGGTATCAAAGGAGAAGACATAGTAGAATTTTTTTCAAAGACACTTTCAGGCTCTCAAGAAAGAAAGACTACAATAAAATTCCATATTCAAATTACTCTAAGATATCTTGAATCTGAAGAACTTGTAAAACAAAAAGGAAATAGGTACATTGCAACAGAATTTGGCAAAAAAACTTCTACATTGTATATTGATCCACTAACTGCAGTTCTGTTTAGAAAATCATTAGAAAAAATTTCAACGAAAGGACATACTCTTGGTTTGTTACATGTTATTACAAGCTCTGAAGATTTTTTCCCAAAGTTTTCACTGAGAAACAAAGATTATGAACTTGTAGGTACTTTGATTGAAAATTATGCTGATCAATTAATTGAAAATATCTCAGAATATGATTGTAATAGAAGTCTTCTTGCAATACATGCTTGGATTAATGAGTCAAGTGAAATATTTCTCTCTGATAACTTTGGTATTGAATCTGGGGACATGCATAGAATAGCAGAAACTGCTGACTGGCTTGTCCATGCGCTTTATGAGATTGCAAAACTAGAGAAAAAAGATGAAATCTTAATTGAGATTGATACTTTAAGGTCTAGAATTGCCTATGGAATCAAAAAAGAGCTTGTTGATTTGGTACGTGTAAAAGGAATTGGAAGAGTCAGAGCAAGAATACTCTTCAAAAATGGCATAAAAACTACTGAGGAACTAAATGAAATACCTACTGAAAAACTAGCAAAAATGGACAAGATAGGACCAGTTATCGCAGAAAACATAAAGACGCATCTGAAAAAGATAAGATAATGCTGGATAGAACAATCGTAGGAATACTGATCTCAGCAATAGCATTTGTTACTGTTTATGCAATTACTCCTAGTCTGATTAACGTACTAACAAAGAGAAACATGGTTGTAAAAGACTACAATAAAGAGGTTGCAACAATGGTCGCTCGCCCTGGAGGACCTTCTATACTTGCAGGAATTTTGGCTTCTGAATTTGTACTCTATACATTTTTCCCTTCTACTGCAATAATGGCAATCATAATTACAACTTCACTTGCTTTTCTTGTAGGTTTTGCTGATGACCGTAAAGTCCTTAGTGGTTGGTTCAAACCTTTAGCCCTTGCGGGATCCGCAATACCTATTATTTTGCTGGGAGTGTATTATCCACATCTTGCATTTCCATTATTTGGATCAGTACGTTTACCGGAACTCTATTTAGCATTGATAATTTTTATGATTCCTATAACGGGGAATGCGATAAACTCTATTGATGTACTCAATGGTGTTGCAAGTGGATTTATGACAATTGCAAGTTTTGCACTTACAATCTGTCTTGTAATTGTACATAATTATGATATTGCTCTGGCAAGTTTACCTCTGGGCTTTGTCTCTCTAGCATTTTACAAATATCATAAAGTTCCTAGTAGGATATTTCCTGGAGATTCTGGTGCTCTAACTATGGGAGCAATGTTTGGTACATTAGCTATTGTAGGTCACGTTGAAGTTATTGCAGCAATTGCATTACTTCCTGCAGTGATAAACTCTTTTCTGTTTCTCTCTAGTGTAAAAAGAGTGATTGAACATAGACAGATTAAAGCAAAGCCTGTAATTCATACTGAAGACTTTAAGCTAATGGCAAGTGATGACAAATCAGCACCAGTAACTCTTGTGAGATTGATTTTAGCCAATGGACCTATGACTGAAAAGCAAGTAGGGTTTGTGATTTTTAGACTAGCCTTGTTTTCTGCAGCATTGGCAATCATTACAGCTTTTATGATGGAGATCAAAATATGAAAGGAAACTCTATCTTTTTCTACATTTTTGTAATGTGGGCACTGATTATTGGCGGTGGTGGATTACTTGTCACAATTATAGCACCGCTCTCAATACATGGATTTGGTGTATTTGATCATATACTGGATTCTATTGTAAAAGCAGCCATTGCTATGATACTAGTGGTGCTTTGGGTTTTACTAATGTCAAAAATAAAGAACTGGATTTTTCAAAAACAAATGAGTCACTAGCTTTCTTCCCACTTCTTCTTCTTCTTATCGTATTCTTCTCTTGAATACTTGACTTTGGCTGGAACTCCAACTACAACACAATTGGGTGGAACATCCTTTGTTACTACTGCACCCATTGCCACCACACTATTCTTACCTATTCTAACTCCTGCCTTAATTACTGCCCTGGAGCCTATGACAGCTCCATCTTCTATGATTACTCCCATCATCTTTTTACTGGCAGGATACGGATCATTGGTTAACGCTGCGGCTGGACCAATGAAAACATTTTTTCCAATTATGGAAAGAGGCGGTATGTAGACAAGTCCCTCTATCATTGTATTTTCTCCTATCTTTACATTGTAATCTACATGTGCAAGAGAACCAATCTTGACGTTATCTCCAATCTCTGCATTATCTCCTACGTAAGCAAAATGCCATATTCTTACATTTTTCCCAAGTTTTGCTTTTTCAGAAATAAAATTTGTTACCATTTTTTATCACAAATGCCATGGAAAGCCTTTTGAAACTATCTTGTCAGGAAGAGTATTTTTGTACTTGTTTAAGAATTCAATATCTTGATTTTTGTCACGTAGTTCATCAGGTAACATTATGGGAATCTCTTCTATTATTGGATAATATCTTGAACACTTTGAGCAAAATATTACGCCGTCGGAAACAATTTCGTCTTTGGAATTAAATTCTACAAGCTCAAGTGGAAAGTGTTTGTCTATTGGACACGCTAAAATCTCTATCAGTTTTCTGTTCATTTTAGGTCTAGATAGATTGGAGTTCCTTTTTGACTAGATAAAAGTGCCGCTTCTGCAATTTTGGTGGTATTTACAGCATCTTCTGCTTTTACTCTTATGGTATCTTTTCCCTCTATTGCCGAAATGAAATTCTTTATCTCTAAAAGTAGTGGCTCTTCCATTTCCTTGCGAGGTATTTCAGCTCCGGAACTAGTTTCAATCTTTACTTCTTGTGTAATAAAATCCGAAGAAATTATTGCATCTCCACATACAGCAATGAATTTTCTTACACGGATTGGAGTAATCCAGTTTGATGATATGATTGCAACTCTGTTATCTTTGAAGCCTAGCATAATTGTTGCAAAATCTTCATGTTCATGTCTTATTTTTCCAGATCTTGCAAATACAACTTCTGGCACATCATCAAACAACCACATGGCAGTATCTATGTCATGAACTGAAGTATCATAAATAATTCCTACATCTTTTATGTGATTGGGCATTCTGTTTTCTCTGTGAAATTCAAGCATTATCAATTCACCATACTTCTTTGCCTTAACATATTCTTTAACAAGTGAGACAGCAGGATTGAATCTCTCAATGTAGCCACTTGTGAGAATCACCTTGTTTTTCTTGGCTAGCTCAAGTAACTCTTCACCCTCATGTGAAAGATAAGTCATAGGTTTTTCTACAAAGACATTTTTCTTTTGCTCTAAGAGTTTTTTTGCTATGCCAAAATGAGTTGAAGTAGGTGTACAAACAAATGCTGCATCAAATTGCTCTGAATCCATAAGGGAATCTAGGGATGAATAATAATTTACAGAATATTTTTTGCCAAATTCTTCTGCACGGGACTCATTCATGTCACATATTGCAGAAAGAACTCCAAGTTGAGAAAGAATTCTAGCGTGATTTTTTCCGAAGCCACCAGTACCTATTTGAACTATTTTCATCTCAATATACCGCTGTAATCCACTTTGAGTATTTTTTATTTTTGCCAATTGTAATATCTGAATAGATCGTTCTAATCTTTCCCGTAATCTTGCCTATTTTACCATCTCCGATCTTTTTACCATCTATTGAAATAACTGGAGTTATCTCTGCAGCTGTTCCTGTCAGAAATACTTCATCAGCAAAATAAATCTCAGTTCTAGGAATTTCTCGCTCAATTGTTTGATAACCAAGATCTTTTGCTATCTCAATAACAGAATCCTTTGTTATCCCTTCCAATGCTGATGAGCTAGGTGGAGGAGTTAGCAACTTTCCATTTCTTATAATGAATATGTTTTCGCCAGGTGCCTCACTTATGTTTCCTAGATGATCTAATAATATGGCTTCATCGTAACCATTTCTCTTTGATTCCTGTGTTGCTAGTATGGAATTAAGATAATTTCCACCCATTTTTGCAAGTGGTGGTGTAGACATATCGCTAATTCGTCTCCAAGAAGATATGCCAGTCTTTATTCCATTTTTGTTGAACAATTCTCCAAAAGGAAACATAACTACAACTGCATGTGTTGGAGTATTTTCAGTGACATGGAGATTAATTCCATGTCTGCCTACAAAATAAAATGGTCTTATGTAGCATGATTCTTTTACATTATTTTTTTTACAAAGATCCATTATGGCATTAGTTATTTCTTTATCTGTAAATCTCAAAGAAATTGAATACACCTTACCTGAATTTCTAAATCTCTTTATGTGATCATCAAGTCTAAAAATATACAAGTTTTTAGAATTCCAATATCCGCGAAGCCCTTCAAAAACCGAAGTTCCATAATGTATGGCATGGGTCATAACTGGAACCTTTGCATCTTCGTCCTTTACTATTTTTCCATCAAACCAGACAAATTTTGCTACAAAAGGTTTCATATTAAAAAACCCAATCCGTCTATAATTAATCTATTTCTACCAAAATCCAATGCTTGGAAATTTCATTCCTAATACACGATATGTAAGATCCTCAGCATTTGCAAATTTCTTTACGGTATCCCAGTTTTCGCGTATTATTTGTACTACTTCAGACTCAACATAATTTTCCCAATCTGTATCTTTTCCCATAGCTGCCTCAAACATCTTTTGTTTTACAGACGATGCAGAAGTTTCCTTTCTTTTTCCTATTTTGGGATTAAGTCCATAGAGTTTAAGGACAAAACCCTCAGCTTTGTCTCCGGTGTAAGTGAAATAGTCTTTAGTTATTTCATCAAGAATTTGTTTTTTTATTTTCCATGAATAAGGTGATAACATCGGAGGCATGTATTTTAAAAATGGTGCATAAAACGTATAATTTGGTAAAACTGTAATACTATCACCAAACACCGCCTCGAGCATTTTCTTTCTCAAGTCATAACTAAATGGAAAACTTTTGCTGTTGATTTCTTTATCATCCTTCATGAATATAACTGGCAATACTCTTACCTCGTTTTCATTTTTTAATTCACTGATAATTTCTACGTGGGCCTTGGTAACGGGATTCAAATGTGCAAGATATATTGCGATTGTCAACTGGCTTCTGTGTTTTTATGGCATATTTCAATCATTTATTTGGAATTGTGATAAAATTCTCACGAACATAGGGACGATGGGACTTGAACCCACGACATCCAGCGCCCGAGGCTGGCAGTCTACCAAGCTAACCTACGTCCCTGTAGACTCGCCAAGGTAATAGAATATTATTCTTTCAAAGATGATTTCTTCTATCCGTATGATTCGTACTTTATCTCAAAGCTCTTGTCTGCTCGCTTGTTTCTTTCTGTGACAAAGCCTTTTGGTGTTAAAACATCCATGCATCCATCAATAGTTCCCTGCCATCCACAAATGAAAAAGACAGTATTATCTTTTGTAATTTTCTCACCAACCATCTTTTCAAGTGTTGACATTTCGCCATCTTTTGACTGTAAGAAACTTTCTACTCTACCTTTATTACCATTCCAAGTTCTGTTAAACCATTCATCTGATCTACTAATAGTAGCTCTGTATTTGAAATTCCACTTGTCTTTTCCTCGGTCAAGACTCTCTTCTTCTAGTCGAGTTAATTCTTCTCTGTAACCTAATTCATCAACATAACTGGCTCCGTGAAATACTACAACTTCTCTTTTACTTCCTATTGCATGAAGGTGTTTTGCATAACTAACAAATGGTGCAAGACCCGTGCCACCGCCAAGACATACTATTCTTCTATTGTCTGGTTCACCGTCTGGTTTTTTTTCTTCTATAGTGAAAGGTCCAGTAGGTTTTAACCAAATTATCTCATCTCCTTCTTTTGCACTAAACAAAACTGTAGTAAGACGTCCTGGTAGTGGTTTTCTTACCCATCTTATGTATAATTCAATATAATTTCTGGTCTCTGGATTTGATGCAATTGAATATGCTCTTCGAATAACTTTATTCTCTGCTGGTATGTGTGCCCCAAGTGTAAGAAATTGTCCAGCTTTGTATTGTGGAACTTCGCCACCTTCTTTTGGCTTGAATCTAAAAACAGCTAAATCTTCTTTCTGAATTTGTATGTATGAAATTATCGCTTTACTGTCTACGACCACGTGAAGTTTTTGATTTAGAAGGTTAAATATCTTATGCTATTATTTTGCATACAAATTTTGATTCACGCTAAACGTTAATAACCTCTCAAAAAAAGTTAATGCAAATCAGATGTAATATTCTGGTTGAATATGGGCCGGTCGTCTAGCCTAGTAGGATACGCCCTTGGCATGGGTGAGATCGTGGGTTCAAATCCCACCCGGTCCACTTTTTTAAGTTACAGTAATTGCATGAGTTAACATGGAAGCAAGTGGATTAATGTCGCGCAAATTATCCCAAACAAAAATTTCAATTTTATAATTTCCTCTTGTATGTGGTGTCCATGAAAGCGCTGCGTTAAGAGTCTGATTTTTTACAATAGATCCAGTGGCATAATTTAGATCAACAATTGCCCCATCTGAATTAATTACCTGTACTATGTATGCCCAATTGACGTTCTTATCACCTGAATTCTTTAAAGAAGTTTGTAAGTTAAGCTGCTGATCAACAACAGGAGATTTGATATCCTCGCCAAGAGAATTTACTACTTTGAAATCTGATGTTGAAACCTCTTGATATCCGTATGCAGAACTAATTCCTATTATTGCTATTCCAAAAAATATGACCAGTAAAAACTTCAATGCCTCGAATTTTTCATTCTTAGATTTAAATTATCCCAAATGATACTCAATGTATGTCCGAATCTAGAGACATAATCTACATAGGAAAGAAGCCTCTGATGGCGTATGTTACTTCTGCGCTCATACAGTTGGCAAATCAACCAAAAATATCAATCAAGGCAAGAGGACTTAGTATCGGCGCTGCAGTAGACGTAGCTCAAATCATAGCACGAAAGACAGAAAATGCAGGCTTTGCCGTGGGAAACATCACAATAGGTTCAGAACAAATGCAATCACAAGATGGACGTACTAGAAATGTTTCTACTATAGAAATAGAAGTAAAGAGAACAAACTCTTAGATAGGACCTTGAAAAACACTTTTCTTTTTTGTTAATTATTTTATCGAGTACTTGTTTTCCATCTTCTTGAATTTTGTAAGATCAACAATATCGTTAAACTCATCAAAATTAACAAGAGATTCTTTAAACTTCAAAGTAGTTCCAGATTTTTTCAATTCCTTTAGAATCTTTAATGTAGCAAATGTGTTTGCATAAAGCACTGATAATGGATATAAAATTAGATTAAATCCCATCTTGTGTAGTTCATTGGATGAAAGAACAGGTGTTGCTCCACCCTCTATCATATTTGCAACCAGAGGAGCTTTAATCGATTTTCCTATTTTTTTCATCTCTTCAATTGATTTTGGAGCTTCAACAAAAATTGCATCTGCTCCAATTTCTTTATAAAGTAAACCTCTTTCTATTGCAGCGTCAATACCTTCAGTAGCTCGGGCATCTGTCCTTGCCACAATTATGAAATCCTTACTTTTTCTAGCATCAACTGCAGCACGCAGTTTTTCAACATACTCTTCTTTTGGAATTACTTCTTTACCAGACATGTGTCCACATCTCTTTGGCCATTTCTGATCTTCAAGAAATATTCCTGATGCTCCAACTGCCTCCAATTCATTTACAAGTTTCCATACGCTCAATGGATTTCCATAACCTGTGTCAGCATCTACTATGACTGGAACAGAGACTGATTTGCATATTCTTGTTGCATTTTCAATTGTCTCTTTAGAGCCGATGAAACCATAATCTGGCATACCAAGTAGTGCTGCTGATGTTCCATATCCTGTCTGAAACATTGCTTCAAAACCTACTTTCTGGGCTATTCTTGCAGTTATTGCATCGTATACTCCTGGAAAAACAAGAGGTTTTGATTTGTCTAATAATAATTTTCTAATATTTGTCAACTGTGGCTATAATGTTCTACAATTATTTATTACTTGGTTGACTGCTGATTATTTTTCATATTCCTAGGTAACACAGAGAATTATGTATCAAGAGGGTGTAGAATCTTCACAAGACATATTTATGAAGCCTGAAAAGTAGAATTCGAATAATGGTTAACAGCATAGAACTTGATCTCTTGATAGTAGGTTCTGGTCTTGCTGGTCTTAGGGCCGCAATTCAAGCAGCAAAAGTTAGTTCAAAGTTAAAGATAGGAGTAATTTCAAAGCTTCAAGTTATGCGTTCACACTCGGTATCTGCCGAAGGTGGAACAGCAGCTGTTCTATATCCTGAAGATGGAGATTCTCTTGAATCTCATGTTTATGATACTGTTAAGGGAAGTGACTTTCTTGGAGATCAGGATGTTATTGAAAGACTTGTACAGGAAATGCCATCTGAAATATACCAGCTTGAACATTGGGGAATGCCTTGGTCAAGAAGAGAGGATGGACGAATTGGTCAGAGACCTTTTGGAGGTTACAGCTTTAGCAGAGCAACATATGCTCAGGATAAAGTCGGATTCTATGAGATGCAGACTCTTTATGATACTTGTCAGAAATTTGACAACATAGAATTTTACAATGAATGGTTTGTTACATCTGTAATTCATGACGGTCAAAGTTTCTGTGGTATTACAGCTATCGAACTTTCAAGTGGTAATTTTTACACATTCAAAGCAAAAGCGCTAATTATTGCAACTGGTGGAGCAGGACGAGTTTACAGTTTCTCAACTTATTCATTATCTTCAACCCCTGATGGTTTGGACATGGCGTATCGTGCAGGAATGGCATTGAAAGATATGGAATTTGTTCAATTTCATCCAACTGGAATATTGCCATCTGGAATTCTAATTACAGAAGCTGCTAGAGGTGAAGGAGGTTATCTGATTAACAAGGATGGGGAGAGATTTATGAAAAAATACGCTCCAAACAAACTTGAACTTGCATCCAGAGATGTTGTTTCTCGTGCAATGATGACAGAAATTAACGAAGGTAGAGGCTTCAAAAATGAGACGGGAGTAGAATGTTTGAAATTAGATTTGACACATCTTGGTAAAGAAGTGATTATAGGAAAACTTCCTGCCATCCGAGAAATATCCTTGAAATTTAATGGTGTAGATCCAGTAACTGAACCAATTGATGTAAGGCCAGTATGTCACTATATGATGGGTGGAATTCATACAAACATAGATGGTGCAACCGAAATTCAAGGAATATGGGCAGCTGGTGAAGCTGCATGTAATAGTGTTCATGGAGCAAATAGATTAGGAGCAAATTCAACATCTGAATGTCTTGTTTGGGGAAAGATAACAGGAGATCTTGCTGCAAAATACATTCTTGAAGGTAAATCACAACCACCATTCCCAATGCATCTTATTGCTACAGAAGAAAAGAGAATCTATGATGAAATTTTTAGAGGAAGTGGAAGTGTAAACCCGTACGAAGTACGTCAAGAGTTGACTGATATCATGAATTCAAAAGCTTATGTCTATAGGACTGAAAACAACCTAGTTGAAGGATTAAAACAAGTACGACAATTACACCAAAAAACTTGGAAGCATGTAGATGATAAAGCTAAAGAGTATAACACTAACTTTTCAAATGTCATGGAACTTGATTCAATGTTTCGTGTTGCTGAAGTTATTCTGATGGGTGCGATTGCAAGAAAGGAATCCAGAGGTGCACATGCGAGAGTTGATTATCCTGATAGGGATGATAAGAACTTCTTACACCATACTCTTGTTTACTATGATACCAAGGAGCCTGTTCTTAAGACACATCCAGTAACTATTACTAAATACAAGCCAGTGGAGAGGAAATACTAGTGACAGAAAGATTGTCAAACCGTGAAGGCATAAAGGGAATGGCAAATCCTACTCGATATGGAATAGAAAGAGTTGCATATTGGTTACAAAGACTCACTGGACTTGGTTTACTTGCTTATTTGATAGGGCATATTTTTGAAACAAGTACAATTGTCCATGGAAAAGTTGCATGGGATAAAATGTTAGAATTTACACAGACGCCACAAGGGCATATTATACTTACACTGGTCATTGGCATGTGTGTTTTTCATACCGCAAATGGAATTCGAGTAATGCTTGGTCATGGAGGCATAGGAGTTGGAAAACCTGGACAACCAGAATATCCATACAAAGCAGCATCATTAAACTACAAACAAAGACTTTGCATCTGGGTCTCTATCGGACTTGCAGCTCTTGCTATGATGTATGGTGCATCAATTCTGTTTGGTGATTAAAATGCGAGAAAGTATTATCATGAAAATACATTATGGGACAGCATTAGGAGCTGTAGTACTTGTAGCTGTTCATATCTTAATGAGGATGACACAAAACTTTGGTCAGTCATTACAATATCAAAATGTAATTGCAAATTATCATTTCTTACCATATGCATTGATGTTAGAAGCTGTATTGATACTGTTATCTGTACATGGTTTTAATGGTCTTCGAGTAATTCTTTTGGAGCTAAAACAAGGATCAGGTTATGAGAAAATGGTCAACTATGGATCTCTTGCAGCTATGGCGATTTTGATTGCTTATGGCTCAAGAACTATATTGATGGCAGGAATGGGGGTTTCTTAGACATGGCAGTTGTAACAGCTCCTACATCATCCGAAGAATTAATCACAATTGAAAAAACATCAGGTGAACTAAACACTATAACCCTGAGAATAGCAAGATCAAATCCTGCAGAAGGGCATGAAACCACCTATTCTGAATTCAAGGTCCCAGTAAAGAAATGGACTACAGTTCTGGAAGCAATCTTATACGTAAAACAAAATCTTGATCACGCTGTAGCAGTAAGGTACTCTTGTAGACAAGCATCCTGTGGTTCTTGTGGTATGAAGATTAATGGAAAACCTTCACTGGCTTGTTACACAAAGGTTTCAGAACTACACTCAAACATTATTACAGTTGAACCTATGAATAATTTCCCAATAATTAGGGATCTTGCCGTTGACTTTAAACAACTAATCTCAAACCATAAAAAAATGAAGCCGTTTATCATAAGAGAAGATTCTGAAGTTACACCTGAATCTAAAGAATTTATACAAACACCAAAGGACGTTGAAAAGTATCTCCAGTTCTCCTACTGTATCAAATGTGGTCTGTGTAATGCTGCATGTCCTACAATGGCTACGGATACATCATTTATTGGTCCACAGGGACTTGCACAAGCTTACAGATACGTAGCAGATAACAGGGATAAAGGAAAAGAGGATAGACTGAAAATTGTAGACGACGCTCATGGAATTTGGCGATGTCACTTTGCTGGATCTTGTAGTCAAGTTTGTCCAAAAGGTGTGGATCCTGCAATGGCAATACAATTGCTTAGGGGATATCTCTTAGGATTTACAAAATAGTATTCTAAGGCTTTTTGGGATTTTTACTAGTGTTAACTTGATTGTTTATGGCCTCTGCCATGAAATGATTTGAGACGTTTACCTTTACATCATCGATGCCATCTATCTTGAGCACATTGTCATGCACGTCTTGTGCAATCTTGAATCCAAATATTGCTGGACAAAAAGGACTTGTCAAATGCAAGTCGATTTTAACTTCGGGTCCAATAATGTCAACGTTGTCCACTAGTTCAAGCTCCATTATTGAGACATTAATTTCTGGATCAACTACTTTCGTTAGCTCATCAAAAATCTGCCTTCTTAATTCTAGAGATGCCTGTGACATAAATCAAAAAAGCGTCTACGCTATATATAACCATTCTAATTCTTAAATTGATGTACAGATCAAGACTAGAAGGGAAATTGGATGAAAACACTTTAGAATTTCTCTCGTCAATCTCTGATGATTTTCAAATTGCTTTGTATGATATTTTAGGAAGTCAAGCTCACACTATGATGCTTTTAGAAAATAAAATTATTTCAAAATCTGAAGCTGCAAAAATTCTTAGTGCTTTAGAGAAACTCAAAAAAGAAGAATTTTCTGAAAAATCTGAAGCCGAAGATATTCATGAACTCATCGAGTCTCTAGTTATAAAAAAAGCAGGAAAAGAATCTGGAGGTAAGATGCATACTGCACGCTCAAGAAACGACCAAGTTACACTTGACATACGCATGAAGATACGCGATGACATCAATATCATCTGTTTCTGCCTAAATGAAGTCATTTCTACGCTAATACAACTAGCAGAAAAATATCAAAATACCATAATGCCTCTGTATACTCATCTCCAACAAGCCCAAGTTGGTTTGTTCTCTCATTTTCTTCTTGCATATGCAGATGCACTTTTTCGTGATCTTGACAGATTCTATGTAACATATGGCAGAGTCAATGAATCACCTCTTGGTGCAGGCCCGGTTGGTGGAACGAGTATTCCAATTAACAGGCAATATACTGCAAAAATGCTTGGATTCAAAGGACTAGTAGAGAATTCAATTGATGCAACTTCATCACGAGACTTTGTGGCAGAATATGTTGGAAACTGCTGCATCCTAATGACAAACTTGAGTAGAATGGCAGAAGATTTTATCATATGGTCCACTTCTGAATTTTCTTTTCTTGAATTATCGGACAAATTTACATCTACATCAAGTGTTATGCCACAAAAGAAAAATCCTGACATTCTTGAGCTAATCCGTGGTAAAACCGCTCAAGTCATAGGATATCAAATGGCTATCTTGTCAAATCTAAAGGGATTGCCATCTGGATACAACAGAGATCTCCAACAAATCAAAGTCTCTATTTGGCCAACTTCTAAGATAGTAATATCATCATTACTTGTAGTCAATTCTCTTCTTAAAACTATGAATGTAAATGAGAAAAAACTAAGGCACGCGATAGATGAAGGATTTTCCATATCGCTTGACATTGCAGAAAATCTGGTACGAAAAGGAATACCCTTTAGAGTCTCACACAAAATAGTTGGACATCTAGTACAAATAGCTGCAAATTCAAAAAAATCTCTATTACAACTATCTTTGTCAGAAATAAAAGAAACAATTCCATCCAAAGAAATTGATGCAAAGGAACTCTACAAAATTATCCAGTCAACAACTCCTGAATCATCATTAGATGCTAGAAGGTCACAAGGATCTTCTGGTAAACATGAGCAACAGAGAATGATTACAGACAGGAAAAGAAAAATTCAGGCATATGTAGTTGGGACCACTAAAAGAACAAATGAAGTAAGGACTGCATTTGAGGACCTTGAAAGTAAATTAAAAGTCTTGATAAAAAACAAAGCCTAAAATATGATTCTGTCGAGTCTGAGGGAGTTTTATTCGGTTGTTGAAAATAGGTTGGTTCTCCTGAAGGTAGTTTACTAGCTATTTCTATCGCCCTATTGATAAGCAAAAATATCTGTTCCTTGTTGGGTAGGTCTATTCCATTGGATTGAGAATATCTCAAAAGCCATATTATCGAGGATGAAAGGTGTTCCAGTAATTCATCGTTAATTCTCTTAACCTGTATGGCATAATTCAGTTTTTGATTAATCCCTAAATCGATAAAATAATCACTCTTATCGGTATACATGATTACCCCTCTTACTTTGTTCTTTTGTCTGATCAAGAAGATCTTTTAATGGTTCAAGTGTAGAAATTACCTTTTCTTTCTGTTTATGCAATTCTGATTTTATATCATCAAATTCTTTCTTATCTGGAAGTTTATCGATTGACTCGTAAAGATTGTTAATTGCATTAGATTGTAAAATCATTACTTGATAGCAAAATGAAAACATTCCCCATGTAGTCTTGAATGAATGGAAGAGATATTCTAAATCATAATTCTTTTTATCTTCTTGCCTTTTTGCAAACTCACTTTCACTTTGTTGCCACCCCTCAAAAATTTTGATTCCATCCTGCAATCCTTTTATTAACATATCAGGAATTATTTTTTCACTCATCTTTCAACCACGCCTTCAATGCTTTTTCAACTAGGTCTGAAAGATCCATATCGGTTTCAACTGCTCTAATCTTAGCTTTCTTCCATAGATTAGGATCTACTTTGATTGATGTGGTTTCTTTTTTAACTTGATCTTTACCTGTCATAGTAATATAATATTTGAAGTATTATATAAATATGTAATATAATCTTTATAAAGTAGTAGTTGTAATACTAGTAGTATGGTAGTACAATACCCAAATAACCAATCGGAAACCCGAATGATGAGAGGAATGGCAATAACCGAAACCTCAGCAATAAGAGAGAATGAGGATGGTAGTTTTGCTGTCCCTTCTCAGACGGGGAATGGTGTTTATACAGTAAAAATTGTTGAGAATAAATTCGTCTGTAACTGTGCAGATTTTACTTTTAGAAAAATTGACACATGTAAGCACGGCTACGCCTGCAAGTTCTGGATTGCAACTAATACATTTCTTAACAACAAGCCAAAACCAAAAGTCTTTGCAGAAGATTCAGTCCAATGCGATAGATGTAGTTCAATCAGAACTATTCACTATGGTAAAAGTGCAGACAAACAGATCTTCTACTGCAAAGATTGTAAGCACAAGTTCAGAGAACCAAGCTTGCTAAAGAAGGCAAGATATGATCCAAAGATTGTTACACTTACACTAGACCTCTATTTCTCTGGTCTTTCGCTTCGAAAAGTAGCAAGAAGTGTAAATGATCATTTTGGTTTAGAGCTTGATCATTCAACAATTTACAACTGGATCAAAACATACGTGCCAATCATTTCCAAGTATGTTAATTCACTTGTGCCAAATGATACAGCATTAAGAACATGGTCAGCAGATGAAGTCTTTGTCAAGATGAAAGATGGAAATGAAGTAAGAGATGGAACTCATCTAGCTTATCTTTGGAATGTCATGGATTACAAATCTCGCTATATTCTAGCTTCAAAGCTTTCAGAACGCAGAGATACTAATGGTGCAATCCAAGCATTTCAAGAAGCAATCAAAAATGCCAATGGTCACTTGCCAAATACCATAAACACAGATGGCTTGGATGGTTATGTTCCAGCAATTAAAAAAACATTTGATAATGGAGTTTGGCACAAAGCTAGAACTGGAATAAACAAGCCACACGCCAACAATAACAGATTAGAAAGAAGCAATGGAACACAGCGTGAAAGAATCAAGGTTCAGAGAGGATGGAAATCAATGGATACCATGATTCCTGAAGGTCTTAGGATTCACATGAACTGTGTAAAGCCTCACATGGCGTTAGATGGTCGTAGTCCAGCACAAAAAATAGGGATTATGAAAGAGAGGGCAAAATGGATTGACTTGTTGGAGTTTAGTATGAAAAAAGTAAATTGAGATTTAGCTCAATTTGACTTTGCCGTCTGGAATGACCATATAGCTTTCAGGGTCATTTGGGCAGTCAAAAATCGCTTCTGCCTCTTTTATCATCTGTTCTTCAGGTTTTGGAGTCATTACGAAATCACTTCTTACTTAAGTTATAAACGTATGAAAGTATAAAGCTAACTGATTTTGTCTACTGGATTTGGTATCCATTTTAGGCACAAATTAAATCAATGATATTAACGCTAATGCTAGAGGGATTATGAATAGAATGTTATGGGAATGTCTAATTGCTTCATTTCTTATCAAGCCTGCTGTCACAAATGATGCGGCTATGATACCTATGGCAAAATCAAATCTATGATCTATTAATTGCTGTATTGTGGGTGGAACAGTAGAACCGCATGCATTAAACCAATCGCATTGATGTGAAAAATAAAGTGGTATTGTGGCAATAGCAAGAACTGTAGCAGCCAAAACTGGAAAGAAAACCACATGTTTGTTTGCTCTAAATGAATAAGAAATATCCATAGATTTTACCACATCTGGTCTAATTGTTATAGACAATGTATCAGAAGTTTCATTTACATACATTGGTGTAGTTCCATCTTTTTTTATTTCCCAGTCAGTGAATATCTTATAATCATCTTTATTATCAGTCCAAGCAATTCTTGGTTTTCTAGTAAATTCATAATCCTCAGGTTTTCTTATTATGTAAAAAACTGAATGTAATGCATTACGCTTGTATTCGGTGGTTATTTGATTACTTTTTTGCTTTTCTTTTGGGGCATCATATTCTAATGTTATTATCCTAAATTCATTTTTAGTCAATGCTTTTTTCGTGGGGATTCTTATCCATAAAATGAATTTTTTCTTATCTCTAAGTTCTTGTAAAAAATCCTCTTTTGCCTGTCTTTCTGTTCCTACAGCAGTTCTCATTCTACCTGTAAGTAATGCAAACGTATGTTCATTACTAACTAATGGTAGCTCCTCACCATCTGAGTCGTATATGTGTAGATTTGGCATGAAGTGATCTTGTACTATGAATACATTAGTTACAACATCAAATAATGTTCTGAAAGTAAATTCTTCTTTGATGAATGTTTTAGCTTTATAGCTATGATCTATGAAAATTCTTTGCCTAAGTATATCCACAGCTTCTAACATTATTCTTGTGAATTACTAATGTACTATTGATTAAGCTTTTTCTCTGTGAAATTTGGGCTTAATCAGCAAACCAAGATTCAACAACCATTCAAAACAACTCTTGAAAAAACAAAGCCTAAAATATGTGGGAAACATAGGAAAATCGAAATTTTTACAGGTAAAACTTGTAATTACTTGAATTTAATGTAGGAAATTTGACTTTTATATTTATTTTACTTAACATATGGGCAAATAATGAATTTTCGCGCATTACGTCTCAGTATGTATCAATTCGTACAACCGCAATCAAAAAACCCTAACTACACTGCAGGTCAGACATGGGGTGCACTCAAAAAAGCCTGGCGAGGATACAAAATCGCAAAGGTTCAGAGCGACAACACCAGAATGTCCGAATATGCAAAGAAGATCAGAACACTTCAGAATGATTTGGGAATCAAGCAAGCAGAGTTTCCAGAACTGCATCTAAGTAGTTAGAAAACCTCTCTTTTTGAAGTTACACTCCAAGTAGAAATCTGACATTTTCATACCTTGGATTAATTTGTTGATTTTAAGCGGGTTCGCGGGGATTCGGACCCCGGACAGCCGGATTAAAAGTCCGGTACTCTACCTGGCTGAGCTACGAACCCATAGCAAAACGTCATAGTTGTGTATAATTTAGTCTTTTACAAAATTTTTTGAAGAAAAGAAAGCTTTAAACTCAGATTTTCTTCCACAATATTTTAACGCCCTTGTAGTATAGAGGGGATGCGGTTAATTCCAATCCTCGTAAAGCCCGGTCTAGAATGGGGCCCTGTCACGGCCTCGACGCGTGTTCAAATCCCGCCAAGGGCGCCATAAATTTTTCTCAGAAATTAAATCTCAAATCTTAGGTGATAATCCAAGTTTTTTCATTACATCATCAAGTGTTTCCTTATTTGCAGCAGCTATGAATGAGATTCTCTTATCATAACTTAATTTTGAGTCAAGTGGCATCCCATTTTCATCAACCACATATCCTCCAGCTTCTAAAGCTATGAGATATCCCGCAGCAACATCTGTTATCCTTAATTTCCTTCTAAGATCTACAAATACATCAACTAGTCCACGGGCAAATATTGCAAGTTCAAGAGCAACTGCTCCAAAATGTCTTACATGATTTGATGCTGCAAGAATTGGCGCCAATTGAGGTAGGGCCTCTGGCGAAATTCCTGAAATGTCAACCCCAACAACAAAGTAAATTGGTTTGTCTTTGTGAACATGAATCTTTTTTCCATTCATGTATGCACCATTGCCTTTTGACGCAGAATACAAATCTCCGTTATGTAAATCGATAATTACTCCATCTGTCACAGAACTCAGATTATCTTCAGGTGCAAATGCAAGCGAACAGCAAAAGAAGGGTATTCCCCTAACTGCATTAGTAGAGCCATCAATGGCATCCATTATTACAAATCCTTTAGGATTTGGAGATAATTCTATCATGCCACACTCTTCTCCAAAAACGGTACACTCAAAATTTATCTCTCGCAGGTAATCAAGAACTGTCTTTTCTGCTACGATGTCAATTCGTCGTGATATGTCTCCGCCTGCTCCCATTCCATGATCCGCACCAGATTCCTCTGTTCCTGCAAGATGCTTTACATTGTTGTATACTCTTTTTGCAGCCTCTTCTAAAATTTCGATAACTCTCACAAGTTTTTCTTTTCCATGTCCTAATTTATTTTAAGTAATAAAAAAGTAGGCTGAATGCATAAATAGCAAAAAAGTTGTGCCATTGTGTGAGCAGTAAAGATGATTCTATTTTTAGTAAAGAGGCTCTTCTATCCACTAAACCAGGCAAGGACATAGTCAAGCAGGCATTATTCAAAAGCAAAGGATATCGATTATTTGACAAGTACAAAAAGGAGGCAGAGGACGAATTTCCAAAATTCACCAAAAGATTTACTGAAGATCTATTAAATGCGATCAAATCTGATCCTAATCCGTTTGAAACTCAGGAAAAATTTGCCAAAGAAGTTGGCTCTACAGAGATAATTCTACAAAAATCACAAATAGACGAGGTAAAAAAGAGACTAGAAAACTATGAGACTCTTCTAGATAGAGTCTCAAGAATACTCAATTCTAATTTTGTTAAAATGACATTCCCAGTTTTTAGTGCATTATACGATGCTTCAGCTCAATATTTTGGCGATGTTGAAGATAGTAAGAAAAAAACAGATATCATTGATGGTCATATTATCGCAATTGATCTAAGTGAACCAATGGATAGGATAATGGACAAAGATGAAGATGTAGAATTTCTAGATGATTACAAGTTGATGAATCCATATATCTTGAAGCTTGCAAGAGACAAGATTTCTGTTGGTGGTAAAGAAGTTTTAGAAGAATTTGAGAGGGGTTTCAAAGATGCACGAATCGGGCAATACGTTGATTTTAAATTAAAAATGAATCCTAAGAGCATATCTGAAGAAGAGATGATTCAATGCTACAAAAAATATAGGGCGGTAATGGGAACTGCAGGAAAAAATATGACTCTTGCAAGATTTCCACTTGGAGAAATTTTCTATCTTGGAATGGCAAAAGCTGCAGAATCAGTTGGATGTGGAAATGAAATTGAAGATTCTATTAAGAACAAATTTGTTAAAGTTCCTTCCTGGCCTCTGTATTACACATTTCTTACAGGTGATGTTCAAAAAGGATTTGATTTTACAATGAAAAAAAGTGACATTTACCTAAGTGAAGCACGACTTGCTTTGGAACTACTGCCAGAAAGTTTCTCACATAAAGACTTTCTTGAGTTTCTCTTTTTAACAGTAGAGCATTACAATCTATATTGGTTTAATCAACTTTCAAAAGAAAAATTATGGAAAGAATTTGAATCCAAAATTCCAAAGTGATTTGAAATGATGTGGTCTGATAAGTATAGGCCAAAGAATTTACTTGAAATGGTCGGAAATGAAGAAGCAAAGGAATCTTTTGTAAAATGGCTTGGAAAATGGATCAAGGGAACAAAACCTCTTCTTTTAGTTGGTCCGCCCGGAATTGGAAAAACTACTATGGCAATCCTAAGTGCAAAACAATTTGGTTATGATTTAATCAGCATGAATGCAAGTGATGTAAGAAACAAGCAGAAAATTCAAGAAATTCTTAATCCTATTCTTGGTAATAGGAATCTACTTGGAAAGCCTATGATCTTCGTTGATGAAGTGGATGGAATACATGGAAGATCTGATTTTGGTGGAGTAGAAGCATTGATTGACATACTAAAAGAGCCAACTGTTCCAATAATTCTTGCAGCAAATTCTGATATATCTGACAAAATGAAATCTATAAAAAAAGCTGTAACTACTGTAAAACTTAGACCTCTTCCTCCAAGGTTAATGAGATTATACCTTGAAGAAATTCTAAGGCGAGAAAATGCGTCAATAAAAATTGGTAGCATGATAAAGATGATTATAGATTCACGTGGTGATATTAGATCAATTTTAAATTCTGCCCAAGTATTGGCTGGGGGATTTGAGCCTCAACTTGATAAATCTAACCTAACTGCTAACGTGGAAGAATCAATAAATTCATTTTTTAATGCTAAATCATCTGAGGAGGCAAAAATAATACTTTATTCCTTACGAATTGATCCTAGAGAAAAGATTAATGCATTTTATTCAAGTGTAATTACAAGTACTCTTCCAAAAGATATTCTAAAAGAAATGTTGGAAATACTTTCTGAATCTGATATGTTATACGGAAAAATAATGAGGCATCAAGAATGGAGACTCTTACGATATCTAGATAACATATTATTGAAATTATACAAACAAGGAACAGCAATAAAGTATTCTCAATTTAATCTTCCATGGCCTACCCTTAATAGAATTAGATGGGATGGCAGAGCAATAAAGGGACTAACTGGTAATCTTGCAAAACAAATGCACGTTTCACGTAGTGTGTTTTCAACTTTCTATCTACCATATCTTCTTTTTTGTATAAAAAATAAATCTCTTGAAATGAACCTAAACGAGACAGATTATGAAATTGTACAAAAAGAATTGGAGATGATGAAATGAGCTGGCGTGCAATACCTATGAAGTTTCCTGGAACATGTCTAGTCTGTAAAAAAAAGATTGAAATCAATGAAGTTGCCTTGTGGGCCAAAGGATTAGGTGTTAAACATCAGGCATGTGCAGAAGTTATGCAACTAAAATGTCTAGTCTGTGGAGGCCCAGCAGGTTGTCCTGACTGTGAATTTGCAGATAATTGTGATCTGATGAAAGTCTCTCAGATGTGTATTTGTAAGAAATGTAGCGATAGCAAAGATGCTTTTTCACTCTATCAAAATTCTGTAGTGAAACGATATTCTCTACTAAATCTAGAAGTTTAAACCATGAGTATTGAACTAAAAATGTAACCCCTTTTACAGGGAATTTCATCATCTATCTAGAAGTTCACACAGTGTGATTTGTTGGAAATTGCTTAAATCATAATTTCAAGTATAGTGATACGTTGCTAAACTGTTCATGTACTGACTGTAAATGCACAGAAGATTCCATGTGTGAGATTTGTCCTACAGGAACATGTTGTTGTGCTCCAGTCCCAAAGATAAAAAAATCTACATTATTCTTCAATCAAATCAAAAAATCATATCCTTCTGCTGTTGGTATAATAGTTCTGTGCATTTTATCATCTCAGGTAGGACAAGGCATATCGTTTGTACTATTTGGTTATCATGATCTATTTGGAATAATCATGTCATATACTCTAGGTTATGGTCTTGCAAGTCTGACTACATTTTGTACCATTTTGGGAAGATACCGTTCAAAACAAGGATTGGGTGCGTGCTGTTCTGCCATAGAGCAGGGAAGCAATATCAGCCTTGTTTCAAATTTGAAGAATACTTTTAGCTATTGCTGGATTGGAATGAAAATGATTCCGCATCTGTACGAGTTACCGAATCTAAAATACATCATCAAGACCAGTCTTTACATTTTAGTTACTGCAGAAAGTGCATGTATACTTACAGCAGAAACAGTAAATCTTGCATTTTTTAGACAGGCAATGTGGTTGTCAATGCCATTAGGTTTGTTTGCAGCCGCTTTTGTAGTAACTATAATTGAAAGCTACAAAATGACTAGAACAAAGAAGTAAACCCAGAAGTTTAAACTAGATTGTAATTGTTTATTCTATCTCTAAAAATGAACTTCATCATGTTTAACATTCAAGTTACTATGTCTTTGAATCCCCTATCCTGGGGGGGAGGATATGCTTTTTAGGAACTAATTTTCATCCAAGTATAGGGAACGAGTAATTGCATGGCTAATCTCTTTGCTTATGTAATTGGAGCTGCTCTAGTAGGAATATTACACATGTCTGCCCCTGATCATTGGCTTACCCTATGCGTTCTTGCAAAAAACAAAAAATGGGCCCCAAAAAAGCTCTTTGGAATATCATTTGTGACTGCTATCGGTCATGTAGCTCTTTCTGTTGCTTTGGGACTTATTGTTGTAGTCATTGGACTTGTATTTTCTCATTTAATTTCATACTATCTTGATACTGGAATAGGACTAGTTATGGTAGGTGCAGGATTAGTTGTTGGAATCATGCCTCTAGTAAGAAAGAGTGCACCTCATAATCATGATCATGAACACGAACATAATGAAGAAAAGAAATTTGGCAAACTTACCTCGAAAGTAGGATATTTTGCAATTCTTGGGGCTGCACTTTCTCCAGACCCGAGCATTATTCCAATTTATCTTTCTGCAATATCAGCTGGATTTTACTTTGCATTAGAGTTGTCAGTTGTTTTTGCAGTTGCTTCTATCACTACGCTTCTACTTTTAGTTCAGCTTGGTACTGTAGGATTAGCAAAGACACTTGCAAAAATCCCAGAAAAATATAATGATTCAATGGTGGGATTTGTGATTATGGCTATTGGAATCTACGTTCTTGTTGTACGGTGAAGATGATTTTATGGTTCATTGCAATTTTGATTCGATAAAATATATCTATTTGGAGGTTGGACAAACCATCCGATTAGATAAATATCAAGCTTGTAAGAAGAATAACGCATGACTCATCATAAACTGCCTGAGATAAAGAAAAGACTGGCAAGAATCGAGGGGCATGTCAAAGGCATTAGCAAGATGATTGATGAGGGAAAGGGCTATCCTGATATTGTACAGCAGATTACTGCGGTTAGAGCAGCTCTTGATAGTACAATGGAAATAATAATTCAGGATCTTGTAGAACATGTTAATCTAAATACAAACACCAAAGGCAAAAAGGCAGCAAGTGATCTAAAGGACACTGTTTCTAAGATTCTATAGCTATTGAAAGTGCAATTTAGACCCAAAACATACTGTAAAACCTTAAAATCTAACCCTTCAGATTGAGAAATCAATGGCAAAGCCTACCACAAAGATAGCACCATTAGATCCAGCCTTTCATGGGGAATCAAACTATGAAGTAGGATTAGAAGATCTTCTTACAGAGAGGAGAAATCTGATTGCAAAATTAGAAGCCGATCCACAGACTAGTCCGGAAACATTACAGTCTGCAAGAGAAGCACTTCAAGTCATAGATGGACTGTGGCAAAATTATCATATTGGCATGAATGTTTTTCGTAACGCCAAGGGTGGCCGAGACGGTATTCGAGAAGTAAAAACTGATTAAATTAATATAGGTTGCAGACAGTTCTAATTCGAATCATGCATTCTGAAAAGATAAAAAATTTTTTACATAAAAGGCGACAGGCAGAACAAAGTGGTGGAGAAGAAAGAGTTCAGGGTCAACATGATAAAGGCAAGCTAACGGCAAGAGAACGAATTGATCTGCTTCTTGATGAAGGAAGTTTTAATGAAATTGATGCTATGACAACTCATCATTATTATGAATTTGATATGCAAAACAAAAAGTTCTTTGGAGATGGAGTTGTTACAGGATATGGAACTATACACGGAAAACAAGTTTTTCTTTTTGCTTATGATTTTACGGTTCTTGGTGGAACACTAAGTGAGATGGGTGCCAAGAAAATTACAAAAGTTATGGAGCATGCTACAAACGTTGGTTCTCCAATTATTGGAATAGTTGATTCGGGTGGAGCAAGAATTCAAGAAGGAATTCTAAGTCTTGATGGTTTTGCAAGTATTTTTTATCATAATCAACTTGCGTCTGGAGTAGTTCCTCAAATTACCGTTAGTGTAGGACCATCTGCAGGAGGTGCAGTATATTCACCTGCAATGACAGACTTTGTGATAATGGCTGACAAGATTGCTACAATGTTTGTAACAGGTCCAGAGGTTGTCAAGACAGTCCTTGGTGAAGACGTATCTTTTGATGAGCTTGGTGGTGCAATGTCACATGGAAAGAACAGTGGTGTTGCACACTTTGTTGCAAAGAATGAATATCAATGCATGGATATTGTCAAGACACTCTTATCATATATTCCTCAAAATAGCACGGAAGAACCACCGATTGTAGAAACTGGTGATGATCCAAACAGACTAGACAATAATCTCATAAACATAATTCCAGAAAATCCTCTTCAACCGTATGATATGAAAGAAATCATAAATTCCATAGTTGATAATCATGTATTCTTTGAGATACATGAATTATTTGCACCAAATGTCATAATTGGATTTGCCAGACTGCATGGAAGAACAATAGGAATTGTTGCAAACCAACCGATGGTACTTGCAGGGGCCTTGGATATTGATTCATCTAACAAGGCATCAAGATTTATCAGATTCTGTGACTGCTATAGTGTTCCAATTATAACTCTTGTAGATACTCCTGGATATATGCCTGGAACACAACAGGAACATGCTGGAATCATCCGTCATGGAAGTAAACTCTTGTATGCCTACTGTGAGGCTACAGTTCCAAAGATAACACTAATCATAGGAAAAGCCTATGGTGGAGCCTACATCGCAATGTCAAGCAAGAATTTAGGAACAGACATGAATTATGCATGGCCAACTGCACAGATAGCTGTACTAGGTTCTGAAGCAGCGGTAAGAATAATGAATAGAAAAGAACTTGATGCTGCAAAAGATTCTGCTGCACTAAAAAAACAACTTGTAGATAATTTCACTGAAAAATTTGCCAACCCATACGTAGCTGCATCTTATGGTACTATTGATTCAGTAATAGATCCTGCTGAAACACGACCTGCACTAATACGTGCCTTGGATGCTTTAGCAAATAAGAGGGAGAGAAGAATTCCGCGAAAGCATGGGAACATTAATCTTTAGAATGATATGATCAAGAAAATTTTAATCGCAAACAGGGGAGAAATCGCAATACGTGTCATCAAGACATGTAATGCATTAGGAATAAAATCAGTTGCAGTCTATTCTGATGAGGATGTAAATTCAAAGCATGTCAAGATGGCTTCTGAAGCATATCACATTGGTGCGGCATCTCCTTCACAAAGTTATCTTAACATGGAAAAAATAGCAGAGACTGCAATTAGCTCTGGAGCTGATGCAATTCATCCTGGATATGGTTTTCTTTCTGAAAACGCAGAATTTGCAGATCTTTGTGAGAAAAAGAAAATCAACTTCATTGGACCTTCTGGAAAATCAATGAGACTGTGTGGTGATAAAATGGAATGTAAAGATGTAATGATAAAAGCTAAAGTACCAACCGTACCAGGAAGTTTGGGAATTGTTGAAGAAGTTGAGAAAGCACTAGATGTTGCTCATAGTATTGGTTATCCTGTTTTACTAAAGTCAGTTTTTGGAGGAGGAGGTAGAGGAATCAGACTAGTACATAATGAAAAAGAACTACGAGAAGCTTTTGAGATTGCTTCTGGAGAATCAAAAGCGGCATTTGGCAAGTCTGCACTATTTGTTGAGAAATTCCTTCCAAAAATTCGTCATATTGAATTTCAGCTAGCACGTGATAAACATGGAAATGCAGTACATATTTTTGAGCGAGAATGTTCTATCCAGAGAAGACATCAAAAACTCATAGAAATGTCGCCATCTCCAGTTGTTGACCAAAAGATACGTGATGAAATTGGGGAACTTGCAGTAAAAGCCGCGGTAGCTGTAGATTATCATAATGCTGGAACTGCAGAATTTCTAAGATTAGATGATGGAGCTTTCTACTTTATAGAAATAAACGCCAGATTACAAGTTGAACACCCTGTTACTGAATTAGTTTCAGGGCTTGATCTTGTAAAATTACAAATTGATATCGCAAATGGAAAAGAAATTCCTTTCAAACAAAAAGATCTAAAAGTAAATGGTTGTTCTATAGAATGTAGAATTAATGCAGAGGATACATTTCTAGACTTTGCTCCGTCAACAGGAAAAATCTTTGACGTCAATATTCCTTCAGGTCCAGGAGTTAGAGTAGACACTTATCTCTATCCGGGATGTACAGTTTCGCCTTATTACGACTCACTTATGGGCAAACTTATCACATGGGGACAGAACTTTGAAGAAGCTAGACAGAGAATGACACTTGCACTATCTGATTTCTATATCGAAGGAGTTGAAACTGCAATTCCGTTATACAAGACTATTTTGGATAGTAAAGAATTCATTAGTGGTGATTTATCAACTGACTTTCTTGACAGATTCAAAATTCTTGACAGACTACGCGCTGATATGAAAAAAGAGGCATCAGGTAAATCAGAAGCTGCATTAGCTGCAACCTTGATACACTCAGAATTTCTCAAAAACAGGATAAAATCGCATAAAGAACACAGTGTTAGATGGAAAACACAAGTGGATAGACATTGACATGAAATTCAAACTAGAAAATACTGATGAAAACTTGGATGGAGAAATTATAAAGTCAGTTGGAAATAACGAATTTCTCTTGAAAATTCAGGGAAAAGAACGTGACCTCAAAGTAATTACAATGACTCACGATAAAGTTGAGTTTATGCTAGATAGTGTTTATCACATTACGAAATATCTTGAAAATAGTACTAATCGAATAACACTAGTTATTGACGGAGTAAAGCTTACATTTAACAAACGCCCCGAGATGGACAAAATTGTATACAAAAACTCCGGAGCTGATTCATCTGCAGATTCTCAAATAAATCTCAAAAGTCAAATTCCAGGTAGAGTTGTATCGATAAATGTGGCTACTGGAGATAATATCAAGAAAGGAGATGTGGTATGTGTCTTGGAATCTATGAAAATGCAAATCTCAATAAAATCTCATAAAGATGGTGTTGTAAAATCAATGAAATTGAAACAGGGTGCATCCGTTGCAAAAAATGATGTGCTCGCAGAGATTGAATAAATATTTTTAAAAATAAATTAAAAGGAATTTAATTTCCTTTTTTGAGAAAGTCTATAATTTCTTGATAGTTTGGCTCTATCAACGGATTATCTGAAACCCATTTGTAGACTATTGATCCACTTGCATCTACGATGAATACAGATCTCTTGGCTGCATCATAACCTTTCACATGCAACAAGTCAGGCATTAAAATGTCATAATCTCTTATTGTCTGACTTTTGTAGTCTCCAAGTACAGGAAAATTGAGATGTTGTGCTTCTGCAAATGCTTTATTTGCAAACGGACCATCATTACTAATTCCTATTACTTGAGCTCCAAGTTTTGATATCTGATCCCATTCGTCTCTGAAGGTACACATTTCTTTTGTACATACAGGAGAACTTGCTGCTACAAAGAATGAGAGGACTACTTTTTTGCCTTTAAACTCATCCAAGCTTCGCATTTTCAATTCTGTATCTACTAAAGTAAACGGCGGTGCCTTTTGTCCTACATTTACCATGATAAAGTTTCATTATTGACATATATCAATCATTTTGGAATTTTAAAATGGTTAAAAGCTATTGTTATTAAAAATTGAAGATATTACTTAATTTCAAAGAAATTGTTGAAAAATTTACTAGCAATGAAAATTTTGATCGTATAATGTGAATAGATTTTTATACTCTGCGACTGGGTTGATAGCTACTTTGGTAGGAGAAGCTGCTAGTAGTTTCAGCCCAATTTTACTATTGTTCATATTTGCAATCGTAGCAACAGGGCCAACCCTAATTCTTTCTAGGATGATTGCGCCCAGACGTACTCCAAATCCTGTGAAATTCCTTCCAATGGAATCTGGTCAAGTTCCACAAGGTGAAGGACGTACTCATTTCATGATGCAGTATTACTCGTATGTTTTGATGTTTGTTGTATTTGATGTGGCATCGATCTTTTTGTATGCCTGGGGAAGCAGTATACTTAATTTGCCAAAGTCTGAAACTCTTCCAATTATAGGGTTTCTTGCAATAATCTTTGCAGCTTTTGCCTTTGCACTATATCAGGCAGGGAGAAAAGACATTTGGTAACTTTTAAATCGAATACGGAAAAGATTCGGGATAGGGAAGAATAATGTTAAAAGAATTACTTAATCAAGATACGGCACCGCACGCAACTAATGTTTTACTTGGAAAGCTTGGTGATGTACTTATCAAGGCAGTCGGAAAACCATTTGACATGGCAATAAACTGGGGCAGAATTTACTCTTTATGGCCAGTTCATCTTGAGACTGCATGTTGTAGTGTAGAATTTGGTGCCGCATCTAGTCCTAGATATGACGTTGAAAGATTTGGTATTATCGAAGCATTTGGTTCTCTCAGACAATGTGATCTTATTGTTGTCATGGGAACTATAACCAGAAAGATGGCTCCTAGATTGAGAATGGTATATGATCA
>NZ_FUYK01000009.1 GCF_900167955.1 Candidatus Nitrosotalea bavarica | reverse complement strand
ATGATGTCATGAATATCACTAAAATAATTGGTTTTTAATTTCAGGTGTGAAATACGGTTCACAGTATGCTAAATTTAGCTGACAAACCGTTCCATTCAATTCAGCATACGCTTTGCTTTATTTATAATAAAAAACTAAAAATTCGTGGATAACCTCGATTGGATATATCCTACGCCTATCCTCCACACAGAGATTTATTGCATCATCTGAATTGCAGTATTTCTCTGCGGATGGATTTTCTTTAGGTGAATTGCCAGTGCCTGATTCGACTGCTGAAACTCACAACAAAGTGGACATTGTTCCATTTTATTTAATGCGGGTTCTTCAAAGAAAATGTATTTAAGGTTTTGCTTCAGACCTCTAAAATAATTTTATAATAAATTTTTGAAAAATAATTTTGTTATAATTTTTTGAAATAAATTAAAAATGATATTTGAGAAGATTCATCTGAATAAAATTTAGAACAATCATTGATTCAAAATTAGATTGTTTCAAAAAGAATGTAATGTATAAATTATAATTCCCACATATTAAGAACGTAAATATTATAATTTCCATAAAATTCTTGTTAAATTTTAATAAATTATACAATTCCTACTCATAGTTAAACCTTTTTATCTATGTAAACCGAAATTCTTATAAGATATAATATGGCTCGCGAATCTTTTGGTGGCGGTGGACGTTGTCCTCGTTGTGGAAAAGGTCCCATGGTAACTGATAATACTACAGGAGAAATGTTTTGTGGAGGTTGCGGTTTTGTACTTACTGAACGTGTAGAAGAATCTGGTCCAGAATGGAGATCATTTTCTAAAGAAGAACATGAAGATCGAAGTAGAACTGGAACTCCAACTTCACTAGCAATGCATGATATGGGACTTGCAACAATAATTGGTCCTGCTGACAAAGATGCATCTGGAAAACCACTTTCTGCTTCCATGAAAAGTACAATTGAGAGATTGAGAACTTGGGATAGTAGAAGTCAAGTTCATGAGCCAGTTGATAGAAACTTTAGACAGGCTTTCAGTGAGCTTGATAGATTAAAAGATAAACTTGCGTTATCGGATGCAGTAATTGAAAAAACTGCTTATATTTACAGAAAGGCACTTGATAAAGGCCTTGTCAGAGGCAGATCAATTCCAGGACTTGTAGCTGCTGCATTGTATGCGGCATGTAGAGATACTGAAACTCCAAGAACACTTACTGATGTTGCAAATGGAATTAACATAAAACGAAAGGATGTTGCAAGATGTTACAGACTTTTGTTGCGAGAACTTGATTTGAAAATGCCAGTTGTTGATCCAATAAAATGTGTTGCAAGAATTGCAAGTAAAGCCGGTTTGAGTGAGAAAACAAAAAGAAGAGCTCTACAAATCCTAAAAGATGCTGCAGAAATTGAGATTTCTGCTGGGAAAGACCCAATGGGACTTGCAGCCGCTGCATTGTATTTATCATGTGTCATGAATGGAGAGAACAAAACCCAGAAAGATGTTGCACAAGCTGCAGGAGTAACTGAAGTAACAATCAGAAATAGATACAAGGGATTGAAGGAATCTCTCAAGCTCTAAACTTTTTATAAAATTTTTTTCAATCTTTCGAATTAAAAATTATTCAATTTTTCTTAAAATTATTTTAGCAAGAATTTTTAAATTGAAAAATAGTTTTTACTTTACAGTATTTTGAAATTTAGTGGCGTGGCCCTTGTTCGTAGACAAGTAGAGATTACCTCTTTTATCCTCACCCAAGTGCGGATTCTATTATTTCAGTCTACGGAGCCACGCTCGTTTAAGCAGTAGATTTTACATCTTTCTGCATTATGTGGTATAATACATCATCATATTTATCATTTTACACATATTTTTTCATGTTTCTATAGTATTTTACTAAAATATTATAAAAAACTCTTGCATAACTTACAATCACAATATCAGTGTGATGTACCTTTTTGAAGATTCGTCAGCAATGAAGATTTTAAGATCTTATCCTCGACAAACTAATCTATACAATATATGAATTTAGAGTTAGATGAAACTCTCAGGTAAAGTCGCAATTGTTACGGGCGGCAGTAGAGGAATTGGTAAATCTACCGCAATTCTACTTGCACAACATGGTGCAGATGTCGTAATTACATCAAAGGATAAAACAAATCTTGAAAATGCAGTAAAAGAAATAAAAAATGCTATAGCAATTGTTGGTGACATTCGAAAGAGAACAGATGTAGAGAATGTTGTAAAAAGTACTCTAGAGCATTTTGGTAAAATCGACATTCTAGTAAATAATGCCGGTATTTTTCCCAAAGTAAAACCACTACATGAAATTTCCGAAGAAGAGTGGAATGAAGTAATTGATGTAAACTTGACTGGACAATTTCGTTTCACAAAAGCTGTGATACCACATTTGATGAAAACGGGTGGTTGTATTGTTAATGTTTCATCAAATGCAGGATTGAAATCATTTGAAAATTTTGAAGCAGATGCGTATACTGCTTCAAAAGGAGCATTGGTCTTGCTTACAAAGGCATGGGCAATAGAGTATGCCAAGTATAAAATACGCGTAAACTGTGTTTGTCCTGGAATTGTAGAAACCGATATGACACAGCCATATCTTGGAAATGAAATTGATAGATCAATGGCAGTAGCAGAGCATCCAATTGGAAGAATAGGAGTGCCAGAAGATGTTGCAAAAGCTATACTTTATCTGGTTTCTGAAGATTCATCGTGGATTACAGGTGCAATTTTACCCATAGATGGTGGTTCCATCACAAAATAATCACCCTAATCAAATTAATAGAACCTAGTACAAGACCATAACATGACACCAAAAAGGAGTCGTACGGTTAAGATAATCATCATGCTTTCAATTATTTGGTTTGCCTCTGCATTACCGGTACCTTTCCTAGTTGGTACTAATCCAACTCCTCAGCAATCCGAACAATTCAAAACCTATTTGGAAATAGCTCTTATAGTTGCCATACCTTTTACTGCAATGGGTATTGCTTGGACTCTCAAACCTGAACTTACTACACGTGGTTAGCCAAGAAACTCTACCGCTCCCAGTCCTTCAGGTGTTGTTTTTATCCACCTGGTCCTTCCAATTCTTTCAACTTCTATAAACTTCCATTCATTTAGAAGTGGTTGGATAATGTTTTTGTCAAGACTTGCAAATCTGGCTTGCTGAAAATTCTCTTCTCGTGCATTTACGACAATAAGTTTTTTTTCGTATGCAATCTTTGCCATTTCTTTTTTAGTGATTCTCCCTCCATTTTCTTGTATTATTTTTAAAGCTTGAACCAAAATTGGCTTTGGAGTATGAATTTCATAAGCGGGTAATTTGACAACCGATTTAAGGCCTAATGATAGTTGTTCTCCTTTTACACTAGAGTAACTTTCTGGTTCTGCATAATATGGTGTAAGTTTTGTCTTTCCCTGAAACATCATGCATGCCATCATACATGCAATTGCCTGAATTTTTGATCCCGAAGAGCAGTTAACAAAAATATCATTACCTTCTTCTTTTTGTACAATTTCTTTTAATGCTCTTAAGATTTTGAAAAGATCAAATCTGTTGGAGTATGCAATTTGTACTTCGATCTTTTCTTTTTTTAGCTGAGTTTTAATTTTCTCCATAAAACCTTGTGCCCTATCCTTTGATGGTTCTTCATGCATGAGAAGCCATACTCGGTCTGCTTTCATCTGTTTAGCAGGAATTGCAATTCTATCTATCTCAAAGCCTACTGGTGCTATGTGTATACGAAGATTTACTATTTTACTCATGTTAGTATGTATAGTTATCATACTATGGTGATGATATATAATAATTATGCATTTCATGAATAAACATGCAACAAAAATTCACATCAGAGCAAATCAAAGTCTCTGTTTATCCTAGAGTAAGATCAGTTTTTGAAAACTAGTCCTTCATCCAAGGTGTAGTTTCTAGATAATCTATTGACTTTATCATCTCATCAAATTTTGTCACGACTGCGGTCACTGCTCGAAATTCTTCATACATCATTTTTTCTTCGTCTTGTGATAGAACTTGATTTTCTGCAATATCAAAGAATTTGTCTTCCTTAGTTAGATGTTCATCAAGATATACTGCATATGCCTTTAGAAATCTTGCAACTGGCTCCCTTTGATCCTCCCCAGATTTCCATTTTTGTAAATATTTTGAAATATTCGATGCTATTCTTCTTCCAAACTCGTGTTCAATCATGAATACTCGGATCTCTTGTTTTAGAGAATCATAGGTTGCAACACATGGAAAATACTGATCTTCTTCTCTTGCATAATGTACCGCATCCAAAAATTCTGATATGATTAAAACTATTATTTCAATGTCAGAAAAGGGAATATCTTTACTCTCATAGAGTTTGACATAACATTTGATAACTATTTTTTCTAGTCTACGTATTTGTCTGTGATCGTTTCTTAATATCTCGGTTCCACTCATATCCGATTTCTGTTAATATCTCAAGGGTTTACTGTAAATAGTATTACTTTTTTTGGGTTGTATTGGATTATAGCAAAATGTGGAACAGATGAACCTACACCATAATATCCTGCAGGTCCTCCTAAACCTAATCTGATTAGATAATCGCTGGTTTGATCTATATCAATTTCTTTACTTTCCAATATATGTCCAGAGATCTTTTCATTTTTTGGTTTAATCTTGGAGTATATTTCATGAATTTTACCTCCCCTACGAGTTATTGCTGTCTCCATATGCTGATGTCCACATAGTATGATGTGATTGTTAACATGTTTTCCAACCTCATTAAAAGCAGATGATGCCTTGTAATGATATCCATGATAACTAAAGAATTCAAAGCCTTCATCAGTAAGTCGCTGCCAATTTCTTTGATAGAGCCAAGCTTCACTATCAGCATTTCTAGGAGTTATTTTCTTTGGATCCAATGGTCCTCCATGAATACAAAAAAGACCATTTTTTGGATCGACATACTCTAGATTACCAAATGTTCCATCATTATTTTGTTTAAAGAAGGAAAGATCCTCATTACTGAGCTTTTCATGTGCGTCCATACTTTCAAAAGAACTGGCGCTAACTTTTTTACCACTTAAGAATCCTTCATCATGATTTCCCATAACAGAAAAAATTGGATAATTCTTCTCAAGTGATTTTAGTTTTGAAATTACTTTTTTTGGATGAATACCACGCTCAAGTAAATCACCCAGATTGATGATTCTAGAGAAAGAGCCATATTTTTTTATAAATTCATTACTTGATACAGTATCAATTATTAGGTCAAGCGCATCGATATCAGCATGAATATCAGAAAATACTAGGTCCAATACACTATCTAATGTTTCAGCCTAATTTGAAATTTATGACATAAAATTCATTTCAATATTTGTATAGTATTTTGAATTATTGTTTTATGTATCTCAATACAACTGATTCTAGGATTTTAGAATAAGAAAGTAAAAGTTAGATCTTAGATAAATAAATCAAATTTCATATTAGTATCAATATCATAGCTTGCATCCTCATTACATTTACCCTATGAGGATGCAATCGTTTTATTATTCGGGATCAAATTTTTGGATAGATTGTTTTGGAATATGAAGATCTCGAAATATATCTGAATGAATTATCTTGGCCAAAATTTCAAGACCTACAACTGTTCTTGGGCCAGGTTTGCTAAAGTATTCATTTGAATTTACTGCATAGACTTCACCTTGTTTTACTGCTTTGAGCGAACTCCAATTTTTATTTTCAAGTAATTTTTCATATTCAAGAACAGTTCTCTTGACATCAAATCCACATGCCATTAGTACTAGAATATCAGGATCAAATTTTACTATCTCATCAATCTCCATTTTTCTTGACTTATCTCCTGTAGAGCTTATTCCATTTATACCGCCTGCTATCTCTACCATCTGAGGAACCCAATGACCAGCTGTAAACAGTGGATCTAACCATTCTATACAAACAACATTGGGTCTTGATATCTTTGGAATATTTTTGATATAATCTATTCTCTTTTGTAACTGTACCACAAAATCTCTTGCCTTTTCTTGTTTTCCTACTTTATTTCCTACTTGAATTATATTTTGTAATATATCATCAAGGTTGCTAGGATCTAAAACGAGAATTTCTGTTTTTCCTTCAAGCAATGTTACTGCCCTGTTGATTTCTCTGGTATATGGGGAACATACTTCACATATTCCCTGTGCTACAATAAGTTCTGGATTTGCTTTTTTTAGAACTTGCTCATCTAAAATGTAAATGTCTTTTCCTGTTTGTACTAGTTCTATTACTTTATTGTCAATTTCCTGACTAGACATTTTTTCTGGATCAAATGAGGCATGAATTACCCTAGGTTTTGATTTGGCATCTATTGGATAATTGCATTCATGGGTAACGGCAAGAACTTGGTCTCCTGCTCCTAGTTCGTATAATATTTCAGTTGCACTTGGAAGAAAGGAGACAATTCTAGTTTGCATTATATCATAAAATTTGATTCAATCTCTTAAGCTTTAGTAAATAAAATTTCAATCACAATCTTTTTTAAGGTATTATACCGTTCGGTACAGTACTAAATGATATATGTGTTGCAAGTGGAACTAACAAAAAAAGGTCTACAAAAGATACGAAAGGATTTGTTGGAAAATTACTTGAAAATATATGATCCGTTTATCTAGTCTCATGCCTGAAATGTAATCACGTCTAATTCAAAAATAATATTGAGTATAATTCTAGTATCATCTCTGTTTTCACTTGGTTTGTTTGTTCCATCTTTTGCTTCTCCATATGCTGTTCAGAATCCAATAGGTACAAATTCTACAAGTGCTACATCATCTGGAAATCTAGCAAGTCCTAATCCAATGGTCAAATCACCGTAACAACTGATAGAACCTCATATAGTTTTGGAGATACAATTACAATATCAGGAAGTACAATGATTTACATTTCTGGTCAACCGGTCACTCTCATAATCAAAAGTCCCATAGGAAATATTGTCCACCTTGAACAAGTGCCTCTAGGATCTGATAGAACATACTCTACATCAGTAGATGCAAACACAGCACTCTGGCAATCTTTAGGTATGTATCAGATACAAGTACAGTTTGGTAGTAATAGTAACACAGCTCAGACAACCTTTCAATTCAGCGGTTCATCTGGTGGAACTACAACAACTACATCTGGTATAACAATTTCAACTGATAAAACATCATACAATGTTGGGGATATTGTAAAAATAACAGGTTCAGGTTTTCCACCCAATAATCTTGTCGTATTAACTGGAGGCGGTGTACTAACTATTCAGGCTGATGGTAATGGAAATTTTGCCACTTCGTGGGGCGTGGCTAGCATATATCTGGAAGCCATAGTATTGAAGCAAGTAGCAAGATCAATGGTCAGATAGTAACTGCACAAATAACATTTTATGTTAATTCTGGAATTAATCCAATACCACCTCCAAATCAACCACTTCCACCACCAACAACAATGCCAACTAATTCTACTACTGCAAAAATTCCGAATTGGGTAAAAGCTGTTTTTGGCTTTTATGCACAAGGAAAATTATCTGACAGTGATTTAATCCAAGCATTACAATTCCTAATACAGCAAGGAATAATCAAACTATCTTAGATTTCATCATGGTCTTACCGGTGTCAAGAAAACTATTGATCACCAGTCATCTTGACAGAACCTGAAATTGGTATCTTTCGTCAGGATTCTCGTATCACTGGAAGTATGGGTTACAAAAAAATTCTTGTCTATATTCCCCCACTATTTTTAAGTGCAAAATCTATAGTGCTGCCTACATCTCCTCAAAACTTAAGAATAGCCCAAGCCTCGATTTGATTGATGACTGCTTTTACAGTTATTGGAGGCCCATCTTCAGAACAACTAGCAAAAAGAATAGCTTCTAGATTAAAATCAAAGTTTGTAAGATGTGAATTACGAGTATTCCCAGATGGAGAAAGCAAGATTACCCTCAAGGACAAGCCAGAGGGGAAAATAATAGTGGTCCAGTCAATTTATCCCCCAGTTGATTCTAATCTAATTCATAGTTTAGCTATTGTCTCACAAGCACGATCTTATTCTTCTCAAGTTTATGCAGTAATCCCATACATGGGATATGCAAGGCAAGACAGACAATTTCTGCCTGGTGAAATAATTACCATGGAACTTGTTGCAAAGATGTTCAAGGCGGCTGGTGCAACCAAGATAATTGTTGTAGATATTCACAGTATTACTGCATTAAAACAACTACAGATTCCTGCAAAAAATGTCAGTGCAGTAGAAGAATTGGTCAAGTATTTCAAAAAACTGTCACTCAACAATCCTCTTGTGGTATCACCAGACAAGGGAGGAATAGAAAGGGCTAGAAATTTTGCAAATCTTCTTGGTGTTGATTTTATTGCTCTAGAAAAACATCGGGACAAAAAAACTGGTAAAGTAGAGATCAAGACAAAAAAACATGATGGAGTAAAAGGACGAGACATTATTCTAGTTGATGACATGATAAGTACTGGAGGCAGTATTGTAAAAGCAGCAGAATTTTTAAAGAAACAAAAAAGTGGAAAAATTTATGCTTGTTGTACACATGCTTTACTAATTGGAGATGCAGAAAAAAATATAATAAAAGCTGGAGTAACAAAAATAATCAGCACCAATACCATACCAAGTAAGACATCTGTTGTAGATGTCTCATCAATTATTGTAAAGGCTATAGTCTGAATGTTACAAAGCTTCTTTGTATTACCAGGTCAATATGAAGACCTTGCAAGAGATGAAGTCATTTCAATATCAAAAATCTATGATCCTAAAACAAGTTCAAGCTCAGAATCAAGACTGGTTATACTAAAATCTAAAGTGTCATGGAAAAAAATTGCAAGCAGAGCAACATTTGTCAGAAATTCTGGAAACATTGTAGATACTTTTGATGACATATCAAAGATTGATCCGCCCATACCAAAACCTGTGTCATTTGTTTGTAGAACAATAAATTTGTCATCAAGAAAGCTTAGTCCGTCTTTATTAGAAAGACAAGCAGGACAAGTGCTCAAAAATAGATGGGGCTCCAAGGTATCACTATCAAATCCTCATCTTACAGTATATCTCATCATTACAGATTCAGAGCAGTATATCGGCTATGCAGACGTAAAAATTGAGCCAAAACTACCGATAAAGGCAATCAAGCATCCTCATGAATTAGACTTGAAGCTTAGCAGATGCATTGTAAACCTTTCACAGCTAAAAGAAGGAAAAACACTTTGTGATCCCTTTTGTGGTACTGGAACAATTTTGCTGCAAGCAGAGTCAATGGGAATGAAATCCATTGGAATTGATTTTGATCCATTAATGTGTGATATAACTAGAAAAAATCTTGCTGCAAATGGATTCAAGTCAAAGGTGATAAATTCTGGCTACAATGAAATACAAAATCTCAAGGGTACAATAGATGCAATAGTAACAGATCTTCCTTATGGAATTGCATCAAGGGCATCTGTCTCTCCAAAGAAACTAATCAAGGATTTTGTTTCCATATTACCAAAGAGAAAAAAGCTTGTAATAGTGTACAAAAAAGGTCTAGATGTAGAAGAAATGAACAAAGCAAAGAAATACGAGATCTATAGGCATAAGAGCCTGACGAGGGTTATTGCTGTAAGATGAAACTAGTATTTTTGGGAACATCGGCCGCACAGCCAACTGCTGAACGAGGCATGACTTGCATTTGTCTTGTATTAGACAGAGAGATTTTGATGTTTGATGCAGGAGAGGGTGCTCAAATTGCATTTCAAAAATCAAAGATTGGCTGGAATAAAAAAATGAAAATATTTGTGACACATTTGCATGGAGACCATTGTGTTGGAATTTTAGGTCTATTGCAGACAATGTCATTACAAAATAGAACAGAGTCTGTTGATATCTATGGTCCAACAGGAATTGAGGAATTTATTGCAGCAAATCTTAAGATACTAAATTTTGGTCTAACTTTTCCTATCAGAATAATTAGGATAAAGGAGGGACTAGTCTTTGAAGACTCTACGTATAGCGTTCATGTCTGTGAAGCAGAGCACTCGATTCCGGCGTATTCCTATCTCTTTACTGAAAAAGACAAGCCTGGCAAGTTTTATCCACAAAAGGCCAAGGAATTGGGCATTCCAGAGGGAAAACTTTGGCATGAACTTCAAAATGATACTGAAATCAAGATAGGAGACAAGACAATCAAGCCCTCAGATGTCATGGGAGAGAAACGAAAAGGCAAGAAGATTGGCATATCAGGAGATACAAGACCTACCCAGAAGCTTGAGGAATTTTTCAAAGATTGTGATTATATTACATTTGATTCTACTTATTCAGATACACTAAGGGATAAAGCAAAAGAAAATTATCATTCTACTGCAAAGGAAGCAGCAGAACTTGCAAAAAGAGCTAGAGTTTCCAATTTAATCTTGACACATTTTTCAGCAAGATATGAAGATGTCAAAGAGCTTGTCAATGAAGCAAAGACAATTCATGATTCAGTAATTGCAGCAAAGGATCTTTTAGAAGTTAACATCAAGTGAAATGTTTGAAAAAATATCAAACCAATTAAAGAAAGCAGAAAAAATTGTATTTGTTACAGGAGCTGGAATTTCTCAAGAGAGTGGAATTCCCACATTTCGTGGAAAAGATGGCCTTTGGAGAAAATATGACCCAATGAAACTTGCAACAATAGATGCATTTTATGAAGATCCAAAGCTTGTTTGGGAGTGGTATGAAGAAAGAAGAAAGAACATACTTGCTGCAAATCCAAATCCTGGGCATACTGCAATAGCAGAACTTGAAAAATACAAACAAGTTTCTGTACTGACTCAAAATATTGATGGACTACACCAGAGGGCAGGAAGTACCAGAGTCTATGAACTACATGGTAGTATCATTACAATAAAATGCACTGTTTGTGATTTCAAGGATAAGATAGTATCTAGTTTTTCACAACTTCCTCCACTATGCAAGTGTGGAAACATGTTAAGACCGGATGTTGTTTGGTTTGGAGAATCACTTCCACAGGATGTATGGAAGTCTGCAATAGAACAGGCTAGTTCTTGTGATGTGATGGTTGTTGTTGGAACTTCGCTTGCTGTATCGCCAGCTAATCTCTTGCCTGTATATGCCAAACAAAATGGTGCGACAATGATCGAAGTAAATATTGAGCAGACACCAATGTCATCAAGCATGGATATTTCCCTAAGATCATCTGCGGCAAGTACTCTTCCAGTTCTAGTCAGCACTATATCAGAATAGGCAATTTCTAATTTTATGTAAATTTTAGATTAATTTCATAAAGTTGATAGGAAATATTCTTTATTCGTTGATAGATGATGATAAATTATAAAGATTAAAGTATATTTATGTAATAAATCATACTAATTATTAAATAAGATGAAGACGTATAAGAAATAATGCAGAAAGATGCAAATTCTGGCAAATGAGTTTGCGTGACCCTGCGAAAAATGGTATATAGTTAAGTACAAAAAAATGTACGAATGGCAAGAGAAAGCTTTTGCCTATACAGGGTCACGCCGTTACACCTTTTCATATTTTATAAAATTTTAAAAAATAGCATTGAATTTAGTTATGATTTATTGTGATAATATGCCAGTCATAGTAGAGTTTTGTGCATTTGAAGGAGCATATGCAGAAGCATGTAAGGTTCCATAAATGGCATTATCTATAGTCATTTCAATCAAGTGTGGTGTGTTTGGAACATCTTTAACTTCAGTTGTGAATTTTGAAGAATAAAAAGTACCAGTAAATAAAATAGTAGAGTTGTTTCTCATTGTGACAATTACCGATTTTGTCTGTCCAGATGAATCATCAAAATTTAACATTGTATTGTTTCCTTGGTTTGTTGTAGTTAGTTGAACCACATTATAGTAATTTGGTAAAGTCGGTAAAGATGTACCAGCAACTTTGGAATATGGAGTTATTTGTAACCCACTTGAAGGATTTACTGCTGGAGCATCAGGTTTTGCTGTAAGTGTTGTAACTTGTACAGGATCACCAACATTTAGTGAACATTGACCAAATTGAATTATGTGGGTAAGTTCTGTCTGTCCGTTTATAACTTGAGCCATTTCAGGAACAGAAATTTCACATGTATCACCAGTCTTTTCAAAAACTTGACCGGTGTAGTTTTGTTGGTTTACATATTGTGAAGGAAGCTGGTTAACAGTAGTAGGGGTATTATTATTCAAAGAACTAGAGTTTGTACTTGTGGATGTTCCAGTAGAATTAGCATTGACGAGTTTTTCACCTACACTTATCGCCTTAATTTCTGCTGATTTAGAAGCATTGACGACATATGGATTACTAGTGATATTATCAATTTTTTCCTTGACTGTCTTAAGTGCCGGCTCAGTTTGAAAGATCTTTGATGAATTAGGTATCAAAATAATTAATGTGACCGCTATAATACCAATTATGATTAATTTGCCTATCAAACGATTGTTTGTCTTGGGATTTTCATAAAAAAGTAGAAATGTATACTATTTGAGTAAATGTGATAAATTTATCCAGTTATTCTACAATCTCAGGAGCTAGCCAATTAGATATTTTGTCAAGATCCTTAGAATGGATGATTACCTTGATTGGGCCCATGGCAGATTCTTCTGATTCTTCGCATATTGCTATAACATCAACATAGGCTGCCTGTTTATTGAGATAGAACCAAGTGGTATCGCCCTTTGTATTATACCGCATTTGCCTTCGGTAAATTCGATTAGCTCGATTTTTTTTAATTGTCTCTTGAATTTTCAAGAGGGATTCAAGTTCATTTGAAGTGGCCTTTATGCTTCCTTCTTTATACTGAAAATCGTTACTTTGGATAACTTTTGATACTGCAAGTCTTACCTTGGCTGGATCTTCTGAAGGATTAACTGTTGCATAGACTTCAATCTTGCAAGCAACTTTTGGAATTCTCAATTCATCCAACCTTTTATGACATGATATGCAGTATCAACAAGCTCTTCAATTGTCATATTGTTATTAGAGATTGTTTCATCTGCAAGAGCAATCGATTCACTCATACCAACTCCAATTTCTCTAGAGTCTCTTTTTGTAAAATCATCACGGTCAGATGGTGCATCAGTTCTACCCCTTTCTGTGAGAAACTTGTATCTAATATCTCCAGATGCATGTATGGCAAGAATTTTTACTGTACCAATTTTTTTTAAAATATTAACTTCTGCAAGTGATCTAACTCCATCCACTAGTACAACAACAGATTTTGAATTTTTAATATCATCTATTATTAATTCTGCCACAGCACCTGGGCCATTTTTTTCTCGTAGCTCAATCATGAGTTTTCCAAGATTTGATCCGGTAGGCTCTATTTTTCTTCGCGTAGCTTCTACTCTTACAGCATCTCCCATTGTAATTTTATCAAAGCCCTTTGATTTCAGACCCTCTGCTATTGTGGTTTTTCCTGCACCAGGCATTCCTGTGAGACATATGATAAGTTTAGACACACTCACAAACTTCATCTTCCAGTCTATGAAGCTACCGGAAATCATTATAGATACTATAATCTGAATTCCAATAATGCGTACTTTTATCGCCGTTGAAATTCATAATGAGGAAATACTAAATGCAATCACCAAAATTCAATCAGATTTTATGATAAAAGCAACTCCTGTAAATAAACAGAATATGCATTTCACATTACTTTTCTTAGGTGAGATTGATGAAAAGACTGCAGAAAATGTGAAAAAAGAGTTATCTTCAATTTCATTCAAACCGATCGAGATAAAATTTACCCATATAGGTGCATTTCCAAATCCAAGATTTCCACGTGTTATTTGGATAGGAGTGGATAAAGTAGCATCAGAGCAATTAATTGATCTTGCTACCCAAGTAGGAAAAAAACTAGAGCCGTTGGGATTCAAATCAGACAAACCTTTCAAGCCGCATCTTACAATATTTAGAATTAAAAACAAAGTAGATGATATTTCACAAACTCTAGAAAAATTCAAGACAGTTGATTATTTAGGTAAAGAAGTAATAACAGAGTTAAAGTTGAAGCAAAGCATCTTAACTCCAAATGGCCCCATATACTCTGATTTACAGGTGATTTTAGCAAAATGAGAAACATTTTGGAACAAGCTAGGAATGCATCAATTCCCACAAAACAAGAAAAAGAGAAAATGCAAGTGCTTTCAAATAATCTAGTCGAACTTGTAAAGAAAGAAGCTGCAAAATATCCAGAGGTTACTCTGGTTGAGCTTGGTGGGTCATATGCAAAGGGAACATGGCTCAAAGGCAAATTGGATCTTGATATTTTTGTTAAAATGAAAAAAGAAATAGAAGAAAAGCAGTTTGAAGAAATTGGCAGAAAGATTGGTTTTGATTCCATGAAAAAATACAAACCATATGTAAGATATTCTGAACATCCGTACGTTGAGGCAGAAGCAGAAAATACCAAAGTAAACGTTGTTCCTTGTTATGACGTAGAAAATGGACAATGGAAGAGTGCCGCAGATAGATCTTCTTTTCACACCAAATTCATACTTGAAAAATTAGATGATGAAAAAAAGAACGAGGTAAGGCTACTCAAAAAGTTTCTAATAGGAGTAGATATCTATGGTGCAGAAATAGCCACGGAAGGATTTGGAGGATATGTTGCAGAGGTTTTGATTTATCATTATGGTAGTTTCATTAAGGTTCTAGAGGCAGCAGCAAACTTTACTGAAGGACAAATAATAGGAAGTCCCACAAAGAAATTTGAAACTGCCCTGATATTGATAGATCCCATTGATAGTAACAGAAATCTAGGTACAGCAATTTCTGCGCAAAATTTTGGAAGATTCATACTTGCTGCAAGGGCTTATCTAAAAAAACCATCACTGGTATTTTTCAATGGAAAAAAATCATTTCCAAACACAAAGAATCTAAAAAATATCATAGTTGTCAAGTTTGATTATAAACATAGAAGCCCAGATATAATTTGGGGCCAAGCAAAAAGAGGAGCAACAGCTCTTTCAGGTCAGCTTGAGCTTGGAGGATTTCAAGTATTACGCAAGAGTGCCATAACAGATGAAAAATCAGAGGCTGCAATGCTTTTCCTATTACATTCACCAGTAATTGAAAAATCCATGGTTAAGAATGGTCCTGATGTATTTAGAAGATCAGAATCAGAGAGCTTTATTTTGCGAAATTCCAAGAACAAGTTAACATGGATTGATGATAATGGAAGGATTTTGTCGTTGCAAGAAAGAGAGTTTTATGACGCAAAAAAATTCTTGCAGTCTCTTTTAAAGAAGAATCTCTCAAAAGCTGGTATTCCAAACGGAATAATTCCAGACATGAAGCGTGGCTTTAAGGTACTAGAGGGTCATCAGGTGACAAGCAAATCCATTAAAAAGGCTCTGGCTGAGTTAACCTCTACCAATGAACTCATCTTTGGTTCCAATAAGTAAGCTTGTCAAAGAACCATATTCTCTCATCTTAGGATATCCAAAGGCTACAAAGGGCGAACTTACAAAGAGACATGCCGAGCTTAAAAAACTTGGAGTTACAGCAGTATCATTTCAAGGTGAGACGATTCTAAATAATATTCATGTCTTAGGCAAAGGCTACGTGGGAGTTGTAGTCTTGTCAAAATTGCACAAGAAAGATGTAGCTCTGAAGATTCGTAGAATAGATTCTAGCAGGTCAGAAATGAAGAGTGAAGCAAAACTTCTAAAGCTTGCAAACAAAGTAAACGTAGGTCCAAAGCTGATAGATAGCAGCAAGAATTTCATAATTATGGATTATGTAGTGGGTCAGAAAATAACTGATTGGGTTAGAGAGCTAAAGGGTAGGGGTAGTGCCGCAAAGCTAAAGTCAATTGTAAGACAAGTTCTAGAAGATTGCCATACTTTGGATACAATTCATCTTGATCATGGAGAGCTGAGCTACATCCACAAACATGTAATTGTAGGAGAATCTCCATGCATAATTGATTTTGAAAGTGGGAGTACAAATAGAAGAACTTCAAACGTTACATCAGCCACTCAATCTATATTCATAGGATCTGCTCTTTCAAGTGTTGTTAAAAATATTATAAAAATACCAAACAAGAAAAAATTGATAGACCCTCTAAAAAAATACAAGCATGAACAGTCAAGAGAGAATTTTGATCAAATCTTAAAGATGCTGGGGTTAGACAAGAGTTGAGTTTACAAGACATCAAGACAAATGCACTAAAGATTTCTCTTTTAGTAATACTTTCTGCTTTTGCAGTAGAATTTTTGATTGGAATTTATTCTAACAGTCTAGCCCTTATCACAGATAGTGTTCATGCGATATTGGATTCTATTGTAACTGTGATTTTGCTTGTTGCTGCAAAATGGTCTACAAAACCACCAGATAGGGAGCACACTTACGGTCATGGAAAAATTGAGACAATGGGAAGTTTTGTTGCAGGAATCATAATTCTCATTATTTCATCGTTTTTCATTTATGAGTCAATATCAAGATTCCAGGAACCAAAGCCAGAGGTTTTGCCAGGAGTTCTTGCAATCATAGCAGCAGCCTATACTCTAGGATCTATCTTCTTTAGGATAGTAATTCTAAGAAGAGCTCTTGAGAAAATAGAGGGTTCTTCGCTCAGAGTAGACCTTTATCATGCCCTCATGGATATGGGTGCCACTTCTGTTGCCTTGGTTGGAATTGTATTTGTAATCATGGGATTTTACCAAGGAGACTATATTGCAGCATTAATTTTGGGAGCTTTGCTTGCTACATTGAGTTTGAAGCTAATTCACAAGAGCGGTCTTGAACTAACAGATGCCGTTCCTGCAAATATGGTCAGAAGAGTACATGACATTGTAAACAATACAGCTGGAGTAATGAGGACAGAATCTGTTCAGATACGCAGATCAGGTAGTGATATCTTTACAGAAATTACAATATCACTAAGTGCTGCTTCTAGTTTTGAAGAAGCGCATAAAATTAGTGCTAATGTGGAAAAGAATATCAAAAATGCTATTGCAAATTCTAACGTAACTATTAACTTCAAGCCAACTTGGAAAGATGTACCTGCAGATTATATCATAAATAATGTTTCAACTTCAGTAAAGGGAGTAAAAGGAATTCATAATGTAAACTCTTTTTCTGCAGAAAATGGGATCTTCATAAGCTTGCATGTAATGGTTGACAGAAACATGTCACTTGAAGATGCCCATGGTGTATCCGATGAAATAGAATCTCAAATAAAGAAAGCGGTTGCAAATGTCAATCACATTACTATTCATCTTGAACCATATGTTTCAATTCCAAATAGCATTCCTATTGAAGATATTACAATAGAAGAACAAGTTACCAATATAATAAAAGAATATCCCAAAGTAAAAAAAGTTGGTCGAGTAATAACATTACATCTACAGGATATATTCAAGATTGATATTGATTGTTCATTTGAAAAAGATCTTACAATTGAGGAAGTTCATGATATAGTCTCAGAGATAGAAGGCAAAATAAAAAATCAGATAAAAAATGCCATAGTCACTATACATCCAGAGCCAAGCTAGTATGACAATTGAGGATGCAGTAGAATTTCTTCAAAAGGATCCACAATTAGCTGTCATTATCGATAGTGTTGGCAATTACAAATTGAAGCAAAAAAATCACCATTTTTCTACCCTTATAGAATCCATAATCTCTCAACAGATTGCAACTAGTGCAGCAGAAGCAATTTTTAAGAGATTCAAAAAACTATATCCAAAATTCCCAACAGCATCTGAAGTTCTCTCTACAAGAAAATCAAAGCTTCGTACAGTTGGTCTTTCAGGTATGAAGATCGAATATCTAAAGGATTTAGCAAGACATGTAGAAGAAGGGAAATTAAACATGAAATCGCTTTCAAAAATGAATGATGAGGACGTAATTACTCATCTAACTCAGGTTAAGGGAATAGGTAGATGGACAGCTGAGATATTTCTCATTTTTTCCTTGGGAAGACAGGATGTTTTTCCTGTTGATGATCTTGGTTTGAGAAAAGGAGTTCAAATATTATTTTCTTTGTCTGAGATTCCAAAACCAAAAGAGGTTGAAAAATTAGGAGAGAGATGGAAACCATATAGAACTATTGCAACTTGGTATCTCTGGAAGAGTCAGCAAAAGTTCAATAAAATTGGATGATTATTTATGAGATAAAATTATGATATCACTGTTTAATCAGATAGAATTAAAATTATAATCTATCAAACTGACAAAGTTTTTACCAATTGTTAGGTTATTTGTCAAAACAAGCGATTAAGTATTGTTTCTTCAATGTTTTATCAACCTGAATTAATATGACTACAGTTCTTGAACACTTTCCAGAGGAATTCAAACCAAGAGAAATACAAAGAGAGATCTTGCAAGGAATAGAACAACAACTCAAGTCAGGATTCAAGACAATCATCCTGTCAGCGCCAACTGGAGTTGGAAAATCTTTGATTGCGGCAACCCTGGCAAGATATTATGGTAGTTCCTTCATAGTTACTGCTTCTAAACAATTACAAGATCAGTATTCTAAAGACCTAAAATTTCTAATGCCTGTAAAGGGAAAATCAAATTTTGCTTGCCTGAAACTAATGGATCAGGAATCAATGGACAAATCAGATACAAAAAGCGCAATTCAGAAAGGTCTCACTTGTGAAAAGGGTCTTTGTGAAGAAACAACAATGAAGAATGGAAAAAAAGTCAAGGAGGTTTGCAGCTTCAAGCCAAAACTTGGGGAACCAGAGGATATCACCAAGGAGTTTTGTCATTATTATGAACAAAAATATCGTGCATTAACTTCGCCCCATTCAATCTGGAATTATGCATCATATTTTCAACTGATGAAGTTCAATAGAAAAGCCTATGCTGAATATGTCTCAAAACCAATAGCAATTTTTGATGAAGCTCATAAAGTAGAAGACCAGATAATTCAGTTCATAGGAGTTGATATCTATAATGGATATCTTTCCGAGTGCGGCATAGATGTAAAAACATACGATCTAGGAGACATCGGCATGATAATACAGTTGCTTGATGATTTAGCAAGATCATACTCAAAACAAATCCTTGATTTGCAGGAAAGTAGATCGTTTATGCTAAACCCTGATTATGTTTTGCTTTCCAAGTTAGAATCTAGATATGAAAAGATGGCAAATTCTCATGCAGAAATATTTTCAAACAAGAATAATTTTGTGGTAAATGATCCCTTCAACGATGAAAGAGGAAATTTCAGGTCAGTTTCAATTAAACCGCTGGACATTTCAAAATATGTCAAGACTTTCTTTGACATAGAGCATCAAGTATTCATGTCAGCTACAATAGACAAGGCTAGTTTTTGTGAAAATGCTGGACTTGAACCATCAGAGGTTGGATTTGTAGACACTCCAAGATCTCCCTTTGCTCCAGACAAAAGAAGAATTAATTTTCTTAATACAAAAAAACTGAGTTATTCTGCAAGTAAAGATGATGAACTTGCTGTCATTAAAAAAATTGATGATATCATGTCACAACATGCTGATGAAAGAGGATTGATACTTACTTCTTCAGAGAAGAGATGTTTTGATATAAAAAACAATCTTTCTGAGAAAAATAGGCATCGAATTAGAATCTGTCACAGTAGAAATGAGAATGGAATGACCCAAGATGAGATATTACAAGAACATTCTTTTGATGAAGACGGAGTATTGCTTTCATCATCGTTGTGGGAAGGAGTTGATTTAAAAGATGACTTGTCCAGGTTTCAGATAATAGCAAAAGTGCCATACCCAAATCTAAGTGAGAAACGAACTAAGATTAAGATGCAAAAATTTCCCTTATGGTACAAGTCTCAGACATTAACAAAGTTGCTACAGGGCTTTGGACGATCTATACGAAGCGAAGAGGATTGGGCTGTTACATATGTTCTTGACTCTGCTGCAAGTGATCTTTTGATGCAATCAAAACAGATGATTCCGAAAGCGTATCAGGATGTATTGGGATTTCCAAGTTATGCTTCAAGTATAAAATCTACATTGTAAAAAAATTCTAATTCAAAAAAGGCTCAAATGGGAAATTAATTTGCAACTATTTGTACAGATTTGTCGGGTAGATCAGTTAAGGTAAAGACAAATCTAGAACCTTCAAATTCTGTTGTTCCTTCTCTTTCCCAGTTTATCTTGTAAGATTTAATCAGGTGACCACCCACTATTGAAATTGTTTTTGGTACAGCTTCAAAGAGTTTCTCTACCTTTTCTTTGTCTCTTGTCATAAGAAGAGATCTTCGTCGCTTCATGAGATATTTGATTGCAACATTTTTGTGTTGATGTCCTTCTACCTCAATTTTCTCATCACCAAGGTCAATAGTGAATTTTCTTTTACCCATGACTAGTTACATGTATAATTCTACAAAAAATGGCTTGACAAATTGACATTAGTAAGTAGATTGTAAATAATGACAAAATCTCATGATTTGTCTCATGGTGGGGCCGGCCGGACTTGAACCGGCGACCTCTAGCACCCCAGGCTAGTATCATACCAAGCTAGACTACGGCCCCTCAAGGTGCTGGCTATTGTTGAAATTATTAAATTGTGGGATTGAATTGTAGTAAAGAATTTTGAAATTGAAAATCTAAAGCCATTTTTTCAATCTTTCTTGCTCAAACTTTTCTTTTTCTGAAAAGTGTTCTGTTGATGAAGATTGTAATTGGGTTAGTGGATCTGGAGTTGCAAACATATCAACTTGAAGATATCCAGCAGTTCCTTTTCCAGTTTCCAAAAAGCATCCCCCCTTTCCATCAAAGATTGCACGTTCCAATTCATTTTGTATTTGTGAAATGATGTTTCTTGCAACTGTTACTCCTTCTGCTTCAGCAAAAATTCCTGCTTTTGGCACTGCAATCTTGTCTGTTACCATTATTTGATTTACATCTCCTATTGCGTATACACGTTCATATTTTGTTTCGCAAGTTTTAGTCACCTCTACAAACTTTCCATTTTCTGCAAAGCCAGATTCTATTACAACTGAGGGAACCTTATGGGGAGGAACAGCAATCAAAACATCAAAACTTGTCTCAGAATTTTCAAATTTTATTTTATTAGGTTCAACCGCTACGGTTTTGTGATTTCCATGAAACTCTATCTTTTTGGATTTTAGGATTTGAAATATTTCTTCGCTTACCTGTGGTCCTCCTGCAGGAAGTGTAATTGGTGTTGGGCTGTAGAAATCAATTGTAACAGAATCACTTGCTCCTGTTTCTTCAAGAACAGACCTGATCAGAAGAGCAGCTTCAAATGGAGCAGGGGGACACTTGTATGGAAGACCAGTAATTGCAATTGCAATCTTGCCTGATTTCATTTGTCTTAGGGTATCTCTAATTTTTGGGACATCATTGATATCATAAAGAATGAGACTGTTTTCTTTAAGACCTGGAATTTTCTCTGGTGCAAGTTCAACACCTAGTGCTATTATCAAGAAATCATAATGAAATTGTCTATATTTTGTTCGGATTAATTTTCCAATTGGATCTATCTTCATTACATCTTCATTTACAAACTCAATACCTTTCTTTGTGACACTCTCTAGTGGCCTTTTAGATAATTCAAATTCTCTTGTACCATTAATTATCCAAAGTTTCACAAGGTCCATCATGAACCAGTCTTTTCTATCAATTATTATAATTCGTACATCTTGAGGAATATTCTCTCGTAATTCGTTTGCTGCAGCAAGACCTCCAAAGCCTCCTCCTAGAATTATAACATTAATTGGTCTCATGGTAATGTATCAAAACTACTTTTCTTGTGTAGTAGGTCTAATTGCAATTTCATTTACATTCATGTGAGGAGGAGATTCAAGTGCAAACATTATAGAATTTGCAATATCTTCAGCTTTAAGAGATTGAATTGCTTTTGAGTGTGTCACAAATGATTCAAGAGATTTGTCAGTAATAGTATTTGTAAGTTCAGTATCTACTATTCCTGGTTCTATTGTTGTAACTCGAATGTTGTTTCTAACAGATAGTTCTTGTCTAAGTCCTTCGCTAAAAGCCCATACTGCAAATTTAGTTGCACAATAAACACTACCTGCAGGAAAAACTACTTTTCCAGCAATCGATGAAATGTTTACAATATGACCAGAGTTTTGCTTGATCATATGAGGGATTGCAGATGAAGTGCAATACATTACTCCTTTAATGTTTACATCAATCATTTGTTCCCATTCATCTACTTTGAGATTCTTTACAAAACTCAGAGGCATTAGTCCCGCATTATTTACTAGAATATCTACCTTATTCCATTTTTTTATAGCAGCATTAATCAAATTTTCACAATCAATGCGTTTTGTTACATCACATGAAACTGTAATGCATTCTCCTCCAATTTTCTCAATATCTTTTTTGAGTTGTTCTAATTTCTCAGTTCTTCTAGCGCCAACTACAACTTTTGCACCTGCTTTTGCTATAGCAAGAGCAGTAGCATATCCTATTCCGCTACTAGCACCCGTTATTACAGCTACATGACCTTTTATCATATTGAAAACTATTTTTCATCTTGCTGTCTTGCGTAAATAAGTTTTGTTAATTGATATCTCATTATGAAAGTAATTTTTCTTACGAACACTAATTTAGTATCTTAATCAATTATAATCATGGAACAATTTGACTGCGCCTATTGTGGAAAAAAACAAGATTTACCTTTTGAATGCAATTATTGTAAAGACAAGTTTTGTGCAGAACATAGGTTACCAGAAGATCATAGATGTGTAAAGTTATTCCAAATAAGAGCAAAGAAATTTGGAGAAAAAAAGATTCAAAGAACAAAAGGAATTGGTAGGCAGAGTTTCATTAAGCGAATTTTTGGTAAATTTAGTTAATACATTACTTTCTTAGGATTAAGTTTTGAAAGTTTTGCCTGATAAAACAGAGCAAATGCCAAGGCAAGTAATACCCCAGCTGTTAGCCAATGAGCAACAGTCATTGTAAGATATGCTATTCCAAAACCTACACACATCACGGCCTGAGTTAAGAGTTTTATCCAATTTGGGATGATCTTGATTCCCCTCCAGATCATTTCTATTATAAATAATCCAGCAATAGGATACAATATAATTAGAAAGTATACATCGAGATCTATTCCGTTATGCATGATATATCACAATAGAAAGTTGTCTAATTTCTAGTCTTCCCAGCTTACCTTTACTGCTACTTTCTTTTCAATTAACGAGCGTGCATTCTCAAATGGTAAAGTAGCAACATCTTCTGATTCAAATGGTCCGTATGTCTGCAAATCTGTACCCATTATCTGATCTATTGGTTTGAGAAATCGAATTACAATTGATCTAGCTCTGTGATTTTGTCCTACTGTCTCAAGAAGCTTTAATCTTCCATTTAATGTTGCAGAGAGAATAGTATCCTTTCTTTGTCGTAGTTCATCTTCAGAATCTAAAATGAATCTCTCTTCATCAAGTAAATTTGAATAATCAATTTCATCCAGAGATGTTGCCTTTTCAATTCTGATCTTCAAAAGAATCGAAGTCATTTCTGTTATCATTTTTACTAATGATTCAGTAATCTTTGATTCTATTCCGTCATAATCATGATTTTTTAGGTCACCAAGAAATTCTGCAATGTTATGATACAGATTAGGATCTACCTCCTGAACTGAATCGTTTTCCACTTCGCGAAGAAGAATTGCATACAATGAATTTACATCAATTTTTATTTCTGACATTTCCATATCCAACAATACTTAAATCATAGACCCCTTTGTGTTATGATCAAGGTGCAAAATTGCCATATAAAGTGATTGGTGGAGAACCGGTACCAGTTTCTTATTCTGCTGAAGATGTTTTCTCAAAAATAAAGCATGATCAGATAAAATTCATAGATTTACAATTTACAGGTCTTAGAGGTAGATTCCATCATACCACAATTTCTGCAAATTTATTTACCCCTCAACAAATGCAAGATGGGCTTCCAAAACTAGATGGTTCTTCAATTGTAGGATTTGCATCAATAGAAGACTCGGATATGGTCTTAAAACCGGATCCTAGTACTTTTGCAATAATTCCCTGGTTGGAGAATTCAAAGACGGCCAGATTGATTTGTGATGTATACCGGAGTAGAAATAAAGGTAGACTAGAATCTGACCCAAGAGGTATTGCTCAAAAGACAGAAAAATATCTAAAAACTCAAGGATTTGACAATAGTTACTGGGGTCCAGAGGTAGAATTTTTTGTATTTGATAAAATTAACTGGGATGTACTTACTCCTTACAAAGGCCAATCATATTCAATAGAATCCAAAGAGGCACCGTGGAGCCAAGATGGAAAAGGATACCCAATGGCATTGAAGAAAGGATACTATCCAAGTACACCATCTGATACTTTAACAGAATTTAGAAATGATTGTGTCGAGTGCTTGAACGAATATTTTGGAGTTTTATGTGACAATCATCATCATGAAGTAGCTACTGCAGGACAATGTGAGATTGATATCAGATATGATACTCTAACTAATTCTGCAGATGGTGCTCAGACTTACAAGTATGTTATTAGAAACATTGCCAAAAAGTATGATAAAGTTGCAACCATGATGCCAAAGCCAATCTCAATGGATGCAGGTTCTGGAATGCATACTAATGTCAGCTTGTGGAAAGGTGATAAGAATATGTTCTTTGATAAAGATGACAAAGAAGAAGTCAGTCAAATAGCAAGATACTATTGTGGAGGAATTATGAATCATGCAAGAGCATTGTCTGCAATTGTTGCACCTACAACAAACTCTTATCACAGATTAGTTCCAGGTTATGAAGCTCCAGTGTATATTGCATGGAGTGCAAGCAATAGATCTGCAATAATTAGAATTCCTTCCCATTTCAGGGGAGAAAATTATGCCAAGATTAAGAGAATTGAATTCAGAGCTCCTGATCCATCATCTAACCCATATCTAGTATTTGCGGCAGTTCAAGCAGCAGGATTAGATGGGATCAAAAAGAAGATGGATCCTGGAGATCCAGTTTACGAAGACATCTACAAGATGACTAAGGCCCAACGAATTGCAAAAGGAATCAGAGATTTACCTGCAACTCTGGGAGAAGCGCTTGATGAATTAGAGGGTGATAGAAAGTTCCTCTCACCAGTTTTCTCAAATGAAACGCTTGATAAACTAATTGAGGTAGAAAGAGCAGATGATCATGAGGTTTCAATAAGACCTCATCCACATGAATTCTATCTTTATTTTGATATCTAGACTTTTCCTATTGCACCGTACACAAGGAACAATGCAAGTGAAGTTATAACCAAACCTATAATGAGATAGGCTTTCTTGTGCTTTTCAGCAGTAGCTGCTTTATAGATAGAAACAGTTCCTGCAAGACCTACAAAGAGAATTAAAGTTCCTACAATTACAATATCCCAGCTGCTGTGAGTGATTATAGGATAGAACATTCCAGAAAGCAATGCAAAGAATGCTACCAGATAAACATATTTTGCACCGGCTAGAATTTTAGTTCCACCTAACTGCATAGAATTCCTATCTAGAATAGTCAAATAAACCTTTGAGAGAAATGTGGACTTTTTAATTACATATCCATTGGTGGCATTCCGCCCATACCACCACCCATTCCGCCCATGCCTCCCATACCACCCATTCCTCCCATGCCTTCAGCTCCTGGCGGTGGTCCTGCAGATTTTGCAGTGGCAATAACATCATCGATTCTTAATATCATACATGCAGATTCAGTTGCGCATGTAATTATTTGGATCTTGACAGAAAGTGGTTCAAAGATATCAGTAGTATGCATACTTGCAACTTGACCTTTCATAACATCAATACCTGTCCATTTGTTTCCTTTGAGTTGTTTTGAACGTAATGATGCCAATGTATCAATTGGATCCATTCCAGCATTCTCAGCAAGTGTAATTGGAATTACTTCTAAAGAATCTGCAAATTTTTCTACTGCAAGTTGTTCTCTGCCTTCAAGTGTTTTTGCCCACTCTCGTAATTTTGTTGCAGCATAAGTTTCTGGAGCGCCTCCACCTGCTACTATGAATGGTTTTTCCATTACATCTTTTACAACCATTAATGCGTCATGAACTGACCTTTCTACTTCATCAACTACTCGTTGAGAACCGGCTCTTAGAAGAAGAGTGACTGCTTTTGGATGTTTGCAGCCTTCAATGAAAGTCCATTTATCAGTTTCTATTTTTCTTTCTTCCACTATTTCAGCAGAACCAAGATCTTTTTCAAATAGATCATCAAGATTGCTTATCATTCTAGCTCCAGTTGCTTTTGCAAGTTTTGTCATATCACTTTCTTTAATTCTTCTTACTGTAAGTATTCCTGCTTTTGCAAGATAATGTTGCGCCATATCATCAATTCCTTTCTGGCAAAACAAAACATTTGCACCTGAAGCAATTACCTTGTCTACCATACTTTTGATCATTCTTTGTTCTTCATCAAGAAATGATTTCATCTGTTGTGGATTTGTGATGTTTATCTTGGCATCAAACTCGGTTTTGTCTATCTCAAGTGCGTTATTGACTAGTGCAATCTTTGCATTGTCAATTCTCTTTGGCATTCCACTGTGAACAACTTCCTTGTCAAGGATTATTCCTTTGGTAAGAGAAGAGTCCTTGATAGAACCACCAGCTTTCTTTTCTACTTTAATATCATCAATATCGACTAGATAACCAACTTCTTTTTTCTCAGCAACTGCAAGTACAGATTTTACAATCATATCAGCTAGATTTGCAGAATCTCTTCTAACAAGTTTTGTCTGCATTGATGTTCTTGCGATTCTTTCAAGTACGTCTTTATCAGTTGGAGATACTTTATCAGCAATCTTTTCTAAGAGTTCTACTGCTTTTTGGGCAGCTTTTCTATAACCATCAACGACAATTGTTGGATGTACATCTTGTAAAATTAAAGACTCGGCATTTTCTAATAACGCACCTGCAAGAACTACAGCGGAGGTTGTTCCGTCACCTACTTCATTATCAGTTGCTTTTGAGATCTCAACAAGCATTTTTGCAGCTGGGTGTTGTACATCAATTTCTTTTAGAATAGTAGCACCATCATTTGTAATTGTAACATCACCTAAGGAATCAACAAGCATTTTATCCATTCCTCGTGGGCCAAGACTTGAATGAACAATTTCAGCAATCAGTTTTGCTGCAGCAATATTGTTCTTCTGAGCGTCACGACCTTTGGTTTGTTGAGCACCGTCTTTTAGAATAATAACTGGTATACCGCCAGCAGAAGATTGAATAGACATATTTGCAAGAGGTCGATTTTCCCTTATTATGTCTTATGTAGATCAAAAGCATTTACACTTGAAATAGATAATTTTCAACCAATTTTGAACGATGTTTTTAAATTAGGAAAAATGTTTAAACTAGACATGTCTCGTTCTTCACCACGATCATCTTACGACGAAGTACTTTCTTTGCTCAAGACTCATAATCAATGGTTTGCAGATTCTATTCCTCTAATTGCAAGTGAGAATGTTACAAGTCCCGCAGTCCGTGAGGCAACAGTTTCTGACTTTGCTAACAGATATGCAGAAGGTTGGCCAGGTGAACGAGTTTATGCTGGCTGTACCTACATTGATAAAGTAGAATTCAAGTGCATGGAATTAGCAAAAAAACTATTCAAGGCAGAATTTGTTGATGTAAGACCAATTTCAGGTGTTGTTGCAAATCTAGCCATCTATTCAGCATTTTCAAATCCAGGAGATGTAATGCTTGCTCCCTCAATTCCATCAGGTGGTCACATATCCCATGGTAAGAAAGAACATTCAGGTACTGCAGGTCTTGTTCATGGATTAGACATTGAGTTCTATCCATTTGATGTTGAAGAGATGACAATTGATGTTGACAAGACAAAACAAAAAGTACAAGAACTTGAAAAGGCTGGAAGAATTCCTAAATTAGCAATGTTTGGCGGTTCAGTCTTTTTGTTTCCACACCCAGTAAAAGAACTTGCAGATTTTCTAAAAGGCTATAATATGTTTGTCAATTATGATGGTGCACATGTTGCAGGTCTTATTGCAGGTGGACAATTCCAAGATCCTCTAAGAGAAGGAGCAGATGCAATGACAATGAGTACACATAAGACTTTGTTTGGTCCACAGGGTGGAATGATTTGCTCATTTGAAAAATATGGTGAAAGTATTAAAAAGGCAACATTTCCAGGAATGACTAGTAATCATCACCTACATCACATGGCAGGAAAGGCCATTGCTTATGCAGAGATGTTAGAATTTGGTAAAAAATATGCAGTACAGGTAATTAAGAATGCAAAAGCGCTTGCAGAGGCTCTTCACTCATTTGGTTTTTCAGTACTTGGCGAAAAACGTGGATTTACAAAATCTCACCAGATAGTAGTAAATGTACTTTCATTTGGTGATGGTGGAACAATTGAGGCAGATCTTGAAAAAGCAAACATTATCGTAAACAGGCAACTCATACCAGGAGATATCAAAGCTGGACGCAATTACTTCCATCCAGGTGGAATGAGACTTGGTGTTGCAGAGCTGACGCGTCTTGGTATGAAAGAATCAGATATGGAAGAAGTTGCCGAATTTATCAAAAAGGTTGTAATAGATAAAAAAGACAAGAAAAAGATAGCAACACAGGTCAAGAAATTTAGAAAAGACTTTCAGAAAGTTCGTTATTGCTTTGAAAGCAAGCATGGCGGCTATGATTACATAAAAATTCGTTAGGCAAAATCTGTAAGAATAGATTGATTGCTTTCTTCTTTACCAAAGACTAGTTCTAATTCGTCTAAGAGAGAAAGTACCCTTCCTCGAAGATATGGTGAAATCGTGTATTTATTGAGCATTCTTTTTGCAAGCTTTAGATATTTTTGTACAGATGGCCTAGTCATGGTCTGAATTAGCTTATGTCCACATTCAAGGCATTTTGCAGCAAGTGGAATTCTTCGGTAGCTTGCACCACAAGCAGTACATCGAAAAGATTGGCCAGAATAAGCTCGAAGGTTGCCCATGATATCAGGAAGTAGGTGAGTGGTCATCACCATTGATACTACCTCACTTGGATCAACTGCATTTATGATATCTGCAGTTCTAATCTGCATGTCAAGTTTTTCAAGTAATGACCCAAGTGTAGAGTAGGCACTTCTTGATTTTGATGTAGTCAAGGTAGAAGTAGAATGTGTAAAATCATGTCCAAGAAATTGTTTTTCTGTCTCTAATCTTGATTTTAGTATCTCGACGTCTTTGATCTCGCTTGCTTTATCTTTTCTAAGAGTAGCTTCAAAGAATGAAAGTGGATATGCTTTTACTACTTCAAAGTTATGAGCCTGTCTTTGCACTTCTTGAGGAATTACAATAGGTTGAACAAGTAATGGTGCATCCATCAGTCCACCTATCCTATCAGATAAGAATAATCTTGAGAAATTAAGTAGACTATCCATTAATAACATGATAGAATCTGCATCACCATCAGCATCACGTCTTTTAGCAGAATGCCATACTGCAGTTCCAAGACACACTTGGGTATTGGTATATCCAATTATTCTACCCACTATGCCAACTGATGTATGTGGTGCAAGACCAATGATGAGATGTCCTACTAGATCATCAGTACTTTTAACATTGTAAAATGGTAGACGCTCAAAAAGCTTTGAAAGTTCTCTATCTATGTATTGACAGACAAAAACAAGACTATCTCCACATTCTTTTGGAATTACAACATCTTGTACTCTAAGTTCAACAAGTTGATCAGATCTTTCAAGTGGATTTCCGTTGGTATCATGAGTATATCCCAATTCTACTAGTCTTTGCGGAGTGGTTCCAATCCAGGAAGATTTGAAGTGTGATAGAGGAGCGTTTGTTGTATCAAATCTAATTGTCCCATCTTTGAAGACATTTAGTCCAAGACTTTGCCTTATCAGACCCTTTTCAAGTGGTTCAGGTACCCTGTCTTGATTTATGAGCTCCTTTACACCTTTGAATGGCTCTTGAGCTCTAAATCCAGTTCTCTCTTGGGCAGCAATCAAGAGATCTTTGAGAGGAAATGAACGGTATGAATGACCATATGCTCGTGATTTACATTTTGCACAATAATTGGTATCAAGTTCATCTCTACATTTTTTACATATGAAAATAGTGCTTGTTTTTGTTTTACATTTGGGACATGCTATGCTAATAGTAGGAACGTTGCAATTTTTACAAAATCTATTGTAGATATTGCAGTAAAAGTCTGGCTGTTTTGCTGCCTTTAGCAAATCGCGTGATGCCCCGCCCTTATTTCCAACTGGAAATAAAGTATGAACTGGAGGTTTCATCTTTCTTAATGCAGCTTTCTCAGGTCTTCCAACTCTTACTCCAATAGACGTTGAGAATTTATTTGGAATTCGTATTCCAGATGATTGAGTTATGATTTGAGGAACAGTAAGATCTCTTTCAAGTTGAATTGGCTTTCTAAATAACAAATAGAAGAATATCTTGGCTTCTATATTTTTTAGAAGAAGAGTGTCATCTGCAACTTCATGTGGAACACCAAGTTTTTCTAGAATATCTTTTGCATTAATGGGATAAATGATAAGGTCCGATTCAACTTTCTGGGGTTTTAGAATTTTTTCAAATTCTTCAATTGTAATTTGATCCCAATAATAGAGATATTGAGGATGAAGACCAATGCCAAAATTCAATGATATTCTAAATGCTTCTTCCAGATCTGGTATCTTGTTTACATAGCTTAAAAGTTCAGTATCATTTGGTTCATATTTTGTTACTTTGTCTAGTAGTTCTTGAGCCCAAAATTCTTCTACATATCCAGTTGGTACAAGCTCTGCATTATTTTCTAGAAAATCTCCATAGCTAATCAAAATGTCACCAAGATGCAAAATCTTTGCAATCTGTGGTTTAAGATGAATTCCATGAGCAGTATCTTTAATTTTTACAACATCACCGTTAGTTAGTCTAACAATTGGTGTATCAATAGAATCTACAAAAGCTACAGTAGAGGCTTTTCCAGGAACATCAATTTTAATCTGGGTTCCAACAGCTATGGCATGATCCAATATCTCTGCAACTACGGGATGAATGCCAATTGAGGCAAATCCTGTATTACATGAGCGACCATATCTTAACCTAAATCCACCAAGTTTCTTAGGCATGGAAAGAACGGATCTTCCTGTAATCACTTCCCTCATTCGATGAGCTGCTGCATCTGCGTCACCTGTCTGGATTGCTCCCTTCAAATCCTTGAGCCAGTCCCAACCATCAAGTTTGTATAATTCTATAAGTTTGAGCAGTTTACGAGATCTGCCAATAAGACCGTCGTTTAGTACACGAAGTGCTCCTCCTCTTACTCTATTGGTACCTATTCTTACCATGTTTCTATGACTTACAATTTCTACAAGGTCAGTATCTACACCATCAAGTTCAACTGGAAGATTTGAGATGACACTAACCACATCTTGATCAGGAACATGAAATTGAAAACTTCCAACTTCTCTTTCGTATACCCTTAATTCCTCTACAAATCGTCCAGTCTCATCATCAAACGAATTTGCTTGATATTTTCCAAGTCCAGCTATCTTTCGTACATGATCTGCAATTAACATTGTAGCAGCTGCTTCTGTACCTCCTGCTGACCTGATAGGACCTGCAAATGATACCGAGAGATATTCAGAACCGTCTGAATTTTTTTTGATCTTAACCTCGCTTATTCCCTGAAGAGGAGCAATGGTAACTCCTTCGGTAACGATAGCTAGAGCCACACGTACAGCAAGGTCAAGTTTTGTCTGAAGATCAGTATCTGGTCCAGAATACTTGCCCTGTGCTATATCCTCTGCAAGTTTTAGAGCGGCTAATTCTTTTGGAGTATTTTGAATAAGAGCTCGTAGATTATCAGTTACATCAATGTCGTGCATTTTGGATACGCGGTCTGCAAGATCAAAAGCAATCTTTGGTTCTACCATCCCAGAAGAATCTGCAAGTGTTGCCTTGGCAGAAGCAGCTTGTTCAAAAATAGTAAAAACTTCTTCGGATATTTTGGTATAATAATCAAAATAGTATTGAGGCATTGGGACTTCTTTGAGTCTCAATGCTAGGTTCTCTGACATGTTATTTCCTTACAAATTGGATGGCTTTTACGATATCGGAAATGGTCTTAAAACTTCCCCCCTTCTCAATTAAAGTACCAATTACTATAGCGTCTGCACCTGCCTTAGCAATCTCTTCAGCAGTTTCTGGGCTACGAATGCCTCCCCCTACAATTAGAAATCCTTTGAAAAGCTTCCTTACAGCTGCAACCATCTCAGGTTTTACATTAGATTTGGCTCCAGAGCCTGCTTCAAGATATACAAATCGCATTCCCATGAATTGAGCAGAGAGAGCATACATGACTGCTAAACTTGGCTTGTCAAATGGAATTGTTCTTACTGAACCAACATGCCAAACGGTGGTTCCTTCACCAATAATGATATAGGCTGTAGGAAGTGCTTCAAGGCCAAATTTTAGAACACTTGGTGCCCCCAAGGCTTGTGCCTGTGAGATAAAGTATGGGTTATCCGAGTTCAAAAGCGAGCTGAAAAGTATTGCATCTGCACCAGGAACTACGCCTGTAACATTTCCAGGAAAGAGAATTACAGGAATTTTGACTGCTTTTTTGATACTAGCTACTGTCTCAGTCATGGTGAGTTGATCAGTAGCTGATGAACCACCAACTAGAACTGCAGATGCGCCATTCTTTTCAGCCTCCATTGCTAGAGTAGAAGCTAAATGTCCTGCAGAGTTTTCAGAATCGATCAATACAAAGAGTAATGTTCCCTTTTTCTTTCTAGTAGCATGAAGATAGTCTTCTGTCTTTTGCATATGCAATGGTTGAATATCTATTGATTAAAAGTTTAATTGAATAAAGTTATACAGATTTGTATAGCTATGAGCAAACCCTCTGATGATAATTTTAGTAATATTATTAGACAAATTATAAAAAAATCATTATTTACTGAGAGACAAATTGAAATTATTTTAAAACGTAAGAACCTTGCAGACTCGCAGTTTACTATTAGTAAAGGGGCATTTTATCGACAAGTAAGCCAATCTAGGGACAAGTTAATTGCTCTATGCTATTCGTGGATCCTTCTTAGAGGTCTAGGCGTGCTTAGTTCTGATGATATAGATGTAATAAATCGCCTCTCTGAGCAGATCTCTGTGATAAAAAGTAGTGATGTTTTTCCTGAACGTGAGGAAGAAGTCATGGTTGTGATACAAGAGCTACTAAATCGAACATGTAAGTTGTAATTTAGGTTCAAAAATAGGAATAATCCACAAAGCGGTTGTGATATGTTGTGATAAAATATGTTTGATATTGATATGCAAGATGTAAAATAATTTTACTCAAATATGATAAATCACATCATTTGACGTTACATGTGATGTTAGTAGATATCCCAGATGTAGGAGTGATTTTAGGCGTGTTTGCATCTTTTATTGGTGGACTTGCAGCAGTTATAATATACAACAAGGTAAAGCCACGATTAATATCAGAGTCAGAAAATGCAAAAATTCTAACAGAACGTCTACAATATTATGAAAATTTACTAATAGATATGAAAATTCGTTTAGATTCATTAGAAATAACACCAGAGCCACAGGAAATTCCTCAGGCACAAATTCCAAAGCAAAAGGAGCAAAAAATACAGCAAGAAGATCCGATAGTGGTCAAAGAAGAGAAACCAAAGGAAAGAATACAGAATATGCAGTATGGTAATGCTACTGATCATGTTCTACGATTAATCACAGAAAAACCAATGACATCACGTGACATTCAGGTCACAATAGGAAGGACTAGAGAACACACATCACGTATGTTAAAGAAGTTATTTGAGGACGGTTTGGTTGAAAGAGACATGTCAACAAAACCCTTTACTTACAAAATAACTGAGAAAGGCCTTACAAGGATAGGGGTCGTAAAAATGGTCTCGGCTCAATAATTTTTGATTCTAATAGTTATCAGATCAAGAAATTAGATTTTCATTTTAGATTATTTTTGTTTAATTTGATAATCAGACACTCCATTTTTTATCAAAGTCATAGAAAATCATTATAATTTAATAATTATAGTTAATAGTAAATTCTTAAATTATTGTTCTTATAATCTAATAACATGTCTAATGAACAATTAATCAAAATTACCACTGCAGGAACGATTTCTATCCCTAAGGACTTTAGAAAATTTCTTGAACTTCAGAAGGGAGATTATGTCAAAATAACTATTGATGGTGATCACCTGGTGGTCAAAAAGGTAGTAATTTCCTAAGTCGTACTCTTTTCCCTCTGGGCTATCTTTAGTATCTGGTAGGCCCATTCTTTTCCCTGTCTCTCCCTTACTACCTTACCCTTTACGGCAAATCTAGAGAGATATGTGGAGATCACACTTAGTTTGATTGGTTCTGTGTATTCATCCTCATATTTTTCCAAGATCATAGATGATGTGAACTTGCCTATTGGGAAATTCTTGTCTATAATATGCCATATCTTGGCTCCTATGGAATCTAATTGAGCAGCCGTTTCTGGCTCTTCTATATTTATTAAATTCATCAATTCAAATATCTTTAGCATCTTCTCACGTGTAACATTGCCTTCCAGGCTAAAGTTATACTTGGCACCATCCGAATCTTCCAAGTCTATTCTTATTCTTTTTCGAGCCATTGGGATCGATCTGGTTCACTGTTAACACTTGAATAGATCATAGAAGATTTGTTAACACCTAGGTTTGTTAACATTCACTGCCTAGGCCATGCCTGGGTGTTTCTAGTATCTTCACAGGCTCTTTGACGTTTATATCTAAATAACCCTAGATTTCATGCCTAGAGTGGAAATAAGGGGGTTGCCTTTTGGATGTTAACAATGTTAAGAGCCATCTTCACGCCTGGACTGGAAATAAAGGGGTCATTTTGGTCTTTTTGAGTTAAAAATTAACAGAATGTTCACCTGGTTGTTAACATCATCTTAGGAAGACTCACACACCTATACTTCCACTCTAGCTTTATTAAAAAAATTTTTTAATGAAAATAATAATAAAAATAATTAATGATATACTAAATTTGGTTTAGTTATTCAATTCTAATTTGATTAGTATGGTAGAATCCATATGTGGATAGAGAAGAAACAGTGGTGTGTGGGTCATTGACAAAAGATCCAATTGATAAATTATTAGATGATGCAGAAAGTGGCAAGTCATTATTCAAAAATCGTGAAGTCCTACATTATTCATTTATCCCTAACATAATCCTACATAGAGAAGAAGAACAAAAAAAGGTCACTCAATCATTATTACCTTTATTAAAAAAATCACGTCCATCCAATCTACTTGTTTATGGAAAACCAGGAACAGGTAAAACTCTAGTAGTAAAAAAGGTCCTAGGTAAAATACAAGAACGAGTAAAAGACAACTCTTTTCCTATTCATCTACTTTATGCAAATGCAAAAGAAGAGACTACACTCTATGGATTACTAGTAAAACTCGGAAGACAATTAGGTCTTACATCACAAAAAGAATTACCTTCTACAGGACTTTCAATTAGCGAAGTATTCAATCGTATTATTTCAGCAATTGAGAAAGATGGTCTAAACACGGTATTTGTAGTAGATGAGATAGATTATCTTGTAGAACTTGTGTCTAAATCAGGCAAAGATGTATTCTATTCATTAACAAGAGCTAATGAGAGGCTGAAAAAAGGCACATTGACTCTAATAGGAATCTCTAATGATCTTACATTCAAAGAACGACTAGATCCTAGAGTCTTGAGCAGTCTAAGTGAGGAAGAAGTTGTTTTTACCAATTATTCAGTCGGTCAGATTAAAGAAATTCTAGAAGAGCGCATCAAGGCTGGCTTTATCCCTAATTCTGTAGAGCAGGCAGCCATAAACCTCTGTTCAGCCATGTCTGGACAGGAACATGGTGATGCAAGAAGAGCCATAGACCTGTTAAGAGTGGCAGGTGAAATAGCAGAACGTGAACAATCAGATACAGTAAAGGAAGATCATATACGACGAGCCTCCCTTAAGATGGAAGAAGACAAGGAGACTACGGCATTGAATTCATACCCATTACATGAAAAATTGCTAATATTGGGAGTAATGAAAGCAGGCGGAAATACTACAGGTGAGATATATCATTCATACAAAAACCTCTGTAAGATTACCAGACAAAAAGAACTCACCCAACGTAGAATTACACAGATGCTAAGCGAGATAGAAATGACCGGACTTATCACAGGAAAAATTATTCATCAAGGCATGCATGGACGAACCAAAAAATACAATCTTACACTTAATGCTGATACTGTAAAAAAAGCGTTTAAAGAAGATCTAACTCTAGAAGATCTTTTGTAATTTTAACTAGAATTTTCAGTAAAGTCTTTTGTAAAAACCTTCATTGTGGCAAGATTTACAATAATAGCTATTCCAGGTGTGGGACTGATTCCAACACTGGTCTGAAATGGAGTCTGACTCTGCCATGCACCAGAGTTTACAATTAAAGTTCCTTTGTACATATCAAGATCAACAACATGTATGTGCCCAGAATGAAAGATATCTGGAACTTCTGATATTACCATAAAGTCTTCTAATTCTGGTGCAATTGGTGTTCTCTTACCATATATTGGACTCAAGTGTCTAGTCTTGAGTAAAACTCGCATTGCTTTTGCTGGTTGTGCATAACTTAGCCCTGGAGTACTACCTACAACATCATCAAGACTTTGACCGTGAAACATCAGAATCTTTACCCCATTTAGCTCAAGCATTGAAGGATTACCTAACATAAAAAAATTCTCTCTATTCCAAAGATGCATGTTATGTTTTTCTGGAATTGCTGGCTGTGGAAGAGCTCTTCTTCCTGGATCGTGGTTTCCAGGAATGATGAATACTTTGATGTGTTTTGGAATCTTGTCTAAAAGCTCGGTAGCCTTTGCCATCTGCTCGTTAACATCTAACAGTAAGAGTTCCTTATCCTGATTGGGAAATATGCCGATTCCATCAATTATATCTCCACCAACTAGTACAAACCTGACTTTTCTTGCTACTGGATCAGGACTTGAAAGCCATGAAACAAACTCTGTAAACTCTTTTTCCATAAAGAACTTACTACCTACATGCAAATCGGAAATCAAAACAGCATAGGTTTCAGTCTTTGACCGATTTGCTATATGATCAGGTATGTCTGGGACGAGAAGCTCTTTTACAAAAAATCCTCCATTTTTACCACTTGCAATTGATATCATCACAAACTGATCAATTAGTAGAGAATTTGCAGTTTCTTGTATCTCCTTATTGAAAATTAATAGTTCTATAGAGCCTGACGGATCATCAATGACTAGTTTTGTCACGTCTCTGTCTATTCTTCTATCCATTAACAGACCTACAATGTAGGTTTCTTCATCCAATTTACCATTAGTCACGTTTGCAATGGGAGTCAGTTTCTTTGACTGTGAGCGTTGCATCATAATTTTGAGCAGTTTTGAATATCTACTCCGAAATAATGCCGTAAAACCATCAATCCCTTCTGCAGATGTGACCTTTTTTGTAGGATCAAACAAAATTACATGTTCATTTTCAATACTATCGTCTATTTCTGATTCTACAAACATTTTGAGGTCACTCTGATTTATCAAAAACATATTTTGTTTAGCCTTTTCTCGTACAACTTGTTTGATTATATTTTGAAGTTCTTTTACATCGATCTTTTCTAATATCTTAAATGCGTCAGGATGAATCTGAAATCCTTTACTTAATGCATAAGTTATAGCGGAAGAGACCTCTTCTTTCAACAAGGTCTCATAATACAACTTTTAATTAAATCTGTGCCAACCACCAACCTCAAATATAGTTCTCTTAAAAAAGAATTATTGTTTAGAAATAGAAGAATTTTGGTATTTTTAATTTTTGTTGGAATTTTTTCATTATCTTATTCAATTGGAAGTCAAAGTAAATTATCTGATGAAGAATCACAATCATTTCTTAAAGAATTTCAAAAAGTAGTTCAAGGAATTGATGCTATAGGAATTTTTGAACATAATGCATCAGTTGCATTACCGATGTTTATTCCAGGTTTTGGTCTGGCTTGGGGTGCATTTGCAGCCTGGTCGACAGGAGTTGCCTTTGAAGCACTAGTAACTACAACTCCAGCACTTGCAAAAATTCCTCCATTGGCATTGATTTACTTGTCTCCATTTGGTGTGATGGAGCTTGTCGCATATTCAATTGGAATGTCAAGAAGCTTTTTGCTGATAAATACTATAATTAGAAGAAAACCTCTAAAAAACGAGCTTCGTCAGACTGGTATAGAAATAGGAATTGCTTTGGCTCTCTTACTTGCAGGGGGATTTATTGAATATGCCATGATTCAACAATTTGGTTCAAGTGTAGGTCACATAAAATCTAGCTTGTAAAAACAATCAACCGGGAATTGCCTAATTGTGTGATAAATTATACCCAGTAATTAAATATCCAACTAGGAATTAGCTAGTCTAATGAAGAATGTATTCCTGTTTCTAATGGTAATTACAGGACTTGTTACTATACTATGCTTACCTCATGCATATTCTGATTTTCCCCCTAATAGCCAATACGTAATCAAAGCTTTTGGATATCTTTCCGGTAACCAAACCATTCTTGATTCTAGTATTGCATTAGAACTTACTGTAGGTTCCAAGAATGGAAGTACCACACAATCTACCCTTGATAATGGTCTTGTTACTATAGCACATGTTCAATATCTAAATTCAGGAATTTGGCAAACCCCAATCTTACGAGATGGAAAATATTTCGTCATCAAGGGAGATGCACAAGATGAAAATGGAAATATAATTCATCTAAATTTGTTTGGTAGAATCATAAATAGTAACCAAGAGGGTTCGGTCTATACCATAACAGGCAAGATTACCGGTTCTGAAACTATGAAAGTAAGCTATAGTGCTAAAATAATATCTACTAATACCGTAACTACAAAACCAACAACAATTCCTACCACACAAAGCCAACAATCATCTTCAAACATAGTGAATGTAAGCATCGTATATCACGGATCTGACTTTTATAATCAAGTCCACTTTAACCCGTCAAGTATACAGGCAGCTGTTGGTACTACAATAGTTTGGATCAACAATGATGTAGTTCCTCACAGAATAATGAGTGGTATAGCTAAAGCAACTACTGCTGATCAATCAACTCCAGTATTTACTGCAGATGGGAAAATTGACAGTGGAATTTTAGCTCCAGGACAATCATTTCAATATACAATAACTGCTTTTAATACTACAAATAGACTTACTCCAACAATGGCACAGATCTATAACATTCCTCCTGAACAAACGCTAGGTGACATTACTTTCTTTGATCCTACATATCCATTTATGATAGGAATCATATCACCCTTGACTCCACCTCCACCTGCCCAAGGAAGTATGGTTCAGATGACTATCATTCAAGGTGCATCTGATCCAAATAATCTACAATTTCTATCACCTTCATCTATTCGAATAACCTCTGGAACAACATTGAAATTCATAAACAATGATTCTGTTCCACATAGAATACAAACTGGTCAAATAATTAGTACATCACAAGGCGGAGCAAAAGGATCTGCTCCTGCAAAACAGCCTCAGTTTACTCCTGATGGAATGTTCGATACTGGTATTATTGCTCCAGGACAATATTACACACTTACAGTTACGAAAACTGGTACTATACATATTTTTGATCCTTCATTTACTTGGATTAATGGAGTAGTTGTTTCATCATCAACTTCCTCATCTACTTCAATATCTCCAATTCAGATTAGCATAGCTTTAGGTTCATCATTAGCAAATGGCGCATCTACGCAGCAACAATTTAATCAATACAATTCATACTATTATCCAGAAACCGTACAGATAGTTCCTGGTACTCCAATCATTTGGGTAAACAATGATTCTATTGTTCACACAATTCTCAGTGGAGTAAGTACTCAGAAAAATGGCAATCCGTTTACACCTGATGGAAAGATAGTAAGTGGTCCAATTACTCCTGGTCAAACATATACTGCAATAATCAATGATACTGGAATAATCAGATTCTATGATCCGCAATATACTTGGATGAATGGAGTGATAATTTCAATGCCTCCGACCCAATCATATGTACTTGGAACACCACCTAATCTTCGTTAAATTATTTAAAATTAATGTACGACTCTAGTTTTGTCTGATCAAAAACCATCACAGAAAGATCAGAGAATTGTTTTACTTCCAAATCTTTTACTTTACCTACAAAATGTGTCTCTTTATCAGTAGTTAGAAACTCAAAGACGTGAACTTTCATATTTGAAGTGTCAAAACCTTGGTCTTTCAAGTAAGTTGCTATTTCAGATTGCATAAAATGTTTTGAAGGCTCTTTTGGCCAAGGTCTTGGTACTAGTATAACACTAAATCCATCAATAAGTGCCTTTTGAAGCTCAAGCTTCTTTTCTTCTATGCTTGTAGAAATATGCATTGTGATGACCTTGCTTTTATCGATTGGTACTCTTGCCTTTGATGCAGCTACTTGAATAGAACTAATTCCGGGAATAATTTGTACGTCTCCAAAGATCTCAATTAATCTATCAACTACTTCTGATTCTGAAAAATTCACATCTCCCGTAAAAGGAATAACACATGTCTTGTTACCTATGGTCTTTGAGACTTTTTGGTATGCATCCTCTTGGTCTTTCATAGTAACTTCATGAATCTCTTTATTTTTCAAGAGTGTCTCTATCGTATTTAATGTGTATTTGTAACCAATTACAATATCGGAATTTAGTACTATCTCCTTTACAATTTCGGTTACGTATTTTGGCGAACCTGGTCCTACCCCAACAGCAAAGACTTTACCCATGGTTTCATTTTTGTGATCTTTAATATATTTCACTAACAGATTGTGTTTCTCAAACCTTTTTTAGCTACTTAACACTGTAAAAATCAATGAAGTCAAAAAATTATCGAGTATTTTTTGGTCTATTGGCCCTCGTTGCTATAATAGGTGTAGCATCAGAAACTTCAATCATGACAGCTTCAGCACAGTCTACGATAACTAGTCATTGTACTGCATATCGACCTTGCTATAACATATGTGGAGATCATGTTTGTGCTCCTGGTGAACTTGCCCAGATGAAAGCACAATCAGCTCAGCCACAGAGTAACAATACTGGAGCATCAACAACCCCAGTAAACTCTACTATGACAACACAATCAACAGGTGTGATCATCGGCGGAGTGGTTTCATACATGGATTTAGCTTCGGATGGAACAGCAGTAATAGTAAGAACGGGTCATCCAATTAGTGGACAAACATTAGCAATAGGTATTGGATTCAGAGATACAAATGATAATTTTGTACAAAACCAGAATTATGCAATCATTATTACACAAGATGGTAATACAGTGTTCTCAAATCCAAAAGGTAACGCACCAACTGGAACAGATACTCTAACTACTCCTGCTCTCTCATCTAATAGTCCAGTTAACATTATGGTGACACTTAATGGAATAGGTCCAACTACTGCAGACCCATCAACATGGACAGGTGTTAAAGGCGAAGTACTTAGCTTTTCACAAGTTACAGATGTCAAGACACCAACCATGCCAATGTCAAATATGACAATGCCACAACAAAATGCAACAGTTCCAGAGTTTGGTCCAGTAGCATCAATAGTTCTTGCAATTGCCGTATTGAGTGTCGTAGTATTTGCTGTCAAGACTAGAATAATTCCAAAATTCTAAACTCTCTTCTTATTTTTAATGATCTGGTAGTTCTAATTTTTATTCATAAAAGTATCTTTTTACCAGACATCATCAACTTCATCAAGTTCTTTGAATTCCTCAATAGGCTTTTCACGCATAACCTTCAATCTTGCGATATCTCTATCAAAAAACAAATCTATTGTCCAATCAAGAAATATTCTCACTTTTTTATCAAGTCGAGGAATTTTTGAAAGATAAATTACTCTCCATAATATCCATGCAAAAATTCCATGTAAATGAATGCCAAACATACTTGCAATTGCACTTCGTTTTCCTATTACTGCCATTTGTCCTCTAGGTGAATAAACGAATTTTTCTTTCTCTTTATTCATAATTATCGCATAAAGATTTTTTGCAACAATTTTAGCTTCTGATTCTGCATTTTGTGCTGTTGGTGGGAGAGGCCTGTTTGTATTTGGATCAATAATATAACAACAATCTCCTATTGCAAAAACTTCAGGAAAATTAACAGCTTGAAGAAATTCATCTACTACAATTCCACCTCTGTTAGTTTTAAAGACCGATTTTTTTATAATATTCACAGGTGTTACACCTGCAGTCCACACCAAGGTCCTTGTTTGTATGGCGTTTACTATAATCTGTTTACTAGGATCTTCTGTGGGTGGACGAGCATCATCAATTATTACTTCATCACCTGAAAAACTAGAAAGTTTTGTACTCACCTTCACCTCAATTCCACGTTCATGAAGTTTTTCTAAAGCAAATTTTGCAAGCTTTTCATTAAAACCTGGAAGTATAGCTGGAAGTGCCTCAAGAACAATTACTCTAATATCGGTTTTCTCAATATTAGGATAATATTTTCTTGCATCATGTAATAAATCCATTAATTCTCCTGCTGTTTCTATACCTGCAAATCCACCTCCAACAATTACAAAAGTAAGCAAACTTTTCTTGAAAATAGGATTAGTTTCATTATCTGCTTGCTCAAGCATATCTATGACTCTATTTCGTAGTACAACTGCATCGTTGAGAGTTTTCATTGAATAAGCTAATTTCTCTAATTGATCCATTCCAAAGAAATTTGTCTGACTGCCAAGGGCCAATACAAGATAATCATAATGTAGAGAAATTCCACGTTTTTCTTTTGTACCGCTTAGAGTTACAGTTTTTCCGTAAGGATCTATATTCTTAACTTCTGCCTCATAGAACTTGGTCCTTTTCAATAGTGTTCTAACTGGAATTACAATATGTCTAGTCTCAATGGTTCCTGAAGCTACTTGAGGAAGCATTGGTGTAAACAAGAAAAAATTATCCACACTTACTAGACTGATCTGAACATCATTTTCATTTGGAAAATACGATTCAAGTTTTCTTACACACTCAACCCCTGCAAATCCACCTCCTAAAACAAGGATTCTTTTGGTTTCTGACATGTAAGATATCTGAAGTCTATTCATGGGGATAAAAAAGGTAGTTTTGAGTCTCATAGAGCTGATCATTAGAACATTTGAGCGAAAGGTAAAATATGCTCATTTACAGGATCTAGGATATGAAGAAAGAGTATATTGTCACACGAATAGATGCATCACCGGATGGATCTCCATATGTAATACTCTCGCTTTCTACGTCCAAAGATTTTAGAGAACAAAGTACACCCGCATCACCTTTTGGTGCAGGAGGAGTAATGGGCTTTACAAATATGGATGATATGGTAAAAAACCTCAACAAGATGATGTCTGGAGGAGGTATGGGTCAGCCTGGTAACGTAACCTCAATCAAGCTTGACATGCACGAGTACAAAGAACTAAACCTTGGAGTGGGAGACAAAGTCTTCCTAGAAGTAACAAAAGCAGAATCTATTGGTGTTTAGAAAGGTTATTCTAGTAATTATTGACGAGAAATTTCTCTTCTTAGAATTTGATATGCCCTAGCTGCGTCCTTTTCATATAAGACTGCAACTATATGGTCTTGTCCGAAGAACGCATTAAAAAGCTCGATTCCATTATCATGTAGAATCTCAGATACGTACGAAACTACCTCAGAACTGTGCTCATTTTCGGGAATATGTATGGTTATTTTTGCTAGTCCAGCTTGGGAGGAATTTCTATGTGATGAAAAAGATTCTAAAATTTTTCTTACATCACTTATATCTTCAGTTAAAAATCTAAACGAGTCAGTAGATCTAAAAAATTCGTAATCTGGATCAATTCTCATAAATCTATCCATCAAATCTACGGCATCTTTCATTTCAAAATCATCTGAGAAAAATTTAATGTCAACAATTCCATCAGTTAGAGAAAGTCTTGCATTTTTTAGTACTGTTTCATTTTGCATCTCGTCCTTTTTTTCAAAGGAATCTGCATACCTTTTAATTGCAACAACAATTGTATTGGGATTTACTGGTCCTCCCACATACGACTCGACCTCCTTTTGGAGTTTTATTGCAAGTGATGTGTAATTTATCAAACCCATCTTGATACAGTCGTAAATGGATCTATTTTTTGTAATTATCTCTCTTACTGCATCAGGAACAGAAAGATTCTGAGTTCGCATAGGGTAAATAGCACTACTAATTATATTAATTTATGTAATAAGATGATTCATTATTTCATAATATTTATATAATGTCATACCTATTACATTATATGCATAACCATGACATAACTGACTGGGATGAATTTGATCATCTCTTCCAAAAAATGATGCAACCTTTCAAAAGACTAGATACAATTTGGGACAACATGGAAAGTTCTGACAACACGCAAACATTTGGTCCTTACTACTACGGGTACTCTATGACTGTAGAACCTGATGGAAAACCTGTGATTAAGGAATATGGAAATGTTCGACCAGGTCTTTTACCTACATCGGAGATAAAAGAACCATTTGTAGATGTTATTGTAAATGACAAGGAAAAAGTTCTCAAAATTGTAGCAGAAATGCCTGGAGTAGAAAAGAATAACATAGAAATCGAAGTCGTAGGACAAACTGTAAATCTTGATGCAGAAAATGGTGATAAAAAGTACCATGAAAAAATTCCAATAAAACAAAAGGTTGACGAAGATTCTGTCAAGGCAACATATTCTAATGGAATCTTGGAAGTAAAGTTCAGACTCAAAGAAGAGGATCAACCGCAAGGAAAGAGGGTGACGGTCGAATGACTTTATTTTTTATGGTGATAAAATTATGAGCGAAATTACATTAAAAATTGCAGAGGCAGCCCAAAGACATGTGGGAAAAGGAATAGCTGTAGTAGATCCAAAAATTGTTGAAAACAATGGATGGGAAACTGGCCAAATTCTTGAACTAGTTGGAAATAGAAAAAGTCATGTTAAACTCTGGTCTGGTTCTACTCCAGATTACGACACAGGAATAATCAAAATAGATGGAATTACACGTCATAACATAGGAGCAGGAATAGGCGAAAAGATTACAGTAAAATCTGTTGATGCCGAAGAAGCTGAACAGATAACCCTTTCACCTATTGAAAAACTAGGTGAAGAAGGACTTCAAGAGTATATGCAAACATACTACATGGGTCATGTGTTAACTTCTGGTGATACATTAATTGTAACCACACAGTTGGGTGGAAAAACACAACTTGTTGTAAGTGGTACTAAGCCATCTGCAAAACCTGTCATTATATCAGAACAGACCGAGTTCAAATTGGGAGCCATGACTAAAGCCATTGATAATTCTATTCCAAGGATAACCTATGATGATCTTGGCGGACTAAGAAATGAAGTTCAGAAGATCCGAGAGATGGTAGAACTTCCTATGCGACACCCAGAACTATTTGAAAAACTAGGAGTTGAGGCACCAAAAGGCGTATTGCTTTACGGACCACCCGGAACAGGAAAGACACTTTTAGCAAAAGCAGTGGCAGGAGAAACTAATTCTCACTTTACTTCCCTTAGTGGTCCTGAAATTATTGGAAAATTCTATGGAGAAAGTGAAGAGCGATTACGGGATATATTCAAACAAGCAGAGGAAAATGCACCAAGTATTATATTCATTGATGAAATTGACTCGATAGCTCCAAAGAGGGAAGAAGTAACTGGAGAGGTAGAAAAGAGAATTGTATCACAGCTTCTAACTTTGATGGATGGAATGAAATCAAGAGGCAAGGTAGTTGTAATTGCGGCAACAAATAGGCCAGATTCAATTGATCCGGCATTACGAAGACCAGGAAGATTTGATCGTGAAATAGAGATTGGAATTCCAGATCAACAGGGAAGACGAGAGATACTAAATATTCATACAAGAGGTATGCCAATTGAAGAAAAAGTAAACTTGGATCAGATTGCAAGAGTTACTCATGGATTTGTAGGAGCTGATTTGGAAATGCTTGCAAAAGAAGCTGCCATGAGATCCCTTCGAAAAATTCTACCTGATTTGGATCTAGAAGCAGAAAAAATTCCAAATGAAATTCTTCAAAAAATTATCATTACAGATAACGATTTCAAAGATGCACTAAAAGATGTTAGACCGTCTGCACTACGAGAAGTTCTAGTTCAGATACCAGATGTTACATGGGAAGATGTAGGCGGCTTGGAATCATTAAAAGAGGAACTCTATGAAGCCGTGGAATGGCCACTCAAACACAAAGAAGCATTCGAGTATACTGATGTTGCAACTCCCAAGGGAATCTTACTTTATGGACCACCCGGAACAGGAAAGACACTGATTGCAAAGGCAGTAGCACACACCTCTGAATCTAATTTTATTAGCATCAAAGGTCCCGAACTATTATCAAAATGGGTAGGTGAATCTGAAAAAGGAGTTCGTGAAATATTCAGAAAGGCACGTCAAGCTGCTCCATGTATCATATTTCTTGACGAGCTTGATTCATTGGCTCCAAGTCGAGGCTCAGGGGGCTCTGACTCTAATGTCACAGAAAGAGTAGTGTCCCAACTACTAACTGAAATAGATGGACTTGAAGAATTACATAACGTATTGATAATTGGTGCAACCAACAGAGTAGATCTTATCGACAGTGCATTACTAAGACCAGGAAGATTTGATAGAATCATTGAGGTACCATTGCCGGACACAAAGGGACGTGAAAACATATTCAAAATACACACAAGAAAGAAACCACTTGCAGAAGGCATCGACTTTACAAAGCTAGTACAATTGACTAATGGCTTTAGCGGCGCAGAAATAGAAGGAGCGTGCAATAGAGCTGCTATGAGTTCCATACGAAGATATGTGAATAAAAAAGAAAAAAATGTAAAATCAATTAAAATAACTCAGGAAGACTTGGAAAATGCAATCCAGAAGATGCGACCACTTGCTGTAAAACCAAAATCAGTAGTAACGCCAGCAATTATATGATAAATTGAGTAATGTATAATGACGGCAAAGGAAGCAATTCTCTATCAAAAATTACCTAACGACAAGGTTCGATGTACAGCATGTGCTAGATACTGCGAAATTGGAAAAGATCAGGTTGGTCTATGTGGAATTAGAGCAAATAACAATGGCAAACTTGATCTTCTTGCATATGGTAAAGTAATCACTGGTCATGTAGATCCAATTGAGAAAAAACCTGTAACGCATTATAGGCCTGGTACAAGCATATTTTCTATTGCCACAACTGGTTGCAATTGGTTATGCAAATACTGTCAAAACTATGACATCAGTCAACGAAGAAAGATAGAAGGAACTGATATGACACCTCAAGAAGTAGTTGATTCAGCAAAACAATCAGGTGCTGATGGAATTGCGTATACTTACAATGAGCCATCTATATTTATTGAGTTTGCACGAGACTGTGGAGTAATTGCAAGAAAAAACGGATTGTTTAACATATTTGTCTCCAATGGTTATGATACTCCTGATACAGTCAACATGATGAATGAATTTCTTGATTGTATTACAATAGATTTTAAAGGAAATGCAGAACCTCAATTTTCACGAAAATATATTGGAATTCTAGATCCTCAACCAATATTTGATACCCTTAAGGAAATTCATAGCAAAACAAAGATTCACGTGGAAATAACTGACTTGGTAGTGCCACAAGTTGGTGACAATTTAGAATATGCTCGAAAGTTATGTAAATTCATCTATGATGAGTTTGGACCTGACATGCCAATACATTTTCTTAGATTTCATCCAGATTACAAAATGATGGACTTTGAGCCAACACCAATACCTACACTTGAGAAACATTATGAAATTGCAAAGGAGATTGGGCTCAATTATGCCTATTTAGGAAATGTCCCAGGTCATAGTCTTGAAAATACATACTGCCCTCAGTGCAAGAAAATTGTAGTCAAAAGATACGGTTTTGATATACAAGGGTGGTATATTGACAATAAAAATAACTGTAATTTTTGTGGTAATAAAATAGCAATTGAAGGAAAACTTTCTGAAAATTACAAACAAAATCGATTCCAGTTTATTCTATAAAGTAAAAATCCAATATCATCAAAAATCAATTTTGGAATTTTAATCAAAGGTTAAATATCGTGTAACTCGAATTAATGCATGCCAACTACCTACATTTTGATTAATTCCGATCTAGGCTCTGATGTTGAGATAATTCAAAAAATAAAACAGATACTTGACAACGAAAATGGTATACAGTATGAGGTCCAAGGGGTGTATGGCGTATACGATATCATAGTCAAGATTACAGCAGATTCGATGGATCTTCTAAGAAGTATAATCACAAATAAGATTAGAAAAATAGACAAGGTTTACTCTACTTTGACTATGATGGTAATTGAAGAGCAAGAAAGATAACTTAGCCTCTTTTTATTGCATCAGCTACGGTCTGAATTTCTGATTCTGTATTGAAGAAATGGGGAGAAGCCCTTACAATCTTTTTAGTAAAAATATCTCTTACCGCAAGTATCATGTTCTCTTTTTCGAGTCTAGCAACCAAAGTCTTGGAATCTTTATCTTGAATAGAAAATGAGACTATGCTTGTCCGTTTTTCCTCCTTCTCTGGTCCATACAGAGTTATACCATTAATTTTGGAAATCTCCTCACGTAATAGATTAGCAAGCATGATGTTTCTTTCTCTAATGGTTTTCATTCCTATTTTTTTCAAATAACTTAGTGATGCTTCAAGACATGCAACACCTGACCAGTTACGAAAACCTGCCTGAAATCTAGCAGGCATTTCTTTATACACGATCTTATTTTCATGAAAGATTGCAGATTCTCCACCTACCTGAAGTGGTTCTATAAGTTCACCTGAATCTCTTCTACAAAAGAAGACTCCCATTCCCATTGGACCACATAACCACTTGGATCCATTAAAGGACATGAAATTACATTTTATTTTATTTACATCTACATCACTAATACATCCTACAGTTTGTGCTGCATCGACAAAATATGGTATGTTCTTCTCTGAAAGGATCTTACCAATCTCTTCAACTGGAAGTATTGCACCAGTGTTAAACAATGCATGACTTAATGCAACAAGTCCTGTTCTTTCATCTATTGTATTCTTAAATGAATCAAGTTCAAAGTAACCTGTTTCATCTGCGTGAAGATTTCTTAACTCAACTCTCTGGCCTACTCTTACCCATGGATAATGATTAGCTGGGTGTTCATGAGTCGATCCACGTATCACAATATTGGAGTTTGAATTCATTTTCAATCCATTTGCTACAAAGTTTATTCCATCAGTTACACTCTGGGTAAGTATTACTTCCTCTGGCCTACATTTGATTAATTCTGAAATTTCCTTACGCAAATTAGTCAGTCTTTCTCTTACATAATTATCAGAAGCCGCTGAGTCAGGACCAAGTTCATTATACTTTACTAGAAAATCACTCATTGCTGATATGCTTGATCTTGGCATTCTAGAAGTAGAAGCATTATTGAGATAGATTTTCTCTTTGTATGGAAAATCTTGGGAATAATCTAAATTCATTATTATATTACAATCTACTAGTCTTTGTATTGTTTAAAAATCCTAATGGTGACTTGGACTCATCTAAATTAAATTTGCAAACAATACTAGAACAGGACCTTATTAATTCTGTATTTTACGCTGATCCATTTTTGAAGGCAGGATTTATCTCCAAGTTAGTTCAAAATACAAAACTTGAAGTCTTGTACTTGGATCTTGATCTACTATATAGCGGATACGTAGTCTCTGGAATACTCCCTACACAAAAAAATGTAACTTTGTTTCAACCTACTACTGAAACTTTACATCAAATACTCAAAGAGATCCTAGTCAAAGCAAGTCTATCACAGACTATAATCATTATAGATTCACTTAACGGACTTTTTAATATCTTAAATCGGAAAAAGAACATTGGAAAAGCTATCATGTCTATCATTATGTTACTTACAAGTATAGCAAAGATCACTAAATCTTACCTTGTTGTTGCAAGCATGGTTAGATTCAAAAAGGAAGAGGGATGGATCTTGTCACCTACAGGTAAGCGTCTGATTGAAACAAAAAACAGCAAGAAAATTCTTCTTGAATATGGAGTAGATGGTATTGTAATGAGCATGCCTAGCGATTCAAGCAAACTTGTTATCTCTTCAAATTTGATTCCACTAGTCTAGTCTTTTTATTATGTGATATCCAAACTGAGTTTTTATAATATCTGAGACTTTTCCTTTTTCCAGTGCAAATGCCGCTTTTTCAAATTCTGATATCATAGCTCCTCTAGAAAAAAATCCAAGATCTCCACCCCTCTTTTTTGAGACATCTATTGAATATTCTTTGGCAAGATTTGCAAAACTCTCACCTTTTGCAATTCTTGTCTTAAGATCTTGTGCAATACTTAGTTTTTCAACTAAAATATGCGCACAATGAATTTTACTTCCCATGATATTTTAGATTAATAATAAATTATAAAAAACATCGGTTCAGATAATTCTCATTCTAAAGATTTGGAATAAGCTGATCGCAAATTAACGGTGTTATAAAATTTCCAAACGCCGTTATAACATGGCATTTTTCAGCAAGTTATATTAAGATCTTTTCTCGAAGTACACAACATGCCAGTCGGAATTATTCCAGATATAGGCGAACAAATGTGCATAGGTTGTGCACTCTGCGTAGAGATCTGTACAACACTAGGCCCAGACGTATTAAGAGTAAAACCAGTAGAAGGTTGGAAGAGAGGTAAAGCATTTGTATTTTATCCAGAGAGATGCATTTCAGATGGTGCATGCATAGGTGTATGCCCAACAAAAGCAATCTTTTGGATGAGACCAATGGACTTTACTGTAGGTCAACCAGTACCACTCTACAGAAACTCTATATTCGTCAAGGGTTGGACCGAACTAATCGATTAAGTCCTAACATCAAAATCTCTTTTTATTATTTTTAATTTCTCTACTTAGTTTTCTACATATATGGATCCTCTGCTTATGATATATTGTGAGTAAACCTGGAAATATTTGGAGAAAAGTACATGGCAAAATTGCAAAGAAACCTACTAATTTTAGTTGGTTGATTAATGACAAGTTAGCCGGAAGTGGAATGCCTACTTCTCTTTCTGAAATAGATTGGATACAAAAACAAGGAGTAAGATCTATTATTACAATGACTGAGAACTCACTTCCTGAATCATGGGTAAAAAATGTAAAATATCTTCATGTTCCAACAGAAGATTTCTCAGCACCTGATATGGAACAAATTGATGAAGCAATTGAGTTTATACAAAATAGACTTGAAAATAATGAACCTGTAATGGTTCATTGTGCTGCAGGCATTGGAAGAACTGGTACAATTCTTGCCTGTTATCTTGTAAAATATCATAAACTTTCAGCAAAAGATGCTATACAAAAAGTACGAAAAGAAAGACCTGGTTCTATCCAGTCTGAATCTCAAGAAATAGCAATCAGTCTATACTACAAGTTCCTTAACAAGTAGTTTATTCTGGTATTGATTTAGCTACCATCTTGCCATTTTCTAGTTTGATGAAGAGAAACCTATTGTCTTTGAAGATCAAGGTTATCTGATCTTCTTTTTCTGACTTGTCTTCAACTTCTAGTAATTCTTGTCCTCTAATTCCATCGAATTTTGCCATATCGATACATCAATAATTCCATTTATATCCTATTTGGTAACTTCGATCTCGATTTCCTTAGAGTTTACAGTTTCATCAAATGGTTCTGCATAATCATGTTTGAACCAAGACACATGAATCTCAGCTCCTATCTTATGTTTACCAACTCCAAGATCAGATGCATTGAACTGTATTTTTTCATCAAAATCAAGAAGCAACTGTTGTGCATCCACTTGATTTTTTGGAATGAACGGTTCGAAATTCTTGGATATCTGTACCCAAACTTTCTTCTCTCCCATCTGAGTCAGCTTTGGATTACGTGTCCAAAAAAGGGCAACTTTCTTGTACGTCTCTATGGGCTTACCAATCTCTTTCTTTCTAAGCCCACTAGTATGGAGCTTTACCCCATATCGCAACTTGAAGGCATTGTCGTGATTATTGTAAGCTTTTTCCCAATTTTTCTCATTGAATGCTTCCCGGAAGGCTCCTGTTATAGAGAATTTTACGTCTATAGCAACGTTATCATCTATTTTTGGTTTATCAGGAGATTTCTCAAGAGAAACTTCACTTATTGCATTTTTATCGCTAGTCAACAATTGGTAATGGTTTATATCCTCAATAAGTATTTTTTTGACTTACATGGATGTTCAACTGAAGAAATCTTCGCCAAAAGAGGTTCAATTGGACATAAGAAAATCAGACATTAGCACTCTTTACATAGTCCAATATGAGATGCTCAAAGATCCGACTGTAGAGTTTGCAGGTGTAGTCTTGAAACATCCATTGACCAAACAACTCTCAATGCGAGTAAATACTTCAAAAGGAAATCCGGTGAAGGAAATTGAGAAAGCAACAAAGACTGCTATAGAGTACACTGATGAATTAAAAAAAGCAATTTTTTCTAAAATTAAGGGTGTTTAAATGAAATTCTGCCCCAAGTGTCAGGCTCGATTAAAGATAGATAGCTCTGACTCTGAATTTGTATGTCCAAAATGCGGATATAGTGAAAAAGGAAACAAGATAACAAAAGAAGTAAAAAATGAAATTGCTCCCTCAATCATCTCTTTGGATGAAAAAGAAATGAAAGAGGCATTACCAACAATTAAGATCGAATGTGAAAAGTGCGGACATAATGAAGCTGTTTGGTGGATGCTTCAGACAAGAAGTGCAGATGAACCTACCACCCAGTTTTATCGATGTGTTAAATGTAGCTATACTTGGCGCAACTACGCATAAGGTTTAACTTGAACATTCTGGAGATCTGAGTAAGTTTGGTATTTTCTGCAAAGACTGGAGGTTCTGAAGAATGGAAAGCTGTCATATCAGCCATATCAACTCTAGTTGAGGAAGCTACATTTGAAGCAACAGGTGAAGGAATTGCTTTTAGGGGTATGGATCCATCACATGTAGCACTAATCGATATTGCTTGGCCTAATTCTGCATTTGAAAAATATGTTTGTGATCAGGATGTTAAGTTTGGAGTCAGAATAGACGAGTTTTCAAAATTGATCAAAAGAGCTGATAAAAAAGACAATATAGAAATTAGCATTTCTGAAGATAATCTTTTACTTGTTACAATAGGTAAAAATAAAAAATACAAGATGAGATTAATTGAAAGTTCAGCAACCGATACACCACTCCCAAAAATTACTTACAATGCAAAAGTGGGAGTTACATCTGGAGAATTTGATAAAATACTTGGTGATATCCAAGTAGTATCAGAATATCTCTCAATTAATGCTACTCCTACAAAAGCAGAATTTTCAGGACGCGGTGATTCTGGTGAGGCAATTATAACACTTGAAAAAGGGATGCCTGAAATACCAGAGATTGAAGTCAAGGAAGATAGCAACGCAACCTATAGCTTGGAATATCTCAATAGTATAGTAAAAGCGGTAGGTACGGTTGCAGGCACCGTAGTTTGTGAATTTTCAAGTAAAATGCCACTCAGATTAGAATTTAAGGTTGCAAACATTGGAAGAATTCACTTTTACCTTGCTCCTAGAGTTGAAAGTTAAAAGATTTTAAGGATAATAGGGCGAGGTTATACTGATTTGAAACTTGTTCTAAAATTTGGAGGAACCTCTGTTTCCTCTCCACAAAATATACGAAACGTTGCAAGTCTAATAAAAAAACTAACAAAGGAACATAAAATAATTCCAGTGTTTTCTGCCATAAGTGGAGTTACCGACGATTTAATCCGAATAACAAATTTAATTCAAAACAGAAATAAAGAAGCTGCAAACTCACTTGTAAAAAAAATTATCAAAATGCATATTGATATTGCAAATCAATGTGTAAAGAATTCAAAGATAAAAAAAGAATTACTAGATAAGATGAAAACAGATCTTGATGAACTTCAAGATCTATTACATGGAATGCTACTACTTGGAGAAGTCACACCACGATCTTCTGATTACTTGATCTCATTTGGTGAGAGATTATCCATCAATTTGATTACTTTTACATTAAATGAAATAGGTGTGAAAGCGGTACCTATGACAGGGAAAGATGTAGGAATAGTTACAGATTCTAATTTTGGAGGAGCAAAACCCCTTATGGACACTACACGACTACATGTTTCTCATACCGTAGAAAATCTCTTGCAAAAAAAGATCATGCCAGTAATTGGAGGATTTGCTGGTGCAGATCAACATGGTAACATAACTACATTTGGTAGAGGGGGTTCTGATTACACGGCAACAATTATCGCATCTAGTATCAAGGCTGATGAAGTTTGGTTGATGAGTGATGTAGATGGTTTGATGACAACTGATCCAAAAATTGTAAAAAATGCTAAACTAATCAAAGAAGTATCATATATTGAAGCAATGGAAATGGCACTATTTGGTGCAAAATATATTCATCCAAGAGCACTTGAACCACTTGTTACAAAAAAAATTCCTTTACGTATACGAAATACGTTTAATGTAGATAATTCTGGTACACTAGTTACTGCTACTCCACAAGCTGATACTCAAAAGATGGTAAAGTGTGTAAGTACAATTAGACATACTGGACTCATTGATGTTCGAGGTGGAAGTATGGTTGGTGCTCCGGGTACTGCAGCAACAATATTTTCTATTCTTGCAAAAGAAGGAATTAACATAATGATGATATCTCAAAGTCCATCAGAATCATCTATATCGATAATTGTAAAAAAGAATGATTTGGATAAAGCAGTAAATGCACTTGAAATGAACCTGCTTGGAAAGATCATAAAAAAAGTGGATGTTACAGTGGATGTATCCATAATTGCCCTCATAGGTTCTGGAATGAGGGGAATGGCAGGAGTTGCTTCCAAAGTATTTACAGCTGTAGCAAAAAAAGGCATAAATGTAATAATGATAGCACAAGGTTCTTCTGAGCTTAATCTTGCTTTTGTAGTCAAAGATTCTGACTGTAATGTAGCAGTACAGGCATTACATGATGAGTTTGAACTTGGAAAATAGGCAAAGTTATTTCTAAAAGCATATTTATGTAAATTGAATATTGAGAGCGTATGAATAGACTCCTGCTTTTATCAATTATGGCAATAGTTGGAGTTCTGATAATTTCTATTCCATTACTTAACAATCAACTTGCCAATGCAGGTTCAACAAAAAAAATTCAGTTTACTCAAACAATTACATCATCACAAGATCCTGGACTTGGTCATAATACAGAACAGATGGCAATAATCTTGCCGCCAAACAGCGGTTCTATTTATCATGGTTCAATTACATATAGCTCAAGTCAACCAGTTCAAATTGTTGTTTTACATCAAATCGATAAGAGTGATTCAAAAGGTCAACCAATTTGGACAGTAGATAACAATACATTTTATGCTCTAACAACAATTGATTCAAATTCAAATAGCGGCAGTTTAGATTTCACAGGTTCTGCTATCGGTCTTCATTCTACAAATTCTAGTCAATTTACTGCAACTGTAAGTGTAGACGGTTGGATAAGAGTAATAACCCCTGAAGTAGGTCAGACTACACCACTACCAACTGAGAATTATACCATAAAACTTGTAAAAAGTACTATTCCGGTACAGATACCCATGCATGAAGGAATAGTAAACGGAAAAACTGTTTACTATATAATAACAGATTCAAGCAACGAACTTGTTGCTAATACTATTTCAGACAAACAAAACTGGAAAGTTCATCTTTCTCCCGTCTTGGCCCATGCTCCGCTAATATCATTTGGTAACATGTTTGTCTTTACAAATGGAATTACTGGTAATGGAACAGATGGCTATCAAGATGATGTGTTATCATTTACACCCTCTGACAAACAATATAGTCCATTAAGCAAAGTGGTTGAAGTATCTTGGAATATAGGACGGGGACCATTCATTCTTAATTCTACACAAGCAATTCTTGATGCAAACATGACAGGAAAAATAAGATTGGTTGTGACTGATACAATTATGAATACTCCGGAGATAATATGGGATAATGGCGCATTGAATGTAAGAACCAACAAAGTCTTGTCAGATCAGACATCATATCTTGGTGGACAAGTACTTGACATCAATATGGATAACATGACAGCTACCTTTGTAGGACACAGGGGATGGGGTCCTGATGGAAAAACAATATACTATATCATAACTTCAGGAACTCCTGAAGGACCTACCCAGACTATGAAAATTCAAAATGTACCTTCACTTTCAATTCTTGAATCATCTTCAAGAGATCTCTATCACTTTGCTAATGGTTTACAAGGTGCTGGACCATTTGGTTACCAAGAAGGAATATCTAGTGCACAACCAGGTGATTCTACTTACAGTCCTATTTGTAAAGTCTCAATAATAACTTGGAATGATCCTCATAATGCAAAAATTCTAGAAAATAAAAATGACATTGACTATGAAATATCATCTGGAGAAATAACAGTGCAAGAGGCATCAGTTCTTGACAAGAATTACATCCTTGATTGTCCAATCATAGACAATCCATAAAATCATGAAAAGGGATAAATTTACTTTGAAAATATCATAAGTTTGAATGACCGGTAAACTGTTTATCGTAGGTGTAGGACCAGGTCATCATGATCATATGACTTTTCGAGCAAAGCAAGCAATTGAAGAAAGTGATACAATTGTTGGATATGAGACATATGTTAACTTGGTTGCAGATCTAATAGAAGGCAAAGAAGTTCATAGATATGCAATGACACAAGAAGTAGAAAGAGCGCATCAATGCATTGATCTTGCAAAATCTGGAAAAATAGTTTCACTTGTATCCAGTGGAGATCCTGGAATATACGGAATGGCTGGTTTAATCTATGAGATTCTAGCAGAAGAGGGTTGGGACAGAAAGGCTGGTCTTAATGTTGAAATAGTTCCAGGTGTTTCATCACTTAATTCTTGTGCAGCGCTAGTTGGCTCTCCTCTCATGACAGATTTTGCTGTGGTAAGCATGAGTGATCTGCTTGTTCCTTGGGAAATTATAACAAAAAGAGTTGAAGCAGCAGCTCAGGGTGATTTTGTTATTGTAATATACAATCCTGCAAGCAAAAAAAGAATTCATCAATTACAAGATACAAGGAAAATTCTTTTAAAATATAGATTACCCAATACACCAGTAGCAATTGTAAAAGGGGCATTTAGAGAATCTGAAGAAGTTGTTTTAACAGACTTGGAAAACATGGAAGAACACAATGACAAGCTTGGTATGATTACTACTGTAATAATTGGAAACTCCTCGACTTACATGTATAAAGGCTTGATGATAAACCCCCGTGGTTATACGTCCAAATATAATATTGTAGAACCGCAACAGACTAGAAAATAGTATGACATCAGTCCAGATGGGACTTACCTTGCCACAAGGATGGCTAGATGAATTTCCTACAAATAATCCATATGAACAATTTCTATTTTCAAAAAATGTTGCATTAACTGCAGAAAAACTTGGATTTGATGCAGGATATGTTTATGATCACTTTATTCCACATCCTTCAGATAATCGTACTGAAACTTTTTTTGAAGCCTATACACTTCTTTCTGCTATTTGCTCAATAACATCAAAACTCAGAATAGGACAGGTAGTTACATGCAATTCCTATAGACATCCATCTCTTTTGGCAAAAATGACATCTACACTTGATGCAATCAGTAATGGAAGACTAGAGTTTGGTATAGGGGCTGGTTGGTTTGAATACGAATACAATTCCTATGGATACAAATTTGATGATCCAGTAACACGAATTGAACAGCTTGATGAATCTCTTATCATAATAAAAAAAATGTGGCAAAATCAAAAATCAAGCTTCAAAGGAAAACACTATTCTATCAAAAATGCCATCTGTAATCCAAAACCAATACAGAAACCTTATCCTACGATTATGGTAGGTGGGGCAGGAAAAAAACTCATGAAGGTTGCTGCAAGACATGCTACGAGATATAATCATCCTTTTGGTACACCCGATATTTTAGAAGAAAAAATAAAACTTCTAAAAGAGAATTGTAAATTAATTAAAAGAAATCATGAAGAAATAGAAAACTCTGTATTGTTACGAGTCTTGGTTGGAAAAGATAATGATGATGTTAAAGATATTATATCTAAACTAAAAAAGAAAAATGAATCTATCGCAGAATTTATCATTCGTTCAAAGGATAGTATCGCATTAGGTACCCCTGATCAAGTAAGCGATCATCTACAACAATATCTAAAAATTGGAATAAATTACTTTATTGTCAACTTTATAGGATTATCAAAATCACTTGAGATGTTATCACTATTTTCAAAGAAAGTAAGACCAAGTCTCAAGTAGTTTTCTTTATTGCCTCAGAAAGTTCATCTGTTAAGACAATTTTTTCTCTTATTGGTCTAATTATGTCGGTGACATATTTGGAGACTGTAGTTTTTAGATCTGATGGATGCAATTTTTTCTGAGCAAAATCTCCTTCTAAATCTTGATAAGATGTATAGGTAACATTTCCGCCAAATTTAGCTGGACGTTCTACAATAACTTCGTTGAATTCATGAAAGATAATATATTTTGATATTTCAAGTACAGGATTTTTATCTATAATTCCTTCTGGACACCAAGCTTTCTTAAATTTTGAATTAATCTCTTCATCTATGTCATGAACAAATATTCCTGATGCTGATTTTGATTTACTCATCTTACTTGCTACAAAGTCCGAATCCGAATCTTGCGCAGTTTCTGGCTCGCCAAGTCCTGCAAGAATATGATGATGAACTGCAACTGGTACCTTCCACTTCATTTTTGGAAAGATCTCTCTGACAAGCATATGGATCTTTCTTTGATCCATTCCTGCATGTACTATATCCAAATCCATTGTATGAATATCAACAGCTTGCATTGGAGGGTAGAAAAGTTGACCAAGATCGATCTTATCTTTCTCGGTACTTCTTCCCATAATTGTAAGTGAACGCATAGTACGCTCAAGTGACATATTCTTTGAAAATTTAACAAGATCCAACCAATAACCTCTTCTTGATTCATAAAGTTGTGAACCTTCAACAATCTCAACTCCGGGACAAAACATCTTGAATGCATCAGCATAGTATTTTGATACCATTCGTATTTTTTCCCAATCTCCTCCAAGTTTGTTATTTAGGTAAGTATGCCAGTCTGCCAAAAATACTGTACACTTGACTCCAGCTTTGATAAAATCATTTATTTTAAATCCAGTAAGTATCAAACTTCCCAAATGCATGAAGCCAGATATCTCAAGGCCAATGTAGTGTTTGGGATGTATATTGGTGTTAAACAGGTTCAATAACTCTTCTTGAGTTACTACTTCTTCCGTAGGTTCTCTAGTTACTAATCTAATTTTTTCTGTAACATCCATTTCAGTCAGATTCCAACATGTATTCCTATAAATTTAAACATCTAGTTCTTGAACCGACTTTCTTGGACGTGTACTAAGATAGAATGCATGTGAACTTATCAAAAATGCAGCAAGAAACATCTTTGTTGCAAAGATAAGATTCCACGGCCGGTTATGATCTGGGTATGCTACTGTAAGTGAATCAATATCTGGAGTTACTCCATTTATCATTCCTGCAGTAATTTGAGAACTCAGGAGAATAAAATTGTAAATTGTTTCATAAAGTGTAATTACTGCTAATCCCAAGAGCATTAGCTGTACCATTGTAAGCTTCCATTTTGAAACAGTAACTGTTCTTTTCCAACCGATTCGGGAAACACAATACCAACTAACAATTGATGAGAAAAATAACCATGTTATTAACTTAGCAAAGTGAGGAGTTGGAAATTCTGTCTTAACAAGTACTTCCCCCATCACATAGGTACCCTTGGCAGACCATTCCTGAATCATAGCATAGAATCCAAATATGGTGATAGAACACATTATGAATGCACTAACATAGAAAACATACAAAAATATCTTGTAACTAGGATCATTTTCTTGCAGATGTACTTTCATTTGATCTCGATGTATGTCTCTAAAATATAAGAATTGGTTTTAATTTAGGAAGTTTAATTATGGTGTAAAATTTTCTACTGTATCATTGAAAATTCCAATAAATGTACCAATTATAGAAAAAGACGAAATAAATGAAGTACACTCTGTGTTAACAGAGAAATCTCTTACATCTGCTGCAAATGCTGGTGGAAAGAGAGTACGAGAATTTGAACAACTTTTGGCTTCTTTTGTAAAATCAAAATATGCAATAGCCGTAAATTCAGGAACAGCCGCTTTACAAGCTACACTTTATGCCCTTGACATAAAACAAGGAGATGAAGTTTTGATACCCTCATTTACATTTGTAGCAACTGCCAACGCTATCGTATCAGTTGGAGCAAAGCCCGTATTTGTTGATATTCGTCCAGAAAATTATACTATGGATCCGAGTGATCTCAAAAAGAAAATTACAAAAAAATCCAAAGTAATTATGCCAGTTCATCTATATGGAAATTTTTCATACATGGATGAAATTTCTGAAATTTCAAATAAGAATAATCTTGAGATAATAGAAGATGCATGTCAATCATTAGGAACTACATACAAGAAAAAACAATCTGGAACATTTTCAAAAATGGGTTGCTTTAGCATGTACGCTGCTAAGGTTATGACCTCAGGAGAAGGTGGAGCTATAGTTACAGATGATAAAAACCTCTTTGAAAAACTGCGCAAGATTCGAAATCATGGAATGCTTCATGGGTATGATACCAGAATACTTGGACTAAATCTAAGACTTCCAGAAATTTGTGCCGCAATAGCTAAAATCCAGATGAAAAAACTTCCAAAATTCCTGGAAAAAAGAAAAAAGAATGCAATAATACTCAATGAATTATTATCTGATCTGAATGTTATCTTACCCGAAGAAAGAGATAGTGTAAATGTAAATTGGTATCTTTACACAATTGCTACTGCAAATCGAAATAAAATAATGAAACAACTAAACTCACAAGGTATAGGAGCAACTGCATACTATCCTATTCCAGTACACAAGACTCCATTTTACAAAAAAGACCTCAAACTTCCTCTTACTGATTGGGCTGCTAACTCTGTCCTAAGTCTGCCAGTGAATCCTTTGGTTACAGAAAGTGATCTACATCATATTTCCAAAGTATTACACAAGTTAACTAAAAAATGAATTTAATTGAGGATATTGCAGGAGAATTGTGTAGAATTCTTCTTCCAATTGAGGAGGAAGTATTCTTTGGAAATCCTACATCAAACATTACAATTTGTACTCTATCAAGTATTAGTCTTCTAAAAGATATTACACATTCAGATATTATCAAAGAGATTGCAATAGCTGGTAGACTACTTTCTGAAAACAAGGGAATTGATTCTCTGATAAGATCTGTATTATCAAATGAAAAAATTGATATGATAATACTTTGTGGAAAAGATACAACGGGACACAAACCAGGAGATTCTCTTCTTTGTTTGTACAAAAATGGAATTGATGAGAATCACAAAATTATTGGTTCACATAGTCCACATCCAATACTAACAGTTACAAAAAAAGAAGTATTAAAATTTCAAAGACAAGTAAAAATCATAAATAAAATAGGCGAAGCAAATATTCCAAGACTAGAAGGCATAGTTAAGACTTTTAAGAAAATTTAGTAACCGTCTATCTGTCTTTGCCTGTTTATCTGATTCTTTTTTTGATATTCTTTTAGAATATCATCTGGAGTCATGTTAAGCTCAAGTGATGCCTGGATGACAAAATGCCAAATATCTATCAACTCTTCACGAGCTGCTGCTTCATCAAAAGGTGTGGGTTTTTTCCACCACTTCCAATCTGTATTTCTCTGAAGCTCAACTGCCTCATGAATTATTGCTGTACAAAGTACAGAAATCTTTCCCTGAGTGTCTTTTGGATAACGTTCAAGATTCATCATTTTCTCTAGATTTTTTTGAAGCTTGAAAATTGTATCTAGCTTGTCATCCATCGCTTTATTTTTTAATTTGATATCTATAACCTTTGTTAGAAGTGGACCATTTTTTTGTATCTGTCAAATCTTTTCTTAATGTCAGGTTTCTTCAATCCTGTTATTCCATAGACTCCATATTTCTCTACGGCAAACGAACCCATGATATTTCCATATACTGCAGCCTCTCTAATAGTTGCCATTTTTGTACTGTTTTTACTTGAGAGATATCCTATCATTCCTCCTGCAAAAGAGTCACCTGCACCTGTGGGATCTACTATATCTTCCATTGAAAAGGCAGGTGATGAAAATATGACATCATCATAAAACAACAAAGAACCATGTTCACCTTTTTTTATTATGACATACTTTGTTCCCCACTCCATGATCTTTTTTGCAGCCTTGATCAAGTTGTGTGTCTTTGTAAGCAATTTTGCTTCTTCATCATTGATTACAACTGAATCAACTGAACCCATCATCTTGATCACATCATCTTTTTTACTTGATATCCAAAATTCTATGGTATCACACATTGAAAACTTGACATTGTCAAATTCCTTTATGATTCTAGTATTCTGGGTAGGATCATTGTTTGCAAGGTATACAAATTCTGATTTACGATACTCTTCTGGTACAACAGGTTTGAAATCCTTTAATACATTTAGTTCAGTCTTGTTAGTTGTTCGTAGACTTAAAGTTGAATCATAACTACCATCATATCTGAACGTCTTACCTTTTGCATGAACTACTCCACGCGTGTCAACAAATCTCTCTAGTATATTTTGATAACTTTTTGGAAAATCCTTACCCACAACTCCAATCAAGCCAGGCTTGACAAAGAAACTTGCAGAAATTGCAGCATATGTTGCTGCTCCCCCTAATGCATTTTTAACAATTTTTGTCGGAGTCCTTATCGTATCATAAGCTATTGATCCAAATACAGTAAGCATATTTTTCTGGTTTTAAGAACCATGTATAAATTCGCTGGCTTCTTGTTCTGTTGGATAGTATGTGAATGGAACATTAACTGATATTATTGATATTCCATACTTGCTTGTTCCAGTTAACTTGACATTTGGAACGCTGTTACTTTTGTCGTATTTATCAAGAATTGTATTATCTGCAGTAAATGATGCTTGTGAGAAAATCTTTCCCATGGGCGGTATTACAAGTGGTTGTAGCGTACCTGTTCCAAGATTTTCATTATTGGCTGATATGACAAAGTCTGTCTGTCCTACGTTAATAGGAAACAATGAAGGATTCTGGAATTGAAGTGTCATATTGTATAGTGAATTATTGGCATTTCTCTGTATTATTTTACTCTCAAGTATTGAGATGCTCGTATGAGTGGCAGATAAATATTGAGAATAAGCAAATACTCCTACTGCTGCAACAACACACACTGCTATGATTATTACTTTTGAACGTCTTTCCACGATGATAAGTCAGAATATTCCCTTTTAGTACTATGTAGAAAAAAAATCCCAATAAGTTGTGTAAATATTTTGATCAGTTTTCTAAGCTACTTAGAGCTAATAAAATAAATCAAATCAATCATGATTGAAAGTTACAAAATGGCAAGAATCAAGATAAAATACGGTCAAAATGAAATTGAGATTGAATCCAAGGACTTCTATATAGACAATGAAAGCATAGATCAAGTCATCTGTAATCTGGCATCATTTGTCAAAGACTCTGCCAATAACAATGTTCAATACGAATATTCCTATGACCAGTCACCACCACAAACAACTGGATTACTACATTCACTTGACGATGCAGAGGTTCATGAACCTGAATTTGTCACACCTACATTTGTCGATAAAGATCAGATTAGAAGTAAAATGCAGACGCTAATTGAAGATGCTTTCTTTGATAAGGCAAGAACAGTCTCTGAGGTGGTATCACAGCTAAGAGAATATGGTTGGTCTGCAGTTCCATTAGACGTATCAAAAGTACTTACAAACATGGCCTTTACTCATGAGCTTCAAAAAGATCTGAGAGATAAACGCAGTTATTATTCCAGAGTAAAGTTACTTCAAGTCAATTAGAGATTAAATCCACACTTTTCACACGACTCGAAGACATCACCCTCTAGATGGTCAAAATGTGCTTTGCATTTAAGGCAGGTGTGATGCATATCATAGTATCCATCTTTTTCAATCTCTCCAACTCGTTTTGATGACAGTTCCATACTGCCACATTTTATACAATGACACCCACATTGCATGCAGTCCATTGAACTTTTGCTATTAATAATCTAAAGGTGAAATTTTGGTATTCCTTAAAGATTTAGGACTTGATAGCTGGCTTTGATCTTGTTTTCTTCACTATTATGATTCCAGCTATTCCTGCTACAATAATACCTCCAATTAAAAGATAGATTGACGTATTGTCAGATGAACTAGTCGGTATAGGTTCCCCTATTGTGGCACTATTTGATGAACTGGATGGTAAAGTACCAGTTTGTTGCCCTTGGCCACCTACTGCTCCAGTTATCTGAACTGTACCACCATTAGCTGATTCGAATCCTATCCATGCATGTGTTGTATTATAATGAAATACTTGATGCAAGGTTGGATGTCCATTTACTGTCACAGAATATGGACCTGATAAAAGATCCTGTGGCATTATAACAGTGACTGGTACATTTGCCTTGGTTACGTTGAATGAGTATGATAATAGAGATTGATCAAAAGCATAATCTCCAAGTCCTGAAACAGTCCTTACTCCTACTGCAACGTTCTTACCTGCTAATTGAACCGTCTGAATATTTACAGGTTCATTTATGATATATTCTAATGTAAACCCATTTCCATGCTGACCCAGACCAAGATTTCCAAGATACACTGGTCTTCCATTTGCCCAGACCATGTCAACTCCTTGTGGAAAATGAAATGCAGTATAGTCAGTATCCTGTGGTTCATAATAATTCCATTTCCACACGCCATCAGTATTTGTTACAACATTTACTAGATCATACTTTATCAAAGTCGCATTTCGCTGTGAAGCATTAATGATTATGGATAGTGGTGTCTTTTGGATCTTGGCATATTCAACAGGATTACCATTACTGTCTGTGACATTAAGATTGTTCATGTTACCACTTATCAAATCCACTTGAATTGGTTTAAAATTTGCAGCAGTTGAGTTGATTTCATGTGTTACATGTGCAGTACCTGTTTCATCAATGGTAACCTTGACAACTTCCTGAGGGGCCTCACCCATGGATAACTGTTGAGCAAATGCTTGGGAGCCTGAAAGAATCAGTATTGGTATGACAAGAAGACTAAGAAGAATTTTCAACTCTAATTCCTACTCTGATATGCTTATGCGAATAATCTTTGCTTCCTGCTGTGGACAGTCGTTTTTATCTTTTGGAAGCTTGACAATCTTGTCTGCTACATCCATTCCCTGCTGGACCTGTCCAAAGACAGTGTATTGTTTATCGAGAAAAGTGCTATCTGTCGTTACTATAAAAAACTGAGAACCTGCACTATTAGGATCCATAGCTCTTGCCATGGATACTATGCCTCTAAGATGAGATCTGGAGCTAAATTCTGCCTTTATTGTATACCCTGGTCCACCCATGCCCCACTGACCCTTGTCTGACTTTTTTGTATTAGGGTCTCCTCCCTGAATCATAAAGCCTGGAATTACACGATGAAATAATGTGCCATCATAAAAGTTACTTTTTGCCAATTTGGTAAAATTTCTAACAGTTTCTGGAGCAATATTTGGAAATAATTCAAAGACTATGTTACCAAAATTTGTTTCAACAGTAGCCTTAGACATCACTTGACGTTTACTTTTTAATCATAAGAACTTTTCTCCACTTTACTATGCAGTAAGGTTCTAGATCAATTAACTAATTCTGTATGATTACAATGAATTAGTAAGATAAAAACATTTTAGGTAAAATCATGTTTGTAAAATTTCTTCAAACACTATAATCCTATGATACAAACACCCAATTTTGTTTTTGTGTTAAAGTCAAACTTTCATGCATAAAAAAATTATTGCAAAAATCATAGTAACAGTCTTATATAGAACATCTTGAAAATAAAATTCGTGAATCGTACTACTCAAAGCACAAGCATCAAACAAGCAATTAACGAACTGCTTGACAAAGGCTTTACAGATAAACAAGATATCTACTCAAAAGTAGTAGAAGAACTTGGGGTTCCAAGACCAACCGTTAGACGCGTAGCTAGAGATCTTAGAAATGAACTTCTACAAAAAATAAAGATTTTACAGTCTGAAGTTCCTGAAATAGAGATCGCACAAGGAAAAACTACTCAAAGCAGTGACTAGCATAACCCCTTTTTCATTTTTACAAGTCATTTTTTCTTCTGACAATCTCCATTACTATTTATATTCTACTACTCTAGAGATAAATTCATGGGGCATATTCCTACAATCGTAGTTGGTTGTCTCGCTTCAGCCTTAACAATCTTATATTTCATACTTCCAGCTGCAGTTCATTTTACTGTACTAGTTTTCATATCGGCTGCATGGTTCCTAGTAGCTATATGCTGGTTGGCTCAAAAAAGCGCTGACTACATGCATACAGCTGAAGATCATGAACATGTATACGAAGAAAAAAAAAAGCTAACTAACTATAGCAGTAGTCAACAAACTTTGGAGATGACATCCAGTCAGATAAGTCAGGCAAAATCTGAATTAAATGCTGAGTTGGATTCACTTAGAAGCTCACTTAGAAATAAAGATGAGGAAATTGGAAATTTAAAATCAGAGATCTCAAGTCTTCGAACACTTGTTGAGATTGAGAAACTAAAAGTGGATCTTGCCAATTTGAAAGCTTTAGCAGCAAAGGAAAGCGCAAAAAGAAAGAAATAGCTACTTACAATGTGCGCAGAAATGTTTACCGTGATTTTCTTTACATGAAGGACAGCTTATTGCCCCTCCATAATGGCAGTCACACTTGCACCCATCGTTTAGTTTTTCTTCTGATATCAAAGTGATGTAGATATCTAATACGTCATCTTAATATTTAACAATACATAATGACTGGTATGAAATTACTTTTAGGAGCTATTTTTGGATTCTTCATACTTTTATTTCCAAGTATGGCATTACAAACTTCACAAGGTACGGAATGGGTTCAAACCTTATCTCAACAAAATGTTGTCTTGCAAAAAAGTATAATTTACATGCATATTCCGGCAGATAGTCCTTTGCCATTTGGTGGTGTTTGGGGAACAGTACAAAATGCAGCGCCAGGATATCCTGTTATAATTCAGATATACCAAAATGACAAACCAGTTTACTTTGCACAAACCAATGTAGCAAGCGATGGCTCCTATGACCAACATTTCAGAGTAACATCTGTTGATGGTAACAAAGTAATTCACATCTTTGAGGGAGATTACACAGTTGAAATCTACAAATCTGTTCTAGTGAATAGTGCTCCATCTGGAACAACTTCAACCTAACTTTTTAATTTAAAATAAGACGGGCTCGGAGGGCTTCGATCCCTCGACCTGTAACTTAGGAGGCTACCGCGCTATCCATGTTTCGCGTCAATATGACTCTGCGCTACGAGCCCAGAAAAAATCAGATCTAGTAAGCATTTAAGCGTAATCAAGGTTTGAAACAATCATCTCGTGAATTTGTTGCCAGTTAGGATCATTTTCATGGTTCCATTTTTCATAAAAGATAACATCCTTCAAACCAAGACGAGGTAACCATCCTGCACTCTCTAGATCCGGCTTTTCTGCAAAATTTGATACATGACCAAGACACAGATAAGCAACAGGAACTACATGATCTGGAATTTCAAGAATTCTCTTAAGATCATCATTTGAAAGTATACTGACCCAGCCAACACCAATCCCTTCTGCTCTTGCTGCAAGCCAGAGATTTTGTATAGCACAACAAACACTATAGATGCCTGTTTCTGGAATACTTGATCTTCCTATAACAAAGGGACCAAACTTTGTGGGATCATACGTTATGCATACATTTACTGCACAATCTAAAATTCCTTGGAGTCTAAGTGACAAATACTTTGACCTTTTTGGATCCTCAATAAGAGTCGAAGCACGGATTCGTTCTTTATCAAATGAATCTCTTACTTGTTTTCTTGTTTCCTCATTTTTAATGAGGATAAAATTCCAAGGCTGAGAGAATCCAACAGATGGTGCATGATGTGCAGCATTTAGTATTCGTGTAAGTATTCCTTCATCGATTGATTCTGAAGTAAAGTGAGACCTAACATCACGTCTAGAAAAGACTGCTTTGTAAAAGCCATCTTTTTCCTCTGGTGAAAAATCACCAATCATACAATAGTCACTTGATACATTGCATATTATTCTTGTTTTCTTAAACGTTAATAACGTCTAGAGTAAGGTCGAATTCTATTGGGCCGATGGTCTAGCCTGGTAGGATACCCCCCTGACACGGGGGTGGTCGAGAGTTCAAATCTCTCTCGGCCCATTTCTTTTTATTTCATGTAAATAGTTACAATATGTGTTAAAATTTACCATAAAAGAATCAAAATTTCTCAAGGAAAATGAAGGGTGTAGAATAGCTACATGCGCAAAAGATGTGCCACATATTGCTCCAGTATCATATTATTTTGAAGATGGTTTCTTTTACTTTGCAACAGACTATGATACCAAAAAGTATGCAAATCTCAAAAAGAATGATAAAGTTGCAATTTCTGTAGATCTTTACTTACCAGGAAAACACAAAGCTGTTGTTGTTCAGGGTTCTACCACTTTTATCGAGAAAGGCCTACAATTCAAAAAACTCTATGAAATATTTTATAAAAAATTTGCGTGGGTTAGAGAAGATCCTTGGAAAGAAAATGAAGCACCTTTTGTAAAAATTACACCAAAGACCAAAATTAGTTGGGGATTAGGCTAACCAACGCTTACATCAAAATCTTTGGTAATTTCTGTCAAAAATGATTGTATAGTTACTTGGCCTTTTATTTCATATTTTACTGGTTGATGATTAGTTATGGCAGAATATTCATTGGCAATATTGTCGCTATATACAAGATCAAATGTATCAGGTAAAGTTGCATTGTTATTTGCAAAAAGTATAGGTCTACCAGCTTCTGGAACATCTTCTGTCGATAAATGTCCATCCCCAAGACTCTTTCCATTTGTAAACAATTCATAATTAATGTCTGAAACAGTCAATGTAAGGGAACTGGGATTTTGAAGATTAAATCTTACATCAAGCTGTGCACGTTTATTTAATTTATTCTCATCAAGAACATTTACACTATCAACTTGAATCGTTACCTTTTCAAGATCACTTTGAAAAGAATTTGCATAAAGATAGAAAAATAACATCATAGCACCAAGACCGGCAAAACACGCCAAAATGACTATTCTTCCTTTGCTTAGCAAATCTAGAATCTACGAGGTTTGTTCAATTAAAAAACCTTCTCAGAAGTTCAGATGATAATAGATATTATTCGTTGTCTCTGCAAATAAAGTCATGACACTTGTTGACGCGCTCATAATGTGGGGACATCTAATTGCAGCATCAATTTGGGTCGGTGGTTCAATATTTATTGGAATAGTTCTTGCTCCTCTTCTTAAGACAATCTCAGATTCTATAGAGGGAAGATTATCAATAATGATACGCGTAGGACGGAAATTCAACAAAATTGGAGTCCCATCTCTTATTGTATTGATTCTAACTGGAATTTACAACTCTACTGGTTTTATTGTAAAACCGTCATTGATACTTTCTACAAACTATGGAATAGTTCTTCTCGTCAAAATAATACTTGTAATTATTTTGATAATTACATTTGCTATACATGTAAGATTAATCAGATCTGAGATAGAAAGAAAAATAGAATCAAAACAACTTTCTGGAGAATTTTTACAAAAACTACGTTCAAAAATTATTATGTTAGGTAGACTAACAGTAATACTCTCCTTAGCTATACTCCTAATGGCTGCATTACTTCATTCAGGTGTCTGAGACTCCAGATATTCTTACTTCAAAACCATCATCTAGTTTACCTATTCCATACTTACAACCAGTTATTTTTGATGCAACAAAAAGATTTGTCTCTAAATGTTTTGTAATTTGTTTTACCCGATATACTGAAGTCTCTTTAATGAGTGAAAGTGGAACTACTAACATATCAGAAAGATAAAGATCAACACCAAGATTTGATTCAATGAATTTTTTTGCTACTGATTCGCCAAGACCGCTTAAACTCTTTTGATATATGCCATCAGAGCCAATAACTGAGCTTTTATCATGTGAAAATATTAGAATTGAACATCCTTTATCTAGCGCATTTTCTTCTTTTATTGAAATCTCACAATTAAATCCATTTTTACCAAGAATAATTTTCGCATTTTGTATCTCTTTTTCTGCTATTTCTTTTGGAATGTGAGAATAAGAGCAAAAGATCTTTGCAGAAATTGTTTTTCTTTCAACAAGTGATATGGGATTTAGACAATTACAAGGTTGTATTTGAGTCTCAACAAGTCCTCCTCCTTTTGGATAATATCCTCTTCTTTTGATCTCAGAAGTAAAATTGATTCCAATTCTAGATAATGCTTCAGTCAAAACATATTTTGTATAATCAAATGTAGGACTCCAAGGAACATCTGTGCCACCAATGATTGATAATTTTAAACTATTTTTCATAAGTGAAACCGCGGGAATCAATACTTGTAAAATTAATGGAATACTTCCTGCAGTTCCAATATCTTCTTGAAGATCCAAGTTCAAACCTTGGGAAGGAAAAAATTTTAGAGAAGTAGAATTTACATAAAGACCTTCTACTCTAGCTTGACAAATCTTTGCTAAAATTTTTACTCCTAACAAATGCTGCGGTCTTAGACCTGGAATTTTTCGGTTCTTTCGAATGTTTTCTATATCAACTGGTTTGCCTGTTATAGCAGACAAGGTAACTGCACTTCGAATTATCTGTCCCCCACCCTCACCTTGTTCACCGTCTATTTTTATTGGTTCCATGACTAAATTATTTAATTTTAGAATCTAATTAATGATGGTTTTTTAAACAAGTGAAACAAGATCTCGACAATGAATGGACTTCTAATTGGTAGATTCCAACCATTTCATAAAGGACATCTCGAAGCTATAAATTTTGGATTATCAAAGGTTGAAAATCTGTGGATTGGAATTGGGAGCTCAAACAAGAGCTATGAAAAAAGAAATCCATTTACAGCTGATGAGCGAAAGGAAATGATTCTTTCTTCTCTTGATTCTAAAATACTAGAACGTGTCAAGATTTTTTTTGTACCTGATACTGGCGATCACGAAAAATGGACTTATCATGTTGATTCTATTGTACCAGAATATGATGTAGTCTTTTCGAATGATGACTTTACTATTACATTATACAAAAAAAGAGGAAAAAATATCATAGAGGTTCCTCTATTGAAGAGAGATATGATTTCAGGAACAAATATTCGGGAAATGATCGTCAGTGACAAAGACTGGTTAGACCTTGTTCCTGAAGGAACTAAAAAAGTACTCTTAAAAATAGACGCAAAAAGTAGGCTTTCCAAGATTCTTTAATTATAAATAGCGGTTAACTTTCTCAAAAGTTGGAGAATTTATTTGGAATATTTAGTAATGCTACCTGGACCAACAAATGTTCCAGAAAGAGTAACACGCGCAATGTTTACTCACATGATAAATCACAGAAGTAAAGATTTTGTAAAATTATATGTAGATACAATTGAAAAAAGTCAGAAAATCTTTGATACAACAAGTGATGTAGTAGCTCTTAGTGCATCTGGTACTGGAGCAGTGGAAGCATCCGTTGTAAACATGATAAAGAAAGGTGATAAGGTGATAATTCCAGTTAACGGTGAATTTAGTAGCAGACTTTCAACAATGTTGGAATGGTCCGGTGCAAATGTTATTCGTCTTACAACTCCATTTGGACAAAATGCAAGTTTTGACCAAGTAAAAGAAGCATTTGACAACAATAAGGATGTAAAAGCATTCTATGTTGTTTGGAATGAAACTTCTACTGGTACAATGGTAAAGTATCTTGATAAAGTAAAAGATCTTACTGCAAGAAATGATTCTTTCTATGTAGTAGATGGAGTCTCAATACTTGGCGGAGAAGAATTCCATATGGACAAATGGGGAGTAGATGTTTGTGTAACAGGTGCACAAAAAGCACTTGCTGCTCCTCCAGGAATTTCACCAATTGCTGTTAGCCAAAAAGCAAAGAAACACATGATTGCAAATCCGCCACCTACATTCTACTTTAACATGGCAAGATACTTCAAGTATTATGATGATTCAAAAGAAACACCGTTCACTCCAGCTATTCCATTACTGTATGCATACAGAGAAGCACTTGACATTATCCTAGAAGAAGGAATTGAAAACAGAATTAGAAGACACAGAGTTTGCTCTGATGCTCTTTACAGTGGACTAAGTGCAATGGGATTGTCTCCATTTGCTAAAGAAGATGCACGTTCTACAGTTGTAATTGCATTAAACTATCTCCAAGGTCTTGATGACAAAACATTCAGAGGAACACTCTCTGAAAAATTCAGAGTTCTTGTTGCTGGTGGATTTGGCGAATTGAAAGGCAAAGTATTCAGAGTTGGATGCATGGGCGAAGTCCACAAATACCATGTCATGAGAACAATCTCTTCAATAGCATCCACACTTGACATGATGGGACACAAGACAAATCCAGAAGCACTCAAAGTTGCTGAAGATAAACTAAAGTCATTATAATTTCGTGTTAACTTAATATAAGGAAGTTAAAGAATCGATCACGTTGACTTTCCAAAAAGGCACCTTAGTTCTGGTCGATTATACTGCAAAGGTTAAAGATTCAAACGAGATCTTTGAGACAACACGAGAAGATGATGCTAAATCAAATTCAACTTATGATGCAAATGTCAAATATCAACCAAGACTAATTTCAGTAGGAGAGTCGTGGGTTCTAAAAGGTCTTGATGATGCACTTGCTAATACCAAAGTAGGCGACAAACTTTCAATCGAAGTTCCACCAGAGAAAGGATTTGGAACAAGAGATCCAGCAAAAGTTCGTATGGTTCCACTTAGAAAACTTGGAGAAGATGCGGAAAAGGTTACAGTAGGAGACACCATAGAACTTGATGAAAGAACTGGAATTGTAAGATTTATCGGTTCAGGAAGAGTACAAGTAGATTTTAATCACAGATTTGCAGGAAAAACAATCGTTTATGATCTTAATGTTATCAAGTCACTAGATACAGACCAAGACAAGGTCTTGGGATTACTCAAAAGAAGATTCCCAATTGAAGAATCAAAGATCAAGTTTGAGATTAAAGGAACAGAACTTGATGTAAATATCCCTGAAGAAGCAATGATGATGGAAGGTCTCCAGATTGTCAAACGAGCAATCGCAAATGAAATTTTCAAATTTGTAATAAAACTAGAGAAAGTTAACTTTATTGATACGTACAACAAGCCAAAACAAGAAAAACCAGCAGAAGTAAAGCCAGCTGAGCCGAAAGCAGCTTAGAACTATAGTACACCAGTACTTTTTGCAATCTCTATAGCTTTTTCTTCATTCATCTTTACCTTACTTAGAATTGTATATCTTTCAGGTCTTAATGATTGAGCAATTGTCAATGCTTTTGCAAGAATCTCTGGCTCAAGTCCAATCTCTTTTGCTTTAGTTGGTGCTCCGACATTTTTTAGCATTTGAATTATTTTTTTCCAATCTTGTCCCTGAATCTTTGCAATCAATATTGCACCAATACCACACTTTTCTCCATGTAGACCAATTCCTGGTTTTAAATGATCAACTGCATGAGAAAACAAATGTTCTGCTCCAGAGCATGGCCTACTACTTCCTGCAATACATGCAGCCACACCCGAACTTATCAAAGCTTCAACAATCATTCTAACATCTGGATTTTTCTTGAAATTTTTTGAATTATCTATAACTATCTTTGCACTCATGGATGCTAAATTTGCTGCATAAGTTCCAAAATATTCTCCCACTTCATCTCTTGCAAGTTCCCAATCTCGTACTGCAGTAACTTTAGCCATAAGATCACCACAACCGCTAGCTAAAAGTCTTCTTGGAGCTTTCTTTAGAATTGCAATATCTACAAAGACTCCAAGTGGTGCTGTTGCAATAATAGAATATGGCTTGTCCCCACGCAAGGAAACAAAAGGACTTGCAATACCATCATGTGAAGCAGAGGTTGGAATGCTCACAAATGGTTTCTTTAGTGTAAACGCAATCATTTTTGCAATGTCAACAGACCTGCCTCCACCAATTCCAATAATCAAGTCGCTTTTGTCTTTCTTTATATCAAAAAGTGTTTTATTTGCAGATTCTACATCATTACTTGTACTACGATGCCACACGAACTTGATTTTTGAATCTGAAAGTGAAGTTGAAATCTTCTTGTCTGTAATTTTTCTTACTCGGTCGCCTGAAACTAGAGAAACCTTCTTTGGATCTGATAGGCCTACGAGAAAATTCCCTACATCTGAAATGTTGTTCTCACCTATGAGTATCTTTCTTGGTAGCTCCATTATATGAGAAGCCATGGTTTTCACTTGAAACTTGGTTATTTATCGATATCCTAGATGATCCAAAGTTATTTAAGCGGGAGAATTCTAAACTGACAGTATCTCAAGTTAGGAGTAAGTTATTTGTCAGACTATATCGAACAACACACATACCACGGAACAACTACAGTTGGAATACACTGTACCGACGGAGTAGTTTTATGCGCAGATATGAGAGCAAGCGCAGGATATTTTATAGCAAATAACAATACTATGAAGATCCAAAAGATCGATAATCATGCAGGAATGACGATTGCAGGTGGTGTTGCAGATGCACAAAATGTTACAGATATGTTGCGGTATCACTCAAACATTCATAGAATAGAAAAACAAGAAGTTCTACCAATCAAATCAATTGCAAGACTTGCATCATTGATCTTCTTCCAAAATAGATACTATCCATTTATTGCTGATATCCTCGTTGGAGGATACGACAAACAGGGTCCAGCACTTTACAACATTGATATGTTTGGATCACTTGATAAAAAAACATTCGTAACAACTGGAAGTGGTTCTCCAGTAGCATATGGTCTCTTGGAAAATGAGTATCGTGATGGCCTAACAGTAGAGGAGGGAAAAATAATTGCCCTAAGAGCAGTAAAAGCTGCAATCACAAGAAACATTGGAACCGGTGACGGAATTAATGTCGCAGTAATCGACAAGCAAGGATACCGACTCTTAACAAAAGACCAGAAAAAGGCCATAATTACGCTTTAGTGATTTAATGCAAAGAAAATTAGCACAACGTGAACTATCTCCAGCCCAAAACATAATGGCAACAATACTGCAAAGTATACCAAAAGAAGCTGATGTAACCAAGATAGATTATGAAGGACCTAGGATTGCAATCTATACAAAGAATCCAAAATATCTGATGGAACACAATGAAGTAATCTCTAACATGGTAAATATCATCAAAAAAAGAATTGTAGTTAGAACAGAAGAATCAATCCGAAAAAATGAGGAAGAATCAAGACAGATCCTAACTCAAATGCTTCCAAAAGAAGCAGAACTTGGAGGAACTTTCTTTGATACTGCAACAGGTGAAATGACAGTTGACGTAAAGCGTCCATGGCTTCTTAACAATCCTGAAGCCTTTAACATGCCAGAAATTGTCTCAAAGACTGGCTGGAGAGTACGAATTAGAAAGGCAACTGCAAGTCAATCTTCTACAATTCAAACTATCAATTATAATCTAAAAATTTCCTCAACTGAGAGAAGCAAACACCTCAGACAGGTAGGTGAGCAAATATTCAGACCAAAACTCTCTGAGGATGCCGAAGTATCACTAATGACATTGGGAGGGTTTAGTCAAGTAGGAAGATCCTGTATGTTGCTTACCACTCATGAAAGCAAGATCCTAATTGACTGTGGAATAAATCCAGGTGCAAGAAATCCAATAGATGCATATCCTAGACTTGACTGGCCAAACATAACACTTGATGAACTTGATGCCGTAGTAATCAGCCATGCTCATCTGGACCACACGGGATTTCTGCCAGTTTTGTTCAAGTATGGCTACAAGGGTCCTGTCTATTGTACGGAGCCAACCCTGCCTATGATGAACCTAATTCAGCTTGATGCGATTAAAGTTGCAGCAGCACAAGGTAGAGTTCCGCTATATTCTGAGCGTGATGTAAAGCAGGTCATGAAGCAGACCATACCATTATCATATGGAACTGTAACTGACATCTCACCTGATATCAAACTAGTATTCTCAAATGCAGGACACATTTTGGGTTCTGCAAGCTGCCACTTTCATATAGGAAACGGTAACCACAACTTTGTCTATACGGGAGATCTAAAATATGGAAAATCTATGCTATTTGAGAGTGCCTCTTGGAACTTTCCAAGAGTTGAAACCTTGCTAATTGAGAGTACTTATGGTGCAAAAGAAGACATCCAGTCAACAAGAGAAGAAGTAGAAGCCGCATTTATCAAATCCGTAAATGAGACATTACGAAATGGTGGAAAGGTACTCATTCCAATTCCAGCAGTAGGTCGTGCACAGGAACTACTGATGGTAATCGATCAATACATGAAACAAGGACAACTAGTGGAAGCTCCTGTATTTACAGAAGGAATGATCTCAGAGGCAACTGCAATTCATGAATCGTATCCAGAATATCTTGCACGAGAACTTCGACAAAAGATCCTTGAGACAGATGATAATCCATTTGATTCTGAATATTTTACAAACATTGAACATTCTGATGCAAGAGAAGAACCGTTGCGTGAAGGACCATCTATAATCTTGGCAACATCTGGTATGTTAGAAGGTGGACCAGTGCTTGAATATTTTAAAAATATTGCACCAATTCAGAAAAACAAGATCTTGTTTGTATCATACCAAGTAAATGGAACTCTAGGAAGAAGAGTTCTTGATGGCTCAAGACAAGTCTCTGTTGTTGGAAAAGACGGAAAAATTGAAGTAATCAATATTAACTGTTCAACTGAAAAACTTGATGGATTTAGTGGTCATAGTGATTACAACCAATTAATGTCATATATCCACCGACTCAGACCAAAACTTAGAAGAGTAATTGTAAATCACGGTGAGCGACGCAAGTGTGAAAACTTGGCAAGCTCAGTACACAGAATGTTTAGAATTGCAACAACTTGTCCACAAGTACAAGAAGGAATTAGACTACTTTAGATCGTACTCGGCTCTCCAGATCTTTACTCCAGATGGAGTAACAATGATCCTTTCTTCGCCAAGTCTTGCAATATCTGCATCTGCATTTTTTGCAATATTGTAGATCTCTTCTACTGCCTTTCTAAGCTCATCCACATTTTTTTGTGCAAGTGGGGTTACCCTAAGAACTAAAATCATTCCCTTTTTGATATCCTCTTTTACACTGTGAACATCACTATAATCCCTCAAAGTTATTGCCTTGAGGTAAGTGGGAGCCTTTTGTGTCTGCATACCATTTGTAAGCGATCAACTCCCTCAAAAAGTCTTTGCAGTCAAATGCAATTCACAGATTACGTTGCATGACTAAATTCTATACTGGAGGTATTCTGATTCTGCAACTGAGGTAGTAGAAATCTCTGATTTTGTATCATTCTTTTCTGTTAGTACTATGCATGCCAAGTCCTTTGGTGCATCAGAATATCGTAATGTGATAGCTGCAGCTAATTTGAGATTTTTCTGGGAATCCTCGCCACGCAGCATTGAGATTGGACCAACATGATCCTTTGTATCAAACAAAACATCACCATGTAATGCAAGAGCTTTTAGCATTTCATTTTCATCCTTGTGTCTTCCAACAATTAATTTTGTTTTTTCATCAAATCTAAAATGTCTTCCAATCTTTAGAAGATCAATATCATTTGTTGTTGGTGTCTCAATATGATAGAAAAGATCTTTTGCTCTAATTGCAAATGCTGGATCAGTTAACAAACATCCACCACCTGCATTTGGTGGATTGTCAAAACCAAATTCTTTTGCCATCTTCAATTGTTCCTTTCTTGAACGTCCACGGATCATTCCAAGATTTTCTCTTTTTATTATTCCATCAATTTCAGGCTGTGTTGGTGGTAACAATGCGGCAGAAAGCGGTCTTACTATGATTCCTTCTAGTCCAGATTCTTTTTCTATTGTTTTCAGTGCTGGAGCAAATTGACTCATTGGTCTTTGACCAAGAACTTCACCTGATATGATAAATTCTGCACCAATGTCATCCATTACTTTTTTACCAGCCTTGAACATCATTGATCTACAATCAATGCATGGATTCATGCCGGAACCAAAACCATGCTTTGGATTTTTTAACATCTCGATATAGTCATCGCCAAGATATACAGTTTTTAGATCAACACCTAGTGAGTCTGCAGTCTCTCTAATTTCAAATCCACAACCTCTTCCACAATCAAAATCGCAAAACGGAGTTTTTATTGCAACAGCAGTAACATCAAATCCTTGATTTTGCATCATTTTTACCGCTAGTCTACTGTCAAGTCCTCCTGATAGTAATGCTACAACTTTCTTTCTCTCTTCCACAAATCCAGAAAGCCTTTTTCCAATATCTAAACCTTCCAGCAAATGTAAAATAGTAAAGGGTTTGAATTGTTGTATTGAATCAACGCAGAAAGAATCTGCTAAAATATTGTAATGATATGGGATGTGATACGTTAGTTGCCTTTGAGCCTGAAAATCTATTTTACATGACTGGATTTTGGGGCGAAGCAATTGGAATATTGGATAAAACTGGCTGTACTATTGTCTCCCCAGAGCTTGAGATGGGACGTGCAAAGGACGAATCTACCAGTTGTGATGTAGTCAAGTCTGAGCGTGGAAAGGGCTCTCTTGCTACACTTGTCAAAATGCTAAGGGATAGAAAGGTGTGTACAGACAGCGACAGTTACAACATAGTAGAGAGCCTAAAGAGATCCCTTACTTCGGTGCGTTCTTCAACTGATCCATTTTATCGTGCAAGACAAGTAAAAGACTTGCAAGAGATTGCTCTATTACTAAAGGCATCTTCGATACTAGATGAAATGTACGAGATGTGTGTAGATGAATTGATGATAGGCCAGTCAGAGGCTCAACTTCAAACCATATTGATGCAATATGCAATGGAGAGAGGAATGTTTTCTACTGGTTACAAATCAACACTACATCCGTTGATTATTGCAGGTGGTCCAAATGGTTCTTTACCGCATGCACAAGTAACTGATCGAAAATTCAAAAGCGGTGACATGATTGTAGTTGATCTTACTTTACGATACAAAGGATATGTCTCTGATGCAACTAGAACATTTGGTCTTGGCTCAGTATCAGCAGAAGCAAAAAAAGTCTATGAGATTGTACGACGATCACAAGAAGCCGGACTAAAAGCTGTCAGACCAAATATGTCCTGCAAATCTGTAGATGATGCTTGTAGACAAGTAATTGAAAAGAAAAAGTATGGAAAATATTTTATCCACTCCACAGGTCATGGTATCGGACTTGAGGTACATGAACTTCCAAATCTTGGTCCATCAAGCAAAGCTGTATTATTGAAAAACATGACAGTAACTGTAGAACCTGGAATATACATTCCACGAAAGTTTGGTGTAAGAATCGAAGATTCTGTTATAGTTGGAAACAAGGTCGAAGTTATGCACAAGTTTACAAAAGAATTGATTGTAATCTAACTAGGACAATATTCAAACAGTACTTAGTGTATCTGAATACTATGGCAGTACATGTTATTTATAGAACAATTGTTAGGGCAATAAAGGCAGACAAGTTAATGGAACCTTTTTCTTTAAATGATCTCATCAAGGCATGTCCATATTTGAATAAATATACCTGTATGGTATTTTTGTCAAAGCATAGACAAGATAATCCAAGTGAAACTTCTCAATTATTTGAAATGGATCCAGATGGAAAGTTTAAACTAATTAGGCCTTTACAATATGATCTTTAGTATGAAATTTGTTTTTCTATTTTATTTCTTATGAATTTCACAATTTTTGATTTACTCTTCCATCCTGATTCAGTAGCAGTTTTTGAATTAACAGCTATCACATTATTGTAATCAGGATTTTTCTTGTATCGTCTTGTACCAATGTCATTTGCAATAACAAGATCACAACCTGATTGTGTAATTTTCTCTCTTGATTTTTCTATCAGATCTCTTTTTGAAACATTAGCTTCTGCCTTAAATCCTACAAGAAAAACATTATTCTGAATTTTTTTTATATCATTAATCATCTTGGGTACTCTTTTTAGTTTCAAAGAAATTCTAAGAAGATCACTGTCAAGTTTAGTTTTGCTTGGATTTTCTGGTGTATAGTCAGATGCAGCTGCTGCAAGTATCACAATATCAAATTTCTGTCGTAGCTCTTTTTTTAACGCATTACTCATTTCAGAACTGGTCTCTACTCGTATTACCTTGGCACCTTTTGGTGGAATCTCTATTCCAGGGCCATAAATTATAGTGACCTTGGAGCCAGCTGAGACAAATTCTGATGCAAGTAATACTCCGGTCTTACCAGTACTTTGATTTGTTATAACTCTCACAGGATCGATATACTCTATGGTAGGACCTGCAGTGATGAGCACTTTTTTCCCCTTGAGAACAGATGAGGAACCAAACTTTTGTAACGTATAATCAAGTATCTCTTCAGGTTCTGCAACTTTTGCTTTTCCCTCAACAAAGTTTGGAGAAATAAAATCAACTTTATTTTTTAGAAATTCAATATTTTTTACAACTGCAGGATTTTCATACATTGCCTGATGCATTGCAAGTCCTATGACAATTGGAATCTTGGAACCCAATCCAACACTTAACACGGTAGAGATTGGAGTATCATCAATTCCATTTGCTAATTTGCCAAGTGTATTTGCAGTACATGGGTATACTACTATACAATCAGACTGTTTGTAATCTGCAACCTTGATGTGCTCCAAATCTCCAGTTAATTTTGTAATTACTTCATTTCCTGTTGCCCATTTGAAGTAGCTTGGTTTTATCAAGTCAGTTGCAGCTTTACTTGCAACACAAGTAACATCTGCTCCATGTCGCATCAGCAATCTAGCTAGTTCAATTGACTTGTATGCTGCAACACTTCCTGATATGCACAAAATAATTTTCTTTCCTACAAGCTCAGTACCATCAGATCCTACTATATCTAAAGAAGGATGTTTTTTAGACAAGTTCTTTTTTCAGCCTCTCCAGTTCAGATTTATCCATGAAAAAAGAGTGTTCTATACCAGGAAACTTGCCTGACACTACATCATTTTTGTAAGACTCGACAGCTTTTACAATGTCTAAAGATAACTCGAGATATCTTTTTGCAAACTTTGGTTTTATTTTTTCATACAAGCCCAAAACATCATGAACTACAAGCACTTGTCCATCACAATCAGGTCCAGAACCAATACCAATTGTTGGAATTCTAATAGAACTTGAAATAATCTTTGAGACCTCCTTTGTTACCATCTCAAGTGCTATACTGAATACGCCTGCCTCTTCAAGGGCTTTGGCAGATTCAATTAGTCTAACTGCAGCATCTTTTGTCTTTGCCTGAATCCTATAGCCTTCTTGCAATGTTGTAGTTTGAGGCTGAAATCCAATATGTCCCATTACAGGAATTCCAATCTCAACAATTGCATGTATTGTATCTTTAATCTCAACTCCGCCCTCAAGCTTTACTGCATCTGCCCCTGACTTGATTAATTTACCAGCATTTTCAATTGCCTGTGATTTACTGGATTGGTATGACATGAAAGGCATGTCTGCAATAACAAGAGCATTCTGTCTTCCTCTTGCAACTGCTTCTGTAAAAAGACACATCTGATCCATTGTAACAGGAATTGTATTGTCATATCCTAACATCACCATTCCGGCACTATCACCTACAAGTAACATGTCAACTCCAGCTTTGTCACAAAGTTGGGACATGGTATAATCATATGCGGTGATAACAGTGATCTTTTTAGAATTTTTCATCAATAAAATATCTCTTACAGATTTAGGCATTGGCCATTTTCCTCAAGTTTTTTCTTATGATGAGAATTGATTTTTTCAAGTTCTTTTTATTGTCAAACTTTGGCTTCTTTTCCAGATCTTCTTTTGATAATTTTTTACAAGTATCAATTAGTATTTTCATCCCTCGTATGACATTATCTACAATTGTGATATCTGCAGTCTGTGCAGTTCGTGACATTGGATTCAGATCAAATGTAATTACTTTTTTTCCAAATTTCTTTAATGCAATTGTTCTATCGCCATCTTCCAATGGTACAAGTACTACATCTGCAGAAAATATTCCGCATTTATCTACAATTCTTCTTGCACTGTCAAGTTTAGTAATACTCTTTGAAAATTTAGTATCAATTCCCAATATTTCTTTAGCGCCATTTTTTTTCAAGTACTGGGCTATGATCTTTTTTCGTTTCTCACTTGCATAAAACAGATTTATCTCAATTTTTGCGCCTGTAACTTTTGATAGTTCTACTATCTCCTTTGTACAGAGTGCAGCAAGGTTACCATTTACTGATATTACAGGCAATTTAGCCATGACAAGTGCTATTGCTGCAGCCTTGATTGCCTTGTGAGAAGTCTTTGTAGTCTTTTCTCCAATGAGATAATCAAACATCTCACCCCTTCCATGAGCCAAAAGGCCTTCTTCTACAACCAGACCGTCTCTAAACCCTTGGACAAGCTTTTCTCTGATATGCAAGGATGCAGCCCTAGGATGTGTTTTTGGAATTAACACTAGGAGACTCTAGCTCCACTCTTGTCTATCTCTGTCTTGATTATCATTCCATCATATTTTTCTAAAATTTTTATTACTTGAGATTCTTTTGTTTTTGGGACTAATGTAAAGATAGTCTCTCCAAACATTGCAACTCCGGACTTGAATCCGTTTCGTGATAAGTCATCAATTACTTGCTGCATTTGTGGTGTAATGACATCAACATACTTTGCAAATTCAAGTGACATGTCCAAAAATTCCATTTGATCTCTTGATTTTAATAATTTTGTAACCATTTTCCCCCCTAGACCATTTATCTTGGAGAGTTCAGTCTTGATAAATTGTTTTGTTGATATTGGAGAAAAGCAAATTACAATTGCAGAATGATCTGTGTGAATTTTTTGTAGGCTTCCAATTCCTGGAGCTCCATGTTTTGTTCTAATTTCAAATCCTCCATGATATGACGATAATACTGTTCCAAGACCTGTCTTACAGTAAATTTCTGCATTATGTGCAATCTGACCTATCTTTGTTCTGGATAGATTTGTTCCAAGTGCCTTGTTTAATGCAAATGCCAAACTTAGTGCAACAGCACCACTTGAGCCAAGACCATAACCCACTGGAATTGTGGTGTAATGCTCAATATCTAAAAAATACTTTCCTTTTATAATTTTAAAAAATTCCTTTACAACAAATTCTGAAACTTGAGTGTTATCTGACTTGTAACCAATAACTGTAATCTTAAATCCTGGTTTGTCAGAGCTTGTCACCTTTACCTTTGTAGTTACACCTTCTTTGATACAAAATCCTGCACCGATTGAGCCTTTTTGCTCAGGCTCTCTTGGTTCTACTTCTGCCTTGAAAAATCCTGTGATATGGCCTGGTGCAAAAGCTACTGCTTGCATAGCTAGCTTAAACTAGTGAAAAAATATAAAAATGATCATTAAATAATATAAATTAGTATAAATTGACTAAATTCATTCGACGCCTGCAAAGGATAGGAAGTAGCATACTAGTATCTCTCCCAATAGAGTGGGTTCAAGCAAACAAACTTGAAAAAAGTGATGAGGTCGAGATTGAAACCGGAACCAACAGTGTCTCAATTACTCCAACTGGTGGTAGCAGACCCCCAAATGAAGTTGTAATAGAATACCCCGTTTCAAAACAAGAAAATATCAGTGCATATGTTACAGGTGCGTATCTAATCGGTTACGATATAATCAAGATAAAAGGAAAATCATCAATCTCAGTCGAAGACAGAGAAAAGATTCGAAGATTAATGCGCAGACTTGTTGGAATGGAGATAGTTGAAGAGGACGCATCAAATGTAAATGTACAATTTCTATTAGATGCAACAACACTGAGTCCAGATAAAATCCTAAAGAGAATGAGCTCAATTGTTCTTGGAATGTTTCGTGATACAATATCCTGTCTTATATCAGATGACAAGTCAGTATTACAAACAATGTCAAGCAGAGATGATGAAATTGACAGACAATATTTTTTGCTTGTAAGATTAATTCGAAGTGCAATGGTTGATAAGAAACTTGCCACTGCACTAAATTTGGGAAATATAGATATTCTAGACTATAGAGTAGCTGCAAACTTGTTAGAGACTGCTGGTGATACAATTATTGAACTAGCACATTCTATCTCAGAGTTGGCAATACCAAAAACTGATATGAAGAAACTCTATAATGTTGCAACTGAGATAGAAGATGTCCACGAAAAATCAATTACATCATTTATTGAAAACAATAGAAAGCTTGCAATTGAGGCAATAACACTTTATAGAAATTATCAAAAAAAGATCTCAAGTGTTAGATCAGTACTTGATCCAAAAAAGCAAGGATCAATGCAATTGATAAATCTTGTATTTACATTTGAAAAATTGTCAAGATGTTGGGCAGATGTTGCAGACTTAGTAAAGCCAGTTTATACTTGATATTTTTTCTTTATTGCATATGTCAAGACAGCACATATTGTCTTTGAGTCGGTAATTTTTCCAGACATTATCATCCTGATTACTTTTTTGAAATCAATCTTAACCATAGACATTATTTCATCATGATCAAGCTGCAGACTGCCAACTTTTTTGATTCCTGATGCAACGTAACAATGGATGATTTCTGTATTGTAACCAATTGAAGGATAGTACTTGATCAAAGGGGTCATCTTCTTTGCCGTATATCCTGTCTCCTCACGAAGTTCTCTATAGGCACACTTTAGGGGTTTTTCTCCCTTTTCCAGTGTTCCTGCGGGAATTTCAAGTACATATCCATGCGGAAATCTATGCTGTCTTACAAGTAGTAATTTACCATCCTCGATGGCAAGTATTGCAGCTGCACCTGGATGCTCTATTACCTCTCTTGTAACTTTACGTTTATTGATGGATAAAGTGTAAAGACTCAGTGAGAGAACTCTTCCTTTGAAGACATTTTTTCTCATTTTATAAAATTACAAAATAATATGTTATGAATGTATCTCAGACATAAGATGAAGTCTCTTTGATTTCTTTGCTTGTACAATTGCATCTCTTGCCCATTTTTGTGGAAATGTTATAGTCTTTGGCATGAAAAGATCAACTGACTGTATACCATCAATTTCATGTACCTTTTGAGCAAGATCATCCATCTTGTACACATTATTTGTATACATGAATAGAACAATCTGGTTCATGTGCACAAATGGCTTTTGTAAAAATGATTCTGAAAATACGTTGTCAAGTTTTACAAGTGTTTTTTTAATGTCTCCTTTTACTCCAACCAAAACTGCAAATGGAATAAACTCTCCCATGTTTTTTGGATTGTATATCAACGTAAATTGTATCGCTTCATCATTTTGTAATTTTTCAAGCGATCTGGCTATAGTCTTTGTTGAAAAACCGGATTTTTTTGCAATCATTTCTATCTTTAATCTTGGATCTTTTAGTAAAATATCAATTATCTCAATATCTGTTTTTGTCAGATCTGATCTTATATCTGGATTTTTTGCTTCAAATATGCTAAGCACTCTAACATCACGTAACAAGTTTTGAGCAAGCTCCATCTTTTTAGCAGGATCTTCTTTTACCACAATACTGCAAACAGTAACTCCGCCAACACATGGAACAACATAAAACGGTTCTCCAACCAATCTTATTTGATCTAAAATGTGGTCCATCTCTTTTCCAATTACTACAAAATACAAAACACTAAACCCCAAAACAGGTGGTTCAATTTTCAAGGCAAACTCTTCAATTATTTTATTTTGAATCATTTTTTGTATTCTTGATTTGACAGCAACACCTGAGATGCTAATCTCACTGCCTATCTGACGATCTGGTTTTCTACAATTATTGAGCAAATGTGAAAGAATTTGTATATCTAATTTGTCCATTTCTTATAGTAATGTCTCCTTAATTATATCAAAACAAACATCTTGTATATATTAATGTCTGATATAGTGGAATTACTATGATATAACGTTAAATATCAGACTATTCCTTGATCATTTATGGATTATAGAGCCCAGATAGGCATTAGATTTATCACAAGAAAAAAAGGCAGCTTGATTGCAGCTTGTCTGGCAATTGCTATTGCTATACTGGTAGTTTCAGTAAATTCCGTAATCTTCCAAGGTCTGTATGATGCCATTGTGAGAGATTTGGTCAACTATAGGTATGGACACGTGTACATTACAAAAAGAGGAGATTTTATTTCAAGAAATGATTTTATGTTGGTAAACTGGCTTGATAGAATTCCGTGGGTTCAAGCAGCAGCACCAAGACTATTCACAAACGTATATTCCATAAATGCAACAGTAAATGGCCAACTAATTCAGGACAATAATGTTCCATTTCAACTGGTCGGAGTAAAGCCGCAATGGGATATAGAAGCATCTACCTTATTTCAAGCTGTAAAAGGTCAGTATGTCTCAACAAGAGACTCGATAGTTTTAGGAATACTTGTTGACCGAGATCTTGGATATCCAAAAATTGGAGATACTGTAAAACTAAAAGTTCGTGATCAATTTGGTAACGATGTACTCAAAAGATTTGTGATTGTTGGAACATCTCAGACAGCCGGCAATAACGGCTATGATAACGGTGCAATAATCAATATTGATACAATGCGAGAGATGATACAAAGGCCGGGCCAAACCTCAGAAATTCTTGTCAGATTAAATGATCCAACAAAGGCAAATTTCACTAGGGCACTTTTTCTTGACGCATTTCCATCAAGTGCTGATAATTTCAAAGCTCAGACAATACAACAAGCAGCAGAAACACAACTCAGTGGTTTTAAGTCAGGTATTGCATTAATTAACCTAGTAGGACTTTTTGGAATGGTATCATCTGCCTTTGGTGTTGTAACAATCCAGATGATGCAAGTAGCAAACAAGACACGTGATATTGGTGTACTGAGGGCAATCGGTGCGAAAAGGAAAGATATTCTTATGATATTTATCTTTCAGGGAATAGTGATAGGCACTTTAGGAGTCATTGTAGGAACAGCTATGGCACTAGGTTTTACCACTTATGCAAAAGAGACTCATATGACATTTAATGGAAGTCTAGCTTTGGAGGTCTCATATAACTGGCCAGGCTTAATTCAAACCGATATCTTGGCATTTTCGCTTACTATTATAGCATCGATATACCCGGCATTCAAAGCTACACAACTACAACCAGTGGAGGCTATGCGAACTGCCTGATAACGTACTGGAAATTCGCAATCTGGAGAAGGTATACGGTGAAGGTGAAACCACAGTTAGGGCATTACAAAATATCAATCTCACTGTTAAGAGAGGCGAGTTTATGTTGATAGTAGGCAGCTCCGGTAGTGGTAAAACAACACTACTGAACATGATAGGTCTACTTGATAGGCCAACAAGCGGTACTGTACTAATTGATGGAGTAGATACTTCAACTCTTAATGATGATCAACTTGCATCGTTTAGAAATTCAAAGCTTGGATTCATATTCCAATTCTCAAATCTATTAACTGACTTGACAGTTTTAGAGAATGTCATTTTACCAAGAAAGATTCATGGCTCCCTCGAAGGATCAGAGGAAGAAGCAAAGATGCTTCTTAAAACCGTCGGACTTGAATCACAACTTAATAAATTTGCAAATAAAGTATCTGGAGGTCAAGCTCAACGAGTTGCCATTACACGAGCTTTGATAAACAAGCCAGCCATTGTTTTAGCTGACGAACCAACTGGAAGCTTGGATTCAATATCTGCAGAGACTACAGTACATCTTCTAAAATCATTGAACAGGAAGCTTAAGCAGACTTTTATCATTATTACACATGAGAGGCCACAATTTGGTGAGGTTGACAAAGTAGTAACAATAAAAGATGGCAGAATTCTAGAGGAAGAAGAGCTGGAGACAAGTTCGATATGATCTACAAAACAATTTTGCTGATTGCAGTATTACTTGGAGGACAATTGATAATGCCAATTTATGCCCAAAATATGCCAGGGCCACTTCCACCCGGCGCATCACCATTTGAGCACGATTTTGTCGACGTCAAGCTTCTTGATTCATACTTTGGATATCAAAACCAAAAGATTGAGGTCCAACCAGGGGATCAAAATGTTCCATTTACAATGATATTCTCAAATATAGGTACTGAAGACATTACTGGAATTAATGGATTCCTAGATCTACCTGCACAATTTTCATCTGGTACATCAGCAGGAGGAGTAATTGAGGCTGAGAATGCTCAAACTGCACCTGCTGGTAGTTCATTTGCGCTCACATTCTACCTAAATGTGGACAAGTCACTACCGATACACGACTATTCTGGAACAGTAAAACTGACATATACAATAGTCAGAGAAAATGGACAGCGTCAAATCTTCTTTGACTTTGATTTCAAACTAACAGGAAAAAGTACGCTTAATGTTAAAGCAGATAATCCATTCTTACAACCAGCATCAAATAATGCAGTAGCAATAAAAGTTTCAGATCCAGGTACTGCTCCACTAAATAGTGTTGTAGTTACTCTTCTACAACAAAACGCTAGTTCGTCATCTGGTATAGTGATAGATCAAAATCGCTGGGATGTAGGAAATGTACAACCTAACTCAGCTAATACTTTTTCGTTAAATGCATTTATTCCGCAAAGCATGGCAGGTCAAACACTTCATCCGCAATTTTCAATAACATACTTTGATGGACAAGGAAACCAAATTACAACATCAAGAACAGTTGACTTTATTGTAGGACCATCAACCATGTCATCTATTGAAATATCTTCTCCATCTTATATCATGATGGGAGTAATGCAAAATATGACTCTTAAAATTGAAAACCTAACACCATCAAAGATGAATAACATAGGAATCACAATTACACCAAACTCCAATGGTCTGCAAATTCTCAAAGATAATAAATGGTTTATACAAGAAATTGATCCCTTGGATAGTACTAATCTATACATTCCAGTTTTTGCAGATAGTAGTATTCAAGACCAAGCAGTAAGCTATGATGTTAATTTACAATATACAAAAGATGGTGCAACAATAATTGAAAAACAGAGTTTTTCCACATATATTAGACCTGTGATTGATATCTCAATTTATGGCGTACAAGTACAAGAGATTGCCGGCCAGAAAATGATAATAGGAAATGTACTCAACCAAGGAAACATTAAGGCTCAATTTGGACAAGTGACAATAGATCCACTGGAAAGTTCAACCATAAAAGAGTCTTCTCAGTATATGGGTGACCTTGATATTGACGCCCCAACTCCATTTAACGTACCAGCAACCTCAACAACAGGAGCCATATTAGGAGATCAAAAGATTCTGGTTACGTTAACATACAAAGATTCACTTCTACAACCTCACACAATTACCCAAATAGATACTGTATCGTTTGGAACACCAGTAATACTACAATCTAATGTTGTAAGCTCACAACTACAGCTAGTAATTCTTGTTGCCATTGCAGCAGGAGTTGGTGGAATTGTATTCAAGGTAAAAAAGAAAAAAATTCCATTGGAAAAGAAAATACAGGAATCAAGCTAAGGGTATATTTACTCGAAAGACATTTTTTTATACATGATATGGGATGAAATTGAAATCCCAAAAGAAGTTCGCCATTTTATGCCTGATGAATCCGAAGAAACAGTCTTGGGTCAAAAAAATGGTGCAACAAAACAATATCGCTATGGAAATCTACACATTCGAGAATATGACGACAAGTATCTTGTTCATATGGACAAAGTTGATCCAAGACAAGATCCATTAGGTCATCTCATACATGATGCCCCTGAAATTCTAATTGGTATTGCAAGTGGAATAATTACTGGAAAAAAAGTTGCGTCAAGTATTTACAAATTACAAAAAAATATACCTCTGTCAAAAAGTACATCCATTTTAGCAGGACTTGCTGTATCTGCAATAACAGGATATGCAAGTTATTCTTTTATAAAAAAGCTGAAAGAATTCTAGGAGGGAATTACAATTTCAAAATTTCATACAATTCGAACCTTTCTCAAATTAATGCCTGTTGTATTTGCCTTAAGAAAAGATAGAAGAGAATGGGTAAGAAAACAAGGAAAAAATGTTGATCTTAATAGATATAAAAAAAATGCAAGAAGAGCCCTCAAGACATTCATATCACTTGGTCCTGTTTACATAAAACTAGGCCAATGGTTATCATCAAGAGCGGATATTTTGCCGCAACCATATCTTGAAGAGCTTGCAAAGCTCCAAGATGAAGTTCCTGCCGAATCCTTTGACAAAGTAAAACCAATCATAGAAAAAGATCTGGGACCATTGGATCAGAATTTTGATTTTGTTGACACTAACGTAATTTCTGGTGCATCACTTGGACAAGTATACAAAGCAAAGCTACAAGGCAAAGATGTTATAATCAAAGTCAAAAGGCCAGGAATTGAAAAAGTAGTTGAAGAAGATATTCAGGTTCTTAAAAAAATTATCCCGTTTGCAATGAAGTTTGTTGATCCAAATCTTAGATATTCTGCAGAAGCAATGCTTTCACAGTTTATTGAAACAATCCATGAAGAAATGGACTATAGAATTGAATCTAAAAATCTTAAAGCAATAAAGAAAAACATGGAAGGCTATCCTAAACTAAGAATTCCGTCTGTAATAGATGACAGATCAAGCCAGAACATCCTCACCATGGAATACCTTCCTGGTATCAAGATAACAAATGTTAAGGCACTTGATGAGGCAGGAATTGATAGGGAACAGCTTGTTGTGAGGGCACACAAGGTGTTTTTTACGATGCTATTAAGACATGACTTGTTTCATGCAGACCCTCATCCTGGAAACATTGCTGTTGCAAATGATGGTTCGCTGATACTTTATGATTTTGGCATGGTTGGAAGACTGGATAGCAAAACTCGTCTGAAATTGATCAGACTTTATCTTGCACTAATTGAAAAAGAACCTGCAAGAACAGTTGCTGCAATGGATGATCTTGGCATGCTCATGCCGGGATTTGACAGAAATATTATAGAAAAAGGAATCGCACTTTCAATTCAAGCTTTTCATGGAACAAAAGTAGATAGAATGGAAGTCAGGGCACTGATGGATCTTGCAAACAAGACAATGAGTAGATTTCCTTTCAAGCTTCCAAAACATCTTGCACTTTACATGAGGATGACATCAATACTTGAAGGAATATACTTGACACATAAGGTCAACTTTAGATTCATCAATGTACTACAAAATATTCTAGAAGAAGAAAATATCATAAGAGATGCATATGTTGAAGAACTCAAGATCTCATTTAATAAATTTGTAAAATCAATAGATTCTGCAATTGCTATAGTTCCAGAAATCCAACAATTCTTGGAACAAAATAAAAACATACAAGCAAACAGACCAAAATCTAGAACCATTTTACTTTCTGGCAGTATTCTCTCTGCAGCAGTCTTTGTTGGCTCTACGATTTTATATTCAACAAATTATCTAGCTGGAGAAATTGGAATGATTGGATCTATTGTAATTATGGGAATCTCTGTTATGCTAAAAGAACATTAATTATTCTACTGTAATATTTTTTCCAGTCTTTGTTGGAATAGTAAAGGTGAGTACGCCATTATGATATTTTGCAGATGCACCTGGATCTTCATCATCTTTTACCTCGATTGGTAGTCTTACTTTTTTGTCAATTAAGCTAGGTCTCTGTCTCCAGATAACTGTACCTTCTGTATCGTCTTCTCTTTTTGCATTGATTGAGAGAATGTTACCATTTAGCCTAAGCTTAATCTCTTTTTTGTCAAAGCCTGGCATGTCTATTGTTACTATGAGACTGTCATTTTGTAGAATCATGTCTACAGGAGGAAGAATGAATTCGTAGAACTCGCGTGACTTGTTGCCTATTTCTTTCATGACCTCTTTTACCATGTAATTACCAAAGCCCATTTAGTAACATTTAGTGCTTTTTTATTATTAAACCTTAGTTCAATTCACAATTTATCTACTGCCCAATTCAATAGGATTTGATGATTATAGTTATCGAAGGCTTTGACCAGGCTGGAAAAAAAACCCAATCAAAACTATTAAGAGATTTTTTAAAAACTAAACACAAGAAATCAGTAACATTTAGTTTTCCGGACTATACCACTCCAGTTGGAAAAGAGATCAAAAATTTTCTTAGTGGTAAGCGAAAATTTCTTCCACAAGTGATTCACTGTCTTCTTGCTGCAAACAGATGGGAAAAATCAAAAGATATCCAAGACGCTCTTTCAAAAAATTATGTTGTTATCATGAATCGTTATTATCAATCAAATCTTGTATATGGAACAGTAAACGGACTTGACTTGAAGTGGCTTGAAAATCTAGACATGGGTCTTCCAAAAGAAGACATGGTCATCTTACTTGATGTCAAGGTTTCAGATTCATTTTCTAGAAAAAAACAAAGACGTGATAAATTTGAGAAAGATAAAACATTTGCACTCAAAATTGCTAACACCTACAGAAAACTTGCAAAAAAATATGGCTGGTACATTGTAAATGCATCACAAAGCAAAGATCAAGTTCATCAACAAGTGAGAAATACTGTACTAAAACGCATGAAATGAGAACATGACTAGAAAATATCTTCAAATTGTAGACCCCATTCATGATTTTATCACGGTATATCCACATGAACTTGAACTGGTAGACTCGCCAGTATTTCAAAGACTACGAAGAATAAGACAACTTGCAGGAGCTCATCTTGTATATCCAGGTGCCCAGCACTCTAGATTTGAACACTCACTTGGAACTATGCACATTGCAAGTCAGACAGCTAACGTTCTCAAAGAGAAAGGATATCTTGATTCCAAAGATTCTGAAAATATTCGAATGGCTGCCTTGTTACATGATATTGGTCATGGCCCATTCTCACACCTCTTCGAAGAAGTTCTACAAAAAAAGAAGAAAATTTCTCATGAAGATATGGGTCAAAGACTCATACTAGAATCTGAAATTGGGGATATTATAACAAAATCAGGATTTGATAAAACATTTCTTGGTAAACTGGCATTTGGAAATTCTAAACACCAATTTATGAATGAGATAATCTCTGGTGGACTGAGTGCTGATATGATGGACTATTTACTCCGTGATGGATATTTTACAGGTTCAGAACATGCCAAAGTAGATTTTATGCGAATAATCCATTCACTTGAAGTTCATAACAAAAAACTTTCACTTGATAAATCAGCCCTTCACTCTTTTGAATCAATGATGATCTCAAGATATCAAATGTTCAAGGCAGTCTATTTTCACAAGACAGTAAGATCTGCAGAAGTAATGTTGCTTGAGTCAATGCTTCTTGCAGACAATGAACTTGATCTCACAACTGATAATCTAGAAAAATATGTCCAACTTACCGACGAATTTGTAATTTCAAAGCTTATCTCACTTACACCCCGAAATGCGGATCTGCGAAGAGCAAGACAACTTGCTATAGAATATCAAGAACGAAAGTTGCTCAAGTGTGTATATGAAAAAATATTTACACGTCCACGAATGGGCAAAGTTAACGTTCAAGAACTTCAAAAAGAGATTGCCAAAAAATCAAAGGTAGACGAATGTGAAGTCTTTATAGATATATCAAAAACACCCTCTATTCCACTCTCTCCATCAAAAAAAGAATCACATTCGATTATTCTTACTACCAAGAAAGGAGAAGGTCCAAAGGAATCCTATGAGCTTCCAATATCTGAGATTCCACTAGTTTCTGCAATTTCTGGCTTTATGGATACACTTAGGGTCTATACAAGACAACAATTTAGAAAAAAGGTTGAAATTGCAGCACACGTCATTCTTGGTGAAAACAGGCAATGAAAAAAAGAATTGTAATAAAATTATCTGGAAGTTTGTTTGGTCTTGAGGATACAAAAACATTAAAGCAATATGCCGAGTTTTTTGTGAAGATAAGTAAAATCTGTCAGCCAATCATAATTGCAGGTGGAGGAAAAATTGCAAGACACTATATCTCACACGCTAGATCCTCTGGGGCAGATGAATCAACACTTGATGAGCTTGGAATCGAAGTTTCAAGACTTAACGCAAAACTTTTGATCTATGCATTACAGGAAAAAGCTTACCCTCATCCTCCAGTTAATCTAAAAGAAGTTGCAAATGCTGCAGATTCTGGATTGATTGTTGTCACAGGAGGTCTTCATCCAGGACAGAGCACAAATGCTACTGCTGCACTTATTGCAGAAAAGGTAAGAGCGGGCATATTTTTGAATGCAACAGACGTTGATGGTGTATATGATTCTGATCCAAATAAAAATAAGAATGCAACTAAATTTAAAAAAATACCAATAAAGAAACTACGTTCTATGCTTGTTCACCAGGATTCTATAGCAGGAGGATATGACCTGATGGACATTGTAGCATTAAAAGTGATTGAGCGTTCGAAGCTAAAAACAAGGATCCTCAAGGCAGACATCAAGACATTGGAAAAGGCATTCAAAGGAAGCCCAGAGGGTACTGAAATTACACTAGTCTGATCTGTCCATCATATTGTGGAATTCCTGCAGAAGTAGCTTTTTTTAAAATTTCTTTTGCTTCATCCTCTTTGAGAACTTTGGATTGTGACTTGGCATATCCTTCTTCATCAACTATTACCACAAGCCAGCCTTCTCCTGGTTTTTCAATAATGGCCACAAGTTCTTTTTCTCCTACAGGAACAAATGTTCCTTGAGATTTTTTTACAGTAAGTGTAAGCATGGCAAATCCTGCATGTGAGAACAAAATCATCTGTGATTTTCTTGATCTTTCCTGACCTATTCTGATTGCTTGATAATATTGCATAGATTTTCTTTTGAAACTTTTACTATAAGCGTTTTCAACTCAACATTTAAGAATTGAACAATTAGTAAAATATTCATGGAGAAGAAAATTTTAGTTTATGTTGCTATAGGAGTTATAGTTGCAATACTTGGTATAGTTGCCGTTCTTCCAAGCTCAGGTCTTCTTAAGAACATGATATCTAATAATGATAATACCCCATCTGCATTAACATCAGTATTAACTGAAGTAAAACCACTTGATATGAAATACAATGGCTCATCTGTATTGTCTGTAACAAATAGGGCTGCAACAATAGAGACTAAATTTAATTTGACAAATCCAAATGACAATACTTTGATTATTGAAATGCTAAGCTATGATATTTATGTAAACGGTGTTTCGATTGGACACGGCCAATATGGAGAAAAATATGAAGGAGCATCAGATAGTTCAACATACTTGCCTCTTACACAGCACAACTCTGAGATAATTACAAGTCAGGCACAACTAATCAATGATGGAAATAATCCACAGATTTGGTCAGCACTTCAAAGTGGTACTGCACAGATTAGAATTAATGGAACTACATATTACTCAACACATTCGCCCCTTGCTGGACAGGACTACTCTAAAGATTTTGATTTTAAATAAAAATTAGTTCCTAACGATTAGGGTTGTATCTTGAACGAATGAATTTTCCTAAATAAGCAAAACCAAGTATTATCCAAGTAAACATCATTACTATCCATGCAAGTTCTACAATCTTTGGTATGGTTAGATTGAATTGATACACATAGTTTAGATATTGTCCTGGGATTACCTTTTCTAGATAATACAGTGGTAAGAGATATGGATTGATATCCTGTATGTTGATCAGAGATCCCCTACCAAGTAGTGTAATAATGGCATGCCATCCAAAGAAACATGTAACAAAGAAAAATCCTGCTTTTCTTCCAACAGGTTTCTTGTATCCGCGTTTCTCGAATTTTTCTAGTCTATCTTTTACTCTTACAAGCTCAGCTTTGAGTTCTTCAACAGATTTTTGCTCTCCAAATTTTTTCTTCGAGGAACCCATGTATGTTACAATCAGTGAATCAAGATATTTTTTATCAGAATTGTAAAGTGATTTACCATCCTGTAATGCACTTAGAATATAGCCTAGTCTTCCAATATCTCCCTTCTTAGAATCTATCAAGTACGTTATATTTTCAATTAGCTCATCTGTCATATTAATCACTTTTTTTCAATATGACATAATTTGCCAGAAGCGGCTTTAGATGACATTATCAATATTATCAAGCTCTTTTGGAAAGGGATTTTAATTATTTTTGAGACTAGCCTACTTTCTTGAGGAAGTCTATGATTGGCTCTCTGTCATGGTTGGATAAAGACGCAAATCCTTCCAAGAGCTCCCTTTGAGCATTTAATGTATCATCAAAGGCCTTTTTGATGTGCTCCGTGTTGAATGGAACAAGATTGTCAATCTTTCCATCACTGTATGACTCTACATATCTTCTTAATACTAGCAAAACAAAATTTGGCGCAATGTCAAGTAATGTAATAATTGCATTCTTCAAATCCTTCTCCCTTGTGTTAGAATCTTTTTCAAGAAATTTATTCATGATCTGAGTTCTTTCCTTGTCTGTCTCTGATACAGAAGCTGCAACAAGCAACCCACTGTCAGTTAGTTGATAATATGGAACTCCCTGCTCTTGGAGCGCTTTTGGGCCGCGCTTTATTGGCAGCCTCCCAGCTTCTTCTACTAATTCCAGAGGAAGGAGAATTTCGTCTAAATCTCTAAAAATTCCAGAGTAGATATTCTGCCATGTAGTTCCGTTTAGTTCAGCAAGCTTGTGTGCAATTGCAGTACGTGTCTTTCTTGTTGGTAAAGTCTCGGCTGCAAGATGAATAATTATTCCTCGCTGTCGCATCGCTTCACCTGTAAACTCTTTATCCTTTGTCTTAAAAGTCCGAAAAACTGATAGACTTGGACTTTGTTTTTTTATCTTTGTCATTATTACTCACTATTTTTAAAATGACTCTTGTATTACAAGCCAATAATTTTTCATGGTTTGATAATCTAGAATTTTCATTTTGTGATATTATCCTATTTTACCAAGATATAAGAATTTGTGGCATGTGAAAATTATAACAATTTTCTTTTTCTTCAAATATGTTCTATGTGTATTTGTAAAAAATTTCATGTGTTTTTTATTTTGTCATATGGTTTACTTGACAAATGTGAAAAGGGATTTAGGTTACCCTCATCTTAGATATGAAATATGCTAATCTCACCTAATGAATTGCTAAAGAAGATTGAAAAACCAGATTTAATTCTTGTTGATTCAAGATCATACAAGGATTATTTGGAAGGACACATTCCAGGTGCTGTAAATCTTGATTTTTTCTATTATCATTGGTCTGATACCTCAAAAGATGGAATAAATGCATTTGAAAAACAGATGGAAAATCTTCTCTCTTTTTTGGGTGTGACAAATAACAAGACAGTTGTATTTTATGATGAAATTTCTGGAATGAGTGCAGCAAGGGGTGTCTGGACTCTGATGTATTTTTCACACCCTAATACATTCATGTTAGATGGGGGATTTAAGAAATGGAAGAGTCTTGGTCTTGTTACAGAAACCAAGACAAATGGATTCAAACCAGAAAAATTTTCAGGCAAGATTAACAAAGATGTAATTGCAGGTTATGAATACATCAACAAAAAGATTGGCAAAATCAAGCTTCTTGATGCAAGAGGCAAAGATGAATACAATGGAGTCACAATCAGGGCTGCAAGAAAGGGACACATCCCAACTGCTATCAATATTGATTGGATGCTAAATGTAAATGATGACGGTACTATGAAATCAAATGAGGATCTTGCCAAGACGTATAATTTTTCAAAAGATGATGAAATTATAACATATTGTCAGGGAGGATATCGTGCAGCGAATTCTTTTGTAGCATTAAAATTACTTGGTTTCAAAAATGTCAAGGTCTATCTTGGTTCTTGGGGTGAGTGGGGAAACAAACTTGACTTGCCAATAGAACTTTCAAAAACTTAATCTAATTATTATAAAAAATGTACGATGAGCGCACATTTGTTAATTTCAAAAACATAAAATTTACTTTGCAAGAATTAGATTAATATAGCCTCTTTCAATGAGCCTTTGGTGATGGTGCTTAACAAGCGTTCAAAATTGTCGCTTTTAGTTATAGCTGCGGGATTGACAATTGCACTATCAACATTTGTGTCAACAACTCCAGCATTTGCAGCCGACACTTCTACTACTAGTAGCGGATTAACAAAACCACTTTTGGCAATTGCAGCCGCAATTGCAATCGCAGGTGGTCTTATTGGTACTGGTAATGCACAACAGGGTATTGGTGCAGCCGGTATGGGTATTATTGCTGAGAAACCAGAGAAGTTTGGTCAGGTATTGTTCTTCTTTGTCATTCCAGAAACTCTTTGGATTATTGGTTTCGTATTAGGAATCATATTGTTACTTGGCATACTATAGTGGTTTTCAGTAATGAGCATTGAAACGTTCATTCAAGAGATAGAGAGTAGAAAGCGAAAAGAGCTTGATGGTCTTGAAAAAGATCTGGCTGAAAAAAAATCAAAGCTCCAATCAGAGATGAATCACACTATCAAAGAGATTCAAGAACGTTTTTCAACTGAGGCCAAAATAAAATCAGAAAGAGAACAAGCAAGAATAATCGAAGCTTCAAAACTCCAAGCAAAGAAAATAATGTTTGATGCTATAAATGCCAATATGCAATCTGCTTTTACCGTAATACAACAAGAGATTGAAAATTATTCAAAGAGTCCACAGTACAAGAAAGCTCTTGAAACTATGGTTAGCAATTCAAAAAAGAAACTTGGTCAAAATATTATCGTTCATTGCCGAGAAGAAGACAAATCAATTCTCAAAGAACTTGGAGTAACCACAAGCAAGTCAATCAAGACCCTTGGTGGAATCATTGCAGAAAACAAAGAAGGAACAAGAGAATTGGACCTTACTTTTGAAGAATTACTTAGAACCAATGAAGACCAAGTCAAGAGCTTCCTCTCGGAGAAAATGTAATGCCAACATCACAATACGCATCATCATTTGGTAGACTACAAGCAATTTCACTTAATCTTCTTTCAAAAGAAACAATACAAAATCTAATGAAGGCAAAAGACGAGACTGAGATGGTAAAGACGCTTGAGTCTACTTGGTATAAAACAGAAATTGAAAAGGCTGCAACAATTTTCAAACAATCCGAATTATTAGAAGTTGCACTTAACAGACATCTTGTATATATCAACAAAACTGCATTGGAAGCAACTCCATTTAGTGGCAAGTCTGCTGTCAGGGCATATCTTTCAAAATGGGATATTTACAATATTGAACTTATACTCTCTGCAAAGAGTATGGGAAGACCAATCTCAGAGACAGAATCATTTCTTGTCTCAAGCAGAAATGTTCCTGCAGGAATATCTGCTGGAAATATCTCACATGATGAGATGAAAATAATTTTATCTCAAACTGGAGTTGATGGTGTTGTACATCAGCTTGTAAAATACAATTATGGAACAGTTTTGATGCAACATCTAGAAATATATCAAAAGACAGGCGATCTCGGACCTATGATGTCTGCACTCCAGTCTTTCTATTATCATAATTTGCTAGAGTCACTCAAATTCTTCCAAGGTGATGAGGGAATAATTCGTGATCTGATAAGAACAGAAATAGATAAAAAGAATATTCTCAGTATCCTCAAAGCTAAAGAATCTGATCTTGACAAGGATATAGTAAGCAAACATCTAGTCGAAGGTGGAAAAATTACCAAAAATGAATTGTTAGATGTATATGGAGCAAAAGATGTGGCAGAAATTGTAGGTAGAGTCGAAAATAGATTCATGCTAGTCAACGCACTAGCACAATACAAGCAATCAAAGAGTCTGATTGACTTTGAAATTGCATTGGATAAATTCATAAATTCTGAATATGTCAAAAAATTGAAAAATATTGCACTTTCAATTGGTACTATATTCTACTTTATCATCAACACAGAACACGAGCGTGAAAATATCAAAAGGATCGCTTATGGTAAACGCTATAACCTATCCCCCGAATACATTAATTCATTATTACTAATAGAGTGAGAAAATGTCAAAACAACAATCTGAAACCAGTGGAAAAATAGCAGTAGTAGGAGAGCGAGAACTTGTTATAGGATATAATCTTCTAGGAATAGAAGACACCTTCATTACAAGTGGCGAAGAGGCAAGCAAGATAATTCAAGATCTCTTTGCATCCGGTAACTATAGTCTAATTATTGTAAGTGATGTTGTTCGAAGTAGCCTTCCTGCGATCTTTAGGAAAAAGATCGAAGGTTCGATCGAACCTTTGGTAATATTCATGCCTGCTTTAGAAGGTAATATTCAAGAAGAATCTATTGCTGTACTAGCAAAGAGAGTGTTAGGAATAAGTATACCCTCGAGTTGATGATGATAAATGGCTGAAGGAATAATCACAAGAATCTCAGGTCCTGTAGTAATCGCAAGTGGCCTTGAAGGCGCACAAATGTTTGACGTTGTTCGCATTGGTGATATGGGACTAGTAGGAGAAATAATTAAAATCGACGGAATCAAGGCAACAGTTCAAGTTTATGAAGATACAACTGGTCTTCGCCCAGGAGAGAAGGTAATCAATACAAAAAGACCACTCTCAATGCAGCTTGGACCAGGTTTACTAAAATCAATTTATGACGGAATCCAAAGACCATTAGATATTCTAAGAGAACAAAGTGGTGATTTTATCAGTAGAGGAAAAGTCATTCCTGCACTAGACCAGAAAATAAAATGGGACTTTGTTCCATTAAAGAAAAAAGGAGATCATGTTTCGCCTGGAGAAATAATTGGTGAAGTTCAAGAAACTCCACTTATCATGCATAAAATAATGGTTCCTTACAATGTTAAAGGAATACTGACTGATATTTCTGAAGGCAAGTATACTGTTAATGATATTGTTGCAACCGTACAAAATGGAACCAAGACAGAAATTGGTCTGTCCAGCTGGTGGACTGTAAGAACTCCAAGACCAGTTCTACGCAAGTTACCTCCGGAGGAACCATTGCTTACTGGACAAAGAGTACTTGATACTTTCTTCCCAGTTGCAAAAGGTGGCACAGCTGCAATTCCAGGTCCATTTGGAAGTGGAAAGACAGTAACTCAGCAGCAGCTTGCAAAATGGGCTGACAGTAATGTGATTGTCTATGTAGGTTGTGGAGAAAGAGGAAATGAAATGACTGAGGTTCTTACAACATTTCCAAAACTTGAAGACCCCAAATCAAAGAGACCTTTGATGGAGCGTACAATTCTTGTTGCTAATACTTCTAACATGCCAGTAGCTGCACGTGAAGCAAGTATCTACACTGGTATTACAATGGGAGAATATTATCGTGATATGGGATACGGTGTTGCATTAATGGCAGACAGTACTTCAAGATGGGCAGAAGCACTCAGAGAAATTTCTGGTAGACTAGAAGAAATGCCAGGTGAAGAAGGATATCCAGCTTATCTAGGTAGAAGACTGGCAGAATTTTATGAGAGAGGTGGAAAAGCAGTTGTAATTTCACCTGAAGAGCGTGTAGGTTCTCTTACACTTGTCGGTGCAGTATCTCCACCAGGTGGTGACTTTTCAGAACCAGTATCTCAAAACACACTTAGAGTAACAAGAGTTTTCTGGGCACTTGACGCAAGCTTGGCATCAAGAAGACACTTTCCGTCAATTAACTGGCTAACCAGCTATTCACTTTATGCAGACGGCATGGGAGATTGGTACAAGAATAATGTATCAGCAACATGGATTTCATCAAGAAAAGAAGCACTTGAAATTTTACAAAAAGAATCTGAGTTGCAAGAAATTGTTCAGCTTGTAGGTTACGACGCACTTCCAGAACCAGAAAAAGGTGTACTAGATACTGCAAGATCAATTAGAGAAGACTATCTTCAGCAGAGTGCATACGATGATGTGGATACATACACATCAATTGGAAAACAATTCTTAATGCTATCTACAATCTTAGAATTTGGTAAGATGGAAGCAGATGCAATCAAGAAAGGAATTACATCTGTAAAGATTGGCCAGTTAGAATCAAGAAAAATGATATCGAAAATTAAATGGACAAAGGAAGATCAAGTTGAACAACTAGTAAAGGACACAAAAAGCAAAATGCAACAAGAATTTTTAACATTATTAACGGAGGCAACACGATAAATGACTGATATTTCATACAAAACAATTTCAAAGATTGCAGGTCCTCTAATGTTTGTAGAGGGTGTAGAAAATGCAGCTTATGGTGAAATGGTAGAAATAAAACTACCAAATGGTGAAAGAAGACAAGGTCAAGTTCTTGATACAAGACAAGGTCTTGCAGTTGTTCAGGTCTTTGGTGCAACACTAGGTCTTAACATTGGTGATACATCAGTAAGATTCCTTGGAGAGACTGCACAGTTGGCAGTATCTGACGAAATGTTGGGTCGTGTATTTGACGGTCTTGGAAATCCAAAAGATAATGGTCCAAAAATTGTTTCTAAAACCAAAGTTGACTTGGTAGGTTCTGGTATTAACCCATATTCAAGAGAAGAACCATCTGAATTCATCCAAACTGGAATGTCTAACATTGATGGAATGAATACTCTAGTCAGAGGTCAGAAACTTCCAATATTTTCAGGTGCAGGTCTTCCTCATAACTTACTTGCAGCACAGATTGCAAGACAAGCCAAAGTTCTCGGAGGCTCAGAGAACTTTTCAGTAGTCTTTGCAGCAATGGGAATTACAAGTGAAGAAGCAAACTTTTTCGTAAAACAATTTGAAGAAAGTGGAGCACTTGGAAGAACTGCACTATTTCTAAATCTCTCATCTGACCCATCAATGGAGCGTCTACTTACTCCAAGACTTGCATTAACTACTGCAGAATATCTTGCTTATGAAAGAGACATGCATGTTCTTGTAATTATGACTGATATGACAAACTATTGTGAAGCATTAAGAGAAATTTCTGCTGCAAGAGAAGAAGTTCCAGGAAGAAGAGGATATCCTGGTTACATGTACACTGACTTGTCATCATTATACGAAAGAGCGGGAAAAATCAAGGGAAGAAACGGTTCTGTTACTCAGATTCCAATTCTTACAATGCCTGCAGACGATATCACTCACCCAATTCCAGATCTTACTGGTTACATTACAGAAGGACAGATTGTCATGAGTCGAGATCTACACAGAGGAGATATTCACCCTCCCGTGGATGTCTTGACAAGTCTTTCACGTTTGATGAACCAAGGTATTGGGAAGGGAAGTACAAGAGAAGATCACCGAAGCCTTGCAGACCAACTTTATTCATCTTATGCACAGGGTAAAGATGCAAGATCATTGGCTGCAATCGTAGGTGAAGAAGCTCTTAGTGACCTTGATAGGAAATTCATGAAAGTTGCTAATGACTTTGAAAGAAAATTTGTCAACCAAGGAATGGACGAGAACCGTTCAATTGAACAAACTTTGGATATTGGCTGGGAACTACTAAGTGAATTATCAGACTCTGAACTTAATCGTATCAAGCCAGAATTAATCGAAAAGTACAGAAAGAAATCTGGTGCAGGTGCATAAAATTGCCATCAGTAATTAACATTAGACCAACCCGTCTTGAATACATCCGTACAAAACGAAGAATCATTGTTGCAAAAAAAGGTCTAAAATTACTCAAGCTAAAAAGACAAGCGCTAATTTTGGAGTTCTTTAACACCAGCAAGAGTGTGGCCTCACTTAGAAGCGGTCTTCAAGCAGAACTAGTAAAAGGATATCAAGCCATTCGAATGGCTGAGATGCTTGCTGGCGCTATGAGACTAGAAAACGAAGCCATGAAGATCCCACAATTAAATAAATTACATATTACTCCAAAGAACGTTATGGGTGTTCGAATTCCAAAGATTGAGGGTGGAAAAAGCAATCAAGCACTCACAGAACACCTCTTGGAATTGCCTCCATCAATTAATGAAGCAATCAAAGCATTTCAGAATGTACACAAGATGGTTCTTGATGTAGCAGAAAAGGAAACAACACTTCGTAAACTATTACTTGAGATTGAAAAAACAAAAAGAAAATCTAATGCTATTGAAAACGTATTCATCCCCAGATTGCTCGCTGCAATCAAATTCATCATATTCCGACTAGATGAGATGGAACGAGATACTTTCATGATGCTAAAGACTGTAAAACGAAAGATGGGAGAAAGAGAACAAGAAGCTTTACTGAAAAAGGAGAAAGAAATTCTTGCCTAGATTTGTAAATGCCCAACAGAGAAAGTTCTTTATGATAATCAGAGCATTTAAGCTAGGAAATATTCTTGCTACAATCGGCTTGGCACTGTATGCAAGCAAGCACTTTTGGGGAGTTTAAAATGTCTACATCAGAAAAATATGTACATTCACTTGCAAAAATAAAAGAAGCAGAAGATAAGATTCAAAAAGAAATTGATGAGCAAAAGAAGAAAGTAGTAGAGGAATTAAGAAATTTAGAAATTCATGTTACTCAATCAATTACAACTGCAAAATCAGATGGAGAAAAATTAGTTGAATCATCTATGGAACAGGCAAGAAAGAAAGCAAATGCTGAAACAGAAAAAATTGTAGAAGAGGCAAAAAATAAGGCAAAAACAATTTCTTCAAAAATTGATTCTCATATAGTTAAAGAAATAATTGATATTTTACTAAAAGAGGTATAGATCTTGGTTCTAAAACCAGTACCCATGGAAAAAATTGCAGTGCTTGGACTGCGAAAAGAAAATCAAACTGTAGTGTCTATTTTACACGATCTTAATGTTGTACAGTTAGAACCGCTCTCAAAAGAAGTAATTCCCTTGCTAAGAAATGAGCGTGATAATGACCAATTCAGACAAGTTTCAGATCAACTTTTACGAATGAAGGCTCTGAAAACTGTACTTCCTCCAATAGAGGCAACACAGTGCCAAAGATTTATCTCTGTAGACCAAATTATGCAGGCTACAAAATCTATCAATATAGATGACAAAGTTGCAACCTTGGAAAAAGAAAAGGAAAGTCTTCTGACACAACATAACGAGACAGAAAATAATATAAAACTAGTTGAAGAGTTCTCATTTTTCCCAGAAGACTTTAGTGTTCTTCAATTAAAGATGGCCCACTCTTACTTTGGTAGAATGAATTCAAAGAACTATTCTGCTTTTAAAAAGGCACTTGATGTTAACAGTCAAGATGTTTTTATCAATACTAAAGAAGGAAAAGATACCACAAGTATGGTTCTTGTCACATTTCCAAACTTTCCACCACATGCACTTGCCACTATAGTTCAAGAATATGATGTAAAGTTAGAGGCAGTTCCAAAACTAGATGGAAAGGCAGATCATCTAATTCAAAAACTCAAAACAAAACAGTCCGAGATCTCACAAAAACTAAAAGAAGTTGAGATACAGCTAGATGAAATCTCAAAGACTCATTATGTTAATATCGTATGCATAGAGGAGCAACTCGAAATTGAGAATAGAAAACTTGAAGTCATTGATAACTTGGGAGTTACATCCGACTCGTTTGCACTTGAAGGCTGGATACCAAAATCAAAGGTAAATCAACTAAGAGCAGTATTTGAAAAACATACCAAAGGTACAATGCTGTTTGAACTTGAAACAGACGAGCATCCTCCGACACAATTTGATAATCCAAAAAGATTCAAACTGTTTGAGGCTTTTATCCGATTCTATTCTTTACCACAAGGCAAAGAATTTGATCCTACACTCATCTTTGGTATACTCTTCCCGATATTCTATGGTATGATGGTAGGAGATGCAGGATATGGACTTTTTATACTTCTAGTTTGTCGGTGGGTTATTCGAAGAATCGAAGGTGGAAAGAGAGACATTAACATTATGCCGGGTATGTTGCGAAAGTTTGCACTGAATATATTGAAAAGACGACAGATGGTAAAACTTGCAAAAGCAATGACACCGGGTGCTATCATTGCAATAGGATTAGGATTTGTGTTTAACCTCTACTTTGGATTCCATCTTAACGGTTACCTATTTGGTTTTCTCAATAGCCATTTAGGTTTGCATCTTCCAGCAGATGGAACAATATTCAGTCCAATTACTAGCCTAAGAAAACTATTGCTAATTAGTGGATACATTGGTCTTGGAATGGTCACATTTGGTCTAATTCTTGGTATTTTGAACAGTTTGCGTGAAGGTCTCAAAAAACATGCGATTGGTAAAGTAGGCTGGTTACTCTTTGGTTGGGGTGTAGTACTCTTTGGACTTGCACTAATGCATCATCAACATGTTAACCCCGTACATAGTGCACAAGGTGCAGCCTACATAGGCTTGATGATAGGTGGAATTGGACTAATGTTTGTAGGAGAAGGTCCAAGAGCAATCATGGAATTGCCATCCATTGTAAGTCACATACTCTCATACACCAGACTTGTTGGTATTCTTTTGGCATCTGTTATCTTGGCTGATGTAATTGACTTTATCTTTATGAAAACATTACATCATTCAATTCCTTTCATTATTCTTGGAACAATAATACTCTTCATAGGTCACATATTCAATATTGTAATTGGTGTCTTTGAACCAGGTATTCAGGGAGCTAGGTTAATCTACGTTGAATTCTTCTCAAAGTTCTATCATGGTAATGGAAGAGCATTCAAACCATTTGGAACTGCAAGAAAGTTTACCTTTGACCAATACGAAATGCAAATAGAAAAGAAATAGAAATTTTAATAATATTTTAATTCATTAACGTCCAAAGTTCTTGTACAATATCTGCATCTTAGAACAAGTCCTGTTTTGTCAACAACGTCCATGATGGGTTGAATATCCTCATCACTATTTGTTATACAATCTGGATTTGAACATCGAAAAATTCTCTCTATTTGATTTGGCAAGGCAACACGTCTCTTCTCAACTAATTTGTAATCTCGAATTATGTTTACTGTAGCCTTTGGTGCAATAAGTGCAAGTTTATTTGTATCTGTATCTTGTAGAAATTTATTCTCAACTTTTATGATGTCTTTTTTTGCAACTTTGGAGCTTGGAACATTTAGTGCAATTGTAATTACATTACCATCTCTCCCGTCTATTCCCAATGCACTCAATACTTTCAATCCTTTTCCAGATTCAATATGATCAATTACAGTTCCATTTTTGATTCTCCTTACGATAAGATCAGACTCTGACATTGGAATAGTTTGTATACTACTCATATATAATAGTGAATTGCTAATGAGCAATTCTTTTTTCCAAAAAGATATTGTCTCAGTGAGAGATTTTGATAAACAAAAGTTTGAAACTGTTTTCCAAGCAACTGACAAAATAATTGAGATGAACCCAAATGAGAGAAGGGAACTTGTACGTGGAAAGACACTTGGATATCTATTCTTTGAACCTAGTACTAGAACCAGATTAAGCTTTGAGGCAGCAATGGCCTCAATCGGGGGCACTTCCCTTGGAATATCTGATGCCTCATCATCTTCTGCAAAAAAGGGTGAAAGTCTTGCAGATACAGTAAAAATCATGTCTTTGTATTCCGATGTCTTGATTCTTAGGCACCAACTTGATGGTTCTAGCAGATTTGCAGCAGAAATTTCAGAAAAACCCCTGATTAATGCAGGAAGTGGCACAGAAGAGCATCCAACACAGGCAATACTTGATCTTTATACAATTAGAAAAGAAAAAAAGAAAATTGACGGTCTCAAAATAGGAATTGTTGGTGACCTAAAATATGGAAGAACCGTCTACTCTCTTTTGTATGCTCTGAGCAATTACAATGTCAATGTAAAACTGATATCTCCTCCTTCACTTAAAATCCGATCTGATTCAACTTATGAAATAAGAAAAAAACTTCAGTATACTGAGACTAGTGATCTGGAAGAAAATATTGAAGATCTAGATGTAATATATGTAACAAGAATACAAAAGGAAAGATTTGCTGACATTGAAGAATATGTCAAAGTAAGAGGAAGCTACAAAATTGGTACAGAACTTGTAAAGAAAATAAAAGATGATGCCATCATAATGCATCCGCTACCGCGTCTTGATGAGATATCTCCAGAGATTGATTCTACAAAGCAGGCCAAGTATTTTAAACAAGCACAATATGGAAAAGATACACGTGCCGCACTTCTTGCATTAATTCTAAATGAAAACGGAATATAATTTTATTAAAGAAATAAAATTTTTTACATTGCAACTAGTTTGACATTGTCCATCTTTTTGTTTGTCTGAAAGTCTCGTGTCATTATACTAATCTTTGAGGCATCTCCATGTAGCAAGAAAAGTTCCATGCATTTGTTACCATCTACTTTACTATGTAGATGAGTACCAATCAAATCTTCATGATTGTGTTTGATTCCAGTTACAACTTGTTCTGATTCTTCATCATGAACAACCATGAGAATAGCATGAATTGATCCAGACAGTGTGCCATGCTGTTTTTCTTCTGCCACTAGGTTTCGTATGCCTGCTCGAATAATTTCAGACCTGCCAGAAAACCCCATTGTTTTTTGTATCCTGTCTAATTCGGAAAGTATCTCGTCATTGAGAGATATAGAGACTATTGGCATGAAATTTGTGTTATTAAGTATCTTATAAGTTTAATAGTAAAAATTATTAACATTTTATAAATTTATTAATAACTTAAGAACAAAATTAGTGTTGAAAAAACTCACACAAGTAGAAATCATTGGTGGGATTACAGCTGCAATCATCATAGCTGTTGTTGTTTTAACAAGTACTAATATTTCCCAACAGCAAAACACACAAAGTGCAATATCGTCTGCCAGTTCGAGTTCAACATCAAAAATACAAATAGTTGCCGCTGAAAATTTTTGGGGTAGTTTAATATCTCAGCTTGGAGGAACGCATGTCCAAGTGTTGAGTGTTGTTTCAGATCCTAATGCAGATCCACATGAATATGAAAGCAACAGTGCAGATGCTCAAGCAATTGCAACTGCTAATTTTGTAATTGTTAATGGAGCTGGGTATGACGATTGGGCTCTAAAAATTATTGCAGCAAGCAATAATTCAAATCAAAAAGTTTTGAATGTGGCAGATCTTCTAGGAAAAAAAAGTGGTGACAATCCTCATTTTTGGTATGACCCTACTTATGTGAATGAAACTGTGAATAAGATGTATTCAGATCTTGTTTCTATTGATCCCACTAATACTGCATATTATACACAACAGTATACTAACCTGAATGCATCACTTGGACAATATAACAGTAGAATCAACGAGATCAAGCAGCAGTTCCATGGAACACGAGTAGCATCTACAGAGAGCATCTTTGTATATATTGCAAACGCTACAGGTCTTGACCTTGTATCTCCTCCTGAATTTATGGAATCTGTTGCTGAAGGAAACGATCCGTCGGCACAGAGCGTTGTACAATTTCAGCAGCAGCTTCAGGGCCAGGGCGGAAATTTGACAGTATTGGTCTACAACGAACAAACAGTAACACCACTCACGCAAAGTATCAAGGCACTTGCTGCTAAAGAAGGCATTCCAACTGTTGGTGTAACGGAAACCATACAACCACCAGATGTTTCGTTCCAAGATTGGATGAATGGAGAATTACTTACTCTCCAAAACGCACTTAATGCCCAAGCCCTCGGAAAATGATAAATGAGCACATTACATTCCAAGATTATTACAGCTGAGCACGTGGTAGCCGGCTATCAGGACAAGACCGTCTGGAGTGACGCCAGTTTTGACATTGATCGTGGTGAGTTTGTGGCCATTATTGGTCCTAACGGAGCAGGCAAGACAACTCTATTTCGTTTGCTTCTTGGCTTGCAGCAACCAATTAGCGGCACTATTGAGATATTTAATGCCCTGCCTAAGCGTGGAAATCCGCAGATTGGTTATGTGCCACAGCGTCATACAATTGACAGCGAAACTAATATTGAATCACTTGAATTAGTACGATTAGGTTTTTCAGGCAAACAGTGGGGTTTTAATTTGTTTTCACAAAAGGATCGTAAAGTCGCTTTTGATGCATTGGAAGCTGTTGGAGCGAAAGATCTAGCACATCATCCCCTCAGTGTATTGTCAGGTGGAGAACTACAGAGGATATTTCTAGCCGAAGCATTGGTAAGTAATCCAGATATATTATTACTCGATGAGCCATTGTCAAATCTTGACATGAGGCGCGAGAAAGAATTGTTGCAACTTGTCAATAACGTGGTTCGATCGCGTAACGTAACAGCATTACTGATTGCTCATAACATTAATCCTCTTTTACCGTTTCTTGATAAAGTGGTTTACATCGCCAATGGCAAGCTGGCAACCGGGAAGCCAAAAGAAGTCCTGACATCCGAGTCTCTCACTGCTTTGTACGGGGTTCCTATTGAAGTACTAAAAGATTCCAAGGGTAATATTGCAATTATAGGTATTGAGGACAGCCATGGCCATGAATAGTATTCCCTTCAGCATCAATTTACTTGCTGACTTGCAAAAGATGTTTCAGTTTGAGTTTATGCAACATGCATTTGAGGCAGGAACAATAGTCGCAATCATAGCAGGTATTGTTGGATATTTTGTTGTGTTGCGTCGTTCGTCGTTTGCAGCGCATGCACTTGCTCACATTGGTTTTGCTGGTGCAGCAGGAGCAGTATTATTTGGAATCAGACCTGTTTTTGGACTCTTGTTGTCTACAAGTGTCAGTGGCTTTGTGATGGCTATACTTGGTTCTCGCGCAGCCCATCGTGATACTCAGATCGGTATAGTTCTTGCATTCATGCTAGGTATGGGCGTATTATTCATCAGTCTCTATACTGGTTATGCAACTGAAGCATACTCTATCTTGTTTGGAGAAATACTGGGCATTAGTAGCAACGATGCTCTTTTGACACTTGTTGCCGGTTCAATAATTTTAGCTGCAGTAGCGGTTGTATATAGACCGCTTTTATTCTCATCACTTGATGAAGAAGTAGCAGAAGCAAAGGGAATGCCGGTGCTTTTGCTTGGTATTATTTTCATGCTTTTAGTTGCAGTTGCGGCATCGATTGCTGTTCAAGTAGTAGGTGTTCTTCTTATTTTCTCACTAATGGTTACACCAGCGGCAACCGCTCAACGATTAGCAAAACGACCACAGCGAGTTATCATAATCTCTGTAGTTATTGCTCTAATGGCAACATGGTTGGGACTCTTTATTTCATTTTATGAGCCGTATCCGGTAAGTTTTTTCATAACAAGCATAGTGTTTGTTTTCTACTTGTTTGTTCGGTTCGTTTATCAAAGAATTAAACCAAAGAAAATTTATCAGACTAATTTTCAGTGATTGTATGTTAATACAAGAAAGTGATATCGTTTAATTTTTTTATTCCTTATTAGAAAGAAAATCTTCAAGTATTTTAGAATAAAGTCATTGAGATTAAGAAACAAATTTGTACTAAAAACTATTGAATATTCTAAAATTTAATTACAAAATCAAATTTTGATCTTTATAGTATATTCTATGAGTAATAATTTGATATTAAAACAATTGAGATAGAATCATGTTTTTATCAAAGTCTAGGGCATACAAAACAATGAAGCCAAAAACATTAGGTATACTATTTGGTCTATTATCTATAATTACTGTTGCAGGTGTAGCACCAGCATTTGGGCAAATTGATTCATCAGGTAATATTGTAAATGCTAATATGGAATATACTGCAAAAGCTTCTGATAGTACAACCGTTGTAATAACTACAACAGCTTTTACAAGTGGACAACCATTAGTATTAGGAATTGAATTCAATGACAGTAATGGAAATTTTGTAAAGCATCAGAATTATGCAATTACTATCATACAAGATAATGATACTATATTATCAAATCAACATGCTCATACTCATACTGGAATGGATATTCAGGTTACTCAGAATCTTTTATCTACTGATCAAATCAATATCCAGATGACACTTCTAGGTGTTGGTCTTCCGACAACAGATCCATCCACCTGGACAGGTGTTAAAGGTGAAGTACTTAGTTTTTCTCAAGTTGCATTAACCAATACAACCATACCAGAATTTGGTCCAGTAGCATCAATAATTCTTGCAATTGCTGTATTGAGCGTTGTAGTGTTTGCTGCAAAGACTAGAGTAATTCCTAGATTCTAAAATCAACTTTCTTTTTATTTCAAAATGTGATCTTATATTATAGGAAATTATCATAAGCAATTTTCTAGTATCAAGCAAGTTCAATTCAGGGAATTAGCTGAGAGATTTTTATAGTAGCTCTGAATCACAC
>NZ_FUYK01000014.1 GCF_900167955.1 Candidatus Nitrosotalea bavarica | reverse complement strand
CCTTGTTGTGGTTTCTGACCTGGTTGTTGTGGTCTTTGTCCTTGTTGTGGTTTCTGACCTGGTATATTATTTTGATTTGATTTTTGTCCCGGCTTTACATTTGGATGTGAACCTGGAATTGGTCTCATTTTACTCCACAATACACTCATTCTTGCCTTGTATCCTACACCATATTCTAGCTCATCTGGAACAAGTGTTGCAGGATGGACAAATCCTTGGCTTCTAATTGCAATTGCTCTTTTCATTGCAATGTTTCTAACATAATCCCAGTCTGCAGTTGCAAACCCATCAATTGGACCTATTAGCACACCATTGTGCATTGAAAACACAAGTGCAGATACGATTGGAATTGCATAGTTGATACTTGCTGGAGAATTTATTTTCACTGGCATCAAGGGCATATGGTGACTACCTCTCGTGTTTCCTGCTACGAGATGTGGATTGTTAAATGCAGCCCCTGCTTCTTCTGTTGCCGGAAAGTCTTTCTGAGTTCGTATTATGCATATTGGGTCATCTTTTCCAACATAGGTTCCCGCTATATTGTGTAGTCTGTCAGTTGATGCAGATAAAATTGGCTGATTGTCCTTGGTATCTACAGTAGATATCACATATCTTCCAGGATACATCAGTGCAGCTTCAAGTGTTGGCTTGTCTTCCCACATGTTTAGTGTTGCAATTTTTCCTTTCTCGACATCCATTACTGATATCTTGACACCTTTTGCCAAGTTCTGATTTACAATTAGTCCTGTATTTGATAATGCATCAACAAACATTCTGTAAAATGGATAGTTGAATGCTCCAGGTTCTGTCTTGTCTGCGGCATAAATTGTAAATGCTTCATTGGGTCTCTCATCAAATGTCAATTCTGCGACACCTGGTCCCATGCCTTTCACATTTCCAGAGAATGAATCTTTCAGTAGATCTTGGCCTGCACCGTACAGTCCTTCGCTTTTTGCAACTCTAGTTGCAGCTTCAAATGCATGCCACGCAAGTCCATGAACTTGAGAATTATTAACGCCCTTTGTATGAGTCATGACGATGTGAATGTCATCTCCACAATATCCGATATAGGAATCAATTAGAAGTCCTTTACCATCTTTTCTTACTTGTGGCTTTACAAGATTTTTCACAGCGGTAAGTAGGCCATCACTTGGTCTTGTATGTCCACCTATTCCGCCAACATCAGCTTTGATTACTGTTACTGTAATTTTCATTATTGATGATGATAAAATAGTTCGATTTATACCATGTGAAAAAAGTTGATCTAAATGATCGAGTCAGAAAATAATTCAATTTTTAATGTAAAAAAAATTAAAAAATGAAAATGCTAATAAAGCCCTTCTCAAGTAACATCCTACATGAGTACAGCAGCAGCAAGAAAACCTCACTTGAACATGATTGTCGTAGGACACATCGATAACGGTAAATCTACAACCATGGGTCACTTTTTAATGGAATTGGGCTTAGTTGATGAAAGAACCATAGCCCAACATGCAGCCGAATCCGAGAAGACCGGAAAAGGTGACACTTTCAAATATGCATGGGTCATGGACAATATCAAAGACGAAAGAGAGAGAGGTATTACAATCGATTTAGCTTTTCAAAAATTCGAATCTCCGAAATACTTCTTCACATTAATTGATGCACCAGGTCACAGAGACTTTATCAAAAACATGATCACAGGAGCTTCAGAAGCAGACTGTGCAGTGTTAGTCTTATCAGCCAAAGAAGGTGAAACAGATACTGCAACCGCACCAGGCGGACAAGCAAGAGAACACGCTTTCTTACTTAGAACATTAGGTGTGGGACAACTCGCAGTTGCAATCAATAAAATGGATGATAGTAACTTTTCAGAAGCAGCGTTCAAGGCAGCAAAAGAAAAAGCAGAGAAATTATTAAAATCAGTAGGTTACAAGCTTGAAAATGTAGCAATCATTCCAGTCTCAGGTTGGAAGGGCGATAATTTGGTCAAGAAATCACCAAACATGCCATGGTGGACAGGTAAAACACTATACGAAGCATTTGATGAATTCAAGATGCCAGACAAGCCAACAGGTAAACCACTCAGAATTCCAGTTCAGGATGTTTATACAATCACCGGTGTAGGTACAGTCCCAGTAGGACGTGTCGAAACCGGAGTTGCAAAACCAGGTATGAAAATAGTTGTCATGCCATCAGGAGCAATTGGAGAAATCAAGTCAATTGAAACACACCACACTGAAATGTCATCTGCAGAACCAGGTGACAACATTGGATTCAACTTGAGAGGTATTGAAAAGAAAGATATCCACAGAGGGGATGTTATCGGAACAGCTGACGCACCACCGAACGTGGCAAAAGAATTCCGAGCTCAGATCATAGTTATTCACCATCCAACAGCAATTTCGCCTGGTTATACACCAGTAATGCATGCACATACAGCTCAAGTTGCAGCAACCATAGTTGCATTCGAAGCAAAAATCAACCCACAATCTGGTGCAATCGAAGAAGAAAATCCAAAATTCTTAAAGGCCGGAGATTCTGCAATCGTTAGAATCAAGCCAGTAAGACCATTGTGTATTGAAACATTCGGAGAATTTCCAGAAATGGGAAGATTCGCCTTAAGAGATATGGGTGCAACAATTGCAGCAGGTATCGTAAAGGAAATTACTGAGAAATACACCAAGTAAGGGACCTGAATGACACAGACAGCCCGAATCAAATTAACAAGCACGAGTCTTCAAAGACTGGACGGGGTCTGCACAGAAATCAAGGGAATAGGGGAAAAGACAGGTGTCAAAGTAAAAGGTCCTACACCGTTACCAGTAAAAACATTAAACGTTGTTACAAGAAAGTCACCATGCGGTCAAGGAACAAATACCTATGAAAAATGGGAAATGCGAATTCATCGAAGAGTGATAGACTTGGGTGCAGATGACAGAGCAATAAGACAATTAATGAGAATCAAAATTCCAAACGACGTATACATTGAACTTACTTTGAAATAGATTTCGATATAAAATGTCTGAACCAACTCCAGAAATACAAGCAGAGGAAATACCGGTAGAAGAAAAACCAGTAACATTTAGTGTGTACTATTCTTGCATGCGTTGTGGAACTAATGTGTCACAATCTGAATTGTCACGACTGCCAGAAATAAAATGCATCTGTGGTTTTAGAGTATTTACAAAGGTCAGACCACCAGTAGTAAAAACAATAAAGGCTTTCTAAGAATCTCTTTTTCCGCGATAAGTGTGTGATCTTTGCATATGAGTTCGCATCTCTTCCATACTTGAGAAATTCATATTGCATTTTTTACAATCATATATCTTGTCACTATGATATACCTGCTGATGTTGCATCAAGTATTCTTGTTGTCTAAATTTTTCACTACATATATCACACTTGAATTTTTTGAATATGTGCATCGCTAGCCCATCTTTGCCTTGTTTACATCCCAACATTCTTTGCACAGTTGGCCATCAAGTATCCATTGTTTTTTCGGATTATATCGTATCATGCCAAGTGTTTTGTGACATACTGTACAAAATGATTTTTGATTTTTAAATTCAAGATCCTTTTTGTTAAAACATGTCTTACACAACAAACCAGTCATATCCCATTGATATCGTGGTTCCCATAAATCTGGAACATCTTTTTCCATGCCACAAGTGACACACTTTTGTCTCAAACTTAGTTCATAGAATTTTTTCATCTGGATAACATAACAATCCCCGCAAAGCGGACCCTCAATTTGCCACTCACTTTTCGGCTTGTGTTTATGTGCTATCTCTTTTTTGCAAATATTGCAAATAACAGGTTTTTTTGAGAATAATCCCATGTTTTAAAATGAAACTAAATCCATTAAATAGTTATCATAAAGGAAAGAAAATGAGAACGTTCGTTCTCGGTTTATTGGCCTAGTACTTCTTCGAGAAGCTGGCCTGCGTTTAACATGCCCTTTTGCTTTGCAATCTGCTCAATCTTTGCATATTGTTCAGCTGTAAAACAAACAGGCATTGAACGGTCTTTCATGCTATGTGACAGTATTTCTGATTTTATATCCTTTTTGTTGATTTGCTTTGATCGTCAGGATCGATTTTATGGGCTAGTCTTTAAACACATACTTACGCTGCCCCCGAAGTTCTGGACTACTTCCTACTCCTACCAGTATGAACTCTTTTTTGCCCTCAAGAATGTTCTCAGTTGGACCAAGTTTACTTTCATGAATCTGCTCATATTCTTCTAATGATACTTTTCTCCTGTCACCGATTTCTGCCTCCAAGTTCATGTTCTTGACAATTTCTTTGTAGGTTGGCATTATAACACCACTAAAGACCATTGCACTACTACCACTTCCATACGAGCCAAACCCAAATCTCTTACCATCTAGATCTGTACCCTTTTGGAATTCAAATTCTAGGCAACTTCTAAAGCCCATGTAAAGTGAAGCAGTGTAAATATTTCCTACCGTACTTGCTGCAACAAGAGAACTTGCAAGTTTGGAATCATATGCTTCTTGGAATTCCTCAGTTTGTGTAAATCGTTTAGTAAACTCGTGATCTTTTTGCATAAACTCTTCATCTGCAAGTATTGATTCTATTGTTCCACGTGGATCTTTTGGTGCAGGTTCCGGCATTCCCATTTTTTCTATGATTCCCTTCCAGCGAGGCAAGCTACGCCACTCATGTCTTAGAAGATATGTCAGTGCTTTTTTTCCCATGTTGCTGTATGGAAGATGCATGTTGATAAAATCAATATAATCCAAAATTGACTCTCCTTCCTTTAGTTTTATTATTCCAGTTGAGAGTGCCTTTTCTTTGTATGCCATCAATGCCTTTTTGACCTGAATCATGTAAAGCAAGTTAGAATACTGTCCATTGACAATTGGAGTCTCTTTTCCAAATGGTCTGTAGAAGTCATATTCATTTTTAATTGAAGTTGAAGTAACTTTGGGATCAAAGGTCATAATTCGCGGGTTGTCATTTAACAGCATTGCAATGGCACCAGCTCCCTGAGTATATTCACCACTAGAACCCATGTCATATTTTGCAATATCTGACACCACCACAATGGCAGACTTTCCCTCTGCCTCACCTGCTCTTATCCAATTAGCATTATCGTACAAAGCATATGACCCACTAACACATGCAAATTTGCATTCTATTCCACCACAATGTCCAAAGGAATCATTCCCATAGACTTGTTCTAACATTCCAATCACATAGGAGTTCATTGCTTTAGATTCGTCAAGTGATGATTCTGTAGCAACGTATAATCTTCCAACATCTTTTGGAGCAATCTTATTTCGTTCCATTATTCTAAGGCAAGCATTTGCAGCCATACATGCCGGGTCTTGATTGGTATCTACAATTGCCATTCGAGATACGCCTAGACCTTTTTGGAGCTTGTCTGGGTCCATACCACGAGCCTTTGCAAAGTCTCTGGCATCCACAAACAATCTAGGAACGTAGAGGGCTATGTCGTCTATACCTGCAGCCAATAGCTTCAGCTTTCCAATTACAGATATAAGGATTTTGAGAATCTAAAATGATCCCAAAGATTGACATTTTTTGTCATTTTATGGGAAAATGTTTAAAATTTTATGACTTTAGCTGCGATTTGAATATATTGTCAAAAACTTGGAATGGTTGTGCTCCTACCACTTTGGTCACAGTATGGTCAGGTAAAATGATGAAAAAATCAGGCGTTCCTGTCAACCCAAGGTCTTTTGCGTTGGATAGACTTCCCTCAACTACAGAAATATACTTGGATTGAGTCATACACTGATTAAACATATTTGGATCTAGTCCAACTTGCTTTGCAAACTTTAACAAGTTATCCGATGATGCCCAGCCGGTATTTTCTCCGGCCCAGTTATTGTATAAAGCATCATGATAATCCCAGAATTTCCCCTGTTCTTGCGCACAGTGTGAGGCATGAGCCGCATTTACAGAATCCTGACCGATTATGGTGAAATCCTTGAAGACCATCCTAACTTTACCTGTGTTGATATAATTTTTCACAATATCTGGCTCTGTACTATTATAGAATTGGTGGCAGTAAAAGCACTGATAGTCTCCAAACTCTATCATTGTAATTGGAGCATTTTTTGATCCTAGTATTGGAGAAGTATTATCAATCAACAAATGTATTGATGCTTGTCCAGTTGTGGCATTGCCTTGGCCCTGAGTTTGAATCGGTGGTAATGACACAGTCTGTTTTTGAGTGCCTTGTCCAAACATGAAAAAAACAATGACAACAACTGCAATTACAACTCCCACCCCAATTCCTATTGATGGCAGATGAATATTCAATGATCAAATAATAGTTTTAGATTATTTAGCCCTTGTTGAAAGGGTAATCCAAATAAATGGGCGTTCTTGTCAGAAAACTATGAAAAAGGTTTTTGTCAATGGTTATGGTTCCATCGGTAGTCGGATAACTCAGTTTATTGCAGATGATAAAGACATAGAATTAGTAGGAGTAGGCAAGTACTCTCCTGATGAAAAGGTTGCAGATGCTATTTCTCGAGGATTTCACGTATATGTCCCAAAGGCAAAGATGGATTCTTTTAAAAATTATAAAATATCTGGCTCATTAGAGGATGTAATTTCAGAGTGTGATCTGGTAATAGATGCAGCCCCAGGCGGTATGGGATATACAAACAAAAAAACACTTTATGAGCCAAAAAATGTCAGAGCTATTTTTCAAGGAGGTGAAAAAATAGGTGGTTCTGAATCTGTTGCAAATTTAATATTCAACTCAAGGGTAAATTACGAAAAAACATTTAATGAAAAATATGTCATGCAGGGAAGCTGCAATGTAACTGGAATGGGAAGAATACTACAACCTCTCAAAGAGAAATATGGTAAAAAGATAAGACGGTTTGATGCCACATTGATAAGAAGATGGGCAGACCTTGAAGACGTCAAGACTCCTGTGAAAGATTCAATTGAATGGACTAGAAAACCACACCACAATGAGGACGTAAAGAGCTATATGGGTGCAGACACTCCATTGTTTATTCGCGTACTAAAGGTTCCAACAAGACAGATGCATGTTCATTTGATGGACATTAGATTTGATGGGACTGCACCAAATGTGCAAGAGATTCTGGATTTGTATAAAAACGAATATGGAATTGCAACATTATACACAGCAAAGGGAACAAAGGACATTAGAGATTTTGCAGAGACTATGAAATTTAATTTCAAAGATACCAACATGATTCACATTCATGCAGATGTAATCGAAGTTCAAGATGATGTCATCAAAATGACGTATTCTGATGATCAAACAGGCATAGTAGTACCTGAGAATCATCTCTTAATGCAGGCCATATTGTTTAACAGAAAAAGAGATGAGGCATTCAAGCATACCGAGGAATTATTCCACATGGCAGAAAAGAAAAAACTCCTCGAAGAACACTTTGCAAATAAATAATTCCACATTACATGACGATGTGCCGCTAGAATGACATTCTATTAATATGAACTTATAAAAGAGACATTGTAGAAGATTACATACACAATACTTTGTTCTCAATCATGTTGAAAAATTTAACGATTAAAACTAATAATTTAACATCCGTGTTAAGCATGCACTCTATCAATAGAGGTACCAGATAATGATGCCAAACCTGACTTTAGATGTCACAATACTTGCAATCATGGTGGGATTATCGGGATTTTTTAGCGGATCAGAGATTGCATTAATTGGCATAAGCAAAGCAAAGGTCAATCAACTTGTAAAAGAAAAAGTAAAAGGCTCAACATCACTTTACAAATTAAAATCCAATCCAAGCAGGATGCTTGCAACTTTGAACCTTGGAACAAACTTGGTCAATGTAGGATCATCTGCACTTGCTACAGAGGTGTCATTAGGGATTTTTGGAGACAATGGTCTTGCAATAGCTATTGGCATTATGACATTTGTACTTCTAGTATTTGGCGAAATTACTCCAAAAGCATATTGTAATGCAAATGCAACCAAAATCTCTTTAAAGGTCAGTAGAGTCATACTTGTTTTCAGTTATGTGTTTTATCCCTTTGTGCTACTTTTTGAAAAGATCACAAATACAATACTAAAAGTAGTTGGAAGTTCACACCAACCACCACCAATTACTGAGCAAGAAATTTACAGTGTAATAGAACAAGGCTTGGAAGACAAGGCGTTGCAAAAACATGAGCGTGAGCTTGTTCACGGGGCACTCAAGTTTGATGACATTGTCATTCGTGCAGTCATGACTCCAAGAACAAAGATGTTCATGCTTCCAGCAAAGACTCTACTTTTTGATGCGATGCCGTTGATAAGTAAAAGTGGGTATTCAAGAATACCAATTTACAAAGATACACCTGATCAGATTGTTGGTATACTCAATGTAAGAGATTTGTTAAAACATTTGGAAAAGGATGAAAAAATGCTTACTTTAGAATCCCTGAGCAGAAAACCAATCTTCGTATCACAAGAACAGAGAATTAGCAAATTACTTCGAGAGATGCAAGGTAGACAAACCCACATAGCAATAGTTGTAGACGAGTTTGGCGGAGTTGAAGGGTGTGTTACACTTGAAGATTTACTAGAGGAGATAGTTGGAGAGATAATGGACGAGACAGATTTAGAAGAGCTTAATTTCAAAATGCTGGACAAAAATACAATGTTAGCTAATGGCGATGTTGAGATAGATACGGTAAATGAGATACTCAAGTCAGACATTCCACAAGGAGAGGATTATTCTACTTTGAACGCATTATTACATGACAAATTAAAAGACATTCCAAAACAAGGAGACAGAGTAATAATAGAATCAATCAAGATGACAGTAGAAGAAGCAGTAAACAATCAAGCAAGTCGCATAAAGGTAGAAAAAATGCCAAGCAGTTAGGTTCTAGGCGGTATTGCAAATTTGTTTTGTGGGTTTTTGTGATAATCTACAGGTATGCTAGAATCTTTTTGCCTGCCTGTTAGTATTCCTACGACTGTTTCATCTTTCTGTATTATTCCCTCTTCAAGTAATTTCTTAACGCCAGCAGGAACAGCTCCTGATGCCATTTCGCAATCAAATCCATTGAGGCCTACTAGTGCCATTCCATCAAGCATCTCTTTGTCGGATACTTGGGTTACAATGCCATTTGTAAAATCAAGTGCTCGCAATCCCTTGAGAATGTTGGCAGGTTTTGCAATTTGTATGGCAGTAGCTTTTGTCTTGGGCCTAATCTTGTTTTTATCCATGTATTCATAATATCTTTTAATCAAGCCAGTATCAGATTTTCCTTTATTCCATCGTAGTTCAGTATTTTCAAACTTACCATTATACAAATTGTATAAAGTGTTGGCACCTTCTGAATTTACAACTGCAAGTCTTGGAATTTTCTTAATCCACCCCCATTCATATAACTCCATCAATGCCTTTCCACAGCTTGACGTGTTTCCAAGTGCGCCTCCAGGATAAACTATCCAATCAGGAGGATTCCAATCCAAGGATTCCAATGCCCTAAAAACAATTGTTTTTTGTCCCTCGATTCTAAATGGATTTACAGAGTTTACAGTATATCCGCCAATTTTTCCTGCCTGTTGTAATGAAGTTGATAGTGCATCATCAAAATTTCCTTTAATTTCTACAACTTGAGCCCCAAATTGAAATGCCTGACTAAGCTTTCCAGGTGCAACCTCTCCTGCAGGAATGTATACATCACACTCCATCTTCTCGTTTGCAGCATACATTGCAGCTGAAGCTGATGTGTTACCAGTTGAGGCACATATTATTTTTTTAATTTTAACAAGTTTAGCATGTGTTACTGCAGTTGTCATACCATTGTCTTTGAATGATCCACTCGGATTGTATCCTTCTGGTTGAAGCAAGAGATTCTTTACTCCGACATAATCTGAAACCCTAGACATGTGATATGGTTTTGAGAGTCGTCCCTCTGCACCATCAAGTGATACTAAGTATTTCGAACACTGATCAATGTCTTCAGTATCAATTTGACAAAAATTTAACAATTCACGGAAACGCCAGACTCCGCTTTCATTGAAAATATTATTAGTGTGATTTCTGCGTTTATAGAATACATCTTTTAACGTAGTAGGAGGAATTGTACTATATTTTACATCAAGTAAGTGTCCTTTTTCACATTCTATTCTAATATCAGTTACAGGATATTGAAGACCACAGTTTGGATCTACGCATTTTAAGAATGCAGTAGGTGACATTATGGAAAACTTAGTTGAATCTTATTTAAATCTAAAGGATTTTAAATTTAGACAAAATCTTTGCCGTTACATAAAAAAAGTATAAACTAGAATACGTTATTTTTTTGGACCCGAACGCATGTGAAAGTTGATACAACATTTGCATTCTTTTGAGATACATTCCTTTTCAGATAAATGACCACAAATACCACATTCACAATGAGTTTGCATCTTTCTTCTGAGGAGTTATCAAATTTAACCAATATGAGGGTTCTTCTTGGACAAACAATAGATGTTATTTTTTTGATTTTTTAGGTTTTACAGAAGGTTTCTTTCCGGATTTTTTCTTGTCTTCCATGTGTTTTGCCTTTGCTTCCTCGGTTTCTTTGCTCTTCTCATCTACTGCCTTCATGACAGCCTGAATCAAGCCGTCAAGATCACTGTCAGAAACCTCAGGTTCTACAGCACTTGCTATCAGAGTAATAGTATTAGATATGGCAGAGCTCACCTCATCAAAACTCTCAGGATCTTCATATGCTGCATTGTATAGTGCCTTTAGCCTGCGAACATCGGAAAGCACCTGATCGGTCAGGGTTAGACGGTATTTTCTACCATTTATGGTGATTTCCTGAATTATCATGCATGCACTCGCCATCATGCTTTCATAAAGTTTTCTGTAAAAAATGTCTATTTTGGGTATCACGATAGATTTCATCAAATATTTCATGATGAATAATTATAGGTATGTCTGAGTTTAATGGTTTTATTCCTAAAGACCATGTGTTAATTCCTTGTTCTAACATTATATTGAATTGAGCTGTAACATTACCATTCAAAAGAATTGTGCGTTTATCTACAATCTTTTTTACATTATTTTGTAATTCAAGTATGGGATAATAATCAATCATGATTCCATGAGTATGGTTATATCCAATTTGAACCGTATAATTCAAAAGAAAGGGTTTTTCTGGAACTATTTTTGATTGAGTTTTAACGGGATATCAAAATAATGACCTTCTGAAACAGTATCTTTCCATTCAACCATGGAATTAGACGTAACTATACCAAGAATAATTGATACTGTAGAAATAAAGAAAAAGATAATGAAAATGACTCCTGATGAGAGGAAAAGGCTCGGGATAGGTAAGGGTACGCTCTGGTACATGAAAAAGAACATTTCCGATGGAAAAAATATCAAAATTTATGACAAGGTTTTGTCTAAATTAGATTCAAAATGAAACAGATGAGGCGCTGAATTAAAATTTCAAGCCCCCAACTTAACACAGAGAAGAATTTCTAGTCAAATCCTGTATCTTACCAGATCTTCATTTAGGAAACTTTATTTGTACACTCTAATCTAACAGAAGAAGGCTATGACATTAGCCTTGGAATAAAACTCCTAAACTGCCCAAGAAAGGTGCTGATAATGTCTACCTAATGGAAATTAAATAGGTAGACAAATGAACACAAAAAATAAAAAACAAAAATTGGGCTGGTACAAAAATCTAGTCTATTCAATAATATTTGCAGTTATCATAATAACAGGATTCATAGCTCCTGTAAGTGCAGTAGATTTTGCTGCACAACTCAGCACGACATCTGCTACTGCAAAACCATCATTTCAATTTGAAAGGACATATGCAATTGATTATCCTAATGGCGGAGAGATAAAAAATATGTTAAATGGTAAAAACGCCTCCATGACATTTTACCTTAGCCCGTCTGATCCGATAAAGCAATCACTTGTCAAAAGTCTTACTTCTGAAAATATAGAAGAACTCAAGAGTGGCGCAAATATTACGGACGTTGACATTACATATTATGCAACACTGTATACAACTGATACTGAAACCCACATCGATTATAAAATAACATTTATTCCAACTGTATCAAACTATGTGCTAAGACCAGCAAGTGGCGATAGTGCAGCCATTCTTGATACCCAGTGGAGGGGGCTGACTATACAGGATCCAGTACTGGTAAACATTTCAAATTATGGACAGTTTGACATCAACTCTCCGATTGATTTTATAAAAAAACAATTCCCTGATCTTTACAGCAAGATAAAAGGGTCTAATGCAGAGAATCTATTTGAAATTCCATTAATGTCATCAAACGATCTCATGAGTGATCCCATATCAAAATGGCAACACTTGTTTGATCCTGCATATACACTTGTAGAAACTAATTCACTTGGGTACAAGGGACAAAAAATAACCATTTCGACATACGCTACTGGTGAGAGCAACATAAGCGAGGGACTCATGTTAAACACTGTTAAAAATGCTGATCTTAATGCAGACGTGGATTATCCAGTAAGCTACACTGAACGAGCAGGCTCTGCCAGCATACAAATCGACGGTTATGTGGCAGTGGCAGACATAAATGGCGTTGAATACTTTGGTTCTAGCCCTCAAGCACCACAGGGCAGTGGAATAAACTCGACAGGAAATTATTCTGCTCAGGTTATCTATTCGATGGCAGGATTTGCAGTAGTAATAGCTATAGGTGTTTTCTGGTGGAGCAGTAGAACGACAAAAGCTGCACTCAAGAGAGGAGTAGACAACAGCACACCACCATCATTCCAGTATGAGGCAAGAAAACACTGGGCAGACAGATTTGATGAAAAATGATCATACCTATGAAGGGAATTGAAATAGCATTTCTTGCAGTAGGCGGACTTTTCGGAACATTTCTCCGATATGGGATTACAAAATCACCATTAATCCTTGGTGCATTACCTGTAAATGTATTAATTGTAAATGTCATTGGAAGTTTCATACTAGGTGCATTTGCAGTATTATCACCACAATGGAATCTTGATCAAAAATATACATTACTAGCTGCAATAGGTTTCTGCGGTAGCTTTACTACAATGTCTTCATTTGCCTTGGAATCATCAAACATGATAGATAACAAACAATATTCTATGATTGCACTCAATGTGATTACAAATGTTGGACTGTCGCTTGGTGCAATATTTGGAGGAAAAGCACTGGTAACCGCGATAGTTAGTGAGGGATTAAAATGAGAACCATGAAAATGTGGTCACTTGTCATACGAATCAAAAAGAACGATACTGTAAGAGGAAAACGTGTACATGTCCTGATACTTGAAATCTTGAAAAAAGGATCAATATCTGGTGCCACTGCTTGGACGGGGGTATCAGGCTATGGTAAAAGAGGAAATTCTGACATTCATCAAGAAGGCATATCTGTCAACATGCCACTTGTTATCGAAGCAATAGATGAACTACAAAAACTCGAAAAGGTTCTACCTGAGATCAAAGAGATAGTTGATGACAACGGCATGATTACGATGCAGGAAGTTGGCGTAATCTGAGTTTTCTTTTATGCTCAAATGTTTTATGCGGTAGTACAGGTATTCATGTAAAAAAAAAGTGAGTTGGTATGAAACTCAAGGGACGAAAACATCTTTACAGGGCATTTACAAAAATGCAAGGCGCAGATCATTACGGTCAATGTCCTAAATGTGAAAAGTGGCATAAAAAAGGAGATGTAGTTTTTAGCAATAGCAGAAAAAGATATTGCATTTATTGTTATGTCATTGTATTTGGCAAATATGATTTAAAAAAATTTGTTACAGAAATGGAGCAAGTACGAATTGAATCCCAATAACTTGGAAAAACAAGAAAAAATAAGACGAAAATTTAAGGTATTTGTCTGTTATAGTAAAGAGGATCATGAAAAGGCACGTATCTTAGAATTCGTGCTTTATGAAAAAGGATTTGGGGCACATCTGGTAGATAATGAATCTCATGGTAGTTTTATTTCAACTCACATCAAAGAAACAATTAGTTCATCAGTCTGTTTTGTTTTAATTTCTACAACAAATTTCATTAATTCAAGTCTGATTAATCAAGAAATAGGGTATGCGCAGGGAAAAGGATTGCAATCTATACTTTTGGTTAGTGCTGGATTGTTAAATGATGTTCAAGACGTCAACGCAAAAATAATTGTTATAGAATTTAACGAGGATAATTTTAGGCAACAATGTATTTTGGTAGCAAATAGGGCAGAAGAGATGGCAGAGATTTTGGATGAGCCAATAGATCTTGAAGCATTTCTTGATTTCTATACAAAGCTCCGACTATAAGTTGGATATGAAAATAGACTTTTTAAACTACAAAAATTAGTGACATTTCTCAGGCTCTATCTCTATTCCCCCTCATTATGTGGGATCATGCAAATTTGAACTTCATAATCAAAGAGATTGTTACTTAAAACTCACAAAATAATATGTTAACACTGTGATTCAATAGAAAAGTAGGAGCTATGGAATACAAAAATAAACCATATAGTAGCATGTTCGGCTCGGTCCATCCTTTTTTGAATTAGGAATTCTATTTTTGTGGAAGTGTTATTGTAAAAACAGTAGGAGGTGATTTGACAGATATAGTTCCACCATGGGATTCTACTATGGCACGAACGCTGGAAAGACCTAAACCAGTACCAGTTTGTTTGGTGGTAAACAATGGCTCAAATATTTTACTGATATTTTCTTTCGATATTCCATCCCCCGAATCCTCAAATTCTATGATCAGATTGTTTTTTTCACTCTTACTACGTATTGTTACAATTCCTTTGTTTTTTCCTATTTCCTCGATTGCATTTAACAAAATATTGGTAAATACAACTGATAACTGAATTTTATCTGCCATGAGAGAAAAGTCATTTTCTGGCAGTGTGATAGTGGTGTTTTCTGGGATGTTTATGCTTTTAATAGAATCGCCTAAAATGTTGAAAATTGAGACTAGTTTTTTGTCCAAGGGTATTGTTTTAACAAATCCTAGTACTTGGTTAATCTGGTGATTGATTCTAGATACTGCGTCATTAATTATTGGAATATATTCATCAAGTTTTGGGTCAGATTTGTTATTAATTCGCATCTCTATTCCTTCAACTGATAATCTGATTACGCTTAATGGGTTTCTGAGGTCATGTGAAAGTCTTGCAGTAAGCTCACCTATTACGGATAGTTTTTCTTTTTTTATCACTTCATTTTGTGTTTGGAGGATGATTTTAGCTTGATTTTTTGTCTTGTCAAATAAGAGTATGACAAATAATATTGCAATTCCTACTATGGCAATCAAACTTGGAAAAACTAAATCAAGAAAAAAATATAGGGTCTTTGTAGATTTTGCAGTATTAACTAAAATATTTTCGGAATATTCGGTGGTGTGTTTTCCACCCATCTCTACCGTTGCCCCTCTATTTCCATCACTTACAAAATAGTCATCCCAGTATTTAGAAAAAGAAACCGTAGTTCCAGTTGCAGGTTCAACTGAGATTGTACAACCTCCATCAGACAATATTTTCTTAGACGGAAATTCTGGATGGTCTGAAGACACATCAACCCCGCTATATTTACACGAGAAATCATATACGTCAAGACCGTATATACTGTCTTCTTTCTCAAAAACAAAAGAAGTCTTGGAGAATATCATTGGATGGAAAAAATCATAATCTACTTTTTGAACATTTGGAGGAAAGGTGAAATATTCATTCATTGACTGATGCATTCTGGTAGCCCTGTCAACAAAAAATGTATGAGTATTATCAAAAACTATTTCATTTGTCACGGGATCTTTTCCTAATATCGTAGAATTAATCGCCAATATGTCCCCGGTTACATTTATCACATTTTCTCTCAGAGTCTCTCTTATTCCAAATGGTTCTGACAAGTTTCCCCCTATGGAATTTAATATGCGATCTTGTCCTTCTTGTTCCGAAATTAATTCATAGTTTAATGGAATTTTTTTCATTTCGTTAACAAATAAGCCATATGTAATCATGACAGAAGCAATGGCTAAAAATCCTATAACTAATTTTATCTTAAAACTCATCAAAATGTAAGATACGTGATGCCACATATTAAGAAATTAATTTTTTAAGAGAATTATATTTGAAATCAAATCCTCCTAAACACTGTTTAACCGAATCTTTTTAAATAAACTCCGTCTTGGAATTATATGATTACCTGTATAGTTGTGGATGACGATGCGAATACTGTCAAGGTTTTTTCTGACATTCTTGAACTTATTGGACTACAAGTAATAGGAAGGGGTTTTAGCGGCAGCGAAGCAGTATGTCTCTATAAAACATATGTTCCAGATGTTATTTTTATTGATCTCATGATGCCAAAAACCGATGGTCTTTATGCCATTGAAAAAATTCTAAAAATTAATCCTACTGCAAAGATTGTAGCAGTAACAGCTGATCTTTCACTGGAAACATATCAAAAGTTAGGTGAACTAAAAATTAAAACGATTATTTACAAACCATTTAGCATTCATAACATAAAAAAAGTATTAGAACAGTACAATATCAATACATCGTGATTGCATGTTTCCTTACTGGTTGAAAACCAAAATGTTGATATGGATTTAGAATAGTTGGAACGCAAAAATGCACTGTATAGTAGCGTGTACGACCAGTCCCACATTCACAGTACTTTACATCCACATTTCCAGTAGTTTTGTAATTTGTGCCTAATTTAATGTCAAAATAATGGACTCCAACAGTAAACAACACACGATACAAAGAACAATTACCCGAAAGACGTCAAATAAGCAAGTTGAATAGAAAATCCCCCGGCAAGTCAGAGAGGTATTTTAGCACGGGTCTTACCATGATCACATCTAGAGGCATTAATGGACCAAATGTTATGACTGCAGAATGGGTAATGCAGATTTCGTACCAACCTATGTTAATTGGAGCATTTATTCACGAAGGATCTAAAACATTGAAGAACATAGAAAAAACAAAAGAATTTGGAATAAACGTAGCTTCACAAAAACAAACCACTGCAGTAAATATCGCGGGGGGATATTCTGGAATAGAGTTAGACAAATTAAAAATAAAAAGCATCTTCAAATTTGTCAAACCCCAAAAAATCAAGACGCCTCTAATTTCAGGTTGTACAATTAATGCGGAATGTAAGCTAGTCAGAAAGCAAAAACTAGGAGATCATATCATGATAGTAGGCAAGGTTGTAGACATTAGACATGATGATTCTAAAAATCCACTAATATATCATAGGGGACGATATTTTGGCTTAGGCTCTACTATAGAACAGGACAGAGTAGAAGTCAATGTATCTGAAGACATGTTGGAATATTTTAAAAATATTGCACATGAAAAATTTGTTGTAAAATGTGTCGGAGTCATAGTAGAATCAAAAAACAAAATCCTAGTTATATCCAAATCAAAAACTGCATTGAACATGATTCCATTTAGCATTCCACCCCCCGGCGCAAATCAGAGAGATCATCTCATAGAATTTCTAAAACATACTGGATTAGAGATACAAGTTAGTGATATTCCAATCATGAAGAGATTAATTCTGAAGAATGGTAAAAACATCCAAAGAATAAATTTTGTACTATTCCAAGGGAAAAACCAAAAATCAACAAAAGTAATGAAATGGACGCATTCCATTAATGACAATTTGATATCTACCCTAATCTAGATTGTAATATAGTCCAGTGCTACTGCATCGCCAAGCAATGAGGCATGCCTGGAATTTACAATATATCCATTCTTGATATCAGTTGTTGGAACCCATCTGTTTGTAGAACTATAGTGTCTTTTCTCCTTCATTTCTTTTTCAATAACATGTAGGTCACATTCACCTTCTTCGATCTGTTGCGTATTGATGTGTTTTATGGTAATGAGAATTCTTTTTACTTTAACTCTGACTCCAAATCTCCAAATGTGGTCCGATGTATCATCTTCAACTTCAAGTAATTTTAGTTTTATCTCCTTTGTGGCTAGTGCATCCCTGCTTACCAAGCTGCGTTCATCCACAAAATCTTCAAAGCTCATAATTTTATTAGTACAATATCATATTAAAGAAGTATTCGGTTTAGTTGGCACTTGTTTTTTAATAAAAGGCATTATCCCATCCTCGAGTTTCAGCGGACTTCTTTTACCTTCAACCATTGCGTATGTGTCTCCCTCATATGTGCAAATAAAATCAGTTACAGGATATTGTTCATCCCATATTTTAAAAAATTCTCGAAGCTCTCTATGTTCATATTTTCCAGTTCCGATTCTTTTCTTGGATGAGAATTTGAAAGCAATAATCATTTTTCGTGTCTTGTATAACTCAAAGGTATGTATCCACTTCAAACAACGCAGTATCTGATCAAAAGGTACTCTTAAGGTGGTATTTGTGCCAGATTTTGCCTCTATTGTGTAAATTGTATTTTCCTTGGTACTTACTGCTAGTATATCAGGCAGTCCAACGCTAGGCGACCCAAGTCTAAAGGCTTTCCATCCTTCTAGTACGTTGAATCTTTTAACAAGCGTATCTTCCCAATTGTATCCTCGTTGTCTTCTAGTTCTTGCAATACGTTGATTAGTTTTTCTACTTTTTTTCTTACGAAGTTTGGGTTCCATACCATTCAATGCAGTTTGTTCAACAGAAGTTACCATGTCTCGTAATAAGATTAGAGAATTTTGGTGATATAGACTTCATGGTAATTATAGTAACACCTTGACGGGTATTTTTTGTAACATGTGTCTTTTTCACTCTCGATCTAAGAATATTCATAGAAATCAAATTATTTCAAAAAACTACTTGGGACATCCTCAGCATTAATATGTCATTATTTAGAGCAATAGAAACATGTCAACAAACGATGCCCAAATCACATACTTGAAATACAAAGAATATGGGGATCTCCTAAAAGTAATTCTATATTCGTCGCAATCAGTATTAGGTGCGGTACCTTTGATGTATCATTTGAATCATAACAATCAGAACATTATTTTCATACAGACAGGAACGATAGGCGGAAATGTCATACACTATATTGTAAGCAACGACCCGCCTACAAAGAAATTGATAGAATTGAAGAGGCTTACTGGAGATTTCCATTTTGTTGACAAGATAGGAACAGATGGGATGTCTTTATACATCCCAATTTTAGAATTAGAGAAATCCAATCTCAAATTTCCTTGATGATATAATTATCTAGTTTAGTCAGTCTGAAAAACAAATTTTGGCATTTCATCATAATTACAATATTTTAGTGTCAGATTTTGTCCTCTAATCAAATTAGAATTTCCCTCTAGAGTTCCAAATACACGTATATTGTTTTCAAATTCACCAATACAGAAGAGTTTTCCATCCTTGCTAGAAAATTCGACAAGTGTTGCTTTTTTTGAAACAGGTCTCCATATGACATCTCCAAAGCATTTATTGCAATAATCACTTGGGGGCCATACAAGATGCTTACATTTGACACATTCACTACAAACAAAATTGTTATTTTTTAATTCGTCTTCGAATCTAGTCATGATTCCAATACCAATACAGTTGATGATGTAGATCCTGCAGACATGTTATGTACAAGGCCTGTTTTTGCACTAGATACTTGTCTTTTTTGGGCCTTTCCACTTAATTGCTGATAAATTTCAACCACTTGAGCTATCCCTGTTGCACCTAGCGGATGTCCTGCACCAATCAATCCCCCTCTCGGATTTATTTTTTTATTACCTGTATCATAGAGTTCTCGAACAAATTTTGCGCCATGTCCTTTTTGGCAAAACTCCATGTCCTCCAATTCAATAATTTCACATACACTAAATGCATCGTGAAGCTCCGCAACATCTACATCCTTTGAAGTCTTGTGAGACATTTTGTATGCATCTGCAACTGCAGTCTTTGTTGATTCCATTGATGTCAAATCATTATTTTTTGTAAAACTTGCAGAGATAGTCTTCTGACCAATTCCTGTTATCCAGATAGGGGCATCAGTGTATTTCATCGCTTTTTCTTCTGAGCAGATTAAAACTGCCGCCGAGCCATCGCATGGCATAGAACAATCTAATTGTCTTATATTTTCAGTGAGATTTTTTGAATGCATTACATCGTCAAGGGAAAATAGTTTTTCAAAATATGCATATGGATTATCTAGTGCATTGTTATGATTTTTAATAGATACATATGCAAGATCTTCAAGACTTGTGTTGTATTTTCTCATATGCGCACTTGTAAACATAGATGCCCAAAAAATGGGATGCTTGAATTCTCCCCTTGACATATCCCAATTTAAAACAAGACCTGGACTGTCGGTCTTCTCACCCCCTACAACAAGAGCAGTCTCTGACAGTCCAGAGGATACATATGCACATGCAGAAACTAGGGAATTTGTTCCAGAATTACACAAACTTTCAACCGAGTGAGATATTTTTGGTTTAATTCCAGATAACTCTGATATTATATTTGCCAAATAATTTTTATTTGCATTTGTAGAGGTAAGTACTACATCGATATCTTTCTGGTCTAAATTTCTAGTGTTTTCAAATAGTGATTTAATAGAAGACAGCATTATAGAATCTAAGGATTTTTCAGTTTTATTGAATTTAGTAAGACCTGTTGCAACAATTGCTACTTTTTTCATGTCATATCACTTGCAAGTGTTCTGGTAAGTAGTTCAAAAGATTCTCGCACATTTCCAACAGGATTGAATTGAAGTATGGGCAAATCCACTCCTACATCTACAAACTGTAGTATTTTTTTTCTAATATCCTCAGGAGTTCCACTTATTGATAAAGAATTCATCATATCGTCTGTCACAAGTTCATAGTTGTTCTTCAAACCATTTTTCTTGTACGCTTCAAATATTTCTACCGTCTCATTTTGAAATCCATTAGATGCCAAGAATTCGCGATAAATTTTTCCTACTGAAACATAAAACGCAATTGTTTGCTTTGAGCGTGTAATTGCTTTTTCAGAATCCTCTGAAACACAGGTTATCAACTGACATGCAACATCAATTTTTTTCTTGGATTGCATTTTTTTAATTGTATTCTTTAATTCTTGCAATGGTCTTAGATAGAATATGACGCCATTGGCAATCTCCCAAGTAAGGTTTACCATTTTTTCATTTATTGCTGCAAGATAGATTGGAATTTCTTTTCTAGGAGGCGTGATTAACAGACCAAAGTTCTTTAGGTTATAAAATTCACCCTTGTAAGATATTTTTTCTCCCGAAACTATGAGGCGTATTATCTTGACATATTCACGCATTCTCTGTAGTGGATTTTTAAATTCAAAACCATGCCAGTCTTCAATAATTGATTTACTACTTGTGCCCAAGCCCAGAATAAATCTACCATTTGACAAAGTATCAATAGTTACAGCAGACATGGCTATCAAAGCAGGGCTTCTTGAGTAAATATTGATAATAGATGAGCCCAACTTGGGGGTTTTTGACACGTTGGAAATGCCAGACAAAATTGAACTACAATCCATCCCCCATGTTTCTGGGATCCAGATAGAATCCGCAGAATATTTGTTTAACGCCTTAGCACAATCAAATATCTCTTCAACAGACAAGAGAGAACCTAGACTAAACCCAAGTCTCATACTACTCACTTGGTAGATAGAAATTTTTCATAATGATTGGCTATAATAAGAGATTCACAATCCTCCATATCTTTGTAAGAATCAACAGATTTCCAAAAAACATTGGAATATTTTATGGCATTCAATGTACGGCGTGCTGCAAGAACTGGGAAGGTGGTATTTTCAAGATTGCCATTTTTAGGAAGATGTCTTACAACGTCTTTATTCAGATAGTAAATTCCTGCATTCATCCAATAATCAAACATCTCAGGTTTTTCTTCAAATCTTTCAACTTTCACACCATTTAGATGTACAATTCCAAATGTAGTTCGAAGAGGTATAACCGCAACAGAATTTCTGTGCATCTTTAATTTTCTCAAATCAAGATTTGTTATTACATCACCGTTTGCTACAAAAAAGTCATCAGTGTCAATGTATTTGATAGCTTTTTTTATGGCGCCAGCAGTCCCGAGAGGTTCTTTTTCAATAGAATATTCCAATTGGACGCCAAGATTCTTACTTTCGAGGTGTTTCCTTATCTGTTCTGCTCTATACCCTGCACAGACAATGATCTCTTTTATTCCAAACTTCTTAAAGTAACGTATTTGCCATTCAATAATTGGATAATTGCAAAGAGGTATTAGCGGTTTTGGTAAATAGTCAGTCAAAGGTTTGAGTCGTTTACCAAACCCTCCTGAAAGAAGTATCGCTTTCACAAAATTAGAGTTAATAGATTTGAATTAAAAGATTTGGGAAAACCATCTTCAGGATCATCAAAATTAGCGTTTTATTCCGATTTTTTCTCAGTAATATAATAATGCAATTCAGTGTAGCATTCCACACAATACTCTTCATCCAGAGTGTGTTCACAATCGCACACCTTACTTGTACTCTTACCACATTTAGTACAATTTGTCATAGTTTTAATTATTCAAGCCAGTCTTTGAAGATTTCCGCACTAACATCTAGAATCAATATTGAGAAAAGTCAACTTTGACTTCTTCTTATTTTAATTATACCCAATATGGCAATTATGATTCCAATTCCCAAGACTGCACCAAACTCTCGTACGCCACGGGAATCTTGAGCCTGGCTGCCTTGCAATGCAAGTATTATTCCAGTACCTACAATTATCAGTGCGCCCCCAATTGTTATCAGAACACCTAATTTTTTTGAAGGATCTTTTCGAGTTATGAAAAAAGAAATTATCAGTAGTATAGAAGGAATAATTCCAAAGATAGAACCTCTTTCAGATACGTTCATTGGCAGAAATCCGGTCTTTCCACCGTTGGCTGCAATAACGTCAAGGCCATAAATACAAAGCATTACTATCGATATCACAGAAATTATCATGGCAATCTTTAGTTTCATACACAAAACGTTCTCTTGATATATCTAATAAACCTTAGATGACTCACTCAATAGGCATAGAATGAGACTAGTGAAATATTCTAATTGTATTAAATATAATATCCCCAAAAACCAGTTGAATCACAAACCCTCCGAAAATATAGATCATGTATGGGATTCCGGGTGTAACCCAAGTGTCAGAGGAAGAACAAAACTCCGTACTATCAGCATTCTTCATTCCGAAATTCATCTTTTTCACGTTTCCTTCCAGTGTTTCTATGGAAAAACTAAACCGCGGATGTTTTGAACGATGTCCTATAAACATGGCAAAAATCTTGTTCTTTCGTGTTTCATTTTCAAAGCCCTTGAAAATATCATCATGTCTAATTAATGCAATAACGTTTCTTAGCACGTTTATCACTACTGGTATGATAGAAAGTATCACCGTATTAGTCAGAGTTGTAAATGGATTTACTTGAGATTCTACAAATGTAGAACCAGGAGCAAGAGCTGCTAAAACAATGAGTGCGAAAGCATCTGCCCCCCCAAAGAAACCAAATCTCCACACAATCAATGCAACAGGGGCGACAATCAAATATATTCCAACCATCCAAAATGAATTGTAAATATTTGGCATAAAAAACAAAAGAATAAATGACAAACCACCAAAAATCATCCATATCCTATCATCTATTTCTCTCTTTTTAATATCAGTATAAGATGCAATACCAAGCATTATTACTGCTAAAATAATTCTAATACCATTAACATCAAACATTATCACACATCACAATCCACAACTAGAATAAATTTAGGCATCTCAAATTTATTTACCGATATGCCTCAATTATTTGGAGTGGTTTATCAATACAATCTTTTTTTACATGAATGGGAAACTCGTTGTCAAAATGTAAAATAAAACTAATACGTGTGCAATTACATTAGATATAAAATAGAATTAGTACACATATTAAAAAATATCTTGAAATAACAATTCTACAAACAGATGTAAAGATATGATTTAATTTCTATAATGTAAGATCAGCTAAAATTTATGGAGAACTGACGGGGGTTCGGTATAGATCTGCATCTAATAATTTCGTCCCCATCAATTCAATATATGATGGTATTCCACCTCTATTAGATGATGTATGTCTATAAAAAATAAACAGATTTTTCAGTAGTCGGCATATTATGCCATTATGATGTATATTGCAATAATACGAATGTGCCTTTTTCAATCCAGAAGGGAGTTTGCAAAAAATAGATAACAGACTGTGGAAATTCACCTTGTTTGCGTTTGTTTGTTTTTTACAAACAACTACTCATATCGTGGTCTAGTCGTAACTTCTCTATGACTTCAATCTCAACAACAACTAAAAACATCTCTCAGCCAGCAATTGTCAACAGCATTAGACTAAACAGGGACACCAAAGTAGCAATCTGCTTATATACCAACAACAACAGTAAACGATCTACAATGATCGCTATGAGTGCACCTGATTTTCATATAGAAAACAGTTACATGCCTAATTTTGAAGAAGAAAATACATTGTGTTATGATTTAACATGTAATAACGATCAGAAATTTTACAATTTTAGGAGTGTTTTACCTTGAATACCGAAGAAGATCTATTTTCAACTCTAAAATATTTTGGTCTAGAGGGAGATGACGCCAAGATTTACCTGGGTTTACTTCGAACAGGAGAGGTAACAGTTGGAAGTCTGTCTTCTAAACTTGATGTTGACAGAGGCAAGACATACAGAGCGCTTACAAAATTGAGAAATCTAGGATTGATTACAACAACGCTTTCAAACCCAACCATATGCAAAGCAGTAAATCCTGAAGAGGCATTTAATGGAATCATACAGAAAAAACAAGATGAGATTACAACAATGGGAAAACTTTCAAAACAAGTTGTTGCAAGTCTTGAAGAATTGAAGCGTCCAACTCCAGACAATTCCATGTCATCATTTTCCATCATACAAGGTAGATCAAACATCTATGCAAGAATAGGTAAACTGGTAAATGAAGCAACAGATGTAGTATACTTTGTGAGCACTGTAGAAGACATAATGAGAATGTATCATACAGCAATCCCAGAAAAGATTAAAGATTGTATCAAAAGAGGTGGAGAGGTTAGAATAATCACAGAAGCAGAAAATAAACAAGCAATTAGTCTAGTACAAAAATTGGGTGCTACTGAAACAAGATTGGGAAAACTACCATCGAAGGGAAGGATGGTTGCAGAAAAAGATAAACAAATTGTAATGTCAGGCTCCATGAAAGGAACAATGGATTTAAACGATGACGCAGATTCAATTGTACATACAAATTCCACCGAGATAGTAAACAATATCTTCAGTCTCTGTGAACACTTGTGGAAGAAATCAAAACCTATTGAAACGGTATACCAAACAGCATGAGATACAGCATAGTTTCATCAAATTCAAAATTCCATTTAATTAAATTAGATCTAAAACAAATCTAGATTCGTTCAGAAAGATCATACACCATCTTATATTATATTTTAAAGTGTTATTTTTAGAATTGAAAGCCATAGTCCTAATGCTAATTGTATTGGCCAGTGTTGGAATGATGAATGCTTATGCAGATGATGTATACAGTTTTGGAGTTAGATTAATTCCTCAAAAACTAATTGAGAATTCAGAGGGCACACTACAGGTTTATGCATTACATAATGGTCATGTATCGCCACAAAAAATTCAAAATATGATATATTCTTCAAGTGATTCATCAGTATTACAAATAATCGGAGTTGAAAATAATAATGACGGTTTCAGTACGAACATAAAATTAATTACATCAAATCCTGGTAGTGCAACAATTGAATTAGGAGCTCCAGGATTTTCTTCAAGTGAAATACCCATAACAGTTTATGGAAATAGTAATTATCCTGCAAAATTACTAGTGCAATCCACCCCTTCAACTTTTTCAGTTAATGGTCCACATGAAGGATATTTTACAGTAGAACTGGCAAATAATGACGGGTCCCCTGCAATTACAGATAGCGACATTCTCATCAGTCTCACAACATCTAACAGTAAAGTGTTGACATTGACCGACCCACAAATTCTTGTAAAGGCTGGAACGTATTATGGAATTGGTAAATTCGAAGTAAAAGAATCAGGTACCTCACAAATATTTGCATCTGCAGAATCATTACAATCTGCAGGTTCCACTGTAACAGTCATCCAAACTGGCTCTCCGCAGATTCAGATGTATGTGTATCCTCAAGAGATCAATAGTTATCAGGCATCCATAGGGTATGTAGTCGCACAACTAACAGATTCATCAGGCAATCTAATGCCTGCAAAAGAAGATATTACAATTCCGGTGAACATCCATGATCCAGGCAATAATGAGACAAACTCAAGTCCCATCTTACATTATGTTACAGCATATGATCCAATTGTAATAAAGAAAGGCTCCTATTGGGGATACACCAACTTAGCTGTAAAGGCAGGAGCTAATGCAACTTTTGGGGTAACCGCATCTGCTCCAAATGGATATGTTAATCCAGAAACTGGATCTGTAACTACTGCTACAGGTAAATTTTATGATGACAAATCAGCGGTACTGAGTATTTTACCAATACTGGCCACTGGAAATGATGAGTTGATAGGTGTTGTACATTTACAAGATCCGAGTGGAAATCCAGTATTAGCAAGTCATGATCTCCAGATAGAAATAGACTCATCAGATCCAGATGCAATTTCAGTGGATAACGTTATTATGAATAAAGGGACGGGGGTTGCCCTAGTGTTTGCTAAGGTTGGCACAAGTATTCCGCCACTATTGCCAGGTACAACCAGTTCAACCATCACATTAGCCTCAAATACCAATACGGGAACTACCACACCAGGCGTAACAGTAACTACAACCCCACAACCACTCGCAAGTAGCGGTGTTACAGGTACAGTATCACTACATGTTGTCACGTATAATGATCAAATTGCTTACCCAACCATGTTCTTACCCAGTAGCAATTCACTTAATCTCGTAGCACAGTCCATGGTTCCAAATATACTTGGTAGCAGTGATGTTCCTATTGCTGCATACCTAAAGGATTCTTCAGGTGCAGTGACATATTTTTCAAGTGATTCCTATCTCAATATATTGGCTAATGATTATTTTTCAATCCCGCAAACTGCCATACATAGGGAAGACTCCACAGTAATGGCAGAAGCCAGTTCGTTAAAGGATGGTTCGTCAACCCTTACTTTTATTGCGAGCAATTATCACACATCATTAAATCTCAAGACAACCAGCACTTCGGCTTCTCAAGTAATGCTAGATTATGCCAACCCAGTTTTTCTTAACATGCCAAATACCATATCAGTTCAGATTTTAGATTCAAATTCAAATCCAGTATTTGCTCAAAAAGATATCACTTTAAAATTAGTTTCAACTAATAATCAAGTTTTGTCACTTCCTGATAATGTAACAATTTCAAAAGGACAGTATTATACAACATTTGATGTAACACCAAATTCCATAGGTACTGCACAAGCATCCATCATAGCAGATAACTTGCCCCTTTTAACAAACAAGGTTGTAGTAGATAGTCTTTCTCCAACGTTGAAAATAATTGCGCCAAAATCAGCTTTGCCCGGAGAAACATTTGTTGCAAGTGTTACAGCTCAGAATCATGGAGAACCATTAAAGAATATGAACATCCGGTGGAAAGTAAATGGTGCCATTATCCAATCTAGTGACAGCATGACAAATCAGAATGGCACTGCAAACATTGTTTTGCTTCCCAATGCTGTTAGTTCCATTAGTCTTGATACCAATGCCACAGGTTTAGGATACATTACAGCTCACATTAGTAAGATGGTAAGAATTAATGAAACAGAATCCAATTCGACGGGATTGAGAACAAATAGTTCCAGCATAAATGGTTCCAGTACAAATGGGTCTAGCACAATTAAATCTAACATATCATCATCAGCAGGAGTCCAATCAATATTGAAATTATTCAAAATCAACGGAATAGACACATTACCAATACTGGTACTTGGCACAATAGCCGTAGGCGGAGTACTGGTAAAGAAGAACAGCCTACTTTCGCGTAAAACTCAACCAAGGACAGGCATAAAATCCCGATAAGACATAGTTTTTGACACAGATAAAGAATTCAAATTTTAGATACAGGGAGTTGTAATAATAAATCAAACACAAGTATGTTCAATGCGAACATACTAAAAATTATCATTTGAAAGTTTTAATTAAAAATAATGAAATCTGCAAGTCTTTCAAATCAACTTTCCTCATACCTAGGAGTAATCAATAATGAATAACAAGTTCTTGTCAGATTTACAAAATAAATGGCATGGAAAAATAAAAGGTCAGAGTAAAAATAATGACATACTTTTTTCTCCCTCAACACTGGGAAAAAATCTAAACCAATGCACTATTGAAGAAATCATGCCACATCTGTTGGTCTATTCTTCAATGGCAACAATTGAAAGTAAAGAAAAAGTATGGGTGGCCACATCAATGCTTGTTAGATTTCTTACATCTCACACCAATAATCTAGTAGTGATGGAATCGGACGCTCCAATTGGTATGATGGGAAGTAAAGAAGTATTACAAGGCCTTTATGAAAATCCAAACCATGAATTTTTCTCAGAACATGCAGTTCATGAGGTAATGAACAAAGGCATTGACATAATATCACCAAAAACAAGAGTCGACGATCTGTTAAATAAAATGAATTACCTTGGCAGAGATTTCGCACTAATTCAAACAACGGATGGTGAATTTTCAACTATTTCTGCAAGACGCTTGTTAGAAGTAGGAATACTTTGTGATACAGCAATAAAAGTTTCAGACATGCCATCAAAGAAAATAGTAACATTTCAAAAAGAAGATACGGTAGATTTTCTGATAAGAGAGATGCTAAAAAACAACACGGATGTTGTCATATTAGAACACACCCCATTATTTGTAACACCTCAGATAATCTTTGAGAAAATATCTGAATTAAATTACCTAGATGGAATCGATAACTTTCTTGATTCAAATATAAGTACGTTAAATTTGAAAAGCGGTCGTATAATTCCAGATAATATCACGGTACCTGAAATGTGCAAAATTATGTTAAGTATGAAAAATGCTTTCGTAATGACTCAGAATAACGTATTAACACCATGGGATTTGATTACAACCTTTGCTTAGGAGTATGACATAACAACATGACACAAAGAATGACGGACAAGGAACACTCGATTAAGCAATTAAGACGACAGCTGGGATACCTAACAAGCGAATTAAACAAAACCACCGAACAGATACAATTGCTAGAAATTTTTGATAATTCAAAATCAGAAATGATTTTTGCAGTGCCAGAGCAAGAAATTAGCGAACTAATGAGAAAACAAAATACAATTTCACATGAGATAATCACAATTAAAAAGAGAATCCAGAAACTTAGTGCAAAGACCATACTTAAAGTTGAATTGTTGATATTGCCAGTAGTTGTAGTATTGTTGTTTTTTGTAGCAACAAATTACTCAATCACACCTGTTGAACAAAGTATAACCATAAAGACACATTATGTGATAGAAGATCTTCAAGGTAATACCGTGGGCAATTACAAACATTGGAATATCATAAGTGGCGCCCCATTAACTGTGAATATTAAGAACCATGCTCAAGTCAGTGATCAAAAAATCCAAGATGTGGAAAACGCCATAATGTCAACAGATGGAATTACGGATGACAGCTCTCTTCTCTACCAGTCTGCATCAGCAATGAAATCAGAATATTTCAAAGGATGGCAAGGAGCAGTTCAGTCAGTATATGCCAACACCAAGTATAATGTACCAGAAAAATTCAATCTTATCCAATCGAACAACAGTGAAGGCGACATAGTGGTGACACTCTCTACAGTTAAATCTGAGGATGGATATTCGGGGGTCACAAGAACAATAGTGGATGGAAACCAAATTCTAAAGGTATTCATTACAATATTTGATTCAAACAAATTGACTGACAGCCAATTGGAATCGATAGTTAGAAATGAATTTGGACATGCTCTGGGATTACCATATACAGATAATCCACAAGATCTTATGCATGAGTCAATCACGACTAGTCATTCATACATATCAGAATGTGATATCAATGCCCTACAAAAATTATATAATGATGTGGAGCCTGCTGGAAACTTTTGTAACAGCTAAAACTAGTTTTAACACAAGTAGATCTCAATCAAATAAATTGCTAGAATGTCCTGCCCTTTTGCAACTGACACAGGACATCAAAGTATGCTTTAATTTGTGCATGCGACGGATTTAATTCTTTGATTGCTGATATGTCCACATTCAATTGTTCTAGTTTAGAATAGATGTCCTTATCCTCCAATGTATCTATCAATGCTTCAAGTTTGAAGGGTTTTTTCATTATCTCAGTTATTTGTTTGAGACTTTTGACAGATTCAAAGAAAGTCTCTTGAACATAACCTGAAGCAAATATAATTCTCTGATGAGGATTTATTTTTAGAATTTCTTTTGCAGTTTCAAGTCCATTTTTAATTGGCATTTGATAATCTAAAATAACTGCATCAAAAGGAGGTACTGTATCATCAGGTGTATTGTGAGATTCTTCTATACGGTAAATCTTCAAGCATTCATCACCATTCTTAGAGGCTGTTACCTTGTGTCCTTTTTCTTCTAGGGCATCTACATATTGATCCAAGAGATCTTTCTCATCCTCAGCTATCAGAACATTCATGAATCCCAAATGTTTGATATGGCATATATCTCATTTGTCTAGCTTGTCTAGTTTAAACAAACACAGACTAATCTAAAGGTATTACATAGACCATGTAAGATCTGAGGACCTTGCCTATCATTCCCAAAAGACATGCAGAGATTCTCAGTTCTTGATTTTTCCCAATGGTCAACAATATGCCAAATCGGAACTTCTCTCAGGCACTTTATTGCAGATTATGTTATCTATCAAGAAGGCGAAATTTAGTTAAATGAAGCAAATGTGGTATGTGACCATTCTAGTAATTACGATATCCCTAAGTGCTCTAATTCACTACTCCTATGGAGAAATAACTAGTATAGACACAGGATGGGGAAGTAGAGGAATTGGAGTAAACCCAACAACTGATAAAATCTACGTAACAGGTTCAGTCACAAGCAATATTTCTGTAATAGATGGGGTTACAAATACAATCACAAATTCCATACATCTTGGAAGTAATTCGCTTTTTTCAAATACTGGTGCAGCACGAGTTGATGTAAATCCGATAACAAATATCATCTATGTTACAGACAGACTAAACAATCATGTCACGGCAATAAACGGAAGTACAAATACAATTATTGCAAACATAGCAGTACAAAGCAACCCTTGGGGAATATCAGTTAATCCTTCAACTAATAGAATATACGTTACAAACCTACTTTCAAATTCAGTTTCAGTAATAGACGGTTCTACAAACAATGTAATTTCAAATATCCAAGTTCAAAACGGCCCATGGGGAATTATTGTAAACCCCACAACCAATCTTGTCTATGTTGCAAACAGTCTTTCAAACTCAATTTCCATCATAGATGGCACCAAGAACTCAGTAATTGGCAACATACCGCTAGATGGAGGCCCGTGGGGAATCACAGTAAATCCTCTCACCAACCTCATCTATGTGAGCCATTGGGGTGCAGGCACTATATCAGTAATCAATGGAACCGATAATCAAATCATAGCAAGCATACCAACTGACGCAGGTTCATGGGGAATTGTTACAAATCCATTAACAAACAAAATTTATCAAACAAGTGAACAAACAGGAGAGATTTTTGAAATAGATGGTAATACAAATACCGTTGTAAATCAATTCAAGTCAGGAATTTCTGCACGTGATATTGCAATAAATCCCATTACAGACAAGATCTACGTATCAAGTTTGTTTTCAAGTAATCTTGAGATTATTGATGTGCCATCATCCGGAAATAATTCAACCCTTCCATTGGATAATCTGAATCAGACATTAGGTAATCTTGCAACCCCTCCAAACACAATAAAAATAACGCCTAAGCAGCTTTCCAACATAATTGGAAATAGTACATTGTTAAAGATGAGCCCAGAGCAATTGGCCCAGATGTTAAGAAGGATCCTACTCTGAACATGTCACCATCTCAATTGGAGAAGATCTTGGGAAATAATTCTACATTGGAGCAATATCTCAATAATACAACAGCACAGAATTCTACATTGAAAATTAGCCCAGAGCAATTGGCCCAGATGACTGGAAATAATGCCATAAGTATGACTCCAGCACAATTAGAAAAAATGCTCGGAGATAATGCCACATTGAATCTTACTCTTGACAAACTACAAGAATTCTTGAATGCCAACGCCACAAAGAACTTTAATTCCACCATTTCCTTTACGCCAGGAGACATGGCAAACCTTACTCGTGATTTTATCAAATCTCAGCTCAATAACGCCACACAAACTAATCAAACGGATTTGAATACAATTATTCTTCATGTCATGTGTACAGTAAAAACAGGAGATCTCAGTAAGTTATTTGATAACATGGCAATGCCATTATCAGATTGCCAAATTGGAGAATAAATCAAATCCAGTCATGCGCTCAGTTTGATACGTAACTTGAATTGAAAGCTTATCTCATCTAAACAATCACGTGTTTTTAAATCACTTGCACATACTTGTTACAATGACTAAGAAATTTTTTAGCATAATTGAGTATAGGTGAAAGGAAATCTTGAAAAATGAGAAAAGGCAGATTCAATTAAATCTTGTAACAAAAATGATGGAGAAGGTATTTATTAAATTTGGGTTTGAGAAAGATTTCAATTTAAACAAAGTCGACATTTCCATTGAAACTCAGAAGAAACACTTGCCAATGATTTCGTTATATGAAAAAATAATCAAAATATCCGCCACTAATGAAATAAAATCTCAGCCAAATTTTGACATGATATTTTTTGGTTTGGCAAATTTTTATTACAACTTTAATGAATATTCAAAAGCACTAGAAAAAATTGATTTTCTTTTAGCTCTAAACTCATGCGATGCAAATATTTTATACAGTAAAGCAGTATTACTTGAATTATCAAAACTTCCTGAAAAAGCAACAGAGTGCTATGAATTAGTATTACAAATAAAACCAGAACATGTGTCTGCATTATATAACAAAAGTGTACTAGATGCAAGATCAGGACAATATGAAAAAGCAATAGAAGCGCTAGATAAAATAATTACAATAGAGCCCAAACATGTTTCATCATTATGTGATAAAGGCATACTTTTACTTGAAATGAGCCATTTTAGAGAGGCAATCACTTGTTTCAATCAAGTACTAGATGTAAATTCAAAACATCTGTCTGCGTCATACAACAAAGGAGTTGCACTAGAATCACTACTAGAATCACTGTCACAGTTTGAAGAAGCAATGGAATGCTATGAATTTGTTTTAAATTTAAAACCAGATCATGCATCGGCATTATTTCACAAGAAATCATTGTTAGAGAGATCAGATTCATACGATAAAGGCATGTCATTATTCAGGATGGGCCTCTTGGAAGATGCAATTACATGTTTTAATCAAGTACTAGATGTAAATTCAAAACATCTGTCTGCGTCATACAACAAAGGAGTTGCACTAGAATCACTTTCCAAATTTGAAGAAGCATTGCAGTGTTATCAATCTATAATACAACAAAATCCACAGTATGAAGACACACTATTACAAGCAGGTAAGATCCTGTCTTCTTTAGAACGACATGAAGAAGCCATAAAAATCTATGATTTAGGATTAAAATTAAATCCAAATGATGTTAGCATGTTATATTACAAATCCAAGAGTATGCTTAAACAAGGAAAAGAGGAAGACATACCCAAAATCCTCAATCACATGTTTTCTCTAGATGCCAGATACATCGAACTCTTAAAAAATGAAATAGGTTTTACAAAATATATCAAACCCATCGCAAATATATAAAACAGAATAATAGAATTTTGAGCCAAAACAGAAATGTTTACTCTGAACATACAAGATACTATATGATTAATTCTTCTTGATACCAATAATGAATGAATGGTTCCTACGAATACTAGTAGCTGAAGACTACAAGGAATTGGCAGATGCCTACAAAATGGCATTAGAGGCAAGAGGCCATATTGTAACAACTACAAGGGATGGGATAGAATGCATACAGACCTATAAAGAATTTGTAAAATACGGCATTAATGGAAATAAGGCAGACAAATTATATTTTGATACAGTCATACTTGATCATTTCATGCCCGGAATGGACGGAATAGATGTGGCAAAAGAGATACAGGCAATAAATCCCAAACAACGAATAATTTTCATAACAGGTGGGGGTAAAGCAGTCATAAGAAAATTCAGAGAGATTAAAGAAAATGTAGAATTTATGAATAAACCATTTACATTACAGGCATTAATTACACAAATCGAGAGTTGGCCATTACACATGTGGCGCATAAGAGCTAGACAAGGATTCAAGGAATGGGACGAGTATGAAGGGACTTCAGTTCCAGTAGGACCGAGTAGAACAGGTTAGAAACAACACATAGGAAATAGAATGAAATTGTTTGTCTGTTTTACACACATAAGGACATACAAACAAGTTTACAGACGTTATTCAAGTGACATATTATTTGGCAGACAACTCAAGAGATACTAGATTTAGATGATGAGTATGGATAATCATAAAACAAGTACAAGTCTGAGAATTGGTATATCTATTGCAATGATCATAATGATGTTAGGTCTTGCCATATTCCTCAATATATTTACAACATATGCAATTACAAACCAGATGAAAGTATTATCAGATTTGAATATTCCAATAACACAGGGAATATCTCACATATATACAATACAACAAATGCAATACCAAAGTTTTGATGATACTACAATATACCAGAAAATTGACAATTCCAAGAATTATGAATTTTCAAAGAGTCAGTTTGAATCATACAGTAATCAATTTGATTATCAGATTAAAAAAATAAATGAATTGACAAATAGCTATCTAAATTATGGACTTGATTATGATACAAATAAAGAACTTTCCTCAATAATTGCAAATCTAAATGAAATTGAATCAATTCATTCACAATATGTACAAAAAGCGACTCAAATTTTAGAATCTCAGAGTGATGATAATCTGAAAGATTCAGTTACAATGCAGACAGCATTAGAAACCAAACAGAATCAATTGAACCTAAAGATATCAATGTTGGATGGTGGCATTCAAAATCTTACTGATGCATTGGAAAATAAAGCAGATGAAAGTAAGCAAAAATCAGTCACATTACAGGCTGTAATTATAATATCGGCAGGAATTATTTCTCTGGCCTTAGGATATTTTTTGAATCTAATCAACAAGGATCTTGTACAAGAAGTAATTAGAAAAACAAAATCCCTACAGAAAGCAAATAGGAAACTAGAGAGAATAAACGTCTTAAAAGATGATTTTATCAACATTGCATCACATGAATTAAAGAGTCCACTTCATCCGATATACGGTTTTGTGGAACTTGCACAAAATGGAGATATAGGAATGGAAGAAGCTCTTGCAGGCATATCAAAACAGGCACGACAGTTAGAAGAAGTCGCCAATAGAATTCTGGACATAGGCAGAATTGATAATGGAATTCTACAATTGTCATATGAAAAATTTAACCTTAGTGACTTGTTGTTGGAGATAGCATCATCATACAGATCAAATGAAAAGATAAAGATTGAAACAAATGTAGAAAAAGGAATCGAAGTAGAAGCTGACCGGGTAAGAGTTGGTCAGGTGATTCATAATTTAATTAATAACGCATTAAAATTTACAGAGGCAGGCATCATACAAGTTATCACTCAACAGGATTTGGAAAAAAACTTGATTGAAGTTACTATAAGCGATAGCGGATCTGGAATTCATCCAGACATATTACCAAAATTATTTAATAAATTTGCTACAAGAGGACCCAAGACAGAATCCTGGAAGGGCAATGGATTGGGATTATATTTGTGCAGAGGAATAATTAACGCACATGGAGGGCACATTTTTGCATATAATAACAAAGAATCCGGTGCTACCATCAAGTTTACTATTCCAATAATGAGACATCTAAATGCACGAGAATTACATCAGAAAATATTGAACTGAGTGCGTTTAGATTGAACACACTAATCTTAATCATACAAATCAATTAAGACTGCACATGGGTTTACACATACTTGCAGCTGAAGACAATCAATTTGCAGGATTACAGTATAAGAAAATCTTTGAAAAACATCAACACAGTATAACCATAGCAAGAGATGGCGAAGAATGCGTAGAACTGTACAAGAAGAGACTAGAAGAGAGTCATGATGGCAGTGAACCGTTTAATGTCGTATTGCTTGATTTTGTAATGCCCAAGAAAAATGGCGTAAGAGTGGCAAAAGACATCCTAGAATTAAGACCAAATCAGAAGATAATTTTTGTCTCAGCCTTTGGAAATGGTGTTTTGGATGATGCCACTACTATTCTAAAAGACTCTGTAGAGATAATCCAAAAACCATTCTCGTTAGAGTTTTTGGTAAAAAAGCTTGAAAATGGCTATGCGCTAAAAAATATGCGTTAAAATCACAGTTTATTCCATTTTGGACGTAATTATTTAAAAAAATTGCAGAGTAACTTATCTATAGAAAATCAATAATATTAATAATTGACAGACACCATAATACTAAATCTTCCACATGCAATGGTCCAAAGCATTAATGATGTATGTAAAAAAGGTGGATATACTAGACAAGAATTAATCCGAGTCGCAATATCTAAGATGCTTTTTGAGCAATTCAAACCAGCACCTGAATCAAATAGTGTCATTTCTGAAGAAAAATATTCTGACTCTCAAACAAACTCAGAGAATTCAAACTATGATATTCCATTAGACAAGATAATTTCTGTACGATATACCTTAGACGATGGAAAAGTAATTCATATAATGCGCGGAAAAAACCAACAATAATTTTCTAGTGAAAAATATATCAGATTATTGCGTATATAGATTTCTTACTTCATATTTTGGCACAATATTTTTTGGCAATCTTATTGTAAAAATAGTTGGTGGCGATTTAACTGTCAATGTTCCTCCATGTTGTTCCACTATGTTCTTACATATGGATAATCCCAAACCAGTACCAGTCTGCCTGGTCGTAAATAACGGATCAAATATTTTAGATTGTATTGCCGTAGGAATTCCAGAACCTGTATCTTCAAATTCAATTTGTACAGAATAATCCAAATCTGTTACACGTATTTTTATCTCGCCATTCTCTTCCATAGATTGTATTGCATTACTTAACATGTTAGAAAAGACAGCTTCAAGTTTTCTTGAATCACAGTTTATTTGAACATCCGCATATGGTTTAGATATTTTAACTCCAGGAGGAATCAAAATATTACCAATAGCGCCATCAAGTATTGAAAGAAGAGATGTTTGTTCCAACATCAAGTCTGATCTCTTTACAAAATTTAATACGTCGTCTATCTGATGTGTCATTCTCTGAATAGATCTATCAAATCTTCCAAAATGCTGCAATTTTTCATCAATTCTCATAGTTGGTTTAGCTCTCATTATATCCATAGTATTTTTAACAATGGATAGAGGATTTCTTAAGTCGTGGGCAAGTCTTGCTGCCAATTCGCCTATCACCGTAAACTTTTCTGCCCTAATCAAGTCCTGAGTTTTTTCATCTACTTGTTTTGCAAGAAAGTCTCGCTGCATAGATAGTTCTTTTTCTTTTGATAGAACTTGATCTAGTTTTGATTTCAAATCCCGAGTCATCTGATCATAATGCACCTTTTGTTTCTCAAGTTCAAGATTAGATCTTGTCAATTCGTCATTTTTTTTGTTCAAAGAGGCACTAATGTCAAGTAAAAATCCTACCTTTTCTTGTAAATCATGATTAATGCCTGAGAGTTCCTTTATTTTCTCCATGGATTCGCTTGCAATAATCGTTAACCTTGTCTCCTTTTCTTGAAGTTCACGTCTAGTCGCATCTAATTCCTTGAAGGCCCTACCTGTCAGTACACTAAGGTCCTCTATAAGAGACGGCTTTTGTTGCTCAGGCTGAGGCTGTGACAATCCAATATTAAATCACCAATGAGCTACATTAACCCTTATGGTTGTGCATTTCAAACAAACAAAAATGCGTTAGAAATTGAACGGGTTTAATTTTTCACGGTAAACAAGCTAAGTTATTTCTATACTAATTTCATACAACAATACACTATGAGTAGTGAATAGTATGACCTTTAGCCACATTTTTGTGCCGTACGATGGATCGAATTATTCAAAACATGCATTTCATACAGCGTTAGAAATCGCTCTGAAATTTGGCTCAAAAATTACAATTGCTACTTGTTTGTATCAGCCTTCTGAAGATGAACCATTTTACACGTCTGAGCATGCCACGGCAATAGGAAGTCTAAAGGAAAATGCAATTACAGAATTGACTAAATTACAAAAGATGGCAGCTGCAAGTAAAATTACAATTGTGGCTCATGCAATTTCCTGTACTTCAGTAGTTGAGGCAATAGTAACTTTTGTCAATTCTAACAAAGTTGATCTTGTAGTAATGGGTACCAGAGGTCAAACTGGATTCAAACCATTACTAATGGGAAGTGTATCTGTGGGAGTATCACAACATGCAATATGTCCAATATTACTTGTGAAATAAACTCTGAAATTCAAATACAATCCCATCCTACAACTAGTTTGCCAACAAGATTTTTGAAGGAGTATACATTCTTCTATAAATTATAATGAATCCTAAAAATTCTAATTGTTCAACAAGAAGTATCATATCAAGGTTAACCATCCAACCACCCATCATATCATTCATTATCGCATAAGTCATTGAGATGACTTGGTCAACATAGTTGACATTGGAGGCATCAATCAAAGTATTACCAGGTCTAAGATTCAAAATTTTATGTATGTCATTTGCATTCATTTTTTCTTGACCATAATTTAAAAAGAGCATTTGTGAAACAAGATGTTTCTCATCAGAGTAGACTGTATTTCCTCGTTCAATCCACACAAGTGTACTACCAAAGTAAGCTATCAGTACCAAGGAAAAAACTATTGCAACTTTCCCAGATTTGCCTTTAATTGTCTTTGTCATTTGATTCAAAAACAAGTCACCAAATCGTCCAATCTTTCTTTTATGTGCTAAAAGTATCAGTACAAACATGAGTGAAGAGACAAGACCCAGACTCCCTATCCAGTGTGCTGAGAAATAATTATAAAAGATCATTCTAAGAGGAAGGAAAATGCCAGTAATTACTCCAAATACAATTAATTTTTCTTTAATATCAGGCAGTCTGCCCCTCAATGCCCCTACCATTCCCAAACCTCCCATGGTGAAGGTAGGCTATTTGCCTATCCCTGATCGCTATTTCATCTTAGGTATGGCATAAAATAATTTTAAAAAAATTTATGACAATCAATCTTTTGATGAAATAATCTATCTCGACCTTATTACCTTGTTTATAACAAGTGCAACATTTGGTCTATCAAAGGGTTTTATG
>NZ_FUYK01000008.1:70639-73736 GCF_900167955.1 Candidatus Nitrosotalea bavarica | reverse complement strand
ATGATGTCATGAATATCACTAAAATAATTGGTTTTTAATTTCAGGTGTGAAATACGGTTCACATTGCATTAAATTTAACTGACAAAGTGTCATCATGGCCTAATTTAGTACAGGTCTAGTTTCTATTTTTTAGAGTTGGTACTAGATGTATTTTCAAAATAGAAAACATGGAGATAATACAGTCAGGTTTAGTGTATAAAACATGAATGAAATAAAATGTAAAAGTGAAGATTTGACTGAAAAGGATCAATCCAAGGAAGGAGTAAGAAAAATAGTATGCATCAAAGAAGAGAATTATCTAAATGAATTAATGTTAAACTACAAGAGCATGCAGCGAATGCAAGATTTTATGAAGAGTTTAGACTAGAACTAAAAATTTCGAGAGTTTGAAGCCAAGTGTAATGGCATAATTTTTGTTTAATGATCCATATGTTGACTAGACTGAAAATTCATGAATTGCTGTATTGCATCAAGAAGTTTGGTATCATTGGTGGTTAATACTAGAATAGAACCGCCGTCAATGTCTTTTATTGAATAATTGATCAAATCCTTTTTTGCTGTCATTATATCAGTGCCTGGAACAATTTGAGCATGTACATAGAATGGTTTTGTGAAATTTCCTGCAGAAAATTCGTATTGAATCTCTTTTACATGAGATCTTATCTCATTAATGGTTTTGACATCACTCTGGTTAGTCGACATTATCATAATCTCCCCACCTGTTGCAGTAGACATGAAATGATGATGTATCATAGTTTGATTAAAGCCCATTGCCATATTGCCACGTTCCAACATTGCAGTCTGATTGAAAACTTTTGTTGAGTTGGTAGTTTGGTTAACTGTACTCTTGTAACTAGGCAGAAAATATGCTGCAGTTAGTACGGATATAACAATTATGGCGAAAATAATTAGAATTTTTTTGTTCAGTGCCATGCTGGTGTTAAATCATAATATGAAATTACCTAAAGTATAATAGCTAAAGTTTTGATTTTTGAACTAAAACACATCAACAAAAGATATTATCTTTAGCAATGAAATAATACATCATGGAAAAAAAGTGTGTCCTGTGTGGATGCAAAGATCACAAGATAATTGGCTGCAACAGACATCTATCTAAGCGATGTAGTTGCTTTCATGATGAAAAATAATGAAGAATGGGAATAATCTATGCGTTGATTATTCCTTGACTTACTAGGTACTGTATTGTGTGGATTAGGTCATGGTCAGACAATTTTCCCGCCAAGTAAAAGGCAAAAACATCTTTTACCCAATTTGGAATTTTATCATTGTGTATTGGAACTGGTGTTGGTACAGTTGGCGTAGATGGTGTAGGAGATGTTCCGTAACTGACGTATGTTGTAGATGGTGAGTATTGCACTGTAACTGATCTGTCTACCGGCTGTTGGTCTACATGAGTTGCAATGTTGACAATTTTTTGGTCTGTACGCAAGGTATTATCTACAAACTTTTGGTCTGTGTGAGACATCACATCTTGAATTCTATGATCTACAGAAACTGTCCTGTCTACAATCTTTTGGTCGATATGAGACACAATGTTGGCGATCTTTTGGTCTGCATGCCATGGTACGTATGCAAACTTTTGGTCTGTGTGGGATGTTATACTTTGAGATTGATGGTTTGCATGATATACTGTATATGCAAACTTTTGGTCTGTGTGGGATGTCGTACTTTGAGACTGTTGGTTTGCATGATATGATATACCTGCAGACTGTTGGTTTGCATGATATGATATACCTGCAGACTGTTGGTTTGCATAAGATGTCATGTTTGCAAATCTTTGGCCATTGTACTTACCCCCACTATCTGCAAATGCACTTGATGATACAAGTGATGCAGTAATTACAACTCCAAGAATTGCCCCTAGTGACAATATTTGGAATTTGTTTTTGTGAGAATTCATTTTCGTCATAATTATGTTAAGAAGTTAATAAAGAATTACTACTAAATGTGCGCTAACAAAGTTCTTGATCATTTAAAATATTTCTAGAAAAGTTTTTTGAAAAAAATATTTTGTGTTATAATATAATGTAAAAGATTTTTCGTAAACAGTTATGCAAGTTTTTGTCCAGCTAACTGATCAATTTTGGCTTTGAGATCAAAGTGACTTGCATCTGTCAACACCTTTTGGACTAATTATCTGCAACGGGTTGAGCTTTGTCTCGGATTATAACAAAGTCTTGATAATATTTGCTGACATCTACTCCATTGTATGCAATTAATGCCAAACCAAGTATATGACAATTGTAATTATCTTGTCTATCATTGGAATTCTGCCACAAAATAACACATAATTAGATTAAAAGATAGAGTAGGAATTATCAGTCCAAATCATAAACATGAAACGGATCAATTTCTAGTCGTTTTTGGTATAAAATATGCACTTTTTAGGCATGAAAATCGTTAATGATAGGGTAGAATTCCCATCCTAAGCGAGTAATTCGAAATTGACTTGCTTATCCTCTCATACCGGAACTAGTCATCGCATTTATAGTTTGGGTACCAATCATTAGTTTCCTAATGATCAATAACATTGTTCAGTAACAATGTGTCACAATTTTTTATTAACTCATCAACGTATTGTGTGCATGAACAACAAAGTAATTCTCTTCTTTGTATTTACAGCACTCTTAATGTTTTCACAGTATACTTTTCCAAATTCTTTTGCAGACAGTGTTAATGCTACTACTTATAGTGTCTCTGATGTAAATACAACAGCTACACCTGTCATTCAATCTGTAGCATACCAGTCATCTTTAGGTACATCTGGTTCTTCAGCTGTTCAAGCAGTTGCAACTCAATCAGTTGCTACCCAGTCAGCTCCAGTTCAAGCAGTTGCTGTTCAATCAGATTCTATTCCATCATCTACTGTTCAAGTAGTTGCAATACAATCAGTTCCAGTTCAAACAGTTACAACACAATCATCTAACACTCAACCATCTACTGTTCAAGCAGTTGCTGTTCAATCAGATTCTATTCCATCATCTACTGTTCAAGCAGTTGCTACTCAGTCAGCTCCAGTTCAAGTAGTTACCAATCAAACAGTTCCAGTTCAAGTAGTTACCAATCAAACAGTTCC
>NZ_FUYK01000008.1:0-70611 GCF_900167955.1 Candidatus Nitrosotalea bavarica | reverse complement strand
CAAGTAGTTACCAATCAAACAGTTCCAGTTCAAGTAGTTACCAATCAAACAGTTCCAGTTCAAACAGTTCCAGTTCAAACAGTTCCAGTTCATTCTGTTTCCAGTCAGTCATCTAATACTCAACCATCTACTGTTCAAGCAGTTGCAACTCAAACAGTTCCTGTTCAATCAGTTTCCACTCAGTCAGTTTCTGCCCCATCAGTTCCGGTTCAAGCATCTGCAAATCAATCATCTAATACATGGAATAGAGGAGTAACACAATCACACACATCTCAGACTGCAAATGCTGGAGTATCCAATTATACTCCATCTCAACCAGCTGCAGATAATTCCGCTTCTAGTACGAGTTCTTCACCTCTAAAAACAATATCAGGACAATGGGCTAACAACCAAGTAAGTGACTCTACATTTGTCCAAAATGCCCAACATTACATCAACTTAGGAAATTACATTCCTGGAACTCCAATCCCACAATGGGTTAAAGATAATGCCATGCTACTAGCCAGAGGCCAAATTGATCAAAGTACATTTCAAGCAGGAATCCACGACTGGCTTTCATCTTACCACTCTGCATATCAATCAAGACCAAGTAACACACCACAGTACCAACAATACGTATCATCACCAAACTCTCAACAGAATCAACAATATGTTGCATCAAACGTACCCCAGTCTACAAGTACGACAGTTACACCAAATTCTGCAACATCATACTATGGAGACCCAGTTACATTTACTGTAACTGTAACTGATCCTTTGATATCACAGAGTGCTATTTCTGGAACAGTATCATGGAGTGATGGAAACGTTGGCGGTACATTTAGTCAGACTTATTGTACTCTATATTCTGCAAGCTGCACAGTAACATACACACCATCTGTCAACTCTCCAAGTGGAGTAACAATAACTGCATACTATGCAGGAGATTCTGCTCACCAATCAAGCACTGGTACTGCATATCTAACAGTGAATCTAGATCAGAATACCACTACAACTATTGTAGCAAATTCTGCAACATACTCTAACGAGGCAGATACATTTACTGCAACTGTTACTGATCAAACTGGTTCACCAAATGCTATCACTGGAACTTTATCATGGAGTGATGGAAACGTTGGCGGTACATTTAGTCAGACTTATTGTACTCTATATTCTGCAAGCTGCTCAGTAACATACACACCACCAGTCAACTCTCCAAGTACAGTAACAATTACTGGAACCTATTCAGGAGACTCGACTCACAGATCTAGCTCCTCTTCATCATATCTATCAGTAAATCTAATCCACAATACAACTACAACTGTTACTCCAAATCCAGTAACATACTCTACCGGACCAGTCTCACTTGCGGCAGTTGTTTCTGATCCATTATCATCATCAAATGCTATCACTGGAACATTATCGTGGAGTGACAACGGAGCAAGCGGCACGTTTAGTCAGACTTATTGTTACACTCCAAGTGATTGTACCACAACATATACTCCAAATGTTGCATATTCAGGTACAGTAATTATAACTGCAAACTATGGAGGAGACAGTATACATGCTGCAAGCTCTGGCACAACTACAATGACTCCATCTTCAATCAATCCAGTAACATATACCACATCAAGCAACATCCAGACTGACAAGACATCATACAACCCAGGAAACACTGTAACTATAACTGTAAATCCACAGGGTGCCCAAGCCGGACAAAATGTTGCAATACTTGTAACTGATCCATTATCAAATATCGTTGCATCAAGAACAGTTCAGACTGATGCACTAGGCAACTCTGAACTTCAGATAGGTCTTTCACCAACTGCACAAGCAGGCACTTATCAAATTTCTGCAACTGCACTTGTCAATGGTAACTACTTGAGCTATCATGCAACATTTTCAGTAACATCCCAGGGCGCACAGATTAGTGGCTTGTCAATAGTATCAGCCCAGCCAACAGACCAGATGGGAGACAAGACTGTAACATCATTTAGCAAGGGTGGTACTAGCTATGCCAAAGTTGTCTTGTCATCCAACTCAACCCAGACAGTTCTTGTTACTGTCAATCTTGTGGGCTCTGATGGAACAAGCTTAGGTGTGGGTTCTGTCAAGACAACGCTTGGAGCTGGAAGTAGTCAAATGGAGGTATCATTTTACATTCCAAGCAATGCAAGCGTTGGAACTGGTACCATCTATGTAGACACATATTCTGACTGGCCAAGCAATGGAGGAGTACCCCTTACCGGAGAAACTTCATCAACAGTAAGCATTGGATAGTCTATACTATATTCTAAATCCAACAAATCACACTGAACGTCATAATTCTAGTTATAATGCAAGTATGAGTTGTTAAACTTCTTGAATCTTGGATTTTACTTTATCTAGTATATCATCTGGGATTGTATCCATTTTATGGACGTGTTTTGCGTGTTCAGATATTTTATGAAACAAGTCTGTCTCGTCTTTTGCTATAGTAGACCAGCTACAGCCACTTACTACATCAGAGCAAGCAAATTTTTTTGCCATCATCATATAATATTGCATATGGTAGATATCCTTTATGATAATCGGGGATTTGTAGGAAAATATCTAAAAATGATCCAGGTAAAACCAGAGTGATGAAAATATACCATGATAAATAGAACATTTAATTTTCACGGAGTAAAAATGAGTATCAAAGTTCTCACTTCTGAATCTAATGGCGACTATACAATTTTAGATGCAATTCATCCTCCCAATGTGGGACCTGCATTACACATGCACCCAAGAGGTTCAGAAACTTTTTTTGTAATTGATGGCGACTATGAATTTGTATTAGATAATAAACCCATAACGGTAAAAACTGGAGGCGTAATTTCCATTCCTAAAGGAGTTCCTCATAGATTTTTAGTTGGCAGTAATGGTGGACGCGTCATAATAATTAGTCCTCCCGAACTTGAACATTATTTTTCCAAAGTAAGTGAATTACTTGCTAAAGGTGAAGTTTCATGGAAAACAGAATTAGATATAGCAAATCAGCATGGTCAGATTTTCTTGGACAATGCAAAACACTGGAGCTAGATAATAATTTAAAGTGCTTTATGAAATAGTAAGGATTGCAAAAATTATTGTCTGATGGTTTTTGCCATTTCGCGGAATTTTATAGTTCCAAATCCTTCAACCGCTAAAAGTAATGCTTGTACTGTAAATGGCTTGTTCATAACTACTATATTTCCCGAGAGTTGTGGGAGTTTTTGTAATACATTTTCTCCATTACCTGTAATGAATATAATTTTTTGTTGTGGGTTTAGGAATTGTATCTCTTTTGCAGTCTCAATTCCATCCATAAATGGCATCTTTTGATCTAGTATGACAAGATCAAAATGGGGTTTAATTGAACCATCCATCTGTTTGTGTACGTATTGTCTAAAGATATTTGTACACTCCATGCCATTGCCAGTTATCATTACCTCGTGACCTCTTCCCTCCAATATGGCACGATACGAGTCTGCAAGATCTTGATAGTCTTCTGCAATTAGTATCTTAAGAGCCATCTTTATCTGACTAGTCTAGAAAAACATTAGGGATTAACAGATGCGTGTATTTCTTGAACAAAACATGAACAGTTTTGCTTTCTTTACTATTGTTTAGGTAAACAATCATCATTTTACTAAGGAAGACTTTTTTGATTTAGGTTTTAATTTCTTTAGTTCTGTATTCAGACTGTCTATGTGATTTTTCATGTTAGCTAGTCTATTTTGATGTTTTTTCAAGTCATCTTCAAACTTTCCAATTTTTTTGGCAAGTTCTACCATTATACAACTACTAGACTTGCTACAAAGTTAAGATGTCTTGTAAAAAAAGATAGGTCAAAGAATCATTTTCATCTCCAGATTTCTCTTCAAATCTCTTCTAGATCTTTAAGCTTAGAAGGCTGGCATAATATTGCCAAAATATATTTACAAAAATATCTTTCAATTCTAGAATAGATAGTCATAATTTTCAGTCTTAATCAGTAGTTTTCGGCATAGGTATTCTCATGATAAAGGTCGTACCCTGTCCGACTTGGGTCTTGATTGAAATTGTTCCACTGTGCTTTTCTATAATGCTTTTACAACTTACTAGTCCTAGGCCAGTACCAACTTGTCTTGTAGTAAACAATGGATCAAATACCTTTGGTAAAACTTCATTAGATATTCCAGCACCTGTATCTTGTACTTCTATAACAGCAAAACTATTGAGACCTTCTAATTGCTCTTTGTTTATTCTGATGAAAATTTTTCCTGAATTTTTCATAGCTTGTACTGAGTTTAGTATAAGATTAGTCAAAACAATTTCCAATTTTTCAGAGTCACATAATATAGACAAATCATTTTCAGGCATTTGGACTTCAACTCCGGTAGTTGACACATTAGAAAGAGCAGAGCGAATAATTTCAAGTAGTGATGAATTTGCAAGGTCCAGAGGTTTTGGTGTAACATAATCCATTACTTCGTCTATTTGATGGGACATTCTTTTGATGGAGCGGTCAATTCTCTCAAATCTTTCTTTATTATTTTTCTCAAAATCAGGATTCTTTATTTTGATTAATGTAATTGTGTTTAATAAAATTGAAAGCGGGTTTCTAAGATCGTGGGCAACCCTTGCAGAAAGTTCACCTATTGCAGTAAGTCGTTTGGTCTTTTGCTCTTCAAGCTCTTTTTTTGCAGAATATATCTCAGTCATATCTCTAAAATTTCCAATACGTCCGTACAGGCAACCATCCTTGTCATAAAGATTAGTTGAGAGAAGTAACGTTGGAAATTCAGAGCCATTTTTTCTTTGTATCCACATCTCCCTATTGTTTATGTGTCCAGTACACTGAAACTCCTCCAATGCCTGTTTCATGTCATCGTAGCTTCTTTTAGCAAGATGCTCAAATAGTGATTTTCCTACAATCTCATCTCTCGAGTAACCTGTTGCTGTACAATATTTTTCATTACAATCAGTTATGGTTTCATTTATGTCAATTGTTCTTACAAGGTCAGGGGATTGTTCGTAAAGAGTCCTATACCTTTGTTCCAATTCGAACAAGTGGTCATAGGCAATTGTAAGTTTCTCGTTTTGGAGTTGTAATTTCTTTTCATTTTCTTCCAAGTTCTTTCTTATGGCATAAATCTCTGTTGCATCTCTGATGTTGGTATTACTTCCGATCAATTTTCTATTCTCATCATAAAGATTATTGGCACTTATCAGACCTGGAAATATGGTGCCGTCTTTTCTCTTAAACCAGGCAATCTTGTTGAAAACCTTACCACTAGTCTTCCAAGTTTTAAAAGAATCTACATATGCATCATAACTTTCAGGTGCCACAAAATCAAACACAGATTTTCCTATAATTTCATTTTTTGTGTATCCCATATTTTTACAATAAGAATTGTTACAGTCAAGAATTATTCCATCAACATTTATTGTTCGTAAAAGATCTGGCGAGTTTTCATATAGAGCTCGATACTTGTGTTCAGTTTCTTTAAGATTCTTATGGACTTTTCTGAGCTGTCCAAATTGTCTTTGTATAACATCTTGTTCGTGTTCTATCACTTGTTTTGTATTTGAAATTTCAGTAATATCAACCAAAACACCAGTTCTTCCAATCAACTTTCCAGATTCGTCATAAAGATTAGTTCCATTTAGAATAACTGGAAATATAGTACCGTCTTTCTTTTTTATCCAAATTTCTCTATTAGAAATTGTCTGAGTTTGTTTCCAATTTTCTATCTCTTCTTGTAATGTAAGCATGCTTTGGTTTGCAGTGTGCTCATAGACTGATTTTCCTATAACCTCATTTTTTTCGTATCCAAGTTTGTTCAAGTATAATTCATTACAGGCAAAAATTATTCCATCAAGCGTTACAGAACGCAGTAGACACGGTATTTTCTCATACAGATCATGGTATTTTTTTTCAATCTGCCCATATTGAACTTTGGATGAATTTTCATTATGAGAACCTGATTTGTCATAAAGCGTGCGTTTTTGGCCAATTTCAGATTTTGTTGCCATTACAAGTCTCTCCACAATGAGTCTAGGGTCAATTTTCTTTCAAATTATCATATATCAAAAGTATGAATATGTACCTGTTTGTCCGGTACACTCAAACACTGTATAAATTAGCACTATCAATTGTACCATATTTTATGGAATGAATGGCACGACATACAGAGTACCATTGATGATAGTTGTTCTAAAATCAAAAAGAAAGTCTGCAATCAGTTCAAATTAAAAAGTAAAAAAAATTAATGGGCTGGACCTAAAATGATCCATTTTATGTTCGGTTTAGGGATCCGTTTGTATGTAAAAATTTGGTCCACAAAAATATAATACTTAATCGTCGGAACGTAATTTATCCAGAACACGCTTGATCTCGTTCTCATCTGATATTGTCAATTTACCTTTCTTATTCATAATCCATTTTTCTGACCAATCTTGTAATTCGGCCAACTCTTTTTGATTTTCGTTCACAGGATGTCCTAGACGCTGATACTGGTATTGCTTCTTCATGCTCTTTTCAAGATCTGTCATAGTGTATTACGACCTGTATGATGAGTTTGGATTATTTTTTTCATAATCTTTCAAGCACAAAGTAAATACTTGGCTAGATCTCTTGTGGTAACCATTCCAACAATCTTACCTTGTTCCAATATTGGAAGGTGATCAATGTTATGTATTCCCATGATATCTGATGCCTCTTGAATAGTTAGAGTTGTTCTTGCATAAATTAGCGGTCTTGATGCAAGAAAACTCAGTATTAGGCACTTTGCAGGTATATCTAGAAATGCCACTAGACGCGCCAAGTCTCTTTCTGTAACTATGCCAAAGGGTTTTCCATATGCTGTTATTATGACACTCCCAATCCTTTTTTCCATCATGGTCATAGCCGCATCATGTGCAGTTTTGGTGTGATCAAGAGTTATGACATCTCGTGTCATGACATCTGCCATTGTAATGCGTTTAGATCTGATAATTCCTTCAAATAAATCCACTATAATCTCGTCTGTCATTTCCAGTTTCTTGTATGGTTCATCTTTATGGGGACTTTCAAGTGCTACTCCCATAGATATCCATACGACTTGCTAACCAATAAGCATTTTTCACCACATTGGTTTGCTATGCTGAGACTAGTTGGCGTGATTTTGATTTGCTAAAATAATCTATTATGCATGCTTCATGAGTATAACCAAAATTATTGCAATGATTTTGACAAAACCAACAGGTACCTTTACGATATTTTGGTGATTCTTTTTCAGATATTTTTTGATTTGAACGAGATTCCATTATCAATCTCCTCCTCCAGTATCACATCCGCATAGTCCAAATTCGTCAATTTTGCTTCCGCATATCCCACACTCTTCAAGAAACTGTACCTCCCATGGTTCTTTTGAATAAAGGCGGAGGTGTTCGTTGATCTCTTTTGGAACGACGCTTTGGAGAGACAATTCCTACCTCCAACCACCCATTAATTTGAGGCAATAATTGCATATGGGATAGTCATTTTCTTCATCAAATTCAGTTCTACATTTTTGATAGGTTTTTGGTTCTTTCAGTATAATTATTTGCACATTGCATCACTACCAATCTTGATACCACGTATGCAGGTAAATTCAAAAAACTCCACTCTAAACCCTGAGGCATAATTCGGAAAATAATTTTTAGCGACATTATATGCCATATGCTAATTCTCCAATACTATTACGTCTCCGTTCCTATTAAACTGGTTCTGACTAGAACATATCTTGAACTGTAGAAAATTTACTAGTAACTTAAAGAGACCTAGTTTTAAGATGTAGTCATATAATTATAATTTAGTCTGTTCAAGATTCCAATAGTTTCTTCTTTCTGTGACTTTGTTTTTCATTTTCCAGCATTGTCTTTTGTTGTGTACTTGGAGTTGATTCATGAACTAATATAGAAAGTATCAGTTGATACAACTGAAAATAGCATTAGAAGTGGATTCTAAATCTGTAGAATGAGAATTAAAAGCCTACATCAAAAAAACCGTGGGAACTTGTACAAATTTCTAATATACTAAATTAGAATAGCTATTCTTGTTTAAATGATAAATTCAAAGAAGACCATGCCACATGTTATTTTTGACAACGGAATTAACCTTGAGGAGTTTTCATCAAGATTTCAAAACATAGTTCAAGAGAGGCCATTTCTGATTAAAATAGATGACATCTTCCTTGACAAGAAAAAAAAGCGAGCACTAATTCCGGTGACATCTGACAATGACAATCATGAATTCATAATTGAAATAATTTCTATGCAGCAGAGATCTACTCTGAGTATTTTTTCAGACGAAAGTCTTAAAAGATCAGATTTTGCAAAAAGTGCGATGGGTTTAATTGCAAAATCCATACTAAGGACATTTGCAAATATTAGAATTTTCAGTACAGATATAGAAAATTACATCCCAAAAAGAATAATCGACAAGAACGATTCATAATATACCATGATTGTATTTTTGGGCCCCTTTTTGTAGAATTGTGAAATATTGAACAGATTTTTTCAAATAATTTCATTATAAAAAAATTTGTATCTAGTAGGCATTTTCCAATTTTTAATCTACATGTAGTTTTTATGCATCATAGTTGTATCCATACCATTGAGTGTCCAAGAGATGCTAAATTCTGTCATGAAGTCAGATTCTCGTATACGTTATGCTACAGTCTGTGACATGGAGGGCCAAGTGCTTGGAACAGAGATTCAAGAAGGTATCAAAACGTTACTCAATGAAGATGAACATAGGGAAGCGCTAATGTATGCAGTCAATGCAATGAAGGTTCGCGAGAAACTGAGTGCAAAGCTTGGGAAAAATCATTATGTGTTGGCAGTATATGACAATCTCTGTAGATTGACAATGCCTATTGGGGACAAGTACATGCTCTTGCTTACATGGTCACCTGAGGCTTCGCTAGATATAATAAAAAATATCAGAAATGCATTAAAGTAATCTAGTTACCTTTTCTTTTTCTAGTCTTTGCACCTTTCTTTCCTGCTGCTACATAAGATGCGTGTGTCCTATTCTTTGCAGCTTTCTTTCCTGCTGCTACATAAGACGCATGTGTTCGTTTTGCCATACTGGTGTATGTGGTATCAAGTCATTATACAGATATAGTCGTCAATTGTTGCCTTGTTACTAGAATTTTTTAATGATAAATCTGTGGAATAATCTGGAAACATGTCAAGGAAGCTATCATAGGAGCATAGCATCCTATTTAGTATATGGTTCCATTAGGGGGACTACTTTTTTGATTTGGCGTTATCTTGATCTTTTTTTCTTTTCTTTGCTTTGTTTGATGTTTTACTCATACCATTTCTTGTAACATATGAACTTAAGATGTCTAGTAAAAAAAAATAGATAAACCGAATGTGTTATAGTATGGAATAATTGTACTAGAGTATGAAGTCAGATAGTAATCTAGTGCCATGGAACAAAAAGCATTTTGCCATTGTTACACTTGCCACAGTTGTATCTGTTGTTAGCATATTTGTTGCAAATAATGTAATATTCAAGACTCATTCTTCAGCCATATTCTGGATTATTCCATTTTTAATATGGATGGTCTTTAACTCAAAGAAAGGAAAGTTTGGAAAAAAATACTATGGTCCATTACCATGGTCAGTTGCAGTGATTGGTAGTGCGTTAGCTATAATACTTGTCAGCAGCATGAAATGAATTCATGGTATATTTTTAGAACTAGTCCAAACGAGTTTATCAAAAGTAAAAAGACAACCTAGGTGTAAAAATGGCGATACAACTAGAATCATAACTAGTATGTGATTTGTTTTTTAGTTAATTTTCATTGTGAATTATTTCTAAAATCTTGAATGGGAGTTTAAAAAAATCAACTTCCTTTTCAGATGAGATTAATAATATGTAATCATTTACTGGGAAGCTCATAATGATCAACTTATCCCTATATGCCATTGAAAATTCTACTGGACCATAAGCCTTATCGAATTCCTTTCGTTGATTTACCTTCAAAGCTAGTTGGAGAAATATCATTTCATTATCTTTTGACTCTTCAAGAGATAGTAATCCTGGTTTCATTCCTCCTGCAACTAGTCTGCCCATTTTATTTATCAAACCTGCAAATCTAATTCTCGAGTCTGCCTCTAGGACTCTATTGCATAATTTGTCTTTATCCATGTCAGGTGATGTCATGTTCCAAGTTCTAAAGTTTTGTGACAAGAGTATATTCCACCGAACAAATTGTTGGTGAACCATTTTTTACTGATTGTGTATAAAAAGAGAAAATCCCCTGTGTGCCTGGATTCAAATCTTATTTTGCAAGTTAGGGCTTGAAGCTATGGTTGAGGTGTGGAAGTGGAGTAGTGATCATACCAGTGGCTTTAGAAATATCTACACATCCATCAGTTCCAAGTTGTTGAAATAATGTATCGTTTGCATCTATACTACCTGTCGAGTTGATTACTTGATTTACCTGTGCAATCTCATCATCACATTTACTATTGTCGTTGTACAGGTTTTGCCAAACATATGCAAATCCTACAATTCCCAACACCGCAAAGATAGGTACTAGGTAGATTAGTCTTATTTTCTTCTTTGGCTTGTTTGGTAGTTTATCTGAATTATGATCATGATTCCAATTATCTGAATTACCCATGCCTTATGATACCAACACTTGCAATCTTGTTTTGCATTATCGTTGTTGTTCCCAGTTTGACCTGTTGCATTTACCATATAACAATACCGTATCTTGCTTAAAAATTTGGTTAAATCATCAAAACAAGAAAAGAGGATTAGTACATCTTGGACTTGCAAAACAGAACTATATGTTATCTCATACAATTGGTAAGGAATCTACCATTTTACCGTCATTGATTGCGTCATTATAAGACTGGAGTGCATTGGTCTCATATTGAAATGACTGTTGCAATAACTGGTCTGACTTGGTAAATGTTGCATTATCTCCTGTTACAACCCATTCTCTTAGAGCCTTGTCACTTTCAATCTCCATCAGTGTAGAAAGTCTGAATAAATGTAATGACTGTTTAAAATTTTCAGGCGGGTTTAGTTTGTCATATTGTGGAAGAATGTTTTGCATTATGGATATGCGGCTATCTGTCATATTGAGCATCTGGTCTTTTGAGATTTGTCCGTTTTTATATTGTACCAGATACATATCCAAATTCTGAGTTCCATTTTTTAGGTCTAGTTGAATCTGTGTAAGCTTGTCTTCAAACTCTTGATCTGTCAGTGTAGTTGATGGTGTTACTTTAGGAAGTGTTGGAATTTGTTTTGGAGTTTGCATAGGTGTTGGCTTTGGTACATGCATGTTTGTTGTTACAGGTAAAGGGTGGATTGTTTGAGGTACCAACAATATACTGACTATACCCACTATGGCAATTACGGCTATAATGCTGACTAGTTTTTCATCCACAGTGTCATGTCTTGTATTATAATCTTAAAGATTTTCAAGCCATATCGTTCAACTCAAAAGCTTTTGAGGAAATTGCTGAAGGGTTTAAAGGAAAACTTTTCTTTACTTTATCATTTCTCTGAGCTTTTCTGGAGAAGCATTCATTATTTCATCTTTGGTGTATAATCTGTTTAATTTCTTTTTGAGTAATACAATGCTCATTCCTCTTGGGATTTCTTTTCTCGAGGTCAAATAGCTGAAATAATGTTCTTTTTCTTCGTCTGTGCAAAATACGGTTTCATAGTTGTTTGATACCCAGACTTGATCAAATGATTCCTTGCTAATTATCATCATGCCCTAACTACGTCTAAGAATCTATAAGGAGTTGTGATACATTGTTCAGTAACAATGTTACTGGCTTGATTGCATTTTAGATACTACCTTGTTAAAGTCATTTATTGGAACAATCTTGACTGTGCTCATTGCAGATATTCCTACAGTTATGCACAACTGTTCTATGTCATGTGCGTTCTTTGCATCTAGGATTATTATCCATTGATGCTCAAGGACAGAGACGTAAAAACCGACTATTTTTAGTATGTTTAATTTTTTTTGATTTGCTTTGATTTTTCTTTGAACTTCCAGAAATATCTTTTTGCTGGTCTTATTATGTAAAGGGCATAATTCTGGACTATGTACTGCTAAAACTCCAAAAAGCAACTAGTATTTTTCCATGGTTATTTCTAATAAATCTTAAGGATACAATATACAAATTAGATCATATTTTCTTTTTCCCATTAGGAATTATTAGAATTAAGTGCGTCTATTTCTATACCGAAACCAAGTCTACGTGCTTCATTGTCTACATTATTTTCATGTACATGTGTAAATAGGCCGTTTATCAATCAAATCAGAAAAATTTTCTTCGACCAGTTAAAACCAGTTATTTTACGAACAAAAGATATTGCTAATCAAACGCCAATCCAGAAAGATCAATCTCAAACCCAGCTACTGGCGTTCTAAGTTTAAAGTTCTCCAAAACTTTACCATCAATCTCTCCAAGCGTTCCAAACTTTTTACCATATACCATAATACTTGCAGTTCTTCCATCAACGTACATCTTTTCCTTTTGTGGTACAGTATTACATGTCAAATCAAGTCCAGTCTTTAGCAATGACTGTAAGACAGATTTTATTTCTGTATAGTTGACATCTTTGTGTGCTGAAAGACAAGCCAGATGAATGCTTTCAACAATTGGCGAGTCTTTTTCAAATACAGTTCCAATCTCAAATATTTTCTGAGGATAGGATTCATGAATATTTCTTGATAAGACTTCAAGCATTCCAGGAAGTAGTATATCACGCAAAATAATATGCTCCTGACTTTTTGAATCTGCAACAGATATGATTTTTGAATCCTCCCTACCAGTCTTATCATATAGAATCTCTTTTCCAGTAAGCTCAAAGTTCATCACTTCCAAATACCCAAGGCCAATCATAGTTTGGCGTAAAGCTTCGAGTGTTTTTGTAATATCATTTCTCTCACCAGCTGAAACCGAACCAGGCATGGTAGGTACAAGATTTTGGATTCCATAACCTAAAGCTACTTCTTCTACCAAGTCCATCACTCCAAAGATATCTGTCCTATATCGTGGTATGGTACATACAATTTTTTTACCTCTCATCTTGGCATCAAGTCTGCTTTTTCTCAAAGATTTTACAATAACAGAGTTTGATATCTCAATCCCTAGAGTCTTGTTTACAAGCTCAGGCTCTAAAACTAGTTCTCGAGATTTTAGTACAGGAGTAGAATTTCCAGCTCCAGTTACTTTAACAGAATACAACTCAAATCCTGCAATCTGTAAAGTATTTGCAATAACTGCAAGCACACCTTCAGCAGCAATCTTATCAGTTGCAGTAACTTCTACTAGCAAATTGGTAGTCTTTGTATTCATCTCTGTTAGTTTTGCGTTAGATATAGGAGGAAGCGATATTGTTTTCCCATCGGAATCTATTATAATTGGAATTTTGGCATGTCCATCAAGTATATGCCGGTATTTTTTTCCAGTCTCTGTCTTGTCTAGAATCTCCTTTACAGTCATGGACAAATCCGATTCTAAAGGAACAAAGCTATGTTCACGTGTTACTGTTTTATACAATAAAGGAAATTTTATTTTTTCGAGATCATGTATACCAATAGATGCCTTCTTTCGTCTTCTACCCAGTCCATTATGAAGATCTTCTTGCATTGTAATAATTTGTCTTATAGTTTCATCGTCTAGCTTGCCATTTCTTGCCTCTATTGCTGTAACATATGATCTTACTTTGGATACAGACGGATCAGCCTTGATAGAATATTTTCCTTTTTTGATTTTCAACACAGGCATTCCGGTTTTAATTCCAAGTAATCCTTGAAGACCTGTTATGATACCATAATCAGTGGAATAGTCTGGTCTGTTTGGACTATACTCTACGTTGATGTGGTCAGTTGTCTCATCTTCAATATCCAGCCCAATGAACGGTAAAGTCTCAATTAGTTTTGTTTTAGGAATGCTTTTTCCAAGAATTTGTTTTACTCTGTTATAGTATAATGCGACTACTGGCATTTTGGTACACTCCTCAACCAGCCAAATTTATTTTCATATAACTCTCTTACATCTGTTAGACCATACCGCAGCATTGCGATTCTTTCAATTCCTCCACCCCATGCAAGTACTGGATTTTTGATTCCAAGCGGTTGTGTTACCTCTGGTCTGAATATACCCATTCCAAAGAGTTCCACCCACTTGCCAAGTTTTTCATTATATATCATGGACTGCAACGACGGCTCTGTATACGGGAAAAATGTCGGCCAGAATTTTATTTTCTTTATTCCCATTTTATGATAAAATTCAGTCTGCAGTCCCATTAAATCCCGTAGTGTGACATTTTTGCCAACTACAACTCCCTCTACTTGATGAAACTCTGCAAGATGCTTGTAGCTTAGTTTCTCATTTCTAAATACTCGTCCTATTGAAAATAATCTAGCTTCATCATGCTTTTTGTCAGCAAGTTCACGTATTGTAACACATGTAGTATGCGTTCGTAGGACTAGTCTTTTTGCCTCTTCACTTTGCCACTGATAATTCCAGCCCTTTTTGTGTGCGTCAGATACTTTTTTTATCTGGGAAAGGTTTGCGATATTTTTTGCCTTGATATCTTTGAGATAAAATGTATCTTGCATCTCTCTTGCAGGATGGTCTTGTGGTGTAAAGAGAGCATCAAAGTTCCAAAAACTACTCTGTACATTGTTTCCAATAATTTCAGAAAATCCAAGACTAACAAATATCTCTCTTACTTCATCTATGACATCTCGTAGAGGGTGGCTCTTTGCTGCAAATACTGTAGGAGCGGTAGCTTCAACATCTATTGCTCGAACAGATTTAGCTTCTGGTTCTGTAGAGGATGTCACTTCCACATCTGCTATAAATTCAATTGTATCCTGTACTGTCTTGGCAGATTCAATTCCCTTTTCAGTAAGACTAACTAATGCAGATTTTTTTGAACTAACAATAATAAACTCGGGTCTTTTTTTAAGCGATTCAACTACATCCTTGTCCAACTCATCTACAGAAACACCAGATGGGTTTTTTGATACAGTCTTGATAATCTTCTCCTCAGATGTAACATCATGATATCCTTTGAGCATAATTCTGTTTTCTACAATCTCAACCCATCCATTTTTCTTGGCATTTGCAATAGCCGGACCAAATTCATTTTGTAGTAAATTTTTAACGTCATTCATCTCACACGAGTATCCTTGCAATGACCTTAGATGGTTCACTAGTTGTCTCTCAGGAAAACCCTTCTCATGCGCTTCAGTTCCTCTTTTGCCAAGTGTTACAAAATTTTTCTCAGTTTCTATTACACTTGCTAAATTTTTGAACTTTAACCATTCAATTCCACGTCGCACCTGATCAATTGAAAGTTTTGAAATTTCACAAAGTTCTTCAGGAGACAAGTTTTGTTGTACAATCAAGGTCTTGAGAAGTTTTTGTTCAATCGGATGCAGAACTTGAGACATTATCACAAAAAGCCAAAAAGACTTTTTAAACCTTAACCTAACTAAACCATGAATGTCATCTGAAGAGTTTACCGTAACTCCTTGGAGCGTAGAAGGAGAGATTGACTATGATAAACTCATGGTAAAGTTTGGCACAGAAAAAATTTCACCCGAATTAGAGGCACGAATTGAAAAGATTACTGGAGAAGTTCATCCAATGCTAAAGCTGGGTTATTTCTTTAGCCACAGAGATTTGGATAAAATCATCACAGAATATGAAAAGGGAAACAAGTTTTACTTGTACACAGGAAGAGGTCCGTCTGGAAAGATCCACATGGGACACTTGCTACCCTGGATTTTCACAAAATATCTCCAAGAAAAGTTTGATGTTAAATTAATATTCCAATTAACTGATGATGAAAAGTTTCTCTACAGCGACCAAAAGTCAATGGAGGATGTTAAAAAATTCACTGAAGAGAACATTTTAGATATCATAGCAATAGGATTTGATCCAAAAAAGACCAAAATTCTAATTGATACCAAAGACATCAAGAGAATTTATCCTATAGCACTTGAAATAGCAAAGCGAATTACTTTTTCAACTGTAAAGGCAGTATTTGGATTTGAAAATTCTACAAATATTGGCATGATTGGATTTCCTCCAATTCAAGCAGCACCATGTTTTCTTCCATCAATAATAGAAGGCAAGCCAACTCAAGTTTTGATTCCCGCTGCAATAGACCAGGACCCATACTGGAGAGTTACAAGAGACATTGCAGAAAAGATGGGATACCCCAAGCCTGCGCAGATCCACTCCAAGTTCTTGCCAGGATTAGGAATGCAAGGAAAAATGTCATCATCAATTCCAGAGACTGCAATATTTACAACAGATGATGATAAAACAGTAGACAAGAAAATTAATAGTACTTTTACTGGGGGTCAGCCTACTGTTGAACTTCAGAAAAGTCTTGGAGCAAACTTTGCCATCTGTCCAGTGTTTTGGTATTTGAGATACTTTTTTGATACTGAAAAAAAGTCTGATGAAAGGGCAAGAAAGTGCAAGAGCGGAGGATTGCTTTGCGGAGAATGCAAGGGCAACCTAAAAGATGCAACAAAGCCATTTCTTAAAGAATTTCAAGATAGAAGAGAGAAAGCCAAAGATATAGTAGATAAATTCATGTTTGAATAAAAATGAAGAAAAACATAACCTGCGCAGACAGTTACGAGGCACAAAAACTCGCCAGCCTGATATACATCAAAGACGATAATGAAATTTTCATCAGTGGAATTTTAGAAATTATTGAAAACGAGATTGTTATATCTCTAAAGGATAAATCTGCACACAGTGTTTTATTCCGAGATAAAACACAAGCTGATGAATTTGCAGATTTTATCCAGTCTGTAATTGATGGCATAAACAAAATTATCAAGACCGAAGTTATCGAAGATATAATAGAAATAACTAAAGAATAGTTTTAGACTAGAGCCTTGTCCATTTCCTGAGTAACCAGTTCTTGTACTTTGAGAAAATACAATCTAGTGGTATACGGCATGGCATCCAGATTGTCTTCAATTGCCATCATCAGATATCGAACAGCTCGCTTTGAGATATCAAGATTAAATTTCAAATATAGTATAGGATCTTGCTTTACTCCAATCTTATCTACTAGCCACGGTGGTGCCATCTCTTTTGCCTCTGCTATTACTTTTTTGTACCAAAATGCAATATTCTGAGGATCAAGACCATCCTTTAGACCTATAATATCTGAGGACATTTTGCCCATCATCCTATCTGTGAGTTCTTTCAATGATATATCAGAAATTCTAGAGTTTTATGGAAACGACTCAAAGATTGAAAAGTTATTTGTCAATTTAGTATATTGCCATCAGAATCAATCTCAGACTTTTTGATTCTTGTCGTAGATATCCTAGTGCCGTCTTTTGCAAGTACTAGTGGAATTACTATTATCTCCACAGGCGGAGAGTTCTTGGCAGCTCTTAATTTATTCAACTCTATTCCCTTTGATGAGGTCTCATCACTTACAACTAACGCCTCGACCTCTTTTTCTAGCACAGCCGGTCCAAAATCACTTTCAAGTTTTGCTATATGATATTTAGAATTTGCAAAGTTTTCTCGTATTATATTTTCTAGCGTTTTGTATCGTTGGGAGTAGTCATTTTCAGGATCTTTACCTTTCTTTTTGGCAAACTCGTCACTAGTCAGACCGATTATTACTTTATCAGATATGGAAAACGCGCCTTTGAGAAGTTCCAGATGGCCTTTATGTACAATATCAAACGTACCTCCCATTGCAACAAGTTTGAATCTAGTCATGGAAACAATTTGTATTTACTATATTATCATCTAACAAGTACTAGATTAACTGATGGCACTGATGAAGACAGAGGAATATTACCATAATCCCACACATAGGTCTCTATAAAATACGAACCTGCTACATTTGGAGTCCAGTTTACAGAGACTTTTTGATTGTCAGAGCTAACAAGTACTCCCTCATATTTTCCTATGAATGCTGTTTGTCCACCAAAGTGTTTGACTTGAACATAATAGACAAACGATTGTGTTGAAGTGAGAAGATAATTTACGTTACTGGATATAGTTACTGGAGTATTTACCGGTATGGCACTAAACGATGTATCATTAGGACCAGTGACAGTTGTATTGCTTACTAGAACAGGCAATGAAACTTGAACAGCAGTTACAGGAGTTAGTTTTGATTGATAACTATCAGACTCTGCTACAATCATGTATGATTTTGCCTTGGGACTAGAATCTGATACAATACTGAATTGGGAATTTTGATTAATGCCAACATCAACCGGAGAAGAAACTCCAATGCCAACTATTCTTTGAAATGCATCATATGAAATTAAATAAAATATTGTATTGGTAGATTTTTGGGCCCCGTTGTTTGTTACAGTACCTGAAACAATCAAGCTGTTAGATACTTGAAGAGAACCAGGAGAGACAACTAGTGATAGTGGTCTGTCAGATGATGACTGGAAACCCGCAATTTTTACCTGGATTTGTGAAATGGAAGAATCTGCTTTAGTTGAAGACATTGAAAATGGAACCATTCCTCCAGGCTGGACTACCTGTAAAAGTGTCGAGCCAGTCTTGTATTCTATTTGGTTAGAGTTATCATCCATGAATGTAACACCAATAGTTACACGATTAACTGGAGAACTGAGATTATTTTGAACTTCGCCATATACTATAGTGGAACCATTAATTGCCTTGTGAGAGTAAACAGTTGCATCAAGTACTACAACTCCCAGATTTGTGGAAAGGGGAAGATTCTCCTGAGCCCAAACAAAGTTTGGTGTAAATAATGTTATAATCAACATACCAGAAAGAATTACATTTCTCATACCCACTTTTAATGATATTAAGGCATTAATCATATACTGCATTCATAATCTATACAACCTAGTATAGAAGGTTCTACTAACTTTCGTTAGGATCTCAAAATTATAAAAAGAAGATAAAAGATTTGGTTGATTTACTTGTGTTTCTTTGCGGTAATTACACACCAGTAAATGAATCCTGGAATTAATCCTACCATCAGTGGTATGTACACGCCCGCTTGACTCCAATCTTGCATATCTAAATTACCTAATCAACAAAAAAACAGAATAGTATTTAAATCCATCTTTAAGACGCCTAATTTTTGCCAGATCGCCCGTGGATATAATTACAATCATAGTTCCTTAAATAAAACTTGAGCGTGATTTTGAATTACATTTGGAAATTATAATTGAACCATGGAAGCAACTTGTCATTCATGAAGTACTGGAACAGAAATTTGAAGACTGGATTACACAGATTATAGCAGGTGCAAGGTCTGGCGGTGGTGGAATACCAACAATATTGTGGGCAGGAGGAATAGCATTTCATTTTGCGACATTTCCGGATACTGAAGCTATAGTGCAAGAGAAACTCAAAGGACGAATTCATTATTCATCGGTGACATTTGCCATCAAGGAAAAGTTTGACAAACAAATAATCCGTGAAGGAGGAACTGTTAATTTCTCAGATGTTTCCCACAATGAGATATTTAGTAGTTTAACAGAAAAATTAAAGACACAATCAAAGTTTCGTACCTAGTTCCTTCTTTCTAGATTTATGAAGAACCAATATCCCACCTACTACAATCAGTCCAAGACCTAGAGCCAGATAATATGGAGGAGGGTACGCAATGAAAAAGATGCCAGCTGTAATCATGCCAAGGTAAACAAGCATTGTCCGGTCAATATCAAAAGGCATTAACAATAGCCTCTTTTTTCCGTGCTATAAAGAATACTAATGTTTTTTATCATTTACTTGTCCTTATCTCAACTTCACTTCCTTCATAATTTACAATCATGCTAGTAAATGGATACTGTCCAAGGTTTTCATCTAAAACTCCGCCCCGGAATTTTTTGACCACAGTAGTGTTATAGTATAAATCTGAAAGTTGCTTTCCAGAGTTTAGATTTGATGTAAAGTGAAGATCTGAAATTAAAAGAACATGACTTGTGGGAGCAGGATAATACAATAAGGCTCTATAATCTGGTAAAACGTCACTGATGTGGTAAACGTACTGGAATACCCACGAGTAAATTGGGCTAGAGACAATTGTTATGTTGTTTGGATCATTTTCAATATTACTATTGTGAACATTTTGAAGAACATATGCTGCAGCGTCATACTGGCCTGATACATTTGAATTAATCAAGAAAAATGACATTGTCAATCCAAATATCCCTATACAGGATATTACAACATAAGGAGCAATATGCCGAAAATTTTCTTTTGCTTTTGCACAAAGATCTATGATGAATCTAGCTGCAGCAATACAGAGAACTGGCAAGACTGGAATCCAGTAAAAATACTGGGCATATCCTACAGAGGCAAGAAATACTAGAAACGGAACAAACCACAATAAAATTACAGAGTCTTTTTTTAGTATAGCATAAAGTATCCCAGCCAGTCCTAAAATTAGCAAGACAGGATCAAAGAAAAAGAAATTTTCCAATATGTTGACAAAATTATTATTTTGTCTATGTACTTGGGATATAATATCACCAATAAACAAGTGAGATTGATTGTCAGATAAACTCTGGATTGGCCAGATCATAGGAATCAAAATCACCGGAATCAACCACAGTCCCAACATTTTGCGATTCTTGGCACCCTGATACACCATGATTGCAATCAATGGAATCATGACAGCCATCGTCTCTTTTGTAAATAGTGCTATTCCAAGAAATATTCCAGAGAGTATGACAAGTAATTTTTTATTTTTAGAATCTTTTGCGTATATTGCAAATAAAATAGATGATAGCAAAAATGGCAATAAGATAGAATCTAGTAAAATTCTCCGCGTAAGCCAGGTAATTGGCATTACTGCAAACATGACAGATGCCAGCAGGGCGACATTTTTGGAATAACGTCTCTCGGATATTTTGTATATCAAAAAAGTATCAAAGATTGCAAGTATTCCCATCAATACACGCGGAACAAGGTAGAGCATCTGTATTGAATTTGCATCAGTTGTGGGATGGAGTGAATTTGGATATCCCGTTAAAGATAATATGCCTGCCAAGAATAGCTGCCCAAAGAAGGGATGATCATGAAAATAATCAATCTGTAGTCCACCTCCAGACATCAAATGCATTGCTCTGTACATGTAAACTCCCTCATCATAGAAGATATCTGGAAACCCAACTGGATTCCATAGATGTGTAAATGCAGCCAAGACCAAAGGTATTGCAATAAAGAGAATGGCGGTATTTTTTATGTTCATAAAAATGTCTTGTACATTTTCAGACTATACTATACATTAGCATATTGATGACATATGCAACAAAAAGATTTTCCAATTTTATTGATAAAAGAGTGGACTGGAGGGGATTTGAACCCCTGACCCCTCGCGTGCAAGGCGAGTATTCTACCGCTGAACTACCAGCCCATTGCATGATTTGAAAACCGCTTAGATTTTAATTGTTCCCTTTGTGTGGGCAAAGATTTTATTGATATTATCTTTCAAAATATTCATGGTACTACTAAAATCAGAGGTTGTCCTAAAAGCAGGAGACAAGGCTCCAGATTTTAATTTATTAGGAATTGATGACAAGAATCATTCTCTTTCTGAATACAAAGACTATAGCGCCAAGTTGATAATTTTCATGTGCAATCACTGTCCATATGTTCAAGCCAAAGTAGATGCATTAAATGAGATATATGAAAAATTCAAGGGAAAGATTGCCATGATTGGAATTAACAGTAATGACGCGGTAAAATATCCAGATGATAGTTTTAGCAGCATGAAAAAATTTGCAAAAGAGAAAGGTTTTGGATTTACGTATCTAGTTGATGAAACTCAAGAGGTTGCAAAAAAATATGGCGCAGTTTGTACTCCAGATCCGTTTCTTTTTGACAAGGAAGGAAGATTAGTTTTTCATGGTAGAATTGATAACGCAATGAAACCAGAAGACAAGCCCACAGAGAAAACAATGATTCAAAATATAGAGCAAGTTCTTTCTGCAAAGAAGATAGAGAAAGATTTTGACCCATCGATGGGTTGTTCAATAAAGTGGAAAAGCCAGCAGACTTAAATGACAGTCGGATAAAAAAAAATTTGGGCCGATAGCTCAGCTTGGCTGGAGCGTTCGACTGATAAAATTATTCAGATATCGAAAGGTCGTGGGTTCGAATCCCATTCGGCCCACTAGTTTTCAATCTAAAAATGATAGATTTCAATAAATAGGAACAACCCATTACACTTTTGTTGTCAATATTTAAGCTATCAATATATCTCTCAGACGAGGAAATAGCATAACATGGACAAAGACGAGTTGTGCAAAAAAATCCTCGAGTTAGAACCATTGATAAGATTTTCAGGTTTGATCAATACAAACGGTAGACTGATTGCAGGTGGAATGAAACCGGGGTTTGAGTCTTTAGAAGATGCAAGAGATGATGAAATGATGTACATGGAACTAGTTTTGAGGGCAAAGATGCGAAGGGAATTTGACAAAGTATTGGGTCCAGTAAAATTTGCAATGTCATACAGAGACAAGCTGATAATAATGAGTTTTCCAGTAAATGAGAATATACTTTTGATTTCAGTTGAAAAGGAAATTGATTTTTCCAAACTTCCATTCAAGATTTTAGAACTTATCAATCACTGATTTTGGTAACTTTCATACACAGTCTGGCACCACTGCAATAAAGTTTCCACATCAGCAGATACAAAATCAGCACTAGTCTTTGTTTTTTTTCCAATCCTAGTACACAGTGCAAGATGAATATTCTTTCCATATTTTCCCTTGCTTGCTTCGATGGCTTGAGTAAAGAATTTGATTTCAGCTTCCTTTGAAGCAAATACTACTATAATCATTATGCCATCGCGCTTGGGCCAGATTTTATTTAGAAATCTTTGCAAGTCTATATCAAACATTACATCAATTGCAGAAGACATGTCACCAAGCAGGGATACTTTCCATTTTTCAGTACGAAGTGCGCCAGAAGCGGCTTGTGCAACTAGAGCATTCTGATAATCACTAGACAAAATGACAATATTCTTTTTTTGATCCACCTCTTCTTCTGATAGACCAATCAGAGAGATTGAAGTTGATATTATTTCATCATAGAAATTCTTCTCTGATCTTCCCATCTTTCCACTATCATAGGAATTTTCAATTGATTCAATTGCTGGAATTATAACTTCACTTACTAATTTAGTAGGCGTGGCTCCAGAATGAAGCGACGTTCGAATTAGAGTATGTGCCTCTGGAGTTGATCCCGATAAGACATATTCCAGATACTTGTTTTTAACTTGGAAAAAATCTGCTGGAAAATTGAGTTTGTCGGCACCCTCTTCAATGAACCAAAGATTGACACTGCCCATATTTTTTTGTTTTATCAGGCCCTCACCTGCAAAAACTCTGAGATATTTTGACATTGTTACACGATTTACCTTGAGTTTTTCTGAAATCTCAACTCCTGTCAGCCCAGTCTTTGATTGACTAAGAGCATCAATTAGTTTTTCACGTATTTTTTCTGTACTATATTCTCGTACCACAAACTTTGTGTAATTTTCTGGTATATAGCATTAATAAAATCAGCAAAGGACCTGTGATGAAAAGGTCCCCGCTGACCGGTACTTTGGTATGGTCTGGTTGGTCCAAGTAGTGGTGTGGTATGTCGTATACTACAATCGCACTGTTTGTATTATATCAAAAAAGTAATTAAGAAAACCTCAGAATTCATACTAAACCCTTAATAGTTTGATCACAGAAATTTGGTTTTCAAACGTATCACGGGATATAAATCAAATTATATTTTGAATATTTTTTTAATTAAATTTTAAAATTATTTTAATTATAATATAATTAACATCTACAACACTGTACATCTCATTATATAATTAGTTGACATGGAGCTGACCTTTGGTTGGAATCTTTACAGCCAAAAGTATTAAATATTAGTACTTTAAAGTACGGTATAGATAAGTAATGCCAAAAGCAGGTTTTAAATCAATAACAATTTCAGAAGAAGTGTACAACAGATTCCACGATACATACAAGAAAAGTAAACACGACCTTGCAATGAAGGGTGTAAACAGTTTTGCAGGATACATTACTTTCATGATGGAAGACCTCATGCAGAAGGATGATACTTTTGCAAGATATGCTCCAAAACTTGAAAAGATTTCAGTTGATGATGACAGAGTTGTAGTAAAAGACAACATCAAAAATAGAATAGCTGAAGTTGCTGTCCAGAATAATGAGCTCTATTGTTTATTGTGTGAAGAGAAAAATTGTGTCCATGTTGGATTTGTATTTTCTCTTCCTGAGATTTATGAAGTTCTAAATGCTAGAGGAATAAAGCACCAAAGATAAAGAGGTGCAGGAGGTGGGATTTGAACCCACGAACCCCTAAGAGACGGGATCACCCATTTGTATGATCTTAAGTCCCGCGCGTCCAAAGGCCATCAGACCTACTTTGGCCAGGCTCGGCGACTCCTGCGTTTTATTAGCGAGATGTCGGAGAAATTAAACGTTTTATGAAAATTTTTTCTAAAACCAAGTAAGATTAATAAGGATTCACAAGAGCGAGCTTGTCATGCTTCGATAGCTCAGCCTGGTAGAGCGTTACCTTGGTAAGGTAAAGGTCGCGGGATCGAATCCCGTTCGAAGCTTGATGTTTTCTAATTATATCATGAAAGAATTGAGAAATAAAATGTCGTACCTTCCGCTTCTTTAGTGTCAAACCAAATTTTTCCACCAAGATGTTCAACAATTCCTTTACAGATAACCAACCCAAACCCACTACCGCCATATTTTCTCTTATATGTAATATCTACCTGATAGAATTTTTTAAAGACAAAATCTTTCTTTTTCTCCATTATTCCTATCCCATTGTCTTTTACATGAAACACCATAGAATCGCCCTCCTCCTTGGCACCTATCTCGATTCTTCCTTCCTTTGTAGGCACAAAATCAACTGCATTTTGTACTAGATTAAAAAAGACCTTACTTAACAGGGCTTTGTCACTTGTTATTGTTTTTTTGGTGCTAGAAGAATCTACAAACTCTATATTTTTGTCAGCCATCATAGGTTTACACAATTCAACAACTTGTTTCATCAAACCGTCAACATCAAATGATTCCTTTTTGAATTCCATGGTTTTGGTGTTGAGTTTTTGTACGTCGATTATGTCAATCATTAATTGATCCAACTTGGCTGCATTATCATGAATTTCAGTTATCGCCTCGACTTGTTTTGCAGTAATCTTTCCACGCGGAATCTCCTTTAGAAGCTGCTCAGAATATTTTAAAATTGGAGATATAGGAACTTGTGATTCTTTTGCAACCGTCATGTAAAATTCTGCTTTAGAAGAATCCATTTTTTGTAGTTCATCAATCTGGATTTTTTGTCTTTCATGTTCTTCCAGAACTTTATGAGCCTGATAAATTTCAGAGATATCTCTTATTGCGGTATTGCTTCCTATCAATTTTCCTTTATCATCATAGATATTATTGGCACTAAGTAGTCCAGGGAAAGTTGTCCCGTCTTTTCTTTTGAACCATATCTCAACATTCTCTACCCTATTAGATTTCTTCCAGGCTTCAAAGCATTTTTTCATATCATCCAAACTTTTTTCTGAAACATGATCAAAGAGAGATTTCCCAATGATATCTTCTCTTGATAATCCAAAATTTTTCACATATGCAGAATTACATTCTAGTATTACTCCAGAAGTATTTACTGTCCTTTGTGGAACAGGTGATCCTTCATAGATATTTTTGTATTTTGAATCTGCATGGGATGATGTTGTTTTTTGAGATATCACCTGATATGGTTGTGTTTGAAATGTTTTTCCCTGTCTCATACTAGACCATACAATAACACCTCCACTTGCAACACAACCTACTCCAAGAATGAATGCGTAAGTTGAGAAATGTCCTTGCACGTTTAATCCATAGGCTGCAATTAAGAGCCCAAAGATTGCCAACAACAGTCCACCAATATTTCCAAAACCGGCCATCTCTTATTTGCAAGCCTCCATCGATAGATTTTTGTTGCATAGATTTGACTGCAAAACATGTAACAGGAAATTGAATTTTATTATTGATGAATTATTTTTGATAATAATTCTAGTAACAACTAGCAGATTAACTTTTCATGGCATACAGATTATTGCATCTCTAGTAAAGAGATAATCATATCAAGCAACTCTTGAATTCTCTTCTTTACACCTTCTAGAACATGTTTGATCTCATCTTTTGAGATTCTTGCTTCATAAATTAAAATTTTTGAGATCTCATCCAAACCGTATTTGGATCTGAAGTTGTTAAATTTATCTAGAAACTTTGCTTCAACCACTATAGGATTGTTACTTTCCAATTCCCTAATTGGATGATATATTGTAGACTGTCCAAAAAGAGCAACTATTGTGGGGGACAGAGAGATCAAGTTCCCATAAAGATCATGAAACTTCCAGTCAGTCTTCCTATATGACGGAAGATTTTGGCACAGATCATCCATTGTCTTGCATTTTACCAAATAGCCATTAATCTCAAGGTCTATCCAGGTGTTTTGATCAGATATTCCAGCCATCTTACAGATACTCTTGCAGGTCTCCAAGATTCCATGCAAAGGCCTTGTTGATTCCAAGAGTTCTATGCTTGCAATTTTGGCAGCTTTTAGAGCCTGTTCTTTCTTACTTGAATCCAATTCTATCAAGACTGGAAAATTATCTTTGATTTTACTCTACTGGTTGTCTGGCATAATGACTATCCTTAGTAGTTTTTAATCAATAGTTCAGTATGACCAGTTCTATTTTTTGAAACAGAGTTGATGAATCTATTTGCGTTAATTTCCATAATACCATCGGAGAACTCTTGGAATAGATCTATAATTTCATCAGATTTTGAATTTGATAACAATACCTTGACGCCCTTTTTGTCAAGAGACTTGAATTTGTTATAGAGCCTCTTTTGGTCACTAAAATCAAAATCACTGTCTGTATAGCTTGTAAAACTTGCTGTAGAACTAACCGGTTGATAAGGTGGGTCTAGATAAACAAAATCTCCTTGTCCTACTCCTTTTAGGGCATCTTCAAAATCCTGACATTTTATTGATATGTCCTTTGATTGCAATATCTTGCTTACCTCAAAGAGATTTTCCTTGTTTACAATGTTTGGGTTTACATATCTTCCAACAGGGACATTGAATTTCCCTTTACTGTTTACTCGGTATAGTCCATTAAAGCAAGTCTTGTTGAGAAATATCAGTCTTGAAACTTTATCAATCTCATTTTTGGGATTGGCTTCTCGTATATTGTAATAATAACCGCTTTGATTTTTAGAATAATGTGCAGTATGATTTTCTAACGATGAAACAAGTTCCTTTACTTTATCTCTAATGGTAACATATGACAAGACCAAGTCAGAGTTTAGATCAGAGATGAACCACTTTGCTTTTCGCTCTTTTGCAGCCAAAGAAAAAAAGACTGCACCCCCGCCTAGAAACGGCTCAAAATATCTATCAAATTTAGTAGGAATATTTTCTGATATTACTGGCAATAGCTGTCTCTTTCCGCCTGCCCATTTGACAAACGGTCTTGGAGCAACAGAGATTACATGATATTGTTGTTTCAATATCAATTAATTGTTAAATTATATTTCCTTTAATTAGATAACAAAAGATCACACCTTGTGTAACTTTTTTTAATCAAAAATAAAGATCAAGATAGCTTAGTAGTACTAAAATAATAAAAGTAAAAGGAAAGGGAAGTTAGTCCCACTTAGACCAAGCTGCCATCCACCTGTAAGTCCATGTTGTTAGTTTGGTTCCTAACGCAGTCATTGTTACCGTTAATACGGCACTAGCGCCTGCACCCAAAGCTACGGGACTATCATAGAACTTACCTACTTGTGGTTCTATCGGTGTCATGTATGGAGGCAATGTGGTTCTCGGGTATTTGAAAGCAGTCTCAAGAGGATCATCTATTGTGATTAGATTGATCATGTTGAACAACGACATAGACATTCCACAGAGCACACCGCCTATAAGGATCAAAGAGTGTTTGTTTCTCTTTGTTGCCCAATATGCCAGATCCATCAATATTGCAGATGGAATCCATATCGGAACAACGATGAAGCTGTATGGGTATCCTAAGGAGAACCACGCACCTTTTGCAATCCACGTATACACCGTCATTATCAGTGCATAGTATGTTGCCGTTCCTGGTACACCAGTGAACGTAAGGTAATATGCTGCACCGACTGCGAGCATCAATGATTGTGATAGTGTAAATATCACATATGATGTCCATGCCCAATCAGTGTAGAATATGTAGTCTCCTGCGTTGATTACCAACAGGGTCGAGTTGACTGCTACCACTACTATGAATAAGTAGTGAGTACATCGTCTTAGCCAGACCATTGGATTGTATTCAGGAAGTGATGTATATAAAATTTTATCATGTGCGAGATCAGCAGAAATGATCTTAACTAAAGTTGAATCTTAATAATAAAAGAAAAGATGAAAAGGGAAATTTTCTAACCGAAGAAGAAGCAATCTGTAAGCAGTGTGGCGATTGCTACTGCTGCGATTATGCCAGCGATTGCACCATTGTATGTCTTTGCTTTTGATGTACCTTCAGTTACTACTTTAACACAGAACAAGTAACCTATTGCCTCGATAATTGTAAGGCAAGTCAATGCAAAGTGTGCGCTTGGCGGTGGATATGCCCAAGGATAGTAGACGCATGCGACTGCTATTCCAGCCCATGTTCCTCCCCATAATGCGAGGAAGAAGGCAGTAATAATTCCGAAGTGATCTTCTACACGTCGCCCTATCATCTTGCTTATGTCGGAACTTGAAGCTCCGCCACCAGTACCGAATCCTTTTGGTAAGGTCATTTGGATTTATTGACAGATGTATGCTTTTAAATCTTTTCCCAAGATGAGACATAACTTACGTTAATTTGATCGAGAAAAATAAAAGAGAAAAAAGCGCTTGTGCGCGTTTATGGGATTGATCTGCTGTACAATTTGCCCTCTAAGGCCATCTTGTACATTTCTGCAACATATGGGTTCTCACCTGGGGTTTCTGCTCCAAGTTCGACGAGTCGTGCATATACTCTTACTACATAGGCAAGTGCGCCCATGAAAGCAACGACGACACCCATGTTAAACATCCAGTGGTTTGGAACTGCAAAGATCTCCTCTACATACCAGAAGTGCCACATCTCATTAACACCAATGGTAAACATTGTTGCCAAGTAACCAAGGATAGTCATCTTAAGACCTGTGTTCATTGAGTTGTTTGGACCTCTCAGGATTGGTACCTTTCTATCATACATAGCTACCATTCCCCATCCTAATGGAAGAGCAATGAAGTGACTGTATAACCACCAGTGTGCTGGTGTGAAGGCACTGTCTCTGATTGATGTCTGGTGTAAAGATCCGTCTACGAAGTTATCAACCTCTACTGATGCTGCAATCGATCCCAATGCGATGATGATAAGCCAGATCTTCTTCAGTCTCTGGATTTCAACTTCTTTTGGAATTAGTGCGGGCATTTGTGCCATGGAGTAGTGAGTGGTTGATACTTATTTAAACCATAAGTTATAATTTCTGTAAAATATAGTATAATTCCTATATTTTTATGCCCAAAATAATATTAATAACACTTGAATCTATACCATAATATGATAATAATAATACAGATAAAATCATTCTATTCATGATTAACATGGATGCTATACACCATTACTATCGTCAGATGGATCAGGCAGGGCAAAATATATATCGTTGTAGTTTCTCATTTGGTTTAGTTCAATATGGTCGATAAGAAGTTTATTGTGGCTGCAATAAGTGTGATAGTAGCACTTGGAGCAGTTGGACCATCAATGGCACAAATGTTCCAACATGCTGAGGCACATGGTGTCCAGGCACAACTACAGAGTCGTTTCGTTAGAATAGATGGTGAGACTTGGTCAAAACAATCTGTTCACACCGGAGACACTCTGACAGTATCTGGAAAATTTGTAAGTCTTGTAAATAGAGACTTACGAGGATGGTACACCGTATACGGTGACTCACCAAACGCTGGTAATAGATGGGAAATTATGGCAAGAGATCCACCTGGTAACGTAATTACAATACCAGCAAACGGAGTGGTTCCATACAAGCTAACCATCATGGCACTTGAACCAGCAGTATATCACATGCACACACAGCTTAACATAGCAAGCATCGGTCCAGGTCTAGGTCCAGGACAAACAGTCGTGGTAACAGGCGATCCAATCGTAAAACCAATTCCATATGTCAATGTAGCCTATCAATCGATAGTCATTGCAGTAGGATATGCGGTTACTTTCGCAACAAGACCTTGGCAAGTGATTTAAAAACAATCACCCCCTCTCTTTTCATTTTCTTACTTTGATGTAGTGTAAACTATTTTTTTAGAACATAGACGGAGTTTTATTAAATTCCAAAGTCCACTTTCGCACAAAGTAAACAGGAATTAAAACAGATATTGGTAGTACAATCATCACTCCAAATGGCCACGATATATTCATCTGCAGTACCAAGTCTACAAAAAATATTATCACTTCAATTATGATACCATAGGTTAGTTTTCGTATTCTATAAAATGCAAATAACTGGGTCACAAATGTAGGTATGACTGCAAGTATCATCTGAGTCTTGAGAAATTTTTCTTGGGCATCATTTGATTCCATATTGTTGTAACTTGAGTTTATACAAATCTCTTGCAATTTTAGTGTAAGTACCTTAGAACCAGTTTTAGAACAAATTTGTAATGTTAATAGCACTCACTTGACATTATAACATCACGAAAAATAAGACAATAGAAATAATTGCATTATGTTTTGCCCTTGTACTTGTTACTACAATTCCTGCTTCATATGGTTATACTCTGAAAAACAATGAGTCAAGTAAATCATACATCATCTCCATCATAGGATGTCTGATAAACGAGTCTTGTTTTATTCCATGTCAAATAACCATTACAACAGGAGACACCATCACATGGATAAACAAGGATACAGTTAACCACATGATAATAGGCGGAAATGGACAAGGTGGTTCAGATGGACAGTTTTCAAGTTTTATCATGCCACAAAATGGAATATTTTCACATGTGTTTGATAGAAAAGGTGCGTTTACCTACTATGATAGTATGAATCCTTTAGCACAAGGTGTTGTAATAGTAGATTCTTCATTAAACTCAAATTTTGTCAAGCTTCAAGAGTCATACTTTACAGATTGGTGGTGTACTAGATAGAGACAGGTTTGTCTAGTATTCTATTTTAAGATCATCAAAAAGTGCATTAGTGTCTTTCTTAGTCCACAGTCCAACTTGTCCTTGCAAATAATTGTGATCATTTGCTCGTAGGATAACCTGACCATCAAGATATGCAGCTATTCCCTGCGAAGATACCAATGCTTTGAGGGTATGCCATTCCCCGGGAGTAATTGTGACGGTTTTTTCATAAATACATAATAAAAAGTCAGGAGTATTCTTGCATAAAGAGAGCCTGTTTTGGCCAGAATCTGCCATCAAAACAAAATAATGTTTCATGTCAATGAATCGAAGAATCATACCTGCAGACTTTGCATTTTCGCCTGATACAATTTTAAAACTCATGGTAACATTTTCAGTATCAACATTAGGCGAATTTGGAATTAATTGCAGATGATAGTCATTTGTATCATTAATCGGTAATTTTTCCAATACATTTGGTGGAGATGGTGCACTAGTGTCCGATATTATTACCCAAGAAGGTATTTGATCAGTAGATAGTGCAGCAAAGCCTTGGGGAATTGTTCCATTTTGATATGAATCAAAGTTCCATGTTACAGTATGTTTAAAGCCAGAATTAACTTGTGAGTTATAAAACGCATATGATATTCCAACCATTGTAATTATGGCAAATATTACCAAACGTTTCTTCTTACTAAATGGCGGTTTTTTTGATGACAAGAATATCTACAGGTAGAGTGCAAATCGTGATTGATATAAAGATACCATTATATGAAAATAAAAAATTAAAACATAAAAAAATAAAATTATCGTTTCTTTTCGCGTTTTCTTGGTTTGTTTTTACCTTTCCATTTGTCAAAGCCCCAGCGTGTGGCACCAAATGTTCCAAGTGTAAAGAAGAGTCCTCCTACCATTAGAAAGATGAAACTATGATCAACAAGATACCAAAAACCAAATCCAATTGCTGCACTAACAAATTGTAATGCAACAAAAACTAACCACTTGTCTGCCATTTACAAAGTTTGGTAAATTGACATCTATTTACTGTTTCTCAATTTAGAAAATAATAATCAATCAAGAGTGACTTGAACAAAACATAAAAATGAAAAAGGTGGGAATAGTTTACTCTGCGAATCCAGAGTATGCGTGTTCGCCTACTTGAGATATGTCCAATCCTACTTCTTCTTCTTTTGGTGTGACTCTAACTCCACCTGGCCAAATTGCATCTTGGATTCTCCAAATGATGTAAGTTATGCCAAATGACCAAGCTGCACCAAATCCTGCACCCATACAATTAATTACAAACTGCATTGGGTTTCCAAAGAAGAGACCATTGTGTCCAAATGGATTGATTCTGACTTCACTGAATGCACCTGTAAGTAATGCACCAACAACACCGCCCATTCCGTGTACACCCCAAGTATCCAGCGCATCATCTATTCTTGCCCTGTTCTTGATTAATACACAGTAGAAGCATACCGTTGCACATGCAAATCCTACTATTATGGATGCCCATGTTCCAATGAAACCAGAGGCTGGCGTGATTGCTACAAGTCCAGCTACAGCTCCGTTTACTGCACCTATGGCACTAGTCTTTCCTGTATGTGCCCAGCTTAAGAACATCCACCATATTGCTGCAACCGCAGTTGCAATGTTGGTGTTCTGGAATGCTTGTGTTTCAAGGAAACCAGCAAATCCTGCACTACCAGGGTTAAAACCAAACCATCCAAACCAAAGTAATGATGCACCCAAAATTATAAGCGGAATTGAGTGTGGTTCAAATGGTGCTTTACCATATCCTATTCTTCTTCCCAAGAACATTGCGGTAGCTAAACCTGCAAATCCTGAGGTGATGTGAATGACTGTTCCACCCGCAAAGTCTTCTGTACCGATCTTGGCTAACCAGCCCATCGCGGTACCCTGACTTGCAAGAGACCAGTTTGCATGTCCTACGAAATCATAGACGAATGTAGTCCACAATACAACGTGTATTAGAAATGCACTCATCTTTACTCTGTCAGCATAACCAGCTATGGCAAGTGACGGAGTGATGGCAGCAAACATCAGCTGGAACATCACATAGGCTAAGTGTGGAATAGTTGGAGCGTATACATCGGCTGGCGCATTGTGCGATACGTTATTCAAGCCTACCCAGTCAAGGTTTCCGATAAATCCAACGGGATCGGCAGAAGGACCAAACATTATCGAGTATCCAAAGACTACCCATTGAACACTGACAATTGCATAGACCATGAATGCCTGTAAAATTACTGTTAGAGAGTGCTTTCTTCTTGTAAGACCTCCATACAAGAATCCCACACCACCAGGAGTCATTATCATGACGAAGACTGCTGCTGCGTACATGAAGGTTGTATCTCCTGTGTCTATACATGGGGCATTACTTCCACCGAACGTTCCATTACCCGGAGGTATCATCGGCTGAGCACAGTGAAGCTCATTTGTCTTTTTAGGATCTGCAAGAGCTCCTAACGGACCAAATTGAGCGTGTGCATCCTGTATTGCCGCGAATCCGGATAACCCGACTAATAAGCCTGCGAGCACAAAAACTACCGGCCATTTGTGTTTTGTTACTATCTGAATTGGCGATTTAGAAATTGTCTCCAGCATCTTTCGATAGAGATGTTTCTCATCTATAAAAGGCATTTTATCCTAAAATATTTTTTTTATGATATTATACCATGTCGATCAATATTTTGTAAAAATTTTGGTATCATAGAATTTGAAAAAATTCTAAATAAAATTATTATACCACTTCCCAACTAAACCACGCATGACTGAAGCAGACATAACAATTTTCATTGCAACTGCAGTGACTCTTGTAATGACAATAGCAATTTACTTCGGTGAAAGAGCCCACAGGTATAATTTAGCAAAGAAAGGAAAAACTTGGGGAACCTACGGCATGAGATACGAAGGTCAAGGTCACGCCTAGAACAAATCCCTTTACCACATTTTTGCATCATCACCAGAATTAGATAGATTGATTTATTCATAAAATATGCTGAACGAATTATGAGAGAAAATCTCGAAGAAGAAGAGTACATCATTGCGTCACTTCCTCAGATTTGGGGAATAGCGTTAGGGTTAAGTGGTTTCTTTCATAAAAATAAAGAAGGAGTTCTTGTTCTTACAAACAGAAAGGTAATTTTTGTCCCACGTTACATATGGATAACTGGAAAAGAAAAGGTGAGATATTTTGCAGACGACAAGGCAAGCATAGGAAAGATGTCAGATTACAATGAATCAGATCTTGATGAGGATTTGACTGAGAATCCAAAATCTTGGATAATGCCATTAAATTCCATTATAGATGTCAGAAGCATAATAGCAAGAAATGTAAATTTCTTACGAATCACATTTACAGAAAAAGGAAAAGAGAAAAAATATGATTTTGGAATTTCAAAAACGGTAACAAATTACCCTTCTCGTCAACCTCTTGTTTTTAAAAATTTGGACTGGAGTCTATGGGTAGGTTTGATAGCATCAAAACTAAAAAAACCATGACTGTAGAACTATTTTTTCCCCTCAGCCTGTTTGAGTCTTTCTCGTGCCTGTAAAACGATAAAATCATCAACGATATCTTGATTTTTTAGAAATTGTACGTCAATCACCTTCTTTTTGAACTTGAATATCTCAAGTTCATATTTTTTGTTCTTGGGGGAATAGTTTGCAATTTGTAATGATGCAGACCCATTGTATTCTTCCATAAACTGTTGATAGTGATCCGACATTTTTAGTGATTTCAAGAAAACATTTGTTGTTTGCAATATACGAGATTGGCAGTACAGAACAAATTCATAGTTGGCATCTCCTTCAAAAAATCTCATTTTGATTTCATAGTCTGGCCAATATTTTATTATCTGATTCCACGCATTGACAAGTTTTCTTTTATTATCAAATATCAGGTATACAGTAGGTCGTACATCAAATACGTGATATCCCAAGCCTATAAAATCTTCAAACCACTCTATTTTTGAATCAGACATGTCAATTCCAAGAAGCAAGATTGTATTTAATGATTAGATTGCCAAGCAAAAGTTTCCAATAAGAAAAGTTAAGATGTTCAATTAATTCAGATTATTTTGAATAACATGGGAACAAGAAAGCGGATAAGCGAAATACTGAAGATGAATGAAGAGGAATTATACCAATATCTCAGACAAGAAGATAGTTCAATCCAATCAACTGACAAAATAGAGATGAAACCTTTTGAACATGGCATCAAGATTTTTTATTTCCACAAGGATTCTGAAAAACCCTACAAGACACGAGTTTTTCTAAATCCAGAAGAATCAGAATCTCTCAAATAATTTCAAAATTATCTTTTGGGTATTAGATTAAAAATTAAAATGAAAAAAGTTGTGATTATAGGAAGGGTTTTGGTTTGAGTTCACGCCACTTGCCACGAGCCCAGAATCCCCATTTCTGTTTGTCTTCATTTGCGTAGTAACATTTCTCATTATGAGGACATTCCATGCATTTTTCAGATGGTTCGATTGCCGGAGCAATATTGTTTGTCAGCAAGGTATTGAGAATTTTTGCTCTACGTTTTGTTTCGTTTAAGAGCTTCTCACTTTTTGGAACATTGAATTCCATTTCATTTCCTTCCCTATCAAAGTAGACAATCACGCCTTCTGGTTTGTCAAACATGAACAAATAGGAGTTCAGATGTATGAAATCTGCCGGATATGGCATTTCAGGTAATTTTTCTGAACCTCTAAAGAGCATCACTACTTCATCTTCAACTCTGTCAGCTCTACCGACAATCTTTACGTTAGAACCTGCATCGAGTTGACCATCAAGTGGTTTTTCCATGATGCTAAATGCGCTCTTTTTCATTATCTTTGACACCATCTGTTTGTGATTGCTTTCAGACGGATCCTTTCGATCAAGGTATGCATTTCTTAAACATCCGCTTACCTCATCTACTGTGATCTTTCCTTCATCAGCTACTTGTGGATTAATTGCTGCAAAGACTTGCTCAATGACATCGTAAACATCTACTCGCGGTGGTGAATCAGATGCTGCACGATAGTTTTCAATTCCTTCCTTAATTTTGTCTTGAACTTTTCCAATGATTTTTGCTTTTTTGTAGCTAGCTTTGGATTCTGTCATTCTTTTGAGAAATGGGATTTCATCTATAAAAGGTATTTTATCCTAAAACAGTTATTTTATGATAATATTCTGCATTTTGGAATATTTTAAGCAATGATTTTAATAAAAGCATTTCATATGTGCAATGAATCATGACCATGAAAAAAATCGAGGCTATAATTCCAGAAGAGAAATTGGATTCCGTCTTCTATGCTCTGGTAGAACTTGACATTGGAGGATTTACGTATTTTAATGTCAAGGGTAGAGGTCAAAGAAAAAGAGAAATGGTTTCATCTGGTAGAGGAGGACGTGTAGAAGCTACACACAATGTGAATGCTATCATCATTACAGTTGTAAATGAGAGTAAGGTGGAAGCAGTAGTGAACGCAATAACTTCTCATGCAGGTACTGGTCAGGCTGGAGAAGGAAAGATCTTCATCTATGATGTAGCAGATGCTGTAGATGTAGGAACCAAAAAACGCGGCGAATCCTCACTCTAAATTTCTTTTATATATTTTAATTATTTAAAAAATAATATCTTAATCTATATAACTCTAGAAAGGACATCAAAGTCATGTTCTGGCCTGGAATGGGAGATCCGTCAAAACGTAAAAAAACGATCAAGTTTCTTGCAATTTCAGCCGCTGTAGGAATAGCAGTTGTCTTGATTAGCACTACAGCCATTTCACAGATAAAATCACAAGATCCTCTTTATCACAAATGTCTCAATGGACTAAATATCCAATATCATGTATCGGCCTCGCTAGAAGTTCTAGTTGATGGTAAAAAATGGATAAGACCAATTAGTACTATGGCGATTCCAGCAAATTGTCAAAGATCCATGGTTTTTACAGATGATGGAACAATTACTGGTACGTGGGTAAACGAATATCCATTTGAGGTAGGCCAATTCCTATGGTTATCAGGTTTTCCTTTACGGGATATGGATGAGATCAAATCAAAGATATACGAAAATGACGCAGAATCATCTCAATTTATTCATGCAATAGTTCATGACGGATCTCATTACAGAGCAGAATTTGTCACAAAGAATGCCGGAGCCCCAACATTTACGCCTCCAAGTAACTATACAAAATAAAATTAGACCAAGTAAAATTATTCAAAATGATATAATCTAGAGATTAATTAAAAATAAGAAAAAGAGTTGGAGTTTACCAGTATTTACCGTTGTCTGGGATAAGACCAATGCCTTCTCTTTCAAAGTGCTTGTTGAGTTCTGCGACCCATCTTTCTCGTGTGTCGCCACCAAGACCGTGCACTCTGAGCCAGAATGCAATTACTCCTAGAAGGAATACTGAGAACATGATGGTTGCAAATATGTAGACCATCACATCATAAAATAGCGGGTCGTAGTTTGGACCTATCTGACCTGCAAAGTTTGACAGTATACCTACGAGCATAGTGAATATCGTGCTCATCATAATTGAAAACACTTTAGGTGCGATATATACATTTCTGTAAGGATGTAAAAAATGAGATCAAAAATAGATTTGTTCAGGAATTAATAAAATAAGAAAAAGAGAAGAATTATTGAGATCTCTTTGCTTTTTCCGCTTGCTTTGCTTTTACGACAAAAGCAATGAAGATTCCACCGAATATTCCACCTGAGATGATTGTTGCACCTACTACACCGTTTGCATCAAGGTATGGAGTACCGGAACCTGCGTGTGGATTATTTTGTGCTGCTGTCACTTTAGCTCTTGCTAGTGCCAATTCCTGTTCGAGCCCAAGACCACCGCCTGGTGTATACTGAGCCGCAGCAAATGGAACAAATGTAGAGACTACAAATAGAGCCAACAGTACAGTTCCAACAATTATTGGTGTTTTCATATGAATACCTATTGTAAATCCAATCCGTAGATATTTAACTTTTTTGTAATTATCATGCTTGCAGAGAGCCAAGTAACATTTATGTTTCCTTAAAAAACAAGCGGTTCGTGGGACGACTTCATTCACACAGACACGGAAAATCACATTCAACAAGACCGATCACTCCTAGTGCACCTACATGGGTAAAACAAAGTCCAGCCGAGATCGAAGAACTTGTTGTAAAATATGCAAAGGAAGGTTTCACCCCAAGCAAGATCGGAATAAAATTACGTGATCAATACGCAATACCGATCACAAGACAAATTGTCAAAAAATCAATTACAGACATTCTTGAAGAAAAGGGAATAAAAACAGACATGCCTGAAGACTTGAATAATCTAGTAACCAAGGCACTAGGTCTGCAAAAACATTTGAAGGAACATAGATCAGATAAAAGAAATGTTAGATCACTTGAGCTCTTAGAGGCAAAGGTCCATAGACTATCTTCATATTACAAGAAAATGGGCAAGATTCCCAAAACTTGGAAATATAAGGCAGTCATTGCTCAACTCGAGTAATGGTAAAGTTAGACCAAGCATTATCTTATTTTCATGACAGAGTTTCTGATTGTATCAAAACAGGAAAAAATATTTCAGTTATCACTCATCTTGATTGTGACGGTATAACTTCTGGCAGCATTGTAACAAAATCTTTGATAAGAGCAGGTGCCAAATGTACTGTTCGCACAGTTAATGAATTTAGTAAAAACATTCTTGAGAAAATGAAAAGTGATTCAAGACAATTTCATATAATCACTGATCTTGGTGGAGGATTTGCAAAGGATATCGATAATGCATTAGGTGAGGAATGGATTATAGTTGATCATCACCAAATACCACAAGAAGAATTTGATAATCAAAAAGTCATCAATGCTTGGAAGTATGACGTAGATGGTGGAAAGGATGTATCTGCTGGAGGTATGGCATATCTTGTATCAAAAGCACTTCACAAAGAAAATACAGATCTAGCATGGATTGCAGTGGTTGCAGCATTAGGTGATCGTCAAGACCAAGGTGAAAAGAAATCTTTTACAGGACTGAATTTAGAAATTGCAGCCATAGCAAAAAAGAATAATCAAGTTGAAATTGATTTAGACATATTACTAGTTGGAAGAGAGACAAGGCCACTACCAGATTCACTTGCATTTACTTCTCAGCCTTTCATAGAAGGCCTAACATGGAATCGTGATGCCTGTCTTTCACTTTTAAATTCATCAGGAATAAAATTAAAGGATGGTAGTAGATGGAGAGTTCCTGCTGAACTTACAGAAGATGAAAAAAGAACTTTACTTCAGACCATATCAAAATACATTTCTACAAAAAATGCAAGCGATATACTAGACGAGCTTGTTGGATATACATACACGTTATCTGGTGAAGATAAGCGAAGTTTTCTTCGTGATGCAAGAGAGTTTTCAACAATGTTAAACTCTTGTGGTAGAATCAGAAAAGCTGGAGTGGGCGTTGCAATCTGTATGGGAGATAGAACCAAGATGTTGGAAGAGGGTGAGAACATTTTGGTGGAATATAGAACATTTTTGAGAACATACATGAATACACTTTCCAGTGAAAGATGGAGAATAACTGATAACGGTTCATACTTGATGGTCAATGGCGAAGGTCTTGTGCCAGAGAACATGACAGGTGCAGTATCATCACTTCTTGGCGGTTCACAGAAAAATACTGGAAAAATAATCATACTTCGAACAAACGGTGATGAAGGTACAATCAAGTTCTCTTCACGCAAATCTACTGGTTGCAAATCTGAAGTAAATTTAGGACTATTAATGCGAGAATGCGCTGCAAAGGTATCAGGTGTAGGAGGAGGTCATGCCGCAGCAGCTGGAGCAAGGATTACAAAAGACAAATTGGATGAATTTCTAGATCATCTGGAAAAAAATGTCACTAGAATGTAAAGTTGAAGTGTTTCTGAATAACCTTTCAGAAAAAAGGATAGATTCCATAAGAAAATCTTTGGAGCCTGATAATGTAGATTTTCCAGAGAATCTTTCTTTTAAAATAGAAAAGAAAGAGACATCTCTAGTTTTCATATTTGAGGGTAAAGGAAATATACGAACCTTGATTTCTACTATTGATGAAGTTCTTGAACAAACCCAAGTTATACTCAAAGTGACTAGTTGATGCTTGATCCAAAACTTCTTCGAGAGAATCCAGAGAAAATCAGAAACATGTTGGAAGCAAGAGCTGTCAAATTTCCTCTTGATGAACTAATATCATTAGACAAGGAAAGAAGAGAACTAATTATAAAAACTGATGAATTGAGGAAAAAAAGAAATGAGGTATCGTTAGAAATTTCAAGAAAAAAGAAAGCAGGACAAGATGCATCTAGCCTCATTGGGCAAATGCAAACAGTTTCTGATGATCTTCGCAAATTAGAAGAAACGCAGATAAAGATAGAAGATAATTTCACAAAACTTTCTTTAACACTACCCAATATGGTACACGAATCAGTTCCTCTTGGAAAAGATGATGCTACAAACATAGAGATAAAAAAATGGGGCAACATACCCACTTTTGATTTTGAGATAAAGGATCACATTGATTTGACACAGAATCTTGATCTTGTGGATTTAGAAAGAGCTGCCAAGGTCTCAGGAGCAAGATTTTACTTTCTCAAAAATCAACTTGTTAGATTAAATCAAGCGTTACTACAATTTGCACTTGATTTTCTAACTGAGAAAAATTACACTCCCATACAAACACCATTTTTGATAAATAGGAATGCAATGGAAGGTGCCATAATTGCCCAAGATTTTGAAGAAGTAATTTACAAGATTGAGGGAGAAGATCTTTACCTCATTGGGACAAGTGAACATGCAGTAGCATCAATGCATTCAGATGAGATAATTGATGGTAAAAAATTACCTCTACGATATGCAGGAATAAGTACATGTTTTAGAAAGGAAGCAGGAGCTCATGGTAGAGACCAAAAGGGAATATTTCGAGTACATCAATTTGAAAAGGTAGAACAGTTTGTCTTTACAAGACCTGAGGATTCATGGAATGAACATGAAAAAATGCTTGCAATAGCAGAAGAATTTTATCAAAAAATTGAGATACCATATAGAATCATGTTACTATCAAGTGGAGATTTGGGCAAGATTTCTGCCAAGACATATGATCTTGAAGCATGGATGGCAGGACAAAAAAGCTATAGAGAAATAGTATCTTGTTCAAATTGCCTTGATTTTCAAGCAAGAAGATTGAAGATAAGATTTAGAGATAGAACAGATGAACAACCCCAATATCTCCATTCCTTGAATAGTACACTGGTTGCAACTACACGAACTATGGTTGCGATAATAGAAAATTTCCAGACAAAAGATGGACATATTACAGTTCCAAAGGTATTGCAAAAATACGTAGGCTCTAACCTAATCTAAAATGTCGTACAACTTATATTTTGGCCTCAGAAGTTCATCATAGTTGGCTCGTCAAAAGACATCAAGAGTAAAAGACAAGTGGAGAGAGAAAAAGTGGGTCACAGTATTACTTCCTGCTTCGTTTGACAAAAAATCAATTGCCTATATTCCAGTAACTGATGACAAGGCTGCAATTGGCAGAGTAATAGAATGCACATTACACGACATACTAAAAGGAGATCCTTCCCAACACCAGTTCAAATTGTATTTCCAGATTGACAAAATAGATGGAGAAACGGCAACTACAATTTTCAAGAGATTTGAATATGCAAAGGAATTTCTTAGAAGTTTAGTAAGACGTGGTTCCTCATTGATTAGTTTTATTGCAGATTTTAAGACAAAGGACGGTTATATTTTTAGAATAAAGATAGTTGCCTTGACCCAGAAGAAATTGAACACATCAAGAAAACATGCAATCAGACTAGTAGCACAAGAAGTAATGTCAAAGACTATACCAGATATGACAATAGACCAGTTCATCCAAGCGACAGTATTTGGAAAGATAAATTCGGATGTCATGGCAGCTGTCAAGAAGATAGTTCACGTAAGACACGTAGGAATTGAAAAGGCAAAGCTCATCAGAACTGCAGAGGGTGAGATTGCCCTACTACAAGCCTAATAGATATTAGCCCATTCTTCACATATTATACAATATGACACATCAGTTCGAAGTAGAGGTTGAATTAATCTTACATGCAACAGAGGATAATAAAAAAATCTTTGAACCAATCTTTGACTTGTTTCAAATAAAAGAAGACGAGTTTACCATAGAAGAAACTCTTGGTCATTACGGAAACCCAATATTGTTTGCCAAGATAACACTTTCAAAAAAACGCGCAGAAGAATTTGTTAAAAAATTAGCCTCTAAAATATCAAAGACCCAGATGAAAGATCTAATAGAAAACATAGATTTGCATTTTGAAGACACTACACTTTTCTTAAGGATAGGTAAGAATGAACTTGTAAGTAAAGAAATCAGCCTACAACAAAATAATGCAATAAAAATCAAGATAAAAATGCCAGTCTACAAAAAAGATGAAATTTCAAAAAAATACATTGAATTACTTACGGTTTGAATAAAATCTGCAACTCCAGCATAGTTTAATAATATTTATCAACCTTAGAGAAAAGGGAATGAGGTAATATTTTTGCCGCTCCAGTCTGAGCACGCGCTGTGAAGAAGCCGCGACGAACCGACCCACAATACCTTTTGATCTATTTTCATACGGTTCTTTTAAATAGAGTCCATCCTGTTTTTTCGCTGTGAAAACAGATTATGATATAATTGTAGCAGGGGGAGGCCTTGCAGGAATGATTGCTGCACAATCTGCTGCATATTATTCTAAACAAAAATTATCAATTCTTGTAATAGATAGAAATCCCGAGATCACAATTGGCATGAAGACACTCAATGGATGGGTTTGTGGTGATGCCGTTGGAAAAAATACTGTAGATTACATGACTGAGAGGATAAAAATTTCATGGGGTAATCCAGAGATTGAGCATCCCGTAAAAGGAGTGATGGCATTTTCCCCAGATAGAGAAACATCAATTCCTTTTGATGGGGAGGGATACATGTTAAACAGACAACAGCTTCCTCAACGTCAGCTTCGTGATGCAAAAAAAGCCGGAATTAATATCCAGTATTCTGTTGCATTAAGAAATTTAACATATGATAATGGAGCCGTTGTTGGAGTAGAAGGAACAAATCTACTTACAAAGGAACCATTCAAAAAAACTGCAAAAATTGTAGTTGATGCCACTGGTGTTACTTCAATGTTAAGAAATGGTCTCACCATAGGTACAAAAATAGAACGAAAAATAGATCGTGATGATTTAGAATCTACCGGAAGACACATCATGAAGTTTGATCAAGGTATAGACGATAAGAAAGAATTTGATCCAGATTATTGCATAATTCATCTTGATCAAGATATAGCTCCTGGAGGATATGGATGGGTATTTCCAAAAGGAAAAAACAAGGTCAATATCGGTTTAGGTGTACAGCAAAAAGAGTTGGTGAAAAGAAACCAAAGATTAGGAAAACATGATGATGTTACTAAATTAATTAATGACTATGTTAAGATGAACAAGGTCATAGTCAATCCAAAATTATCAGACGATTCAATGGATTCCAATAATGTAACAGGTAATTGGCAAGTCTCTGTAAGAAGACAAAATGATTGCTTGGTTACAAATGGATACATGCTTGTTGGCGATTCTGCATGGATGCCAAAACCACTTGATGCGGGAGGAATTGGTCCAGCAATAGTTGCAGCAACCATCTTAGGTAAAAACGCAGTAAATGCAATTGAAGCAGGAGATGTTAGCGAAGCAGGGCTTTGGCAGTACAATATTGATTTCATTAATGATTATGGATACAAAACAGCAGGTCTTGAAATTTTCAGACGTTTACTCCAGACTCTAACAAATGAACAGATAAACTATGGAATGAAGCACTTTTTGTCAAAATTAGACGTGGAAGCAATTAGCAAAGGAGAGCATCCAGACTTTGGAACTGTTGGAAAACTAGGTATGATGATAAGAGGTGCACTTAACAAAACCCTTGCAGATGGACTTAGATTCACTGCACAACAAAATAAAGCATTAACAGAGCATTATTACAACTTCCCCAAGAAACCAGATGGCTTTGATGCTTGGCATAAAACCTTGCATCATATTTTGGATGAATCATACGCAAAAATAGGCGTATAGAAAATTCAAAAACATTCAGATCAAGGAATATTAATTGGAACAGAACCGCTTTTCATATTCTCTGAAGATTAATTCTCCTAACCTAGTGCTAAACAATGAGACATTTTTAAATTAAGGAAAGAACTTTGTTCAAACATGCTTACAGAATCATTGTATATTGATTGGAATAATTCATTTGAAGTTCTAGACAAGGCATTTACCGCTGATCTTTTTGTTCTTATAATAGGTCCCAAGGGCACAGGTAAGACTACACTAGTAAGAGAATTTGCCGCAAGAAAAGGAATAAAGCTTGAGTCAATCAATTTTAGTTTAAGAACACGTGAGAGTCATCTGGTAGGAGCAAAAACAATGGAAAACGGCGCAATCGGATTTGAACAAGGAATTCTAGTCAAATCCATGAAAGAGGGAGATATGCTTTATCTTGATGAGATAAATTCTGCAGAAGCAGACGTACTTCTTCGCCTTGATGAAGCACTTGATGACAGAAGACAGATTGTTCTAAAAGAATCAGGTGGTGAATTGATAAAAGCTACTAAAGGATGGTTTGTTGTTGCTACAATTAATCCGTTATCACATGTTGGTACAAAAGAGCTTCCACCGCAATTACTAAGTAGATTTCCCATAAGACTTCGACTAGACTATCCACCAGAGGATATTGAATTTCAGATAGTCAAGCAATATTCATCATCTCACGAAAAAGAGATCTTACAAGGAATAAAATTGGCAAATATTTTACGACAGGCAGCTGCAGTTGAAGAGTTGTACTATTCTCCAAGCTTGCGTGAAACAATAGCATTTGCAAAGATTCTTGATTCAGGTATGAAAACAAGGCAGGCAGCAGAGGTAGTATTTGCCAATATATACTTGCAATGGGGTAGCGTAGAATTCCAAAAAGTAAATGACATCATAACATCGATGTTTGGTAGTTAATGCAATCATTACATCTTAGAAATGACACATTAATTGAGATAGCTACATTTCTTGTTAGAAGATGGTCTGGAAAAGAATCCATTATAGTTAGTATATCGGATCAAAAAGAAGTACAAACTAAACTAAAAGAAAATAAAGTCATAATGTTTCCATTAGAAAAATATCAAGGAACTGACTTTCAAAAATATAGACAATTCAGAACTGCCTTGTGGTATGAAGCAATGAGAATCAGATATTCAAGTAAAATTCTTAGTAATGATCACGCTTTTGGATTTATCCTCAATACTCTTGAAACAAGAAGAATCGAGACCATTGCAAGAACTGTTTGGCAAGGAATGGACGATGAGATCATTTTCAGATATGGAGTTGCTTGGCTATACAGACCATTATTAAACACGTTATATGGAAATACCCGAATAGTGGAAGGTTTTGCCCAGTATTTTCTTCTAGGCGATATCAAGGGAGAACTGCAGCCTAGTGCATTTGAGAAGGTCAAAAAGGCAATCAATCTTGCCTCAGAGATAGTAAAAGAGGCAATTGAAAAAAAATACGGTACAGATTGGCTTGAAAAAAGAGTACCTGAAATAATCAAGATCTTAGAGATTGACCCGCTTTTAACTATCCCAATATCAATTCCTAAAATCAGTTCAGGTATGGCACTTTCAGAAGAGGAATTTGTAAAGACTCTAAACAAGATTGCAAAATATCGTGAAGACGATTTTGGAGAATTAGATCCCCAGAAAATTTCTGAAGGCAAAGAGGTTTTTGAAGAATTCAAAGTTTTGCTTGAAGAAGCAAAAAGAACAGAGAATAAAGGTTTGAGTAGTGAAACAATTGGAATCAACATTCCCACTGCAACAAACGTGGATGAAACAAAGATTATTGACATAGATCTAATAAATCACCTAAAAGCAAAATTCAAAGAATGGAAATCAGGATGGAAGGAAGAACATGTGTTTTCAGGAGATGAGTTTGACGAAGAATCACACATTGACGGCCATAAACCATTTATTTCAGATAGAAAAATTGCAATCAAGACTAGGATCATCATACTTTTAGATCACTCTTCAAGCATAGCAAGTCAGGAGATACAATACAAGAAAGCTACACTTGCTCTTTGTGAAGTTTTAGAATATTTAAAAGTAAAATTTTCTGTCTATGCGTTTAACACAGAACAAAAACATGTCATATGTTGGCTAATAAAACCAGAGAATTTAAAATGGAATAATATTTCTGCCAAAAGACTTGCACAAATAAAAGCAAATGGAAGTACACCACTGGCTGAAGTTTACAACATGTTATTGCCATCTCTTCGTTCAAAAAAACCAGACATATTTTTAACATTAACAGATGGAGAACCCTCAGATCCTGATGCAGTTCGTTATTTAATGAGAGATTTCAAATCTATTGGTATAAAGATGGTCGCCATAGGCTTTGGACCTGATACAGAAGATGCCATATTAATTGCAAATAATCTTAGAAGATTAGGTTATGAGAGAACTCTTGCTGTTAGCAGGTTAAGTGATATTCCAAAAAGAGTTTTGAATGTTTTGGGAACTAGCTGAGAAATGAAATGCCTCTCAGTATCTCAACCTTATGCTGACTTTATAATAAATGGTAAAAAAACTATTGAACTAAGAACATGGAATACAAAGTTTCGAGGAGAGTGTCTAATTCATGCACCAATCAAAATCAAAAATGATGTATGTGATAGATTAGGCATAGAAAAATCCAATCTAAGAACAGGAGTAATTATTGGAAAAGTTGAGGTTTATGATGTAAAATCATACAATTCCTTGGAAGAACTCAAAAAAGATCATGGCAAACACCTTTTCAACGAAGATATTTTCCGTCACAAATTCGGGTTTCTGCTTAGAAAACCGCAGGCTCTTCGAGTTCCAATTCCATACAAAGGTAGTCTAGGTTTTTTTGAGGCTAAGATAAAATCTAGACAGTCTAAAAATGACATAAAATCAGAACTATTTGATGAAGAATACAGATATCAGTGGATAGGAAAACACTAACAAAATTTTAGAGAAAAATTTAGAGATTGATGTTTGGATTATCTTTTTTGAGTTTTTCCCAATCTAAAAGAAAGTTTTTCAGACCTACATCCGTTAATGGATGTTTTAGCATTTTACCCAATACATCAGGTGGTAAAGTAACTACATCTGCTCCAATTTTTGCAGCTTCTACTACATGCATAGGATGTCTAACACTTGCCACAAGAATTTGTGTACTAAATTTATAATTTTGAAATACTTGGCGCATTTCTTTAATGAGATTCATTCCATCTTGCCCATTGTCATCTAGTCTTCCAATAAATGGACTAACATATTTTGCACCGGCTTTAGCTGCTAATATTGCTTGATTTACTGAAAAACAAAGTGTAACATTTACTGGAATGCCCTCTGATGTCAAGATCTTACAAGCTTTGAGACCTTCAGGTGTCATAGGACATTTTACAACCACATTGTTGCCATATTTTCTTAGCCTTCGACCTTCTTCCAACATTCCACTAGTCTCCATACTCAATACTTCCAAGCTCACATCACCTTTGATAATTCGAACAATTTCCTCCATGACTTTTTGAGGATCGCCACCTTCCTTTGCCATAAGAGATGGGTTTGTAGTAATTCCATCAACAAGACCCATGTCATTATACATCTTTATTGCAGAAATATTTGCAGTATCAAGAAATATCTTCATCGGATTTGACTCCGAATAGACTTGACGGCATTAGATATATGAATTGATGTGATACCGTGTTTTTCAAGCAAGAGATGAATCTCAGCATCTCTTGCAGATTCACCAAATTTGTCTTGTACGCCTATACGTTTTACAGGAACAGGATATATCTCAGAAACTGTCTCAGCAACTGCAGAACCAAATCCTGCCATTACATTATGTTCTTCACAAGTAACTATTCCACCTGTTTCACGAGCAGCTTTTTCCAAAAGTTCAGAATCTATAGGTTTGATTGAGAACATGTCAATTACTCTACATGCTATTCCTTCTTGCTTCAAAGCATCAGCTGCCTCAAGAGCAATACTAACAGTTATGCCACATGCAACAATTGTACAATCTGAACCATCGCGTAATACAATACCTTTACCGATTTGAAAGTCTTGTTCTTTTGAATGGATTACTGGTGTCTTTGATCTTGCCAATCGCATGTAACATGGACCATAAACCTGTGCAAAGATTTGAGTTAATTTTTCCACCGTTACAGTATCAGATGGAATAAAGACTTTGACATTTGGAATGACTCTCATTATTGCAATATCCTCAATCTGTTGATGTGAGCCTCCATCAGGGCCTACACTAAGACCACCATGAGATACAACCATTTTTACATTCAACCCATTTTTACCATTTCTCGAAGGATATGCTATTGCATTACGTATTTGATCAACACACCTACCAGGAAGAAATGCGGCATATGTGCTTGCAAATGGAATTTTTCCCTCGTTTGCAAGACCTGCTGCAATAGTGATCAGGTTGGCTTCAGCAATACCAACATTGAAGAATCTATTTGGAAACTTTTTTCCAAAGGGCTTTGTCTTTAATGAATCTGTAGTATCAGCACCAACTACTACAATATCAGAATTTTTCTCACCTAACTTGATTAAAGTATCTCCATAAACTGTTCTCATATCAGCAAACTCTGTCATACAAAACCTGCCTTCTGGGCAATCTGTAAGAGTTCGGTCTTTTTCTTTCCTACTTCATGTAGATCAATCCATTTTTTCACAAGATCAACTCCACCAAGGTTGTGAGCTTTGTTAATCAGTAGATTTCTTCTTGCATGTACGATCTTCTTTCTAAATTCAAGGATTGTTGTCCTAACATCTTTTTGTCCTATTATGGCACTACCGCCTACAAACACTCTGGCACCGTCCAAGAAAACGGATTCTACGTTAGACAAATCTACACCACCATCAGCTTCGATTAGACCCTCAAATTTTCTTTCAGATAAGAATTTGGCTATTCGTTGAGTCTTTTCGTGTGTAGATTCGATGTATTTTTGACCTGATTTGCCAGGAATTACGGACATTATTATTAGTTGATCCAAATCTGAAATAAATTTCTCAGACCATGTAGGCAATTCAGTACTAGGATTAATTGCAAGACCAACACTTACTTGGTTTGAACGAAGAATATCATGAATCTCCCCAAAACTTGATTCATCACAGACTTCGGCATGTACTGTAATTATATCACAGCCAGCATCAACATAATTCTTGACATGTTTTACTGGTTCATTAATCATAAGATGAGTATCAAAAGGAATTGGTGTAATCTGTCTTAGTTGTTTTATCTTTTCATGATCAAATGTTTTAGTCTCAACAAACATTCCGTCCATCACATCAAGATGAATAAAATCTGCTCTTGCATGTGCAGCTCTCTTAACCTCATTTTCCAAGTTTGCCATATCTCCAGCGATTATAGATGGAGATATCAGAGATTGACAATCTAATTCTAGATCAATTATTGGAGATATCTGAGGATTTGGTGCAACACCGTGCCATTTCGGATTATCTTCCATGTGTTCTACTGATTTACCTTTGATGGTACGAGCTACAATAATAGATGGAGTTCCCTTTGTTTGAAGTGCAGAGTTTACTGCCTTGACGATTTGTTCTATACGATGACCATCAATTTCTAAAACATTCCATCCAAAAGATCTCCACTTATCTCCCACTTTCCACCTTGCCGCATTTTTCCACATCTCAGAAATATCATCACCTACAAGCTCCTCATCCAGAGGCATTATTTTTTCAGTATAGTCATCTTGTTGAATGAAATTTCTGTCCAAGAAAACAGTGAGATTATCAACTCTATATTTAGAGCCGGTCATAGCAGCTTCCCAGACTTGTCCTTCATCAGATTCACCATCTCCTATTATTGTGTAAATATGATGATTTTTCCCATCAATTCTTGCTGCAAGTGCCATTCCAGTTGAAAATGATAAGCCTAATCCAAGTGACCCACCACAGAATTCAACTCCTGGACATTTGAAATCAGGATGACCTTGCAATCTACTTCCAAACTTTCGCAAAGTCTCCATTTCAGATTTGTCAAAAAATCCAGCTACTGCAAGATTTGAGAATAGTCCAGGGGAAGCGTGTCCTTTTGATAAAACAAGTCTATCCCTATCTGCCCAGAGAGGGTTCTTTGGATCATATTTTAGGAATTTAAAATACATGCACCCCATAATTTCAGCCATTGAGAATGAACCACCGGGATGACCAGACCCTGCAATAGTAATTCCCTTGATTACAAGTTTTCTTGCTTCTTTTACTCTCTTGAAAATATGATAGTAATTTATGGCCATGCCCATTCCATAATTTGAATTTCAGAATAATTACTAGAATCCAAATTCATGATTTTTACCGTATTTGTATCAAATAAAAAGTTATTTCACAAAACATTAATCCAAAAACAACTTACGATAAACATGAGCATTAGAGAACTTGTTCCCCTTGTGATTTATGATGATAAATGTTATCTTTGTTCAAAATTTGCTAGTATTGTTCATACCTTTGCTAAAGACAAGATCTTGATCGTAGGTCATTATTCCGATATAGGTATGAAAATAAAATCAGAGATTTTTAAACAAAATTATGATTCAACTATGATGTTCTGGTTCATAACAAAGAAAACTGCCTATGGTGGAAGAGCAGCAATTTTACCTCTCCTTCAAAGCATTCTGATGAGCAAGTCAAGAAGAAAACTAGAGTACACGCCATCTTCCAGTTGTAGTCAAGATTGTAAAACTTCTAGAGCATTTTTTACAAGAACAAAGAGTTTACTTTCCAATAGTGAAAAAATACCTCTCAAGTCTTAGAATTAGTATCCTCTACTGTTCCTGTCAGGAGTTCCAGTATTTGGATTTCTAAATCCATGCTTATCCATCATATGATTTAGGAATCTAATGTCATCAGAGAATTTTTCTCCACATATAGAACAATTGCTCATTATACTACTAAATGACCGCGATCTTTTTAGGTTTTGTAAACAATACAATATAATGCAAAATAACCAAAAAATACACAAAATCACCTTTACCATAACACCTAACGCAAACGGCTATGTCATATCATGTAGTGAGATACCATCACTATTCACAGATACACCATCAATTGTAGAGGTAGATAGAATTGTCAGAGAACTTCTCCTGGAATATATCAATGACTTTCCAGATGATTCGGAAAAAAAGGGCTTTGATAAAGACACACCAATAGAAACGATGTGGTATGCCACTCCTAATTCTGTAGCACTAGAATAGAAAAGGCGCCAGCACTACTGCTTCCCAAGGGCTCTCGCACCTTAGTAGCACAGTAGCGACATTGGGTTTGACTTCCGGGTTCGGAATGGGACCGGGTCGGACCCCAACGCTGTGGCCGGCTTATTTTCTTTAGTTTCTAATGTTATGTATTAATCTTACTTGATAGAGATATAAATTCAGAAAGGGCGTGGTTATACATGACCCATCGAGTAGCAGTCTTAGATAAAGAAAATTGTCAGACCAAAAAATGTGGATTAGAGTGTATAAAATATTGTCCAGTAAATAAGATGGGATCAGAGTGTATAGTTCTAAATGAAGAAATCGCCAAGGCTCAAATCGATGAGGACATTTGTAATGGATGTGGAATTTGTGTCAAGGTTTGTCCATTTGATGCAATAACAATTGTCAACTTGGCAGAGGAATTAAAATCAGATAAGATTCATCAATATGGACAGAATGCATTTAGACTCTATAAAATTCCAAGTTTGAAGAAAGGTCAAGTCATGGGTCTGCTAGGAAGAAACGGTATAGGTAAGAGTACAGTTGTAGGTATATTATCTGGAAATCTAAGACCAAACTTGGGGAATTTTGCATCACCTCCAGAATGGAGTGAAATTTTAAAACATTTTCAAGGTACTGAGCTTAAACCGCATTTTGAGAAAATTGCAAATAACGAATTAAAGGCATCTATAAAACCTCAGCAAGTCTACAACTTGGCAAAAGTATTTGATGGTACTGCAAAAGAACTTTTTGAAAAATATGATGAACGTGGAAAAGCAAAAGAATTGATTCAACAACTTGGATTACAAAATTCTTTAGAAAATAGACTAGCAGATCTAAGTGGAGGAGAATTACAAAGAATAGCTGTAGCAGTTGCCGCGTCAAGAGAGTCAGACTTCTATTTCTTTGACGAGCCTTCATCTTACAACGATGTATTTCAGAGAATTGGAGTTGCAAGAGTGATTCAGGATCTTGCTAAAATTGGAAAGAGTGTGATGGTAGTAGAACATGATCTAACATTGCTAGATTATCTTAGTGATTTTATTGAGATTCTTTATGGTGAGCCTGCAGCATATGGCATAGTTGCAAGCATGCTATCAACCAAGGTTGGAATCAATGTATTCCTAGATGGGTATCTTCCTAATGAAAATGTCAGGTTCAGAGATATCGCATTCAAATTTGATGCAGTTAACACCATAGAGGAATTTGTTACGATTGAGAATATTATGACATATCCAAATTTAGAGAAAAAATTTGCAAATAATTTTTCTCTTTCAATTGAAGCAGGCAGAGTAAGGAAAAGCGAAGTTCTAGGCATTGTAGGTGCAAATGCATTAGGAAAAACAACCATGATGAAGATGATTGCAGGTGTTGAAAAGCCTGATTCTGGAAACATAGAAAGCAAAGTAAAGATTGCGTACAAACCGCAGTATCTAACAAATGATTACGATGTTGATGTAATTACACTTCTTGAAAAAGCACATGGTGGAACGATAGATGAAACTCCAGAAGAGGAGATCATAGTCAATCCAATGAAGATAAAAAAATTATACAATAAATCTATCAAGAATTTATCAGGTGGAGAACTTCAAAAAGTAGCAATCGGAGCATGTCTTTTGCAAAAAGTTGACATTTATGCACTTGACGAACCTTCTGCATTCTTGGATGTTGAAGATAGAATAGCTGTAGCAAAACTTATTCAAAGATATGTTAGATCATATGGAAAATCTGCAATAATAGTTGACCATGACATTCAACTAATGGATTTGATTTCTGATTCAATTGTTATATTTCATGGAACTCCTGGAAGAGAGGGTCATGCAACAACTCCAAAACCTAAAGTTGAGGGCATGAATGAATTCTTGAAATCTCTTGAAATGACATACAGACGAGATGAAACAAGTATGAGACCCAGAGTAAACAAATTGGAGAGTCGACTGGACAGAGAGCAAAAACAATCTGGAAAGTTTTACTATAGAAATTGACAAAGATGCTAAAACAGGCAATGATTGGAATCCTCACAGAAGTAGAGGCAGATGAGATTTATGGTGCCTTTGATCAGATAGGAAATATAATCATACTAAGAATTCCAGATTCTCTTTTACACAAAAGAAAGACAATTGGTGAAGTACTTTTAGATAAAGTAAAGACTGCCAGATCAGTCTATTGTCAATCATCCCCAGTTGAAGGAGATTTTAGAATAAGAAAGCTCGAGTTGCTTGCAGGAGAAGACAAGACTGAAACTGAATACAAAGAACATGGTTGTAGATTCAAACTAGATGTGGAAAAGACCTTTTTTTCTCCTAGGCTTTCAACGGAGCGAGATAGAATTGCAGGATTAATCAAAGAAGATGAAACAATAATCAATATGTTTGGTGGTGTTGGGATGTTTTCCATCGTTGCTGCAAAGAAAAAGAAATGCCATGTTTACAACATAGATATCAATCCTGATGCAGCTAGATTATGCTCAGAAAATATACTATTAAACAAACTAAAAGGAACTATTGAATCAATAGAGGGCGATGCTACAAAAATAATAGAAGAAAGATTGCTTGAAACAGGAGATAGAGTTTTAATGTTATTACCTGAAAGATCAGATGAATTTCTGGATTCTGCCATAAAAGCAGCAAAGAAAAAAGCAATAATTCATTATTACTGCCATATCCATGCAGAAAAGAAAGATCAGGTCGCGTCACTTGCACCACAACATTTTCTAAGTGTTGTAAATGTCAAATCGGAAATTCTTGGAGCAAAGATAGTAAGACCAGTAGGTCCAAGATTTTATCAAGCAGTTGTTGATGCTGCAATATCCAAGTGATTACTTGTCATCTGTTACAAGAGAGGATGGTGATGGTCTAGAAGTTGCCATGTTGTATCCTATCCAAGAAATGACTCCAAGAATTCCTCCTACTGCCATCAATACTGATAGTTGTAGTACAATAGGACTCCATTCAGAGAGCATTAGTAGATATGCATAGAGAAAAAATCCTACAATTGCTAAGACAAAGATCATAATTCCAATAGTTCGTTGTCGTGTCATAAGCTAGAGTCTTTTTCTGACTTATTTATTTTAATCTAGTAAGCAAACTCAATTGCCATAAGATAGGCATCTTCGCCATCACGATAATAGGCTTTTAGTCTCTGTTTTATAATAAATCCAAGTTTTTCATACAATTTTACGGCTTCATTGTTACTACATCTGACTTCAAGATAAAGCTCATCACATTTTTTCAGTTTTACTCCTCCAATAGACTCTTGAACTAGACCTTCTCCAATTCCCTTTCGTCTATACTCTGGCAATACCGCCACAGATACAACATGGCCTTTTTTTACAAATCCAAGTTTTTTGAAGTTTGAAAAGCCATATTCAATTTTACACATTATATATCCAACAAGTTTCTTGTCTACCTCAGCTACTAGAAATGCTTCAGGTAATTCAGCAAGTAGACTTTCATAGAAATAGTCGGAATAGTGCTCTGGTAATGTTTTTAGGTTAATCTCCATGGTTGAAATTAAATCAGATAGATCGCATCTTCTAATAACACAGTTTCCAATTTCTCTTAATGCTACCTGCATCCTGATGATACTGGAATTATTAATTATTTAACTTTAAGCAAATAAGGGAAATAATTAAAGCCAGCCAAAGAAGCATATATGAACATATCAACTCTTGACGAAGTTCTATCTGATGTTTCTTCATATTTTACCATAATAGGATTTAATCAAAGTCCAACTATACTGCAAATCGAGATTTCTGGAAATAATATAACTATGAAATTCCCTCAACTGGTTCAAAAGATGGAATCAAAGAATATGATAGTCAGATTAGAAGCAAATTTTGGGAAAACATTTTTACTGATTTCAAGATTTGTACTTCCAAAGTCACGGCGATCTTGGATTCCAAGAGTATTGTTTATGGCAACAATAGTAACTGTAATGATAGATGGTTACTATCGAGCCATCAGTACAAACTCAATTGTAAAAGGAGACGACCCGATATACATTGCTGTTCTATACACCATCTCCTTGATCGGAATACTTGGAATTCACGAACTTGGTCACATGATTGCATCAAAGATACACAAACTCAAGATCAGCTGGCCTTATTTCATTCCAGGAATTCCAATACTTGGTTTCATACCAACTTTTGGAGCTCTCATAATGTCTCGTGGATTAATTGTAAATAGAAACATACTTTTCGATATTGGGATTTCGGGTCCCATAGCAGGCCTTATTGTAGCAATAATCGTTTCCACATATGGCGCATACATATCTCCAATGGTACCAAGCTCACAAGCCCATGAACTTTTAGAAAAATCAGGTCTTATGGAATTACATTCCAGCATACTAATGGATGCAACAATTTCCCTTGTTGGAAAACATGTTCCTAATCAAGAACTTGTAATGTCACCAGTTTTGTTAGCTGCATGGTTTGGATTTCTCATAACGTTTCTCAATCTTTTGCCAGCATGGCAACTTGACGGCGGTCATATAGCTAGAGCAACTTTTGGCGTTAAATGGCACAGAATTTTGACATATGCAAGCATAGGAATTCTAGCTTTGACAGGATATTACATAATGGCATTGTTTGTTTTGATGTTTAGTTTGAGGAGTCAAGATGTAAAACCATTAGATGACATTTCTCCATTATCTAAAAAAAGAAAAAGAATGTTTTCACTAGTTATTGCACTTGCGTTTCTTTGTGCACCCTTACCATTTTCTATTTTTACCTAAGTAGTACATGTGAACCATCAGAAACAATTACAACTTTTTGTCGTTCACCATATGTTTTAAGAACATAATCAATGGCCTGTTTTGCCCCACTAAATGGAATCATTCCAAGTTTATCTTTAGTGAAAAGATGTGGTAAAATTGATACAATACCCATCCCAAATTTTTTATGTATTTCTGTTAGAAATAAAAGATCATCCATTCCATCTATGTACTTGGAAGGACTCTTCAGTCGATCCAAGCTCATTCTACCTTCCACATACTGCTGGATTGCATCAGAGCCCAATCCGTGCTTACACTCTGCAAGAAGAATTACCAATCCTTCTTCCTTTATAGCATTTGAGCAATTCCAGATTGTAGATAGAGATCTGCTCAACGTTTCATTGCTTGCCTCTTTTCCAGTGCTAACAATTGCCACTCTATGTTTTTCAGTCTGATGTATTGCAATGGATGATAGTGATGTTGAGAGTAAAGAAGTCGATGATGGGTGACCAGTTGCAATATCAACTACTCCCATTTGATTTGCTACTATCTCTATAGCAGATATTTCAAATTCATCAGTAAATTTTTTTGCGACATCCATAGTTTTTAATTCATAGCCAGGAAGAGGAAGATTTCCTTCCCTTTTCTCATATGCCTCAAGCATACTGTCTTTGCCAAATCTTCGTAATAATTTAGTAGAGATGTTATTGTATCCAAACAAACCATCAAATTCCATCTCACCAATAAAAATGAGATTTGCATTAGAAAATTGTAATGCATTAAATTCTGATATAGATATTGTAGGATCAGAAAAGACACTTTTTAGAGAATGTAAATTTGATTTATCTACCAAGAATTTTGGTTTTGGAAAAGATTTCTTTGTACAAATATCCAACAAAACTGAGATAACTTTTTGAATAGTTTTAGAATGCTCCATAATAACAAATTCTGTAGGTTTTGACATGTCAAGAGATTCCAATTTCGTTGCAATCTCCGAATCAGTCAAGTTTACACCGCCAGGAACTATCTGTTTTTCTAGATTCTCTGCCTTTACATCAAGAACTACGTCTGTGGGTCCATAACTGAGCCAGATTTCAGGCATACCATACCGATGGGACAGTTAAAATAAATCTAGTTCGGTAAATTTTGCTGTGGATTTTGTCAAAGAATTTGCGATATTTTTGCAAGAAAGCGGCGCAATCAAATTTGGAAATTTCAAGCTTTCCAGCGGAAAAGAAAGTGCATATTATGTAGATCTGAGACTAGTACCAAGTTTTCCACACCAATTTAGAAAGATGGTAAAATCTCTTCAAAACTTGATATCAGAGAAAATAGGTTTAGATAATTTTGATTATATCGCATCGGTTCCAACATCAGGACTTGTAATAGCATCTGCATTGGCCATAGAAACTGTAAAGCCTCTAATCTACATCAGACAAAAGCCAAAGGACTATGGTACGGGTAGCCTCATAGAGGGAAAGATATCAGAGGGATCAAAAGTAGTCCTAGTAGATGATGTTGGAACGACAGGCCATTCATTACTTAATGCTGTCAGGGCTCTAAAAGATGCCAAAATAGTAGTAGATTCTGCATTTGTCATAGTCAATAGGCTTGAGGGTGCAAGGGAAAACTTGGAAAATGAGAAAGTAAAAATGTATGAGATTACAGACATACTTGCAATTTCCAACGCTTTGTACGCTGAGAAAATTCTCGACGAACAAACTTTGAATAGAATTAAAAAACAGATGAATACAATATAATTTCTAACAGATTTTCTAAATTAGCTATCGTAAACCATTAGTTCTTTTTCTTCTAAAAGTGTGTGCACGTTATGTACTGATCTGTAAACATCAGACTCTTTTTTTGCACCAGTACATACAAGTTTGCCAGATGCAAATAATAGTAGTACAGTTTTAGGATCAATCATTCTATGTATTAACCCAGGAAATTGCTCTGGTTCATACATACTTCTTGGAAGACTTCTAGCAGCTTGCTCTAAATGTATTTTCCCACCAAGATTAGCAGAGGCAACCATATTTTGTATTGTAATGACCGCATCTTTTTTTATCTTAATTCCACCTTTTCTTAATTTTTGAACAACAGTTCGTACTGCAGCGATTGATTGTTCTTCTGATTTTGCTCCAGTGCAAACCATTTTTCCAGAACTAAAAATCAATGTTGCAGTTTTGGGAGACTTTATTCTAAACACTAAACCAGGAAATTGTTCAGGATGATATTCAACATCAGGAAATGTTTGAGTTATAACATTAAGATCAATTTTTTGATCAACAGAAGCTGAAGCCACAACATTTTCTATACTGATAATAGGTTTTGTTTGTGGCATTTTCGTGAATATATATGCGCTTTATATATACTCTATAACATTTCTTGTAGAAATTCTTTGTGTCAAATTTATCAAATTATTTCTAGAAGAGAGGCAGCTCAGACAAATGCCTTAACATCATCAGTTCAGTTATAACTCTGATTCTTCATTGCGGCCAAATGAAGATAATTTACTGCTTATTTTAAAATTAGTATATCAAAATGAAAATTTAGAAAATCATGATTATTGCTTGTTAATTCTAGATCAACAATTTACTAATGAAGAAAAATGGTCATAGTTGATACAGTATAACAACAAAAGGAACTAAATAGTGGGCCCAAAGGGCTTCGATCCCTTGGCTCACCGGTTATGAGCCGGTTACTCTACCAAGCTGAGTTATGGGCCCTACGAAAGAGCAAATTGAGATGCGCTATAAAATAGTATAGAGTTAACAGTATGCATCATAGCAGCTATCAAGCAATAGATTTTGAGCTACTAAGGATTTGTTGGCTGTTTCTACTAAATCATCCTCTTGTGATGCAGAAGTTTTTCCTAAGATTTTTCGCCAAAGAGCTGCATGTCTTATATCAGCTTCTGCATGAAGTCTGAAATATTCTATTGCATCATCTTCTGACAAACCATAGAATTTTCTCAAACCATCTATCTTTGATAAACTAATTTTTGGAATTTCCTGCTCCAAAGCATACATTGCGGCAGCTCCACCCTCAAAGGAATTCATAAGACATGAAAGATTTGAAATAGCTTGTTTTGTTTTATCAAGACCGCCATAATTTCTTAGTTCATTTTGTGATACACCTAATGCACTAGCAAATTTTACCCATGGTTCTATGTGCTCAGATTCTTCATCTCTATTCGAAGCAATTTTACTCTGAATTTCAGATGGGCTTTTCACCATAACTTTGTCTACAAATGAGGGAACTGCTTTTACTAATTGGAAGTATTCTTTTGAATATCCACTAAGAGATTCCATTGATAATTTACCTTCACTCCACATAACATAGAATTTGTGCTTTAACAAACTCTGCTCGTCAATTATCTTGTCAATTCTTTGAATAAGAGAACTCATAGCTATTATCAAATTCCGGTAATAAAAAAATCTTTTGAATGGCTGCAAAAGGATTTTATGGATAACAATTAGGATGCAATTTGGGCTCCAGTGGTGTAGACCGGTCAAGCATGGGGGACTTTCAATCCTCCGACCCGGGTTCAAATTCTTAATGATGAAAATCCCGGCTGGAGCACCACTCTCAAAAGCATTAATATTCTAACCGTGATCTACAGTTGCTAGTGTAATTCTTGGATAGAAAGAATTTCGAGATAAATCCACTCATAAAAGACTTTGAAAGTTACATCGCTAAGGTCGATGATGCAATTAAGCAAGAATTAGAATTGTATTCTGCCTCAGAATTTTTCGAACCATTACAGTATGCCTTGGAAGGAGGAAAAAGGATAAGACCTTTGATTCTCATCCTAGCAGCAGAAAGCATTGGAAAATGTGATGAAAATGCATATACCGCATCATGTGCTGTAGAATTTTTACATACAGAATCTGTGATTCATGATGACATAATTGATAATGAAATTCTAAGAAGAAGAAAAGATCCTTTTCACATAAAATATGGATATAATACAAGCATAATTACTGGCGATTTTGTTCTTGGTTTAATTTTGAACATATCATCTCGTCTAGATAATGCAAGAATGGCAAGAGAGCTTGCAATTACTGCAATGATGATGAGTGAGGGGGAAATGCTTGAAACTAGGCTAGAGACAAGTGATGATGTTACTTTTGATGATTACGTAAAGGTCATGGAATACAAAACTGCTACTGCATTTGAAGCAGCTGCAAAGATTGGAGCAATATTAGGCGGAGGTAATGAAGAACAAATCATGGCATTTGCTGAATATGGTAAGAACATGGGAATCGCATATCAAATCAGAGATGATTTACAAGATTGGAATAATGAAGATAAATTATTCAATATACTGATAAAGAAAAGTTCTGATCCGCGTATCGTATTTGACCGCATGGATGAAATGCTAAAGAATTATGCCAGTAAAGCAAAGTCAGCATTAAGAAAAATCAGCGACAGTCCTGTAAGAATGAGATTAGAAAGTCTTCTAGACTTTACTATGCTTAGTGTATAGCTGGCAATCCGCTTAGAATAGGAACAGCTGATTTTGCAAATTGTATAACTGGATCTGGGTATAGTCCTATTCCTACCATGAAGATTATCGAGAATATCATAACTGCGATTATTGATTTTGGTTCTTTTAGTCTCTTGTTTGATTCTCCCTCCTCGAAATACATTTTTCTTATTATCCAACCATAGTAAGCAAGTGAAAGCGCACTGTTAAGAACTCCTGCCACGGCCAAATATGGGGCCCATGATAAAGTGCGACCTGCATCTATTGCTGATCCAAATAACATTAGTTTACTCCAAAATCCATTAAGAGGAGGTACACCAGCTAATGCAAGTAACGAGATTGTAAGACCAAGTGCAGTAATAGGCATTCTTTTGCCAAGACCTTTTATTTTCTCAATGTGCGTTACACCAAGAGTTGTTACTATCCCTGCAACAGCAATGAATGCGGCAGCCTTCATTACTGAATGATTCAAGATGTGGAATAATGCGGCTTGAATTCCAATTGGTGAAACTGGTGCCACACTTAGACCAATCAGAATGTATCCGGCTTGACCAATACTGGAATAGGCAAGCATTCTTGTAAGATTTCTTTGTTTTATTGCAGTTAAATTTCCTACCGTCATAGTGACTACAGCAATAACAGCAAGTGCAAATGCCCAGTGAAGATTTAGTGCTATTGCACCCATGATTATTACCCTCAACACTGCTGCAAAGCCAGCTTTCTTTGTACCAGCTGCAAGTAATGCAGCAATTGTAGGTGGAGAACCTTCGTATGTATCAGGTAACCACATGTGGAATGGAACTAGACCAATTTTGAATCCAAAGCCAGCTATGAACATACCTACTGCTAAAATTGCAAGAGGTATCATGTCAGGACTAAGTTTTGAAAATCCAGTGATTACTTGTTCTATATTGGTAGAGCCCGTTAGACCATATGCAATTGAGATTCCATAAATTATGATTCCAGATGATAAAGCTCCAAACAAAAAGTACTTGATTGCTGCTTCATTTGATGCAGGATCTTTTTTGAGATATCCTGCCAAGACGTATGTTGGAATGCTCATGAGTTCCCATGCTACAAATAACATTACTAGATCAGTAGAGTATGCAATCAGAATCATTCCAATTGATGAAAGTAGAATTAGTGAATAGTATACAGCCGGGTTTGCTCTTCCGCGCATGTAGTTAAATGAGCCAACTGTTGTCATAATTCCAACAATTAGCATTGCTATTGCAAAGAATGATCCAAACCTGTCATCAACAAGAACATTCTGTGAAAATATTGCAGACGGTGTGACGTTCTTTGCAAGTATTTGATAGATTACAACTCCGATTGCAGATAATAGCGCTCCAAAAGTTATAGCTCCATAAAGTGAGGAACCTTTCTCTTTTCTAGCTACACTGATTACTGGAATTATTACTCCAACTGCTCCAAGTATCAGAGTTAACAAAATTGGTGTTGATGTGAATTCTATCATTTTCTATCTCCTAAATTAACAATAGGAATACTACTACGAGTATACCCACTCCAAAAATGTAAAGATATGATTGTGAAACTCCTGTTTGTGTTGCTTGCATTATTCTTGCACCGCCAGCCATAGTTTTTTCTGGGACCACATTGAATCCTTCCAATACAAAGTTCTCAAAGTATTTGTAAATACCTCTAGCAATGTATAATGGAGCTACTACAAATCCCCAGTAGATCAACGCGTTAAGGTACCATCTGTTTAAGAAGAATTTGTGAATAGCGTAGAAGAGTATGTTTGAATTTACAAATTTTACAGGATCGGCAAATCTTCCAATATAGAAAACATATCCAAGTCCAAATCCAATAGCAAATGCAGATAGTGATGCCACAAGAGCTATAGGGTTAACACCTTGTAGTAATCCACCAAGTAATGGTTGAGATTCTGTTGCGACCGCTCCTACATTAGATGTAATTCCAAATGTTGAACCCAAGTAATTAACGAAGAGATCGTGAATTTGGTGCTCAAATGCAAGACCCATTACACCTACTCCAATTGTCAATACAGCAAGAATTCCATATGGAATCCACATTGAAGGACTTGTTTCATGAATATGATGTCCTTCTTTTTCTAATTCCTCAATATGTTTACTCTTATCACCAAAGAAGACCAATCCTATCATTCTAGTTGTATAGAATGCAGTGATTACTGCAGTAATAACTGCTATTGCAAATAGTGGAAGAGCCCAAGTGTTACCAGATTCATAAACTGCTGCAAATATGGCATCCTTACTCCAGAAACCAGTAGTGATAAACGGAGCACCCATTAATCCAAGACCAGCTGCCCACATGAAAACATAGGTCTTTTTCATGTATTTTCTAAGACCACCCATATCAGTCATGAATCTAGAACCTACAACATGGAGTATAGAACCCGCAGCCATGAATAACGATGCCTTGAACATAGCATGTGAAATCAAATGGAAGAATCCTGCAGTATAACCATCAACAAATTGTTTTGAAAGACCAGCAACACCAAGTGCCATCATCATGTAGCCTATCTGTGATCCAGTAGAATATGCAAGTACTTTCTTGATCTCAGGATGCACCATTCCTTGAGTCGCAAGAAGAAGTGCAGTTATTGCTCCAACCCATGCAATTACTTCAAAGAATTGATCCATGTTAATTCCAATTGCGGCCAATGCAAAGAAGAGAGGAGCTAATCGTGCCACCAAAAATACACCGGCCTTTACCATTGTTGCAGCGTGAATTAGTGCTGATACTGCTGTAGGTCCTGTCATTGCCTCTAGTAACCACTCATTTAATGGGAATTGTGCAGATTTTCCTATTGCACCGCCAAATAGCAAAACTGCAGCTGGAATTAGCAAGTGTTGTGAAGCCATTGCGGTAGCCCAACTTGTATTTGCAGTTAATTCCCTAAATCCAAAAGTACCTGCAAATGCAAAAATTAGAAACATTCCTGCCAGCATCATGACATCACCAACTTTTGTCATGATGAATGCCTTCATTCCTGAATGAGTAGGAGAATAGTAATCCATCAGACCAAGTACATGTCGTCCTTCTATTCCCACATGATCCTTCTTCTTGTCTTTATACCAAAATCCTACCAATGCGTATGATGCAAGACCTACTCCTTCCCAACCGAAGAAAAGTTGCAAGAAATTATCAGATAAAACAATAAGCTGCATGGATCCCAAGAAGAATGCCATCCAGAAGAAGAATCTAGTTAGGTCTTTGTCCCCTTTCATGTAACCGGTACTATAGACAAATATCAAAAATGAAATCCATGCAACAACATTACTCATTATGACTGCTAGTGGATCTGCAAGTACTCCAGCCTTGAGTCCAATTGATGATATCCAAGGAATTTGGTTGTGAATTTCGTGATTACCAAGAGCTGATGGAAGAAGAGATAGAGCTGAAACTGCACTTGCAAGAGCAAATGCTACTGCCACCCATCCTGTTGCACGCTTTGATCCTTTTGCAACAGCTGGAATTATCAGAGCTGCAACAAATGGTAGTATCCAGATACCCCACACCCTTAATGCTCCTAATCCAAAACCAAGATCAAAAGGTAAAATAGCCATCTTCTAAACTCCCACCAATCCTTTCATGAAAGGAATTATTTGATTAAAGAATATGTCTGGATATATTCCAATTACGACACTAAATCCTGCCAAGACCATCATCGGACCTGTAACATACCAGTTGGCTTCTTTTGTATTCTCTAGATTTTCTGGAAGTTTTCCAAAGAAAACTCGTTTTATCATCCATAGTATGTATGCCATGGTGATAACCGTTGCAACTAAACCTAAACCAAATGTAACCATCCTAATCATAGAGCCTTGTTGAATCGCAGTTTGGAGTGCACCATAGAACATGGTCCATTCTGCCATGAATCCACTAGTTGGTGGAACTCCCATCAGAGTAAGTGCTCCAATCATTGCACAAACTGCTGTTATTGGCATCTTTCCTGCAAGACCTCCCATCTTTGTAAGGCTACGAGTCTTGACTTGCAAAATTATTGCACCTACCATCATGAATAAAATCACTTTACCCAAGCTATGAGAAACAAACATCATTTCAGAACCAGAAAGTCCAAGTACGGAAACAGTACCAATTCCAAATAAAATATAACCCATTTGACTTATACTAGAATAAGCAAACAGCTTTCTGATGTCGTCTTGCACTAGTGCCATTACTCCACCGTAGATCATTGTTACCAAGCCCCAAATGTTTAGGGCTAGCGCAAGATGTTCATATTGTCCAGGCATTAGCATTATTATCAATCTAAAGAATCCGTATGCTCCAACTCCAAGCATTGCTCCAGAAGATAATGCGTTGAGCGGTGTTGGTGAAGATCGATAAACATGTGGAAGCCACATATGCACTACAAAGGCTGCCATTTTTACTGCAAGACCTACAATTATTGCAACAGCTGCAAGACCTAAAACATGTGGCGGTATGCCATGTGCTTTGATATCAGCATAGTTGAAGCTGCCAACACTTAGACCAATTGAAAGAAAACCAAGTAAAAGAATTACAGCCCCTACATGAGTCCAGAAAAGGAATAGTAGTGCCACTCTTCTTCTTGATTCATATCCCCAGATTGCCAACATGAAGAATGCTGGAATTAGCATCAGTTCAAAGAAGACATAAAATTCTATTAGATTAGTTGCAAGGATAGTTCCAAGCATTCCCATGGCCATGACAAGAAAGAGCGCATAGTATGCTCCAATTTGATGATTAAGATGATCTTTTAGAGAAGAAGACTCTATGACTTCAGTACCGCCTCCCACCAAATGTTTTTCAGAATTCATTCGTTCTTCAAACATGATAGTAATTCTGGAAACCATGTAAGGTTTTGAAAATAGTACAAGTACTGTAGATATTACATAAATTATAATTGCAAATGGAGAGGCAAGACCATCAAGTAACAATCCAAATTCTCCAAATAATTGAGTCCATTTGTAGTGTTCCTCATAACTTCCTGAAAGTGCTGGAGTAATGACTAGTACAGTACAATACAACAATATTCCAAAAGTAAACCAGGCTGCTACATTAGGTCCAGATTTTCGTCCCAAGTAATATGCCACAGGAGAAAGTAGTAGAGGCAAAAAAAGAGCCTGTAGTAATACGAATTGCATTATCCTTTCAAACTCCTAAAGTCTGCAATGTCAATGTTTCTGTACATTCTATATGCCACAATCACAAGTGCTAATCCAACTGCAACTTCTGCAGCTGCTATTGCGATAGAAAATAGTGCCAATGTCTGACCCTGACTATTTGGTATATATCTAGAAAATGCAACCAAATTGAGATTGGCCGAATTAATAATCATCTCTATACCAAAAAGCATGCGGATTGCATTTCTCTTTACAGCCATCCCATAGATTCCAATGGCAAGTAGTGCCACTGAAACCAAAATAAAATCAATCAGCGCGTTGGTCATCTATTGCATCCTCTCTTCTTGCTAGTGTCATTGCTCCAGTAATTGATGAAGCCAAAATTAGTGCCATTACGATCAACGCAGGTGAATAATATGTCAGAAAGTCTTCTCCTATCTTTTTGTAATCTACCATAGGTGAATTAGTATCCATTGTTTTTAGTCCAGAACCAATGATTATTGTTCCCATGCCTAGCATAAGTGCAAGCATCAATCCTATGCCAGCATATCTTCGACGTTTATCTTCGACTTTATTGAAAATAAGTTCTCGTCGTACTAACATAACTGTGAATAATATTAGAACCGCGATGGAACCAACATAAACTGAAAGTTGAAACATTGCTACAAACGGTGCATCCAAAAGCAGAAAGAATCCTGCTACTCCAGATAATGTTATCATCAGTGCTATTGAACCATATATCAGAGATCGTATCTCAAGTGCCACAATAGCAGAACCAATTGTTAGAACAGATAGAGCTAGAAATACTGAATCAACCATGTGAAGCACCCCTGTCACTTATTTTTATTTCAACATCTTGTGAAATCTTTGGTTTTATAGCAAGCTGAGCAGGGGTGTAAATAAGAGCAGATTTGGTAAACGAAGAAAGTTCATAGTCGTTTGTCATGTATAGTGCATAAAACGGACAAGCATCTACACATAGTCCACAGAATACACATTTACCATAATCAATCTGTGGCATTATTGCTTTCTTGTTATGCTTCCACGTTTCAGCTACCTTGACCATACTTATGGCCTCTGCTATCCCCTCACATGCCACAGAACAAAGCTGACAACCAGTACAATTTTCATGGAACAATATGTGTCGACCTCTTAACCCAGCTATTCCTACTCCTATCTCTGGATTGTATTGAAAGCCATCACCTACGAATTTTAATTTCTGCTCAGGATATCGTAATGTGAATCGCTTTACTGCAAGATGTTTAACTCCAGAATTTAATGCGCGGATTATTCCGATAACATTACTCATTGTAATAATCCTCCAGGTCCCAAGACACCTGCGTATAGCAATCCGAGAGCTATAAAGATGTTAATGAAGGCAAGACCAATTAGTTTGTACCAACCAGTGTGTAATGCTATATCCATTCGAACTCTTGGGAAAACTCCACGAGGTAGTAGAATCAAAAGTATAACTCCAACAGTCTTTATCACAAACCACAGCGTACCATTGAGCATTTGTTGATCAAAGAGTGGCAATCCAGGGAATTTGGCAGTTACAGGACCAATGGTAATTCCGTTAGTTATGATATCTTGTGGGAAAGGTGGCCAAACCATCGGACCGTTCCAGCCACCAAGGAATAGTACAACGAACAATCCTGCAAATGCATATAATTTCAGATAAGTTCCAAGCTGAATTAATCCATACATCATTCCAGAAAATTCTGTTAACCATCCTGCAACAATTTCACTTTCTGCTTCTGGAAGATCAAATGGGATTCTTTCAAGTTCTGCAAAGATTGTAATGAAAAAGACTATTGCTCCAATTGGTACAAAAGTGATCCACCAAAAGTGTTGTTGTGATTCAACAATATGTGAAAGATTTAGACTTCCAGAGAGTATTACTACTCCAAGAAGTGATAAAATTAATGGAATTTCAAAAGCAACCATTTGATGGAGTGCTCTAAGACCACCAATGAACGTCCACTTGCTATTTGCTGCCCATGCTGTTAGCACGGCAATTATTGGAAAGAAACCTATGATTGCAAATACTGCTAAAAGACCAACAGAAGGATTTGCAACTACCCATCCAGGAGCAACTGGAATCAGAGAAACAAAGGCACCTGCTGCACCTACAAACAATAATGGACCCATCCAGAAAATGGGTTTGTCTGCTTTTGCAGGTATTATGATCTCTTTACTCATTAGCTTAAAACCATCACCCATCAGTTGTAGAATTCCTTCTATTTTTCCACAATAAAGCGGTCCTACTCTAAGCTGCATTTTTGCAAGAAACTTCCTTTCAACAAATATTGTTGCAGCTGCAAGTAGAGCTGCAAATCCAAATCCTGGAAATACCATTACTCTAAAAATAGTTGTATGAATGAAATTTTTGACAATTGGAAGAGTACGTGATGGATCAGCCATCCAAGTCATTGAAAGATATGGCGTCATGAGTTGACCGTTGATTATTGGAAGCTTGATGTAAAATAATATGATAAAGACTATTGGTAATCCAACTAGGCTGAAGATCAGAAGTACCCAGAATATTAAATCAAATAGAGAAGCAATGAATCTACTGAATCTAAACTGCGGTGCGATAGTAGACATTTATCGATCTGCCTCCACAGGCCAATAATTAAGACCCCAGTAGACTGCTGGCATGTTACCTAATTTTTCTCCCTTCAATAAATATGGCATACAGATCAAGTTTCTAAATGAGCCAACGCTTATCTTCACTCTATAAGGTTCTGGCCTATTGTTAGACACAATGTAATATCCAATTGCTCCTCTACCAGACTCTACTCTACGATAAACTTCATCATTACCACCTTTTGGATTTGGTTTTAATTTTGTACGCACAGAACCAGACTTTGGCATCTTTTTTAACGCGTCTTTAATTATTCTGCAACTCTCAAACATCTCAAGATAAGGTACACGAGATCTTGCATAGGAATCACCTTCTTTCATCACTATTGTTTGAAAGTCTAGATTTTCATAGACATCATATGGTTCTTTTTTTCTTACATCAAAATCAACACCAGATGCTCGCAGTACTGAACCAGTTGTTCCAAGTCGGATAGCATCTGTTCTTGATAATATTCCACTACCTTCTGTTCTTGCTTTCAAGAGAGGATTCTGATAAAAAATAGCCTCATACTCTTTTAGTCTCTTCTCAAAATATGCAACTTGTCTTAAGCATCGCTCTTCAAAGTTAGACGGTAAATCATTTCGTACTCCTCCAGGTACTAGATATGCATGAGTTACTCTTGCACCAGACATTGCTTCTAAAAGGTCAATGAAAAGTTCTCTATCACCTGCAGGCCACATAAACATGGTAGAGTGACCTAAGAATATTCCATAGATAGCCAACCAGTACAAGATGTAGATGCAACGATTCAGTTCTGCGGCAATAACCCGGATGTATTTTGCTCTTTCTGGAACTTCAATTCCCAATAATTCTTCTACTCCAAGACAATATGGATACAAGATATTGGAAGAGTCGTGGATTACAGGTCTTTCAAGGTGAGGAATATTCTGAATATAATTTCGATATTCAGCCATTTTTTCTTCTCCTCGATGTACATAACCTGGATCAGGATCACATGAAACAATGTAATCACCATCAACTTTGATAATTAGTCTCATATGTCCAGAACCTGGATGTTGAGGTCCAACATTGAGTGTCATTATTTTTTCATCCACTGTCTCAATATGCATTCCGGGAGGTAGTTGTGTTGTCATTTTATCTTCCCTTTATCTTGAAATCTTTTCTAAATGGCGGTATATCTGCCCAATCTTCTGGGAGAAGCAATCTTCGCATGTCAGGATGACCTTCAAAATAAACGCCAAACATTTCAAAACATTCTCTTTCATGAAACTCTACACTATAAAATACATCACGTAATGATGACATTCTTGTTCTATCTGAACCAGGGTTTGGAATATCTTCTCTTGGAACTCGGGTTGCAAGTGCAAGAATTTGTCGTCCAAGTTTTTCATCAGTATAAGAACCCAAGTGGTATACAACTTCGATTTCATTTGCATCTGGATAGTCAACTCCAGATACAGACTCGGCATGATCATATCGAAGTTCATCTCGAATAAATTTAGCGACATCTACAATGTTTTCTTTTTTACTAGTTACCCTAATTCTGTCAGATCTAATATAGTCTACATGTATTTTATCGCCAAATTTTGAAGAAATCTTATCTGCCAAAGATTTTTCAAATTCAGGGATAGGTTTTGGTTTAACAGGAACGTCTGGAGATAAGTCAAGTCCTTTTTCTTCATAAAATTTTTTTGCTTCATCTTTTGACATGGAATCTGAACTTGTAGTATTTTCAGAATTAGCAGGATGTTCTTCTGCAATATCTTTAACTTCGTCCTTTTCAGTTCCAGAGCTCATGGCTATTTAGCCTTCATCCGTTTTATTTTTTCTTGAAGTAACATACATCCTTGGATTAGTGTTTCTGGTCTAGGTGGACAACCTGGAACATAAACATCAACGGGAAGAACCCCATCGATTCCTGGTAGTACGTTATATGAGTCAAAGTATAATCCTCCAGTTATTGCACATGCTCCCATTGCTATGACATATTTTGGATCAGGCATTTGATCATATACCATTCTCAATCTAGGAGCCATCTTTCTGGTTATAGTTCCCATGACAACAATA
>NZ_FUYK01000007.1:368259-424330 GCF_900167955.1 Candidatus Nitrosotalea bavarica | reverse complement strand
GGGAGTTGGTGTAGAGGGAGTTGGTGTAGAGGGAGTTGGTGTAGAGGGAGTTGGTGTAGAGGGCGTAGGAGAAGGCGATGACGGTGATACAGTATTTACTGACACTGTGGATGTGCCAGTACTTCCTGAGTGAGTCGAGTCACCTGCATAAGTTGCAGTTATTGTTATACTATTAGTTGGATTTGATGGAGGAGTATATGCAAGACCACACTGATTATTTACCACTACACAGCTAGATGGACTAAATGAACCACCAGCCCCATTATCAGTCCATGTTACCAATCCTGCAATGGTTGAAGAAGGATTTGTAGTATCTGCTATTGATACGATAAAGGAGATTTGAGTTCCAACAGAAAATGTGGCAGGATTTGGCGTAATGGTTGAGGTTGTAGGATCAACTACACTTGCAGACAACGTGGATGAACCAGTACTGGACTGATGTGTGCCATCACCCGCGTAACTTGCAGTTATTGTTATTGCATTTGGAGGATTCACTGCAGGAATATACGTAACAGTACATGAACCTGATGAGGATAGGGTACATGAAGATGAGCTAAATGAACCTGCAGCATTTCCATCACTCCAAGATACAGAACTAGTGGGAGTAGTAGGAGAACTAGAAGTATCAGCAACTGTTGCTGTGAATATCACAGAACCACCAAGGGGCGCTGTAGACGGATTTGGTGTAACAGATAAAGTTGTAGAATCAGTTGTGTTTACGGTTAGATTTGATGTTCCAGAACTTGTTTGATACATAGTATCCCCACTATAGCTTGCAGTAATTACCACATTATTTGGAGAAGTGGTAGATGGAGTGTATGTAACATTACATGTGCCAGTTGCCAATGTGCAAGAAGTTGGATTAAAGTTTCCACCTATATTTCCGTCACCCCAAGTTATTGTTCCTGTTGGAGTGTTTTGAGAATTTGTAGAGCCTACAACTGTTACTGTAAATGTCACTTGTCCCCCAGAGGACACAGATGATGTAGATGATGTCATAGTAACTGTTGCAGGCGAGAGTGAACTTGGTGCCAAGATAGATGTTCCTGAATTGGCAGTATGACCTGTATCACCACTATAGCTTGCTGTAATAGTAATAGTATTTTGTACACTGGAGGATGCCGTATATGTTACATTACACGTGCCAGATGCTAATGTACAGGAAGAAGAACTAAATGTTCCTCCTACACTTCCATCACTCCAAGTTATGGTTCCTGTTGGAGCATTTTGAGAATTCGTAGGATCTGTAACTGTTGCAGTAACTGTCACTTGGGCTCCTGAAGATACGGTTGTTGTAGAGGATGTTACTGCGACAGACGCAGTATCTTGTGTACGTAATAATGATGATGTTCCAGAACTTGTTTGGTGTGTGGCATCTCCGCCATAGCTTGCAGTAATTGTTATGGAATTGGAAGCACTTACAGCCGGAGTGTATGAAGTGGTGCATGTGTTTGCTGACAAGACACATGTTGATGAGCTAAATGAACCTCCTGCATTTCCATCATTCCAAGAGACTTGTCCACTTGGTGTCGTAGGCGAACTGGAGGTATCAGTAACTGTGACAGTAAATGCAATGGCAGTTCCAGACACAAATGGGGAGGAATTTGGAGATATGACAACTGATGGAGTATCCAGTGGGGCAATTGCAACAGAATATGTTGAATAACTTGTCTTATGAGTGGTATCACCAGCATATGTTGCAGTAATTATTACATTGCTTGGAGAAGTGGTAGATGCAATGTATGTTACACTACAGGTACCAGATGATAAAGTGCAGGAAGTGGGATTAAAGTTTCCACCAACGTTTCCGTCACCCCAAGTTATTGTCCCTGTTGGAGCGTTTTGAGAATTTGTCGAGTCGGTAACTGTAGCAGTAACTGTCACCTGTCCTCCAGATGATATGGAAGATGCAGATGATGCCAATATTATTGTCGTAGTATCCTGAGCATTTGATAATGATGATGTTCCAGAACTTGTTTGGTGTGTAGTATCTCCACTATAACTTGCAGTGATCACCACATTACTTGGAGAAGTAGCAGATGTGGTGTATGTGACATTACATGTACTTGATGACAAAGTACAGGAAGATGAACTAAATGTTCCACCAGCATTTCCAGCATTCCAAGTTACTGTGCCTGTAGGCGTGGTAGGTGAACTCGAGGTATCTGTTACCGTTGCAGTTAGAATAACCTGACCTCCTGCAGATATAGTATTGGGATTGGATGTAACTGTAAGAGAAGTATTATCGATAGTAGGAGTATTATTTGTAGTGGCATTATTTCCCGTACTGGTTGTGTTACCACTTGCCATTGCCTGAGAAACAAGAGAACCATTTGAAAATAATGACGAGAACATCACAATTGTGAATAGAAATATGATGAGAATATTTTTTATGCTTTTTTTATTACTTTGTAATAGTGAATTATTATTAATTTCCACGTAAAACAGTAGGAATGATATGGTTTACAGGTATAATCCATTGTGTATCTTTGTTCACTAACATTGTTAATGAACAATGTTTGGCAAATTCTATATCTCAAACTGTCTAATTTCAATACATGTGGGCATTTTTGGATACTAGTGTATGGTCCAGAAATATTATCGCCAATTCCCCAATTCGCCGATAGAAAATCCGTACAGTAGATCCCCCCACAAAGATATTTAGTCTACATAACTCATGAAATCACATATGACACTGATTAAAAAATCGGAATTTTTAGATACCCTAAAAAATAAAATTGGTAAGATTGACAAGAAATCGATCATAGGGTTAATTCTATTACTATCACCATACGTTGTAGGTGTCATAACTCGCCAATCTGCCTCTATTGATAACACACTTCCAAAAAGATTCCCGGCATGTGACAGTTTCATTCATGGGCTCTGCATCCCTACAATGTACATTCCCGTACCTTTAGGAGTTGGTTTTCTTGTCATCAATTTGACCTCATTTCTTTTGAGCGCTTCACTCTTCCTCACAGGTTACTTCATAGTAAAGAAAAAAACAGTTTCAAAGTAAGTGTCATTACAGCAACTATTTAGTTTCTAAAATTATATTTTAAAAATAGGACATTCTATTTTTATTTATATAAAACAAGGCCTTTTTTGCCAATATCTGTTCTACAATATTTAGAAGGCCAAGTAATGGTATCCACTCGGACATAGGCATTTTTTATTGCATCCTCCAGTGTATCACCACTTGCAGTTACTCCTAGTACCCTTCCACCACTTGTCAATACTTTGCCATTTTCTTGTCTAGTACCAGAATGAAAGACCTGTGAATTTGGAGTTATGACATCAAGGCCCAGTATCTCTTCATTTTTGGGATAGGATTCAGGATATCCATTAGATGCCAATACAACACATACCGCACTTTGTTTCTTCCACAAAATAAGTGGTAATGAAGATAGAGTTCCATCGATGCTTGCCTTGATGTAATCAAACAAGTCAGAATCCATGCGCATCATTATTGGCTGACATTCCGGGTCACCCATTCTTGCATTAAACTCCAAGACATATGGCTTACCATCTTTTAGCATTATTCCAGCATACAAAAATCCCTTGAATACAATTCCTTCTTTTTTCATAGAGTGTATAGTCTTTTCAATTACATTTTTTTGAATCTCTTTTGCAGTAGAATTGTCAATTACAGGAGTAGGAGAATATGTCCCCATTCCGCCAGTGTTTGGTCCCTTGTCATCATCATAGATTCTCTTATGATCTTGGCTTGTTGCCATAGGATATGCGACATTTCCATCAGATATTGCAATAAAGGATGCTTCTATTCCATCAATTCTCTCTTCTAGAATAATTCTAGAGCCGGCATTACCAAAGTTTTTCTCAACTAACATCTTGTTTATGGCATCAATTGTTTCAAAAGAATTACTGCAAACAATCACTCCTTTTCCTGCTGCAAGCCCATCTGCTTTAACAACTAAAGGATAATCCACTGACTTTGCAAATTCAATTGCTTTTTTTGGATCGTCAAAGACTTCAAACCTTGCAGTCAATATACCATTTCTTTTCATAAAATTTTTTGCCCAGATCTTGCTTGATTCTAGCTGTGCAGCATTTTTTGTAGGACCAAATATTAAAAGACCTTTTTTTGTAAACTCGTCAACTATGCCCATAGATAATGGAACTTCTGGACCTACAACTGTTACACAGTTGTTCTCTTTAGCAAATTTGGCAAGACCTTCAATGTCATCAGATGAAATATCTACATTGTTTGGAGTGCCACCATTTCCAGGGGCAAAATAAATTTTGTCCACTTTATCACTTTGAGCAAGCTTCCAGCCCATAGCATGCTCTCGTCCACCAGAACCTACAACTAGAACATTGACCAATGCTTTCGGCTTTGATTATGAGGTATATAATCCAAGATTGAATTTAGCAATATTGATTAAAGCAATGATTAGATGTACTTTATTGATTCAAGTAGATACAACAAAAGCTGTTTATCTTTTCACACATGGTAGAAGAGATTTAGAACAAGCCGCAACAGATGCACTTGTTGCAAACGGTTTTGCAAAAGACAAGATATCATCGGCAAGCCCTGACGCTGTAGGAAATATCGGTGATTATATGGCAATGCTTTGGATGCCACCAACTCCTGATCATATAAAAATCCAAAAAATAACAAAGGTGGAAGCAGTAAAACCAGAAGGGATGATCGGACTATGGAAAGGAGTCTCAAAAGAAGATGTATTTACAATACCTCTAAAGTAAATCACAGATAATTTTTATTTTCAATCGAGATTTAGGTGGTATATTGTCTATACAAGATCTTGTACTAGAGCTAAAATAAAACTCTCAAACTCTGAATCTTGAAATTTTACCACCTCAATTTTGTCTTGTTCCACTGCAGCCTTGACTGCACTTAGATGATAACATTGTCTTCCAGTTTCCATTGCGTTATAGAAATAATCCTCACATGAGCAATACCCCAGATCCAAGTCAAGCCAGTGCTCATTTTCTTTTCCCACTACAGTCCAGATCTTTCTGTTGCTTGGCTCAAACAAGTGTAATTTTACACCATTTGATGATATGATAGATTCTACATTTCCAGACTCTTTCACAAGAATTTAATTGAAAAAAGTTACGTATATCTTAAATGGTAAAGACCAGAATCATCCCTTCACAACCAGCCTTAATTTTAGAAGATGAGCAGAGGTTTCTTGTTGTAACGGATTTACACATAGGATTTGAGCTTGGCATGATCTCAAATTATATCAATGTAAGACCAGAGGATATGATCCAAGAGATACATTCTAGTCTTTATTCCCTGATAGAATCTGAAAAGCCCGATACACTCATTCTCCTAGGAGATATAAAATCAGGAATAGAGTCAATCTCAAAGATAGAGTGGCAGACAGTGCCAATGTTTTTTGAGATTGGAAAAAAAATAAACACCATAGTAATACCAGGAAATCATGATGGTAATTTGTCCCGTCTGGTTCCAGAGTATATTACAATGACAGGTCCATCAGGTCTAGTTATAGGAGATACATTGCTGACACATGGGCATGTAATGCCATCTGAGAATTTCTCTCAGATAAACAGAATTGTAATGGGTCATCTTCATCCAGTATATTTCCAAGAAGATTCTGTTTTGGATGGACAACGATTATGGGTATCACTCAAGGCAGACAAGAGCAAAATATTTCCATCAAGTAAAGGTGAGATTGAAATAATCATCGTCCCATCTTTTAACAAGTATTTTTATGCCACAACTAAAAGATATCACAAAAAATCAATCTCTCCAATACTTGAGAGAATAAAAGATCTCTACTCTGCAAAGATTGTAACACTTGATGGAACAATAATTGGAGACGAATCCATACTCAAAAATGTAATTTGATATCTAGCCTATTTTCTCGTATGATTCCAATGGCTTTTTCGTAGTCTCATTATGCTTTAGCCACTCCAAAGTCTTTGCAAAAGAATCTGCAAGCTCTGTAGTTATCAATACAGGAATTCCAAGCTCTACTGCCTTTCTTCTAATTTGATATTCATCATAAAGCATGCCAACATATTTTTCAAGTGTCGAAGTGCTTGGGACGTTTATGATAAAATCAATTTTTCGCTCATATAACAAATCTGCAATGTTTGGTTTTCTTTCAGGCTCACTAATTTTATAGACCACTTCAACATCGCCTATTCTTTTATCAGACAAAAATTCAGCAGTGTGCTCTGTTGCAAGTAATTTGTATCCCAGACTTTTGAGCAAAAGTGCAGTCTGCAACAGTTTTTCCTTGTTCTCAGACCCACCTGCACTGATAAGTACAGAGCCTTCTTTTGGAAGAGAATATCCTACAGATGTCAAACCCTTTGCAAGTGCATCATAGAAACTCTCACCAAAGCATGCAGCCTCACCAGTTGATTGCATTTCTACACCCAATACAACATCGGCACCCTCAAGCTGCATAAAGGAAAACTGTGGTACCTTGATTCCATAATTATGAATTTTACGCCACCTATCTTTTGGAACATGTGGAAGGGTTTTACCCAATACCGCTCGTGCTGCCAAGTTGATAAGATTCATCCTTACAAATTTTGAGACAAAAGGCATGGAGCGTGATGCCCTGATGTTAAGCTCTATCACATAGACTTGATCTTGGTGAATCAAAAATTGCAGATTAAACGGTCCTTTGATCTTAAACGCAACAGCTACTTTTTGGGTATAATCAAGTATAGTATCAATTGCTTTGTTGTTTAGAGTCCAAGGCGGAATACACATCATCGAATCTCCAGAATGAACTCCTGCACCTTCAATATGTTCAATCACTGCACCAATTACAATATTTTCTCCATCACCCACACCATCAACTTCTGCTTCAAGTGAATTTAGCATGAACTTTGTAATAACTACAGGATAATCCGGTGATACATTGGTTGCCTCTTGAAGGTATTTTTTGAGCTGAGTTTCAGACCATACAACTTTCATTGCAGCCCCACTTAGGACATATGATGGTCTTACAAGAACTGGATATCCGACCTTGACTGCAAATTTTTTGGCATCAACGAGACTTGAAAATGCTTGCCATGGAGGCTGCCTGATATTTAGATCATCAAGTACTTTACTAAATGTAGAACGATTCTCCGCTCTATCAATATCTTCAAAAGACGTTCCAATAATTTTAATTCCATTTTGAGCAAGTTTTGGAGTTAGATTATTTGCAGTCTGTCCCCCTACTGCTGTAACAATGCCGTCTAATTTTTCAAATTCTGCAATATCTAAAACTCGTTCTAGTGTTAGCTCTTCAAAGTATAACCTATCACAGATATCATAATCAGTAGATACAGTCTCTGGATTGCAGTTAATTACAGACACTTCTTTTACACCATTTTCTTTTAATCCCCAAACCATGTTTACTGTTCCCCAGTCAAACTCCACACTGCTACCAATCCTGTATGGACCTGCGCCAAGTACTGCAATCTTTTGAGAGTCAGATGTTATCTCAAAATCGCTAGTCTTTCCACCATATGTTAGATACAGATAGTTAGTCTTGGCAGGCCACTCTGCTGCAAGCGTGTCAATTCGTTTTACTACAGGTAAAATTCCCTCCTTTTTCCTTATTTTTCTAATCTCAAGATCATCTCTTCCAGCAAGTCTTCCAATTTGTTTGTCAGAAAAGCCCAAGATTTTTGCCTCATGAAGCACGTCTTTTTCAAGTTTAGACTCTTTGATTCTTTTTTCAGAATGTACTATATTTTGAATTTTTTCTATAAACCACGGGTCAATTGCAGAGAGCTTGTAGATGCGCTCAACAGACATTTCTTGTCTTAATGCCTCTGCCACATAGTACAAGATCCGGTCATCTGCATGTTGAAGTTTATTTTCAATCTCTTCAATGTCGTATTTTTTATCGCCGTTACGATTTGCAACTAGGCCATCATTTCCAATCTCTAGCATTCGTATTGATTTTTGCAATGACTCTTCAAAGCATCTTCCAATTGCCATGACCTCACCTACTGATTTCATGGTAGGACCAAGATTACGATTAGCAAGCTCAAACTTGCCAAAATCCCATCTAGGATGTTTGCATACAATATAATCCAAAGACGGCTCAAAACATGCAGTTGTAGTTTTTGTGATACGATTTACAAGTTCTGGCAAAGTATACCCCATCACAATTTTTGCTGCCATGTATGCAATAGGATATCCGGTAGCTTTACTTGCAAGAGCAGATGATCGAGAAAGTCTCGGATTCATCTCAATTGCAACATACTTATCAGAATCAGGGTCTAGTGCAAATTGGACATTGCATTCTCCGACAATTCCCACATGTTTTGCCGCACGTAATGCTGCAGAACGCAATAACTGATATTCATAATTATCAAGTGTCTGCGATGGTGCAACTACAATATTGTCACCAGTATGAACCCTCATTGAAAGTACATTTTCCATATTACAGATTATCACGTTGTTTCCAGCATAGTCGGCCATCACTTCATACTCGATTTGTTTCCAATGACCCACATATTCTTCAATTAGAACTTGGCCTACAAGACTAGCATTAAGACCACGTGAAACGATTTCATGTAATTCTATTTCATTATGTGCAACGCCTCCACCTTTTCCACCTAGTGTATATGCAACCCTTACGATGACAGGATAACCCAATTCATTTGCAATCTTTTTTGCATCCTCAAAGTTGTATACAGTCCTACTTTTGAGGACAGGTACGTTGCATGCAATCATAGAATCCTTGAAGAGTTGTCTGTCTTCAGTGGCTCGTATTCCAAGCACCTGAGTTCCAAGTACTTTAATGCCATATTTTTTCAAGATTCCAAGTTCGTCTAGTTTTACTCCACAGTTGAGTGCAGTCTGGCCTCCAAAGCCAAGCATTAGACCATCGGGTCTTTCTGCTTCTATGATAGATTCCACATATGCTGGATTTACTGGAATAGAGTATACCTTGTCTGCAAATCTTGTATCAGTTTGAATTGTTGCAATGTTTGGATTTACAAGTACACTCTTGATTCCGTCTTCCTGGATGGCTTTGAGGCATTGGCTACCGGAGTAGTCGAATTGACGGTCACTTGAAGTGACTTTCGCCTGCTTCTCCGATTTTGATTGCCCCACTACCAAGAACTAGAATCTTCTTTAACGACTCATCTTTTGGCATTGTCCTCCCCTATGAGTTTCTTGAGCTCTTCAAAAATAAACATGCAATCAAAAGGTCCAGGTGATGCCTCTGGATGAAATTGTACAGCGATTATCTTTTTTTGTTTATGTTTTATTCCTTCTACTGTTTTATCATCTGCGTTTGTAAACCATAATTTAAAATCAGTATTTTTCAAAGACTCTGGGTCAATACAGTATCCATGATTTTGACTAGTAACATAGACTTGATTATTATCAAGATCAATACAGGATTTGTTTTGTCCTCGGTGACCATACTTTAGCTTGTAAGTATTTGCACCACCTGCCAGTCCCAATATTTGTGCACCGAGGCAAATTCCTAGTGTTGGAATGTTTTTTTCAATGAGTGATTTTGCAGTCTTCATTGTTTCACCACAATTGAGAGGATCACCCGGTCCATTTGAAATTACAACTCCTTTTGGATTATATGATAAAATTTTCTCAATAGAGTAATTCCATGGAACTTTGATTACCTTGTAACCCAGGCTGCGAATATTTCGCAGTATTGCATTTTTTACTCCAGTGTCAATTACTACAATTGATTCTGATTCTGAACCAAATGTTTGTGGCTCTTTTGTAGATACAATATTCATAAACTCCTCATCGTTGTATTTTGTAGCAGATACCAACTTCTTCTTAAGTTCAGATACATCAATTGGAGTATCAGATACTGCAAGTGCCGCCATCATTACCCCACTTGTTCGAAGTTTTATTGTAAGTTCCCTTGTATCAATTCCAGAAATTCCCGGAATTTTTTCATTATAGAGCCATTCATCAAGTGTCAGTGATAAATTCCAGTGGCTTGCAGTAAGGGATAATTCGTGTACGACTAGTCCCCTTACCTGTATCATTTCTGATTCAATGTTCTTTCGCATACCATCAGAGTCTTTTGCCACAGGGTCGGGAACACCATAGTTTCCTACAAGAGGATAGGTAAGTGTCAAAATCTGTCCGCTATAGGAAGGATCTGTGAGCGCCTCAGTGTAACCAGTCATACCAGTATTGAATACGGCTTCACCAAAGACAATAGTGGAATAACCAAAACCCATGCCCTCAAAGACAGTCCCGTCTTCTAAAATTAATACACCAAACTTGTTTGCGTGTTTGGCTTTTTTTGTTGGAATCCTTGAAACCCTCTGCATGTGGATTTTGATAGGAATTTAAATTTTATGCCGATCTAAATTTTTAAAACAGAGATTTCCAACAACTAGAACAAAATTTTTAAAAAATAAATCTAGAGTGCTTTGAATTGTTCAGTCCACTTGTAGTATGCCCTAATCATTTCCATGCTTACACTTGGTTTTCTTCTGGATATAATCTCCTTGAAGTCAGCTGTTGTCAATATACGTGGTTGTGATTTTGGTTCTCCCAATACTTCTTCTCCAAAGTTTGGAGAGTGGAATAAATCATTTACAACCATCAATTGTGCAGATTGACAGATGTCTTTGACATCAGATGCACTATACCCATCTGCAAGTTTTGCAAGCTCGGTGGACTTTACTTTATCATCCTTGTGCAATGGTGCAGTATAGAGATTGAAGAGTGCTTCTCTTGCTTCAAGAGATGGAAGTGAAACATAGACCCTCTTGGTAAATCTCCTAAGAAATGGCCAGTCAAGACTCCATGGCTTGTTTGTTGCACCGATGACATAGAGTTTGAGGTCTTTTCCTTTACCATTGATTCCGTCCATCTCGGTCAAGAATTGGTTTTTGACACGAATCTCTCCACCAATCTCACTGTTACGGTTACCAAGAAGTGAATCTACCTCATCAATGAATAGTATAACTGGAAGTCCTTCTTTTTCTGCCAATCCTCTCGCCATTTGAAATAGCTTGGATACATTTTTCTCAGCTTCGCCTAACCATTTACTCATCATAGAGGCTGCATCTACGTTGATAAAGTAACCATCAATTTCATTTGCAGTAGCTGCTGCAATGACTGTCTTTCCACAACCCGGTGGACCATAAAGTAAGATTCCTCTTGGCCATCCAAGCGGGAACAGGTCTGGTCTCTTTGCTGGATATACAATTGATTCTCGTAAAGCATTCTTTGCGTCATCTAAACCGATAACTTCTTGCCATGTTACGTTTGGCTTTTCCTTCATTATCAGTGAATCTAGTTCATTTTTGGTAAGAGATTGTTTTTGTTCTTCAGGAGTTGCCTTTGGATCTACAGCTGGCTCCAATTCAACATTGTTCATCTGTAATGCCTTGATGCGATTCTGATATGCTGCAGTTCTCTCTTGATATACCCTATTTAGTTTGTTTTCTGGATAAAGCTGGATTAATTTAACAAGTGATTCAATTGCTCTTTGATAATTTGCAATTGCCATTCCTCTGGCACCTTGTGAATCAAGTTTTATTGCCTCTGCGGCAAATTTGCTTGCACTATTTTCTAATTCTTGTGGGGCTAGACTCATAATATCATCAACTACATCTCGACTGCGGTTCTTTCAAGGTAATCACCAGTGTTAACTCGTCTAGCAGAATTTGTTAAATTAATTGAACCAACTTCAATTCTTGGTATTTCGGACTTTTCAGGTTCAATTGTCACAGGTTCAGATTTAGTGGTAAGAGTACTTAGAAGAGAAGGAATCCTAAAGTCATCAATATTTGTTCGAGTCGTTTTACCAAAGGCAAGGTTCTCAGTCACATCATCATGCAGTGTCTGAATCTGGTGTAGTGCAAATTCGGCAGATATTACAAGGTCTTCAAGTTCGGCCTTTAATCCATTAACAAAGTTTGATGCATTTAATATGATTTCAATAAACTCTTGCAAAAAGACTTTGATATCGCGTTTATCTTGATATTTCGTAAGTAAATACTCTGCAGCTAGCATCACCTGTCTTATGTCTTTTAGCTCATCTACAGAAAGTGTCTCAATAAAAGAATCATTTTCATCCTTGCCCTTTTGAGATATTTTTTGTTCAATTTTTGAAGACAATGTCTTGATTTTATCAAGATGGTTAGACAAGTCAGATTGATTATCGTTCTTTGTAAAATTTAGCATGTCAAGGCCTTACCAGAAATCTAGATTAGGGAACTGCTTGTATATTTTAGAGTCGGCGATCAATTTAGCTTCATCCAATAACCTGCTTGATACCTCATTTGCCTTGCCAAAGTCCAAGTTTGTGCTTGCCAAGTGGGCAGCGTCAATTATTATCCCTCCCAATAGCAAGGATAACTCTCCTAACTGAAAGTCCATGGCTGGCATAAGTGCCAAGAGTTTGGACCTAATCGTTCTAACAACAGATATTGTTGGAGATAGTACAGTGGGAACATTTCCAAGTCCAACTATACAATCAATACTTCGTCTTACCTGCCTTAGCGATTCAATTGTATAATATAGTTCAAGTTCATATCTAACTTGTTTCTCAAGCGTAGAAAGTAACTGGTAGTCTTTGTCTAGCCTGCCATACAAATCCAAATTATTTTTGTTTACATCTTGTCGATGTCGTGTAAGAACATCGAGTAAATCATCTACAATTTCAGTTGCATAGTCTATTCTTGGCTTGATTGTACTTGCCCGTACAAGTTGACTTTTACTATTATTTTCAATTATCCATTTTGATTGATTTATCATTCCCAACAAGAGACTTGGCTTTGCACTTATACGGTCCTTGTTACGTCAAGTCATGTCACTACAGTCACACAATCTGGAGTTACAGCTTAGTATTTTTTCAAAGCTTTGTTCAATGAATTTAGCTATTCAGCTTACCTTCCAACTTGATAAATCCAAGTAATGGTAAAAGGGCAAGACCTAGCCGTAAGTCTAGAAGAGTTTGGATTGAGCAAGTATGAGGCTCAAGCCTATGTCGCCTTGATTACAAAAGGTACGATTTCTGCAGGCGAACTTGCCTATTATTCCAATTTACCAAGAACCAAAGTCTATCCAACATTGCTTAAACTTGAGAAAAAAAAGATTGCAATAATATCAAAAAGCAAGCCAATCATGTGTACTGCAATTGCACCAGAAGATGCTTTTGATGAAATTATCCAAGAACAGATTAACCGAGTAAATGCCATGAATAGTCTAATTACTAAATTAAAAGAGCTAAGCGAAGACAGCAAAAAGGCAAGAGGATCAGAGGAGCAAAGATATTTCCACTTGGCCGCAAATTATGTATTCAAACAACTTCAGACAATGATAGAAGGTTCCAAGACATCAATACATGTAGTAATAGATTCATGGGGACTTAATCTTTTATCGCAATGCAAAGATGTTTTGCTACATGTTTTAAGAAAAGATATTGATGTCAAGATAGTAATTCCTCCAAGTCTTGTTGGCTCTGAGACTTTTCATGGACTTCCAACAGGAATCAAGATCAAGACAGCAGACATATCACAAAACGTATTCATCTTTGATGATTCTGAAATTCTCATGATAAACAGCAATAATGGAAAAGGTGCAATATTTCACTCAACGGATGTTCTAGGAACTAATCAAGTCAAATCATTTGAGCAAATATGGAAGAATGGAATCAAGATAAGCAATTTGGCAGACATGACAAAAAGTGATGCGCAGGAGACATTAAAAGCAATTCAAGTGATAACTGAAAATGGATTAGGGTATGTGCTCAATTCCATGATAAACTCAAAGGGTAAGGGAATAGACATATTAAATTTCTTGAATAAAAATGGCATAGATCTTGAATCAAAGACACTTGATGAAATAATAGCACTTGTTGATTCTACACTAGACATAACATGTTCTGGACATCTAAAGTATGAATCAAATGCAAACCACTTTGTTATCGAATCCAAAGTAAATAGTGGTCATTCTATTCCTTGGGCTTTGCTGCTTGAAGGGTATCTCAATAAAAAAGGAATCAAGACAAAGATGATCTACAATGGTCATGTTCACAATGGTGAGCGAATCCATATCAAGGTTGATTCAAAAATTAGCATAACATCATAGACTATAGAAATATTTTTTTATTTTCATACCATATCAAGCGTGATTGTGTGTCTGCATAGCATAAATAGTTATATGTACTCCACATAGAAAATAATTCATGAATAGCAAACTCGTTAAGGCAACAAGTGCTTTGACCCTGTTCGTTCTTATGGCATCAGTTGTTGCATCCAGTGCACCAGCTTTTGCGCTAAACGGACATGGTACAACTTATGGACGTGGACCACAGTTTGGTGGCGGAACCGGCATTACAGCATCAGGCGGTGCATATTTGACATATGATGATGGTCTTTCGATAAACGGTGCGTCGTTTGACATATCAAAATTCACAACTACCATCAATACACAAACATTGTATGTTAACATGCCATCAGACATAACATTCAAAATCTACGAACATGACGGAGTCCAATTGATTCAACATGGAGCATTATTCCTAGGCATTACAGGAACTCATCCTCAAGTATCTCAGAGCACTACATTCATCCAGTGGGACAAGACAAGTGGTGTATCAACATCAGATCCTAATGGATTGTTCAAAAGTGCAACTGCAACTGTGAAATATAGTGGCAAGTTCATGTACCTTACATTCCACATAACTCCAGCCCAAACATTGGATACAAGTCACATAATAGTCAGAGCATGGGATGAGAACCTTTCTCAGGGTCAAGTAATAGTACTTGATGCAATCAAGATAGGATATATTCCAAATGGATTCTCTGGCACTAGTCAATAAAAGACAAACATAAACAACAACTTTTCTTTTTCTATTTTTCAAGTTTGTACCTTTATAATATGATACAATTCATTTCAACCTTGAATGCAGTTAGCTACAGATTTTAATCCAAAAAAGATAGAAGATGAAGTAAAAGAACAATTGGCTAAACAAGATTTAGAGAAACTAATTTTTGAATCACAAAACAAGACAAAGAAGATTGCATTCATAGAAGGTCCTCCAACCATGAATGGAATACCGCATGCTGGTCACCTTCGTGGAAGGATAATGAAAGATTTGTGGTATAGATATGCAACTTTACGAGGCTACAAGGTAATTTTCAATGCCGGATGGGATACCCAGGGGCTTCCCGTGGAATTACAAGTAGAAAAAGAACTAGGCATTTCAGGAAGCAAATCCCAGGTTTTAGAATCTGCAGGGATTGAAAAAATAGTTTCAGAGTGTAAAAAAACAGTCCACAAATTTAATGAAAAATGGCTTGAAGTTGATAAACTTCTTGGCATGTCATTTAATCAACAAAAAGCATACTGGACATACAAGGATGAATATATCGAGCGAGAGTGGAAGTATCTAAAAAAGGCTCATGAAATAGGGATTTTATCAGAATCATACAAGGTAGTTGCATACTGTCCCAGCTGCCAGACATCACTTAGCCACACTGAAGCAACTCAAGAATATGATACTGTGGTAGATCCATCTCTATACTATAAAGTAAAATTGCAAGATGAGGATTTGTATCTAATCGTCTGGACCACAATGCCATTTACACTAGTAACAGATACCATGGTTGGGCTAAATCCTGATGAGAATTATGTTCATGTAAAAGTTGGAAGCGAGACATGGGTTGTTGGAGAAAAAAGATTAGAAGAATTTATGAAAGAAGCAAAAATAGAACAATATGTAATAATTAAAACTATCAAAGGAATAGAACTTGAAGGAAAAAAATACACACATCCATTACTAGATGAGATTACAGGACTACGAGAATTTTCAAAATCACCAAAATTTCACACCGCGGTTGCAGAAAGTTTTGTTGACATACAAACAGGCAGTGGTCTTGTCCATCTTTCTCCTGCAAACGGAGAGGAAGATTTTGAAATTGCATCAAAAAGATCAATACCAATATTTAATCCAATAAATGACGAGGCCAAATTCACAAAAGATGCAGGAGTCTATGCAGGATTATTTGTAAGAGACGCAGATGAAAAAATAGTAAACTCGCTAAAAGAAAAGGGTGCCCTAGTCAAGATTGGAAAGATAAAGCACCAATATCCACTGTGTTGGAGATCCCATCATAAAATTCTCTGGCTTGCGCGAAGAGGATTTTTCTATTTTTTGGATAGATTGGGCGACAAGGCAGTAAAAGCTGCAGAAAGTGTAGAGTATTTCTTTGAACCTCCGCGCAATAGATTTTTGGAGATAATAAAAGACAAACATCCTTGGTGTATCTCAAGGGAGCGCATATGGGGATGTCCACTACCCATATGGAATTGTAAAAAATGCAACCATAACAAATGGTTCTTCTCAAGAGATGAAATTGTAAAAGCAGCGTCTGAACTTCCAGATGGTCCAAATTTTGAACTTCACAAACCATGGATAGACAACATAATCATAAAATGTGAAAAATGTGGAAACAAGATGGAAAGAGAACAGTTTGTTTTAGACACATGGCACAATAGCGGTGCTGCACCTTATGCCTCACTTTCAGATTCAGAATACACCGAACTAATCCCCGCACTTTTTCTAACAGAAGGAATAGACCAGACAAGAGGATGGGCATATACACTTTTGATAGAAAATGTAATTTTCAATAATGCACCAATTGCACCATTCAAGTCATTTTTGTTTCAAGGTCATGTACTTGATGCAAACGGGAACAAGATGAGTAAGAGCAAAGGAAATGTGATGGATGCAGCAGAGCTGCTTGGAAAATATTCTGTTGATTTGATAAGACTATACTTTATGTGGAAATCAAGTCCAATTGAGCCAATTAATTTCAGTACAGATGAGCTTGTGTCAAGACCATATCAGATTCTAAGTACTTTGTATCATCTTCACCTATACTTTAAACAAAACAGTGAATACGACAAGTATGACAAAAACCATAACATCCAATGGGCAAAAGACAAAAACCTCTTAAAAGAATCAGAAGTCTGGGTTTTATCAAAACTTCAAAAATTAATTTCTTCAGTAATAGAATCTCAGGACAAGTGTAGATTTCATGAAGTTGCAAGATCGATTGATGATTATCTCATAAATTCGGTAAGTCAAGTATACATTCCAATCACCCGTGAAGAGTTATGGGCAGAAGATGAGTCTCAAAAGGATAGAAGATTTGCAATATATGCAACACTTGCAGAAATATTACGAAATTTGGACATACTGTTACATCCAATATGCCCCTTTACCACTCAGTATCTGTATAACATAATGTTTGCAGAAAAAACGAACATACTTTTGGAAGACTTTCCATCAGCACTTGATTCTCTTACAAATGACAAAGTCGAGGAAGCATTTGATTTGATGAAAGAGACAGTATCAGTTTCTGCAGCTGCAAGAATGAAAGGCAAACTCAAGAGAAGATGGCCATTAAACGATGCAATAATTTGTGTAGAACCAACTCAAAAGGCAAAACTAGAGACACTCTCAGAATTATTACTATCACAACTCAATGTAGAAAAATATAACATCATAGAACTACAAAAAGCAGAAGGACTTGATCTTGTGTCAAGTTTGTTACACGCAAAACTTCCAATAATTCCAAAAGTAGAACTTGAGAGGAAAAAAATAGGACCCAAAGCTAAACAAGATATGGGAAGACTATTAGACAAGTTTTCTCAGACTGATCCAAGTGTAATTGTAGATAGTCTTTTGAAAAACGGGGCATATACTTTTGATCTTGGAGACAGTAAAATCGAATTATCTAGAGATGATTTCATAGTAGGATATTCTGAAAAAGATGGCTTTGCAATGTCAAATCGTGATTCACTTATCGTATTTATCAGCACAACTAGAAACCATGAAATGCTTGCAAGGGGGTTGATACGTGACATTGCAAGAAGATTACAAGTATTAAGAAAAGAGAGAGGATACAACCCAACTGATGTATTAGAAGCGGCATATATCTTGGGTCTTGACGAAGAATCTCTTATGATGGCAAAAGAAAAACAATCGGATCTTTCATTTCTAGTCAGAGTAAAAAGAATTGAATTTGAAGACAAGGCCAAAAATTACAAAGATGAGGACTTGGATGGTCAAAAGATTCGAATCTCAGTGGAGTAGTGATTCATCCATTGAATTAAATAATAAAAAAGCACATAGTATTACATGCCAAAACAGATAACCCTAGACGGATGGCTCGTATCACATTTTGCAGTTTTACTAAAAAAAGCATCCTCACATGTTACAAAGACCAAAACACCTCTTGTTTTGTATCGAAATACATTAGAAGAAGAGGAAGAAGCATACCAAGAAACAGTATGTACTATAACAGATGGATATGTCGTAGTACAGGTCATCACATCGGGAGGAGGCGTAGTTCCAAGCTTTCAACAACAGTTTGTCTTCACATTAGACGAGTTTCCCAATTGGCTTATGCGAAAGAGTAAAGATTTGTTTCTACAATGTGTTGATCTCCTAGAAGAGCAATTCAGCTAAAGAGATTTACCAGTACAAGATTTGAAAATACTATGCTAGAAATAAAATGGCATATTTGCGATCAGAAATAAATTCAACGCCAAATAATGATTAAATCAATAACAAAGACATCAAACAGATTATAAAGACCATAAAAATGAAAAATCACAATGCGTTTACTAGAGTACCAAGCAAAGTCATTATTTGAAGACTATGGAATACCAATTCCAAAGGGACTTACATCTACAGACATCGAACAAGGTAGAAAGGATGCATCAGCATTAGGATTTCCGTTTGTAATCAAAGCTCAGATGGCAGTAGGAGGAAGAGGAAAAGCAGGAGCAATTCAGAAATGCCAAAACGCAGATGAGTTTGAATTAAAATATCCTGACATCATGCAGAAAGTGGTCAAGGGAGAAAAGACCAAAGCTATTTTACTTGAAAAAATGGCAGATATCAAAAAAGAACTTTATCTTTCATTGTTTTTGAACCGAGGCAAGAGATGCTATACAATAATAGCATCTGTAGATGGAGGTGTTGAAATTGAGTCTGTTAAAAATCAGATAATACATGAAGTTGGACTAGGAAACGTAGATGCAAAGACTGCAGAAGAAGTAGGAAAACAAATGGGATTGAAAGACAAGACTTTAACCCAGTTTATTGATATTTTACAAAAATTAGCAAAAATTACAGTAGAAAAAGAAGCAGAACTTGCAGAGATTAATCCTCTAGCAATACTAGGTGATGATTCAGTAGTGGCTTTAGATGGTAAAGTCATCATAGATGACAATGCAATGTTCAGACATGATGAATTACGCAAGTTCCAAGAAGTCTCAGAACTTGAAGAAAGAGCAGAAAAAAGCGGTTTTTCACTTGTAGAATTGGACGGAAATATTGCAGTAGTAGGGAATGGAGCAGGCCTAGTAATGTCTACTCTAGATATGTTATCAGATAACGGAGGAAAACCTGCTTGCTTTTTGGATGTAGGTGGAGGTGCAACTACTGAGACAGTATACGAGGCTCTAACTTTGATTAGTAAAATGAAAAAGGTAAAAGGAATTCTTGTAAATCTCTATGGTGGAATAGTCAAGACCACAACAGTTGCAACGGCATTTATCAAAGCATATGAAGATAAAGTAATTGATCTTCCAGTATTTGCAAGAATGTCAGGTGCAGAGGCAGACAAGTCAAAAGAAATGTTCAAAGGTTCAAGAACAAAGATGTTTGACACGATTGAAGAAGCAATAAATGCAGCAGTAATTGAGATGAATAAAAATGGTTGATCTTTTTGAAATATTAATTGGAAAAGAAGGTGACAAGGATTACCAGAAAAAACCAGTCATAGTACAAGGAATCACTGGCAAGTTTGGCGCGTTTCATACACAACAAATGTTAGCATATGGTACAAATATTGTTGCAGGAGTAACTCCTGGGAAGGGCGGACAAAAATTAGAGGGCGTTCCAATTTATGAAACAATGAACGAAGCTGTTGGTGCAACCGGTGCCAAGATTTCAATAATATTCGTACCAGCAAAATTCTTTCTTTCTGCAGCAAAAGATGCATTGGAGGCAGGAATCAAATTACTAATTGCAATACCAGAGCACGTACCTGTAAAAGACGCACTAACAATTGTAGAACTAGCAAAGAAAAAAGATGCCATAGTGATTGGTCCAAACACGCCAGGAATTATCATCCCAGGCGTAATGAAGATAGGAATCATGCCAGCATCACCTTTCAAACCAGGTAGAATTGCAGTCATATCTAGAAGTGGTACTTTGATGTACGAGTCATCCCATAATCTTTCAGTTGCAAATTTTGGTCAAAGCATATGCTTGGGAATTGGAGGAGATCCAATCAACGGAACTCCGTTAATTGAGGCATTTGACATCATAAGAAACGGTGCAAACATAGATGGAGTAATTGTCGTTGGAGAAATTGGAGGAGATGCAGAAGAGATGCTTGCACAGCATATCATTGATACCAAATTTGACAAACCAGTAGTTGCATATATTGCAGGAAGAGCAGCACCAAAAGAAAAGAGAATGGGGCATGCCGGTGCTATCGTATACGGAAATTATGGTTCTGCAGAATCCAAAGTATCCATGTATACCAAGGCAAACGTACCTGTTGCCAAGAGACCTGCTGAGATACCCATGCTTCTTGCAGGAAAACTTGGAAAAGGTAGAATCAAATAGCAGGAAAATGGAGAAATAGAAAATGCCTATCACCGATCCACTAAAAAAATCAATAGCCCAAAAGGCTAGACTTCACTTTAAAGTCTGTTTTTCATGTGGTGCTAAAAACCCAATTAGTGCAACAAGGTGTAGAAAGTGTCACAATATCTATCTGAGACTAAAGAATAGAACACTTGGAATTAAGAAGTAATTAACAATCTCCGCCGCAACCACAATCATCATGTGCCATTTTTAATGGATTTTTAGCATCAAATTTTGCTTTTTGATAATGGGCTACATTTAGAATTCTTTCAGCAATTACAGGATTGATTTTTTGTCCACCGTTAATCCAATTTTCAATCTCATTTATTGTATACATATCACCACTTGATAGAATTTTTTTGAACGTTTCCCGAATCAAATCATCCTGCTCACTTCCAATGATTTTATCAGGGTCTATAGATTTGAGATGATTTAGTAAAACAAGTGATCTTTCCGAGAGTGGCACAAATCATTTAATGTACAGTCAGTATAATAATTTTCTAAGATCTCTTGATATATGGGTAACTGTAAGATTTTTTTGAAAATAATTTGTTCATTATCAACTTTAAAAATTATGACGAGATTGCAGGTTCAAAATCACTGCGTTTGGCAAAGAGTGCTTCAAAGATTGCAAAAAAATACAAACTAAGAATTCCAGTATGTCCTCCCCAGCATCTCATGTCAGAAGTTACCAGGGTTTCTGCAGATGTGTTTGCTCAACATCTGGATAATTCAAAAGTAGGTAGTACAACAGGATTTGTCATCCCCGAGATTGTAAAAAAATCAAGAATTGCAGGCTCTCTCATAAATCATAGCGAGCACCGCATACCATCAAATGAAATCGAAGATTTAGTTGTAAGACTAAGAGAATTGAAAATGACATCGGTTGTTTGTGTCCAAGATGTAAATGAAGCATGGATGTATGCCAAGCTAAACCCAGACTTTATTGCAATAGAGCCCCCAGAGCTCATAGGTAGTGGAAAGGCAGTTTCTAAAGAAAAACCTGAAATCATAACAGAATCAGTCAAGGCAGTAAAGAAAGCAAACAATTCTACCCAACTATTATGCGGAGCAGGAATTGTTTCAGGCGAAGATGTATCACGAGCTCTGGAGCTTGGTGCAAAAGGCATACTTGTTGCAAGTGGAATAGTAAAGGCCAAGAATTGGGAAAAAACAATAGAAGAATTTGCAATGGCATTTACCAGAAAATGATTTGTTTTTTGTATAGATGATATACCCAGACTAGCAATTGTAAGGCATGGTCTTAGAAAATGACATACTTGAAGAGCTAAAGAAGATCAGAGAAGCAGTTACTCCTAAAGTTGCACCCCCAACACCAGAGCCAAAAGGTCTCATTGCAGAATTTAGAGACTTTATTGGCAAAGCTGGAGTTTTGGGGTTAGCAATTGGTTTCATCATGGGAGGTGCAATTGGAAAGCTGGTTTCAGCTCTAGTCCAAGATATCATCATGCCAATTCCGGGAGCGATCATTCCTGGCGGAGATTGGCGAAAAGGCATGATAACCATACCAGTAGGACATGGTATGAATTTTGGAATAGGAGATTTCATAGGTGCAATAATTGATTTTAGTATAATTGCTCTAGTAATCTTCATGATAGCAAAATTCGGACGAAAGGCGGGCGTAAAGTAGCCCTTACATAATTTTTTTTCTTTTGTACACATATTCATCCATTAAAGAACACTGAAATATTGAATCAGATATTTTATTCGCATAATGCTTCCAAGACTGGAATCAATAAAGCAAGGTAGAATGAAGATTGGACTGACTCAGCAAAAACTTGCGTCTCTAACAGGAGTCAGTACATCAATGATAAATCAAATCGAGTCTGGAAGATGTCAGCCAAGTTATTCTACTGCAAGAAAAATATTTGAAGTATTGTGGTCACTTGATAGTCAATCATCAACAAAGGCGGGAGATATCTGTAGTAAAGACATTGCCAAACTTAAAGCAAATGATTCATTGCAGGATGCAATAAAAAAGATGCAAGAATTATCAATTAGCCAGATACCAATCTTTGATGGACCTGAAGTAGTAGGTGTCATTACAGAAGACGGCATTGTAAGACATATTTTGGATAGTGACGAGACTGAACGAAAAAAGATCAAATTAGCTGAGATAATGGATGCACGACCTCCGATTGTAGACCATAACACTCCAGTCAAGACACTCGTATCATTAATCAGATATTCAAAATGCGTTCTGGTGTCAAAACAAAGTAAGATTGTAGGAATAATTACTGCATCAGATACTCTAAAGCTTGTAGATTAAGGCATTATTGTGGATGAGAGCAAAGCTCTGTCAATACACCATGTAATGATTTTGGGTGAATGAATGTTATTTTAGTTCCTCTTGAACCTGGTCTTACATCTCCCAAAAATTTTATTCCACACTCTTTCATTCTGTTTACTTCACCGTCAATACCATCAGTTTCAAGTGCAATGTGATGCAACCCTTCTCCTTTAGTTGCAAGGAATTTTTTAATTGGACTTGTTTCCTTAGTTGCCTCCATTAATTCAATTCTAGAATTGTCAAGATGAAGAATTGCTACCCTGACTCCTTCTGTTTCTACTGTCTCAAATTCTACTTCGCGTATTCCAAGTGCGGCTTGATATTCTTTTACAGCGTCATCTAGATTATTTACTGCAATTGCAACATGATCTATTCGCATTTTAGAATGTCTCCTTTGGTTGATAAATTCCAAAGACTTCTCTGAATGTGTTACTAATCTCTCCCAAAGTAGCATAACTTTTTACTGCATCTAAGATGTACGGCATTAGATTTTCATCCTTGTCAGCGGCATTCTTCATCTTTCCAAGCGCAGATTCAACTTTGGCATTATCACGCGTACTACGAAGTTCTTTTAGATGCTGTACTTGTTGTGTTTGTATACTATCATCTATTTTCATAATGTCTGATTTGTCTTTTGTCGAGTCTGTGAACTTATTGACACCAACTATAATTCTCTCTCCCCCGTCAATCTCTTTCTTAAGACGATAAGCATTTTGTCTAATCTCAGATTGGAAGAATCCACGTTCAATTCCAACAAGAGATCCTCCCATTCGGTCAATTTTCTTCAGATACTTATTTGCCTCTGCTTCTATAGTATCAGTCAGTTGCTCTACATAGTATGAACCGGCAAGTGGGTCTACAGTCTTTGTAATTCCACTTTCATGTCCAACTATCTGCTGAGTTCTCAGAGCAATTTTGACTGCTGCTTCTGTAGGCAAAGCTAGTGCTTCATCTTTTGAATTAGTATGAAGTGATTGGCACCCACCAAGTACAGCTGCCATAGATTGCATTGCAACACGAACAATGTTATTGTCTGGCTGTTGCGCAGTAAGAGATTCTCCACTTGTTTGGACATGGAATTTTAGCTGAATAGATCTTTTGTCTTTTGCGTGGAATCTGTCTTTTAGTATCTTGGCATAAATTCTTCGTGCAGCTCTGAACTTTGCAATCTCTTCCAAGAATTCACTAGTACAGCAAAAAAAGAAAGATAATCTTGGTGCAAATGAATCAATTTTCAATCCACGGTCAACACATGTCTCGATGTATTCTATTGCATTTGCAAGTGTAAATGCAACTTCTTGTACTGCATTGCACCCCGCTTCACGCATGTGATATCCAGATATCGATATTGGATACCACTGAGGAACTTTCTTTGAGCAATACTCAATCATGTCACCAATCAATCTCATAGATGGACGCGGTGGATAGATGTACGTATTTCTTGCAATGTATTCTTTGAGTATATCATTTTGAGTTGTACCTCGGAGTTGTTTACTGTCTACACCTTGTGATTCACCTGCTGCAATGTATAATGCAAGCAACGTCGAAGCTGTAGAATTTATTGTCATCGAGGTGCTAACCTTGTCAAGTGGAATTCCGTTAAAGCATTTCATCATGTCTTTAAGCGATGTAATTGATACACCCACCTTACCTACCTCACCTTCTGCATGAGAGTCATCTGCATCATATCCTATCTGAGTGGGTAAATCAAATGCCATAGAAAGGCCTGTTTGGCCCCTTTCAAGAAGATACTTGAATCTTTGATTTGTCTGCTCGGCAGTTCCAAAACCAGTGTATTGTCGCATTGTCCATAGTCTATCTCGGTACATTCCAGGATGAATTCCCCTGGTGTACGGATGTTTACCTGGCTCTTCGGTCTTACTTTTTGGTTTTACCTTGGAATCATAGAATCGTTTTACAGTAATATTAGAATCAGTTTTTATTGTTTTTATCATATCACATTAATCCCTTTGATATTTTATCTGCGGCTTCAAACGGATCAATTTTCTTTGATCGTACTTTTTTAAGATAAGATGCATATGATTTACTTGAATCAAGCATTGTGCTAACTTTAGACTTGACATTATTTAAAACAATATCTCTTAGTTCAGAATCAAGTCTAGATTCTTCCTCCTTGACTTTTGTCTTTTTCCGTGCCTTCATCAATTCTTCCAATTTCCTAGCAAAATCAGTAACCCCCTTGTTAGATTTTGCAGAAGTTAGCATTACAATAGGATTCTTTTCTGACATTCCAATAAAGTCTCGTACAGAGTCAAATAGTTGATTGGAACCGGGTAGATCACTTTTGTTTATCAAATATACATCACCAATTTCTGTTAGTCCAGCTTTTATGGTCTGGATATTATCGCCAGTATTTGGATTAAAGACTACGACTGTAATATCTACAACTTTTTCTATATCAACTTCGGTTTGTCCTGCTCCAACACTCTCTATTATTATTGGATCAAATCCTGCATATTCTAAAATTCTAATACTATTCCTAAGTGATAATGAGATTGCCCCAGTTGCTCCTCGTGAAGCCATACTTCTAATGTATGTTCCAGAATCAGTTGATTCTGTCATCCTTACTCGGTCACCAAGTATTGCACCACCTGTGATGTGACTTGTAGGATCGATTGCAAGAACCGCAGTCTTGTAACCAAGTTTGTTTAATTCAATACTTGTTCTGTTAATCAGAGTGCTTTTTCCTGCTCCAGCAGGTCCTGTAATTCCAATTTTCATAGATTTTCCGGAACTTTTGAATATCTTTTTTATGATTAACTTTGCTTCTTTTTCGTTATTTTCTACAATAGATATTGCACGTGCAATTGCTCTTCGGTTACCTTTTTTGAGTTCTGCCACAATATCCATAGAAAAGTCAGATAAGGAATACACAATAAATCTTGTTGTTATGCCAGATATGATATTAAAGAGAGTTCTTGGCCTAAAATGAACAAAACATGAAGTTAAAATTATGATTTGTTTGTATTGCATTTACATCTTTTTTTATACTCTTTATAACGACACGTTACATGAATCAGAAATTACTTGAAAATAGTGAGCGAATTGAACATGCAGTTGGATTAATTCTTGAGAATGCACTTCTCAAAACTGGGAAATCATACCATGACAAGGTGTCTAAAAAACTACAAAAAGAAGGTCTTGTTTTTTCAGATAGTTATCACAGGCCAGAAGTTCTAAAAAAAATCTTGAGTAAAACATATGGTAAAAGTCAGACAGCGTTAAGAAAAGAAGTTACAAAAGAGTTACTAGATTTTGCAGCGGGTAAAGATACGACCCATTTCATGGCAATAATAAACAAATGAGTGACTCAGATTTTAGAGACTTTAAACACGAAAGTATCAGAGGTTTTTAATCTTCTCAAATAAACCTTTTAAAAGCCAAAACCATAATTGAAAGTACATGTCACAAAAGGCCCAGACAAAGAGGATCAGAATCCTAGTCTCAAAGTTAGGTCTTGACGGTCATGATAGAGGAGCTCTTGTCTTATGCAGAGCGTTTAGAGATGCAGGAATGGAAGTAATCTATTCAGGATTATTTGCAACTCCTGAAAGAATTGCCCAAATAGTTGAAGATGAAGACATTGACGTTGTAGCACTCAGTCTTCTAAATGGAGCTCATCTTACATTATTTCCAAGAGTAGCCAAGGCAATCAAGGACAAAGGCATCAAGGATGTTCTAGTAATAGGAGGAGGGGTCATTCCAGAAGATGACAAGCCACAACTTGAAAAAGGTGGAGTATTAGGAAATTTTGGTCCAGGAACTCCACTTTCAGCAATAATTGATTTTATTCAGACCAATCTAGTAAAGAAAAAGTAATTTTATTCAGACCAATCTAGTAAAGAAANNATTTTATTCAGTAGAATCAGGCCACATCATCTTTCTCATGTTCTTTCCTACTTTTTCTATCTGATGTGCATCTATCTGTTGCATGTATTTGTCAAATGAGTTCTTACCATTCTTTTGATAATCAGAGATCCATTCTTGGTTAAATGTTCCATCCTGAATCATCTTCAATGCTTTCTTCATCTTTTCTTTAACATCTTTATCCATAACCATGGGACCTCTTGTCAGCCCACCATATCGTGCAGTCTCACTTACTCTTCGGTACATTCCTGCAATGCCGTATCTTTGAATCATATCTACTATCAATTTCAATTCATGTAGAACCTCAAAGTATGCAATCTCTGGCTGATATCCCGCTTCTACCAAAGTCTCAAATGCATTCATTACCATTGATGCAGAACCGCCACAGAGGTCTACTTGTTCTCCAAACCAATCAGTTTCCACTTCTTCTTTGAATGTAGTTTCAATAACACCAGCTCTTGTACTACCAAGACCCTTTGCAATTCCAAGTGTTCGCTCCCAAGCTTTCTTTGTATAATCCTGAAATACTGCAACAATTGATGGAGTTCCAAATCCTTGTTGATATGTTTCACGAACTTTGGAACCAGGTCCCTTTGGCGCAACCATAATTACATCCACATCTTTTGGAGCATGTATCCAGCCCCAGTGAATTGCAGCTGCATGAGAAAATGATAATGCTTTTCCTGCCTTCAAGTTTGACTCAATTAGATCTTTGTAGACCTTTGACTGGACCATGTCTGGAATCAAAATATGAATAATGTCTGCTTTTTCACACGCCTGTGGAATAGACATTACTTGATGACCATCCTGCTGGGCTTTTTTCCAGCTTGCACCTGATTCTTGCAAGCCAACAATAACCTTGAGACCAGAATCCTTGAGATTATTTGCCTGGGCGTGTCCTTGAATGCCATAGCCAATTACTGCAATTGTTTGATTTTTTACAAGATCTAAATTTACATCTGCATCTTTCCAACTTTTAGCCATGACGGACACTGGAAATCAAGGAAATAAAAACTTACAATTATTCAAAAACAAGCAAAAATTTACGGTAGAATCAGATATTGGACAAAATTAGCAGGTACTGTTAGAGCACTATCTGTTTTCCACAGTTTACGCATTTTACGATTGTTTCATCAGAAGGAATCCTATCAAACTTTTTTGAACCACAATTTGGACATATTGGGCATGCTCTAATTTTTTCCACAATTAATCATCTCTAGTCCCAGAGATATCATTTGCGCTCATTTTCATGCCAATAGAAAAAAATACCATCAAAGAAATCACCTTGTGATGAATGTTGGAATAATAGGTACCGGTCTTCTTGGAAGTGCCATAGCAAAGCGTTTGGCCTCATCAGGTCACAAAATTTTAGTACATAATAGAACTAGACAAAAAGCAGAATCTCTAAAAAATTTTGGAATTGAAGTTTTAGACTCACCAAAAGAAGTTGCAAATAAATGTGAATTAGTTATAACCATACTAAAAGACGCTTCAGTTATAGAACAAATGGCTTTTGGAGATAACGGGATAATCCATGGAAAACATGATGGATTAATTGTTGCAGACATGAGTACAATCAGTCCCACCTCATCAAGAAGCATATCTAAGAAATTTTCAGATGAGGGAATTTCAATGATTGATACCCCCGTAATGGGAGGACCAAGTTTGGCTGAAAAAGGTCAGATGATTGTAATGGTAGGAGGTAAAAAAGAGATTTATGAAAAATGCAAAAAAGTTTTTGATTTAATTGGAGAGAAAACATTTCTTTTGGGAGAGAACGGTTCTGGACATGCAATGAAGCTTACAATGAATTCACAGATTGCAATTCTTGCCCTTGCATTATCCGAAGGAATCATACTTGCAAAAAAATCAGGGCTTGACCCCATGACATTTCTTGAGGTTCTAAATTCGACATATTTTAAGACAGGAATGAGTGTCAACAAGGGGCCCAAAATGGTAAATGGAAATTTTGAACCTAGTTTCTTTCTTAAAATGATGCAAAAAGATCTTGATGAAATCAGTCATACTGCAAAAGAATTTGGAGCAAATATGCCAATGTCCAAACTTGCAAATGAAATTTATCAAAAAGCAATCAAGGAAGGACTTGGAGATATTGACTACACTGGAATTTTATCTTATCTTGAAAAATCTAGGTAGAACTATAGTTCTTCAGGCGGCTTTATCTTTCTAAAACTAAAAAACAGTCCTACGTCATATACAATTTTTAAGACTCCCCCAAAGACAAATGGTGCAGAAAGTGAGAGTGCCTGAATTATAATTCCACTAAGGGAGGGGCTTACTGCTTGAGCAATATTTCTTGAGGTATTTGTTATTGCAGCGGCTTGAATTCTCTCATTTTCACGTACTACTCCCATAAGGTATGACTGCCTAGTTGGCACATCCATCTGAGAGATACTCATCCTTGCAAAGTATATAGAAATGGCAATTGAGAATGTGGGAGCAAATGCAAGTATTATCAATAAAATATTTGATGGAATATGAGTAAACACCATCGTGTTTACCAGTCCAATTTTTGAGGCAAGTTTTGTAGAGGCCATAAAAGATAAGGCGGTGAGCACTCCAGCAATTGCAAAGATGTAAGATAGTGTAGACAGATCTGCTCCAAATCTAGTATAAAACCAGAATGAGACTATACTTTGTATTACAAAACCACCTCCAAAAGAATCAACTGCAAAAAGTGAAGACATTTTTGCAATGATGCCCCTAGATTTTGGAGATATGTTTTTTGTTGAAAGACCTGATTTTGGTGCACCGTCTTTTACTTCAATACTTTTAGAAAGTACTAGGTAAATTGCAAGAACTACTATTGCACATGCCGCATAAATTAGAAAAAGAGATTTTATTGCACCAATTTGATCAAATCCATAATGTTGTTGTAGTATAGATGGTAAACCTGAAACTAGTACTCCTGCAGACATGGCAAAAGTTCCGACAGTATTATAAATTGCAAATATAGAATTTCTTTTTTGTACATCACGTACAGTTTGTGGTAATAATGCTTGTTCTAATGACAAAAATGCTCCAACTTCAGATCCTGTGACGTTTATAGTTCCGACAAGTGCCGCAATAATAAGAGCTACATAGTTGTCTGTTACAAAAAATATAACAGATGAAATTATCATTAAAACTGCATACAAGACAAGAATTTTTCTTCGGCCTATCTTATCGGCATAAGCACTTGAAAAAAGATTGAAAAATACGCTGTTTACTAGAGTAGCGGTAAGTACTAGACCAATTAGAATATCATTAAACCCGATTAGTTTTAGATAGATTGCAAGAATTACACTTAGAAATCCATATGAAAAAGTTCGAACAATTCTTGCCCCAAGCAATAGTTTACCGTCTCGTGAAATCCATTCAAGGCTCATTATTTTCCAAGTCTTGCTTTGTGCAATTCAATATCAGATGCTTCCACCTTTTTGAAGAGAGGAGAGGCAGGACCTATCTTGTGGCCTTCTTTTATTTCAATTTTAGATATAGAACTCCAAGATTGTTCCGACACATTACCACTCATGCCAAGTTGCTCCCATATTCTTTGAGAGGATTCAGGCAAAAATGGACAAAGTGAAATTGCCAAGCTCTTGACAGCATTTACAGATATGAAGACACAGTTGTTTGAACCATCTCCACCTTTCCACGGTTCCTTTTTCTGAAAATATTGATTAAAATGGGCAGAAAACTCTATAATTTTTTTCAGTGCTTTATCAAGACTGTTATCTTCCATCAATCCAGTAAGTTCACTTGAAAAATTATTTATTTTATCTTGAGCCTCTTTGTCACTTACATCAAATTCGTTTGTATTTGGTACAACTCCTGATAGAGTTTTTTGCGTAAAACCAAGAGCTCTGTTTACAAAATTTCCAACATTTCCAATCAATTCAGAATTAATTCTTGAAGCAAATTCCTCCCAATCAAAATTAAGATCATCTTGACTATATGGAGTAATCAGTGCAAGATAAAATCTAAGATAATCTGCAGGATAAATTGCGACAAAGTCCTTAAGACCAATATACCAATTACGACTCTTTGAGATCTTTTTAGATTGCAACATGAGATGCCCCCGAGTTGGGATATAATCAGGGAGTTTGAACTCATTTTGTATTCCAATCCTCATTGCAGGCAAGAAAAGATAGTGATGATATACGATATCTTTTCCAATGAAATGATAAATATCTGCAGAGTTCCAAAAGTCTTTTCCGTTAATACCTTTATCGTTTAGAAATTTCATTGCAGTAGAAATGTAGGCAAGGTGATTGTCAAACCAACCATAGAATACCTGTCCTTTTGCAGATTCAAGAGGAATCGGAACTCCCCAATTCATGTCTCTTGTAATATCCCAGTCTACAAGGCCTTCTTTTATCCAGTTTTGTACATATTTTTTAACATCCTTTTGCAGGTGAGAGTCTGCCTCTAACCATTGATTTAGTTCGTTAACAAAGTTGGTTAGTTTAAAGAAATAGTGTCTTGTCTTTTCTTTCGTTGGAGGATTCTTGCATATTGAACATTTTGGATCTTCAATCTCCTCTGGCACTCTCCCACATTTTTCACATAAATCAGAATACTGGTCTTCTGCTTTACAATAAGGACATCTGCCTAGCACATATCTATCAGGTAGAAATTTTTTATCCACAGTACAATAGAACTGGATGATCTCTTTTTCGTAAATGTGGCCATTTGACTGTAATTTTTTAAAGACTTCCTGAACAAATGCCACATTTTCCGGTGAACTTGTTCTATAAAAAAAATCAAACCCTATTCCAAAAGCAGTAAAGTCTTCATAATCACGTTTGTTCCAGACTTTAACATATTCTTCTGGAGTCTTGTTCTCTTTCTCAGCCTGGATTAGAATTGGAGTTCCAAAATCATCTGACGCGCAAAAATAATATGCTTCAACTCCACTTAATTTTAGAAATCTAGTTGTTATATCAGCGGGCAAGTATGTAGATGCAACATGTCCAAGATGTATTTCGCCATTGGCATATGGTAATGCACTTGTAATAATTGCCCTTTTCATTATCAGAGTAAAGTCTGTGTATGATTTAAGCTATGCCCAACTTTGCCCGTATTTTATCTGAGCTGCAGTTGGCTTGTCCATGTCAACATTCATTGCTTTTAGTGCATCCACTGCAATCTGTTTGTCTATTTCTTGTGGAACTGTAATCACATTCTTTCCAATCTTCTTGTGATTCTTTGCAATGTATATCATTGAGAGTAACTGATTTGAAAATGATTGAGCCATAACTTCTGGTGGGTGTCCTTCTGCTGCAACAAGATTTGCAATTCGTCCCTTTCCAATAAGGTAAACATGTTTACCATTCTTGAGAACACATTCGTCAAGATGTGGTCGGACTTCTCGCACAGATTTTGATTCAGTTAGCAAGAATTTGGCATCGACTTCAACATCAAAGTGACCAACATTACCCATGATAGCACCATTTCTCATAGTCAAGATGTGCTCTTTTCTTATTACTCCAGTTTGACCTGTTGCAGTTACAAAAATTTCACCTATCTTTGCTGCATCGGCCATTGGCAAAACATCAAAACCATCCATATGAGCTTCTAATGCTCTTATTGGATCAATTTCAGTAACACAAACTTTAGCACCCATTCCACGACATCTTGATGCAACACCTCTTCCCACCCAACCATATCCTGCTATAACTACACGTTTTCCTGCAAATAACAAATTCATTGATCTGAGATAACCATCAATTGTACTCTGTCCAGTTCCATATCTATTGTCAAACATGTGTTTTGTATATGCGTCATTAACTGCAATTACAGGATACTTGAGTCTCTTTTCTTTTGCAAGTGCCTTCAATCGTATAACACCAGTTGTTGTCTCTTCTGTTCCTCCCAAGACTTTCAGTGACGCAAACTTTTTGTTTCCATGTATTTTGCTATGACTGTCAGAACCATCATCGGTGATGATCTGTGGTTTATGACTAAGCATCTGATCTATGCACCAGTCATATTCTTCAGTGGTCTGACCTGTCCAGGCGTAAATATGAATTCCATTTTCGGCTAAAAATGCAGCAATGTCATCTTGTGTTGAGAGAGGGTTTGCAGCACATGCACTTACATCTGCGCCCAACTCTTTTGCACCCATAATCAAAACTGATGTTTCTTTTGTAATGTGTAAGCATATTCCTATACGCAATCCCTTCAATGGTTGAGATTTCTTTAATCTTGAAACAGTATTAGTGAGAATTTGCATATGATCCCTTGCCCATTCATATGAGAGTTTTCCTTTTTCTGAAAGACTAGGATCTTTTACTTGACTCATAACAGTTCACGATTTTAAGGGGTATAAAACAGTATCAAAAATAACAATCTAAATATTGGATTGATTTAGTTTTACAAAACATGGCATGGAAAAAGGTAGCGGAGAAAGACGCAGTTGCACCAGGAAAGGGCCGAGAGTTTGTCGTAGATGGAAAGAGAATAGCTATATTCAATCAAAACGGCTTTCATGCACTAGATTCAGTGTGCGCACATCAAGATGGCTCTCTTGCACCAGGTAAACTAGATGGGGACATAGTAGAGTGTCCACTTCATTTCTGGCACTACAACATCAAGACAGGGGAGTTACTAGATTACATAAAAGGAGTAAAATTGCAGACCTATAATGTAGAAGTAAAAAAAGACGGAATATATCTAGACGTCTGATAAGTTTAATTGATTCCCACTAAAGATCCCTTTAGATAATTCTGTAAAATTTGCTCCAGAATACTATCTAGTATCATTAACAGGTATGATGATGGTACTGTTGGTCTTTGCTAAGACAGGCAATGTAGAGTTGGTATGTACTGCAGTCATGTTTTGAATAATTGCATGAACACTTGCAGTGCTGTTAGATGGTGTCAAGGTAGGTAATGTAGAGTTGGTATGTACTGCAGTCATGTTTTGAATAATTGCGTGAACACTTGCAGTGCTGTTAGATTGTACCATGACAGACAATGTGGAATTGGTATGTACTGCAGTCATGTTTGGAGTAATTGCAAGAACACTTGCAGTGCTGTTAGATGCTATCAAGGTAGGCAATGTAGAGTTGGTATGTGCCATAGTCATGTTTTGAGATGGTATTGTGAGTGTACTTGAAACAACGGAGGATACAGGTAAGACTGGAGTAACCAAGTGTACAGATACTGACGATACTGTTTTGTTTTCAAGCATACTTGTAGTGTATATTTTTTGTGTACTTTGCACCACAGTGCTAGCATTGGATAATACTGCTGGTGATGATGTTACATTGTCAATCATGTAAACCAGTGTATTTACATCAGACTTTGCTCCATAAGCATCTACTGCAAAGAATTTGAGAATTGTATTAGATCTAATTTCTGGCAGTGTAATAGAATCTTGTCCGTGTGGGCTAGACATGGCAGGTGTTGTACCATCCAAAGTATAGAATATAACAGCAGGTTCATTTGATTCAAGTTTCACAATTTGGGATTCCTTGTATGTGCCATTAGGCAATGATGCAATTGTTACAGGAGAATCATTATAGAGTGTAAACAATATTGTTTTGGATGTAACTAATCCTGCAGAGTTGGTAGCATTGATTTGTAAAGCATGTAGTCCGTTGGATAAATCAGGTATGCCAAGTGACCAAGAAATTGAGTTACCTGGAATAGTTCCAGGAATTGTCATAACATTTCCATTGTCTACATTCCATGTGAGAGATGAAATTTGTAGATTATCTGTAGCAGTACCAGATACTGAAACCGTAGGAGTCATAATAATTGCATTGTTAGACATAGATATAGAAAGATTCGGAGTATCGCCAACCAAATCAGATGCAAAAATAAGATGCGTGTTAATTATGAAAGAAATCATCACCACTAGTACAGGAAGTACGAGTATTTTCATGTATGTCATTATCATTTTAATTGTTGATAATGCTATTAGGTCGCGCTTACGTTTGTGTTAGTTTCATGGACGAATTTGTCACATAGATTCCAAACATGGGTTTTGTACTCTATCGTACATCTTTTTCTAGTTTCCAAGTGTTCAATCTGTTTATTCTCAAAATTCCATTTCCTCTGCTCTTCCATTGAAAAATGTTACATGATCATTAATTCAGTTTAATGATAAAAATAAAAAAAGGGAAGCGTGCTTAGATTAAGCTGCGCAGATTTGTTGTACTGTATTACCCGCTATTGTTCCTGAATTTGTGATTGATCCGCCGCATAGGTTGAATATGTTACCACTGTTAGTAATTGTATTACTATTGGTAATCAAACCTTGATTTGTCATGTCACCTGTGTTTCCAACTGGACCACTATTGGTAAATGTACCAGATGTCATCATAGTGCCGCTGTTAACCAGATTCAGTGTATTGGTAAATATACCACTGTTGACTAGTGCACCAGATTGGTTTATGGTGATTGCGCCAGATGATGTGATTACACCGCTGCTGGTTATGATACCGTCACTTTGTATGACGCCGGTTGGGCCGTTAGTTATTGTGCCAGATGAGGTGATTATGCCGAGGTTGTTGAATGGACCACTGTTTGTGATTGTGCCGCCATTGCTAGCAATGATACCGTTATTGTTAACAGTACCAGAGGTTGTCATGACGCCGCCGGTCACGATATGGATTGCTCCATTATTTGTGATAACGCCGCTGCTAGTCAATGTTCCAATGTTGAAAACAACATTTGATGCTACAACTAGTGTGTCACCAGGACCAATTACAAGAGTGCCGATATCACATACAGAAGTGGCGTTGTTCCATACTCCGCCTACGGATGGAGATTGGCACGATAGTAGATCAGACACTGTAAAGGTTTCTGCCATTGCATTTTGGGCAGAAATTCCCAGTACAGAAATCATCACTGCTAGTACAGGAAGTACGAGTGCTTTTTTCATGTATGTCATTATCAGTTTAATTGTTGGTAATGCTATTAGGTCGCGCTTACGTTTGTGTCAGTATCATGGACGAATTTGTCAGTGTTCTATACTAATCTATTAGATAATTTTTGAAATCACTGACGCAAATTCCCTGCCAGTTGTAGTCAAGGCAACACTAATTTTGTTATCTTCAATTGTTGATTTAGCAAGGCCTTTTTTCTCTAGCCAAACAATATGCTTTGCAAGTCTTGCATAGTTCAGATTGGTATCAAGGGATAACTGGGTCTTGCCTTTAGTGCCGTTTTCCATCATAACTTTCATGATACGTGATAGAGTTTTCATGCTTGGTTCAAAACTAGTCTCTAATTTTTTGCTCTTTACAATTTTGATTATTTTTGCTATCCTATTTTCCAACAGTTTGATCTGTTGAGCTTCACGAATTGTGTGCGTGTCTTTCATCGAAAGTCCTTCATATTGTTTTTATATTTTCAAACTGTTGCAAGTGACCCAAGAGAACGTCTGGATCGATTGGTTTTTTTAAACATGAATGAACTCCTTTGCTTTTCATTGTTGATTCGTCCTCATAGCTTATTGAAGATGCCGTCAATGTTACGATGTTTTGATTTTCTATTTTTCCACTTTTACACAATGCATCTATAACATCACTACCTGAAAATTCAGGCATTGCAAGGTCAAGTATTACCACATCAAATGTTTTATTCTCAATAAGGTTAAGGCCACTCCGACCATCATTGGCAACAGAACACGAGTGTCCTTTAATTGTAAAATACTTGGAGAACATTTTTGCAATATCTGCATTATCGTCAATGATGAGAATTTTCATAATCTAATTCCATATCTCAGTAATAGCATATAAGAACACGTATACCATACAAATTACGTTATATCTTATTTGCAATCATGATAAAAATTTCATGTAAAAAGTAGTTCCTGTTTTCCCATCACTTTCAACTGAGATAGTACCACCAAGTTTTTCCACTATTCCTTTTGAGATGGCAAGACCAAGCCCTGTTCCACCTATAGATCTTCTTTCCGACGTATCAATTTGATAGAATTTTTGGAAGAGTTCTTTTTGTTTTTCTTGTGATATTCCAATTCCATTGTCTCTTACATAAAAAACAAGGCTGTTGTTTTCTTTCATGCAACCAGTCTCAATCTTTCCCTTGTTCTCTGGAACAAACTTTATTGCATTACCTATCAAGTTGTCAAAAACTTGTCTCAATCTTGATTTGTCTGTTTTGATGACTAGGTTCTTGGCATATGGGTTTGTTGTAAACTGACATTTTTTATTTTCTAAGACCTTCCCATAATCAGAATCAAGATTAGAGAAAAACTCATCCAGAGATAGATCATCTATTCTGAATTTCAGCTGATTAAGATCAAGCTTTCTTACATCCATAATGTCAGCTATTAGAGCCTCAAGTCTTTTGGCATTTTTTTCTATTACTTCAATTGCTTCTAATTGTTCTTGGTCAATCTTGCCAAGCATTGATGTTTTTAACATCTTGCAGTATCCCAGTATTGGTACAAGCGGTGTGTTTAACTCATGGGTGATCATAGCAGAAAACTCATCTTTTGCAACTCCCTTTAATTTTTCTGACACTTCTTTTGCTAAAGTTTGTTCTGCTTGTCGTGTTTCTTTTGCTAAAGTTTGTTCTGCTTGTCGTATTTCTTTTGCTAAAGTTTGTTCTGCTTGTCGTTTTTCTTTTGCGTCAGTGTATTCTAATTGTAGTTTTTCTTTTGCTAAAGTATACTCTGCTTGTAGTTTTTCTTTTGTATCAGTTTGTTCTGCTTGTAGTTTTTCTTTTGTATCAGTTTGTTCTGCTTGTAGTTTTTCCACTTTCTTGCGTTCAGTGATATCTCTTGCTGCAGCAAAGACACCTAACACATTTCCTTTATCATCTTTATAGACAGATGCGTTGTAAAGTACATCTGTGATCTGTCCAGATGAATTTCTAATAGATAGAGGATAATCTGCGACAAATCCTTCTTTAAACACACGCTCATATCCCTCACGAGCCTTCTTTGGCTCTGTAAAGTAGTCTGAGAAATCACTACCGATGAGATTCTCTCTTTGTACACCTGTAATCTTGACTGTAGCTTCGTTTACGTCGGTAACCTTTCCTTTTGCACTAATTGTAACTAGCGGATCAAGACTTGCTTCTATAAGACTACGCGCATATGCGGATGCACGTTTTTGTCCAGATATGTCTCGAATGATTTTTGCAATTCCTACAATATTTCCCTTCTCGTTATTTATTGGCGATATGCTAAGAGATACATATATCAGACTTCCATCTTTACGCTTTCTCTCTGTTTCAAAATGTTCAATACGTTCATTTTTTTTGAGCTTAGCAATGATCTCATCGAATTCAGATTCCTTACCTGTAGGATAGATAGAATAAATTGATTTACCCATAATCTCCTTTGATGAATATCCGAACATTTTTTCAGATCCAGTGTTCCAACTAGTAACAATACCATCAAAATCCATACTCAAAATAGCATCTTCGGATGACTCCACAATAGATGCTAAAAGAAAATTGTAAGTATCAGGCAAGATGAAGTTAACTCCTTACACTTTCCACTAAATTCTTAGCTTTAATCCTTGCAGTTTTTTTCAGGTTTTCAGCTGTAATCCTTGCGCTCTCCATTAAATTCTCAGCTGTAACCCTTGCGCTCTCCATTAAATTATCAGCTTCACCCATTGCACTTTCTATTAGATTATCAGCTTCACCAATTGCGCTCTCTATTAGATTCTCAGCTGTAATCCTTGCAGTTTTTTTCAGGTTTTCATCTCCCATATTGACAGTTTTTTTCAGGTTTTCAGATGTAATCCTTGCAGTTTTTTTCAGGTTTTTAGCTGTAATCCTTACAGTTTTTTTCAGGTTTTCAGCTGTAATCCTTACAGTTTTTTTCAGGTTTTCAGCTGTAATCATTGCAGTTTTTTTCAGGTTTTCAACTTCAACTCTGGCACTTTCTTTCACATTAATGATTTCCATATCCGTATTCTCTTCCAGACTCTTGACCTCAACCATTGTACTCTTTATCAGATTCTCAGCTTTGTCCATTGAACTCCCTATTAGATTCTCAGCTGTAATCTTTGCACCCCCTATTAGATTCTCAGCTTCAACCCTTGCACTTTCTATTAGATTTTCAGCTTTACCCATTGCACTCCCTATTAGATTCTCAGCTTTGTCCATTGAACTCCCTATTAGATTCTCAGCTGTAATCTTTGCACCCCCTATTAGATTCTCAGCTTCAACCCTTGCACTTTCTATTAGATCCTCAGCTACTTTCTCAATAGTCTGTACTGTATTTTTATCATTCATTTTGATTTTTACCTGCTAACAATACAATACTAATCATAACACTTGGTAAAGAAAGTATTGAGGTTTGTTTCATGTTTGTCATTTAGTTATTATCGGCAAAACAATTAAGTCACACTTACATTTGTGTCTGTGTGATATGCAAATTTGTCAATACGGTGGACTAGATCTCGCAGAAAATTTTAGAAATATCTGTTTTCTGCAATTCTAGACAGCGAGTGACTTGATTTTCATTTAGTCACCATGTTCTTTCAAATTATTGAAATGACATTCCACCCTGTCAAATACCGAGTAACCTTGATTCTACAAACATTACACCATTCATACCTTAAGCTTCTGTCAGCACAATCAGGATTAAGACAATCTGATTCTTTTCTGCATAGAGGACAGACATGTTTTTCCATTTATGATCTCCTACTAGTATTTTGAATCAAGGTTATCCATTTGTTTTCACCATTGATCTCAATTCCACAAGCTTCACTTGGAGTTTTTCCGTTTAATCCCTCGTGTGTTCTGATATAATTATGGAATATCTCATAGTATCCACATAGAATATGATTTCGTATCTTCACCAGTTTATAGACATAAAGTAGTATCCTAAGTGCCCAGAAATAATTGTAATTTCAGTATCAAAACGGTGGTATCATTCCAGATCAGAGGTAAGACAGCATAGAAAAAAGGTGCAAAGAAGCGTGGTTTAGAACACATTCTCAAGATATCACACATTATGTATCCAAATCATTGTTTTAAGATGCATATTTCAGATATATTTTTCCAAAAATATATCATATCAGACATATTTGATAATAATCATTCATGTCAATTATCGAGAAACATATCTTATCAATGATAATTAGCACATGCCATTAATGAAACATATCATAGCCAATAGTGACATCATATCATTGGCGATATCTCTAGACAGTGGCATTGTATCAATATCATCAATATCCGCACAATATCTATCATTTTGTCATTGTTGGTAAATACGCCAGCGAATAAAACATATCATAAATTATATCACATGAATGCCTCTATGCCTGACCGCATGCTAATGCTATCGAAATATTATGCATTAGATTATGCATTGATATATCAAAATATCAAAGATAGTGTTATCCTACCTTTTTATGCCTAAAGTATAATTTGTAGAAATGATCTAATCCTATCTTTAAAATAATTTTTCAATATTATTTTCATGGTAAAATCAGATTAAAAATAAGATATGCTCTTTCTTTAACTAACAAAAATTATTTGAAAGAACTATTCGCCTCTACTTCCAAGATCAACGATTTTGGCAGGGAGTTTTGGAGGCAAGTCATATCCCAATTCTAACGACTTTAAGAGATTTGGATTGCCCGTTATTTTTCTCAAGGAATCCACAATGCCTGAGAAAGAGTCCATCATTGCATCGTATGTTTTCATCTTGGACTTGATTTCTTTCATGTCGATGCCTTCATTTTTTTTCTTCGAGTTCTTCTATTCGAATTGATTTGCGTTCAGAATCATCAATAGTAAGATCAATTATTGCCTTCTTAAATTCTGTAAAACATTCCTCCCTAGTAGGTGTTAGATATCTTCCATCAAGGCCTTTCTTATGATGCATTAGTTTCTCAGCTATGTTCGGATTAATAGAATTTCCAAGTTTCAAAATAGTGTTGAATCTCTTTCTGAATCCATAAACTATAGCCTTGTCAAATCTTTCATCGATTTTCTTTCTCTCTATACCCGCAGATTTTATGACAAGTTCTAGCGCGTCATAAATTCCAGCAACCTCCATGTGTCTATTTTTGACTATTCCGGTTCCAGGTTTAGAATATGTTACAAGTAATGGGTTTTCCTTGTCAAAAACCTCACCATTTAGTTTTCTAGATTTGAAATATACGTCAAGTGCGTTCCTTGCTTCAGGAGTTAAAAAGGCCCAATAGCCATGTTTGGAATTTTCAGAAAAGCCTTCTGGAGAATTATCATAAATTCGAACGGCATAACATCCCGTATCCTTGCCACTTTTATCATATTGAATGAAAAGATGTTTCATTCGCAATATTGGATCTGTAAAAGATTGCGGTCTTGCGCCAGTAGAATTAAAGAAGTGAATTATTGCTTTTGTTCTTAGTTTTTTTGTTCCTTCCAACATTCGTTTAATGTCGGTACCAGTATACGGTACATTACCAGATATCTCATCAGACTTGTTCCCATTTTCTCGGACCAAGCCCATCAATGCTTTTTTGTGATACAATCTACGATTCATATCCAAAAATTTCATTGGTCCTGCAAGCATCTTTTTGGTAGTGACTCCTTTGAGTCCTCGTTCAGTTAGGCTCATGACCCAATCTTCTAGATGATTTTGAAGAATGTCAATTTCCAATTTTACTATCTGATCATAATTCATCGATATGTGCTTACAAAACTTGTCTAGATTTTTTTTATAATCAAGATATGTTTTTTCTTCCTCAATGCCATTTCTAAAACGTCTTAATACTTGAGACTCTGATTTTTCTTCTTTTTGTTGAAATTTAGATTTTAATGCGTTTTGCACGTCATTTTAGCGTAAAAGTATTATTTATTTAGGATCTTTAGTATGTGATAAGTTTAATTCTTTATCAATATTTTAAAAAATATTGAATCGTCAAATAATAGAAGAATTAGTCAAAAAAGATTACGATTTAATTCAAAATAAAATTGGAAGTTTTTTAAAAAATGAGATAGAATTAAGAAGATCAAACGGAGTTGTTTTTGGATTAAGTGGAGGGATAGACTCTGCAGTTATGGCTACATTATGTGCCAAATTCATAAAAGAAAAATCACTTGCACTCATAATGCCAAATTCAAAGATTACACCAAAGAGTGAGACAGAGGATGCAATAAAGATAGTAGATAGTCATTTGATAGAATACAAACTAATTGATATTGGGTTTATTCATAAAGAATATTCCAAATACTTGGAAACCAGCCCTCTAGCATTTGCAAACTTGGGAGCAAGAATTAGAGCCAACATGTTGTACTATTATGCAAATGCAAGAAATTGTCTAGTACTCGGTTCCTCAGATAGGAGTGAATTTTTGATAGGATACTTTACAAAATTTGGAGATGGAGCATCCGATTTATTACCAATAGTTTCATTATACAAAACCCAAATAAGAGAACTTGCAAAAAGTATGGGTATTTTACCAGAGATAATTTCCAAACCGAGTGGTCCACATCTATGGGAGGGCCATACTGCTGAAACAGAATTAGGTTTAGCATACGAAGAAATTGATTCCATACTTCATTGTACGATTGATAAGAATCTTTCAATCGAAGAAACATCAAAAATAACAGAGATTTCAATTTCAGAAGTAGATAAGATTTACAGAATGTACAAAAAAAGCGAACATAAAAGAACAATGGCTACACCATGCATCCTATGAGGATAAGAGAAAATTGAGAATTCTTGATACATTAACAGTAACAGAAAAAAATGTAGATACATCTAATGCGGTAAGAATTTACCTATGCGGCGTAACAGTATATGATGAAAGTCACATAGGCCATGCACGAACAATTATCGTATTTGATACACTTCGAAGATATCTAGAATCAAATGGAATCAAAGTAAATCTTGTTCAAAATTTTACTGATGTGGATGACAAGATAATCAATCGTGCCAATAAAGAAAATACATCTGCAGAGGAAATATCCACTAGATACATAACAAATTATTTTAATGATTTTGACAAACTCAACGTAAAACGAGCTGATTCTTACCCCAAGGCTACAGAACACATTACTGAGATGATCAATCTAATACAAGGATTAATAGACAAAGGATTTGCATATACAGCCAAAAATGGAGTATATTTTTCAGTTTTAAAATTTAAAGAGTATGGAAAACTTTCCAAGAAAAAAATAGAAGAATTGATCGTAGGTGCTAGAGTTGAAGTTGACGAAACAAAAAATGAGCCAGTAGATTTTGCCTTGTGGAAGTTTGCAGATGACAGTCCAATATGGGAAAGCCCATGGGGTAAAGGAAGACCAGGTTGGCACATCGAGTGCTCTGCAATGAGTCTAAAATATCTCGGAAGTAATTTTGAGATTCATGGTGGTGGACGAGATCTGATATTTCCACATCATGAAAACGAGATAGCACAGTCAGAGTCTTTTTCTGGAATAAATTTTGCCAAGATTTGGATGCATGTTGGAATGGTGACAATCAATGGTGAGAAGATGTCAAAATCTTTGGGAAATACAAAGTCAATTGATTTTGTGCTCAACAAATGGGGTCCTAACATAGTCAGATTATTTTGTCTGTCAGGGCATTATTCAAAACCAATTGATTATTCCGAAGATCTTTTAAAGGAAACCATAACAAAATGGCGCCAAGTAGAAAATTGTTATTTTGAACTGGCTCTAGCAGACAATTTTATTTCAGAATCTGAAGAATTGGAAAAAATCAAAGAAATGGTAAGAGAATCAAAGATTGAATTCGATAATGCGTTAGATTCGGACTTTAACACACCACTTGCACTCTCTGCCTTTTTCAAACTAGTCAAGAGTGTAAATCAACTGGCATCTTCAGAGAAACTTATGCGTTCAATATCAGATACAATTTTACCAACATTTCATCAAATGTTATCAATTCTAGGTCTAAGTGTAATTCAAGTCAACGAGGATGAGAAAAACAAAATTTCAAATTTAATTGAACAACGAAACATGTTGCGTAATCAGAAAAAATTCCAAGAGGCAGATGTCATAAGAAAACAGATATCAGATATGAATATCATCCTAATAGATCATAAGAACAAAACGCTTTGGATGAAACAGGAAAAAATAGGTATAGAAAATTAAGATTTTTTGGTTTTTGTACTAACTAGAGAGACAACATCCCGATCTCTTAATTGATAGTTAACTGGCAATCTTACTCCGTATCTCACATCTTTTGCATAAAGCAATCCCTTTGTCAGATCAGTGTGTATTTCTTTTGCCAAATCTTCCACAGTCGCACCATCCTTGAGCAAAAGTAAATCAGGGAGAATACGACCTTTCTTATCAGAGAAATTTTCAGGATTTGCTACTGGATATATAGAATTCATCTTCAGCAATTTGAATACTGTAACATTGATTGCAAACTGGACACCTGTTCTCATATATTCTCCCAGTATTCCCTGAGTGATAAAATCAAGTGCTTCAAGTTGTTTTTTATTTAGTTTATCTTTTTGAAGAATTTCAAATTGTTCGGAACCTGGAACATATTTGATGAGGCCTTTCTGTTCTGCCCTTCTTAGTGAGAGTTCACTATCAGTACTGGCAGGAATTATTATACTATCAATGTACTTTTCCCTAAGCCTATCAAAGTTTTTTTCAGCACCTGGAACATCAATCTTGTTTGCAACTATCAAGGTGGGCTTGGAGATCTTTCTTAGATAGGCAGCAAACTTTTTGCTATCATGTATATCAAAATTTTCAAAGTGTTTATCTTCAAGACCTGTAGTTTTTAGTGTCTCTTTGACATGACTTTCTTTTACACCTATTCCTCTGAATACATCAGTTATTGCCACAACAGGATCTGTCTCAGACTGGATAAGCTTTGATATTTTATCTCGATTTCCTTCCAAGAGTTTTAGATACCACATGATAAGTTCCTCTTCAATATCAGAAACATCAGCTATTGGATCACCACTTCCTACTTCCGCTATTCTTCCTGCTGCATCTACACTTCCTGAAACATCTACAACATGCAAAATAGCATCAGATTGAGTAGCTATCGAAAGGAATTGATTTCCTAATCCTTTTCCTGCCCAAGCATCTTTTATCAATCCAGGAAGATCAATTAGTTCAATTGGAATAAACCTCCAGCCATCAACACATTTTGAATTTTGAGGGTTATCTTTGATATTAAATTCAGTATGGACACAAGGAGTAATAGCATTTCCTAATGCTTTTTCAGGTTTTTTTGTTGTGAATGGGTAAGTTGAGATTTCTCCGCCTGCCAATGTAGCAGCATTAAAAAAAGTAGTTTTACCAGTGTTTGTCTTACCTAAAAGGCCAATTTTTATTGGCATGTTTTCATCTGATGGTGCTTTGCTATTTATCTCTGCCGTAGATTATTCGCCATGACTATGAGAGGTGACATTGCTAGATGAATTCTTTATTTCTTCAACATACCACAGAATTTCTTTTATTTCATCTTCTGTAAGTTTATCATTCCATTTCTCCAGTACAATCTTTAAGATTTGTGAACTGTTGTATAAAAGACTCCAGTAAGGATGATGTTCAGCTGTAGTAAGAGCAAGTTCTTCAATTTCTTCAAGACCTATTTTTGCTAAAGTCAATCCATTAGATAGTTCTCCATATATTCTGATAATGCTAGAATCAGGATCTGAATTTAATTTCACTAGAACATTTTTCTTTTCAAATGATTTTACCAGTTCTAAAAGAGATTCATGAAATGTTGAAAAATTATCAGTCATGTCTAGAATAGTCTTTGATGTTCTGCAAGCATGCACCTATTATAAACAACATCAATTCCGGATTTTTGTGCAATTCTCTCTGCCTCGGGATTGTGTATTCCCTCTTGCAACCATACCACTTTGGGCTTGATCTTGATAGATTCTTCAATAACTTGTAGTACTTGATCAGAAGGTCGAAAGATGTCTACAATATCAATCTTAACAGGAATATCAAGCAGACTAGAATAACACTTTTTCCCTAAAATTTCAGTTGCAGTGGGATTTACTGGAATTATATTGTAACCTTGTTCGTAAAGATATTTTGGTACATAATGTGCCGCTTTATCAGGATTCTTTGACATTCCCACTACTGCAATATTTTTTAGTGAATAAATTTTCCTTATCTCATCATCTGTATGAGAATCGTGTTCCATATTTTGTAAATGACGTCATATGGCTTAATATCTTGTGGAATAACCGATTTATAGGGCAATTGCAATTATTTTTTTGTGGAACAAGAACCCAATGATGTTATGATATTAAGTGCAATAAGTCAAGGAGTAAAAAAGTTTGATAAGATTTCAAAAAAGACAAAGATAGATTCACAGGAGGTGCAAAATCTTCTTGAACGTCTCGAAGATAAAGGCTTCATCATAGTAATTGAGAAAAAAGGCCTTTTTGGTCTCAAGAAGGAAATAGTGCTTACAGATAAGGGCAGAAAGGAATTAGAGGAGAGAAAGTTTGAGCTGCAACAAAACTGGAATCAAATGATAGAAATATGGAAAGGTGGGGATAAACAAAAGCTTCAACAACACATGGATGAGAATCGTAGTATAATTCCATCAATGATGTTTCTAGGGATAATGGATATGATGATGTTCTCCACTATGATGGGATTCATGGGTATGACCATGACAAGTTTCATACCAGATCAATACACAGATGGAGGCGGTCACGACATGGGTAATCAGGACATGGGCCATGATACAGGTCAGGATTTTAGTAGTGGAGGAAGCGGTTTTGGAGACGGGGGACCTGGAGACATGGGTGGATTTGATGTTAATTTTTAATAACACCAAAAATACTAGAAGATTAAAAAACCGTTTTTTGAATTCCTCGTGAATTCGAATTTAATCGAAGTTTATTTTATCACGGGTTTTTGGTTGGTGCAGGAGTTGAGACTGCCAATTGTGCCATGACATCTTCACCAAGTGTATCTTTTGGGATTTTGCCATTAATACCCTTTTGTGATTGCCATACTGCATTATACCACTGAGTATGCTCACCGGGTGCACATTTATGATCTCCACAAATATTACTACTGCCATGAGTTGCTGTGGCAATATAATTTCTCACAGTAGCAGTAGTCAAAGCACTAGCTTGTGGAACAATCATTATTGCAGTGGATGTCAAAAGAACTATTGCTGCAAACATCAATAATGCTATTTTACTAGTCATCAATCAGGATACTCTAAATGGCATATAAAAGAATTATGCATCATTAATACGCTGAAAAATATTAAAATCAGATTTAGTGTTACTACTTGGTACCTTTTGTCATGTTACCATTAGCAGCCATATTTGTGCCCATGTTCATGTTGCCAGACATTGTATTTCCATGCATTGTTGTTGATCCAGCAGTTGAACCAGCCATGTTGTGCAAAACAGATTCGCCATGTTGTGATGTGCTAGAGATTTTGCCTTGAGATATGTTTTGATGATCCCATACTGCTTTCTCCCATGCTGTTCTCTCTCCAAGTGCGCATAAATGATCACCACAGACATTTTTTGCACCCTCAAATCTAGCCGTTACGGGAGTTTTGTTATATTCACCCATATTTTGATTGAGTGCGCTAGCCTGAGGAATAACCATTATAGCAAATGATGTCAAAATCACAGACATTGTAAACAAGAGCATCATGTTGTTAGACATGTATGGTAATTCAGAAGTGGGTTATAAAAGAATTATGCATTATAAATACGCTGAAAAATATTAAAATCAGATTTAGTGTTACTACTTGGTACCTTTTGTCATATTTCCAGCACTAGTCATGTTTTCACCCACGTTCATTTTTTCTGCCATGTTTAGGTTTCCATGCACAGATGTGGAATTAGACATTGGTGTGGTATTTGATGTAGGTGCAGGCGTTGTATTAGATGTGGGACTCAAGGTAGCTAGATAGGTATAGGCATTGGCAATTTTTCCAGGACCAGTACGCTGTAATTGAGATAACTTTTCAAGCCATTGTGTTTTTTCTCCAGATGCACATATGTGGTCACCACATACGTTAGTGCCACCATATGAGGCAGTACTATGATTATCGTTGAAAACAGTTCTTTGGGTCAATGCACTTGCCATCGGTAAAACAGATGCTGCAAAAGATGATGTTAAGACTGCAGTAACAAATAACAGTGCAAGCAATTTTTTCTGCATTTAGTTTGATATTCAATAGATCTATAAAAAAATTACCCCTCTGAGATCCTTTTCCTCACAAATTTGCAATTCGATTCATGTAATTCCGAGGCATACCAAACAAATAGATACAGAATATTTTCAAGAACGAATCAAAATGGTGGCAAAGATAGGCGCAAAAGCACCAAATCTGGGCGTATCAAAGTGGATTCAAGGATTACCGACTAATATCGATAAAGAAAAGGATAATGTTGTCCTAGTCGAAGTATTCCAAGTTAATTGTCCAGGTTGTTTTCTATATGGAATTCCTCAGGCAATTGACATTTATCAGAAATATAGAAAAGAAGGAGTTACTGTTTTAGGAATAGCAACAGCGTTTGAAGATTTTGATAAAAATACAATTGAGAATTTAGAATTATTACTTGCCAAGGGGGAAGTAATTGGTGAAACTCTAAAGGCACTTAGTCAATACGGACAGCTCATTGATGGAAATAAACTCCCTTACAAGATTCCATTTCCAGTTGGCATGGATTTACTAAAAAAAGAAGATGAGCCCATAAGCAAGACAAAGATGGATGAGATCATTCAAGCCAATGTTCCAGGATTTGAATCATATAGTGATAGTCAAAAATCTGAAATCATTGAAAGAGTAAAGCAATATCTAAAAAGTAAAGAATATTCAGCCCAAACTTTTGAAGAATTTGCATTACGTGGTACACCATCGACAATTTTAATAGACAAGAAAGGAGTATTACGAGATGTCTCATTTGGAACCAATAATTTTCTTGAAGAGAATATAAAAAAAATGTTAAATGAATAAGCATCAACTTATGAACTTGGAATAATTGTAAATACAACATGTATACATCGTTTGATGAAACACCACTTGACAAAATAATTACTTTATTAAAATCTCACCAATCAGAATTTTTATCAGGGGAAAAACTAAGTAAATCATTAAATCTTAGTAGAGCAGCAGTTTGGAAGAATATCAAAAAACTCCAGTCGTTAGGATACAAGATAGAGTCAAAACAAAGGACAGGTTACAAATTACATTTTGGTACTAATTTTCTTTTACCATGGGAGATTTCAGATGGACTTCAGACCGATATAATTGGAAGAAAAATATACTATTTTGATACAATAGACTCGACTCAAAATTTTGCTCTAAAATTATCCCAGAAACCTCATGAAAACGGATCTGTGGTTATTGCTAAGAGACAAACCAAGGGAAGAGGAAGATTAAATCGAAAGTGGGTATCGCCAAAAGGAGGAATATGGCTATCAATTCTTTTAAGACCAAACTTTGAGTTATCACAGACTTCGTTATTCCCTATGATCACATCTCTTGCCGTATCTATTGCAATAGAAAAAATATTAAAAATTAAACCAGAATTAAAGTGGCCAAACGATGTAACGCTGAAAGGGAAAAAAGTTGCAGGCATTCTAATTGATGTCGCTATAGAATCGAACAAGATCGATTATCTTGTAATTGGAGTAGGCATTAATTTTAGAATTCAGTCAGAAAAAATATCAAGACTTGTCAAGAGATCTCATAGACGTTATGGAATCACTACACTAGTAAAAGAAAAGCAAGATGGTAATCCTGTCGAATTGGTACAACAATTCCTATTAGAACTTGAACAAATGTATAACAAAGTAATATCAAACTCAGTTGAAGAAATTAGAAAAGAGTGGATCAGAAGATCTTCCACCATAGGAAAAAATGTAACTGCAATTACAACTACAGGAGTGTTAAAAGGTAAAGCAATAGGAATAGATGAAACAGGGGCACTTCTTTTATCAAATAGAGGAAAAATCCAACGTCTATTAGCTGGAGACATAACATACAAAAATCCATAATGAAGGAAATCGTATTTCGACAAAGATTTCTTTAGGATAGATCTTTATTTGTGAGATATGAGAATCAGACTAGTTCCTATTAGTATTCCTGCAGTTATCTCCAACAAGTGTGGTAAAAATATTCTTCGTAGAAGAGTTTCACCAGATTTTTGCTTCATATAAACATACTTTAAAAATTCCTTATAATAATGTTTTATCAGATTTAATTATTAGAATAAAGCTAATTTGTTTTAGGTTACCAGAATATTTTATACAGTAATGATCGCAGTAATTAACGAATTTTTAATAATAGTATAGTCTCAATTAAAAGATGAAAATTTGCTGGGCAAATACTGATAATTTTGACGAAGCAGACATTGTGATCATAGGAATCCCCGATGAATCAAAATCCCATGCACTTAGAAAGGGTACATCTGAGGCACCACATAAAATCAGAGAAATTTCATCCATCAGGGATTCATACAAGCGTGGTGATGTGATATCTCTGGGTTTGCCTTTAGACGGAATTACCAAGAAAGTATATGATTATGGAAACATAGAACGTAGTCAAATAGAATATTCCATAGACAATATAGTTTCCAAATCAAGAATTCCCATATCTATTGGAGGAGATCATTCCATATCAACAGAATTAATAAAATCAATCTCAAAAAAATTTGGTCCTCTATCACTAGTGTACTTTGACGCACATCCAGATTTTGTAAGTTCAGTGCAAGGATACTATGGTTCAGTATTCCATGATGTTTTGCAGTATATCGACATAAAATCAAGTATCATGATAGGAGTCAGAACACCAGAAAAAGAAGAAATTGACAATATAAAAAAATATGACTTGCCAATAATTACGCCATTTGACATAATTAGACAAGGAATACAGAAAACTGAAGAAATAATCCTTAACAGAATCGGAAAAAACACATATGTTTCATTAGACATGGATGTAATTGATCCAGCTTTTGCTCCAGGAGTTTCTGTTCCTGTTCCACTTGGTCTGAGAAATATTGAGGTGGCTCTTCTTCTCAAGTCTATTGTGAAAAAAGGCATTTGTGGACTAGATATAATGGAAGTATGTCCCAATTATGATATCAAGGATAGAACATCACATCTTGCTTCAAGAATTATTTCTGAAGTAATATCATCAGCATAATCATACCAGACTCTCCTAATACTTTTAACTACCCAGATTATTAAAAAAACAATGTTTTCTCATTTTACATTAAATCAAGCAAACGAAATGCTCCCTTCAGTAATTAAAAAATTTCAAAACATTGTAAATACGAAAAACGAAGTTATCAGAATCCAGTCAGATTTAGAAAACAATCCAAAATACATGACAACTTTTAAGGATTATATCATAAAAAAACAAGAACTCAATACTGCAATAACTAATTTTTACAAATCAATTGAGGATTTAGAAGCCATAGGAGTTTCCATAAAAAGCATAGATCAGGGATTACTTGATTTTCCATCTTTAATGTTCAATGAAGAGATTTGGCTCTGTTGGAAAGAAGGAGAGACGGAAATAAAATTCTGGCATGGAAAGGATGAAGGATTCAACGGTAGAAAACCAATAGAAAGTATGGATTTGGAAAAATTAAGATAATCCTTCCATCCAAACATATATTCAAACAATTCAACATCTAACAGAAATGTCAACTCTCAAAGTGTGGCTACGTGTAGTACGAATAAAATTTCTTCTTGCATCAATTATTTCAGTTTGTTTAGGTCTTGCAATTAATGGATGGCAAAACAAGACATTCGATATCGGATTTGCAATATTGACATTTGTTGGAGTTGCCGCATTACATGCAAGTGTAGATTTACTAAATGACTATTGGGACTATAAAAGACAGATTGATACGGATACTAAAAGAACAAAATTCAGTGGCGGAACCGGGGTTTTGCCAGAGGGATTACTCAAACCAAGTCAAGTATATCGTGCAGGAATAGCCATGTTAATAATTGGCTCTTCAGTTGGAGCATTTTTCATATTTGAAAGAGGAATAACTATAGCAGTAATTTTGGGATTTGCAATTGTTTCAATCTATTTTTATTCAACAAGAATTGTAGATTCTGGACTTGGAGAGATCTTTGTTGCCATCAAGGGTTCAATGATAGTACTTGGTACGTATTTTGTTCAGAGTTCACATATAACAATAGAACCAATCTTGGCAGGAATTGTTTCAGGTATTCTTTCATCGATGGTCTTGTTTGTAAATTCATTTCCAGATTTTGATGCAGATAAAAAACATGGAAGAAAAACCCTAGTCATAGTACTAGGAAAAGACAAAGCTTCGTCAGCAGTATGGATCTTCCCGGCCACAATATATGGAATTATCATCACATCAGTCATTATAGGAATTTTTCCAATAAGTTCTCTTATTACACTAGCAACCATGCCGCTTGCAATAAAATTTGGAATTTCTCTTAAACGGCATTATCAGGACATTGAAGGACTCGTCCCAGTGATGTATGGATTTGTATCATTTGGAAGAATAACTGGAGCGTTGTTTGTCATTTCATTTGTTTTAGACATATTTTTGAAAAATCTTCAGTAGAATTAAATCGTCCAAATTTCAATCCAATATATGATATCAGGTTATGCTACCTCAGATGGCACTTCAAATTTTTCAAAAAGACAGTCAAATGTAGCAAAAAATCACTTTAAGAGTTTTGCAGGGCTTTCACTTTCATCCATAGGAATTGGCACATATCTTGGAAATCCGGATGATGCCACTGACAAACTAGTTGTAGAAGCAATCAAGTGGTCAGTAAAATCAGGAATTAATGTAATAGATACGGCAATTAACTACAGATCACAAAAGGCAGAAAGATCAGTAGGAAAAGCAGTCTCGGAACTAGTAGAAGCAAAAGAGGTGAGAAGAGATGAGCTTTTCATCAGCTCAAAGAATGGATACATAACAAACGATGGAGATGTTAATGAAGAATTTTGGATTAACATACAAAATACACTTGTAAAAACAGGAGTGATAAATTCTGGAGACATATCTTCTGGTTACCACTGCATGACTATACCATATTTACAGGATCAGCTAAATCGTAGCCTAAAAAATTTGGGACTAGATTGTATAGACTTGATGTACATCCACAACGCTGCAGAAGGTCAACTCCAAGATATTTCAAAGGAAAAGTTTATGAAAAATCTCAAAGATGTATTCGAGTTTTATGAAAAACAGAGAAAGGAGAACGTCATACGATATTATGGCATGGCAACATGGGAGTGTTTCAGAGTTCCAAAAGAGCATCCCCAATATTTATCACTTTATGACATTGTAAAAATTTCAAAACAAGTTGGAGGTGAAGATAATGGATTCAAGTTCATTCAACTTCCATACAACATGTACCTTGATCAGGCACTTACTTTAAAGAGTCAGGAAATTGACACAGCACAACATAGCATACTAGAAGCAGCAATAAAACTTGGAATGGGAGTATTTGCAAGTGTTCCACTCATGCAGGCGAAGTTACTTGCACCAAACATTTTACCAGAATTTGGAGGGTTGACAAAACCCTCTCATCGTGCAATCCAGTTTGTAAGATCCACACCAGGAATAATAGCACCACTTGTAGGACAAAAATCTCAAGTGCATGTGCAAGAAAATTTAGATATTACATCTACGCCAGTTTTGAGTGATTCAGAGTTTTCAGAACTGATAAAGAAGTTATCATCTTAATTGTAAGTTTTAAATACAAACCTTAGGACGAATTCCATTATGCCGGTAGATCCAGTATGCGGAATTGAACTAGATGAAAGCCTTGCTTTAGTACACGAATACAAAGGCAAAAAATATTATTTCTGTTGTCATGGTTGTAAGAGAATTTTTGCTAAAAAACCAGACAAGTGGAAAAAAACTAAATAGGATAGGTACCACACATGCGGCAAAAATGCGAATCTGTACTCAGAGCATAACTACAACACGGACACTTTATTTCTGATTTTAGCAAATTATACGGAGCATCAAAATGCTTTCGGTATATGCCATAATAGTAAAGAGACTCTTTTGAAGATAGATTGACTTTGTCTTTTGCCAAATATTGTTTAGATTTTTCATCATACACAGAATCTGGAATTAGATTATCAAGAAAAGTAGTCAATCCGCTTGTTCCAGAACCATCTTGCATTGCAGATTTTTCTCTCCAGACTATAGACTCTGGAAGAATATCTTCAAAGGCCTTGCGTAGGATCCATTTACCATACATTACTCTTTTTTCTTCATGTACCTTCAGATGTGATGGGATATTTTTTGCATACTCAGATACAACATCGTCAAGAAAGGGTGTGCAAAGGTGTATTCCAATAGATTTTGAAATAGATTTTGAAGGATAGTGCATTACTTTCCAAATTCTAGCTAGATCATCATCTAGTTCCTTTCCAGATAATCTCTTGAAAAAATTATATCCTGCAAAAAGTTCATCCGCGCCATCACCAGTCATCATAGAATGACATCCCGAATCTTTGGCAGTCTTCATTGTAAGATATACTACAACATTATTTCGAATCTCTATTGGATTGAATACACGGAGGATCTTGATAGTCTCTTCTGCGGCTGACAATAGATCTTCAATATTTGCAGAAATAACTCTGAGATCTAGTTGGTTTTGTTTTGCCACAAGCTGAGCATACATTAGATCACTTGATACAAAATCTTTTGCAACAAGAGCAAATGCTGGAATTTTTTTATTTGTGATACAAGAGGCAAGTATCGAGCTATCAAGACCTCCAGAAAGAGCAACACAGTCATAATTACAATTTTTCACTGCTTGTAATACTAATGATTTTATTTCTTTTACAAATTCTTGCAATAGGCAGATCTTTTCTGTTCTCTAAATTAAGTCATCATAAAAAATATGATTAGGTTTAAATATTTTATAACAACATTTTGGCATATATGCTTCTTCCTTCGGAAATAGAAACAAAGACTCTGATACCTGCGTTGAGAGCAATTTTGGCAAAGAAGCTAATAGAAGAACACAAGATAAGAGAAGAGGAAGTCTCAAAACTATTAGGGGTGACTCAAGCAGCCATAAGCAATTACGTCAGAGGAACAAGAGGTGATCCAGTTCTGATAAACAAGTTGTTGTCAGTAAAGGAAGTATCTGACATGATAAATGACATTTCTAACAATCTTGCTTCAAAAATGGCATATACCCCAGCAAGCCTCTCAAAGTTCATAGGTCTTTGCAACTACATAAAATCAAGTTTACTAATATGTGACATACACCACAAGCTTGAATCAAACATAGATGAGGCAGTTTGCAAAGAATGTGAGAGTATGCTTCTAAAAGGTCCAGGTACTTCGTTTTAGTTCGTTTTTGCTACCGTAATTTTAATAATTGAAACCATCGAAGGTCCAGAACTTTCACGAGTCTCTTCACTATCTACAACAATGTCAAGAATTTTGGAATTTCCCTTCATCATGTTTTCAGTTACAATATTTGCAACAGCTACTGCAGTAGGTATTGACTGACCGCTTGCTACAAGTGTAACTGTTTTGTATTTTACTAGATCAGTTAAAAGATCAAGTGCACATGGTACAATATCCTGTTGATGTATGGTAACTATCTTACCTGTAGAGTTTGGGAAATTTCCATTTAACTGTGTTTTATCTTCGCTAATCAACAAACCCTATCACCACCATTTACGCATTCTATTAAAGTCTTATCGACCATTCATCCATTAATCGAAAAGATCGATTGGAATATTTTGAAAGTCGCCATTTGGTAAAACTCGTCTTATTGTAATAGGAATAACACGTTTTTCAAGTTCTGCATAAGCAAGATCAAGCGATGTTGCAACATCTTTTGGTATCGGTATGAAAGGTGGCGCTCCCAATGATAATTGTAATGCCCTAGCTCCAAGTATTCTTGCTTTTTCAAATCGTGTCAAGGTTGGAGGACCTATCATTATCTTACCTTTTCCAGTCATCTCGTACTCTACTGGAACATGAATTGGATCTACATCTATAATTTCACGAGCGTCAATTATCTTTCTTAGTCTCTCTTGTTCTGCGATTTCTTCGGCACTAAGCTCCTTCTTTCCTTTCTTTCCTGGTTTGACCTCCTCCTCTTCTTCTACGGGAGCTTCAGTTGTTTCAACTACAACAGGTCCTAAGACTGGTTCTTCTTCTTCTACTGGTTGAACCTCTTCAGTATCTACACTAACTTCCTCAGGTTCATCCGACATTGTGATGTTGGATAAAGAAACGTTATATATTCATAATCCTTCTCCTCAAAAATGAGCGCAGGCTCTGTCTCCAAGCAAGATCTGG
>NZ_FUYK01000007.1:145487-368251 GCF_900167955.1 Candidatus Nitrosotalea bavarica | reverse complement strand
GAAAAATTACGAACTCAATTCAAAAAAGGAGATGTGGGTTTTTTGGCCTCAAACAGTTCAATTTGTTTTTTCCTTGAAGATACATCATCTACAAAATCTATGACATTGATTGGAAAAATAACAGCAAACATTGAATCTTTGAAAGATGTAAAACCTGGCGATATATTTACAATAACTCAGGCTGGAACGTAGATATGGTGCCCACTATAGCCACCTATTCTTTTTACTGAGCCCTTTTCTAATTGATTTTGTAAAAATGCATTTGCTGCAGATATCTTGACATTAGCTTGTCTAGATAATTCTTGAACTGTGAAGACCTTTGCGCCTTTAATGAAATTCAGGGCTTGTCCCTCATCTACGATAACAGAGATGTTTGTTCTTTGCTTCTGCTCTTTCTTATCTCCTTTCTTTTGACCCCCCTTCTTGTCAGCCTCAGCTGTCTGAGTCTTTTCTGCTTGTGCTGGAGATTGTTTCTTGCCGCCACCCATACACAATTCTTTTTCCATCCTATTTATAAACGAACAAAATTTGAAGAAATTCTAAATACTAGATCACGTAGCTTTTTATCATGGGATTAGATTTAATCGAAGAAAAAAACCTAAACGATGTGATAACTTATGCTCTTGATTATCCAACAATGGTATTAGCAGAGGCAAGATCATGGCCTATAACAAACATGGAAGATTTTGCCATTGGACTATACATCGGATACGTGGAAGGAGTATTCTTTGATGGATTTCTTGGTAGAAACAAACGGTTTTTGGACTCTGAAGAACATTCTGATTTTCATGCAATAATTTCAAAAAGAACAATAGAAATAAAATTAAAAATACAAGCACATTTACACAAGAAATAACTCAACCTTTTATCCTACATACAGTAAACATCGTCAGATGAAATTTTCACTTGTTGCAGATACTCTAAGATACATGGAGAATACAACAAAGAGACTTGAACTAACACAGCATCTAGTGGATCTTTTCAAAATTACACCTCCTGACATAATACCAAAAGTTGTTTACCTCCTTCAAGGAAAACTCAGACCGGATCATGAGGGCGTGGAGATAGGTATTGCTGAAAAAATTGCAATAAAAGCATTATCAAAATCATCTGGAATATCAGTCAAAAAAATTGATCATGAATACAAAGAAACAGGAGATTTTGGCCAAGTTGCGTCAAAGATACTTGAGCAAAAGACGCAAACGACATTTCTAAACCAAGATATCACAGTTGAGAGAGTTTATGAAACTCTCTACAAAATTGCAGAACTCAGGGGGGCAAGGTCTCAAGACATGAAGATGAAATACATTTCTAGTCTACTAAACGACGCAACTCCCACAGAAGGAGGATTTATTGCAAAAATAATAACATCGAATCTTCGATTAGGAATTGCCGACTACACAATACTTGATGCCCTTTCTGTTGCATATACAGGTTCAAAAGAAAATCGGCCCATTTTAGAACATGCGTACAATGTTTGTAGTGATTTGGGAAAAGTATCTCAGGCAGTTTCAAAAGATGGAATAAGTGCTTTGAAAGATTTTCAGGTAAAAATTTTCAGTCCAATTCGACCAATGCTTGCAGAGAGAGTAAAAAGTCCACAAGAGGCACATGAAAAGATGGGTCAAGAATTTGCTGCAGAATACAAGTTAGACGGTGAAAGAGTTCAGATCCATAGACAGGGAGAAAAAATTATTCTATATTCAAGAAGTCTAGAAAACATAACCAACTATTATCCAGACATTGTAGAAAATATTGGCAAATCTTTGAAAGTCAATGAAGTCATATTAGAAGCAGAGATTGTTGCAATAAATGATGATACTGGAGAATTTCTCCCATTTCAAGAATTAATGCATCGAAGACGCAAATACAAGATTGCCAAGGCAGTTCAAGAGTATCCCATAACTGTAAATTTCTTTGACGTATTATTAGAAGACGGAAAAAACTGTCTAGACGTATCCTATAAGGAGAGAAGGAAAATTCTTGAGAGAATCATAGTTGAAGATTCTTTTGCAAAAGTAATGCCAATGACACTGGTGAAGACAGATAATGAAGTAGAAGATAGTTTAGAGAATGCAATAAACTCTGGATGTGAAGGACTTATGCTCAAGCAGCTTGACTCGCCATACCGTGCAGGTGCAAGAGCAAGTAACTGGCTAAAGCTCAAGCGCGAATATAGAAATGAGTTGGGAGATAGTTTGGACTTGGTTGTGGTGGGGGCATTTTATGGAAGAGGTAGAAGAACTGGAAGATACGGAGCATTGTTATTATCAGCATATAATGATCAAATCGATACATTTCCTAGCATTTGTAAAGTTGGTACGGGATTTACAGACGGGAGCTTGGATCAATTCTATCAAATTCTTGCAGACAAGATCACTGTTAAAAAAGACCCAAGAATTGAAAGTGGTCTAGAAGCAGATGTGTGGTTTGAACCCGAGTTGGTAATAGAAATTGTTGCGTCAGAGATAACTCTTAGTCCAATCCATAAAGTTGCCATGGATAAAATTAGAAAAGGTAGTGGACTAGCTCTCCGATTTCCCAAATTCACCGGAAAAATAAGATTTGAGAAAACATCTGAAAATGCTACTACCATTGATGAGATCTTAACTTTATACAATAGTCAAAAACGTGTCATCCAAGATGAAAGACAAACTTGAGAAAATCATTCTTGTTTACACAGTATTTACGCAAGGATTATTAGCCGCAGGCCTAGTTTAAAATCTCTAGATGTATAGCGGAGAACTTGAAGTTCAGGCAAAGAGAAAGGCCCTTGCCGTTTTACAAGATGAAATAAATAGAATTCTCAACGCTGTCAGAGATCTATCAATTCTGCCTGGTTTGATTATCAAAGCAGACAAATCTGAAATAAAACAATTACTTGAGCGAATAAAGAATACGGAAGATGAAGTAGAAGCTCTCCGAAGAAAAATCACTCGAGAAATTTCAGATGTCGGAGGTCTCATGATGAACAGAGAGAATCTTTTGAACTCGGCATACACGATGGATGAAATCGCAGGATACATCACAGGCATTGCCTTTAAACTCTCAAATATCAAGGCAGCCACACTCAAAAAAGAGAAGCTTGACAAGGATCTTACAGAACTAATAGAATTAGCTGTAGACCAGATTCATAAAATTAATGAAATAATCAGGGCTCTTGCAAGCAACAACAGTACGGTTGCAATTGATCTTGCTCACGAGGCACAGAAAATAGAGAGACTGGTAGATGACAAGTACAGAGCATTAAGCATTAGAGTACTTGATGAAACTGCCACAACCAAAGAGCTATTGCTTCTAAAGGATGTAGTAGAAGGAATTGAAGAAATGTCGGATAAGGTCCTACAAGTCTCAGATTCATTCATTTTGCTGGCTCTTAGCCTATAAAATTTTGAAATACTCTTTTCCTTTTTCTATAAATTAATTGTAAACACTAAAATCGATTATCATTTTTATTAGAAATGATTTGAAAGGAGATCTAATAGAAAACAGGATAATAGTTTGGAATATCGAAGACTCTCGTGCACTCTTTGTTGCAGGATATTATGGAAAACCAATTGGCATGACAAAACCAAAGCCTGAGGAGATAAACGTGCCTTTGATTTTAGATCTAATAGAAGGATTATACCTACAAGAAAAATCAAAACTAAAAGTATTTCATGCCAAAAAACTTGTTACACAGAAAGAGCTTTTAGAAATATGTAGAAGAGAATATCATAATTTTGACAAGAAATACACGGTGTACAAAGATTTCAGAGACAAGGGATACATTGTAAATCCCGGAATCAAGTTTGGTTGTGATTTTGCAGTATATCAAAAAGGACCTGGAATAGACCATGCCCCATATCTTCTCCAAGTGTACAATTCCACAGATACCATATCTGCAACAAGCGTTGTTCTAGCCGGAAGATTGGCAACAACAGTAAGAAAACAATTCATCCTGGCAATCCCAAAAGGAAATAAAGTTGATTGTTTAGCTTTGGACTGGTGGAGAGCCTAACTCTCTTTTAATGTGAGAAGCAATACGATCATACACTGCAAACAATTCTTTGGTTATTGCAAAATTATAGCTATCTTTCCACTTACCATAAATTCGGATATTGCCTTTAGTTGGCTCGACAGTGATATGCGCGTCTTCATATGATAATCTTGTCATCATATTCTTAAGTTCTGCATCAGAGTTCAAAGTATCTGCCAGAGTATAGCCAATCCACCTGACCCCAGTTACTCTCTTTGAAGCAAAATATCCTTTGGTTTCAAGTTTTGGTCTTGCAAGAAAATCGTCTTCAGATACATCATGATGTGTCTTTACAATAAAGTGTGCTTGAAATCGGTCTTGAGATCCCCATGGTACAGGATTAAGATCTTGTGTCATTTTCAACCCCTTTGAATTATTTGTACTTCATCGATGTTAGACCCTTTGAGTTTGATAACACCATGATTTGTTACCATGGCAGGAGAATTTGCAAAATATTTTGAATAATAATCTTCTTTTTCTACATCTGTATCAAGTGGTTTTGCCTCAGCATCAATACCAATTTTTTTAAGTGATTCACAATATTCTTCATTTTTATTCATCGGGCGAAACATATCAGATTCAGAATCGTGCATGTGTGAAATTTGGCCAGCCCACAAATAAATATGTCTGTATACCTACAAAGATCCCAAGTATAGGTCTTGCACACAACTTACCTACAACGTCTAAATAGTCCAAAAATATTCAGATTACATCAAATGCTAAAATTCCAAAATAAACTTGTAGTCATAACTGGAAGCGGAACTGGAATAGGAAAGGCAATAGCTATGAAATTTGCAGAAAATGGTGCAAATATAGTAATTCTAGGAAGAAGAAGAGAGCCACTTGAAGAGGCTGCCAAAGAATTAGAGCAAGTAATTTTAAAAGTAAACAGCGGTTCATTTGTAAAAATTTTCTCGGGTGTGGATGTAAGCGATGAGGATGGAGTTTCAAAGATGTTTGACGAACTCAAAAAGTCACATGGTGGTGTAGATATTGTAGTCAACAATGCAGGAGTTTCAGGACCAGTTACATGTTTTGCCAATTCCCCAATTTCTGAATTTAAGAGTACAGTTGGTATTCATCTGACTGGAACATTTTGGACATCTTCCCAGGCAATAAAAACAATGAAGCCTGGCTCAAAAATAGTAACAATATCCACATTCTTTACTGAAGAGAGACCGTATGAACAACGACCGTACAGATTCAGAAGTCCATACACTGCAGCTCAGGGAGCAAAGAATAGACTTGCTGAAGCAATGTCATGGGAGCTTACTGACAAGAGAATCATATCAATAGCCACAAATCCAGGACCAGTGCACTCTGATAGGATTTACAAAACAGTGTATCCAAAAGCGGCTGCAGAGTTTATGAGAGTAAGTGGTTTTGAAAGTATTACACCAGAAGAAGTAGAGATAGTGAATGTAGACATACTTCCATTACTTGGAGAAGATGAAAAAATAGTAAAAGAAGGAATTAACAAAGCTGCATCAAAGCTCGCAAAATTAAAATCAGTCAGTTCTGAATCAGACATACAAAATTTAGAAAAAACAATTTCGGCATTATTATCCAAAATTCAACAGATTGCAGAAAAAATTCAAAATAATACTAGTAAAATGATTGCAGATGAACAGTTTCTAACACAACCACAAGTAGCTGAAACTGTTTTGATGCTAAGTGATGATAATATAGGGCAGATCCTAAATGGCAAAGTCATACCTGGAGACCGCGTATTTTATCCAGTAAAGCCACACATTGCATGTTCCATTCCAGAGACTCAACCAAACTTTAATGCCAAAGTTGTGTTATTTGCAGTAGACGCTACAGATGAATCAGATATAGCAAGAACTGAATTCCTAGCGCAAAAAGTTGAAAATAGTGGAGGAAAGACAGTAATTCTAATCTCAAAAACAAGTCCCAAGATTGCTGAAGAACGATTATCAAAATTCCATTCCCATGTAATGGATTTGTCAAATCAAGAAAGTGTGAAGAGGATGTTAAACACGGCAACTCAGAAAATAGGGCCAATAAGTACTGTAGTGTACATAACTGGAAAGGTTCCACAAGTAGGCAAGTTTGTAGATTTATCGAGAAAGGATTGGGATGGCCTTGTTGACAAGTTCATAAACACACCTGCCATCTTTTTACAAGAATCTCTCAACATATTCGTGCCAGGAGGAGCAAAGAATCCACCACTTTTCAAGAACAAGGAAGGAATCATGATAGTAATCGGACCAGATATGCCATCAGGGGGCAAAGTTACTGGAGGAGACAGAGCCAGAGTAGAAGTATTCAGAGGAGCCCTCAGACCATTTACAACCACAGTAAACCAAGAACTAAGTGATGTTCTAAAATCAAAACTTAGGATTTACTTGGTGCTACCTGGAAGCGTGGATGGTACAGAACCAATCAATGAAAACATAATCAAGGCAGTCAATTATTTCACTTCTGGAAAGTCAATTAATAATGCCGAGGTAATCTACTATCCAGACGAAACAAGAACCTGATGAAAAAATTCAGCCAATTAAACGTCGGTGATGAGTTTCATTCAGAATGTAAAATATCCCCTTCAGAACTTGACAATTATCTTTCATTTTCAGGAATTAAAAACATAATTTACGAAAATAAAGAATTTTCAAGTAAGGAGAAACGAGTGGTTTCAGGAAGGGCCATTTTATCAAAGATTGAAGGAGAGTTTACAAAATTAGAAGAAATGTATGGAAATCTTTTAATTTTCTATGGAATAGATGGAGACCCGAGTTGGAATAACAGACAGACTAGATTTCTAAAACCGCTTTTTACAGATGAGAAATTAAAGATAAAATTTAGAATTTCAGAGAAGAAAGAACTCAACGAAGAATTTGGATTAATAGGAATAGATTTTGAAGGAGTAAATGATGATGGAAAGGTAGTTGTAATTTCAAAGAAAAATCTCTACCATATTAAAAAGGACGCCCCAGTGCATCAATAATCAGTTTAACTGCAGTAGCCGCAATTACTATAGTTACAAATATTCTAAGTTTCATCTCATTAATGCGTGTAGACAGTTTACTTCCAATCATACCACCTATGAAAGATCCTATCGAAAGCATTCCTGCCTCATAATAATTAGGATGACCTAGTATGGAGTGCATTATCATGCCAGAAGCAGATGCAAACATTAGAATGAATTGAGATGTGGGCGCGGCCAGTTTCATTGATAATCCAATTGCAATTACCATCAAAGGAACAAAAACAACACCACCTCCAATTCCAAATAGACTAGAGATTACACCTGCGAAGAAACTTGCGCCTACTACAAGAAGCATTATTTGTTTTGATAAATTATATTCTCTTGATTCCATTTTTCTTCGCATGTAAATGTAGACACAAGACGCTACAAGAACAAGTCCAAATAATAATTTGAATAGAGGTGGAGAGACTTGATCTGAAATATACGCACCCAGAATTGTTCCAGGTATCGAGATAAGTGCAAGTTTGATGCCAAGGGAATATACTATTCTTTTTTGTCTAGAATATGATGCAGTAGATGCTATAGAATTAGCAAAAGCTGCAAATAGACTATCACTTGCTGCAAGAGTTGGTGAGAATCCAAAAAATGTCAATACTGGTACTACGATGAATCCCCCTCCAAGACCTATCATAGACCCCACTATGCCGGCTACAAAACCAAGTGGCAAGAGCCACAAATATTCAAACAACTATAACACCAAAAGATATTTTCCACAGATTAAAGAGTCACGTCAACCTTCGTAAACCAAGATATTGAGTTAATTACTTGGCTACAAGAAGTTTCCAAAGATAGCCGTTTTCGTTTGTGGTAAGTTCAATCTTGAAATGCTTGTTTCCCAATGGAAGTGTAGGAGTACTAGTAGTAGGTTCTGCAGTAGTCTTGTGTGTAGAAAGTAATTTGTCTAACAATGAATTTAAGGAGGTAAATCCGCCAGGTGATTCCTTTTCCCAGCATGGACATATAGTACTATTGAGAGCGACTCCAAAAACAGTTTTTACATCATTATAGTTGGACAATACTGGATTTGACTGCAATGCCACTACAACAATTCCAGGTACATCTGGTGAGCCTAACATGCTAATGTCCCCAAGAAATCCTTGATTATCTTTAAGATCGGTAGAAGTACAATATGTCACAAGAGCCTGCTTTGTTGGATCAGTAAGAAAATTACAATATTGACGAACGTCAGTTTGAGTACTCAGAGTAATTGGTTTTGTCATATTGATATGATATGTCGCCAAGGTAGATTTGAGATCGGAGTTTTCCTCATCATATGAAAAATCAAGAAATGCAACTTGACTAGATTGCGGGTTATTTTGATCCTCAGATGGAAAAATGTGGAACTGAGTAATTATAATTATAACAGCAGCTATTGCGGCACCCGATATTCCCAAATAAACATACTTTTTTGATTTCACAAGTTAATTCCCATATAATGCTTTAATAAAGTAATCTTAGAATTCGTCAATCTTAATTAATGCCAAAATGTGTCTTGTGGATATTGCGAATAATATTATCAGGTTTTGGAGTTGTTGGGCAAAGTTTTGCAAAATTATTACTTTCTAGATCAGAGGATCTATATGCAAAACATGGATTAAAGCCAAGAATAGTAGGAGTCTTCGATTCAAAAGGTTCAGCCGCATCTTCTGCAGGTCTTGATTTAAACAGATTGTTAGAGGTGAAGAAAAAATATGGAAATATAAGAAAATATCACAACAAGGAAAAAGATGCAAACGGTCTAGACATGATAAATGGAATGGATGCAGAGGTACTAATTGAAACCACTCCGAGCAACTACAAAGATGCAGAGCCTGGCATGTCACACATTGTAAGTGCAATGAAAAAAGGATTACATGTCATTACAGTAAATAAAGGACCGCTAGCTCTTGCATTTCCCTCATTGATCGAATTGGCAACATACAATCAAGTCCAGTTAAAATTTAGTGGAACCGTGGGAGGCGGTACACCAATTCTAGACTATGCAAAAAACAGTTTGCGCGGAGAACGTATAGTGTCATTTCAAGGAATTCTAAATGGTACTACTAACTATATACTGACAAACATGGCAACAGGGTTAACATTCAAGGCAGCTCTTGCAGATGCAAAGAAGAAAGGATACGTAGAGGCAGACGAGTCACTTGACATAGATGGTTTTGATGCTGCCGCAAAACTTGTCATACTTGCAAACTGGATAATGGACATGAAAGTAACCATAAAAGACATTAAAAGAATAGGAATTAGAGACGTTACTACATCAGATATTAAAAAGGCAACATCGCATGATTGTGCAGTAAAATTGATTGCTTCATGTGATAGAGAATTAGTAGTATCACCAAAGGAGATACCTCTTGATGATCCAATGTGTGTCAATGGTACTCTGAATGCCATCACGTTTAATTCCGAGCACTCGGGTCAGCAGACAATAATTGGACGTGGTGCCGGAGGCATAGAAACAGCCAGTTCTATTTTACGTGATTTGTTAGATATCAAACAGGAAATGTCGAGAATTGAAATCGCATAACATATCCAAAAGTGACATTTCAGAAGTCATGGATAAAATGACTAAACAGTGGCATATCGAGTTACCAAAAGCAAAGACATTGGTGTTACATGAACTTGATGATAGTACCAGCTTGATAACTGGAGATAGTATAATGGCCATACGAATAGGAGAAATCTACCTCCCATTTCTTTCAGAGATAGGGCTTTTAGAAAAATTCCCCAAAGTAGTAGTTGATGCAGGAGCCATAAAATTTGTTTGTAACGGAGCCAATGTAATGCGTCCTGGAATTAAAAATTTTTCAGAATTTCAAAAAGACGACATAATTTGCGTGGTTGAAGAAGCACACAACAAGTTTCTTTCAATTGGAAAAGCTCTAGTATCAAGTGATGAGATGTCAACCATAACAAAAGGCGAAGTTGTAAAGAACTTGCATTACATTTCTGATAAATATTGGGAATCTGCCAAACTAATTAAAAAGTAAACAAACTATTTTTCAGTGGTTTCTCGTGTTCCGTTCTTGTCAACTACAAGTACGTCTATTCCATCTCCACTTGCGTTGTCTCTCATAATTGCAGATCTTATGGACTTGACTGCCAGTTTTACAGCATCCTGTTCACTCATCTTTGGTTTGAATTCTTGGTCAAGAACCCCAAGTGCCATCTCTGCACCAGTTCCTACTGCGGCATAATCATCAGGTAAAACAGAACCTAGCGGATCTAATGTGTAAATTACTGCTTCACCGTCCACTCCTCCAACTATGACTTGGGTCATCAGTGGATAATATCTTCGCTCGTACATTAAACTAGACATCATCTTTGCTACAGAGTTTGGAGGAATTTCACGTTTGAGCTCCATCTTTCTAATCTTGGTCATTGCCCTCATCTGCATTGCTAAAACCTGCATATCTGCAACCATTCCAGCACAGCATGCGCCAACAAAGTCAGTAATCTTGAATGTCTTCTTTGTAGTCTTGCTTACCACAAAATTACCATAAGCGATTCTTCTCTCACTTGCCATAACTACTCCACCATCATAAGTAATACCGACTGCGGTAGCTCCTGGCATGTACATGTAAGCCATGTTTGAACTTCAAAATGAGCACAATAAAGGCCTTTCTGTATTATCATGCACAGATCAATTATCTAGAGGCAAAAGATCAGATAATTTCCAATCTTTTCGAAAATCAGATTTCATAAAACCTATTGTGACGCAAAATTTCTAATTATTTTGCACATGCATTTTGTAGTTTTCCTCAACAAGTCAATTCTTGCAAATTCATTGGGCGAGTGGATTCGTGCAAAAACATACGTACTTCCTATTGCAATACATGGAGATTTTAGAAATTTAACAAATGAAAACATTGGACCTGTTCCTGCAGAAGAGACACTGAGTACAGACGTTCCAAATGATTCATCTGCTGCCTTTTTTACGGTTTTAACAAAAGGATCAGAAATCTTTGTCCTAGCTGCAGCCTCGCCATGAATCAGTTTAACTTCAATATCACCAAATCCATTTTCTTTAAGATGTTTCTTCAATCTAAGCAATTGTTTTTGTGGCTCCATTTTTGGAATTAATCTAAAATCAATTTTTACCAATGCCTTGGAAGGTAAGACAGTCTTTGCACCAGGTCCTTCATAACCAGATGTGAATCCTGCTATGTTACACGTTGGATCTCCTACAAGTGCTTTTTTTATTTCTATACCTTTTTTATTTCCAACAAATTTTCTAATACCATATTCTTTTTTGAATGAATTTTCATCAAATGGTTCAGAGTTTATAATCAAAAGATCTTCTTTTGTAAATTTGTCTACCTCTTTGTACCAATCTTTTATCAGTATTGTACCATCCATATCGCGAAGTGTCTGTAATGCCTCAACTAGCCTCCAAGCAGGATTTTCTATAATTACTGCTAGGCTAGAATGTGCATCTCGTATTGATTCTTTTTTAGACAATTCTACATAAAGAAGACCCTTCATTCCAAGACTGATTATTGGCCTATTCTTTTCATCCACATAACCAAATTCCCAGATAACTGCATCACATGACAGTTTCTTTTCATATTTTTTCAAATATTCCTCAATGTGTACGCTTCCAATCTCTTCCTCGCCTTCGATGAAAAATTTAATGTTACAAGGAACATCACCTGTTGTTTTTAGAAATGACTCTACTGCTTTTATTCGAGTAATTAATTCGCCCTTGTCATCAGCAGAACCTCTTCCGTAAATCTTGTTTCCTTTAATTTTTCCGCTAAACGGTTTATCATCCCACAGTTCAAGAGGCTCTTCGGGCTGGACGTCATAATGATTATAGAAAAGTAGTGTCTTGTCAGGATTTTGTTTTGATTTGACTTCGCCATATATGGCAGACGGAATTCCTTTTTTGATACGAAGTATTTCTGTAGGTATGCCAGATTTTTTCATCATTTGAACAATCAATCCAGCACATTCTTCTAGTCCCAGATTTTTTGCTGAAATACTTGGCTGTTGTATTAGTTTTTGTAAATCAGAAACTAGACTTGAAAAATTCTTGTCAACATAGTTTTCTTGCATAAATTATTTCACTTTATCAAATGATTTCATTGCAAATGGTATAAAATCCAATAAATCTGTAGCCATAATATGCAGACCATATTTTTTTTGTGCCAAATATCCAGATTTTCCATTAACAAACACTGCTGCAGAAGCTGCTTGTACAGGATTTTTATTTTTTGCAAGCATTGCCGCGACAACTCCAGATAGTACATCTCCTGTTCCTCCCACAGTCATGGCAGCAATATTTTTTGGATTCAGATATGTCTGAGTTCCATCAGATACAACATCTGTTGGACCTTTTAGCAATATGGTCACACCATTGTCTTTAGCATATTTTTCAACCATGACAGTTCTCTGTTTTACATTATCTGGAGGCATCTCTCCAAAGAGTCTCCTAAACTCTCCGGCATGAGGTGTCACTACTACTTTTTTGTCTTGTATATCTGGAAGAATTTCAGGCACTAGACAACTTGCGTCAAGTGAGATCATAACTGCCCTATCTAAAAGAGAACGAATCAGAATTTTTATTGCTTCACGGTCTTGAATTCCAAGACCCATCCCCATTGTGGCAGAATCCAGTTCTTTTGGTATAATTCCAAGTAATTTCTGGACTGAGCCTCTAGTAAGTTTGACATCAACTAATGGTACAACAATAAGATTTGGAGAGAAGGCACGAGTTGACATTACATTAATTTTTGGAACACATGTGTATACCAGATCAGATCCTGCCCGTAATGCTGCAATAGATGACAGTATTGGAGCTCCGTGATAGAGATAATTTCCACCAAGAACTAGGACTTTCCCGTTATCACCTTTTCTAGATAAGGTCTTTCGTGCAGGTATAAAGCTCTTAACAATTAAAGGTTGTAGAATCTTTGCCAACAGTCGTTTTATTTTTTAAGAGATGATAAACTTTCGTCTTCTAAAGATTCAAGTTCTTCGGTCTCAATTTCTGGCTGTTCAACAGGTGCCAATATCTTACGAAAGCTTGCAGGTGTGATAACCTTTCTTGCAAATGCAACATAAGTGGTATGACCTATGGCTCTAAATGAGTGTCTTGTTTTACCATCTCTTGCTTCGATGGTTCGAACAATCTGTTCTGTGCATTCTATATCAAAGAAATCATTTTGTCGTAACGCTGCAGCCAATTTCTCTAGCTGATTCATCGTAGGACATATTGAAACAAACGCTCCACTACCCTTTAGCATCTTTCTTGCTTGTGGTACAACCACCCAAGGATCTCCAAGATCAACAATAACTACATCTGCATCTTTTTGTGGCATTTTTTTGGCAGTCTTTATGTCAAGTTTTGTCATCGTCACATACTTGGAAACTCCTGCTTTTTCGATATTTTTTCTTGCAATTGCCATAAAATTTTCATCTACATCATATGTGTAAACATGACCTTTTGGCTTTACAATACTTGCAAGAAATGTTGTAAAGGAGCCACTTCCCGTACCAATCTCTACTATCTTTTGACCACTTTGTAGTCCTATTCTTGCTGCGATAAATCCCAGATCCTTTGGATAAACAATCTGAGTACTGCGCTGACTTTTCAATACATAGTCATAGATGGTAGGTTCTAGAGCAAAGATTATCTTGCCTTTGTTAGTCTTGATTGCAGTACCAAATGGTTTTCCTATAACTTTTTTATGATCAATAATTCCGACATGAGTATGAAATTTTTGTTTTGGTGCAACTTTCATTAACCATTTTTTTGAATCATTATAGAAAAACAACACATTGTCGTTTTGTTTTATTTTCCTCACAACTTGACCTAATCAAATGTGGATAAATAGCTTCACTCTAGAAATTTTCTCAATTATTCCAAGTTATTTTGGTGGCTCTTCCTTTGTGTCGGATTTTCTTTTGAGCAATCTTCCAGATACAACAGATGCTACCCAAAATCCCACTCCCAACCAGACCATAGTCTGAGATACTGTAAACATTCCCCAGACTGTAAAAATCAAACCTATGGCTGCAAAAATCACGGATATTGTTGCTTTTAGTGTAACCAATTTCTATATCATCTCACATTCTACTTGGAGCATCAATTCCAAGAAGCTCTAACGCCTTACCAAGTGTTTCTTTAAAAGAATAAACCAAACAGAGTCTTGCATTAATTAGTGATTCAGATTCGGCAGCAAGCACCTTGACGTGTTCATAAAATGTGTTGAAAGATACAGCAAGCTGGTAACAATATTTGGCAATTACTTTGGGTGACAGATTCTTTGCGGCGTCTTCTACTTGCAAGTCGAACTTGCCAATGACTTTTACCAAGTCTGTCTCATAGATTGTCTGCATTTCATCAAGATTTACTTCAAACATAGGATCTCTTCCTGCTTTTTCTACAATTCTCATTGCACGGGCATATGCATATTGGATATATGGTCCAGTATCACCTTCAAGGCTTAGAGATTCAGTCAGATCAAATGTAATAATTTTGTCAAGGTCTTGCTTGATCATCGTATAACGAAGAGCTCCAATTGCAACCTGTTCAGATATCTTGACTAGAGTTATTTCGTCTAATTCTGGATTTCTTCTCTTCGTCTCTTCAAATGTTCTTGAGCTTAAAACATCCAAGACGTAATCTGCACTAACATAGATTCCTTTTCTTCCAGACATTTGTACAGATTTTCCACCAGTATCAAGGTCCAGTGTCTTGGCAGTATCAGGACTAAGTGTTACGGATTCATAGCCTAAATGTATGTAAGAGTCTGGTCTTGATTTAAAATCAGACATTATTTTTGTTATAATTTTTTGTAATCGTGATTGTCTGGAGTCTATAACTGTGATTACGGCATCTCCTCTGAAATTTAATTTTGTTTCCTTGTCATCAAGACTAGTCTGCCACAGCACTCGTCCTGTTTTTTGTACGGCATAATGTTTATAGTAAAATGGGTCGTCTAAAATTCCAAGTTTCCATGCTGCATAGGGAATGTCTTTTGCGACATATGTGGCAATGCCATTACTTCGTACGAGTACTTTGTCTTCTTCAGATTCGGCCTTGATAACCCAGCATCCTGTGTTTTTACCTTCTTGTTCCAATGTTGTAATTTCCATTGACTTCATTTTTTCAAATGCTATAGACCAGAGATTAGAGCGAATTATCTGAGATTCAAAGTTGAGACAGTCATATGTAGCACCAAGACGCCAGCAAGTTTTAAGCTGTTCATCAAGAACTCGTCTTGTTATATCATCACCAAATTTTGCTATCTCAGACGTACCTTCTTCGAGTTCCTTGAGAACGTCGGATCTTAATTCTACAAGATGCTTGTCAGTTTCATATCTTTCAGTAATACTGACGTAAACAATATCACCACAATAATGATCAAACTTTTGTCCCTCCGGAGGCTTGTCAGAATATCCACCATACTTGAAACCTACAATAATATCTGCAACTTGTAAACCCGAATCATCTACATAATTTAGAACGCTAACATCGTACGATGCTTTGTGAAGAATTCTTGCAATCGTGTCTCCGATTATTATATTTCTCACATGTCCCACGTGAAGTGCTTTGTTTGGATTTACACTGGTATGTTCAACAACCATCTTTGAATTCTTGCCAAGATCTACTTTACCATAATCAACATGAAGTGAAGATTTGATAACCTTTGGAATTAGCATAGAGTAATTTGCAACAAAATTAAGATAACCTGAATTATGTGCGGAAACTTCTGATACATAGGGTATAGAATTCTTTTCGCATTCTTCTGCAAGTGTTTGTGCAATATCAAATGGTCTTTTTTTAAGTTCCTTTGCCAACAGAAATCCAATATTACAACTTACATCTCCAAATTCAGGCCTTGATGCTTCAGATACATCAAATTCTATTTCCGGATATCCAAGGTGAGTACATGTTTGCTTTACCCCCAGTCTTATTTCATCAAAAAGTATTCTCATAGTCATGATATCATTACGCCAATAATTTTAATTGAATTGTTTCAAGTGCCTCAATAACACCATCACCTGCATGTCCTCCAACTACAAGTGTAGCCTGAGACTTAACATCTTCTGGTGCATTTCCTAAAGCTACACTTACACTGGCCAATTTGAACAATGGAACATCTGTTTCACTATCTCCAATTGCAATAACATCCTCTTTTTTTGCTGAAAACATGTTCATCACCTCAAGAAAGCCATTTGCTTTATCGACTCCTTTTGAGTTGATATGATACGCGTATTGACTGTCAGTTAGTTGTACATCGAAGTTATTATCCGCAAAAATTTTCTTTCCTAGATTCACATCAAAATTTCTTTCCAACACAACTTCAGTAATACGAGGAAAAACTGGTTTTTCTATAGCTTCTGGAATTTTTGTTTTTAAAAATTCAAATGCCTTGACACATTCTTCTTTTTTTCCCATTAGTTTATGTTCGTTGGGACCAGAAGTAATAATTCCACCATTTTCACCTACTGCAATTCTTGTCGTACCTCCAAAAACAGACAATACATAGGCTTCAATAGATGAACGACCAGTCACATAGATTACCTTGTGTCCAAGTTTTACAAGATACCTAAGTGCTGCCAGTGCATCAAGGTCAACCCTACCACCTTTGTTATCAGTTATAGTTCCATCAATGTCTACTGCAAATATTTTTGGTTTCATTAAAATCATGTATAATATAGGAGCTAATAACTGCTAACTAAAATAGTTTGGAATTACCAAAATCACATGGCAAAAAAAGGTAAGGTCGCTGAAATTTTTAGCAGAGCCTTACATAGTGACAACTCTGATTTATACTCCGTGGGATATCTGGATCTCAGAGAGATAAAAAATGTAAAACTTTCAGAATTTCTAAAATTATCTGAAAATTTTGAAGTAATACCCGCAAGTAGAATTGCATACATCAAGAAAGAAGATACCATACTATATTCAAAGATCAAAAACAGAAAAGAACTCGATCAGATATAATTAGATTTTAAACGCAGTTAGCTCTATTACGAGGAAGAGATCAACCCAATTCGTGCTGATTGATTTTCTAAGACCCATACTTGAAAATCCATTCTTTGTAAAATATGGATTACTTGGACTATTTCTTAATGCAGTATTTGCGGCCATCGTGCCGTTTCCAATCGTAGTAACATCTACTGCATTACTTTTAGAGGGTCAAAGCGAGATAATGGTATTCACAGTAATGTCCGTTGGCTCAGTTATTGGAGGAATTGTTACGTATTTCATAGGATATGACGGTGGAAAGATTTACACGATTTTACGAAAAACCCATAGAGAAGACCATCACCAAAAAAGCTTTGAGTGGTTGAACAAATACGGTTGGAGTATAATCTTTGCTCTAAGTTGGGTCCCAATTCTTACAGAGATTGTAACAATAATAGCAGGAGTAAAAAAATACAATTTCAAAAAGTTTGTCATAGTCATGAGCGTTGCAAGAGTAGCTAGTGCTTTTGCCATGGTTTACTTTGGAAATATGTTTTTACAATACATTAAAACATAGAATTTTGAGAAAAAATTAGGCACGACCTGTAAATACAAAGTGGTAAGATTTTATTCAGCAAGATACCACCTAATCTGCAGATGGGAATTCCAGAAAAAATCCAGTCAATAAAAGATGAGATGTCAAGGACTCAGATCAATAAAGCTACAGAACATCATGTTGGACTTCTAAAGGCAAAGCTTGCCAAGCTTAAAAGAGAACAAGAAGATGTAAAATCTAGATCATCTGGAAGTTCAGTTGGTTTTGATGTTAAAAGAACAGGTGATGCAACCCTAGTGCTCATCGGTCTTCCAAGTGTAGGAAAATCAACCTTGCTAAACAAATTAACCGGTGCAAAATCTGCGGTAGGTGCGTTTCAATTTACAACAACTACAGTAGTTCCCGGAATGATGGAATACCGCGGTGCCAAGATCCAAGTACTTGACTTGCCCGGAATTATCAAGGGAGCATCAACTGGAAAAGGTCTTGGAAAAAGAGTTTTAGCTGTTGCAAAAAGTGCAGATCTTGTATTAATCATTCTCGATGTATTCCAACCATATCTTGAAGATGTTATCAGAACAGAACTTGGAAATATAGGAATTCGACTTGATCAAAAACCTCCGAATATTGTAGTAGAAAAAACAGGCGATGGAGGAATATCTGTTAGTCAGCAAGTTTCTCTTACTAAAATGTCCATCAGTTTGATGAAAGACATTCTCAGGCTATATGGCATGAATAACGGTCGAGTGCTGATTCGAGAGGATGTCGATGCAGACCAACTCACGGATTTTATTTCAGGCAACAAGTTTTACGTAGACTCGCTTACAATAATGAACAAGATTGATCTTGTAAACCAAGGCTTCCTAATGGAATTACAAGAAAAATCAAAATCAAAATTCATACCCATATCAGCGGACTCTGAGATTAACGTAAACGCATTAAAAGATGCCATATATGAGAAATTAGATTTCATTAGAATTTACATGAGGCCAAAAGGCGGGGAGACAGATTTTAAAGAACCATTGATAGCAAGAAGAAATTCTACAGTTGTAGACATTTGTAACAAGCTTCATCGCGACCTCAAAAAAGATTTCAGATATGGTCTAGTGTGGGGAAAGAGTGTAAAGTTTGGCGGTCAACGAGTTAGTATTAATCACGTATTACAAGATGAAGACGTACTTACAATAGTAAAAGCTAAATAGAAAAAACTTTTTCCGACAAGAAAACCTTGACATTAGAATAATTCTAACAAGATGTAACATAAGATGCATCATACAAGAAAAATTATTTTCAGGTTAGATCTACACATACAAAAAATAAGTTAGAAGAGTGCAACAAACAATCATCAGTACAATTAATTTAAAATCATTTTACAAAATCATGATCAAAAATTTAATTTTGTAAAAAAAATTGTGCACATATTACTCATCATTTAGTGTAATTTTCTTAAGTGTCACCATAGAAAAACTAGTAAATTCAACAAATTAACAATGGCAAAACTAGTAAGACGAGCTGCTAAACGAAAAGCTGTCAAGCGAGCCGTTGTACGAAAAGCTGTAAAGCGATCAGCTGTAAGAAAAGTTGCTAAGCGAGCTGTTGTAAAAAGAGCTGCTAAGCGAAGAGTCGTAAAACGTGCAGTCGCAAGAAGAGCTGTCAAGCGAGCCGTTGTAAGAAGAGTAGCTGTAAGATCTCTTCTAAGACGTGCAGTCGCAAGAAGAGCTGTCAAGCGATCAGCTGTAAGAAAAGCAGTCTCAAGAAGAAGAAGATAAAATTTTAAACAGATTATCGCCTATTAGTGGGCGATAATTTGTAATATTTTAGCTAAACATTTGACCTGGTGGAGAGGGTGGCGATTTGCCTTTAACTGCATCAGGTTCTACGAAAAATTTTCTTTCATTAGGAATCAAAGTCAGCTTAAGTGATGCGTTAACTGCATAATGTGGCGTACCATCAGGATTCTTGTAATTTAGTGCAATTCCCACCCTATCAAGATCAACTTTTACCTTTACAATTGTGCCATCTTCAAGCTTGAAAGTGACATGTTCATCCCCCACTCGTGTATATTCCAACATTTTGAATTCTATCTTATCTTTTGTACTCATGTCAATTGAAACCAGTTCGAGTTATTTGAAGTAAACGCAATATAACACCTGATAATAAAAAAGTGTTATTTTTAAAATATGTGAAAATTTTCCAAGTGACATCCAGAATCTATCACAGGCAAAGCCTAAAAATATCATCACATGTCATCACGATATTGCTTGTAGATAAAAAAACCGTACCAATAGAAGATATACTAGACTATAACGATGATGTGCTGATTCCTTATGATATTACAATTACAAAAAAAAATGACCTACAAGATATTTTGCATCTACATCTTGATCTCAAAGACGTAGAAACAATATTTGAGGTCATAACTGAAATTGTACACATTGTTGATGAAGTAAAAATCTAAAAAACGGACCTAGTAAAGGAAGCTCATTAGTTTTATTTGCTGTTCAGTTGTGAGTACATTTTTGGAAGATAGTATCTCAAGCAATTGTGTTATCAAAGCACGTTCTTGTTCTGAGAATCCAGTAGGACCCTTATCGCCAGGGGGACCAGGGGGACCTCTTGGACCCTGTTCTCCAGGAGTACCTTGTTGTCCTTGTGGACCTTGCTGTCCTTTATCACCTAGCGGACCAGTAGCACCAGTTAATCCCTTTTCTCCTTGCGGACCTTGTACGCCTTGTGGACCTTTATCACCAGGTGGACCTTGTGGACCCAGTGGACCCAGTGGACCTGGAAGACCTTGAATTCCCGGAGGACCTTTATCACCAGGTACACCTTGGGGACCAGTAGTACCCTTTTCACCTTGAGGACCTTGAATTCCTTGAGGACCAGGTGGACCTTGTGGACCTGGAGTACCCCGTGGACCTTGATCGCCACTGGGTCCAGGCAATCCTCTTGGGCCTTTATCTCCTTGAGGACCAGGAATTCCAGTAAGACCTTTTTCCCCAGCAGGGCCTTGAGGACCCTGAGGACCTTTATCACCAGGTGGACCTTGTGGACCTGTTAATCCTTTATCGCCTTGTGGGCCTTGTGGTCCTGGTAGACCTTTGTCTCCAATTATTCCAAGCGGTCCTTTTTCCCCTTGTGGACCTGGAGGTCCTATAATTCCTTTATCACCAGACGGGCCAGGTGGGCCTGTAGGTCCCTTTTCACCAATAGGACCAAGTTCTCCTGTTAATCCTTTATCGCCCTTGTCGCCCTTGTCTCCTTTGTCACCCTTTTCTCCTTTTTCTCCTTCTTCACCTCGAGGACCTTTGTCTCCTTGTGGACCTTTATCACCCGTAATTCCTTTATCTCCCATTGGTCCCTTGTCTCCTCTATCGCCCTTGTCTCCTTGTGTACCCTGTGGACCTTTTTCTCCTTGTGGACCTGGTGGGCCTAGTGGACCTTTATCACCCGTAATTCCTTTATCTCCCATTGGTCCCTTGTCTCCCCTATCGCCCTTGTCACCTGGCGGACCTGTTGGACCTTTATCGCCCTTGTCACCTGGCTGACCTGGAGAACCTTTGTCTCCTTGTACTCCCATAGGTCCCGGAGGACCCGATACACCAGCTTGGCCCATTGGTCCTGGTTGTCCCATCGGTCCAGAAGGACCCATTGGTCCTGACGGACCTCTCGACCCACGGTCGGCGGAATATTGTTCTGTTACAGGTTTTGAAGTTTTAGTCTCTGGTTCTGATTTTGGATATCTGGTTATAATTTCTGATTCAGGCTTGGGGGCAGTATACCCCAAATCAGTTCTTGGAACATTAATTTGAAAGCTAGTATGAATGGAAGAGAATTGATCAATTACGACAATCCAAACAGTTCCTCTTTGAAATATAGAATTAGGTAAAGGATTTTTTGTTGAACCAAGAGTTTGTGAAAATCGCGTGTCTTTTACTCTAAGATGAAAATTGTCCTTCCATAGCGAATGAAAGATTTTTTGTCTAATTTCGTCTGATGATGGCTGATTATCACAAATCGCAATTTGTACTTCAAATACACCAGACGATAGCTTAAAGGGTGATTCTCCAGATATCTCAATAGTGTTATCTTTAGATGACATATTCTACATCCAATTCCTAAGTATTTTTGTATTTTCAATATGATATAAAGCCCATTTGTGAATTTTTAGATACTGGGAAATCGGTTTTCTACCTGCCTAACAGCCTGTTTTCAAACTAATGTATTTATCTACGGTAAAACCATATTTTTATGACCATGAGAAAATTATTTGGAGACAAAAATGAAGAATCCAGTACTGAGATTAAGAAAGTAGAGTCAGAATTGCCCAAGGAATCAGGCGATTCAAAATTAACAGATGTCAATTATTCTAGAAACAAGCATTACAAAAAAGGCGTTTCATTGATGGCAGATGAAAGAATGGATGATGCTGCACGTGCCTTTGAAGACGCATTACGAATGGATCCAGGTCATGTCGATTCTTTACTAAAGTTAGGATACACACGTTTTCACATGAATGATTTCTCAAGTGCAATGGAAGCGTACAACAAAGTCCATGAAATCGATGTTACAAATGCAGAATCTTGGAACCTGAAGGGTTTGATTTACTATAGACAGAAAAATTATGACAAAGCTTTAGACTGTGTAGAAAAGGCAATAGATTCCAATCCTACAGATGGAATGTCATGGTATAACAAGGCATGCTATCATTCACTTTTAAATCACATCCCAGAATCAATTGAAGCCCTCAAACGTTCAATTGAAATTGATGTTAAAAATGCCAAGAAGGCAGTAAAAGACAAAGATTTTGAGAACATCAGAGCTGATGAAGGATATAGAAGAATTGTCGAGGTGGTAGTATTAGAATCGGTAAGACAAGGATATCGTAAAGTTGGTCAGATTGTTTGGACTACAATGGTGGGCAAATTAGAAGTAGAAGATGCAGCAAGAAAATTAATTGAGAAGGGATTACTCATCAAGACAGAAAAAAATCTAGGATTACAAAAGGTAGAAGAATATGAAATAGTTCCAGAGCTTGCAGACAAGATAGGTGTGGAAAAGAAAGGTTTCTTTGGAGCTGCAAGAAAATCACAACCAATTGTAATACAAAATCTCAAAGAGATAAGCGAAACTGTACATGCAGCAAAGACTGCAATTGAAAAAGGAGATGTGAAAGAAATAATTTCACAATTAGATGTATTCATAGACCCCTCAAAGAAAGGTGGACAAATGATTGAATATTTCTTTGAAGAACATAGAGACATACGATTATTCAAAGCTAGACTAAATGACAAAGGTTCAGAGTACCTCGAAGGAAACAAGCAAAAAATGATTAATCTTATGGACGAAATTGAGATGATGATTACAAAGAAGCTTCGGAGTGAAGCTGCACAGAGTTCCTAGAACTATTCAGCAGACAGATCCCAATAGTTTGCATCCTGTTGCTTTTCTATTGGTTTTTCAAGAGATTTCCATTCCTTAAAGGAACGTACGTAAAGTTTTACATTATCCAATCCTATAGATTTTAGTGCATAATACCCAAGACCAGAGAGAGTACCTACACTTCCACAATATGTAATTATTTCAGAATTAGAAGAGATGTTCCTATTTTGCATCAGTCTTTTTAGATCCTCCTTTGGTCTCAAAATATTTTGGCCTGATGCAAGCATTTTGTATGGTATGTTGATTGCACCTGGTATATGCTGTTCAAGAAAGTTTAGTCTTTCCCTGTTATCTACTAGTACTGCACCCTTTTCTTTGGCAGGCACGAGATAATCAGAAGTTGCAAGAATTTGGGGCTGTAATTTTAGCGAATGATTGGTTTTACTAGTCGATGGGGATTCAGTATTTATTTCAAGACCAAGTCTCTTCCAAGTACTAAAAGTAATGCCAAGTAGTGATACATTTTCATGTCCAATATATTCCAGAGTCCAAGCAACTCGTGATGCAAGTGCGCCAAATGTATCATCATATACAACAACTGAAGTCTCATCGCCAATTCCAAATGATTGAGCATATTGCAGAACTTTCTCTGGACTATCATCAGCAAGCAGACTGGCAAGTGGAAGATTGATTGCACCTGGAATGTGTCCTTGTTTGTAATCTTCTTCTTTTCTTATATCTAGAACTTTGACACTCTTGTCTCTTATCTCAGATCTGAGATCATCGGCATCAATTGTAACTCTGGTGGTTTTTTCCTTGCTCAAGCCGCACACTCGCCCCTTCCTGTTTTTGCGTGATAGCTTCCGTCATTTCCATAATCAGTGTAAAAGTCTTCATCCTGTTCTTTTGTAGGTACTACTAGAGTAGACTTGAGTAACTCTTTGATATCATCAAGTGATTTAACATTTGGACCGCCATTTCCTTCCAAGACTCTACACATCCACATGTCTAGAGTCTCTCCTTGTCTTTTTTCAGATTTGAATATTTCAACTATCTTAAGAATAGTAGGAATTACTCTCTTTGCTGGAACTTTGGTACATGTATGACCAAGTGTTGTATCTTCGTCTGATCTTCCTCCCAACAACATGTTATACAACGGATACATATCTTTGCCAAGTCTTCCACCACCGCCATAAAATCCGATTGTTGCAATTTCATGCTGACCGCAAGAATTAGGACATCCACTTATCTTAATAGTTGAATTTCTAAGATCATCATCTTCGTCAATTTTTATCTCAATGAATTTTCTTTGTATCTCTTTTGCTAGTCGGTGGGAGTTTGTTAGTGCCAAGTTACATGAAGTAGTCCCAGAACAGCCAACAACAGAAGCCATTGTCAACGCACCAGGATTTGCAAGACCTACTTCTAGTAGTTTTGCATATAGTCGAGGAAGATCTTCATTTTTAACATGTCGGAATACCATGTCCTGAGTAAATCCATTACGAATTTGGCCATCAGCAGTAAACTCTCGTGCGATATCAGCAATAACTCTTAGTTGGTTTGATGTAACATCTCCGGATTCAAGTGTAAGAAATACAGAACTAAATCCGGGCTGTTTTTGTTTTACAGTGTTTGACTTTGCCCATCTTGAATAGCCTTGTGGAATAGACGGCATCTCAGAACTAATTGAAAGCTTTCTCAACACATCAGGTGTTTTATCAACTTCTAATTTTACCACAAGAGATAGAATCATCTTCATTATTGCTCTTTCTTTTAGCACAAGATTTTGGAACTTTTCCCAACCCATCTCGTTGACAAGATATCTCATTCTTGCCCTTGCCAGGTTATCTCTATTACCTAGTCTGTCAAATATCCTAATTACAGAAATTATAGTATTCAGTAACTCTTCTTCCGGAGTAAAGGCTTCAAGTTGATGTCCTACAAAGGATTGTGCACCTAGTCCACCTCCTAGGAAAATTTTGAACCCACGTTGTGTTTTACCATTTATTTCTGCGTGTTGTGGAATTAAACCAATGTCTACCATTCTTGCCATCCCGTGTTTTTCACAGCAAGTAAAATTGATCTTAAACTTTCTTGGAAGTAGCTGACTCATTGGATTTCGTAAAAGAAACTTCGTAGCAGCAACTGCATAAGGAGTAGGATCAAAGATCTCTTCCGGGCAAACACCTGCAAGAGGACTACACATTATACTTCGTACCGAATTTCCACATGCTTCTCTTGTGGTTATCCCTACTTCTGCAAGTCCTCTAAGAACTTCAGATACGTCCTCTAGTGCAACCCAGTGAAGTTGAAAGTTCTGTCTAGTGGACACATGAGCGCTTCCTATTGAAAAAGAATCACTCAGATCTGCAATTTTGTCCAATTGTTCAGAATAAACTTCCCCAGCAGGAAGTTTTAGTCTAATCATGCTATAATCATCAGTCATTCGACTACCATAGGCACCGTGTTGTAATCTAAAACGTCTAAAATCATCTCGGGTAAGCTTGCCTTGTCGGAATAACTTTACCTGTTCTGCAAATCGTTCTGCTTCATCCAGCCTTCCCCAGTTTATCTTGTGTGCTGGGAGATTATCTGGCTTGGGTTGGTTTACGTTTGTGTTGCTCAATTATTGATAGCTAGTCTTCAGAACGCATATAAATTTTGTATTATGGGAATTTTAGTTAAACATTACATATTTGTGGCAAAAGTTGTACATTTTATTCACAACTCATCAAGGAAACTCTGTTATCTACAACTAATCAGAAAAGAGTTAAATGGTGACTGACAAGAAAAAAACACCGTTGACAGGAAAGATAAGTCTAGCACTAGTTGGTGTTGGCAATGTAGCTACTACGCTTGTCAAAGGTTTTGAATTTTATAAAAATTCTACACAAGGTCTGTGGCATCCAAAAATAGCAGGAATGACGCTAGATGATTTTACAATATCTACAGTATATGACATAGATTCTTCCAAGGTAGGAAAAAAAATAAGTGACATTGTAAAGAATTTCAAGACAGATTTTGGTAATCTTACAGTACAGTCAGGAATTGCAGATGATTCTGCACCTACACATATATCAAAAAACGGACAGATAAAATCTGCAAGTTATGACGAGTTTGTAAATTCCCTCAAGAATGCAAAACCAGATTTTGTTTTAAATCTAATTTCATCAGGTATGGAAAAAAGCAGTGAAAAATATGCAAAAGCAGCATTAGATGCAGGCTGTTCTTTCTTTAATGCAACTGCGGCACATACAGTTACAGACCAGATAAGAAAATCATTTGAATCAAAAGGAATTGCAATTCTAGGCGATGATCTGATGAGCCAGTTTGGTGGTACTGCATTTCACAGAGGTATGATAGATTTCATGGCAAGTAGAGGAATATTTTTACAAAAAGCATATCAGCTTGATGTAGGTGGAAATCAGGACACTCAGAGTACCATGGCAGAAGAAACAAGAGAGAGAAAAAGACAGATAAAAACAGAATCTATTGCAATTGAATCTCCCATTCCTTTTAGATCCACTGCAGGCACTACAGAATATGCAGAACAGCTGGGAGATTCCAGAGTAAGCTACTATTGGATGGAAGCAGGAGGATTTCTAAATTCACCAATAGAATTAGATCTTGCGTTGAAAACAAACGATAGTACAAACGGTTGTAATGTCATAGTTGATTCGATAAGAGCTGCAAAGAAATCCCTTTCAAGTAAAGACTATGCAAAGATAGATGTTATTTCTGCATATGCCTTCAAAAACCCACCAAAGAAGATGCACATAAGAGAATGTATCAAGGCTTTTGAAGATTCATTTCTAAACTGAGCAAACTATTAATGTGCTAAATGAAGGATAATTTTTCATGCAAAGCACTCAGAAAGAAGAAGTTCCAAAAATTTTTGCAGATTTAAGAGAAGTTGAAATTACAAGAGCAATTGCCAATGAATTTCATTCAGTTCTAATTGATAGATCAGATTCAGATGTAATAATTATCGGAGCTGGTCCTGCAGGACTTACTGCAAGCAGAGAGTTATCTCTAATGGGATTCAAGGTTCTCGTAATTGAACAAAACAACTACCTAGGCGGAGGTTATTGGCTTGGAGGATATATGATGAACCCAGTAACAGTAAGAGCTCCAGCACAGAAGGTCTGGGACGAATTGGGAATTCCATACAAGCAAGTTTCCGAAGGTCTCTTTCTAACACCAGGTCCACATGCAGTATCCAAATTGATAGCAGCTGCATGTGATGCAGGTGTAAAGTTTTTACAATTAACCAAGTTTGATGATCTAGTTCTAAAAAACGGCCGAGTTGCAGGAGTTGTTGTAAACTGGATGCCAGTATCTGCACTTCCAAGAAATATCACATGTGTAGATCCCATTGCACTAGAGGCAAAGATGGTAATTGATGCATCTGGCCATGATTCTGTAGCAGTAAAAAGACTAGTAGATAGAAAGCTTGTCGAATGGAAAGGAATGGATCCAATGTGGATTGACGATGGAGAAAACAGAGTAGTATTCAAGACAGGAGAGATATTCCCAGGTCTAGTTATTTCTGGCATGTCAGTTACTGAAACTTATGGATTGGCAAGGATGGGTCCAACCTATGGCTCTATGCTACTATCAGGTAAAAAGGCCGCTGAAGTTACTGCTGCAAAGCTAAAAGAACTAAGAAGATAAATCAATTACATTTCAAAGACACTTGTTGAAAATATCCAAAGTTTTTCTCTATGATGAGCCATCTGTTCCAGAAATCGAGATTAATAATCTGGCCAAGTTCATAGAAGAAACATTAGATGTGCAAGTAGAAGTACGAAAGAATTTCTTTGAACACTTCAAATCAGATAAAAATACGGCATACGAATTAGCGTCATCATGTATTTTTAATCCACATTCGTCCTTTGAAAGACACCAACCTACAGAAGAAGAGATTAATTTTGAAGCAGATTCTTTTACCGATAGTTCTGTTTTAAACAACATTATACTATATGATGGTTTTGAGATACAAAATATCTTAAAAAAGATAATTCCTGAAGAGGAATTGTCTTCAGATTATTTTCACCTCATTTTTACTACAAGGCTCACATGCACCTATGATTATGAAGATTATAGATATCATGGAAGAGCAGTCATATGCTCAAACCCTTCAATAATTTCAACTACAGGAATTATTGAAGCACCTGCCAAGCCACGTGCGTATTACATCAGCATGTATCACAGTATGACTCAGGGCCTAAACTTGGATTCATTAAAAGAGCAATTCAAGGGTAAGTTTCTAGAATACCATGACAAGAATCTAGGTAAAGTTGTAAGAGGATATGCACTTCAGACCATTTTTTATTATTTGACTACAGAGCCATTTTGTGACTCAAAGGAGTGTATTTTAAACAATGCACATTGGCAAGAAGATCTAATACATGCTCAAATTGAATTAGGAAGACTCTGTGACACTCATCAAAAAATTTTAGAGGCAATTAAAAAACATGAATAATTTAAATATGAACTTGAACGAGTTGGATTTGTGCAAGCTGAGATAAGATCTGAGAATAAAAAACCTGAAACAAAAAAGAAGTTTGATGTTATAATCATTGGTGCAGGTCCAGCAGGATATACCGCTTCCATATACACATCACGTGCAAAACATGATACTCTTATAATCTCAGGAGTTTTGCCAGGAGGCCAGTTAATGCTTACAACAGAAGTAGAAAATTTTCCAGGTTTTGCTAAAGGAATTCTCGGACCAGAATTGATGACTGCAATGAGAGAGCAAGCTGTACGAATTGGAACTACCATTATTGATGATGAAGTAGTAAATGTGGATTTTAGACACAAACCGTTTAAAATATTGACGTATTCTGAAGAATATGAAACGGACACAGTAATAATTGCAACTGGTGCCACACCAAGAAAGATAGGTGTCAAGGGAGAGCAGGAATTTAGTGCTCGTGGTGTTTCATATTGTGCTACATGTGATGGGCCATTTTTTAAAAATCAAGATATAGTTGTTGCTGGGGGCGGAGACTCTGCCATGGAAGAGGCCATATTTCTCACAAAATTTGCAAATAAAGTCCACGTAGTTCATAGAAAAGATACACTTCGTGCAAGTAAAGTAATGCAAGATAGAGCCTTTGAAAACAAAAAAATCCAGTTCCATTGGAATACAATAATTGAAGAGATAAAGGGAAATCAAAAAGTCACTCAAATAACAATGAAAGACACAACAGCAAACAAGGTTGAAACATTAGAAGTAGGAGGAATTTTTGTTGCAATTGGACATGAGCCTAACACGAAATTATTCAAAGGGCAGATTGAACTTGATGACCAAGGGTACATTGTATTGAAGAATCACACTCATACAAATATAGAAGGAGTATTTGCTGCAGGAGATGTTCATGATCATAGATACAGGCAAGCAATAACGGCTGCAGCATTTGGTTGCATGGCTGCTATTGACGTAGACAAGTATCTATCAGAACGTAAGATGTAGTTAGACAGACTGGACTTGAGAAATATATTTAGAATCTTTTAGTGCAGTGTCAAATTCTGCTTCTGTAAAAATTCCTTGTTGAGTGTAAAGACTCTTGAATTTCCTTCCATCGTCAGCAAATATTCCTACCACGTGACCATTTTTAACACCATATTTTTTCATGGCAGTGTATACAGTAGCAGACGATGGACTTACTAGCATCTTTTCTTTTTGCAGAATTTCTTTTACTGAAGCAAATGCCTCCTCATTGGTTATAGTAATCCAGTCATCAACTACTTTTTCACGTTTGATAAATAGATCAGGTTTTGCAGATTCTTCAAAGTTTCTTAGACCTTGAATCAAGTGATTTTGCTGTGGCTGTACACCTATCACTTTGATTTCAGGATTCTTTTCTTTCAAATATGCACCAATTCCAGTTATGGTCCCTCCAGTTCCTACTCCGGTAAAGAAATGAGTTACCTTGCCTTTTGATTGCTCCCAAATTTCTGGTCCGGTTCCTTTGTAATGACCCAAAAAGTTTGCTTCATTAGCATACTGGTTAGGGGAATAGTATTTGTCAGGTCTTGCAGATGCTATTGAACGTGCTAGTGCAATGCTTTGATCGGTTCCACCACCAACTTTTGGACATAGGTCATCAGATGTTTGGTACAAAGTAGCTCCAAGTGACTCAATAATCTTCTTTGTTTCCGCACTTGCTTTTTCAGGAATTACAATTTCAACTTTATACCCAAGAAGTTTTGCTATGCCCGCAAGTGCGATTCCAGTATTTCCAGATGTAGGTTCTATTATGATAGTATGTCCTCTTTTTATGATACCATTGTCTTCTGCAATTTTTACCATCCAAAATGCAGCTCTATCTTTTACAGAACCAAATGGATTATAGAATTCTAGTTTAGCATAAAATTCAGTATCACTGTTTGAAAGTGAGTCTAGTTTTACAAGAGGAGTATTGCCAATTTTCTTGAGAAGTATCTCGGCATCATCTAATGTTTTAGTGGCCAAGAATCTATTTCACCTTCTTTATGGTAAACTCTAGATCATTGCCTGTTTTTTTAACACCGATTAATTGATGACCACTTCTGTTTACCCATCTGGTAATATCTTCTTCAGATGCAGGATCATCTGCGGTGATTTGTAGTATATTTCCTACCGCCATTCTTTCCATCTCTATCTTTGTTCTAAAGACAGGTTCTGGACAGAACATACCTCGTACATCTATAGTCTTAGTAGGATTTAATTCTGAAATATCGGTTCACCTATAGGCAAAAAATCGCTCACGAGATATTAAAATCTATTCATAAGCGCAAAAAAGTTCAGTCATCTTAAAATCATTGGCAAGATTGCTCTTAGATTTCTTTGATACAAAACTGTATGATCCTGATCTTTGAAATTGATTTTGTTTGAAAGTTTTGTTATCATACGTACTGCAACTTTGTAAGCAGTTGTCCAAACCACACTATTTGGATTTGATTCAAAAGCATTGATCAGAAATACACACAATCCAGTTAGATGAGGATGATTTTCTTTAAAGTACATGACAATGTCTTCTTTTGAATTTTCTATTTTATACAGAGCATGTTCTATCATTTCTCTACTTGTAGTATACCCAGAACTATCTATAGTAATTTTACCGCATTTCATCGCATACAATACATCATCCAACTTATTTTCAGAGTCAATCAAATTGATACACCTGCCAAGTGTAGAGACAACATGTGAATCACTTCCAGCCACTTCAACCATGTTATTTTCTTTAGCAAAATGAGAAGCTCGTAGGTTAGAGTAACGGTCCACATTATTACTATTAAAAACCTCAATCAGATCACAGAGAATTGCATTCTCTCGCAGTCCATTGCTAAGTCCAAATGGATGCGGTGCACAAGATATAGCGCCTTGTGATTTTATAACATCAAGTATTTCATCAAGACTATTTTCAGCCTTGATGCTTTCATTAAGACCAAATGCTAGAATATGTATGCCTTGATCAGTCGTGATTTCTTCGCCAGGGTATATTTTGATCTTTTTGTATTTTACATGGTTTTCTTTGTATTCTAAAAGTGAACTATATCCATCCAGAGTATTATGATTTGTAATGAAAAAAGCATCAAGTCCCATCTGATATGCCTTTTCCAATTGTTCCTTAATTGTCACCCCACAATCATATGGAGTCTCTTTTGGTCCTAGTTGAAAGTTCGAAAATTCATTATGGCAGTGTAATTCTATTTTTAGTCCAGCCAACGTCTATCGAATCCCGCACCTAATGAATATAATCCTTGTTTCGAGAATTTTGAATTATCTGAATAGATCAAGGGATTTTGTCCTCAATAGAACTTTTGATGTGCCGCTTTTTTTATCAAATTTGTAATTTCTAATAATTGCAATTGGAGTATGAAGAGTTTTTCCTCTAACCAGTTCACTTGCAGAACAGAGCTCATCTACAATTGCAATTGCTGTGACTCTAAGAACACGATCAAAGTTGTCACGTTTTCCAGCATAATCAATTATTGAAGATATTCCAGAAACTCCAATTGCCGTATCTGTCTGACCTTCTCTAAATGGCCTGCCAAATGTATCAGATATTATCACTGCGACGTTTTTTCCAGTTCTTGTTTTTATCAGTCTTCTTAACTTCTGTGCAGATGAATCAGCATCTTTTGGAAGCAAGGTTGCAAATCCTGCTTCTACATTACTTTCGTCTATTCCAGCATTTGCACATACTAGACCATTATGTGTTTCAGATATGATTATCCCATTTTTCATACGAATGATTCTTTTTGTTTCATCAAGTATTAATTGGATAATTCGTGGGTCTTTGGAAAAAGCGCTAGCAATTCCTGTCGCAAGAAGCATGGGTTGTACTTTAGACAGATCAATTTTTCTACCCTCCTGTTTTGAGATAATTTTTTGCGTAAATACAAGAACATCTCCTTCTTTTAATCCCCTACCAGTTCTTGTTTCAAGTAAAAGTTCAATCAGATCATCTCCAGGTACTATATCCCGTAGGATATGAACAGGAATTATTTGTAAAGACATCTTACAAGATTAATTTTCTATTGCTTAAAATTATATCTTGTCAGGCTACTGTCTGTAACGGTATTTTCAAGCCATAGTGTTTGTTAATTAAATCAATGAGTTTAGAGAGGTCTTTTTCTTCCAGTGTTACAGTTGCCAATTCTTTTACCACGTCCTGGGCTCTAAATGCGACCCCAAGACCACATATGTTGAACAATTTTATATCATTTGCTCCATCCACAACTACAACAATATTCTTTTTTTCTTCTTTCCATTCGTTTATCTTTATAATTGCAGATTTTGCCTTGTCAGAATCAACATCAATTATTACACCATCTAATTTTCCATCCTTGAATATCAATTTGTTTGAAAAGACATAATCTAGGCCTAGTTCATCTTTCAACCTGTCTGTCATTATTGTAAATCCTCCAGATACTGCCATTATCTTCCACCCTGCTGCCTTTAATGCTCTACAAGCTTCTTTTGCACCAATCATTATTTTTAACGAATCCGAAACTTCCTTGCATGTCTGAAAATCTATTCCCCTAAGCAGTTCAATTCTTCTTTTGAGTCCTTCTTCCCAGTTTATTTTTCCCTCTATGCCTTGTCTTGTAATAGCCCAAATTTCATCTTGCTTGTTAATTTTTTCGGCAAGGATTGGAAGAAATTCTGCGTCAAGTAATACGCCTTCCACATCAAAAATTGCTAACATCAGTTTCTTCTTTCAACTTCAAATCAGATTATATTAATCTTAAGTGGTTTTAGGATCTTTTCACCACTAGTAATATATTCAAGGTTGCAAAGTTGTTGAACATGACTGAACTTCCACACAAATATGAAGTCCCAGTAAAAGTTGTTGAGAAGGCGATCAAATTAACAGATCAAACAAAAGTAGAGCTCAAAGCATCAGGCATGATGGATGACAAAGGAAAACTCAAGTTAAAAGGTGTCAGTCCAAAGATGCTCAAGCGTATGAAAGAAGAGTCCGTTGACTGTCCTGTTTTAAAAAATGAACTTGCATTCATCCAATGTTTCGTATGCAGAAATTTCCAAAGCAGAGTATCTGGCAAAGTACTCTGTAAAGGCGACGCACTCTAAAAAACCAGAAAGCTCATTAGTACAACGATAAGAAAGATCTGAATTGAGTAAAGAAATAGGAATCACTGTAAAGAAGAATGAGAATTTTAGTGAATGGTATACGCAGATTGTACTAAAGGCACATCTTGCGGATTACGCCCCTGTCAAAGGCCTCATCGTTCTAAGACCTTATGGATATTCAATATGGGAATCTCTAAAATCTTCACTTGACCAAAAATTAAAGGCCACCGGTCACGAGAACGGATTTCTTCCAATTCTAATACCAGAATCATTACTGAGTAAAGAATCAGATCACTTTGCTGGATTCACACCAGAAGTGTTTTGGGTCACACATTCAGGGGAGACAGAGATAGGAGATAGATTGGCATTAAGACCAACCTCGGAAGCACTTGCTTATTCAATGTATTCAAAATGGATTAAGAGTTGGAGAGATCTTCCAATGAAAATTAATTTTTGGAATACCGCCCTCAGAGCAGAAATAAAGGCAACAAAACCATTTTTGAGAACCTCTGAGTTTCTATGGCAAGAAGGTCATACAGTACATGCGACAAAAGAAGAAGCAGAAGAAGAAGTCATGTCCATACTAGACATGTATAAAAAAACTGTTGAAGAAGAACTTGCAATTCCAGTAATCACAGGAAAAAAGAGTGAGAAGGAAAAATTTGTCGGAGCAGTTTATACTACTACGATGGAATCAATCATGCCAGATGGCAAGGCATTACAGATGGGAACATCCCACTTTTTGGGGCAAAACTTTTCAAAACCATTTGATGTAAAATTCCTAGATAAGCAAAATGTAGAAACTTTTGCATGGCAAACATCATGGGGTGTATCATGGCGTCTCATCGGTGCGCTCATCATGCTTCACGGAGATGATAAGGGATTAGTTTTGCCACCAAGAGTTGCTCCAATACAAGTAGTCATAATTCCAATATACTATTCCCCAACTGATAGAGATGCAGTTCTCAGAAAATCTTCAGAGATAAAGGAAACATTGGTAAAACATAATCTTCGCGTTCACATAGATGCAAGAGACGAAGTAACCCCAGGATACAAGTTCAATGATTGGGAAATGAAAGGAGTTCCATTAAGAATTGAGATAGGTCCAAAGGATCTTGCCAAAGGTAAAACAGTTCTAGTCAGACGAGACAATCTCAAAAAAACTGATCTTCCATTTGAAAATACTGAGGAGGGAGTTCTAAGTATGTTAAACGAGATTCAACAAGGACTTTATGAAAACGCCAAAAATCTCTTAAAGGAAAAAACAAAAAATGTCATAGATTTTGAGGAATTTAAATCAGAGATGGAAAAGGGCGCATTTCTTAATTCGCCATGGTGTGGAGAGACCAAGTGTGAGGAGATAATCAAAGAATCAACAGGAGCAGATATCCGCGTAATTCCTTTTGATGTAAAAAATGACGAGTCCACATGCATCATATGTAAAAACCCAAGCAAAACTTATGCAATTTTTGCAAGAAGCTATTAACACTAAAAAAAATTTTCAGATTACATAACAGGTTAGAGTTTTTTTAATAATTAGATTAGTTTATGGATCTACGGTTATCGTGCCTTTCATTTCCGGATGTATTATAGAATAATACGAGAATGTTCCTTCTTGGTTTGCAATGAAGTTTATAGTCTGAGCTTCAAAGTATTTCAGATGTCTTGTATGAACATTAAAGGCATCAATATTTAGATCCTGATCTGAACCAGTATCCTTGTCTTCGTTTATCACATGTAATGCAATCAGAGTTCCTTTAGTAATGTGAATGGATGGATTAGTATTTGTACCAGATATTGATTTCTTTCCAGTTTTTGTAGATTGTTCATCATATGAATAACCGTCAGCATTATGAATTGCCAGTATGTAGATGTTAGACGCTGGCGAAAAATTTGGTATCGTACTATTTACCGGGACTGAATGTGTCCAAAGATAATATCCACCACCTATTATGGCAGCTGCTAAAATTGCAACTGTTATTACCGCACCCTTAGAAATAGGACTAGTCTTAGCCTTGTTCTTATTCTTCTGTTTCTTAACCACGATGAATTTAACGAAATGTGTGTATATTTATGTAATGATTATCCAAGATGAGTAAAGGATAATACTAAAAGATCGAATGATTAAATCGATTATTTTGAGAGAAGCGAAATTGATAGTAAAGAATAATATTTCGGTTTGTACCATTTTGGCTGAGATTTTAATATGAAAAAATTTGAAGTCATTCTCATTGGAATAATTATCGCCCTTTCGGCTACAGTTCTGGTACAATTTACCAATGGAAGGACATTAAATGAAATATCGCAGGCAACTGTTCAAGGTCAGACTGGACCACAAGGGCCACCTGGGCCTCCAGGTCCACCAGGACCGCCAGGCATGGAGGGATTGTCAAGTATAACAACAGATTCTATCCTTACCCATATTTTCAAGAACGTTGAAAATTCAGTGGTCCAGATAACAAGCAAGGTAACAACCACGGACAACAGTATCATAATTAACGGTGCACCGTTAGAAGATCAATCTACAAGACTTGGTTCGGGTTTTATCTACGATAAAGATGGAAGAATTATTACCAATAATCACGTAGTTGACGGATCAAAAACAGTAAATGTAACTTTTATTGATGGAAATACATACACTGCAAAAGTTGTCGGTACTGACCCAGGAAATGACATTGCAGTAATACAGATAATAGATAATTTCTCAGATGAGACTCTCATTCCGCTAACTCTTGGGAATTCATCACAACTTGATGTAGGACAACAGGTTATTGCAATTGGCAATCCATTTGGGCTTAGTGATACAATGACAACTGGCATAATAAGCCAAGTAGGAAGACTACTTCCAAATGAGAACGCTGCAGGATTTTCAATACCAGACATAATCCAAGTAGATGCCGCCATCAATCCAGGAAATTCTGGTGGGCCATTATTAGACTTGAACAGTCAAGTGATAGGAATGAATACTGCTATCAAAACTAGCACTGGAGATTTTGCAGGAATTGGATTTGCAGTACCATCTAATACAATTAACAGAATTGTTCCAGTTTTAATTAAAAATGGAAACTATACTCATCCATATCTTGGCATATCGGGAAGAAGTCTAGATCCAGATATTGCTCTTGCAAACGGATTACCAAGAAACTTCAAGGGAGTATTAGTTGAACAAACAGTCAAGGGAGGACCTGCTGATAAAGCAGGAATAATACCAGCTACACCTGATGAAAACAATATTCCGCATGGGGGAGACATCATAACAGCTATAAACGGTCATCAAGTAAAGACAATTTATGACGTCATTGCATACCTAGATGAACAGAAAAATGTAGGAGATAAAGTAATAGTTTCAATTAACAGGCAAGGAAAATCAATGGACTTGACTGCCACACTCGAAGCAAGGCCTGTTCCATCATCTTAATTATCTTCAAGAATATTTTTTGAAATTTTAAAATTCCATAGGTTGGTGAGTGCTTTTTTTATTCCAATTCGCGGTCCGGCCTTGATCTCTGATCTTTTTATTTTCATCCCATCCATTACAAACAGATTATATCTTTTAGTTAGATCTTCACCATACTCCTTCTTGGTTATTTTTAATGCCTGTGTCAATTTGGCAGGACCGTTTGTAAGATTAGAAACATCCATAGATTTTCGTTGCTTTAACATAAAGTCTATTCCATCCTGTGGAAAAAGTGATCTGATTAAAACAGCACCTGCTGGATAATCAGAACTTCGCGCTACAGCATTAACACAATAATGCATTCCATATGTAAAGTAAACATACGCCCTACCAACTTCGCCAAACATGGCTTTGTTTCTCTCGGTCATACCTCTAAACGAGTGACTTGCGGCATCATCTTTATACTTGTAAGCTTCAGTCTCTGTAATTATTCCAGAGATCATATTTCCATCAATATTTCTAACCAGAATTTTCCCAAGCAAGTCTTGAGCAACTTTTACCGTATCACGAGCATAAAATGAACGCGTTACTAGATTCATTTTGAAATTTCTACGTCCAAGCCCTTTCTTAATTTATCTAGAGTTTGTGCAAGTAGAACAAAATCATCTTTGAGAACTTGCCTTAAAGCAGGATTGTAAATGATGGCAGCTGGATGAACGGTGACAAAATAGAGTTGATCATTATTTTTTACAAGTTTGCCACGATTTTTAGTAATAGAGTTGCCATCTAACAAAGAGCTATAGGCAGTATTACCCAATATGCAAATTATTTTGGGTTTAATTATTTTCAATTCTTCAGACAGAAAGCTCCTACATGCGTCTCGTTCTTCGGTGTTAGGTTGTCTGTTATTGGGTGGCCTACATTTTACCACATTAGTAATATAGACTTGATCTCTTGTAAATCCAGCAAACTCTAGTGCTTCAGAGAGAATTTGGCCGGCAGTTCCTACAAATGGCTTGCCTTGAAGATCTTCATTTCTGCCAGGTGCCTCCCCTACAAAAATCACATCAGATTTTTCATTACCAATTCCAGGTACTGCATTTGTTCTTGATTTTGAAAGACTACAGTTAACGCATGAGATTACCCTATTTCGTATATCAATTAATATTTTAGACATGTTATGTTATCACGCTTTTTACAATTGATTTACCACGTATATGTGGACCGCCATTTCCCATCCTCATGACTTGCATGGGATCTCCTTTTCCGCAATTTGCAATGGGCCTTACTTGAAAATCTTTTCCTCTAGCATCAATTGATTCAAAAAATTCAGGCGAGTTACCCATCACTATAACATCTCTTAGCAACTCACCCAATTCTCCATTTTCAATTTTTTGAGCATATTGACAAGATATACTCCAATTATATCGCATCATATCTATCGAAGGAATTTTCATATTACAAATTAGATATCCGTTTTTAACATCTTTTATCATCTCTGCAGGATCCCAATTTCCAGGCTCTATACATGTGCATGCCATTCGTATAAGAGGCATAAACGAATAACCACTAGCTCGCATTGATGAATTTGCAGGAGCATCAAAGAGAGCAGCAGTCTCTCTGCTTTGCATATGAGTGCTCAATACTCCATCTTTTATCAGAGTCTTTTTTGTAGCAGGTACTCCTTCGTCGTCATACTTGTACCAGCCTAAACTAGATGGAATTGTAGGATCATCAATTACATTAAGTTCTGATGAACCAATCTTTGTTCCAATTTTTCCTGCCCACCACGCACCACCTGCCCATGCCATTTCTTTTCCAAGCACTCTGTCAGCTTCTGATGGATGCCCTAAAATTTCATGAGTAAGTAATGCAACAAAATCTGGATTCATTACCACCGTTGCCATTTCTTCCTTTACTGTTTGTGCATCAAGTAATGCATCTGCTTTTTCAGATATAGATTTTGCAACTACAAGTAAATCATTTTTCCCCGTAATCATCTCCAATCCCCCTCTACCTCCCTCAGTAGTATTGACTGATTCAGTTAATCCAGAATAATGAGCTGTTGCTGACATGTTTGCTATGACATCATCAAAATTATGAGTAATTTTAGATCCTTCACTATTTACAAAATACTTGTGAAATTTATCATGATGAATAGATACGGATGATTTGATTATTCTTTTCTTACTTTGAATTATGCCGTCAGATTCAAGGCCAATTTTCATCATCTCTTCTACAGATGGAAATATCTTCACTTGATAATTTACTACATCAGTGAAAGATTTGATATCAGCAAGTCTTACCTTTTGTTTTTTATATTCAGAATAATGCCTAGCCGATTTTATGGCATCAATAATGTTTTCTTTTAGTAAATCAAATGACTTTGGGTCAGACATGGAGCAAAACCCCCATGCGCCATTAACTAGCACTCTTATTCCCAATCCAGAATCATTATATGAGATAAAATTTTCCACCTCTCCATTTTCAACTACAAGTCCAGTAGTTTGTATAGATTCTGCGCGTACATCACAATACTGAGAATCATATTGGAGTGCAACTTGAACTGCCTTTTCAGCATAATCTTCCAGAGTCATTTTGTTGGAATTATAACAATCAAGTCTATTCCTATATCGGAGTTTTATATACTTCAGTTTTTGGAATTGTAAATGAAAATGTCGTACCCTTTGATAATTCGCTTACCATCCAAATTCTGCCACCATGGGCTTCTACAATACCTTTACAAATGGACAATCCTAGACCACTGCCACCTTTTTCTCTTGTACTGGTAGTATCAACTTGATAGAACTTTTTGAAAATCCCATCTGTTGCCTCAGCTGGTATTCCACGTCCATTATCCTTGACTGAGACTATTACCTCAGATATTTTTTCTTCAACAGTTACTTCGACTTTTCCTGTCTTTGGAGAAGTTGCCTTTAAGCTATTTTTGATTAGATTTGTAAGCACCTGTTTAATTCTAACATCGTCATAAAATGCATAGATGTCTTTTCCTACAGAATAAGTAAGAGAAATGTTATCAGCCGCAGCTTGAGGCTGCATTGAAGTTATTGTTTTTTCTACAGACTCTTGGAGATTGTTTCTCTCTTTCTTGATTCTTAGTTGACCAAGATCCAATTTTTGCGCATCAAGTAAATCAGAGATTAATTGTAACAAAGTAGAAGCACTAGAACTGATTATTTGTAATCTTTCTTTTTGTGCGTTGTTTAGAGAACCAAGGTGTTCGCCAAGTAGGATATCAGAGTATCCCTGAATTGGAACAAGTGGTGTTTTTAGTTCATGAGTAACCATTGCAAGAAATTCATCTTTTGCAGTCTCTACTTTCTTTGCTTCTTCCTCTTTTTTCTGTATGGTAGAAGACATTGAATTGAAGGTTTCTGCTAATTCTCCAATCTCATCTTTTGATGAATAATTAATTTTTTCACCATAAAATCCCTCTTTGACACGACCCATGACTTTTGTCAAAGATTCAAGAGGAGATAATGAGCGCCTAATGGATAATACCACTGAGACAAATACTGCAATATCTGCAACTATTAACAATTGAACCACTATGACATTTGAATGAAGTTTAGAATCTATTAGTAAATTCCATTGGTTTACAAAGTCTGATGTAGCATCAAGTAATAGGTTTCTTTGTGAATTCAGGCTCGTCAATGCAGCCCCAAAATCTTTTGATAGTAAAGTATTAGATTCAATAAAAATTAATTTTGCGCGGACAGATTCCCATAAAGGATCAAGTTGTCGTATAGAATCAGAGTTTTCCCTAGGAATTACTGCAAGTGTATCTTGAGATATAGTATAATTTGCAAATTCAGTATCATTTAATGGAAGTCCTTCCAGTTTTTTCAAATCAGCATCAAAAGTGATTCGATCTTTTTTCAGAGAAGATGTAACATTTCCACCTTCACCAATAGAATACAATAATGTTTTTTCACCAATGTCTTGTGCAATACTTGTCATCTCAAGAGCAATAATTTTATGCGGATTGTAATTTCTGTCCAATGGCATTAGGTCATTACTAATACCATTTGTCAATGAAATCATCTGCCCATTTTTTCCAAGTACATATTTTAGATCATCCACAACATGCGCATCAAAAATATTTTCTTGTTTTATTTTTTCCGCATCTTCTTTGTATGGAGTCCATTGATCTCCCACTTTATCATATGCGGGTCTTAATTCAGATGGAGATGCAACAATATTCAGTCCTCCAATATTTCCACCTTCTCCAAGTTTTGCATAAGTTGTATCAAAATCAGATACTTGAGTTTCCAAAGTAGGTCTATCTGCTTCATTACCACCAGCAATTGAGTTGGCAGTACCTCCAATTCTTTCAACTATGACTTTAAGATCACTTGCATAACTAATAGAATGTAAAACATCTTGATTTTCTTGAGATGTAAATATAAGAAGATAGAGATTCACGGCAGAGACCCCAATTATGACTGCAAGTAGTAGGTAGGTCTTTTGTGTAAGTTTCACAAATAAAAAAACCATTCAGAGCGGTATAAAAGTTAGTATAATTGTTATGCAGTAAGAAGTCAAAATGTCTGAAGAGTTTCTAAAGGTAGCAAGGCAAGAGATACAATCAGAGATAAACAGTTTGAAAGAAGCCTTTCTTACATGCGCTAATGATGAACAATTCTATAAAAAATCAACAGAGATTGAAAAACATATGCACAAAATCAAGGGTTTGGCACCCATGATGGGACAGGAAAAAGTAGGAGAGATTGCCAGAATAAGTGATTTGATTTTAAAACATGTCATAAATCACGGTGTGTTGAAAGACTCACATGATATAATTTTGGAAGCTGTTCAAAAAATGAATCATCTTTTCAAGGGAGGTACTAACATAGAGATAGATAATTTCAGAAAACAAATAATTCAAACATATCCTGACATTTCAGGTTTTTAATTTACACTCGTAATTATATATGACACATTATGATCTATATGGCATGGCCAGTGTTATGATAGTTGATGATTCTGATGCAATCAGAATGGTTTTGAAGGACATTGTAACTATAGGCAAGCACAAGCTGGCTGGAGAACTACAAAATGGCGAGGGGGCTTTGCAAGAATATATCAAATTAAAACCAGACATTGTCTTGCTAGATATGGCAATGCCAAAAAAAGATGGCGTTTCAGTACTCAAAGAAATAATTGAATTCAATCCAGTTGCAAATGTGATTATGATCTCAGCTAGTGATAATCAACAGACTGTAAAAGAGTGTCTAAGGTTAGGTGCCAGAGCATATATTCTAAAACCATTTAATTTTCAAGAAGTATTAGATATTATCACCAAGGTCATTAAACAATAGATCAAATAGTTTTGTATCCTGGACTTGAAATCCATTTTGCCTTTTCTAATGGAAACCTATTGCTACATTTGACACAAAAGTAATCTTGTGTTGGTTCTGGAAATTTATCATCGCAGTCTTTACAAATATAATAATTATCCATGGATTTGTAATCAACTCCGAGGATCTTAATCTCCTTGTGACATTTCGGGCATTTGTTTTCTTTGTAAGAATCCTCAACTGAAACATTACCACATTTGAAATGCTCAATTAGTTTTCCTTGCATAAAATTGGTACTATTACATGCAGGACAGAAAAAATTAGGAAGAATTCTTAATGAATTACATTGATTACACAAGATTTCTTTTATATCAGAGATTTTTATTATGATTTTTTCAGTTTCAAGCTGTGAAAGACATTTTTTCAGTAGATCGTTTTCAGTACCAGAATATTCAGAAAGTCTTGCAAAACTCATCCTTGAAGAAGATTTTAGATGTGAGGTAATTCTTTCAAGATCATCAGTGGGTTTTTCCTCAAGAATAGTTCTCTCTTGTTCTAGAGTTTCAAAGACATTTTTGAGATTTTCAAATCGGATGGGTTTTTCAATATAGAGATAAGCCCCACCTCTAAGAGCACCTTTAATTTGCTCATCAGATTTGGAATCCGCAGTTTCAAGGATAATTTTTGCGTCAGGGCGAATGTCAAAGATACTTGCCATCACTTCGTTTGCGTTCATATCTGGTAGATGAAAGTCTAGTAGAACTATAGGCTTTTTTCCAGCAGATTCCAGTTCAGAAAACACCCGAATCCCTGTCTTTCCGTTAGTACACGCCTCGATATTTTCATATCCTAGTTTTTTTAGAAAATCTCTTAGTAAAATGGTGGTGGCCATACTATCCTCGATTATAAGAACGTCATTTTTTCTTCCAGACATAATATGTGTTTCAATATCATGCTATATTATTCTTAAAGAAAATACAGGTATGGTTAAAAGGTGCTAAAAATGATTACCACTATGGAAAAATACGTAGTAGATACTAGCATCATAATAGACGGTGAGATTACCAAGTTAATTGAAGCAGGCACTTTAACAAATTGTGAAATAATAATTCCTGTTGCAGTTTTAGATGAATTGCAATCACAGGCGTCACAACACAAGGATTATGGTTTTGTAGGTCTTGAGGAGATCAAAAAAATTCGTGAACTTGCAGAAAAAAATAATATCATTCTAAGATTTGAAGGCGAGAGGCCCAGCATGGAAGATATTAAACTTGCAAGACATGGCAGAATTGATGCCATAATAAAAGATATTGCAAAAAAGAACGGGGCTACATTCTACACTGCAGATTATGTTCAGGCTTTGGTAGCTCAAGTAGAAGGAGTAAAGACAAGCTACTCAAAACCGCAGATAAAAATTTCAGATTTAGAATTTGAGAAATTCTTTGACACCCAAACTATGAGTATTCACCTCAAGGAAGGAACACTGCCTCTTGCAAAACGAGGAAAGCCCGGAGGATTTTCCCTAGTAGAAATTGATGAAACAATACTGACAAAAGAATACTTGGAAGGAATTACTAAAGAAATCTTGGAAGCGTCAAGAGCCACCCGATTGGGCATAATTGAAATATCAAAATCAGGAGTAATAGTAATCCAATACAAAGATTTCAGAGTAGTTGTTACACATTCACCGTTTTCAAGCAGTTATGAAATCACAATAACTCATCCTATTGTAAAAATGTCATTAGAACAGTATACAATATCTGAAAAGTTAATGAAACGTATTTCTGAAGAAGCTGAAGGAATACTAATTTCAGGAGCTCCAGGCTCTGGTAAGAGTACTTTTGCATCTAGCCTTGCAGATTTTTACTCCAACAAAGGCAAGATAGTAAAGACGTTCGAGTCACCAAGAGACCTTTCGGTAAACAAGAAGGTAACACAATATACACAACTTGAAGGAAGCTTCGAAAATGCCGCAGACATACTGCTTCTTGTCAGACCAGATTATACAATATTTGATGAAGTAAGAAGATTTCATGATTTCAGAGTATTCTCAGACCTAAGACTTGCAGGTGTTGGCATGGTAGGAGTTGTACATGCACATGCTCCTCTTGATGCGATACAGAGGTTCATAGGAAAAGTTGAGCTTGGTATGATTCCACATATTTTGGATACAGTTGTCTTTATCCAAGCAGGTAGAGTTTCCAAAGTATATGAATTAGAATTCAAAGTAAAGGTTCCCACAGGGATGACAGAGCAAGACTTGGCAAGACCAGTTATAGAAATTAGAAATTTCGAAGACCACGTTCTAGAATATGAGATCTATACATACGGCGAAGAAAATATAGTAATTCCAATATCAAAAGAAAGTAAGAGTGGCGGCATAGAAAAACTTGCAGAATCAAAAATTAGAGACACGATACGAAGATTTGATTCTGATGCAGAAATAGAAATTTTATCAAATAACAGTATACGAGTACGAGTAGACAAAGAGTCCATACCATCCATCATTGGCCGCGGTGGCGTCACAGTAAATGATCTAGAGAAGACGCTTGGTGTTCATATCGATGTGGTACCAAAGGAAGAATCCTCAAGAGGTGGAGAATGGTTTGAAATGTCAGAATCAGGAAATAATTTTATTTTAGAAGTTGACATATCAAAGTCAGGTATGGATGCAGAGATTTATGTCAATGATAAAAATGCCTTGTCTACCAGAGTTGGAAAGAATGGCAAGATAATAATTGCAAAAAAATCCACCGCAGGAAGAAGACTAATTGATGCCGTGATGTCAAAAAGTGACATCAAGGTAACTGTTCATGATTAGTTACTGAAAATTTTCAAGAATTTTTGGATTGGATTTTAAAAATGTAACAAACTTTCTTAGTTGTTTTATAGTCTGCGGGTTAAGATGGTGTTCTATTCCTTCGACGTCCTGATTTGCGATTTCATGGTTTATTCCAAGCATCCTAAAGAATTCAAGCAATGTGCCGTGCTTTTGCCTTACGGTATCTGCCAAGGATGTACCTTTTTGTGTCAAGTTTATTCTTCTGTATTTTTCATATTCGAGATATCCCCCATCACCTAGTTTTTGGACCATCTTTGTAACAGAGGGAGCGCTGACGTTAAGATATCTTGAGATATCAAGAGTATTTGCATATCCTTTGAGTTCCACAAGTTCAGATATCACCTCAAGATAGTCTTCGATTCTAGAATAATCGGTTTTTGTCGATTTATGTGCCTCTTTTATGGATTCTAGCCTCTCAGCCCGCTTTTCTTTCATATTTTTTATAATTACATTTGAAATCATATAACCCAATCTGTTGATCAGAAATGTTAACCCAGTTGTGAGTGATCTTTTGTGTGGAATCTTAACTATTATTTTAAAAAGAGAGGCCATGGATGAAGGAGTTAGGACAAGTATTGATAAAATAAAGAAAGTTAGAGATTCCCTTCACAGAAGAGCAAAGATTTACTCTGAACTTGGAAAAATGGACGATAGAGGAACTGCACGTGCATTGGGTTCAGTCCAGAGAGCTTCATCACCAGGAAAAAAGATTACAAAGATAGGATTCATCATGCTTGTTTCGCCAGATCCGTTTAGTACACCTTTTGCCGTTCCCATGATAATTGCTGGAAAATATCTGGAAAAAGTATACAACGGTGCTACCATCAAAGACATAGGACAGGAAACCAAGAATTTCTTTACAGACATGTCTAGTTTCAAAGATAAGATAAACTAGTTCCAAGAAAAATGCTGTTATTTTTGCATTAGTTTTTAACTAGACATTGACACTAGTTTTTTGTGGCAACTAGAGCCCAAGTTTTAATCCCGATAGCAATTGCGGCAGTTGTAATTGGTATAGTAGGAGTAATTACAATTCCCGCAGATTCCAAACTTTCAGAAGTCAATTTTCCAAGAGGAACCATAAAGATAGATAGTAAGATATTAGATGTGCAAATTGCAGAAACAGATGCTCAGAAGATAAGAGGATTGATGTTTCAAAATGAACTCCCAGATGATCAGGGGATGATTTTTGTATTTAGTCAAGAGCAGGTGGTACCAATTTGGATGCTAAACATGCAATTTCCATTAGACATAATTTGGTTTGACACAGATGGAAATGTCGTACACTTGGAGAAGAATATTCCACCATGCAAATCAGCTTTGGAGACCGCCACATGTACAGTACAAAATGCAGATGGTAAAAAAGCAAAATATGTTTTAGAAGTAAATGCTGGATTTGTAGACAAATTTCATGTTACTGAAAATTCAAAGATGCAAATTATTTCAGTCTAAGTTAGAACTTGTCTAGTGTTTGTTGTAGTTCTGCAAGTGCTGCCTTTATTTCATCTACCGATGCTTCATCTTCCAATGTACTGATATCACCAATTGGTTCATTTTTTGCCATTGCCTTTAAGAGCCGTCTCATGATTTTACCACTTCGTGTCTTTGGAAGTTTTTTTACAAAATACAATTGATCAGGAGCTGCAATAGGTCCTATTGTTTTTCTAATGTGATTTGTCAATTCCTCCTTTAGTTGCATAGTTGTAGTAATCCCTTCTTTTAGTACGACAAATGATATGATGGCCTCACCTTTTACTTCATGCGGTATTCCACATACTGCCGCTTCTGCTACAGCTTTGTGGGAGACAAAAGCACTCTCTAGTTCTGCAGTACCTAGCCTATGTCCTGCCACTTTGAGCACATCATCTGCTCTTCCAAGCATCCAAATGTATCCATCTTTGTCTTTAATCGCATAATCGCCCGGATAGTACACGTTCTTGTACTTTGTCCAGTAGACTGTTTTGTATTTTTCATCATCTCCCCATAATGTTAGGAGCATTCCAGGCCAAGGATTTGTAACTACTAGATACCCTTTGGAATCAGGTTTTACCTCTTTTCCATGTTCGTCAACTACAGACAATGAAACTCCTGGAACAGGTCTTGTTGCAGAACCGGGTTTTAGCGGAATTGTTTCCAGTCCTGGAACTGGCGAGATCAGTGCACCTCCAGTTTCAGTTTGCCACCATGTATCTACAATCGGGCATTTTTCTTTTCCGATTATTTTAAAATACCATTTCCAAACTTGTGGATTGATTGGTTCTCCAACCGTTCCAAGTAATTTCAAACTAGAAAGATCATTTGAATTTGGAAGTTCATCTCCAAACTTCATAAACATCCTAAGTGCAGTTGGAGTAGTATACAAAATTGTAACTTTGTATCTTGATACAATCTCCCATATTTTTGCAGGTGTTGGATAATCTAGTGCTCCCTCATACATTATCTGAGTAGCACCATGCATTAGCGGACCATATGCAATATAGCTATGCCCAGTAACCCATCCCATATCAGCAGTACAAAAATAAACATCAGAATCCCGAATATCAAAAATCCACTTGAACGTGCTGTAAATATGAGTAAGATAACCGCCAGTACCATGTAATACTCCCTTTGGTTTTCCCGTAGTTCCTGAAGTATAGAGAATGTAAAGTGGATGTGTGCTATCAAGCACTTCTGCATTACATATTGGCGACATGCTTGCAACTAGTTCGTGCCATTTTTTGTCTCGTTTTGTCATAGCGATGTTATTTTTTGTGTGTTCTAAAACAAGTATGTGTTCAACAAAGTCAAGGTCTGAAATTGCTTCATCTACAATATCTTTTAATTGTATAATATTGCCACGTCTTTTTCCTCCGTCGGAAGTGATTATAACTTTGGATTTGGAATCCTCCACTCTATCCTTAATGGATTTGGCACTAAAGCCTGAAAATATTACAGTATGAATTGCACCAATTCTTGCACATGCAAGTAAGGACATTATCAATTCAGGCACCATTGGAAGGTAAACAGTTACTCTATCACCTTTTTTCACTCCAAGAGATTTTAGCACGTTTGCAAGCTTGCACACTTCTGACAGCAGTTCTTGATATGTCAGTTCTCTTTTTGTTCCATCCTCGCCTTCCCATATTATGGCCTTTTTGTTTGGATTTTTCTTTACAGTTACATCCAATGCGTTGTATGAAGCATTAATCTTGCCCCCTACAAACCATCTTGCAAATGGAGGATTCCATTCCAAAGCAGTATGCCACTTTTCAAACCAGTAGAGTTTTGCAGCTTGCGTTTCCCAAAATTTTATGCCATCTCTAGCTGCATCACTTCTAGTCTTGAGATCATTGTTCCCAAGACCTATCTCATAAGTAGAATCCAACATGGTTTAGTTGTATGTATGTTAAAAAAAAGGTTCGCTCAAATTGGAGTTGGGAGCGAATCCTTCGTCCCATCAGATTATTTTAAGACGATGATATTCTCTTAAGCCAATCTGAATCTTGCTGGGCTTCATCACCATCGGCTCCAATTGCTACTGGCTGTGGTGTCGGTGCAGTGGGAATACTGGTACCAATTACTGGGCTAGTAGATATGGGAGTCTGTGGCACTGAAGTTGAAGGATCTTCTACCTTTCCAAGATATGAAATGGCGGCTGAATGAACGTCCTGTTTTGGACTCTCGATGCGCTCTCCACTCTCAACTGAAAGATCGTTGATGCGACGTTGGATACTTGTTATCTCTGCCTTTTCATGTTCGATGTGTTCGATGATTTCGACCGTGTGAGTCTTGACTAGGTCAAACTTGGCATCAGATATTTCATTGCTCTTGTTTTGCAACTTTGCGTCAAATCTTAGCATCCGGATTGACTTTAGCTGACTCTCAAGTTCTGCAAGTCTTTTCTCTAATTTTTCTTTGATTTGTTTTTCGGTCTCATCCAGAGTTAACAGTTTTATCCTATACTTCTCATGGATCAGTTCAGCATCCTCTTTCATGTCATCGTTTTCAGATACGATATCCATCAGAGCACGTATACGGCGCATGGTAAGCCCCTTCTCGCGCAACAATCTTTGTGCATCTAATCTCCACCTAGGGATGAAGATTACATATTGTCCTTGTATGACTAGTTGCTCGAATGCTATCTGCTTTAGTCCTTCAGAACCACAATCAACACCTACGGTTTGTACACTTCCATCGATGTCAGTTATGGTACCTATGACTTTGCCGATATAGGTGCCGTACATGTCCTTCACTTGCTTGCCGATAAATTCGATCTCTTCCTTGCTCATTAGAATAGGTGTTCTAAATTTCATATAATCAACAAAGTGTTAACAAGCTTTCAAGTTTTGGTAAGATCATTTTAGCTAATGATCCTTGAAAAAATGAAAAAATACGTAATTTTATAATCATAGGATTAGTAATGGTCCAATAATGATTACAAAAGAAGAGTTAGATCAGATACTACACTTTGTCTCCAAACGGTGGGTGGATATGAGCAGGGATGAAAAACACAAAGCATTTGAAAACATGCCAACAGATTTTTGGATGAATTCCATGGGAGGTACTGCAGGAGATGGGAAATGGGTGACAACTTTAATGTATACAGAAGACTCGCAAGAAGCAGAATCATTTAAAGAAGTTTTGCTTAGATGGCAATCAAAACATAATACACCAAAGACAGGACCGTCAGACTTGATCCAGATTGGAAAGAAGTAGTTATTTATAATTGGGTTGAATTCAAATCGTGTTGTCCGAGTTTTCAAATTCTGAAAAGCAAAGTTTGTTGAAACATTTTTCAAATGTGGACGATTCTGTATTTGCCATAATTAGCCCAAGACAGGTTGACAGAGGAGCTCTGATGTCAAGATATAGTAGAACTGATAAAAGCATGAGAAAGATATTTCTTGACGAATTTTTACAAAATGAAAATCGTGGCGAAGAGTTTTACGATAAAGTATTACTAGAGTATGGAGATGATTCAGTTGCAGAGCTTGGTGAAGCCCAGATTGCAATTGAAGGTCTGTCAAACATCGCTGTAAAAAAAATAGAAGACAGAAGAATTGGATTGTCATATCTTGAAAAATCATCAAGATATGTTGCTTGGGATAAAAAAGTAAATGACGAGTTCAAGTTTTACAGAGAACCTGAAATAATGAATTCAAAGTATGCTGATAAATATCTAGAGGCATGCAATCTAGACTTTGAAGTTTATTCAAAAAACATCCAGCCGGTGATAAACTATATGCAAGAACAAGAGCCAATACAGAATCAAAAGTTTAGAAATTCAAAAGGAGTTGATGTAGAATACTCAAAACTCTCTGGCGAAGATGATATAAAATCTGCAACTAGAATTTACAATGCCACCATTAGAGCCAAAGCCCTAGACATTCTCCGAGGAATACTTCCAGCGTCTACTCTGACTAATGTTGGAATTACTGGAAATGGAAGAGCGTTTGAGTACTTGTTAACTATACTATATTCTTCAGATCTAGAAGAAGAAAGGATGCTAGCTGGGAAAATTCACAGAGAGCTAAATACCATAATCAAGTCATTTGTAAGAAGGGCTGATGATAACCACGGTAAAGCCTTGCAGAAATATCTTGATAGCATAAAGACAAAATCAAGTGTATTAAATAAAAAATATCTCAAAACAAAAGGAAAAAGAAAGTTTCTTGTAGACTTGGTTGATTTTGAATCCCAGAATAAGGCAGAAGAGAAGATAATATCTTCCATATTATATGAACAGTCAAACGGAGTTTCATTTAGAGAGATACTTGTCCAGGTCAGAAAGATAAATCAATCAGATAGAAAAAAAATAATTGGCATATTTGCAAGTCTAAGAGAAAACAGAAGACAGAGACCTCCACGCGCATTTGAAATGACTGAATACACTTTTGATTTTTTGACAAACTTTGGAATGTTTCGAGACTTTCATAGACATCGAGTCTTGACACTTGAAAGACAGTTGCTTACAACAGATCATGGATATGTCGTTCCAGATGAAATCATACAACTAGGAATCAAAAAAGATTATGATGATTGTATGTACAATTCAAAACAAGTCTTTGAACTTTTGAAGACAAAGATGCCAGAACAGGCCCAGTATGTTGTAAACTTTGCATACAATTATCCATATTTTATGAAATTAAATCTCAGAGAAGCAGTACATCTAATTGAATTAAGAACTGTTCCGCAGGGACACCAGGACTATAGAAAAGCTGCACAGGAAATGTTCAAAGCAATAAACAAAGTACATCCAAACCTGTCTACTATAATTAAATTTGCAGATATGAAATCCTACAAACTTGAGAGATTAGAGGCAGAAAAAAGAATAGAAGAGAAACGAAAGAAACTCTCAGGAAATTCAAAATAAAAAATTGATTTTAAATTAAAAACATTTGATAAGGCATTATTCAGAACTATTGAAATATTTTAAAACATCATTGATATTTCCTACTTCAATTACCTTCATGCCATACTTGCTCTCCATGATAGATGTTAGTGATACCTCTTGAGGACTGCATGATTGGTATACAAATGGGCCTTGAGTTGATTGTGTGCAATGCTGCTCATCTACAACCCCCTGACCCGTAGGAACAAGAAATATTTTGGCACCATAATTTGCTGCAGCTTGAGCTTTTTCCAAAACTCCACCAATTGGACCTATGGTACCATCAGGCTGGATTGTTCCAGTCATCAATACATGTCCATTAATGGATTTTCCAAGAATTGCCGAAGTTAGCAATACAGTCATTGCTCCTCCAGCACTTCCACCATCTACTGCCTGCAAGTTTTGATTATCAGTGGTAATTGAAAAGATTACATCCTTGTTTGACAAGTCCACTCCTGTTATGTTATGAGCTACTTGTACTGCGATACGGGCTGAATTTTGAAAGTCTACACCTTCAGGTATTGCAGTGTTTGCAAGTACAAGACCTGTACCATCTCGGATATCAACTGTTATCTTCAATATAGTTCCGTTGTAAACACTAGTCTGAAAGAAACCATCACTTTGTACAATTGGATATACCGCTACAGCAGAAATTGATTCAGCGTAATTGTTTGAATTAGTTATTTGATTTCCAGGTACATTTTGGATCTGTTTCAAAAGATCATTGTATTTAATCTGCAGGGTATTGTATCTAGTTTGCAGATCATCAATCTTTTGCGTCATGGTACTGTTTTGGTTTGCAATCGAAGATAATGAAGATGTTTTAGATACATGAATGACACCAGTGTCAATCAGGTATTGTATGGCATTTAAAAAATCAGAATCGCTAGTCTGACCTTCAGACCACCATTTTGTAACATTTCTAATCCAAGTTGGAATGGAATTTGTATAAAGAGTGTAATTAGATGATTGTTGCTGTGCAGATGCTTTGGTAAAAAACCCGGATGTCATGACTGTGTTATTTGCATGGATTGTAAAGCCAGCACTGATTATACCAATAACAATCATACATGACACCAAAATTACAAGATTTTTTCTATTCATCAACTAATCACGTTTCAGATAAGAGATCCACTTTTCACAATTATAAATCTTAATTTTTATCAGCCAAACCACTGGTCTAAATTATGACTCTTCTTTTCATATGATTTTTTCAATCTGTTTAATGATGTGTCAACACGGTCTAGTGAAAAACTCCTCTCCTTTGTAAGATAATTTACTATTCCTACATAGTCAACATTTCCAAATTTTATCTCAGATACATTTGCCACTTTGGGTTTAAGAAATATCTCACGTATCTGGTTGTAGTCTATCTCGTTTAATTTATCCTGGATTTGCGGTATGTTTTCTAGATTCCCATGCTCTTTTACCATCTTCAAGGCAGTCTTGGGACCAATCCTCTCAAAGCCATCAGGATTAAAGTCCGTGCCTATCAATATCCCAATATCCACAAGCTGCTCCCTTGTAACCCCAAGTTCTGCAAGTGTTTTTTCTAATAAAATAAGTTCGGGTTCAATCTCTATTGTAGTATTCCTATTGGGTAGTTTTCTTTTTCCACTGTTTGTAAAATTTCGTACCAGCCTTTTTGCACCAAACAATAAAGAATCAAAGTCCTGACTTGCTGAAGCATATGCCTGACCAGTATTAGTAAGATGTGCCGCAGTTGACTCACCTTCTGATGGTGCTTGTATCCAAGGTATACCAAAAAGGTCTAGAAACTTTTTCGATTCTTCAACCATATCATCTCGTAGTACGGATGTTTGTTGTGCAAACTTTTTTGCCTCGACATAATTTCCTTCACTAATTGCAATTTCATATTTTATTGTAGCGTCTTTTTTCACCTGTTTTCTTCTTTGAATTTCAGCAGATTTTAAAGATGGAGGTTTTCCATCAAAAACATAGACAGGTTTTATTCCAAGTGACAAGAAATTGATATTTCTATAAAACAGTCCGCTGATGTGACTAGTGATTCTCCCATTGTGATCAGACAAGGGCAAACCATCAGGACCGCGTATGATTGAAAGAAATTGATATATTGCGTTATACGCATCAATTGCGACAATTTTTGATGCAAAGGATTCAAGATTTGTTTTTTCTCTAACACATAGTTGTTTTAGATCTAGACCCAAAATATTTCCCTACAAGATACTAGATTTTTGCATGTTTATTTCTTTTTTATACTAGGTCGTGATTCCCAGCCCTTTTCAATTATTTCCTCGTAAATGTTTGAGAGTTTTGGAATTGGCTCGCCTTTTTCTACCGCTACTTTGACCTTTTCGCGATAATAGAGTTCAATGGCTTTGGCAGTATCATCGTCAATGGTTATAGAAACTCTAGTCTTTGCCAATTATTTCCACTTCACAGAATTGTCAAATATCAATAATAAACTATCTATTATCAATTTTTTAAGACTTGGGGAACAAGTAGAAAGCCTTCTTTGGTAATTGTCATCTTGACAGGCGTATCTTCTGAAAGACCAAGTTGTACCAAGAACATGCCTATTGTAACCTCATCTGGAAGAACATACATCTTACCCTCAAACTCTACTGAGACTGTCTTCTTGGTAATGGTCTCCATTTATTATTGATATAATAAATTGTCTACTTTATATCTTTTATTATATATCTGATCAGCTGATCACTTATTCTCATTGTATTTATGTACCAAAACCAGAGTCTTGACATGCTGCCAGGTTAGCCAAGTGGAACGGCGACCGCCTCGAGATCAAATACAAGGTAGCGGTTGTGCTTCGGCACGCAGGGGTTCGAATCCCTTACCTGGCGCTGTTAAATTCTCATTTAAATAGTTTGAACCTAATTTTTAAAAAATTTGAAAAAGTTCGAAGAGTGCTGAACTAAAAGTACAACACCCCAACTAAACGAGAATTATTTTTCAAACCATGATAGTAGCTGGACCTTACCAGACTCAAACCTAGTGCCACATTATAATTACATGCAGTAAAACCAAAGTCATAAGGATAACTCCTTAGATAAATTGGGAATGAACTTGTAACTAACTTTGCATTATTTGATGAGACATGCTCATGTAATCTTTTTTTATCATCATGGGAATCTCTCATTATGAGCTACAACTGCAATCTTTTTTTATTGCATCCGTAATTTCTATTTCTTTCTTAATCTGTTTTAAATAACTAGTATTGTGTGCTAATTGATTTTCCAGAGTATTCCAGTCTGCATTAAGATCTTTTATGTATTGATCCAATACCATACATATGATATTGTGATAATCAGGAAATTTGGTTTTATCAATTTTAATTACTTTATCGACACTACCTAAAGTGTTAACCAAATTTGGAATAGATTTTAGTATTTCATCAATGAATCCATTTGCCAACTTGGTATGAATTTCAAAATTATTATCATCTCTAAGTTTGTTAATCCTATCTTGATAATGTACTATTATTTTTGAGATAAAGTGGATTTTTTATTTCCATACTACATTTAGGCTAAAACTAACCTTAAACCTTTGTTGATGATGTGTTTTAAGAGAAAAGTATAGCCAAAATTAGACATTTATCATTTTACCACAAGTACTGGAATTTTGGATTTGGTGACAACTGAAGACGCCACACTTCCAAGAATCATTCTCTTTATCGAACTTAGTCCCCTTGAACCCATTACTATGAGATCAAACTTTTCTTTTTGGGAATAATCGACAATCTTTTTTGATTCTTGCCCAAACAATGTCTCCTTTTTAAAACTGATTTTGTTTTTCATGACTTGTTTTTCTGCCTTTTCAAGAAACTTTGTGACTTTTTTTAGGAGTTTTCTAGTCTCTGGAGTATTAACCAAATCGGGATTGTCATATGCAACATGCAAAACATACAATACAGTTATCTGGGCATCAAACTGGCTTGCCATATAGATTGCTTCATCTAGGGCACTAAAGGAACTCTTGGAACCATCCATTGGTACTAGGATCTTTTTTAGTGCTCTTTTTATCAATGAATTAAAAAAGGAAATTAACCATTTAAGTATCACATAGAATATCAATTATGAAAACATCATTTGAATATAAAAATATGAAACTTTTGACTGATGTTATAACATGTAAGAAAATCTAAATCCACTTGATGAATTTGTAAAATAAATTATTTCAAGAAAGAAATGACATGAAGATTATTTTACTTGGATCCACTTTTTTTAAACTTTATTCTATACACAAATGCAACAATACTAGTACCTACAAAGGGTGCAGTCAAATACAACCACAAGTCGTGTATGTAACCAGATGCTACTGCTGATGCCATCGAGCGAATTGGATTCATGGATGCACCTGATACGGTTCCAAAAAAGAAAATATCCAATCCGATGACCGCACCCACGGCAGCCCATCCTGGTCCATGGTGTCCTCTATCATGAACAACAATTAAAGTAATTCCCATTACAAACATAGTAGCCAAAACTTCTACTCCAAAGATCACTGGTGTTGGGTATGCATAGTTTGGTGCATTAGCTCCAAGATTGGCTTGTGTGCCAATCACATATTTGACAAAAAGAATGCCCAAAAATGCACCAATAAATTCCGCCGTAAGGTATAGCCCAAGAAGATTTCGTGGCATGTGTTTTGTTATCAGAAACCCAATTGTTACTGCTGGGTTGTAGTGTGCCATTGAAATTTTGGTAAATGCACATATTGCCAAGCCAACTCCAACCGCTGGGCATAGTGCAAGAAACCAAGGTCCAAACATTCCTGCATACTTTGCATTCAATACTGCCGGTCCTGCAGAAACAATAACTAAAATACACGTACCAACGATTTCAGCAAAAAACTTTTTTTGATTAATTTTCTGATTCCAGACTTGCAATATGTTGATTATAGGACACACTAATAAAAAAGTGTGCAATATCTCATATTGTATGAAATTTCTTCACGAAAATATCTCGGACTAGTAATTAGTTTGAAAATTGTGACTACAGAATATGATAAGAACGTGTTCTCATACCATCAAATACTACAAATCTAATGTGTCATTTTAAACAGCCAATGTATCAAGTGAAGTCCAAAAAATACTATAGCTGCAGCTTTTACAGTTTTACCAATTGTCATTGCAATTGTGTATCTCCTAATATCATATCGTTTGACTCCAGCTATGATCGATATGACATCTCCAAGTATGGGAATCCAGGGAGAAAGAAAAATTATTGCAAACCAGCCGTATTTTGTCATCAGGCCGATGCTTTTTTTCTCATTTCCTCCCTCTGGAGTCTTTCTGAGTTTTTTCAACAGCCTTCCATTATATCCAATATAATATGCAATATATCCGCCAATTATGGAGCCAACAGTAGATACCAAAAACACGTCAAGTGGATTTATTCCTCGTAGTAATAATGCTGAAATGGTAAGTTCTGTGGGAATAGGAATAAAACTTGAAAACATTCCATTGAAAAATAATCCCAACAGTCCAAATTTTATAAATATGGAATCATGTAATGCAGACCTTATGAGTTCATGTAACATTGAAGCATATTCCTTCTACCTTGTTTTAAGTGAATTTAGATAATTTTATGAATATAGTGGGCCTGAAAATTATTCCAAGTTAGTATCTGGACCTTACCAGACTGATACATAGGGTGTTACTCTCATATCAGGTACTTGACATCTGCTACATTTTTGGATCAAGTAAAAATCTAAAACATTCTTTTATCTAGCCTATCTTCCATATTATACCATGAGAGAAGAACGAGTAATTTTAAGCAAAATAGATGTAGACAGACTAGTTATATCTACCAAGAACCATTTGCAAGAGTTGGGATTGAAAATAATCCATGAAGACACATTCGAAGGTTATCACAGTATCAAAGCATACAAGGGCGGAATTCCTTCGCTTGTAACTGGTAGCGTAAGAGACGTCGAGATATTAATTACTGGGAAAGATAAAGACTATGAGCTAACACTAAGAACTGGAGCATGGGGCAGAGATATTGCAATTCCTTCACTTCTTGTAAGCGGATTCTCGTTTGGTGTAGGAGCAGTTGTAGCAGGTGTCGAAGTCTTAAGAGTAGTGATGTTTGAAAAAAACTTTTGGGCATGGCTCAATAAGGAAATATTCAATCTAGGGGAAGAATCTGTTATGACTACACCACAAGTTGTTGCGCCACAAGATGGTAAATAATTACACTTTATTTTTAACTCAATTATTCAAAGTTTATCGCTAAAGTGTCCGGTGTATTTATCCACGTTGTCTTGAGCAGATGAGGGTGAACTTTTCTCATGTTTATTCCCATATTTGTGAATACGTCCAAACATTTTTTTCTCGTGTTCCTTTCTTGAGTGGTGTAGTCTATCTGCTTCATAGATGAACTCCTTCCCACATTCCATGCATTTTATTATCTCGTGATGGTGTTCATGTCTAGCATGGCTTATTAGATCTTCATATTTTGAAAACTTCAATGTGCATTTCTCACATTTAAATTTCTTCCAAAAAAGATTCATGTTTACAGTATAATGATGACTGGGATAAGAATGTTACAGGTAGTTACTTATTGTGACAAAGAAAAATATTCGTAGCCTTAGATCATTTTGTATCATAAAATCAAATATGGAAACAAGTTTTCTACAGACCCACATATTCCAATGTAGAAATAGAGAGTAAACCATTTTCCATTTAGTTAGACTCATAGTGATTGTCCATTACGCTAGTTAAAAGAGATATTTTCAATTCAAGTCTCTCATCTGATGAATATGGTAAATCGTGTTCTGAGCATCACAAGAATAATAGCCTTCGTAGTAGGAATCATTATGAATTTGGTAGGAATTCAAATACGTCCCTCCGATAATGGAAAATGAACTGAGGTGGTGGGTTCTTTGGTAGGTTTAGCTGGTTCTGGATTGTTTATTGTTAGAATTTTTAAAAAAAAGTGAAACCATCCTCTTAAAAACCAATAACGAAAGCCCCTGATGATAGATTCAAAAGTTGAAAGGTCTATTTTTCTATCTATCCGGCAAAGGGGATTTTCTTATCATTTGAGAAATCAACAAGTTTACAATATTTGTAAACTATACTCGAATATAATTCTAGCAAGACATATTGCTCATATGGTCGTTATGAAATAACATGATGGTTGCCATAGATTGTGCAGAGGATATAGAACTAGCATCAGAGTTACAAAATTATCTAAAAAAGCATCAGTATGATGCAAAGATAGAAGGGTCATCTGTTATGTTAAATGCGCTGGATGTAGAGAAAGTTCTAGAGTCATTTCTCAAGGAAAGTAGTAGAACAGAGTATAGCATACGTAAAATTGATTCCGCGAATCTTTTACTATCTAAAGAGGTGCCAATAGAAGATTTTGGTTTTCTAAGATGTGAAATGTGTGGATATGTACTTTCAAGCGAAGAAGAATTATTAGTTCACAGACGAGCACATGGAATTCAACTCCTGTGACAGAATTTTCATCTAAATATCAAACTAGATTTTTAGAATTAGTTCTCCCATTACCTAATTATTCATCACACATAAGCGAATCTGATTCAACCAACCCACCTTTTACAAAATTAAAACGAAACCATATGGTTGGCAAAGGTTAGAATAAAGAAAGGCAGACGAATCACCAAAAAACGGACTGTCAGAAAGACAAGATATACGTCAAGAGTCTCCTATCGTTTAAAGGAAATTCCGATAAAACAGATTCAGGTCTGGAAAGAGGCGCAGGCAAGAAAGTTGGACCGAGATGGAATTTCAGAGCTAGCAAAGTCAATCAAAACCGAGGGGCTGCAAAATCCTCCAATGGTGCAAAAAGAGGGAAACAAGTATCTTTTGATGTCAGGACAAAGGAGATTAGCTGCACTGAAAAGATTAGGAGCAAAAAAAATTCCTGTCTTGGTTTTGACCCGTAAAACAGAATATGATACCCCTGATGCCAAGGCAGCTTCTGTTATTGAAAACATTCACCGCAAAAACATGAATGTGAAGGATATGGCTGATGCATGTGCGTTTTTGGCAGAGCAGATGGGCAAGTCAAAGGCTGCCCAGTCATTGGGACTTTCAATGTCAACATTCAAGAAATATCATGGTTTTGCAGGAGTACCAGACAAGCTAAAAGAACTTGTTCCAAAGATAATCTCAAGGGACGGTGCAACAAAGTTATATCAAATTATTCCAGATGTTTCAAAAGCAGTTAAAATCGCACATCAAATATCAGAACTTGAACCACAGACAAAAAAGCGATATCTCAAAGTTTTAGGATATAATCCAAATCTATCCCACAAAAAGATTATGAAAAAGGTAAGATCCTCTGCGTTGCAACAGAATGTTTCAGTAAGGTTATCAAAGAGAAAGACACGTGGACTGTTGATACAATCACGCCGTCAAGACATACATCCAAATGAGCTTGCAAACAAAATTGTGTCAGACTGGCTTGATAAACGAGGGTACTAGTTTTAACACCAAATTGCATTTTCGTTTCAATTATTTTACTAGTACTAGAAATCACATTTTACTTGAGCCTATATCGCAATATGTCAAGAACACTATCGTAGAGATCAAGCTTTGCCAGTAATGTCGGATTTACAATAAATTCTATCTTGGTAGATATTTTTTCTGTGATTTCCATCATTCACATAATTTCTTCATGTTCCAATATCGATGTAGAATAATTAGTAGAAACTATCAGTGTCCACAGATCATAATGACAGGGATTGGTGTATTACATAAATTTCTATTTTTGCAGTGACTATCATCAAGAGAACCATAAGACTTGATCTAAAACTATGAACAATTCTATTGCGGTTCAATATCAGTGTGTTTTGTTTTATCGTCTTTTGATTTTTGTTGGGCTGCTGTCTTTTTGGTGGCTTCTAGGTATGCAATAGTAGTTCCTAAATTCCCAAATCCCATCGAATTAAGTGATTCTGTTGGAACCATGACTATGGTACTTCCTTGAACCTTTATCGATTCATATAACATGTTGGATTGTCTTAGTGCATATGCTACAGGATTATCTTCATATACTTTTGCTGCTTCTGAAAATTTTTGTGCGACCAGAACTTCTGACTCACCATATATCACCCTCGCACTCTTTTCACGCTCAGCCTGAGCTTGCATCGACATTGCAGATTCCAACTCTTGTGGTATTATCACCTGGCGAATTTCTACACCAGTTACTTCCATTCCCCAGTTACTTGCCTCACTTGAAATTGTGGTTTTAATACGTTCATTGATCTCTTCTCTTTTTGAAAGCACTTCTTGGAACATTGCGGAACCAATGTTATTACGAAGTGTTGTTTGAGAGACCTGTCGTATCATTTGATTAAAATTCTCTACGTTTAGTATTGTATCTTTAGCTCGCTGCTCTATTATTTTGTAACGAAGTATTGCATCGATAGTTACTGGAACATTATCTTTTGTTAGCATTCTTTCAGCTTTGAATTCACTTACTTTTTCTCTTACATCTACAACAAGTATGTTATCTGCAAAAGGTAGTCTAGTTTGAACACCTGGACCTACCTGTCTTTGATATTTTCCCAGTCTCAATATTACTGCTCGTTCATATTGTTTGATAATCATTAGAAATGAAGAGATGATAATCAATATGCCTAAAGCAAGTGATACGTAGATTATCAACGAATTATTAATTGCCAGTCCTATGGCAATGCCAATGATGAGAATCAGCACTCCTGCAATAACATGGGATCCAGAACCTTTTTGTTGTACCAATCGTTCTGCAAAATTATTTGTAAATGACTCTTGACTCATGCTATAATTTCTCTGCTTGTATCATTCATCGTCTCTAATTAGATGTACTGTTACAATCATTTTGCATTCTTTTTCAGAATATGTAGAAGATGTCCTAGCCGCATGAGAATCCCATGTCAGCACACTTGAAAGATTTTATCACATCATATTAGAAACATTATGAATAGCAAAAGAATATTTGTTAAACTGGACGTATTTGCTGATTTTGCTCTCAAGAACTTTTTTTCGACCAGTGTTACAATCTCTAAGAAAATCCAATAAACTAAATGAATTTGTATAAAATGATTTATTTACAATGGAACAAGAATGTGAAGATTATTTTAACTGGATTCATTTTTTTTAAACTTTATTTAGCATACAGATACGACAATACTAGAACCTAAAATGAATAAATAGTGATATATTTTGATGTTATTTATTTTTTGAAGTAAAGAGCATTCTGATTTTCATCATATCCAAGATCTGCCATAGTGACTACCCTAAATCCGTTGTCATGCAGATAATTCATTTCTTGGGCAAACAAGTTCACATCAGTGTTATAATCTGATGTTCTAAAATCCACATTATGATAAGCAATAACTGGGAACGTCATCATTATTCCATGTTTGTTCAACACAGTTCCTTGATTTACTTCATCAACAAATAAGTTAAATATTTTTTTGTCGTCATGAGAATATAGGATATCATAATAATTGTGATCCCACATCCTAATAGAATATCTGCTAGCAAAATTCAATTTACCATCATCAGAATATGTTCTGCAATCAGTTTGATTTGTAAATGTCTGCCACCCATCACAATGTAAAAACATCGTAGGAGCATATCCATCCCTTGCAAAAGAATAGTATTTTGAGACTAAATCTATTACTGTTTTATTATTCCAAATATTTCCATAAGGGGAGGCAAAGATTGTGGTATTGATATGATGTTCAGCAAAGCTCTTCTGTGAGCCTCCAATTTCATAATCTAGTTCTGGCAAGGACATTTTTGTCAAGTCTCGATGATCCATCGTGTGTGATTCTATGTCATAACCGTTGTTTTGCAATATTGCAATGTCATCCCATGTCATTCTAGAGTTATCTTGTCCCAGAAAGTCACGTACTATGAAAAATGTTGCTTTAAAACCACATTCGTCCATGATTGGGACAGCATAAGAATACTGACTTTTTCTGCTGTCATCAAAGGTCAGAATTATAACTTTCGAATAGTCAGTTGAAATATTGGTGTTTGTACATGTGTGTGATTTTATGTCAGCAAGATTTTGTCCAAAATTATAATTACTAATCACATCCAAGGGGTTTATTAAAACTACAATTATTCCAGCCACGATAACAACTACAATCAAGATTTTGTTACCAATTTCATAATCTAACATAGGTATTGAATTTGTTTTGGCATTAAAATTTCTTTATAGCCAGACTCTAAAAATGAATAAAGATAATTTTTACACCATTTACTATCGGGTTCATTATTTTTATTAAATATCAAAATTTAACTAATTTACCGTCTTAGTTTTTTTTCCGTTTCATAACACTTGTCCGCTTCTTTCTTTTTACCTAGTTTTAAAAGTACACCACCTTTGTTATGCCATGCAACTACAAACTCTGGGCTTAGTTTTGTTGCCCTATCAAAGCACTCTAATGCTTTACCAAATTTTTCAAGAATAAAAAAACAAACACCCTTAAAATTCCAAGTAGATGCCCTCATAGGATCTAACAAAATTGCCTCATCAAAAGACTCCATTGCATCTTGATATCTTTTCAAATCAGACAGACATATGCCTTTTAGATTCCAAGCATCTGCAGATTCAGGATTTATGTCTAAAACTTTTTCAAAGCAGTAAAGTGCTTCATCATATCTTTTTAGATTAGACAATGCATCACCTTTTTTGAGCCATGCATTAGCATATCTAGGTAACCTTTCTAATGCATTATCGAAAAAAACAATTGCCTCCTCATATTTTTGTTTTAAAAGTAATTTCTCAGCTTGTTCATAAGAATACACTGCATCTTCAGGATAAATGTCTCCAAATTTTTGAATAGTTTTTGATTCCCCAATTTGTTGTATCCTCAAAGTCTGGTATGCGTCAGAGATTTTCACAAATCGTTCCTCATTGCCTTCCGAAGAATCCTTGTCAGGATGATAACGCAAGGCAAGATTTCGGTATGCGTCTTTTATTTCCTTAATTGATGCACCAGGTTTTACCCCCAATATTTCATAGCATTGCAAAGTATTCAATATCGAAAATATATCCAAAGTAGAATATCAAAGTCTTTCTTGCAAGTTCCATGCCTATTTTTATAACTGACGTTAACATTACACATGGTGGCTGAAATTCAAACGGCTAAAGTAGATCATGTTCAGATCTTACTTGTTTGTGCAATATTTTCCATTTTATTTTTTACAGTATATCTAATGAAGACAAACCTTACTTTAATCTCACTTGCCTTTGCGGCGTTTATCATGTTCTATCAACTTCTTAGTGCAAGAGGTAGTCTCTCATCAAAATTCAAGTATGGAGCAAGACTGCCTTCTCCATTTGCAGCTATTATGATTACCCTCCCATTTGTGCTTGGCACAGTTGCAGCATACGAAGGATTTGCAATATGGGAGTCACCTGCAAGAATCATAATCCTTTGGGGAATGACCATAACATTTTGGAGTACTTTGATGTTTGTGCCACTTGCAGTATACAGTAAATTTAGGGAAGACATGCAGCCAGAACCTGCTACATATCCAACTCTTAGCGTACTTGTGCCTGCATATAATGAAGAAAAGGTAATTGCAAGAACAATAGAGGGATTACTTGATGCAAATTATCCTGACAAGGAAATAATTGTAATTGATGACGGAAGTAAAGATGGTACGTTAAAGATAGCAAACAGATACAAAAACAAAGTCAAAGTGTTACACAAAGAAAATGGGGGAAAAGCTTCAGCTCTCAATCATGGAATTGCATTTGCAAAAGGTGAGATAGTTGCAATAGTTGATGCTGATACAATCGTTGGTAGAAATGCTCTAAAACAACTAGTCAAAGGATTTTCCACGGGCAAGAACGTTGCAGCTGTTGCAGGAAATATCAAGGTAAGAAACAGAATGAATTGGCTCACATGGTCTCAAGCTCTAGAGTATGTAGCTGGAATTGAGATCATCAGAAGGGCTTTTGATTTTTTTGGCTCAATTACAATTGTTCCAGGAGCATTGGGCGCATTTAGGAAAACAGCATTAGAAGATGTTGGAACGTATCACAAGGATACATTAGTGGAAGACTTTGATGCTACCATCAAAGTATTAAAATCTGGATTTGTAATTTCTGGAAGTACTACTTCAACTGCTTATACAGAGGCACCACAATCTTTTCATGATTTTTACAAACAACGAAAGAGATGGTATCGTGGAAACTTGCAAGTATTAACAAGACATGCCGAGACCTTGTTTAATCCAAGGTATGCTTTTTTGTATAGAATTGCATTTCCATTCATGATAATCTCCATGATAGTACTGCCATTTGCAGGACTTGTGGTGATAGTCACCTCGATATACGAAGTGCTAATCGGAGATTGGGTATTTGTAGTAGAGATGTTTGGCTTGTTCATCATACTACAGACTCTAATGTCATCTCTAGCCGTCCGTATAGACCGAGAGGATCCCAGACTGATACTATTTTCACCATTTCTTGTCATAGGATACAAGCAAATAGTCGATATTTTGCTCATATTTGGGTGCCTTGAAACAGTTTTTAGGACAAAGGCAAAATGGACAAGTGCAAAGAGGATCGGGACATGATGAAATTGTTGTTAAGCGGGATATTGATTGCAATATTATCAATAACAATGTGGGCAACTATTCCAGCATATGCCGATACAACAGGTTCTGTTGCAGTCACATTGACATATACAAATGGCGATACTGCTGACTATTGGCCAGTATCTCTAAAAATTTATCAGGATTTTAACCAAACATCTTACAAAGAAATTGTATCATTATCAGGTAATCCGTTTAACATTGTATCATTGCCTATTGGTCATCAGTACAAAATTGAAGCATATGCAAATGGCATGTATTCAAGTGTAAATTATGTCAACTTGCAACAACCACATCAAGACATTACTATAAAATTACCACTTCCAGGAGGAATGCGCGCTAATGTTTTTTATGATGATGGTGTAACACCAATATCAAATGCAACTGTTTACGTCAGTGCTCAAGATAACAAGACATGGGCTCACAGTCCTGTAGATATAAATGGAAAAACGATGCGCTTCTGGCTAGAACCAACCACTGTTCAAAATGATTTCTACATAGCAGATGTGAAAATTGGAAACAATCTAACATATTCCCAATCACCAATACTTCTTTTACCAGGCATACCTCAGGAAATAAAAATCATAACAAACTGGCCGCCCGTGATAAATACTCTCATCACAGTAAATATTCTTGATACCCAATTGCACCACGTATCTTCTTCAAATGGAGACTTCGTAGTAGATCTTTATGATAACAGTGGAAATAAAATCTCACAATCCCCAGTAACAACACGCGGAGTGGCATATTTCTCCAATTTGAAGGTAGGAGATTATCTTTTCAAAGCTATTGAGAAAAGTGACAATTTAGAATGGGGAACTTCACAGATAACATTAGATGGTTCAAAATTTTCTTTTGATATTGTAGAGAGCCAAAAAGTACCAACCGCCTCTGAACCTACGCCAATCATTCCTACACCCATACCAGTAACTCCTGAAACTACCCCTGTAACTCCAACACCTGCACTAATAACTCCAACGCCAGTCATTCCCATACCTTCCCCTCAGAAAATCATTACAAATTGTAATTGTGTAGCATTCAGATTAGATAATATTCAAGATTATTGGTTAAGCAATGTACAAACCAAAGTCATAGACGTGTTTGAGGAAAAAAATGCAAGTTTAACTATTGGTGTAATTGGCAATGCGTTTGGAAATGATACCACATTAACAGAGTACATTAAATCGAAAATAAAGACTGGGCGGATTGATGTAGGAATAAACGGATGGAGTTTTGAGGATTTCACCACAGTTACTAAATCAGAACAATCGCAATTATTAGAACAATCAAAAAGTAGAATATCTGCAATATTGAATATTATACCATCTGTCTTCATTCCACCATATGGAGAATCTAACAATGATACATTTTATTCCATGATTGACAATGACTTGCATTTTATCAGTGGAAATGCAGATACTCAAATTCCACCAACTCTAGCAGGAGAAATCCACTCCTATCCCCCAACTGTATTTACAGATACAATACAACAGTATAACGCAAATCAGAGTATGACAAACGACGAGATCATAACAGACATCCGTAACAGCATACAGGCTAATGGATATGCTGTAGTTACAATCAACTTCCAAGATTATGCACAGAATAATGGCACAATCAAGATGAATACACCAGATAATGAAAAAATTCTAAAACTTCAATCTTTGATTGATGATGTAAGAAACGATGGTTATCAGATTGTGACTATCAAAGAAATATCAAATCCCCCCAGTGTTCCAGAATTTGGGCACTTGGCCACAATTACTTTCATACTATCAATTATTGTAGTTATTACAATTCGATCTAAGATTATACCAAATTAGATAACAAATCAAAACATTTACGGGTTTTTTGGCCCTACCATTTCATCATCTTTTACACTATTGTCCCATTTTCCACGTATTCCTTTGTAAATAACCGCCCCACCAGTTCCTAGTAGGCCAATAGACAATGCAAGATAAAGCAAATAATCTTGGCTCTTTTCAGAGCATTTTACATGTACTGCTACTCCAGAGGAATAATCATAGCATTCATCAAAAGTTTCCTGTTGGACTGCAAATTGGGCATAAGTTGAGTTAGCAAAACCGCCAAGCATAAAACCTGCAAATATTATTGCGGCTCCACATAGAATTAACCGTATGTCGCTCATGACAGCGTAATTGATTCTGCACAATATTTAACGTTGTCACAAGTATAGAATATTGTATAGACCATGGTTTTTGGATTTGGTAAGAAAAAAGTAGAAGAGCATCCCACTACAACACAAAAGGAAAGAGTAATCAACATAGAAGAAATCCCAGGAATTCTTCAAGAAGTTCAATCTCCACACATTACACAAGCCATCAACATTGCCAAGTCAGTCAGAGATGAAGTAGAGACACATAAAAAAAAGATTCATTCATTGATTCTTCAGCTAGAGTCTGACGACTTGAAACTAGACGACATTGACAGAAACTTGATGATGATTGTAAAACGAGGAAAAAATTCTATTGTATCAATAATAAAAAAAGAGACCGTATCTGGTCTAACAAATGCTACAAAATATGATCAGGTAATATTGCTCAACACTGAGATCAGTCAGACACTAAAGAGAATAGGCGATGTATTAGGATTGAATTCAAGAATAATTCACATATTTGCAAAAAAGTATGCAGATAATCTAAAGGAGGAGATTGCCAAGATTGCAAGTAAGAGAAATCAATTACAAGTTGCCATAAACCTTGTAGAAGATCTCAAAGTAGATGGTGAAAATATGATTGAGACAGGTAAAAAAATTACAGAAGAAAAAAGTAAGATTATTCAGAAAACAAACAGAGTATCAGAGATCATCTCAGAGTTGGATACCTTAAAAAATAATTTTACATCACTTGAGAAGCAGATTCATGATTTAAAGTCCATGAAAGAGCACACAGAATATCTCGAGATTAAAAATAGTGTTGAATCACTGTCTTCTGAAAAAAATCAGATAAAAAATATCATAGATATGCAGTTTTCAAAGATTTCAAGACCACTTGATAAATATAGATACATATCTGCATTTGAGAAACCAGTCAAAAAAATGATGGATGAATTGGTTTCTAACCCGTATGAAGTAATTTCCGCTCAAAACAAACCCACCATAATACAGATACTAGAAGCCGTTGCCAAGTCGGTTTCATCTGCTTCCATATCGGTTAAAGATACGGACAAGTCTTTAGAACAGATAATGGAGACAATATCACGATTAGACGAGTTTATCACATTAAAAGAATCTCATTCAAGCAAAGTATCAACACTTGAAAAAGATCTAATTGTTTTTGATATCAAACTATTAGAATCAAAAGAACACAGTTTGCACAAAGCAAAAATGAATTTTACAAACATGGAATCCGTTAAAAAGAAACTAGAGGAAGAGATAACCGAGGACAGCAATCTATTGGAAAAACATGTATCCGAAATAGAATCAGATCTTGCCAGAGTTACAAAATTGAAGATCATTCTAAAAAAATAGAACATCGTCAGACCATATTGAAGATTAATTAGTTTGGCAGTACGAGTCACCATATGATCTTCTTCAAGACTGAAAAACATCAGAGAACCATAACCATCAAGAAGGATGTAAGAGATGGAATTCTTTCATATTGTAAGATGAATCATCCAAATGAATGCATACTGGTACTTCGTGGAAAATCAAGGAAAGGAAAAATACTAGTCGATGGCCTTGTCATTCCCCCGTTCTTTCACACAGGTCCAACTTTTGCAGGATTTCCTCATTCTTTTCTACCATTTGACACAAGCTATGTAGGCACTGTTCATTCTCACCCATCTGGTGTTGCCAAGCCCTCAGTCACTGATCTGCACAATTTTTTTGGGTTTGTCTCAATTATCATACAATCACCGTATGAAGACGGTGACGTTTTTGCATATGATCGTGATGGAAACCTCCTAGAGGTCACAATAAGTTCGGATCAATCATGACAAAAATTTATAAGCTTTTTGATATAACAACTAGTGTTGATTAATTACAAGACTTATCTCATATTCCTTTTTGGCTCACTTGCAGTAAGCATAGGCTTACAGATGCTATTGCCATTCCCATATGGCTTGATTGCAGCGTTGGCTATTTTCATAGTATTTCCACTCTTCTTAAGAAACAGAGCAATGAAACGAATGGGCGGAATGGGTTCGGATGTAGGAGGGGGAGGATCTGGAGGAGGATTCTTTGGTCAGAGTCAAGGCATCAAATACATCTGTCTTGCATGTAATAACAAGTACAAGGGCGGAATGTGTCCAAGATGCGGTTCCAAGATGAAAAGAGCAGATTTTTAATCATCCAGAAATGAAACTTGAAGAACTTCGTAGTAAAGCATTATTTCAAAATACAATAGACACTTGGATAATGCTTTGTGAAGAAAAAAACACAGATTGGTATTCGCCTGAGAATTACATGAAATTCATTGCTCATCTTTTTAAGAGTGGATTGAAGTTACAAAAATTTCCATTATGTATAAAAGAATCTGGAGGAATGTATCAAAGAGGTAAGGACAAGACACAATTTGCAGAAACACTTGCCCAATCAACAGACCCAAATGCGGCAGCTTATACCGTCAGACTCTCAGATGACACAATAAAGATAATTCGTCAGTTCAATTCCAGCGTTGTAGTTAACTAAATCTTATTTCAAAATCAGTTGCATATCAAATGTGAATTAATTTTTCCTTTTCTTTAGAAACTGAGCGATTGCAACTACTGGAATTTCGTTTGATTGATCGATGACCAATATCTCTTGATTGTATTGAGTTTTGATAGTAGATTTGAATTCTGTCATCTCACAGTAATACACAGATGCAACATGAGTTGTTCCGTTGAGGACTTCTCTTGTGACATCATCAGATTCCGGAAAGTTTGTAAAACTTATCAGGTATCCGCTACACCATCCAATAGAAGGCGTGTTTGGCGGTATTGCACTTGTTAGGAACTTCTCTACGGAAGCGTACTTTGAGATATGATGTATAATTATCTTTTTCACAGGTTTGTATTCTACTTCGGGAATCATCTCAGTAACACTCTCAGTGGTCATCACCTTAAGATATAATCAATAGTATTTAGGCTATTTTCAAGTAGACTATTACATCAAGATTAGAAATGACCAGACTGTGAAAAACTTACCCCCGCTGATGAAGAATTTCATTTCTAGATCTAGTCAGATTATCGTCGTAGCCTAGGATTGATTATTACATCCATCGCGTGACCCATAAATACAAACGCAAGACCTGTTATTGCAATCAAGATTCCCGGGGGTAAGATCCACCACCACATACCCCGAGCTGCTGCACTGTAAGAGCTTGCATCATGCAATATTTGTCCCCATGTCGGAAAGGTAGGATCTCCCAATCCTAGAAAACTAAGACCAGCTTCAGTAGTAATCGCAGCAGGAACTGATATTGCAATGCTTGCAAATGCATATGGAAGAAGTTGTGGAAGTATGTGTTTGAATATTATTTTACGATCTTTCTGACCCATCAGTTTTGATGCTTCAACATATTGGAGTGTTTTTATCTGCATTGCCATACTTCTTGATACTTTGGCTATTCCTACCCAGCCAAAGATTACAAGGAATCCAACCATCAAAAATACGCTGTTTCCAACAGTTACTGCTAAAATTATCAAAAGCGGAAGAGCAGGCATGGCATAAATTATATCGTTAAAACGCATCAATATCTCATCAGTTGCTTTACCCTTGAATCCTGCAAACACACCATAAAGTAAGCCAAGTACTACAGAACCAATTGCTACTGTTATACCTATGAAAAGTGCCAATGGTGTACCCCAAAGCAATCCAACAGACAAGTCCCGTCTGAGTTCATCGGTTCCCATCATTCCAAAAACCTTTCCCCCTATTACAAGATTAGACTTTTCAAGAGTAGGTTTTCCAGATACATCGTACAAATGAACGCTGAAAACATAATTGCCCTTGAGGATTTTGTTTTCGTCAAGTTTTGAGAATATTATTTTTTCAGAAGAAAGAGCATCAAATGGAAATGAATATCTGTTTTTATCATTTCCAAGATTTTTTACAATTACATTTTGTGTTGAAAACAACATACTGGTGTATGTTGTTTCAGTATTGCTAAAAGGTAACGATATAGAAATCAGATGCAATTCAATTCCATCAGGTCGTGTAACAGACAATTGCAACAAAGGAGAGCCGATGTATTTTGCAGTATATTGATAGATAAAATCACTTGGAAATCCATCGTATTGATAATTTACTGCAAATGAATCGGTCAGAACATATACAGAGGACAGTTGTTGTGATGAGCTTTGCGGTTGCAATATCAAGTGTTCTGGGATCTTTTCAGATTGGAAATAGTTTATCCAAGCAGGTTGTGCAGATTTTGGATACAGTAGCCAACTTGCAGGATCATTCCATGTCTTGAAGATTTCAACGGGTATAGTTACAAATGCAATAATTGACATCAAGAAAAGTGCTGCAAGAATTACAATTCCCGTCATTCCTATTTTACTATGAGAAAATTCACGCCAGATGCCTCTTGCCGAAAAACTCATTCTCTTCTCACCCTAGGATCAAAGTATCCGTACAAGACATCAGCTATAAACACGCTTACTAGAAAGAATGCAGTCAAAACATATGTCGCACCAATGATTACGGGTAAATCCAAAACACTGATTGCCTCAAAGTATAGTCTACCCATACCTGGCCAATCAAAGACAGCTTCTGTGATTATTGCCCCACCAAGAGAGCCTGACAAGCTAAGTGCAAGAATTGTCACAATTGGCGGTGCGGCATTTTTCAATGCATGCGAGAATAGTATTCGTTTTTCATCTATTCCTGCGGCTCTTTTTGCCATGATAAAGTCCTCTTGTAATACCCCAACTAGAAAATTTCTTACCAAGTATGCCCACGAACCAAATCCGATTAGAACCAGAGTAATCAATGGAAGTGCCATGTGGTACAAAAGAGACCCTAAGTACCCTGGGTCGGTTACAGAAATATCAGGTGTAGCTCTTGCAGGAAATATTGGATAAAGAAATGCAAAAACAAATATCATAAGAACACCTATCCACCAAACTGGAAAGCTGCTCGATATTATTGCAAAGCCTGAGGTTATCTTGTCAATCTTTGAGTTCACTTTACTTGCAGCAACTGCCCCCAGAAATATTCCTATAACCGAAACTATCACAGTGGCTGTTGTAAAAAGAAGAATGGTCCTTGGCAATTTTTCAAGTATTATATCTTTTACATCAGATGATCCGCTATCACTTGTAAGAAATTTTGCATGACCAAAGTCCAGAGTTAAAATTTTGTACATTGACAAACCAATTCTTTGAGGAGCGTACCATGGTTGATCAAGTCCAAGAGATTTAATTTGTTGTTGAATTTGATTTTCTATATACGAATCCATCTGATCAGTTGTTTTAAAACTTGACAGAAGACTTTTGTTGTTTGTCACTTGCTGCCTTATTTCCAATGTAACACTTTGTTTTGATATAGAATCCATGTTTGCTCCTACCAATGCGATTGTAACAAGAAGTGTTGCCATCAATACTCCAAACATTGTAATTGCGCGCTTTGCAAGGAATTTTTTAAATCCCATCTACTTTACCTTACTTTTTCTTCTCCTAAGAAATACATACAAAATTACTAGAAATATCACGCTTGTAAATATTGCAACCCCTGCAAGATATACATAATTTACTTCATGAGATTCATTGCTTGAGACAAGATTCTCGGGAGCTAGTTGATTTGCCCCTTGCGTTACAAGAAAACTTGTGTGATACATGTCAGGCTTGTATGCAGCATCTGATACTACAAATATCTGAAAGTCATTAGAGCCCAGTTCAAAATTCTTTGTCATTTCAGGACCTAGGGTTATTGTCATGGTGCCATTAGCAGACATCTGCTTTCCATTATCAACTATCTTTCCTTCAGGGTTTGTAAAATAGTAATATACAGTCGCGTTTGGTGTGACTGAAATGGGGATTGTGAGGTTTGCACCCAGAGTTACAGTAGTTGGCACCTCAACATTTTGAATTGTAGGCATGCTTACCTCTTCGAATTTTTTCCAATATCCAGATTTGAAAGGATATGTAGGATCATCAAATGCTTTTATTGTAATTTTTCTTGCATCAGGAGAATAACTATCCAAATAGTATGGCCCATTACTTATTACGGCATGGCCATGTTCTGCAATCCATGATATCGAAGCATTATATCTTGAAACAAAATAGTTTGAATCATTAACGTATGAAAGTGCTGGTGGAATGGATCTCTCTTTTTCAAAGTCTTCAAGGTTTGTTTTTATCACATTGGCATCGTTTGGAATAATTAACGACATCCAGTCTACGTCTTTACTCATTGCATCTGATCTTGAAAATGCAAGCTTGCCATCAGTTACTGCTTTTTCCATAGAGTAGACAACCTCCCATGGCATGGCTGGCCAGACTTGGGCCGAGTCTGCAATTTCATTATCATCAAAATGCCAATAGTTTTGATAAACTTCAATTGTATTTCCATCAACAACTCTAACTCCTATGAGGGTTTTTGCAGCCTGATTTGCCTTGGGAGAATATTCAGAATCAAATGTCATCGTTCCATTTGTCTGATCTGCACCCCATTGATATAGAAAATAAATCCCATAAAGAACATCATTCATATCCATTGGAACTTTGTTGTGCCAATTTCCAAATTTTAGGTGAAACGTTACTTTGCTTGTTGCCTTGATTCCAGTTCCTACATGGGTCCACTTTTGTTTTACAGCATCCCAGTATATTGCATCACTTGGAACATCAAGTTTATTCAAAGGTCCAGCAGTCTGGACTTGCCAATCAGATCGTACTGGAATGGTATAACCAGTGTAAGGATTTTTGAAGCTTCCAGGATCAGATAGCGTTCCCCAAATTTGTTGGCTAGAGGAATCTGTAAATCCACCGATTGGATTCCATGCACCAGAGTAAATCTTTTTTACACCTATTGTTAGCGTATCAGAATCGGATCTTGCATTAATTGGAGTAAACCTACTTGTAATTCCTGCACCAAAATCATTTATTATTCCATCGACTTTTTTGTTTGCAACAAATTGGTCTATCTTGCATGCAAGAAATATTCTAACAGAATCATGAATTCCCTTGTCAACTGCCTGGTTTATCAAATTGGAGCGTTGCTCTGAAGATGTAAAATTTCCAAAGAATATCGCCTTTGATAGAGAATCAATTTCTGGGTCTTTGAAATTCCAGTATGATGGATTGTTAAATCCAGGCATGTTAGAGTACCATGGAGAATACATTTGAGCAGTATTTACAGAATCATATCTTACAAAGCCACTCATTGTCCATCCTTCGGTGTAAATATTCCATTTCATATCAGATGGGTTGGAACCATAAACATCCGAGAATGCCTTTGTCAGATCACCATAATCTTTTTTCACCGTAAATCCTACATCGTGTAGTTGAGAAGCAAGAATTTCGCCAATAGATTTTCGCACTGGATCATCATTTCGTATAAAGATTGTAACTGATATCGGTTTTGAATCATAGTACCAAATTCCCCCAGTCTTTTGTGCGCCTACCTTTTCAAGTGCACTTGATATGATTTGATTTGCAAGCGCTGGATTGTGTTTGAAATTAAATGATTGTAATTCTCCCAGCATTGAGAGATAATCAGGGTCATATGGCTTGTACGCAGAAATCATTTGAACGCCATAACCATTTAGAACTTCGTCTACGATAAGATCCCGGTCTATTAGATAATTTAGTGCAAATCTTACTTGTTGAATTGAAAACGGATTGAATTGATCAGAGACTGCAGGATTTATCAAAAGACTATAACTTGTTCCAGCAGACTGGAATATCTTCAAATTTTGCCTTGATTGATCATCAAGTCTATCCAATGGTATTGCAGAATAATAAATATCCAAGTGTCCATTTTCTACTTCTTGTACAGCAGTGTTATCATCAGAGTACTGTATAAATTCCACTTTGTTAAAATTTGTACCTTTCTCGCCAAATGCAATTACCGGACCCAAAATAAAAATCACTAGAAGAAAGAATAATAAAAATTTCATGCTATGTTTTTCAATGAACTGTATTTAACCATGGTCCAACAAGTAAATTATTAGAATATAAAAATCAGATACAAGAAGTTCCAAGGCTTGGTATCATGTACTAACACAAATAGCATTTTATAAAAGAAATGTAATTGGTTCATAGTGAATCTTCAAACACTGGTAAAAGGAATTGAGGGGATAATTCCTGGAGGACTTTCTATCAAGGACTTTAGCATGGCAACTCAGACTAGTGAAGATTTGGCAAGGGAGATACTAGACAATTTTATGCAAAATGGCATTGGAAGATTTGAAGAGGATCAAGTCCATTTCGAAGAAAGTGACAAGCTAAAGACAAGTATTCTTGCAATCAGCATGGGTGCTGCAATTGACGAGGTCTCCCGCTTGTTGAAATGGCAAGACTTTGAGTCACTTGCTGCTGAGATACTTGAGAAACGAGATTTTGAGACAACAAAAAATGTCATCTTGACAAAACCTAGAATGCAGATAGACGTGATAGGCATCAAATCAGATGTTGCCATACTGGTTGATTGCAAACACTGGAAAAACATGACCCAATCAGCCCTTCAGAGTGCTGTAAAAAAACAAATTGAAAGAACCAAACAGTATCTTGTCAAAGAAGACATCAGGGCGGCAGTTCCTGCAATTGTAACTCTTTACCAACATGATCTACAATTCATTGAAAGAGTACCAATAATTCCGATTCACCAGTTAGATTCCTTTTGTGACGAGTTTTATGGAAATCTAGAAAAACTTCAAAGTTAGAGCAACGTATAGATAAAAAATCCCGTTGTTATCAAAAGAAATGCTTGTGTAATTCGCATTGCGTTGTCAAGAGATTTTGAATAAAGTTCAAGTTGGTTTCCTCCCATGACTTTGACACTGGTTTCGCTTTCCAAGAGATCATATGATGTAGGGGATGCAGTCTGTTCTGCCTTTTTGGCAAGATCTAAAAACCACGAAACAACGTCAGGTGCTTTTGATAGACTTCCAAATTCAAAATAACCGTGTTTATTTCTAGGCGTTCTTGCTTTATAGTGTGTATCAGATGTACATATTTCAAGAAAATTATATCCATTATTTAAGAAACTATTTGCAATTTCTTCCCGTAGTCCATTTAACATGTTATTTGCATCAGCCCATGCAAGAAAGAACTTTTCATCGCCAATCTTAAAACACATTATTGCAACCTTGCCAGGTCCAAGATCATCTGCCTCAAAATTTAGATGTTCAGAGTTTGCATATCCAACTTCTAATGGCAGTGTCTCCTTTGTGATGAGGGTATCCAAAGTAGATTTAGCAGCGTTTAGAAGATCATCTGCATCAAGTTTTTCAATTTCTTTCCCCATTGCATTATGACTGTCAACAATTAACACTCTCTCAAATCCTCGGTTTTCACCATATTGTTCAAGATCTGATTTTATGTAATACGGAATATCTTCCATACCATGAGGAGACAATGAAAGAATCAAGATTGCAGTTTTATCAAACAATAGTCCAGTAGTTCGTGCCTTATTGACTTGAATTGTCACAGGCTTTGTGCTCTTTGAGCCTTCTTGGATTTTTAGATTTTGTTGAAGACTTGTTATGTAATGATCAACCTGAGATTTAGAAGGCAAGTTAAGCGAATGATCAGATATGCTATGCATTACCATCGCAGAAGAATTGAGATTTTTATAAATAAGATATGGGATATTACTTCCACCTATCGGATGAAACGGTCCAGGATGGAGGTCTGGAATTACCAGCCTGCAGTCTCCATCTTTTTTCTTGAATAAAATCTGAAATGTAGAGACCTTTGATGGTTCAGAACGTTTCTCCATCAATAATTCCATCGGTTTAGGATCATCATTTGTCCATGCTGCAAGATATGCTTGCAAGAATGCATGAGTGCTAGACAATTTTCCACTACCTGCAATTCTGTCACTTAGTAAAGTCCAGAGACTTCCAAGAACACAAAAAACTATACCATATACAATAGACTTAGGATCAGACAACATTGGAATCCATTTATTTGGCGGTACAAACGCAAGAAACATTGCAAGAGGTTGAATTAATGAAATTGCCCACGCTGTTTTTAGTTTTGCTCCCAGTACTGATGTAAATATTGCAATTCTAAAACTAGTAAACAAAAACATTCCTTCAATTACATAAATTTGCAATAACTGAGGTTTAGAAAATACGTAAAAAGACAGTACTCCACATAGAATTGTTACAAGCCACAAAAGATTTCCAAATGCCGACATGTGTATAGATTTAGAATATTCAGTCTTCAAAATTCTAGTATCTATTACCTGAGTTATCATAAGTGCCGCAACAGTAACAGGTATGGTATAGACTAGTCTATCAGTTGATTTGAAATAATCAATGCTCGATACTGCTACAATAACACATGCAACGACAATAGCTATTACGAGTGATACATAGTGTGAAGTTGGAGTAAATGTTGTTAACGTATACCGTTTGTGAATGCGGGATACATCATTGGAGCTTTCCGTCATGCTGAGAAAAAGATTTTAAGAATCCATGAAATTCCAATCAGTGATGCAGGTATTGAAATTACTATCTCCGGTCTTAACTTGTAGCCCTTAGTCTCATCCTCAAAGAATCTCAGTAGACCTGCACTTGATGCCGGCAGTGGTGCAGATTTTTTGCTGCTGCTCATATCATCTCTGTTTCAAGGCTGTTTAAATAAATACCTATTTGTGCCTAGATCTTGGCTAGTTTCTCTTTAATTATAATTATTTCATTCATAGCATACAAGATCTGTTTTTGTTTCTCATAGTCCTTTTCCTTTTGAAGTGCTTCTGCCAGTTCCTTTATTTTTTGATCCAATGTATCAATTACACCATTTCCAGATTTTCCTTCTGTTTTGGGTATGGCTGTTTCATCTTGCTCTTTTTTTGCTTCTTTGCCACATGTTATGCATAATGCACTACCATCATTCATTATTCTAACACCCTTACAATATGGACAAGGGTCACTAACTAGTGTGGCTCCCTTTAGTAGCATTTCAACTGCTCTTTTTGTCAGTTCTTTTGACATGGCATATTGTTACTTTAACCAAATAAAAAACTTAGAGGAGGATAAACAAGGCTTAATAGTAAGATTTCGACTTTTTAATTCGAATGGCGGTAATCTGCAACACTTGTGGACTTCCTAATGATTTATGCGCCTGTGGTGAACTTGAAAAAGATCAAACCCAGATTGTTGTAAGAATTGAAGAGAGACGTTTCAAAAAGAAAGGAACCAAGATCGAAGGAATCAATCCAAAGATGAATGATTTAGGAAAAGTTGTAAAAGAATTAAAGGCTCGTTATGCTTGTGGTGGCACTGAAAAGGAAGGATACGTCTTTCTTCAAGGAGACCACAGAGATACAATAAAGGCAACGCTTGTTAAGCTTGGATTTCCTGAAGCTAGTATAGAAGTTCATTGATATCAAGTTTGGAAAAAATAGATAAGATCATAAAAATTCTTGCCGTTCCATATTCTGGATTTTTATCAATAATATTTGGAATAATGTTACTTTCATTTCCAATCGGTCTTTATGTGATGTTCAATTCAGAGATTGGAAAAGATATCAATTATCAATATCCCACCGACGGATTGAATTTGTTTTTTGCCGGAATAGGCTACAAGATTCCAATTTCTTTTGAGATTGGAGATGCATTCATCATAGCATGGGCAGCTTTTTTGATATTATTTTCAATCTCATATTTTGGGCCAGAAGAATCTCTATTGAAAACACTTTCAAATCTAATGTCAAGAGGCATGAGGAATATGAAAGATAATGCACTTGTAAATATGATGGCATGGTTTTCAATTTTGATTTTATTTTCAGTGATAATTGAAATGGTTCAGCAAAGCGTTGGAATCAAGATTGAATCACCCCAGTCTGATAACAATTTGATCCGTTTCTTTCAGTTAAGCACGTCTCCTTTGACTGAAGAGGTGGGCTTTAGAATCATACTCATAGGAATTCCACTATTTCTAATATATTCACATATTCCTTCATGGAAGATATTTTTCAAGTCTTTGTGGAGACCTTCAAAATATCTCTACATTGAGAATTACAAAAAACCAATGATACTGATTATTACAATAGGATTATTTTTTGGAGTATCTCATATAATTTCAGGCACCCCATGGAGTCCCGGAAAGATATCACAGGCAACTGTTGCAGGAATAATAATTGGCTGGGTTTATGTAAGATATGGTTTTGCCCCAGCAGTGTTGATTCACTGGGCCACAAACTACTTTTTATTTTCATATTTATTTTTTATTTCAAATCTAAGTCAGAGTCCAACAATAAGCGAATCATCAAATCCCTTCTCCAATACTTTAGAAGCTATAATCATCATAACGGGGATAATTGCCATAACAATCAAGATTCTGTCATACATGGAATCAAGAAAGAATATAGACAAAACAAGTATTATCAAGTGATAAATTAATCTAAGATTTTTCTAAGAGAGTTTGCTATTTTAGTATCAGAAAAGGATAGTATGAATCTAAGATCAGATTGATCATCGATATCAAGCATGATCCTTCGAATCAACACAAGTGCTGAACTTGCATTTCTTTTTTCAGCAGTATTCAGATGTATTTTGTAGCTGTCTTCATCATAATGCGTTTCCATCACATTTGTAGGAGTTCTAAAGAGTGCGTTGGTTCCATCAAATTTTCGCGATGGTACAACTAAGACACATCGGTCAGACGTTCTCATCTGATACAATGTTTCTACATCTTCTGGCTGTATCAGTGGGATATCTTGTGGAAAGACCATTGTTGCCTCAAATCCTTCTTGTGAAAAATAGGAATCTGCAAGCAAAACAGCACTGTTGACTCCCTGTTCAGATTCGTCATAGATTCCAAGTGCTCCAAACTTTTTTCCAATACCTAGTGCCTTTTCATCTTTACTTACTAGAACTGTTTTTTCAATAAGGTTGGAATGTGTTACATTTTGTAAGACTGATTCTAACATTTCCTCACAGATTTTCTCAGTCTTTTCTTGAGATAAATTAAGACGCGTTTTAGCCCTTGAGAAAGTTTTCACTGGAATTATTGCGCCAATACGCAAATCAGACATGAACTTGTTTTAGAATAAAAGATGCTAAAGCTTCTTCGTCTTTCTTGTCTTTCATTCTTATCTTAGTTTCGTAAACTTTCATATCCAAGTTTTCTATTTTTCTAGTTAGAAGTCTGTCAGCAGTATCAATGACCATGTGCGATGCAACTTCAGAATACATTTTTGCAAGACCATAAACCGAAACTTCCATACCTGCAGCTTCCATATACTTTGTAGCAGGTCCACTAATTGCAGTATTTCCTATAAGAGGACTAACAACCACTACCTTTTTCTTTGATTTTGATAATTCTTTTCTAATTCCTTTAATTGATAAGATTGGTCCAATGCTAGTTAGAGGATTACCTGGTGCGATTATCACTAATTTAGAATCATGAATGGCATTTACCGCAGCAGGGTTTGCGCGTGCCTTGTCTGCACCAATATACTTTATTCCCTCTACTTTATCTTGGCCTTTGTATTTTACCCAATATTCTTGAAGATGCAAGTCTCCCTTGTTGGTTACAATTCTTGTTTCTACACTATTATCAGTAACTGGAATAATTTTTACGTCAATTGCAAATTTTCGGCACATCCATTCTGTAATATCAGACAAGTTCTTTCCATTCTTTAGCATATTAGTTCTCAGGAGATGAATTGCTGCATCTCTATCACCGATGTTAAACCAAGTCTCTTCTCCTAAAACTTCCATTTGTCGTAAAAATCCATATGTGTCCTTCTTAATCCCCCAGCCTTTGTCAGTATCCAAAATATCTGCTAATCCATAGAGAATGGTATCAATATCTGGACAGATGTAAAGACCATACAACCAATAATTGTCACCAACATTAGATATTACAGATATATCTCGAGTTTGAGTTGCTATACCACGTACAAGTTTAACAGAACCTGTTCCACCTGCAAGAATTGTAATCATTATCTATTTTCCCTGTAAGTAATTGGAATAGACCAACTAAATATTACTCTTACCACTACATCAAAGAAAAATTTTCAACTGAAAAATAATGCTAAAGTTTATTACTATCCGACAGAGAGTTCACACCGTGACTAAGAGATTTCTTTTAGCATCAGCAGTTTTAGGTTTACTAGTTTTTGGAACTGTTGCACCAATTTGGGCAACAGTTGACTTTAATGCCTATCTACCAATCGAAGGAACTCCAATTACACCAGAATTCAAATTTACAAAGAACGTTGCAATTGACTATTCAAATGGCGGGAAACTAAAGGATGCCCTTATGGGTAAAAATATGACAATATCATTTTCTGACAATTCGGATAACAACACAAGTATCAAATCGTTTATGGATGCGATAAATACAGAGTTTGCAACAGATAGAAAGTCTACTGCAATAATCACCAATTTGAAAGTAGAATATCAAGTACAGGTCAACGGTGATGACAAGGGTGCAACATTTGATTACTTGATCAGATTAATTCCTACAGTTACCGCATACACCTTAAACAAGGGAGGCGGGGATGTTCCCACAGTATTAGACATATCATGGATGGGATTTGCCATAAAGAATCCAGTAGTTATAACCACCCAACAATATGGTAACTTGGATATTAATTCTCCAATAGGTGTAATACAGAGTCAATTACCAGACGTATACAACATATTGAAAGGATCTGCTGCAGAAGGTCCTTTGAGTATTAATTTGATAGATGCAAGTCCACTTGTCGGATATACAATTGACAAATGGAATACTCTTTTTGATCCAGCATACACTCTAAGTGAGACAGCCGGATATGGATATGCAGGGCAAAAAGTTGCAGTGACAGGATTTGCTTATGGACAAAGCGATTTATACCAAGGATCATTAAAAACCCAAGATACGGATGTTGATTTTACAGTAGATTCAAAATATCATTTAACCGTGATTGAAAGAGCAAGTTCAGGTACAATAGATGTAGCAGGACATGCAAATGGATACATGGTACAAGACACTCCGGCAATTTCTACACTGACTCAAGTATCCACAGGTTCATCCGTTCAAACAGCCCAAGGCCTATCAACTACTACAATATATGCAATGGCAGGATTTGCAGTAATAATTGCAATAGGAGTTTTCTGGTTTAGTAATCAAAAAATGAAAGCCGCTATGAAGAGAGGTGTAGACACTAGTCCGCCTCCAACATTCCAGTATGAAGAAAGAAAGCACTGGGTGGACAAGTTTGATGAAGAAAAGAAAAAGAAAGAGTAATTTTTAAAAAATTTCCTTTTAAAAAAAAGTGCGTGCCAGCCGTAACCCTCCTTCTGTTTTAACGATATTTCGCTATGCGGCCTACCTAAACAAAGTGCAGCGCTTATTGTTTGATTTGGCCTTTCTCCGCGCGGGACAGATTTTTCATTCCTTGCTGGAAACCTCAGGCTTTACCATCATAGTACTCCAGGTTAGATTTTTTTCTGTGCTGTTGCCAATCATCTCTGACTATCCGTCTCCGGATCGCACTTGCTGCATGGAGGGAGGAGTTTCCTCTGCCGTGGCAGTGATCGTTCACCGGCTCGCACCTGATACCAAGTATCCAATTTGCTATTTTAGTATTAGTATGAAAGAATTTGGAATCATAAGGCATGTCTCACATTTAGTAAATTTGTGTGCCTGTTATAGATAACGAGTAGAGATTTATTCATCCATCTAGACCTCACCGATATATTCACATGACACATGACTCTCATGCCGGACTTGTTCGCAGTCTCTCATTATTAGACATAACAATGATTGGGATTGCCGCCATGATTGGTGGTTCTATCTTTAATCTAGTAGGTCCTGCAATGTTTGAGGGAGGACCTGCACTTCTAATTGTATTTTTAGCTAGTGGAATAATCAGTTTCTTTACCGCATTAACATATGCAGAGTTAGGTTCTGCATTTCCAGAAGCAGGTGGCGGTTACAGATGGGTAAAAGAAGGCCTTCCAAGACCAAATGCGTTCATCAGTGGATGGATAGCATGGTTTGCTCACATGATAGCAGGTAGTTTGTATGCGGTCTCAATTGGAGATTTTGTTGGTAGTCTACTAACAGGTATTGGAATGTCATCACAATATGGTGGAATCCCACTAGACAAAATCATTGCAGTGGTATCTATAATATTATTCACATATGTAAATTACAGAGGTGTTTCACTGACTGGAAAAATTGGAAACGGACTTACATTTATGCAAATCATAATTATCATAATTCTCATAGCATCCGGAATCTATGCAATGAGTTTTGTTAATCATGGCTGGGCAGTAAACTTTCAGCATTTTATCCCAAAAGGTATAACGGGCTTCATCTTGGCAATGGGAATAACATTTATCGCTTTTGAAGGATATGAAATAATTGTCCAAGCTGGTGAAGAAGTAAAAAACCCAAGGAAAAATATACCAAGAGCGATTTTTATCACATTGGGAACTGTAACTGTACTTTACGTGGTTTTTACTTTTGTCTTTCTAGGAGGTCTTGATTCTTCAAAGATTGGTAAGGAGGTATGGCAATACATTGGTGACAATCAGGATGTTGGAATTGCAAAGGCAGCGCAGTATCTAATCCCATATGGAACAATTCTGGTATTTGTGGGAGGTATTGTTTCAAGCATAGCTGCTCTTAGTGCCACTACATTTTCTTCAAGTCGTGTATCTTTTGCAATGGGTAGACAATACAATCTTCCATACATTTTCAGTTCCATCCATCCCAAATATCATACACCTCATTTTGCAGTAATTGCTTCAGGGTTTATCATGTTGATCATGGCATCATGGCTCCCATTAGAGCAGATTGCACTTGTGGCAGGAGTCATGTTCCTTTTTCTTTTCACACAGGTAAACTGGGCTGGAATCAACATTCGAAGATTATATGGTAACAAACTTGATTATGGATTTAAAATTCCGCTATTTCCGCTCATGCCAATCATAGGAATAATATGCAAAGCAGGATTGGCAATATTTCTGTTAGTTTACAATCCATTAAGCTGGGTAATTGCAATCATTTGGATATTAATTGGATTTTCAATTTACAAGTTGCACATATCCAAAAAAGAAATAGAACATTATGCACCTTTGGTTGCAAACATAGGTCCAGCAGAAAGAAAGAATTATCGTATAATGGTAGTTTTCAACAAAAAGACAATTGAAAAGCTAGTCAAGATTGCATCCACCATTGCCAAAGACAAAGATGGAGAGATTTCACTTTTAAATGTGGCAACAATACCTCTCCAAATCCCTCTTTCAATGGGTCACAGATTTGCAGAACCAATCACAAAGTCGTTTGATGAGTTAAAAAAAATTCCAGGCTTCTCAGATTATAGGTACCTAGTAAGACTATCGCATGACAACACAGAGGCAATTCTTGCAACTGCTGAAGAACAGGGAATAAATCTGCTCATCATGGATTTCTTTGATCTTAGAAATAATAGAAAACTGCTTTCTCTTACTACTTGTGACATTCTTGGAGTAAGCATTAAGAAAGAATTTGAAACTGAATTGTCTAAGGTAGTGGTGTCGTATGACAAGGGAAGACATTCAGATTTAGGAATTGAGATTGCACATGCGTTTTCCAATATCATAGGAAGTAAGATACGAATCATACGAGGTGTTGTGGAATCTCCAGAAGAAGAAAGAGATATCCTAAGCAGAATTAATGAAAAAATGTTTGATCTTGATCTTAGAAAAGTACCAGTGGAACGAGTTTATCCCACAAGCTCTGAAGTTATCAAAGATTTACTTGAGAATCTAAACAAGGAACCAGAGATTGTAATAGTAGGAGCTGGAAATCAATCAGATCAGGCATTCAGTCCAAGAACAATGGAGATTGTGGAAAAATCTCGATATAGTGTATTTGTTGTAAGAGATTCCAGATTTTCAAACATCAAAGCAAGATATTTCTGGCAGATGATAGCACCCAGATTAAAAGAAAATAGAATAATTTATAACATTTATCGCAGATTTCTTAAATTACAGCCCAGAAAGAAGGCTCCTTCGGATGAGGAATATTTTTCACCAAAAATATAATTTTTCTAAATCATGTGTAGAAGTTTTGAAAAGCCGTTATGGTTCCAAGCCATATTCCTTTGATATTTTTATGACATCATCCATAGTTTGAGCATTAGAATAATCTTCTAACAAGTATTGGTTAAGATCAAAAAATGTATGTCCCCACTTGAATTTATTAATTATAGAATTAGCAAGTTCATCAAAGTCCAGGATATAAAGAACACCGGCAATTGCTTCGGCAGTTGTAAGTTTTCCTATTTTAGAATAATTAACAGGGTTACCTGCAAGAAGAGGAGGAAGTTTTCGTGATAGACCTTCAAATTTTTTGAGAAACATATTTTGTGCCAATTCCCATGAGCAATCAATTGCAGTAATTGACTTGGTCAAATCTCGATCAGATCTTAGAACAAATTCTTTTGCAAAGGGATTAAGAATCATGTCTTTTCCAGATAGATGTTTTATGCGCTTGGCAATGCCAAATTTTACAAGTTTTGCAGCAGTACATTTTGCAGGATCATCTTGCTCAAACATGAGAACTTGGATTTGCATCTTGTTTTAGTGTTTTAATCAGGAATAAATTTCTTGAGATTGAGAATTACTTTCCAACATATGTTACTTGATAATAGAATCTAGTAACTTGATCTTTTTTGATTACATCTACAGTCCATTGTCCATCAGGCATCACATCATTTGCGATTGCAGGCATGATACTAAATTGTTGCAGTCTAAGCCCAGTTCCAGAATAGCCAACAAGGAAATCTTTGCCATCAATCATCACAACTCTATATGACAGGCTAGGCTGGACGGTGGATTGTGAAACAATGCAGTTTGAATCTTGACCTATAACGCAAGTTCCATTTTGTGAACTCACTTTGATACTAACATCATTTTCATTACCAGGATTTACTCTAAGCAAACCGTCAAGTTGTCTGGGATAATAGGTCATGCCGGCAACAGATTTCTCACCTAGTGTTATAGGGATGACAGAGTCAGGGATTTGGTTGGTTTTTGAGATAAACATGTTAGTTGATTGGGATGGTTTTTCAACTGGGCCAATAGTTGAAGGGATGGTTGTTGGTATAGAAGTAATTGAAGTCACATTAGTTGGAGTGGTTTGTGTTTGGTTTGTTACAATTGGGACTAGGATTTTACTTGGTAGTTGGTTTACTACATTAAAGTATGCATTAAAGGCTCCAAATGGAACTTGAGCTACTATAGTATAGTTACCAAGTTTTGCATTGCTTGGAATTTTATAATCATAACTAAAGGAACCGTATTGATCAAATGGAACTGTGGTTGATGGTATCGTAATTCCTGTCAGTGACGTTACTTGCCCCTCACTGATAGTAGTGTCATTTGTCATACCAATTGCAAGGTCTACATTTTGGATAGAGACGATGCTGCTAGTTCGTCCAGTTATCAAGACAGTCTGACCTGGAAGATACTTGTCAGAATCTGTAATCATGATAACTCGTAGACCGCCAGAACTTGTGGAAAATGGGTCTGATACATTAAACGAGGTTGTGACTTGATTTCCAAGATATTGTGCATAAAGATTGTAGGTTCCATTTGTCCAAATACCCGGATGGAATGGAATTGTAATATAATACTGACCTCCCTGGTTGACAGTTGCAGTGCCTTGATATGCCTGCTGTCCATTTTGATATACCGTGACAGCAACTATCGAGTTTGCCACAGCAGTTGCAGCATTTTGAGGTGGGATTACCTGACCCCAGATACTTGCCACATCAGTTGAGAGATAATTTGTTTTATCAGTAACTACTGTAAGAGGCGATAAACTTTGATTGGGTTGAGGGTTATTAGAGACTTGGAAAAATAATCCAGTACTTGCATGCGCTGAGCTAATTGTTATTCGATATATTCCATAAACAGTACGTGTGAGGTCTACAACAGATGAGGCAGATCTATCAGTAGTAATAACAGCACTACCAGAAGTATCAGTTTGTGGTACAATCCAATTCCACGAAAATAGTCCATTAGTTACCTGTAATGGAAATGTGATTATATTGCCAGATGGTTTTACCAATGTCAGCGTATAAGAATCAGTACCAACAGAAGAAGCAATTTGTCCATTCAATTGAACGGTATTGCCTATACCGTAAACGTTCTTGTCAGTACTTACAGAAATTGGATTTGATGCACTACCATTAAGAGGATTTGAAACTGAAAAAGAGGTAGATGTTTGCAGACTAGCACCAAAATGAGCTACAAGAGTATATGTGCCTACACTGAAAATATTTGGTATAACATTTTGTTTTAGAGAATAATATCCATTCACATCAGGAAGTGCAGAGAAGGCCAATGCTGTTGATTGTTGACTGCTTGAAGAGCCACTAAGAAAACTAGTTTGTGAATATACCTGACCTCCAGTAGAATTGAAAAGCGATATCATAACTTGTGCTGCACCAGTGCTGGATATCAGATCAGGTCTGACTTGACCTGAAATAAGAATAGAATCCCCATATACGTATGATGACTTGTCAGTAGACATTGAAAATGGTCCGTTATTAACAGCAACATAAGTGGAGGGATTTGCCGAGACTACAAAAGTAGTATAAGCTGTTCCAAATGGCGATGTTACCGTTACACCATAATTTCCAATTCTATCAGATATAGCAGGTATAGTAAATTGATATGTAAATGAGTTATCAGATTGAACATTTACAAAAGATGTAACATGAAATGATACTGGTACTGATCTAGATTCATTTGTGTATGAAACTTGGATTATGTCAACTGTTGGAGATAGTCCAGAATTTTGTAATCCGTGTAGTTGAGTACTGCCTGTAATTGTTACTGTATCACCAGGAGCATACACCTTTTTGTCAGTAGTTACTAGAATTGGCTGACTTTGTATTTGCGCTTGAGATAATACAAAAGTAGTAAAAGCTGAAGTACCACCATAAGTTGCGGCTACTCGATATATTCCATAAATCGGATTTACTCCGTTGATTAGCAATCCAGAACTGCCCGCACTGCTTTGATATGCATTTACAGTAGTTAATTTTCCTTGAGAATCAGGAAAGATGGTTCCCTGATAAACTACTACATTAGTCGGATCATATACCTTGAATTGTACTGGAGTAAGTGGTATTACTGTTGAAACAGTTCCTGTAAGTATGATAGGTTCTGAAACTGTATAATTAGAACGGTCTGTAGATATGACCATCGTAGTAGGTGCAATCTGTGCAGGAGGAACAAAAGCAGCAGAACCTAGTGAAAAAGTAGATGATGTTTGAATACCTCCGTACGATGCAGAAATTGTGTAAATTCCTTCAGTAAATCCCAAGACTTGATCAGTTTTCATATATGTTGAGAACTTGAAATCAGTTCCAGGATATAGTGAAAATGTTTGTTTGAATCCATTTGGTCCCGAGACAACTAGATTAACAGTCGTAGGAATTGAAGTTACTGCTATGTTTGGTACAATTTGTGAAACTTGACCGTCAATGTTTACTATATCACCAAAAATGTAATTCTGTTTGTCGGTTGAAACAGACATTGTAAGCTGGCTAGTGACAGAAGTTGTTGGAGGTGAACCATTTGAAGATCCAGGTGTTCCACTCTTGTATACCCAGTCACTTTGGGAACCAGTGTTATAACCATCATAGGTTCTCTGCCAAGTATTACCATCTCCTTGCGTGTCTGTAAGTGGCGGTGTTTGATCAATAATGGTTCCATCTGATCCTGTTAGTTGTATTACAGCACCTGCCTGTGGAAGCCAAAGCGGTACATAATGATATACAATGAATTGCTGAGGTTGTATTGTAGTTCCTAATGATATTGCATATGCTTGTTTTAATCCACTAGTTGCCCCAATTGACCAACCTCCTATAGTAACAGGAGAACTGGTGGGATTATACAGTTCCACCCACTGTACTGGCAATTTAGTATAATCACCTACAGGATTGAGTTCAACTTCATTTATGACAACATGGTTTGCTATCTGAGTCGTTTGTCCACTGGCTGCATAACTTTGTCCAATAACAAGTAAGACTAGAATTCCTGCAATAAGGTACGGGTTTGAATATTTCATCTGTAATACCATTTCAAGGCTATGTTTGGAATTTTAGGTGTTGATTGTGGAAAAGTTGAGCTAGTTGTTAATGCCCAATATGCCCCAGTCCGCATAATCAAAAGATTCTTTTCAAGCATTATAAGTCGTACGTATAATTCGTACCAAATTAGTTACAATACTATGTTTTTTCTTGCTTGTCTGAATCACATTTAGGACATTTATTTTCAGTGATTTTTGCTCCACAGACGGCGCAAATACCCTGACCAACATCTCTTAGAATCTGTCTCTTTTTTCTTCCAACAAATACTTTCATTGCAAAATATAGTAAAATTGCAATCAGTATTGCATAAATTAGATTCATGCCAGGTAATGCCATCACTCCTATCATAATACACAAAATTCCTACAATCAGGAGAATTTCGCGTTTTTCAAATTTCAATTTAATCTAGGGCTAGAACATTTCAATAAATAGATATGCCAGAACTCAGAGTCACTGAATTGGCATTCATCTTGTGTCATGTCTCTAACTCTTCTTCATCGCCTGGCTATCATAATCAGTCAAGGTCCGATAATAACTAGTTGCATTTTATTCAAATCTCAAACATGCCTAAAACATAAAAGTGGGATCGGCCGGATTTGAACCGACGACCTCAGGTACCCAAAACCCGAATCATACCAAGCTAGACCACGATCCCGATGTGATTGCACAAAAATGTCCCCAATTTAATCTTCTCATATCATATGATGATTTTAAATAATAAACCAAATTAAGGCATAATTGTTGCAATTACAGGATTACATCAATGCTGGAAAAATAGCATCAGAGGTAAGAGAGAATGCAAGAAGAAAGAACCATGTAGGTTCTACTCTTGAAGAAATATGCAATTTTATCGAAAAAGAAATTGAGAGTAAAGGTGGAAGATGTGCATTTCCAGTCAATGTCAGTTTAAATGAAATTGCAGCTCATTATACTGCTGAACCTAATGATACCATTACAGTCAAAGACACTGATCTTTTAAAAATTGATTTAGGTGTCCAAATAAATGGGCACATTGCAGATACTGCAGTTACTGTGTGTTATGAACCAAAATATGATTTTCTAGTACAAGCCGCAGAGTCTGCTCTTAGAGAAGCTATGGCAATCATTCGAGTAGGTACAAAATCAAGTGATGTTGGAAAGACAATAGAGAACACAGTAAAACAGATGGGTGGAATTCCAATAGCAAACCTCAGTGGTCATTCTCTTGAACAATATACAATTCATGCAGGTAAATCTGTTCCAAACATATGGTCAATAGGTTCATTCTCATTTCAATCCACAGAGGCATATGCATGTGAGCCATTTGTCACTACTCCAGAAGGTTCAGGTTTTGTTCGAGAAGGTAAAATTAGAAATATTTTCTCATTGATTACAAGAAAAAGAACAAAGGATGAAGAGGTAAACAAACTAATCGATGCCATCTGGCAAAAATTCAACATGTTACCATTTGCATTAAGATGGCTCATACCAGAGTATAATGAAAAGACTGCAAGAGATCTAATCGAAAGATCAATTAAAAACAAAGTTGTTCGTTCGTACCCAATACTTGTGGAGGCAAATGAACAAAGAGTTGCCCAAGCAGAGCACACATTTATTCCAAAAGAGAATGGTGTTACTGTAACCACTATTTGATAAGTTCGCCAAAAATTTTCGATATTATTATTTGGCCACTACCACATGAAGTGCATTTTTCCATGGTTTTAAAGATAAAGTCACCTTCTTTGAATTGTCGCTTGTTAGTTTTATTGCAACTAGTACATTGCTCAATTGAATACGGGTCAAGTACTTCCTTCTTTTTTCTAAAGATCATTGTGCAACTCCAATGGTATTTCCAACCCCAATAACTAGAGCACATTGGTCTTTTGATGTATTAGCCCGGATAATATCATAAATTTGAGATGAGACTATATCCGAAGAGTCAGCAATTTCCTTTTTCATCAGAGTAATTGCTTCTTTAATTGATTGTTTTATCACAATTGCATATATCGGAATATTGTGCTTTGTTGCAACCTCTTCTATTTGGAATCTTTCAGTACCAATTCCTCCAATTGCTGCTCCAAATCCTTGTGCAATAGAGCCAGTATCTTCACCTTCGAGCTTTAGTGCTGCATCAACCATCACGATTATGTCAGGTTTCTTTTCAGCAAGAATTTTCTCAAGTGCATCAGCAGGCCTTCCAACTGTTGCAGCAGGTCCTTCAGCTTTCATGAAACAGAGTTTTCTTCCTTCAAAGTCTTTTTCACTCCATACCGTCTCAAGTGCAATTGATTTTTTTTCTGTATCAAGCATCATTTTTCCAACAATCATAGGACCTATTCCATCTCCAATTGGTTGTCCTTGTTTGAATGCAGACACTGCAATCTTGAGTGCTTCTGCTTCTTCCATGATAAAAGGCATCATCATCTGTAAAGGTAAAATTAATGGAAAGTTATTTTGCTTCTTTGCAGTTAGGAAAAAGTGTCTTACCATTTTGTATAACAATTGCAATGTAGCTACTGCTTCCAAAATGTTAGTAATCTTACTTATTTCCAGATGACTGATATTTTGGGACAGACTTTTGACTTGGTCTCTAGTGGAATCTTCTCTTGTTCTCATAATATGTCTAATTTTTGGAACAATTCCGTTAGGATCCATATCTGACGGCATTATTGTAAAGTATTCAAAAAATCTATCAAGTTTTAACGTAGGATCTTCAGAAGGTTTTAGAGTGTTTTTTATATAATCAATTAGTTCTTTTCTAGTATCGTCTCGATAAGATTTCAATTTTTCAAGCCCCCTGTTAATGTCAGAGGAAGTTATGTAAAGCTGAATTCTTTGCCCATACAACATAAAAATAAAGATAGGCACAATCCAAACCATCCACATTAGCGGGTTAGAATTATCACTAGAGCTGAAAAGCTTGTCCAGACTTGTTGCATTAAAATCCAATAACAAAAAGAACTTTTTTTGCCAAATTAAGTCTTTCAAAAAATTAAATCATTTTAAACATATGTTACTCACGTACTGTCATGAATACAAATGAAATAGGAGTTAGATTATCTAAAATAGTAAAATGTACTGTTTTATGGGATAATTACACTCGAAATTTTTATTCAGTCGATTCAAGTTCATACATCTCAAGGCCATCAGTTGTAGTTATCCCTCGTAATGAATCAGACATAATCAAAATTATACGATTTGCAAAAAGATACCAAATTTCAGTAACTCCTCGAGGAGCAGGAACAGGACTTGTTGGCAGTGCTTTAGGAAAGGGGATTATAATAGACATGAAAAATCTTGATGAGATAAAACTTGGTAATAATTATGTCAAAGTGGGCACAGGAGTTTTCAAGGGACGTCTTGATAAAATATTGAAAAAACATGGTAGGTTCATAGGTCCAAATCCTTCCATAGGTCCATTCTGTACTATTGGAGGAATGATTGGAACTAATGCCAGTGGGACTCACTCTTTGAAATACGGTAGCATTATAGACAATCTAATTGAAATTAGAATGATAAATTCTTCTGGCAAGATAATAAAATTGCCTAATAAAACGGATTTAAAAAAAATTATCGGCATCATACCACCCAAGATTTCAGAATCATTTCCAAAAGTGTCCAAGAATTCATGTGGATATAGAATTGACAAGATTCACTCAAAAAAAGACACGCATAAAATTATTGCAGGCTCGGAAGGAACTCTTGGCATAGTAACATCTGCAAAAATTAGAACGTATGCATACCCAAAGAAGATTTTGTTACTTGTCATACATTACAAAACATTGTTAGAAGCAGTAAAAGACGTTCCAAGAATCATATCATTAAAGCCATCAGCTGTTGAACTTGTAGACAATAACATTGTAAAGCACATCAAAATAAAAATACCTTCACAGGTAGGTTGTCTGCTTTTTGTAGAATTTGATGACAAGATTGAACACAATAAGAATTACATTCAAAAAATCATTTCAGGTGAAATAATCAGAACTGAATCAAACACAAATAAAATCAAAGAGTTATGGAGTTTTAGAAATTCTGCTCTTGCATTTAGTCTTAAAAGTATTACAAAGAACGAGACGATGCCTACTCTCATAGAGGATGCAGTAGTACCAGTAAAAAGACTTCCATTACTGCTAAAAATACTAGACATTATTACCAAAAAGTATGACCTAAAAATGATCATTTACGGACATGCTGGAAACGGCAATCTACACATAAGACCCATCCTAAAGAGAAAAGATAAGCATCTCATCAAGAATATCGCCTCCGAGTTCTTTTCCAGCGTAGTAGAAATTGGTGGAAGCATAACAGGAGAACATGGGGATGGGCTTGCAAGATCAGAGTTTGTAAAATTGCAATATAATAATGAAGTATATACTATTTTTAAAAAGATAAAAAAACAGTTCGATCCTCAAAATATTCTAAATCCTGGAAAAATTATATCAAATCAAAGCACTGTGGCAAAAAACCTAAAGTTCTAATTTTTTCAAATCAATTATTTTATTTTAGTGCCTAATGTTACATCGTCAGTCACTGTTAGCCAAAAAGGCTTGTCATTTAGATCAGCTGCTAGAAGCATGGCACCGGATTCAATTCCTCCAATTTTTCTAGGCTCTAGATTTACAAGTGCTATGACTGTTTTACCTACCAGTTCCTCTGGTAGATAGTATTCCGCCCCACCGATTATAACATCACGTTTTTCATCTCCAAGATCAATCACACCTTTTACAATTTTTGATTTTCCCGGAATTTTTTCAATCTCGATTACCTTAGCTACACGCATGTCCAGCTTTGCAAAATCATCATAAGTAATCAGAGTCACAACATGTATCAAATTATGAGATTAAAATTGATTTCGGAATAAAAGAGTGAGTTACCAACAGTTGTTCTTATCGTGTTATAACATAAATATGAAGAAAAAAGAACTCTCTCATGGTACAGATTCAAGCATCCATTGAGATTGATTCCCCCATAGACAAGGTATGGAGTTTAGTGTCTGATCTTGATTCCGAGCCAAAATTTTGGAGAGGAACCAAAGAGGTAAGAAATATCTCAAAAGAGGGAAATATCATAACGAGAGAAGTTACCATAGCGTTCAAAGACTCAAAATGCATGCAGACTGTAACACTTTATCCTAAAGAGAAGATACATGTTCAATTTACCAAAGGAATCATTGAGGGAAGCAAGACAATTACGCTTATTCCATTAGAAAATAAGACACGACTTGATGTTTTATGGAATATGAAACTATCAGGGATGATGGGTATGTTTACAGGTATGATAAAAAAACACATTCAAAGTGGAACTGAGCAAGCCCTTGAGAGCATAAAGCAAGAATCTCAGAGATAGACAAATGTATTTTTTTGTAGACATAATCAACTACATTCTGGCATCTATTTTGTTAGGTGTTGCAATAGCATGGATATTTCTAATAAAATCAATGTGGGTTACTTTTCGAGATTCGCCTTTTTTAGATAAATTCAATCCTAGACCACATCATACTCCAAAAGTATCTATAATTCTACCAGCTAGAAATGAAGAACCATTTATTGAAAAATGCATAAATTCCCTTTTAGACCAAGATTACAAAAATTATGAAATAATAGCAATCGATGATAGATCAGAAGATAACACAGGCAATATAATAAAAAAAATCTCCATAGAAAATTCAAAAGTAGTATATGTTCTAGCAGAACCCAAACCAGAAAAATGGACAGGAAAGAATTGGGCGTGCATAGAGGGGTTCAGAAAAGCATCAGGTGAACTGTTGTTATTTACTGATGCAGATACATTTCATTCACGAAGAACAATTTCTCTTGCAGTGGATCATCTCATGAGTGAAGAATTAGATGCACTCACAGTAATTCCAAAGATGCTCTGTCTTGATTGGTGGACAAAAGTCACTTTACCAGTGCTATCGACTTTTCTTCATACACGATTTTCTGCTTTAAGAGTAAACGATCCTTCTAAAAAGACAGGGTATTTTTTCGGTAGTTTTTTCATAATAAAAAGGAAAACGTATGAATCAGTAGGAACTCATGAGGGAGTAAAAAATCAAATTGTTGAAGATGGAGCATTAGGCAAAAAAGTGAAAGAACAAGGATTTAAGCTAAAAATGGTACGTGGTGAACATCTAGTTGAAGCAATATGGGCAAGAGATTGGACCACTTTATGGCACGCCCTCAAGAGGTTAATGATTCCACTCTACATACAATCAAACAAAATAGCAGTAGGAATATTCTTTGCAGTACTTTTCTTGTTATTCATGCCATTTCCAATTCTGGCATATTCTGTAATATTTATCCACGTCTCAGAATCATTTGGCATCCTATGTGGGATTTCACTAATTTCTGTTGGATTATTCTATATAGGAAGTACCATAGACGCAAAGAAGGGACTATCACTAGGATTCCGACACGCATTATTTGCCCCAATTGGTAGTTCAGTAATAATAGCAGGATTTGCAACGGGAATTTTACATGCCAAAAGAAGCAATACCTTGGTGTGGCGAGGAAGAACATATTCCATATCAGAAACAGTACAAAATTCCATTAATTTGTGAGTAAGGATTATACAGTAACCTCAGATACTTTTAGATTCTTGGATAAGACGACTGTCATTTTAGGTGGAACATATGGAATAATTGTACTAATTTTGGTATTTGCATTTGCATCCGGACAACAAAAAACAGATCTAACACATCAAACTGTCACACCACTCGGAAGTATGGTTCAATCAAATCCTGCATCACATTTGAGCTTGGCAGATCTTTTTTCTAAATCTCAAGACGGAGTTGTTCAGATCATAGTTCGTAAAACAAGTGATAATTCTTCAGATAGAGCCATTGGTTCAGGTATTGTATATGACCTCAGCGGACATATAATTACAAGCAATCATGTTGTAGCAGACTATCAGAAGATCAGAGTTGTATTTCACAATGGAGACTCTTACACAGCTCAGGTCACTGGTACTGATCCATTTGCAGACCTTGCTGTAATCAAAGTAAATGCAGATCCCCAAACACTCCATACATTACCGTTAGGAAATTCTTCAAAACTTAGAATAGGAGATGAGGTAATAGCAATAGGAAGTCCCTTTGGTTTAACGGGCTCTATGACCAGTGGAATAGTAAGTCAATTAGGAAGAATATTAAATCCTCCCGATATCGGATCATTTTCCATTCCAAATGTAATTCAGACAGATACCGCAATAAATCCTGGAAATTCAGGTGGTCCACTTCTAAATGACCAAGGTGAAGTAATTGGAATCAATACAGCAATTCAAACCCAGACTGGAGAATTTTCTGGTGTAGGATTTGCAATCCCATCAAACACCATGAAAAGAATCGTGCCATATCTCATACAGGATGGACATTACAAACATCCTTGGCTAGGAGTATCGGGAATAACAATTGATCCTGACTTGTCAGACAGTCTCGGGCTTTCCATACAATCGGGATTTCTAATTGAAAACATCGTACCAGACAGTCCAGCTGCTAACGCAGGCTTGCATGCGTCGAATCAAACAAAGATGGCAGAGGGGATCAAATACAAAATCGGTGGAGACATAATAATTGGAGTAGATAACACTCCCGTTAAAAAACTAGAAGACCTTCTAAATTATTTACAAGATAACAAGTCAGCAGGTGACAAAATGGTCTTGAAGATAATTCGTAATGACAAAACCATTGAAGTGACTCTAACTCTACAGGAAAGACCAAGCAGCCCATAAAAATTGGTAATGTGTAATCAAAGGCAACTATAACATCAGTAACTATGTTAGTGAACAAAGTAGCGCAATTTTTTATTAACTAAAATTCCATATAACATCATGTCAAAACAACCATATCGAACAGAAATTGGAATGATATCAGACATACTAAAGGTGGCAATGGATCATGGTAGACAAGGCACAATAATTACAACCATAGCAAGAAATGCAAACCTCTCACATTATACGGCAATGGACAAATGTCAAAAATTGATAGACTTTGGGTTAATGGAATCAAGAATATACAAGAGAGGACATATTTTTGGTATTACCGATAAAGGAATGCAGTTTTTATCAGAGTTGCAAAAATTTACAGAGGAAGCACACGCACTAAAAATAAGATGCTAAACCATCAAAGTCAAATTAGAAATTGGTTTAACTGTCGGGTTACACCCTAATACAAAATCACTGTAAATGGTCAGATTTTGATTGAGATCAGGGAAATGAGTAAAAAAAATCAAAATACCACCTTTGGCAGTATTTGTCCGAAGTGCAGTTAGGTTCGTTAAATATACCACTATCTAAGGATAAATACAACTGTCAAAGCTAACATGACTAGTTGAGTGAGCTTATCCTCAGTTCTGAGTTGTTAAATAGATTGGTCGATGGCAGGACACCATCAAAAAGTGAATCTTATCAGATCTATCAAGATGCAGAAAGGGATCCTTCAGAACTTTACAAGGTATCACAATTTTTAAGAAATAATCACAAGGGTTCAATGGTAACCTATTCAAGAAAAGCCTTTTTTAATTTGATAAACCTTTGTCGTGATACTTGTTCATATTGCACATACAAATCAGAGCCAGGTCAGTCAAAAATTTCAATGTTGTCAAAGAAAAATATCACAGAACTTATCAGCATTGGAAAAAAATACAATTGTACTGAAGCATTATTTGTTACAGGTGAACGACCTGAACAAAAATATCAAGAGGCAAAAACATGGCTTAAAGAAAATGGATTTTCAAGTACCGCAGAATATCTAGTGTATGCATCAGAAATTGCACTAGAGGGAGGACTTTTTCCACATACCAACGCTGGAAATCTAACAAAAGATGAGATGCGTGAATTAAAGAAAACAAATGTAAGTCTTGGTCTAATGCTAGAGAATGCAAGTGAAAGGCTTTCAGAAAAAAATATGGTCCATCAATTTGCCCCAAGTAAAAACCCTAAAGCAAGAATGAAGATACTCCAAAATGCCGGAGAGTTGAAAATTCCAATGACTACAGGATTACTTTTAGGAATTGGAGAAAATCCGTTTGAACTAATTGATTCAATTTATTCCATAAAAGAAATTCACGACAAACATCAACACATCCAAGAAGTAATTTTACAAAACTTTCAGCCAAAATATGATACGCCTATGAGAGATAGTCCTTCTCCACAAGAAAAATATTTCAAGATAATGGTTGCAATGACTAGAATAATTCTCCCTAAAATGAATATCCAGATACCGCCAAATCTATCCCCCAAATCATACTCATCATTTCTGTCAGCTGGGATTAATGATTGGGGCGGAATATCACCCATAACCCGTGATTACGTAAATCCAGAATTTCCATGGCCTCAAATTGAAGAAGTCAAGAAAGATTGTTCCAGTGCAGGATTTCAACTTAGAGCAAGATTCCCAGTTTACCCAGAATTTTTCTCGTATGTCAACTCTGATTTACGATCAAGGATGAATGAGATTTCAGATTCTGAAAATTTAGTAAGTAAGGAGTATATCAAATGAGTACAATACACACATCTTCATTTGATGCACTTCTAAGAAGTTCAGACCCATTAATATCGGATACTTTGAATCGCGCCCTGGATGAAAAAGAAATTTCAATCAGCGAAGCAACAAGATTATTTTATGCAAAAGGACTTGATTTTCATCTAATTGGAATAGTTGCAGATGAGCTAAGAAAAAGAAGAGTGGGAGATATTGTCACATATGTTGTAAATCGAAACATCAATTTTACCAATGTCTGCATAAAGCAATGCGGTTTTTGTGCGTTTAGTAGAGACTTTCGTGAAGAAGAAGGATACTTTTTACCAATGGATGAGATAGTACGGCGCGCAAAAGAGGCACATGCATTAGGCGCTACAGAAGTTTGTGTCCAAGCAGGACTGCCTCCAGACATGGATGGAGATACATATGAGAACATTTGTAGAGCTATCAAATCAGAAGTTGGTGATATTCATATTCATGGTTTTTCACCTGAAGAAGTCCTATACGGAGCTACAAGATCAGGCATCTCAATAAAAGAATATTTAATTAGATTGAAAAATGCCGGAGTAAATTCTCTACCAGGAACTGCAGCTGAAATTTTAGATCAGGATATGCGAGATAAAATTTCTCCTGGTAGAATTAGCGTCAGCAAGTGGATAGAAGTTATCAAGACTGCACATAAAATAGGAATACCATCAACTTCAACAATCATGTTTGGTCATCTTGAATCACCTGAGGATAGAGCAAAACACATAGCACTGATAAGAGATATACAAAAAGAGACAAGAGGATTTACAGAGTTTGTTCCATTAAATTTCATTCATTCCGAAGCTCCAATGTATAAAGAGAATTTACATTTGAACATTAGAAACGGAGCAGATGGCAAAGATGTCTTGTTGATGCATGCAGTATCACGAATCATGTTAAACAACTACATAAACAACATTCAGACGTCGTGGGTAAAAGAGGGAGCAGGAATGGCACAATTATCATTATGTTGGGGAGCAAACGACTTTGGCGGTACCCTTATCAACGAAAGCATTTCCACATCAGCAGGATCTGCACATGGACAATTATTAAAACCAAAAGACATCAGACAAGTAATAAGACAAATAGGAAGAATTCCTGCCCAGAGGACAACATCTTACAAGATAATCAAGAATTATGCTTCAGAAGAAGGCAAAGACCCACTGGATGAAATTCAAAATACTTCTCAGTTTGGGTCGTATCACGAATTAATAAAACTGGACAGATATAGGTACAAAAACAATAGGCGAAACTAGTTGTCATACTGTGATGACATACTCAAAAAATCAAAGGCTCTGCATTTGGATGAATGTGAAGCGATCTCAATACAGAAAAATATTACAACGGTAAGAATAACTGACTCTGAAATAGCAGAGATAAAGCACAATCAAGAAGATTCTGTTGCAGTACGCATTATTCATGAAAAGAAAATAATGTCATCTAGATCATTTTTAAGCAATGAAGAAAATTTTCTAGAGAAAATTTTAAAGACAAAATCATTTGTGCGACCAAAGAATTTTTGGAAATCACTCCCATTTCCTTCAAATATAATGAAAATAGCAAAAACCTATGATCCACATCTTGCCAACATAACAGGTACCAGAGCAATAGATATTGCAAATGAAATGATAAATTCTGCCAGTCACGGCAACATAACAAGAATTTCTGGTTCTCTTAATATCGTTTCAGAGCATTTTCAGATAATGAATACAAACGGCATGGATTATTCAGATGATTCTACATTCATCACAGGAACAATAAATGCTGACTCTGAATCAGACTTGCCAGTCAGCGGCATAGGCACGAATTGTTCAAGAACTCTTGAGAGTTTTTCACCACAAAATGTCGGCAGTGATGCTTTAGAGATGTGCATAAATTCAATCAGTCCAAAGAGAATTGAACAAGATTCCTATGATATAATTTTTGAGCCTTATGCATTTGGGGAGCTGTTAGCATTTGTTTTTTCTTCAAACTTTAATTTAAAGACATATTCTGAGAAACGAAGTTGCTTTTCAGACAAATTGGGTAATATCATTTCAAATGAGAATTTTAGTCTAATGGACGATCCACATAGTCCAGATAGTATTGGCAGCAAACCATTTGATGATGAGGGAACTGCAACATCACCTCAATTTTTAATAAAATCAGGAGTCTTGACTGGTTTGTTTTCAGATTCTTTTGAGGCATTTAAGAATGGAACTGGGTCAAGTGGAAATGCGGGAAGGCCAGGTTCGCCAGTGGGAAGATCTACGCAATCCATTCCAATTCCCATGCCACATAACTTGAAAGTTCCAAATGGCAATGATACCAAAAATGAAATCATTCAAGAAACAAAAAAAGGATTACTGATTGGAAGATTATGGTATACATATCCTGTAAATCCAGAACAGGGCGATTTTTCATGTACTGCGCGAAGTGGAATAAGAATAATAGAAAATGGCAAAATAGTTCACCCTGGCAGGTCTGTTAGAATAGTTCACAATCTAAAGACAATGCTTAGAAATATTTTATCAGTTGGAAATGATTCAAAAAATATTCTCCAGTGGAGTTCTTTGCCATCCATAACACCTACTGTTAAGGTTGGTTCAGTAAAAGCAACTCCAATCTAGAGAGATGGTAGAACAAATTGCATGCCAATTCCTACCACATACAAAATAAGGAGCATTATTCCAGATTTTAGGCCCATTTTGTTCCTAAACATTGGAATTAATGCAATAATTGTAATTATGGTAACAAGTATCATTTGATTTTCCAACATTGCGGTGTTTGGTATTTTTGCAGTAAATCCTTTGTAACTCATGGTAGCAAAAATGGCAATAGCAAGTAGTAGCGTATTGTTCAATATTTTAGATCCAAGAACATTTGCGACTGCTATAGATGCTCCATTTGCACTTTTTCTTGCAAGTAAGATCATGGATATTTTTTCAGGCATTTCACCTGCGATGGGACTTACTATTACAGCAAGTATAACCACTGAAATACCCATGTCTACAGATACGCCTTCTAGGGAGTGTACAAATGGTTCTGCTCCAATAAATATTCCCACAGTACCCGCAATGAAGAGAAACATTGCACGTGTAAAGTGTTTTTTTGATTTTATCTGTGATGGATTTTCATGAAGATGTACCTTAAATGGTACCACCTTCATTGCCTTCTTTTCTTTCCTCATCTCGCTAAAAGCAAATCCCATATAGATGGCAAACAGTCCTACAAACACTAGTCCATCCATAAAATTATAACCGTCGATGAACATGACCGCACCAGCAACGGCGGTTATTATCAGAAAAATTTTATCCAATCCAAATTCTTTAACATCAATGAATTTTTGTGGTGCTTTTGAAAGACGTGTAGTTGCTATAATCAACATGATTGCCAATCCAAAAGTCATCATGAATAAATTACTTCCAAGTGCAGAACCTAGCGCTGTGCCGTATGATCCATCTTTAGAGGCAGCAACAACTATCCCTATTTCTGGTAATGTTGTCGCCACACTAAGTAATGTCCTACCGACAAATCTTCCACCCCACCTTTCTGCCAGGTGTTCGGCTCCATCAGATAGTAACCAACTAGCAAAAATTAGTTCTCCCAACCAACCAAGTAATAAAAGCACATTAGCGGTCACTGAATATTTATATCAAATCAAGTATTATTATTTGTGACTACAAATTAAATTTCAGACAAGTAGAATCAGAAATATCAATAAAAAATCGCAATAATAAAAAGTGATTTATTTTTTAATTTATTAATCTTTAACTATAATCATAGTAAGCGTAGATTTTATTCCATCTAATTTTCTTATCTGATCAGTTATAGTTTCCCTCAAGGATTCCATTGAATCAGATTCAATAATCATCAATACGTCATAGACACCATAAACTGGATAGACTTCTTTTACATGGGGTATTTTTTTTATTTCGTTTACAATTTGAAGTTCTTTCCCAAGTTCTGCATTCATCAAAACAAAGGCGCTATGCATGTAAAAAGTCAGTATGTCTAGAATAAAAACAGATTGAATTTGTCCAAAAAAGCTATTACTAAGCTCAAAAAATTCACCTAGCTAGAATTAATAAGGTATAGTACGGTACCAATACCGTAACATGAAAACTAGAATGACGTACATATCAGTGGAAGTAGCAGATCACTTCTCAGATTTCATCATAAAAAGAGATGAACAGGTATTAGATGCAGTAAAAGCAAGAACTAGAGATTTTAGTACCATTTCCATCCTAAAATTATTGTATCAACTAAGATGCAATCCCATGACTTTCTCTGATCTATATGTAAAATCAAATATCAGAATGAAGAGATCGTTTCTTAATTACCTTCATCTGTGTGTATCATACAATTTCATAAGCAAGGAACCCAGTGGATCAAATATGGTATATTCCATAACTGACAAGGGAAGAACAATGTTGGATCTATTCATGCAAAAAAGCAACTAGGATGCAATTACATAATTCTTTTATTCCAATCACATAGAGCAGATTCATTGGGAATTACTTACAAAGACACAGGTATCGATATCAGTAAGATAAAACAGAGTCAGACAAGTATCGGAAAACTCATTGCATCCACTCACAAGTTGCAAAAAAAAGCCAAGACAATATCTGGATTTGGACACTATGCAGGAATTGTAGAGATACCAGGAGGTACGTTATTGGCAACTCATACAGATGGTGTTGGAACCAAAGTCATGATTGCACAATCTATGAAAAAATACGATACTGTTGGAATAGACTGTGTTGCAATGAATGTAAATGACATAATATGTACTGGTGCAGTTCCCATATCTTTTGTTGATTATATAGCAGCTAATAGAAATGATCAAGAAATATTCAAGCAAATAGTTCGAGGGCTTGTAAAAGGTGCAAAAGTTGCTCAAGTTCCCATAGTGGGAGGTGAGACTGCAATATTGCCTGATTTGATATCAGGAAAGAATTTTTCTTTTGATTTAGCAGGAATGGTGGTAGGAATTCTTAACAAGCAAGACATGATTCTGGGCAACAAAATAAAAAAAGGTGATATCATCATAGGAGTAAACAGTAGTGGATTACACTCAAACGGATATTCACTTGCAAGAAAGGTTCTTTCAAAATACTCTATGCGAGAAAAGATAAAAGGTATCGGCGTTCTTGGTGATGTACTTCTTGAACCTACTGAGATCTATGTTAAACCAGTTTTGCAAGCAATCAGAGAATGCAACATCCACGGACTGGCACATATAACAGGTGGTTCATTTACCAAGCTTTTGAGACTAAAAAAGACAGGATTTATGCTAGATAACCTGCCCGAGTCCCCTCCAATATTTCAAATAATTGAGAATCAAGGCGTTGCAAGAAAAGAGATGTACAAGACATTTAACATGGGAATTGGATTTTGCCTAATTACACCAAAAGAAGAAGAAGTGCGAATAGGTCAAATCTTCAAAAAACATGGATTCCACAATAGGCAAATTGGCAAAATAATTGAGAAAAATGGCGTCTACATAGACAAACTAAGAATAGCATAACTACATGTGAAAATCAGAAAATTTACCCAAGGATTCTAGATTAGGATTTAATACCCAAATTCATTCTAACAAGTCGTGCAAAAAGCAGATGTGACGTTTGAGGATGCATGTAAAGAGATATCTAATAATCTTCTTTCCATTTTAAATCCTACAGACAAGGATACAAAAAGAGAAGTCAAAAGAATTTGTATAAAATACGCGCTAGAGAGAATTCCAAGAAATTATGAGATACTTGCACATGTAACAGGTACAGACTACATTAGGCTTCAAAAAGCTCTAGTAAGAAAACCTGTCAAGACAGCATCAGGTGTTGCCGTGATTGCATTGATGCCAAAACCATATGCGTGTCCACATGGAAGATGTAGTTATTGTCCTGGAGGTATCGAGTTTAATACTCCAAATAGTTACACAGGACGAGAACCTTCTACACAGAATGCCATAGCAAACAGTTATGATCCAAAAAAGCAAATTTTAGACAAACTTGAACATCTTATTGCATGTGGTCATGATAGTACAAAACTAGAACTAGTGATAGTAGGTGGAACATTTCTTTTCATGCCGCATAGTTATCAGACAAATTTCATCAAATCATGTTTTGATGCTTTAAACGGATTTGATTCACCAGATTTAGAATCAGCCAAGAAAAATAACGAGAAAGCAAATTTTAGGAATGTGGGATTTACCATAGAGACCAAGCCAGATTATTGTAAGAAAGAACATGTAGACTGGATGCTAGAATACGGAGTAACAAGAGTTGAGATAGGGGTACAGAGTCTTCATGAAAAAGTATACAAAATTGTAAACAGAGGACATACCTACAAAGATGTAATAGAATCATTCCAAATATCAAAAGATGCAGGTTACAAAATTGTGGCTCATATGATGCCAGGCCTTCCTTCAATGACCCCAGAAGATGATATTTCGGATTTTAAGCAGTTATTTTCCGATCCAGAATTGAGACCAGACATGCTAAAAATATATCCTACCTTGGTTCTTGAGAATACTCCTCTCTATGATATGTATAAGGAAGGAAAATTCATACCATATTCAGATGATGAGATGGTAAGAGTCCTAACAGAGATTAAAAAAATCATTCCAAGATGGGCAAGAATAATGAGAGTCCAAAGAGAGATATCATCAGATCAAATAGTTGCAGGACCAAAACTTGGAAACTTGCGTCAAATTGTCCAGCAAAATCTAAAAAAACAAAACATTTCTTGCAAATGCATTAGATGTAGAGAAGCAGGATTATCTGAAAACACAATGAACATTGATGACATAAAACTACACAGAGAAAACTATGATTCCTCACAGGGACGAGAAGTTTTCTTGTCATATGATGATTCCAAGGACAGAATATTCGGATTTTTAAGATTAAGAAAACCAAGTGCCATGGCGCATAGAAGCGAAGTTGCTGGAAATACATGCATAGTAAGGGAAATTCACGTATATGGTAAGTCATTAAAATTGGGAGAAAGGGATCAGGACGGAATACAGCATTTAGGATTAGGAAAAAACTTGGTCAGTGAAGCAGAGAAAATCTCAAAAGAAGAATTGGACTCAAAGAGATTGTTAGTAATAAGTGCGGTGGGAACAAGAGAGTATTATCGAAAACTAGGTTATGTTCCTCTTGGACCATACATGTCAAAGGATTTGAAATAATGGAAGAAGAGCAACAAATAATCGGCAGAGGAACATGGATAGACAAACTTGCAGATGACCTTTTACAAAGAGAAAAAACACTTGGAAGAAAGACTGACCTAATCAGAGTAGAAAGTGGTCTAGGGGCATCAGGAATTCCTCACCTTGGAAGTTTAGGTGATGCAGTTAGAGCATATGGAGTAAAACTCGCTCTTGAAAATTTTGGATATAAATCAGAATTAATTGCATATTCTGATGATTTAGACGGATTACGAAAAATTCCCGAGGGGTTACCAGAATCTCTAAAAGAACACATTGGAAAACCTGTCTCCTTTATTCCAGATCCATTTGGATGTCATGATTCTTACGGTCTCCATATGAGTAGCCTCCTTTTGGACGGTCTTGACAAACTTGGAATAGAGTACAAGTTTCAACGAGGAGTCGATACATACCGTAATGGACTACTCAAAGATCAGATTCATACAATATTGACAAACAGTAAAAAAATTGGTGAAAAGATTGCAGAGATGGTAGGTCAAGAAAAATACCAAGAAACATTACCATACTTTCCAGTATGTGCAAATTGCGGCAGGCTGTATACTGCGATGGCATACGAGTATTTGCCTGATGAAAAGAAGATCAAATACAAATGTGCAGATACAACAATTGGTTCAAGACCATTACAAGGATGTGGTCATGATGGAATTGCAGATATTACAAAAGATCTAGGGAAACTTCCTTGGAAGGTAGAATTTGCCGCAAGGTGGCAGGCCTTTGATATCAGATTCGAGGCATATGGTAAAGATATCATGGATTCAGTAAAGGTAAACGACTGGGTAGCAGAAGAGATTCTAAATTTCCCACCTCCAACTCATGTAAAATATGAAATGTTTCTGGACAAAGGAGGAAAAAAGATATCAAAATCACTTGGAAATGTACTTACCTCACAGGCTTGGCTTAGATACGGAACAGCAAAAACAATCCTATTGTTACTTTACAAAAGAATCACAGGAGCACGTGAAGTTGGTATTGATGACATACCAGCACTGATGGATGAATACAATGAACTTGAAAATATTTACTTTGGAAAAATAAAATTGGACAACGAAACCAGAGTGGTAAGATCCAAAGGCTTGTACGAATATGTGAATCTACTAAATCCTCCAAAGACTCAAAAGCCATATGTCAATTATAGATTATTAATTCAACTCTGCAGAATATTTAGAGAAAACAGAATACCTCTTGTTACAAAAAAACTAATGGAATACGGAACAATAAAAGAATCAAGTCAAGAAATAGATGAACTCATCACACTTGCAGGAAATTATGCAGATGATTATGATAATCCAACAAAAATTGAGATTCAACTAGATGATATTTCAAAAAAAGTCTTAACTCAACTAGTGAGTACATTATCATCAGAAGAAGAACCAGTAGATCTTCAAAATACTATATATCAAATTGCAAAAGATAATGGTATGCAACCAAAAGACTTGTTTCGAGTACTATATCAAATAATATTAGCATCAGATAGAGGTCCAAAAATCGGACCTTTGATCATAGATATTGGAAGAAAGAAAATTGCTACATCGATTTCTGAATACATATAGACATGGCTCATAGTGAACACAACAGACCCAAGGGAACAGGCATAATACTAATCGCAATAGGAATTTTGATTTTTTTCTTTGCTCCAAGTTACTACAAACAGGGCCTCATAGAACGTGTGATAATCATCGTTCTGGGCTTTGTGCTTGGTGGGATAGGCTTTTACATTTCGTTTTTAAAAAAAAGAACATAATTTCAAGCATACCCCAAAAGCAATACTTTTCTTACCTTAAACCAGAGTTCTTCTAATGGGACTTTTTGGGCGTACAAAAAAGGATTCGGAGAAAACTATTTCAGATGATAAATCAGATAAGAAAACTCGTAGATCAGCGGAAAACGATGCTGCCCAAGAAGAAATTATCGACCTAAAAAAAGAGATTCAAGATACAGCAATAATGCTTGGAACCTATTCTCAAGAATTGGAAAAAGCAAAGACTGAACTTGACGCTGTTACGCTAGAAGTTAAAACCGCACGAGAAGAATTAGAAGATATAAGAAATGAAATTCAATCCATAAGGTCTGAACGAGATTCCATATCAAAACAGATAAAAATTTCAAAGGAAGAATTGGAGTTAACAAAATCACAATACGTGCAGAATGACGTAGAACGGATAAAGCGGCAAATCAGTGAAGTGCAATATGAATTATCAAAAATAAATTCTGAAAAAGAACATGTTGCTTTGGAATTAGAAGAAATGAGATCCAAGGTATCTTCTACAAAAGAAGAACATGAGAAAATATTATCATCCAAAGAAGTGGAAGAAAAAGCAATCATATTATTAAAAGATCAACATGAAATGAAGAAAAAGGAGATCATATTATCCAAGAAAGAGTTAGAGTTTATAGAAACAGAGCTTGCCACAGTAGGAAAAAATGATAGTACAAAGAGAATTGTAGAGGCTGCAGGAGCCGTTGCTGCAGCAATCAATGCCAAATACGAGGATGCCAAAAAAGAACTTGAGATAATTAAAATGGCTCTTGCAAGAACAAAGGAAGAATACGAAACAGCAAAAAAGGAAATAGAGATACTAAAAAACAAAATTAGTGCAAATAACATTACAAGTGAAACATAGTTTTAAAGTAAACAATTAGACAGCCTTTTAAGATATGATCTCTATACTGACTTGTGAATGAGGCTTTTGTCTTATTAAATGTCGATTATAAACAACAAAAAAACATAATCGAAACCGCAAAAAAAATTCCGATAGTAAAAGAAGTAAAGACAGTTTATGGAATTTATGATGTTTTGATAATCATACAATCAGACAATATGCAAGATATCAAGACTGCAATTGACATAGATTTGCACAAAATTGACGGAATAAATAACATCACATCACTTATTTCCGTAAACTAAATTGTCTCAAGAATATGAAATTATAATAGTGGGAGGTGGACCTGCCGGATTATCTGCAGGGATATTCATAGCAAGACAAAAGGTCTCTTGTCTTTTAATTTCAAAAGATTTGGGCGGGCAGTTAAATCTGATACCAAAACTTGAGAATTATCCTGGAACTATAATGTCAAGTGGACCATTACTTGCAAAAACCCTTGAAAATCAATTCTTAATGTTTGGCGGTGAGATGATTTATGATACAGTTGAGAAAGTAGATGAGATAGAAAATGGAATTAAAGTTAAAACAACTCGTTCTGAATACACAGCAAAAGCAATTGTTGTTGCACCAGGAAAAGTTCCAAATAATCTAGGTGTTGAAAATGAATCTACATTTGTGAATAAGGGAATACATTATTGTACAAAATGTGATGCTCCATTTTACCAAGGTAAAACAACTGCAGTAATTGGAGTAGGAGCTTATCTTCTAGAATCAGGCATTTTACTTTCAAGGATGGCATCAAAAATATACATGATTTACAAAGGAGGTGCGCTGGGCGGAGACAAAGAAATGATTGCGTCAATTGAAAAGAAAGAAAACATAGAGCTTGTTCCCCAGTCTTCTGTCAAAGCTATATCGGGGGGAAATAATCTTCAGTCAATTACAATCGTAGACAATTCTGGAGCTGAGAGGGTGGTTAACATAGACGGACTTTTTATCGAGATGGGTTCAAAGATAAATCTTGATTTTATAAAACACCTAGTAAAAATTAATACCAAAAGTGAAATCGAGGTTACAAGTGACGGAAAGACATCCCATCCAGCAATATTTGCAGCAGGTGACGCATCAAGTATTCCCTACAAGCAAATCATAGCAGCCTGTTCTGGTGGTGCCAATGCAGGATTATCCGCCTTTAATTACATTGAAAAACTCAAGGGAAGGCCAGGAATACGTGCAGACTGGAAGAAGACTATAGGGGACACAGTATTTCATTACTAGTGACCATATCACGCATGCAACTAATTTTAGATTAATTTTCCCGGATAGGAAATTTAACAAGTTGCCTTCTAAGAGCAAATGCAAGACCTATTGAAACACATGAAATGAGAGCCGCAGTAAAAAATATTAGATTATATGAATCGGCCGTAGGAAAGGAGCCAATAATTCCAGTTATCGTGGTCTTGTGTGTTTGCATATACATTCCAGCCATGGCAGGACCAACAGATGCGCCAATAATTCGAATAAGTGTACTCATTCCAAGGGATACTCCAATATCTTTTCTCGGAGTGGTCAGCATGATCACATTCATTGCACCAACATTTGTCAATGAAAGACCTGTAGACAAGATTGCAAGATTTGCTGAAACTAGAAATTCTGTAGAATGATTAGTGTAAAGACTCACAAATCCAATTGCACTTATTATACTTCCCAATATGATGGGTTTTGTTGATCCAAGTTTTGACACAATAAAACCAGATGTAGGTCCAAAGATCAACAAAACAATTGCAAATGGAAGTTGCACATTACTAGTCATCAGAGGATCTTCGCCAAAGCCCAGAGGTGAAGGGCTTCTAACAAGTACTGGTATTGTCTGAAACACCATGAACATGGACATGCCTACAATCATTATCATTATGTTTGCAGGCAGAATAGTTTTGTTTGCCAGTATTTTCATACTAACAAGTGGAGAGATAGATCTTTTTTCAATGATTGCAAATAATATCAGGTAAACAATTCCAATAACAACAAGACCCATCATAGAAAATGAATTTGAATCATCACCGTTTTCCACCATGGTCAATGCCATCAAAAATGCACTAACAGAAATAGTCAAAGTAATTGCACCCTGAATATCTATTTTATTTCTAGAATTATTTCCGCTCTCATCGATTTTTCCATTAGTAAGTAAATGAGGTTCTTCCACATGTATGAAGCGTGCAATAATTACAAGTAATGCAATCGATACAGGAATTATAGAGTAAAAAGTTGCTTGCCAGCCAAAATTTTGTATCAGATGGCCACCAGAAACAAGACCAATCACGGCTCCGGTTGCAAACATTGATGAGATTATACCCTGACCAATTGCCAGTTTGTTTCGTGGAAATAATTCTCTAATTATACCAAATGCAATTGGGAACATAGACATGCCTATTCCCTGAATGATACGGACTAGGAGCATTTCATAGATATTTGTGACAAATCCTCCTAATGACACTCCAATTACATAAATTGCCATTATTATCAATAGAACTTTTTTTCTTCCATAGATATCAGAGAGTTTACCAGTAATAGGAGTCATGATTGCCCCAGCTATCAGATAAGTTGTAAGAATCCAGGATGACATACCGTATGATATATGAAAATCTTTGATCAAATCAGGAATTGCTGGAATCAGCATGGTTTCAGCATACATTACCATGGTGGCAATCAAACTTAGAATTGCAAGAGTCTTCCAGGCAGAGGCTGAAATTTTTTCTTGAGGGTTATTATTTGATTCTGACATTGTCATAAAAATTTAGACGATCCTTTTGTTTCCTTTAACAGATGAAAATGTTTTTTCTAACTCAAATGAAGTCGCTAGATTTTTTGATATTTTGCGAAGTGTGTCAAGAGTTATCTGGATATCACTTTCTAAAATATTTTTAGTTGAAGATTTTCTTATTTTTAGAGCACATTCAATCATGGACTCCCATAGAGAATCAGCTTTTGATGTAAGATAGATCCTATTTGCTCGCCTATCAGTTAAATCTGGTTTTCTTTTTAGCAGTCCTTCTTTTTCCATTTTATCAATAACTGGAACTAAAGTTGCACCTTCAATCCCCATCTTGTCAGCTATCTCTTTTTGTGTCAGTCCTGGTTGTAATACAAGAGCTCCAACTACGCGCCATTGGCTAAGAGTAACCCCAACATTTCGCCTTAGCTCAATATCAAGGGATCTCTGAAAAGATTTTGCGGTGGTATTAACAACAAACCCCACACTATTTTCAAAATCATATTTTGTCATACTTAGAGTACTAATTATTAGCATACTAATCATTATAAACCTTCATTGAAAAACTAGCGATTTGCTTATATCTTTAGCAAACTTGTACGCATTATGACTAAAGAACCTAATGTAATAGGAGTAAAAGTTCTGGAACAAAATGGTGTCAATGTAAAAGAGCTGATAAAAGCTCTAGTCTACAATGCATCAGTAGAGTTTACAGCTTACTATTACTTTACAAATCTAAGAGCACATTGTGTTGGAATGGAAGGAGAGGCACTCAAAGGAGTAATTGAGGATGCAAGAATGGAAGACCTAAGTCATTTCGAGTCCTGTCTGGCTAGAATTTATGAGCTTGGAGGAAAATTACCAATAAACGCTCAAGATTTCATAAAGATGTCAGGCTGTGAATTTCTACAACTTCCTACAAATCCAATAGATACAAAGGCAATTTTAGAAAAATGCTTAAAGGCAGAACAAGGAGCCATTGTCAATTGGAATAAAGTGTGTCTCATGACACATGGAAAAGATCCAGCTACATACGATGTTGCAAAAGACGTTCTAAGAGAAGAAATAGAACACGAAGCATGGTTTTTGGAATTACTTTATTCAAGACCATCTGGTCACATGAGAAGAAAATTCCCCGGAGAGAGACCTTACACCCATAAGCATTCAAGAGCTTTGGGTTAAACAATTTTTTTAATTTTTGAGTATATCATATTATTGTTCAGGTTTTCATGAAAGGATCAGATAAATATCTATGAACAAATTAAAGACATGATAATCATAATTGATAGTGATAATTTGCGGTTTACCTGGAGTTGGAAAAAGTACTCTTGCAAAAAATCTAGCTCCAATGATTAATGCTACCGTATTATCTTCAGATAAAATTCGAAAGGAATTATTTCCAAATCCCACTTACTCTCCATTTGAGCGAAAGTTAGTTTATGATGCAATGATCATCTTAGCAAAATATCTTAATGAAGTAAGATGTAATTGCATACTTGATGCCACTTTTAACAGAGAAGATTCTAGAGTAGAAATAAAAGAAAAACTACAACTCAATGACAGAGAATTTCAAATCATAGAGTGTTTTTGCCCAGAAGAAGTTGTCATCTCACGCCTAAAATCTCGGAAAGATGACTATTCAGATGCAACTATAGAAGTATATCAAAAAATGAAAAAGATCTATGAGTTGGTAAAAGTTGAACATATCAGTGTAGACACAACACTTGATCCACAAGAAAATTCTCATAGTATCATAGAAGAGATCAAGAGAAAACAATGAGTGCCAATCTATGGCAAGTCTTCAGAATTTGGTGCACAGTGTTTATGAACCCATTTGCCAGCTGGGTTTTTTGCAATCTCTGCGCCAGATTTAATGGGGGCATTGCATTCAGAACAAGTAGTCTTAAATTTTGCTTTCATACAATTACCACATAAGACAGATAGATAAACTATCAAAAATGTAAATAGCAGTCAACCTTAAATTACCTCAATTTGGTTTTTAATCAGACTACAATATATGGTAAAACCAATAGTTTATGGTGTAATTGGAGGAGGAGTTGCAGTGGCCATTGCAGTTATTGTTCTGGTAGTATTTCAGTCCCCAACTCAACAATATGCATTATCAGTCGATCCAAGAACCGAGATGGTCATGGGCGTAGGAAACGTGGTACGCATATATGTACAAAACACAGGTTCGTCACCACTAACTAATGTCACGGTAAACTATGGAACTACTTCTGAACCAGTATTACCGATTTTAAACCCAGGTGAAAAGCAAATGTTTTCACCGCCAGCAGGTACAAAGATGGTTACAGTAACTGCCAATCCAAACATCACTGTAATGAAACCCATCTCAGATTCAATGTAATATAATTAGAATTACATCTAAAAAATCAAAAATTTATTTCATTTCTTAAATCATGTTCACCATCAAAAAGAATTGCGTTTGAGGAGACGATGCTAAAGGCATGCCAAAATATTCAGCGTTATACGTACGCTAGGATTTGGTTTTGTGTATGGTAACCTTTTGGTATTCCTCAGGGTTTTCCTCTTTTAGTCTTTGGAAATAGACCTCTTCGTATGGCATTTCAGCAAGTTTTGCTAAATTTCTATTTAAATAAAAGATTCACAAATTTTGCTAGACTTGGTCAAATTTTTCACAATAAGCGTAGAAATCATAAGATGCAGCTAACATCAAAATAACTGATTTTTAACTGAGCATTTCCTACAAATCTCCTGAGAAAAATGATTGATCATTCAACAATTAAAAAAATCAAAGATAAAATAGACAAAGATGAACACAAACTAAGAAAATCTATAACAGAGGTAGAAAGAATTTGGGAAGATACTGGTCTTGAACCAAAGGACCCAACATATCTCGTTGAAAAGACAATGAGATTTGAGATGGTACATGAAAACATCACCAAAGTTTTTTCATCATTCAACGAAATAATTAATGATTATAAGAAACTCTGTTCCGAGTTAGAAAAATTAGATGAAGAATAATCACTTGTGAAACTAAAGAGTAGGTCAGTCCATAGTCGCGATAGCTTGGACAACATCAGTTTTGCTAATTATGCCAACAAGCGCATTTCTTGCAGATAGCACTCCAACACCGTGGATTTTTTTATCTAACATAATCTTACAAACTTTTGCCAGATCATCGTCATAGTTTACTGAAATTATCTTACCAGTCATAACATCTTGGGCCTTGGTAATCTTTCCAAAACCTGATTCAGAAGCAAACCCTTTCCTAAAAACAGTTACAGAAAGATTAGGTTTTTGTTCTTTTATGATTTTTTTATTTCCAGATTCAAGTGTTGTTTTGAAAAGATCTTTAAATGATAATACTCCTATCGGTTCTTCATTTTCGTCTCTAAGAATTATGCGCGAAATTTTCTTTAGAATCATTTTTGATAATACTTTGTACAGAGGATCATCGGCATACGCCCAGGAATACACCGAGGTCATAAATTCTCCTACTGTTCTTTTACCGACATAATTTTCTGCATAAAACTTTGTCAAATCTGTCTTTGTGATAATCCCTTGAACTTTATCACCAATACTGATTGCAAGAGAACTTATTTTTTCATCAAGCATCGTAGTAGCACATTGTTTGATTGTACTATTTGGACTTGCCATAACAAGACCCTTCATAATTTCTGCTACTGGGATTTCATCCATAGTTCGTTTTGTCTTGTCTTCTAGAAGGAATAAAGCCAAATCTTTTTCAGAGATTATTCCAAGCGGTTTTCCCTTATGAGAGACGATTATTCTGCTAATTTTATAGTCTAGTAGTTTTTTTATAACGTCGATGATTTTCTCATCTTTTTCAATTGTTATTGGAGTATTCATCAAATCCTTTGCTAGTTTCATTAATCATAATGATATAACATGTGAATAAAAGCATCATGGAAGTTATCAGATTTGAATGTGAATAGAAGTTTAGGATGTTTGTGGATCTCTGTTGTTTAGGTCATGGACTTTTTCATTAACTTTGGTAATTGCGGTGTATAATTGAAATAGTAATTCATTACTTGGGTGTGTCGCTTCCAATAGCTTACGGTCTATGCCATATTCTTCTATTTTGTCCCACATTTCATCAAGCGATAATTCAGAATTCAAATACTCCCCATCAAGTTAGCTAATCCGTATTTTTTAAAACTTTCTATAAATAGAATAGACATATAGAATCAATAAGATAAATAGGAAAACTATTAGTTTCCAAAATACGGAAAATTATTTATTAAAAAACAGCAAATCTATAATTACAAGATTTGATCTTCATATCAATTTTAGATTTTATGATACTTTTTCTAATTAAAATAACACAAAATCAGTTGAAGAATCTAATTTGACCAATATTTTCATCAGATTCAAGATCATTTACAATTTTTACAAGGTCGTTGATTTCAAATGGTTTGTAGACTACGGCAGTTGCTTTGAGATCCTCTAGTCGCTTTGCAGTATCCTCAGAAAGATCAGTAGTAATCATTATCACGATAGAGTCTGGGTTAATTTCTCTAATTTGCCTGAGTGCATACAACCCATCAGCATTAGGCATGACAACATCTAAAAATGTAATATCTGGCTTTAGCTTTTGAAACAATTCAACCGCATCCATACCATTACGACCGGTTCCAATCACTTTGAAATCTTTTAACTCCAAGAGTTCGACAAAAAGGGATAGAACATCAGGATTGTCATCAACTACAATAGCAGTTTTTAGACGTCGTTTCTTTTCCATTAATAATTTTTAATGTATTCCCTATTTAAGGTGTTTTTATGATTATATTTGCAAATATAAGAGAACTACTCATGATAGAGAATGGCCAACCATAAAAAACTCGCTAATTGGAAAAATATGAGTAGTATTTACCAAAAATGATATATTCAGTATTATTATTCTTAAATTGAAAGTCGTGAAGACAACCACTGTAAAAAATAGCATTGATTCAGGTACAACAAAAGTAGATGAAACAGTCGGACTTGCTTTAAAAGACGATTCTAAACTTTTATCACAACTAACTGATGTATTATCAGTTTTATCAAAAAATGACGCTTTGACAATTTTCCTCATGGCAGAAGAAGGAATGAGATCAGAATTGGATACACCAATAAAAATTGGTCTCACAAAAAAACAATACTATACCAGATTAAAACAGTTAGTAGATTTTGGATTAGTAGTAAAGCGTGATGAATCCTACACCCAAACTGCGTTTGGAAAAGTTGTATATCAAAAACACATTTTAGGACTAACAAACAATATCAAAAATTCAAAATACTTGCAAATGGTCGATGCTCTAAAAGATAATCCAAAGTTTAATGATAAAGACATTATGGAGTTTATTTCTAAAGTCGAACCACAAATTAATCTTGACTTACAAGAATCCTCAAAGAAAAAATCTACAGTTGTGTCATCGTATGAAGACATGGTTAGAAAAATTTTGGAAATGACAGAATTTGCTCAAAATGAAATACTGCTCATAACTAGATTCCAAAATGATCTTATCATAAATTCAATTTTGAAAAAAGCCAGCTCAGGAGTAACTGTTAAAATTCTTGCAGACATGGGAATGGTAAAAGAATATTTTGAGAAGGAGACTGAAATAAAATTAGATAAGAATAAGACAGAACGTGTTAAAGTGGTTTCAAATCCATTTTATCCTTCAAAAGCAGATAGAAGATACACGCAAGTTCCTTTCTGTCTTCTTGTAGTAGACAACAAACATGTGGGATTAGAAATCACAGATGCAATCGAACCAGGAAAGTTCAAAATGGCAATTTTTGCAGAGGATCAGAGTCTCTCATCATCCATGGTTACCCTTTTTAACAATTTGTGGCAAAAATCAGATGCAAATCCTCCCAGAATAGTCACAAAAACTATCTAAAAATACAATTTACGATGGAGAAACTTTATGCAATATCATACCGACGAGTATAGATATCTGAATTGCAAAGATTCCAAATCTCACAGCTGTTCGGGTTTGACTGAGTTTCTTTTTATTGTCCCATTGTAAAAATAATTTTTTTATTCTAAAGGCAAGAAATATACAGATTATCAATCCCAATGCCAATCCCACTAGATGTAGTCCAAAAAAGTAATAATTTGCAACAAGTATTATCGCCATTGAAGTTATCGCACCAAAAATTACCCCAAATGTCTTTTTTACACCCAAAACAATAGGTATTGTTCGTCTTCCACCTTTTCTATCTCCAGATATATCACCTATATCACCAAGAGGCCCATTTATGAAATACATTAAAAAGAATATGAGTGATGCCGATATTCCAACATATGAAACATTTTGCACTGCAAGAGCCCCCATCAATGAAGCAATAAATCCACCAGCCGCAGTAACTATTGTCTTTACAAGAAATATTTTCTTTAGATGTATCTTGGGGTGAGAATACACAATGGCAAGTCCTAAAAAGGCAAGTGAGCCTATGCCTGTCTGCATGTTAATTGAAAACGCAAGTAATATCGATACTACGAAAAAACCAATTGTCAAGTACAATATTTGATTATAGTTTGTCTTTTTTGAACTATAGTTAGTGTCACGACTATTTACTTTGTCCACGTCATAATCAGTAAGATCATTATAGAGGTATGTTGCAAGAGCAAGAAAAAACACAGATGGGATCAGCCGTACTAGCACTAAGAAATCCGGAATTTTCACATCAGAAGAAATAAGGAATGTACCCGTTGCAGCTAATGCAAAAGCATAGACCAGAATTCTTGATCTTATAATTAAAATAAATATTGAAAAAGACTGAACGATTTTGGCCCCTACATTGGATCCATGCAAGGTAGGAACTAGTGCCATGTAATTGTGCCTATATTTGATTCACATTTTTGAGTAAAATAACTATTATAATTCTCCACATATGGGTAATTATACTACCATATTATAACTTTTTAGATATTATGGCTTAAAAAGTGAAATTAATATATCATTATATTCATTTTTTGTGAAAATTTGTAATATTTTTAAAATTACATCATTATAAAAAATGTAAGTAAACAATAGCATTGCAGTAGACAGAAAACGTGATTTTAGCTAACAAAATTCGTACAAATTTTGAGGCCCACAAAAGACTCAAATTCTTTTTAAAACGATTTTTGTTTAATTGATCTTCAATCCGATTAACAAATATTCTCAAAAAATAATCGGCATTTCACTTTTCACAATACTTGCAATAAACAGCCTATTATTTTTCTCCAGCATGCCACCTGCAAATGCAATGGATCCACTTAATCCCAAAATAGAGCCAGTGGAGCACATCTCATCCAATCCCAATCTGTATGTATCTGCAGAAAATTCTTTATTTAAAAATTATTTTGCAGGACCTCAAGTAATCGAAGTCATAGTGATAGATCCTGACATGAACAGGTTAGACCAAGCATATGGCGAACCAGTTGTAACTGTCAATAGTAAAAGATTAAGGATGGCACAAACCACGGATGGCAGCTGGCATGCATATTTTGCAGATCTGAGTCAAGCACAGTATGCAGATGCTACACAGTTAAACAATTCAGGAAAAGGTCTAGACTTTGGACAATTCTGTTCAGCCGATTCTTCTATAGCAACAGGAGTCTCTTTTTCTGAAACAAAAGGAATTGCGGTGGCAAGACACTTTAGTGGAGCATCAAATGGCACACAAACACTTGGAACTTGTTTACCAGTAAATATAGGAGGTGTGACAAATCTTGCAGGCGGTACGCTACTAAATCATGTTGTCAGACAAAATCAAACTTTGAATAATATTGCACCTGGAAGCAGACTAGGACAAATTGCGAGCAATAATGTGGCATTTTCCAATGCTTGGCCAGTAATACAACTATATGATTTTTCTGGATTTCCACAGGTAGTCACAGTACAATATCAGAAAGCAGGAGGAGTACAATCAGTTGATCTTATTTTTGATAGGATCCCTGGAAATATTATAACGCCGGTGGCCATCAGGGCGGATTATCCTCAGGGGGCACAGGTTCAAGTTGATTTAATCGATCCGCAACTTAACATTGATCCGACATCAGAAGATTCTTGGACATGGGGCACATCACGTACAAACAATACATTATTTTATCAAGCGTTTGACAGAAATGGAAAACCAGATGCAGATGGAACTCTTGGAATGCAAAATGTCATCGGAAATCTTACAACCTTAATGTTTAATCATAATGGCAAATTAACTTTGAATCCAAGCCCTCAAGGTCTCAAAGTAGGAAAGTCGCAAAGCAATGGAATACAAACATTGTTTCAAGGTAGCAATGGACTGCTTAGGACCTCATCAATTAGCGGGGCTTCCATTCCACTAACATTACAAGAAGTTCAACCTAATACAGGAATCTTTGCTGATTATGACAATTCCGGTATAGCAGATATCAAGATACTAGATAACGCACAGAGAGACACATCAATCTTGGCAAAATATAACGACATATCATATAGCGTGGTAGTAAAGTTCCACACTGCACAATTAACAATGGGTTGGCCAAGCACTCAGACTAGTACAAATACAGAATATACAAATCAGCCAAAAGGACAGCCTAGTTTTATTTCGTTTGTGACAGAATATATTTTAAAAAATCTGTTTCTTTATTGAGACTACTTGCATCCCTTGTGGAACCATTGTTCTCCAAATATGATGTCGCCTTCTTCAAATCTCATTTGTGCATGACATTTTGAGCAGATTGGTTTTGACAGGATAATTGGGTGTGTCATAAACGTGTAATCCATATTGCAATAATATAACCATGTGTCTGTTCAAAAACCATACACAGTCAAGAAAGGTCACAGATTTGAAGAATTCAGTACTACGCATTATTCCTTTTTTAAATAGGCAGTAGTGGATATGAGATTATTTTACATTGTAATTTTTCTGTAGAAGAGTCTCTTTGCTATTTCAACAAAGGTGATGTAAATAGCAACAATAATCGTTATCAGTACAAGAATAGAAATAGAAATGGGAGTAAATCCAAATTCTTTACCTAGAATGGTATATGGTATAACAAAGATCATACATATTATTACAAATATGGCAAGAACTAGATATTTCCCTGGTTTTGATTTTATCAAAGGTTTGGTGGTACGAATGGCAAGAACAACAAGTGCTGCTGAAAATACATTTTCAATAAACCAGCCAGTTCTAAATTGATCCGGATTACTACCAAAATAAAGTAAAACACCAAAAGTAGCATAGTCTGCTACCGAATTTAAGAGTCCAAATACTATCATGAATTTTCTTATGAATTTCATGTTGAATTTGTGAGGTTTTGCTATCAATTCTTTATCTACATTGTCAGTTGCAAGGGTCATCTCAGGCATATCTGTAAGTAAATTAGTAAGAAGAATTTGTTTTGGTAATGCTGGAAGAAAAGAAAGAAATGTTGATGCTCCAGCCATGCTAAACATATTGCCAAAATTTGCACTGGTTGCCATAAACACATACTTGATAGTATTGGCAAAAGTTCTCCTTCCTTCTATCACTCCATGAATTAATACTTCAAAATTCTTTTCCAAAAGTACAATATCTGAGGCTTCTTTTGCAACATCTACTGCAGTATCAACAGAGATTCCAACATCAGATGCGTGAAGTGCGGTTGCATCGTTTATTCCATCGCCTATAAAACCTACAACATTTCCAGTCTTTTTCAACGCAACAATTATTCTCTCTTTTTGATTTGGTTCCACCTCTGAAAAAATATCAACCTCGTTTACATTATGAAAAAATGCTTCACTTGTCATCTGTCTCATCTCTTGACCGGTCAAGATTTTTGGATTGATCAGCCCGATCTGTTTGGCAACATTTTCTGCTACAAGCTTGTTGTCTCCTGTAATTATTTTCAAAGATATGCCAAGATCTTTGAGTTGATTTATTGTATCAATTATACCAGCCTTTGGCGGATCATAAAGAACTAGAAACCCTAGAAATATCATGTCAGAATCATCTTCGTTTTTTATGATTGTAGTCATTACACTCTTGTATGATACACCCAATACGCGAAATCCTTGTTGGCTAAGTTCCAAAAACTTTTGTAAAATCTGCTCTCGTACATTCTCCATCTTAACAATCTCTGCTTGAGATTTTGCGTGTGAACATGCTGATAATACATTTGATAATGCACCCTTTGTTATCATGATTTGCTCATTGTCTTTTGATACCAATATTGTGAGTTTTTTTCTAGAAAAATCATATGGAATCTCATCTAGTTTTTTGTAACTAGACACATCTAGGACTTTATAGGAACGAATTGCTTGGTCAATGGGATTGAGAAAACCAGTTTCGTAAACGGCATTCAGATAGGCATAAAAAAATACTTCGTCACTTTCATTTCCGCTTACATCTAGGTTTGATTTTATACGAACAATTCCCTCTGTTAGTGTTCCGGTTTTATCAGAGCATAGTACATTCATGCTACCCAAGTTTTCAATGGAAGATAGACGCTTTACTATGACTTTGCGGTTTGCCATTTGTCTTGCTCCATGAGATAAATTTATGCTAATTATTGCTGGTAGAAGCTGAGGAGTCAAACCAACTGCCAAAGCCAATGAAAATAGAATTGAATCAAAAAATGGCTTGGATAGATAGACATTGATTGCAAATATTGCAATTACAAGAATTAGCGTCACTTGTGTCAAGAAATAACCAAATTTTTTTACGCCTTGTTCAAATTCTGTTTCAGGGGCTCTAAATCTTAGACGATCAGCCACTTTGCCAAACTCTGTCTGAAGCCCAGTTTTTACAACGACTGCTTTTGAATTGCCGCTGATCACATTAGTGCCCATAAATAGCGTATTGGTTTTTTTGGCAGTTGCAAGTTCACTGTAGACTGGATCTGAATTCTTTTCAACAGGGAATGTTTCTCCTGTCAGAACAGCTTCATTTACAAAAAGATCTCTTGATTCAATAATGATACAATCCGCAGGTATCTTGCTTCCAGCCGAAAGCAAAACAATATCCCCAGGTACGATTTCTTCAGATGGAATTTCCTTTTGTACGCCATCTCGAATAACAACAGATGTTATTCTAACCATTTCAAGTAATTTTTTTACTGCATTTGTTGCACGATACTCTTGAAAGAAACCAAGCATGCTACTTACCAAAATTATAACAAATATGATTATCGCATCTGTCGAGTCCTGTAGAAACAAAGACAACGCTGCAGCAAAAAGAAGAAGGAGAATTATCGGACTTTTAAATTGTGAAAGAAAGAGAAAGATTCCTCCAGATCTTTTCTGTTTTTTTAATGAATTAGGACCATAATGTTCAAGCCTATCATCTGCCTCCTTGCTTGATATACCATCAGAAGAAGTATTGAGTTTTTGAAGCAGTTCTGATAGAGGAATTTGCCAGAAATCACTTATTAGATTTATCATAATTTAACACAAATACTAATTTTCGTTGTTATTTTAATAATCTCCAACAAATCATAATTTTCTTTATTACACAACAAGACTCTGTATACATGACAGATTTTAATTAAAAATGAGCAAGTTTGATTAGTTCAAACTGCATATTAGACTCCAATGAAAGTAGAAAGAGTCACCTCCATAGTAATAGATGATGATATTGATTTACGGGATGTTTTTGTAGAGTTACTTGAGATGCACAACATTGACGTCTTAGGTACTGGCAATAATGGCCTCGAGGCATTTGAACTGTATCAAAAATGCCAACCAAACATAGTCTTTTTGGATGAATTTATGCCTGAATTTGATGGGTTTTATGGATTGGAAAAAATTAGGAAATATGATCCGCATGCAAAGATAGTTTTGGTTACTGCAGCTACCGAAAAGGAATTAAAATTTGATAAAAACAACATTACGGCAGTGATAGAAAAGCCAATTGACATAGACCAAGTAGTGTCACTGGTTGATAAAATGATGTTAGGTAAAGTTTTATGATTTTAACAAAATGTTTATAAAATCGCCTATTTCTTCCGTAGCTAAATCGCCCAATTCCAACCTGATTTCATTTATGATAGATTTGTAATCTTCTTTATACACTTCCCGAAGTATAGTCTTCAAATATTCTGGGTGGTCATAGCAATCCCTAATCGTGCAATCATAATGAGACTTGAGTTTGGCCAGCACTAGGTTGTAATTTACATTACCTCTTCTCATCAAGACTACTTCCATACAAGAGATCAAAGCTAACTCATGCTGTTCCAAGTATAGACTCATCAAGGTATACAACATACTTATGTTTTTAAACTTGTCCGGTACTATTTTAAAATAAATAGAACCCCTTTTTGATCGCATGTTCTACATCTAATTAATGAATATTCTAGAACAGTTTAAAAAAATTGGTGTATTTTTGGCATGATCATTCTAAACATACGACATAAGAGCAATATTTCCATCCTTGTCCAGTCTCTCATAGATTGGAACCAGTAAGACTTGCTACAAAACTCCTTTCCTTAATTTTTCCAATTTAGTTTTATCAATTAAAAAACCAAGTCTACTTTCTTTTTGATTTTAAAACAACTGTCATTAATGGTACTCCATACATCATGCTGTTAATTCCGTAAAACAATACCCAATGCATGTCAGTCTTTTGTGTACAATTTTGATTACCATTTAGGCTTGTCTCATGAATATTTGTTGACGTATTTGCTCCTGCGCACTTGAAATTAGTCAGTTGGTCATACCACAAGTACGAAAATGGGACAAATGATGCTACTATTACAATTAGAATCAATGTTTTAACTTGAGGTGATTTTTTAGTTTGTTCCCACATGGAAAATCTCTTGACTTTATCTATCAGGTACCTAGGTTTGATAAATGTTCCAGTATTCAACAGATACCCGTATATCTTAGAATCACGTACTATACCCCATGTCATCATACACTGATTCGTATGAAACAAGAAAACAACATAGCGAATATCTCCCAATAGCAGTGGCAATAATGATTGCTACCTGCTTGGTGACGATATTTGTCATCAATCCCCAAAGTGGAGGATATGGAGGAGGCACAAATCAGCTTGCATTCTGGGAGGGTGCAGGATTGATCTGGGCTGGCGTCCTAATAGGATACATCGCTCTAGTCTTCCGAGCAGTCTAGAATAACTTTCAAAAACTGTACGTATGTATGTCAGATTATACCATGCAATTTTAAATTACTAAATCAGAATGTGTTGGAATGATTTTATGTGTTTAATAAAAAAAATAATTTATGATACTAACGGTCTTCCACATTTCGAGCAGACAACGTGAAACATTTCCATGTACACTTGCTGTTTTGTGTCAACCGCAACACATTGTTTGCCACCTTCTTTGCAAAAATGGCAAAATTCTTTTGTCATGATATAACTACGTGTTTCAAAGATAAAAATATTATCAGAGAAAAATTCTGATCAAGTTAAAATATTTCAAAGTGTATTATATTACATGGTACCAAAATCTCAACGCAGGATGTACGACAAGGCCGAGGCAGACTCGATACCCAGAATTGTTGATAGCGACAATTCTGAAAAGAAATCAATTACTGCACAAGATTACAAAAAGATGTTGCAAAAGAGATTGTATGAACTTGAATCAGAATCTATGCCGGCAACATAGGTTCTCTCACTTTTTGTGCAATCAGATTTTACACCGTAGGAAAATTATGATCAGCCTTATTAAGAAATGACACGTATTACTCCCAGTTGAAATAGTATGTCTCAAAATATCGAAGCCATGCACTTCGATGAACGTATGTTAGGGGATGGAATTGATTTTGTCGGTTTGATTACTAAAAACGGTCGTCTTGTAGACTGTAACAACAAAAACAGCCTTAATTTATCCAAAGAACAAAAGGAGATGTTTTTCATGTCGTGTTCTTTGCAACAAAAGATGAACCAAGATTACGATGATGATCTTGGTCAGGTCAGATATTCAGTAACAGAGAGGGAGAATACCAGAATAATTATAGTTCCGCAAGAATCAGACACGTTAATTTTTGTAATGGATAATGGTGGCGAATTTTTATCATGTGTAAAAAGAGTCTTGGATGCCATAAGACATGCAAGATCCCTGAAACAAGGTCCAAAAAGGTATGATATGACATGAACATATACGATACCAAGAGTATCCATTGTTCAAAGTGTGGCAAGTTCATAGGAGAAATTGAGTTTGACGCAGTTGTGATACTTCCAAAGTGTGGAAAATGTACAGACCCAATTCCGGAAGGAGATGACAAGGTTTCATATCTAAAATCCAGGTATTCAAATTCCCAGTCAGAAAATGCCCTCCGTGAATTGATACTTCAATAAACTACAATTAGAGTTTTTAGAAATTATTCAATTATGTAGGTTACGATTTAAAGAATCTTTAACATTAATGTTAACGTTATAATTGTGTGGAAAAATCAGTTATTACAATACTGATAATTTCAACAATAGTTGGAATAGGAATTTTAATTTCTATTGTACATTTATTCGTAATCCCACACATACCACAAGAACACATTCAATTACATTGTCTACAACACGAAATGGAATCAATTCCACATATGAAATGGAATTGTTATTATTTCACTCATTAAAGTGCAAGTGCAAATCCTGTAAGACTAGAACTATCTTCAGTTCGAGCCATACTTATTTTTGATAACAATTTTGCCAGTATGGTATGGGGTTGTAGTAAGTTTAATTAATTTCCACCAAAGATCCTAAATAATTAGATGAAATTTACTCTAAAATATAGTTTGGAAAAGGTTTCATTCATTTGTGGTATTGAACTAATTTTCATAAACCCATCTAAGACAAATCATGGATATCAGGTTAGTTTACACTTACCTAGTTAGGTCATCAATAACAACTAAGTAATAAATTACTACCAGATTTAAATATAATATTCACGTATACAATAACATGCAAGAATTAATCAAAGCAAATGAACATTACAAAAATGAGATGGATTGGCTCACAACATATCACCATTTCTCATTTGGAGAATACTATAATCCAGAAAAGCACGATTATGGTCCATTGAGGGTATTCAATGACGATACGATAAAAGCAGGTACAGGATTTGAATTTCATCAACATAGAGACATGGAAATTGTAACTTATGTTATTGATGGCGCACTACGTCATAGAGACAATCTAGGAAATGATGGAATAATCGAAGCAGGAGAAATGCAGAGAATGACAGCAGGAACTGGAGTCTTTCATTCAGAATATAATGCTTCCAAAACAAACCCATTACGATTGTTACAGATGTGGGTTTTTCCAGATAAGAAAGGACTCCGCCCATCATGGCAACAAAAGAAATACACTCAAGAAGACAGAAAAAACAAGCTACTTCAAGTCATAGGACCAATAAATAATTCTGGTTCTGAACTTTCAATACATCAAAATGCCTTGTTTTATCTCTCAAGTTTAGATTCTGGAAAAAAAGTAGAACATATCTTAGAATCAGGAAGAAAAGCATACTTGTTTGTAATTGATGGTAAAATATCCATGAATGGTAAGATTATGGAAACGCAAGATGCAGCTAAAATTGAAAATGCCAACACAGTTTCCATAGAGGCTGAAAAAACAACCGAACTAATACTGATTGATCTTCCAGAAAAATACAATCAATAAAAATCCATCAAAAACCAGACTATTTTTTGTTCTTTGTGATAGATTCTCTTTTTTTAATCCATCGTTCTAACTCTTCTAGTACTATTTCCAGATCCTTTGCATCCTTGGTCAAACTATATTCTACTTTCAATGGCACTTGAGCATAGATCTTTTTTATAATTAATTTTTCATGTTCTAATTCCCGTAACCTATCTGCTAAAACAGTATTACTTATTTCAGGAAGTATCTTTTTCAACTCATTAAACCGTATAGCTTCTTTTGTACTTAGATTTTTTAAGATCAAAAGTGACCATGCCTTACCAAGAACTTTCCAGATATCAGATACATCGCATTTTATCATGTTCGGATTTATTTTTGGAGAGTTCATGCAGTATTATATCAAATCAACTAGTTAATTTTATCAACAATTTAGAAACATTAGCACCAATCTTTTTCACTTGCTCTTCTTGTTTTTTATCTTTCAATGCACCATCAGTATCAAAAACTTCATGAGCTTTTGCTATTGCAATCTGCTCAGGAATGACAAGAACACCAATATTTTCAAGAATGGAACGGACATGAACCAATCCACGAAGACCTCCCAGTCCACCAGGAGATGTACTCATGATGCCTGCTACCTTTCCCTTAAAACAAGCCAAAGATTCCTCGCCTTCAGATTGACGAGATGTCCAATCAATCGTATTTTTAAGAACGCCTGTAATAGAGCTGTTATACTCTGGCGATGAAATAAGAAAACCTTGATGTGACTTCATTAGATCCTTAAGATTATGCGTATTTTGAGGAAGTCCATCTCTTTGTTCTAGATCACCGTCATAAAGCGGCATGGCAAAATCTCGAAGATCAATCACGGTAACATCTACACCTGCATCTCTTGCTCCAGCAGATGCGATTTTGACTAATTTTTTATTAAATGAATCAATACGGGTACTTCCTGCAAATGCAAGAATTTTTGGTTTTACCACGTATGAATTTTGTTTGAATAAATTTATACTTTTTCCATTTTCAAAGTTTTCACAAGAAGTTGTAATGAATCCTGTAAGACTCAACAAAATAGTTATGGCGGGCCCGGGGGGATTCGAACCCACGACCTGACGCTCCGCAAGCGTCCGCACTATCCAAGCTATGCTACGGGTCCACAAATAAAATTCAGCAAATGCCTGTTATAATACATTTCAAAAGTTATAAAAAAATCTAGGAAACTTCTTTTTCAGCCTTTTTTACAAAGATGTAATTCATCACCAGTCCTGCAATTACAGCGCCTACTATTGGTCCTGCCCAGTAAATCCAGTGATAATCCCAGTATCCGGATATGAGTGCAGGTCCAAAAGTTCTTGCAGGATTAACACTCGCTCCAGTCAATGGAACACCTATCAAGTGTATCAAAAAGATCATCCCACCAATTGCAAGACCATACATTCCTGCTGCTGCTTTTTTGTGTACCGCAGTCATGAAAATAACAGTTACCAAAAAGAATGTAAGAATAGCTTCAACTGTAAATCCAGATATTGCATTATAATGCAATAGAGCACTTGGTCCACCCTGTGTACCAAAGTTAACCTTTGCTCCAATATCTGGCAGAATTGCCTTGTATGAGGCAGCTGCTGCAATTGCTCCAATTAACTGAAATATTATGTAAGCAATGCCATCTTTGACATTGATTCGTTTTGTTACTAACATCGATATAGTAACAGCAGGATTGATGTGTGCACCTGAAATATGTCCAAACGTGTAAACCATAAGCCCTATCGCTGCACCATGTGCAAGTGCTATCATAACGATTGCAGGAATTGAGAGTCCAGAACCAAATGCAACAACTGCAAGTCCAATTGATACAGGTCCAAAGAAGACAAGACAGTATGTGGCTATTGCTTCTGCAAGCCAAGCACGCGGATTAACCATTGATCACTTTGACCTCTAAATATACAATATAAAAGATTCGAATCAGTCAGGCAAAAAATAAGTAGGGATCATTTGATCCTTTTGTTAGATGATATCGGAAGGAGAGACAGTTCCAGATTTTGCATTAAAAGATGTAGAAGGCAAGACTGTAAAAAAATCAGATCTCAAAGGAAAAAAATATGTTGTGTACTTTTATCCAAAGGATTTCACTCCCGGATGTACAACAGAAGCTGCCGAGTTTGCTCAAGATTACAAGAAATTCAAGACTGCAGGAATTGAGATAATTGGGATTAGCCCGGATGACGAAGAATCTCACAAAAAATTTGGAGAAAAAATGAAAGTGCCTTTCATATTGCTTGCAGATACTGAAAAAGAAGTAGCAAAGAAATTTGGCGTTTGGGGAAAGAAACAGTTCATGGGTCGCGAATACATGGGAGTAAATAGATCAACTTTTTTAATTGATGAAAAAGGAAAAATCTTGAAGGTTTTTGAAAAGGTAAAACCGGCAGGTCATGCACAAGAAGTGCTAGATGCCTTTAAGAATTAAGGCTTGAATCCTGCTGGAAGTGTAGTACGGATTGTAGATTTTGGTTTTGGTGGTTCTGGAGCTGGAGGAGCTGTTGTTGTAGTAGTTGAACTACCAGTGAACTGTTTGTCCATTGGATGATATGATAATCTCTTTCTTGTTGCAAAATACTTGTTACCAGTATATCCTGTTGAGCTAAGCTTAGCATATGCAGGTGCAACTTCTCCTGATCCTGTATCACTAGACACTTCATGCGCTGGTTCTGGTTTTGGTGCTTCTACTGGTTTGAATCCTGCTGGAAGTGTACCATGAGTTGGACCTGATGCTGCAGGTCTTGGTTGTGGTTTTGGCTCTGGTTTTGGAGCTTCAGATGATTTGAATCCTGCTGGTAAAGTACCATGAGTTGGACCTGATGCTGCAGGTCTTGGTTGTGGTTTTGGCTCTGGTTTTGGAGCTTCAGATGACTTTACCTGCGATGATAAATTAGAAAGCTTTGCTTCAAGCTCTGCTATTTTTGCTTCTAGTTCCGCGGTGTTAGATCCTTCTGTAACTTTTTTAATAGAACGTGGTTTTTTTGGTTGCGATTCTTTAGACATATAGTAGTTGTGAGATATAGCAGTTTATTTACATTTTGATCAAGTTCAGATCTGATAGGCTAGTCATAGAAGTTTTATATGAAGCAGGACCGTATTTTAGGCGTTGGACGACTTTGAGAAGGAATATCCAGGCTTTGACTGGAAAAATATTCCAGCATACAAGCACCCAGGAGGAAGAAATTGTCCATGTCCAAAGCATGAGTACATTCGAGAACAAATAGGCGTGGCAAAGACGGTAAGTCAGACATCAAAAGAGCCAAGCAATATCACACTCAAGTTTTGCCCCGATCATTACAACGTATACCTTAAGGAAGTCATTCCATCCATGCCACTAAAATACAGAATTTTGACAAAAATTGCACTCAAAATAGGTGCAATCAAGATAGAGCAACTCAAGTACATGCAATCAGACCAATGTTTTTACTGTAGATTTGGATCTGGAGGACACGATAAGAAGAATGAGCTTCCCCCTATCTTCTAAATTGGACTAATCAAGACTTTGGGTTTATTTGGCGTGTCATGATGACATTTTTTTCCACAAAGTGGGCATGTTATTCTATCAAGAAAGATACATTGACAGATATGAGATTTCATATAGCTGTCAGCAGTTTTAGAAAATTCGCCAGTTCCATTACAAAATGAGCATTGAGTATCAAGAAGGAGAATTTTTCCCTGACCTCCACAAACTGCACATTTTTGTTCGGTCAACTTGATGGCATTCCCTTCAGAGGATAATTAAAGTTCTTTTGTTAGAACTTTTTTTGGGCATCGAGTAAAAATCTAGTTAAGCTTATACAATATACAAATCCAGTAAAGACGTGCCTATTGAAGATCTTTCGGAGTTTGTGGAAAAATTAGAAAAAGCAGGAGAACTTAGAAGAGTAAAAACACAAGTTGATGCAGATCTGGAGATTTCTGAAATTCTAAGCAGAGTGATGTATTCTAATGGTCCAGCTATACTTTTTGAAAATGTCAAAAATCACGATATGCCAGTTCTTGCAAACGCATTTGGTTCTCTGAAGCGACTTGAGATAGGATTAGAGACTTCGGACTTTACAGAAATAGGTCAAAGAATAGTGGACATAACAAAGATGGAGATGCCGACTGGAATTTTTGACAAGTTAAGAAAACTTCCAGAACTTTCAAAGATGGCAGACATTGCACCAAAGTTACAAAAAAATGGTCCCGTCACAGAAGTCATAGAGGACGCACCATCATTTGATAGAATTCCAATTCTTAAAACATGGCCAAAGGATGCAGGTAAGTTTATCACATTTGGGTTAATTGCCACACGTCATCCTGAGACTGGTGTGAGAAATCTCGGAGTGTATAGAATGCAAATTCTCGATGGTACTCATGCACTTATGCATTGGCAAAAACACAAACGCGGTGCACATCATTATGATATCAAGAAAGATTTGGGAAGTAAAATTGAGGTTGCAATAATAATTGGTGGAGATCCTGCAACGGTATTTTCTGCAGTAGCTCCTGTGCCAGAAGGACTTGACAAGTATGTCTTTGCTGGGATTACAAGAAAAACAGGAATCAAGACAGTAAAATGTAAAACAGTTGATCTAGAAGTTCCTGCCAATGCAGAGATAGTATTGGAAGGATATGTTGATCCATCAAATATTAGAATGGAGGGACCTTTTGGAGATCATACTGGATACTATACACCACCTGAACCATATCCAGTATTCACATTAACTGGAATCATGCGAAGACAAAAACCGATTTACCTAACAACAATAGTTGGAAAACCAATACTAGAAGATGCGTTCATTGGAAAGGTAATCGAGCGTTCATTTTTACCACTCATCAAAATGTTCCATCCAGAGGTTGTAGATTTTTCAATGCCAGCTTCAGGATGGTTCCAAGGCATGGCAATAATTTCAATCAAGAAAAGATATCCAGGACAGGCAAAAAAAGTCATGATGGGCCTTTGGGGAATGGGTCAGCTTGCGCTAACCAAGATCTTTGTAGTAGTTGATGAAGATGTAAACGTGCATGACTTGAATGATGTAATTTGGGCAATTACTACAAGGTTCGATGCTGCAAGGGATACTACAATAATTAACAATACTCCAACAGATACACTTGATCCTGCATCTCCCCTAGTAAACTTGGGCTCAAAACTTGGAATTGATGCAACCCAGAAAACAAAAGAAGAAGGATATCAGAGAGACATACAAGAACTTGTAAAATCAGATGAGGTTACAAAGAAGATAGTTGATTCCAAATGGGCCAGCTATGGAATTTAATACGTTCTAACAACATTATAGAAATTATCGCGTTCATCAACGTCATAGCCGATTTGTTTTACAGCTTGAATTATTTTTGCACCAGTAAGTTCAGTAGAACGAGCCCCCGTACAGGATACAACTTCTTCACCAAGAAGCGTCCCACCAAAGTCATCAGCACCATATTGTAAGGCCATTTGTGCCATCGCAACGCCATTTGTAAGCCAAGAAGATTGGATATGAGGAATCAGTTCGTTATACACTATCCTAGATATGGCAATCATCTTCAAAAGTTGAGTTCCACCTGCAGGATATTGTACAGTTTCTTGTTTTTGCATCAAAGTGTTGTTTGGCTCAAAACTCCATGGAATAAATGCCATGAATCCATTTGTCTTTTCCTGTAATCTTGCAATTTTTAGAAAGTGTTCTGCTATGTTATCCTTAGTTTCAACATGTCCATACATCATGGTAGCAGATGCTGGAATCCCAAGGCCATGAGCTTCTTCCATGATTCTAAGCCAGGTATTACTTGAGATCTTTTTTGGACTGATAATTTGTTTTACTTCGTCAACTAGAATTTCAGCACCTGCACCTGGAATGGATTGCATTCCAGATTCTTTTAGTCTGGATAAAACCTCTTTTGTACTTGTGTGCTCAACTTTTGAAATCATATCAATCTCAGATGCAGACAGGCCGTGAACTCCAACTTTGGGGAATTTTTTTCTTATCAGTTTGAACGCATCTTCAAAATATTCAATCTTAAGAGACGGGTTGTGTCCTCCTTGAAACATCACTTGAGTTATACCAAACATTTCCCAAGCGGCTTTTACTCTTGATTCTATTTGATCAAGTGTAACAGTATAAGATTCCTCATGACCTGGAGGTCTGTAAAATGCGCAAAACTTACAATCAGTTATACACACATTTGTATAATTTAAAATCATATTATTTACAAAAGAAGATCGTCGTCCAAACTTCTTTCTTGTCAAGTAACCTGCAACAAGTCCCATAAGATGCACATCATTAGAATCCAATAGTCTCCTACATTCTTCAATGCCAGGTCTTTTACCACCAAGAGAATTTTCTAATATATCACCAATTTCAGAATGATGAAGTTGTTCTGTCAGCTGACTCAATTGACTGTGTTTTCCTTTTATTGTATTTAATCCTTTGAAAATAAAAAAGATTTTGATTCAAAAATAGACGTATTTCATCTTCTCTTAAGCATATTAAATTTTTGACAGTAAAGTTCAATTTCAAAATATTCGGAGAATTCTTATTTTGATCACGGTTTTTATAGTTGTCAAAATTGAAAGCCATTACATTTTCCCGCTATTTTTAAGTAGGGCACATCAACGATTAACTCCAATGGTAACTGGCCACCAGATTCGAATGAATCGCATTCTACGTAATGGCAAAATGCTTTGCATACCAATGGATCATGGAATTTCAAGTGGTCCACTAAAAGGAATTGAGGATCCTTATGCTTTAATTTACAATTGCCAACACTTTGGTCTTACTTCAGTTATAATCAATAAAGGAATTTTTAAGAATTTACCAAAACCCACCAAGATTGGACTCATTGTACATTTTTCAGGTAGTACTTCTCTTTCCATGTCACCAAACAGAAAGATGTTGACAGGCTCTGTTGAAGAGGCGTTACGATTAGGTGCAGATGGAGTTTCACTTCACATCAACATAGGAGGAAAAGAAGAACCAGAAATGATAGAGCAGCTTGGTAGAATTGCAGACGACTGTCATAAGTGGAGTATGCCTCTTTTAGCAATGATGTATCCACGAGGTGAGAATGTCAAGAATCCACATGACCCAGAGATAGTTGGACATGTTGCAAGAATTGGGGCAGAGTGTGGTGCTGACATAGTAAAGACATTGTATACAGGAGATGTAGATTCATTCAAAAAAATTGTCAAGAGCACTCCAGTACCTATTGTAATAGCTGGAGGTCCCAAGGCAAAGACAGACAAGGATGTATTACAAATGACTGAAGAAGCTATGGAAGCTGGAGCCAAGGGAGTAACATATGGTAGAAATATTTTCGAACACAAAGATCCAGGTAAGATGACTCATGCTCTTTCTGCAATAATATTTAGAAAAGAATCAGCAAAGGATGCAGCGAAGTATCTTGAGTAAGAACAGAGAATTAATTATAGCCCCAAAAATTTCAAGGGGTCAGATTGCTAAATTTGTATCAGAGATAGAAAAAGAAGGAATCAAGATTGTCAACATGGATCCTAGCAGCCTTAAAGGAATCAAGACAAAACTTTCTACAATACATACGTCCACAAATGCAGATTATGTCATAGTTGACAAAATCACCAAACTTAGAGGTAAAAAGACTGGAATGAAATTCAAAGTTCTTTCAAATGCAGATATAGAAAAAATACTACAACTTGCAAAGGCAGGATTAGATTTTGTTATAATAGAGGTAAAAGACTGGAAAATTATCCCCCTTGAGAACATCATAGCAAAATTACACAAGATTCACACAAAGGTATTTGCAGTAGCCAATACCCCAGACGAAGTCCGTAAAATGTTTTCTATCTTAGAGATAGGAGTGGATGGAGTCATATTTTCAACCAATTCGTTAAACGAGGTAAAAGAGACACTTGTCTATCTTGGAACAAAGAGTTTTGATCTCAAGTCTGCCAAAATTTTGGAGATAAAGGAGGTAGGAAATGGTGAACGTGTCTGTGTTGATACAGCCTCAATGTTACAACGAGGTGAAGGAATGCTGATTGGCAGTAGATCAAATTTCCTCTTTCTTGTACATAATGAGTCAGTTGGTTCATCATTTACTTCACCAAGGCCTTTTAGAGTAAATGCGGGAGCAGTACATTGTTACACTTTATCCCCAGATGGAACAACAAATTACCTATCAGAATTAGAAACTGGTTCAGAAGTTCTTGTCATAGATTCACATGGTAAAGCTAGAAGAGCTACAGTGGGGCGTTCTAAAATAGAGAGCAGACCCATGCTAATGATTAAAGCACAAATTGGAAATGAAATTGGCGGCATCATTGCACAAAATGCTGAGACCATTCGTTTTGTACGTCCAGATGGCCATCTTATCTCAGTCACACATCTAAAGAAAGGAGATTCAGTTCTCGCATATTCAAAACCTGCAACAGGAAGGCATTTTGGCATGGAAGTAGATGACGAATACATCATAGAAAAATAATTTTTCATACACAATACCAATTTAAAAAAGTTGTAAAATTCTTATACTAAGACATAATAAAATAATCTATTGAATCTTCGTTGTAATGTATGTTCTATAGAGATTGATGAAAAAGAAGTAGATTCCCATATAGGTACGCCTCAGCATTTAGAGAACAAGTCAAAAATTTCTACAAACGGAAAAGGTTTAGACAAGAGTGTTACAGACATGTGGTATAAATCATTAGGCTAGTAAAATATCATATTTTATAAAAATAAAAAAAATGTGTCACTCGAATTTCTTTTTAAGCTGAATTATTTCAGCCATCTCTTCTTTAAGATGTTTTTTCAAAAGAGATTCATGTTCCCTTTTATGTCGCCAGTACAAATTCATGATAGATTGTCTGGATTGGGCATGTTTTAATGCCGCAGTATATTTTCTGTGACTTTTTTCAACAATTCGAAAATACGATTTGCTGTTAGAAGTTACCATAGATGAATTTTCGATTCTCAATAGATAACCTTTCCTATTTAGTAAAATTATTCGCGTAAAAATTTACAATGGTTCTGGCTTTTTCCAGTTAGGAACCAGTTGCATCTTACGAAGAGAGTGAGGTTCCAGGGTTCTTTTCTTAGCAATTTTAACGTATTTTGATGATTTATCTACTCCAATGTATTTTCTGTGAAGGAATCTAGCCATCTTGGTAGTTTGACCGCTCCCAACAAATGGATCAAGTACAAGGTCACCCATATTACTATAAAGCTGAATTAGACGATAAGGTATCTCTTCTGGAAATGCCGCTGGATGAAATCTCCTATAGCTTGGAGGCATTGGAGCTATATGCCAGATTGAATTTGCAATTTCTTTTTTCATCAAATCGTTAAGGACCAGTTTACTTTTTTTGTCTTTGAAGTTATGAAATGGCATTTTTCGCAGAATTATAATTTGTTCATGCATGATATTTGGATAATAATATGTAGGATAAGGATGCTGAACTGTAACTCGAAATCTTTTTTTTCCACCAGTGACTTTGTTCCATATTATTTCTTCAAAGAAACTCCAGCCAATTTCTTTCTTGGTCAACTCTACAAGAAGTAATGCAGGAAGAGGAAGTTTACTTTTTCCTTCAATGATTTCATTTCCTATTACAATACAGCAAAATCCTCCAGGTTTGGTTACACGATAAACTTCAGAAAAAACACTTTTCATCTCTGCAATCCAATCTTCAATAGATATCGCAACAGTTCCACGATACCACTTTTCCGTATCCTGGTGTTCTTGGTAGTTTATCGCATTATGATATGGTGGAGATGTTACAGTTAATGCAACCGTATTATCTTGTAACTGAGAAAGATCTTTTGAATTGCCAATCATTATAGAATTTGGTTTCCACATTACTTTCCTCAATCGTTTTAATATTTAACAGTTGTAAAAATAGAAAAAACATTTTCATGTGAAATTAAAACAAAGAAAATCAGCTAAAACATGTCATTACATGTTTTAGACAATCATGCTGTTTTCTTTACCTCTATTTCTATGGTGGACACATTTCTTGCTCTTCCATCTAATGATTGAAGCTGTTCTGATCCTATTTTGATTTGTCCTATAGAATATCCTCCGGAATTATCAGTCCTTCTCGCAATTATTTGTGCAACGTCTACCGCTCTACCAATGCTAAGCCCTCTTGCTTTTATTGAGACTTGTGGGTTGTTAGCTAGCTGGATGAGTGCAGATGTTACATATGCCATAATGGGCTTTTTTCCGATAAAGACGGTGTCTTTTGATTCGTGTCGTTCGCCTGTACTCATGGATATCTTCTAGAATGATCGTTTCATAAAAGTTTCTTCCGTTAGCAGAGATCTATTAGACACATGATAGATCATCAGCCATGAGGCAGATCTCAATCACAAATAACATCAATACTCGTATCAACTTTTCAAAATAAAGCAGGCAGAATTGGATGAATTTTTAGATAAGATAATGAAAATTCTTTATTAAATTTACGAAGAATTTGATGCTAATCTAAATATAGTAGTGAAATGTAGTTCAACTAATGTCTAACCAACAAATTAAGGTAGGATTGGTTGCAATAGTATTAACAGTAGTATTGGTTTTTGCATCAGCCGCATTACCAGCTGTAAATGCATTAACACCAAGCACGGTATATTGGAAACATTCCCAGAAAACAGATAGAATTCCAGGTGGACAAAACATTTGTGGAGAAACGCTATGTTCTCCAGATGTGTGGGCAAAGATGAAACAATCACTTCATGTAGCACAAAAAAATCCGAATGTGTGTAGTGAGTTGAAAGGATGGAAATACTGTGGCCAACAAATTGTCGCACCAAAGACTTCTACAAATTAAAAAATCTCAAACCCAATGTCGACCAAGGTCTGTGTAACAATTGCAGAATCCAACCCTAGAAAAATTGTCAGAGATATAGAGAGCGCTCTCACAGACTCGAACTATGTAGAGATCAGATTAGATTTTTTAAAACCAAGTCAAATTCCTTTTTGTTTAACTCTTTCAAAAAAACATCTCAATCGTTGCATATGCACAGTAAGGCCAACAACAGAGGGCGGAAAATTTCAAGGTACTGAAAAAGAAAGAATTTCCATATTAAAGTTAATTTCTGAATTTGAACCACACCTTTTAGACGTAGAATACAACACACTAAGGAAAAATCAAGGATTACAAAAATATCTCAAAAGTACAGGAACTAACATACTTGTATCATGGCATGACTTTGTAAAAACTCCAAATGAGCAAACTCTCAGATTAATGCTTCAAAGAATGTCCAAGTTTTCCAACAATATCAAAATTGTTACTACTGCAAAGACGATAAGTGACACCATCAGAGTTCTTTCACTATACAAGAATCATACAAAGAAAATCAACCTAGTTTCCTTTGCCATGGGAGATTACGGTAGAATGTCAAGAATATTGTGTACAAAGCTAGGGAGTCCTTACACTTATGTTTCGCTAGGTAAACCAATAGCTCCAGGTCAATTCAGCCTCAAGGAAATGAAAAGCATATTGGCGTTGGAAGATAAAAATTAGAAAGATCCTCAATTATAACAGCTATATTTTACTGATTAATTATATAATCAATCAGAGTTTTTTTCCAACAATCTTCTAACAAAATCATATTCCGCTTTTTTAATTCTCGTAGAATCAGAAACCTCATGAGCCATATCTACAAGATCATTTTTGGTCAAATCAGTTACCACAACATCTTCTTTTTCAGATTGAAGAGAATAATCTATGTCGTTTAAAATATTCGCATTTTCATCTAGTAGTTTAACACATTCATCAATCATATTGATAAAATCATCCATATCTTCCAATACTGTATCAAAACATATTACATTAATTAATTAATCTGTCACGGTAGGCACCAAAGTCAATGCCACCATTATTATAAAAGAAACAAGAAAAACATGCCAATGAAACTCAAGTCGTCTCAGAATAACACACCACGAAATACAATAATTTTAGCTACAATTGTAACAATCCTATTAGGAATATTCAGATTAGTATTATTTTTGGTACTTGTATGGATAGCTGCATTGGTATTCATCATAATTTATCAATACAGAGCATCTAAATCAAATGCAGGTAATTTTGTTTGTTTAGATTGTGCTACAATCCATCAAGATTTAGCCTGTCCAAAATGCGGATCAAAACTTAAGAAAATATATTCTAAAGATAACAAGTATGGAATTTGACCTGCTGCAGTAACTACAAACGTCCATAATCGCTTAAATCACGATTCGTCGAGTAAAATATGATGACAAAAACCTATGCAGTTATAGGAGATCCGATTGATCATTCATTTTCTCCTGCACTTCACAATGCCGCTTTTTTATTCACGGGCCTTGATTGCACATATATCGCATATAGAATTCCAAAAGGAGAATTAGAATTTGGAATTGAAGCCTTAAAGAAGATAGACATTGCAGGATTCAATGTTACAATACCCCACAAGGTTGACATGATGAAATTTCTTGATGAGATGGATAACGAATGTAAATTAGTAGGAGCTACAAATACAGTAACCAATAATGCAGGATATCTCAAGGGGTACAATACAGATGTAGAAGGGTTCTTAGATCCTATAAAAAAGAGAAAAATTGATTCTAAGGATTCGGATGTTTTACTTATTGGTGCAGGCGGAGCTGCAAGAGCTATAATAGCTGGATTCAGTAAGGAAAAAGTTCGTAAAATCACTATTACAAATAGGACTCGTGAAAGAGCAGATGAATTAATTAAATTTGCCCAAAATCTAGGTTTAGAATCAGATTATTTGGATCTCCAATCAGCTGGCGAGACTGCCAACAAATACAAATTTGTAGTAAATGCAACATCAGTAGGACTAAAAGGAATGGGTTGTCCCATATCTACAAAAAACATTAACCGAGACTCGATAATCTATGACATTGTCTATGTGCCAGTTGAAACTCCTTTAATTGAACAGTCAAAAAATCAAGGTGCGACGATCATATATGGGTGGGAAATGCTTCTTGCTCAAGCAATGAAGTCATTTGAGATTTGGACTAATAGACAGGCACCATACGAAGCCATGAAATTAACCTTACTTGGGAGGTTTTAGAGATGCGCAAGGCAAAAGCAAGCATGCATGGTGCAGTGTCAATAGTAAACGCAATTGCCACAGGAAAGGGTTCCACCCTTGGCATAGCATTGGGCATTGAGGCAGTCGTAGAAACAGAGCCTGGCAAGGGAATAATATTTGAAAATAGAGAATCAAATCTTAGTTCTCGACTCATACGAAATGTCGTTGAAACATCAGTTCCAAAATCTGAACTTGAAAAAAATAAAATAATAATTTCTGTAAAATCAGAAATCCCTTCAGGATATGGACTCAAAAGCTCAAGTGCCATTTCATCTATAATATCACTTGCATGTGCAAAATTATTCAAGCCAAAAGCAACAGATCTTGAAATTTTAAAAGATGGAGTACATGCATCCATAGAATCTAAAGTAAGCATAACAGGAGCTTTTGATGACGCATGTGCATGTTATTTTGGTGGATTTGTTGTAACGGATAATTTGAACATAAAAATAATAAAATCAGAAAAAGCACCAGAAGATCTGTCTGCAATAATATTCATTCCAAAATCTAGAAGAAGAGGCAATGTGAAAAAATTAAAAACTCTAGAGGGGGTTTTTTCACAAGCATGGGATCTTGCTAACAAGTCAGACTATTGGAATGCCATGATACTCAATGGTCTTGCCACATCTGCAATACTAGGATCTGATCCAAAAATCATAACTGATCTCATAGATGGCGGAGCACTTGGTGCATCAGTATCTGGAAATGGACCTTCGATAGCTGCAGTGGTAAAAAATGACAAAATATCAAGTGTAAAAAAAGTATTCTCGTCTTTAGAAGGAGAGACTATAGTTTCTCCAATAAACAATAGGAAGGCAGAAGTTTATGAAATGTAGTGTTGACAAGTCACGTCTTTCTGGCGTCATAAGATGCCCTCCAAACAAGAGTTATTCTCATCGTGCCATTTTTCTGGCTACACTTGCCAATGGAAAAAGTACTTTAAGAAACGTTTTACTTTCTAGAGACACTCTGGCAACAATTAACGCATGCAAGGTTTTTGGGGCCAAAATAGAAATTAACAATTCAACCGTAATAGTCGAAAATAAAGGAGAAATAGTCCCACAGACTCGTGAAATAGACGCATCAAATTCAGGCACTACAATTAGAATTTCAACTGCAATTTCATCTCTTTCAGATAATACAATAATGCTTACGGGAGATTCAAGTCTAAAAAAGAGACCAATGCAACCACTTCTTGATGCATTAGAGCAACTCGGAGTACGATGTACATCAACTGATGGTAAACCACCAGTCACTGTGAAAGGAAAGGCAGTTGGTGGAACCACTCATATTTCTGGTTCAATCTCAAGCCAATTTATTTCTGCACTTTTGATTGCAGGTCCAAAGATGAAGAATGGACTTGCATTAGAAATCGATGGAGATCTAGTATCCAAGCCATATCTGGATTCCACCATTGCTACAATGAAAAAATTTAGTGTTACAGTTAATGTAATTTCTCCATACAAAAAATACAATGTTCCAAATCAAGAATACAAATCCACGGATTTTGTAGTTCCTTCAGATTTCTCAAGTATGGCACTCTTACTTTCTGCAGCAGTATTACTAGGAGAAGACATGTCAATCGAAGCATCAATTGGAGATTTACCCCAAGGAGATCAAGAAATAATATCATATTTAGAAAAATTGGGTGTCAAAATAAACATAGGAGAAAAAATAACCGTAAAATCTCCAAAACTTCTCAATGGAGGAAGATTTGATCTTTCAAACAATCCAGATCTTCTTCCACCAATGGCAATCCTAGCTCTTAAGACATCAAAACCAATTGAGATTTACAATGTAAAACATGCACGATTTAAAGAAACAGATAGAATTGCAATTTTGGCAAAAGAACTTGCAAAGATTGGAATCACAGTAACAGAAAAAGAAGACGGATTAATTCTAGAAGCCCCAAAAATTCTAAAGAGTGCAGAATTAGATTCTTCTGAGGATCACAGACTCTTCATGGCACTTGCTATTGCAGGCATGTTTGTTGGAAATTGCACTGTTACTGATCCTGATTCAGTAGATGTCTCATATCCGACATTTGTAGAAGATATGAAGAAAATTGGCGCAAAAATAATAGTTTAAGAAAAGATAGATTTTTTCAATAATTTCATCCTAAAGAGCCTTTCCTAGAAAGATTATAAACGCGTAAAAGAAAATTTCATCATGTCGTCAAGCTCCATAGGACAGCGTTTTGTTTTCACAAGTTTTGGGGAAAGTCATGGAAGATGTATAGGTGCAACAGTTGATGGATGTCCAGCAGGATTAGAGATTGAAGAAAAAGATATCCAGACTATGCTTGATTTACGTAAACCTGGTCAGTCAATTATTACAACCCAAAGAAAAGAGGATGACAAAGTAGAGATTCTTTCAGGAGTATACAAAGGATATACTACGGGCGCACCAATTACAATGATCATTTGGAATAAAGACCAGCATTCAAGAGATTATGACAATCTAACTCTAAAACCAAGACCTGGTCATTCTGATTATCCAGCATATATCAAGTACAAAGGATTTAACGATGTTAGAGGAGGAGGCAGATTTTCAGGAAGGTTAACAGCTACATTTGTCATGGCAGGAGCCATTGCAAGAAAACTTCTTTTGAAAACTTTAGGAATTGAGACTTTTTCATATACATGTCAAGTCGGAAATATACAAATGAAAGAGCACGCATCGTTAAAAATGAAAAATTCGGTATACAGTAATGAAGTAAGATGTCCAGACCCAAAGATTGCAGAAAAGATGCGTCAAACAATTCTTGCAGCAAGACGTAGTGGAGATTCAGTAGGCGGTGTTATCGAATCATTAACAGTGAATTTACCAGTAGGACTAGGTGAGCCCATTTTTGGCTCCTTAGAATCAGATTTGAGTAAAGCGCTTTTTTCAATCCCCGCTGTAAAAGGGGTAGAATTTGGATCTGGTTTTCATGGTTCCACATTACATGGTTCAGAGAATAATGATGAATTTCTAATTAAAAATGGAAAAATCCAAACCAAAACTAACAATGCGGGAGGAATCCTAGGTGGAATTTCCACAGGAATGCCAATTGTCTTGCGAGTTGCATTCAAGCCAGCATCATCAATATCAAAAAAACAGCACACTGTTGATCTTAAAACAAAGAAACCAGCTTCTTTGATAGTTCAAGGAAGGCATGATCCATGTGTAGTTCCTCGTGCACCCCCGGTAGTAGACTCGTTAGTATCAGTGGTACTTGCTGATCATGCAATCAGGGCAGGTTTCATTCCCATGGTCATTAGATAAGAAATGACAGACATCAACAACTTACGTGATAAAATAGACAAAATAACATTTGACATTCTAAAATTACTTAAGGAAAGAAATGATGTTGCAAAGGAAATTGGTAATTTAAAGAATAATCTAGGCATGGGGGTTACAGATGAAGAAAGAGAAAATCAACTGCGTGTAAGAGTATTGACGTTATGTAAAGAGATAGGACTTGATGAAAAGACTGCCATGATAATGTTAAATTTTCTATTAAACGAATCAGTCAAAATTCAATCTTCAAACAAGCAGACACATTTGTCGATATTTTTGAAAGCAAAGAAAATGGAGCAAGATGGAAAAAAAATAATTCACATGGAAGTGGGTGAACCAGATTTCTTGCCACCAAAGATTGTCAAAGATGCACTCTTTGAAGTGTATGATATGGGATATACAAAATATGGAGATTCAAAGGGAATGCCAGAGTTTAGAGATGCACTTGGAAAGTATGTCACAGAAAAATTCCAAGTCAAAACACCATCACAAAATATTCTTGTTTCCCCCGGAGCACGATTTTCCATATTTCTTGCAATTTCTAGTCTATTGAATCCAGGCAATGAGATCATAGTAATAGAACCAGCTTGGCCTGCATATCGTGATAATGCCCTCAATTCTGGCATAAAGATCAGAACTATTCATACCACACTTGAAGGCAAATGGGAACCAAATATCAAAGACATTGAGAGTGCAATAAATCAAAATACAAAGATGATAGTTCTCAACTATCCAAACAATCCGACTGGTAAGATTCTCCCAGTAGAATTACAAGATCAAATAATGGATTTAGCAGTCAAGAATGATTTGTATGTGTTAAGTGATGAGATTTACTCCACATATGCATACAAACCATGGAAGAGTATACTCACTTATGGGTACAACAAATCCATAATAACACAATCATTTTCAAAATCACATGCTATGACAGGCTTTAGAATTGGGTATGCAATATCCAGCCCTGAGATCATAGAAAAAATGTCAAAGCTTCAGGCTCTTGCATTAACAAATGTATCAGAACCAATCCAATATGTTGCCATGAAAGCATTAGAGGCCGATACAACTAACAATGCTATAACTATCAAAAATAGAGTAGAATCCATATCAAAAAAAGCAAAAACAATGCAATTGGACTTTGTAGAGCCAGATGGTGCCATGTACTTGTTTGTCAAGGTAAGACAAGATAATTTTGATTCAGTAGATTTTACAAACAAACTTTTGGATGCAGGGGTGGCAATAGCACCAGGAGAGGGGTTTGGCAACTATCAGGGATTTGTCAGAATATCAGCCTGCCAGCCAGAAGATACACTTAATCAGGGAATGCAAATAATAGAGGACAGGTTAAAGTGCAAACAATGAAGAAAAAAATTGCCATAATTGGGGCAGAAGGTCAAATGGGAAAATGGTTCTCAAAGTATTTTCTTGAGAAAGATTATGACATAATCGGATATGATTCTGAAAAAGAAATTTTGAATAAATTAGTTACAAAGGCACAGTCACTGGTAGGTGCCATCCTAACAGCCGACTATGTTATTTTATGCATCCCTGTAAAACGTACACCTGAGACGATAAGACTCATTGCAAAAGAGATGAAACGTGACTCTTATTTGATAGACATTTCTTCCCTTAAAACAAAAACTGCCGCCGCACTTTCTAAGATACCAGACAAGGTAAACCCCATTTGTATTCATCCCATGTTTGGTCCTGGAACTAAGAAACTAAAAGGACAAAACATAATCTCTATTCCAATTCGAGACGCAAAAAAAGAGATGGCCGTAACAAAATCATTGTTTGAAGAAGCAAACTTTGTTCAGATAGATGCAGCAGAGCATGACAAGAAAATTGCAATTGTACTTGGAATGCCTCACTTGGTAAATTTGGCACTTGCCAATATATTTGCAAAGGAAGAAAATTTCTCCCTAGTTGAAAAAATGGCTGGAACTACTTTCAAGGCTCAAAAGTATCTCACTACAGGCATAATGACAGAACCTCAAGAACTCATTGAAACAATAATTTCAAATCCTGAGATTAGAAGATACGCAGAAGAATTTTGGAAAGACATAGGTAGGATGCTCATTTTAATTCAAGAGAATAAGACAGAAGAGATGATAAAATACATCTCAAGTGCCAAAGAAAGATTAGCCAAGAATGTAGATTTTGATGAATCATACAAGAAGCTTGTTACAATGGTAAACGCTGTAGAAAAATAATTGAAATCTACTAAAATTGTAACCTCTTTTTTGATTCAGGACGATCAGTATCTAATTTTAAAACGAAGTGACAAAGTCAGGACAATGAAAGATCTGTGGGCAGGCATAAGTGGAATCATAGAAGGTAATGAGGACCCATTATACAGGGCAAAAAAAGAGATACTTGAAGAGACAGGCATTACAGAAAATCAAATTACTCTAGTCAGAGCAGCATCACAAATGAGAATAGATTCACCTCAATATGCAAACCATGAATGGTTGATCTTTCCATTCTTATTTTCTGTAAAAAAACCTCAAATTAGATTGAATTGGGAAAATTCAGAATATCAGTGGATATCTCCATCAGATATGAAAAAATTTGAAACGGTTCCAAGTCTTGAGAAAGTACTAGCTAGTCTGTTGTAATTTTTCTACTTCAGTTGTAGTGAATCTCTGTTGTGGAAGCATAATGTAGACACATGCACCACCGCACATTGTACATGGAACTGTGTTTCCTTTGAGTTGACCAGTTCTTGCATGAATGCGTGCTGCCTCTTCTGGATCAATTGAGAGCGCAATCTGTTTTTCCCAGTTCAATGTTCTTCTTGCTTCAGTCATCTCCATATCCCATTTGATTGCCTTGTCTCTTAATTTGACAAGATCTCCGGCATGAGCTGCAATTCTATATGCAATTAATCCTGCCTTTACCTCTTCGGCATTAGGTAATGCAAGATGTTCTGCAGGTGTTAGATAACATAGCAAATCAACTCCTTCACTTGCAGAGATTGCGGCACCTATCGCACTTGCAATATGATCATGTCCTGAAGCAACATCCGTTACGAGCGGCCCAAGAACATAATACGGAACCTCACCAATTAGTGATTTTGCCAATCTAACATTGGCTGCAACTTCATTGAGTGGTACATGTCCTGGCCCTTCAACCATCACTTGGACATCTTTTTCATGTGCAATTTTAGTAAGTCGTGAAATATTGATCATTTCTTGTACTTGGAGCTCATCATGAGAATCAAGAATAGAACCTGGTCGTAATGCATCTCCCAGACTGAAAGTAACATCATACTTTCTTGCAATCTCTATCAAATAATCAAAATGCTCAAAATATGGATTCTCCTTGTCATACTTTAACATCCATGCAGCTGTGATGGTACCTCCTTTGCTTACAATTCCCCCATGTCTTTTTACTGCAAGAATGCGTTTTGCTATATCCTTAGTTATACCCGAATGAATTGTGGTATAATCGACTCCATCTTTTACATTATGTTCAAAAGCATTTAGAAAATCATCCTCTGTAATATCAAGTGGATTTTTGTGTTTTTCTACGCCATAATTATATGCCTCATAAACAGGAACTGTTCCAAAAGCAATCGGTGCAACTTCAAGTAGTTTTCTTCTATACAATCCTACATCTCCTCCATCGCTAAGATCCATGATGGTATCAGCATGATATTTTATTGCGACCTGAGCTTTCTTGATCTCTTCCTCAAGATTCTGATTTAATGTAGAATTTCCAATGTTTACATTTACCTTAGTCTTCATACCCTTCCCTATTCCAACTACTCTGATCTTTTGGGGGCGAGCATTATTGTGAGGAATTATAATAGAACCATTTGCAATTTTAGGAATAAGCCAATCCAATGTCACATCTTCATCACGTGCAACGGCTTTCATCTCATCTGTGGCAACACCTCTTCGTGCTGCATTCATCTGTGTACTCAATTTACTATTTTTAGCGAGTAATTGGATTTAAACGTGAGTTTCCAAACCTAAGATCATGCATGTGCTATCAATTGCAGGATCCGATCCTTCCTCAGGGGCAGGCATTCAGGGCGATATGAAGACATTCAATTCATTTGGAGCAAATGGCCTAAGTGTAGTTACCGCAATTACGAGTCAGAATACATCAAGATTTTTTGGCGTAGAACCAGTTTCAGTATTACTTGTAAAAAGTCAGATAAGATCAATTCTGGAAGATTTTCACATAGACGCAATCAAGATAGGAATGGTATACGACAAGCAAACTGTTAGAGTAATACATTCAGAACTTGAAAAAATTAAAATTCCCATAATCCTTGATCCCATATTCAAATCTACAACTGGCGGAATTCTGCAAACGGCTAGTGCTTTTTCAGATTTCAAAAAGTTACTAGTTCCCCTTTGTTACATAATCACTCCAAACATTATAGAAGCTGAAAAAATCTCAGACATTAAGATAAAATCGCTAAAGGATATGAAAAATGCAGCAATGAAAATTCAGAAAATGGGAGCAAAAAATGTGATAATAAAAGGCGGACATTTTTTTAAAGGAGACAAGGTTACAGACATGCTCTTAGAGGATAAAAAATTTAGTATTTTTTCTCATGCTAGACTGAAATTTGAAAGTCATGGTGGCGGCTGTACTTTTTCAGCTGCGTTATGTGCAAACATTGCAAGAGGAAAAAAATTATCAGATGCAGTTGATTCCGCACGTCTTTTTACGGTAGAGTCCATTAGAAACGCTACAAAAACAGGAAGAGGTTTAGCGATTATCAAAACATCAAAAGGCGACGCGATTGAAAATCAGCTATCCAAAGCCATTTCAGAGTTTTGCTCAATAGAATCCATAAATGAATACATTCCCGAATGCCAAACAAATTTTGTATATTCAACATCAAATCCATCAACCCTAAAAGATGTAATAGGGTTAGAAGGTAGGATTGTAAGAACTGGAAGATTAGTAACAATAGCAGGTCATCTCAAGTATGGAGGATCAAAGCATGTTGCATCCGCAGTATTAGAAATGACAAGAAAGTTTCCTTCCATGAGATCTAGTTTGAACATAAAGTATGATGAAAAGATAATCAAAAAAGCAGTATCCAAAGGATTGAAAGTTTCATCTTATGATAGAAGAGAAGAACCGCTTGAGATTAGAGAAAAGGAGGGTAGTACCGTGTCATGGGGAATCAAGGCATCTATAACAAATTTGAAAACTCCTCCAGATATCATATTTCACAAAGGTGGTTTTGGAAAAGAAGCCATGGTCCTAATTTTTGGAAAAAATCCAGCCGACGTATTAAGAAAATTTTCGAAGATATCAAGATAGCATTCTTTCATCCTTCAACATAAATACCAGAAATTTAGAATAAAATACATGAAAGCTGTCATTTTAGCTGGTGGCCTTGGTACAAGACTTCAGCCATATACCACATTTCTTCCAAAAGCAATGCTTCCACTGGGGGAAAAACCACTATTAGAGCATCTAATAGAATGGATAAAACTAGGCGGTATAGATTCGTTTGTACTTTGTGTCAGCTATCTGAGAAAGACAATTGAGGATTATTTTGAAGATGGAAGCAGGTTTGGCGTAAAGATAGAATATGCTGTTGCAAACAGGCCTCTTGCCACAGCTGGTCAACTAAAAACTGCAGAAGATCTCATAGATGACACATTTGTTTGCATATATGGAGATTCGATATTTGATTTTAATTTGAAAAGTATGATAGCAGACCATCGTAGGAAAAAATCGTTTGTCACCATGGGATTATTTGAATATAAAACTAAATTACAATATGGATTCATAGAGATGGATAAAGTCAACAAAGTAAAAGCATGGCGTGAAAAACCAGAAGTTAAAGGAAATATCAACATAGGATGTTATGTAATGGAGCCAGGAATATTCAAGTTCATACCACCAAACAAACCATATGGTATGGATGACGTAATACGCAATGCCATTGCAAAGAAGAATAAGATAAGTGGCTTTCTCATAAAGAAAGGATTTCTGGATATAGGAGACAAGACTTCTTACAGACGTGCATACCAGCAGTACATTGCACGATTAGGTCAGATTTAGACCAAAGTATGTCAACTATCAAGATACGTAAATTACAAAGAAGAGACTTTTACAATGGGTTTTTACTTTCACTTGACTCACTTAGGAAATCAAGCCACATCAAACCAAAAAAAGCAAGCATTATTTTCAACAAGATCTCAAAGAATCCAGATCATGTAATTTATGTTGCAATATACGATGGAGAAGTCATAGGTTCAACAACCCTTTTGATCGAACAAAAATTCATCCATGACGGAGGTAAAGTAGGCCACATAGAAGATGTAGTAGTAAGAAAGGAATACCAAGGTAAAGGAGTGGGGAAAAAAATAGTCAATGCACTTTTAAAATATGCCGAAAAAAAAGGCTGCTACAAAACGATTCTTGATTGTTCAGATGATCTTATTCCATTCTATGAGAGTCTAGGGTTTAAGCGACATTCAAATTCATTGAGATTTGATCATCGGTCAAAGAAATAATCTCGTTTAGGTTTAGGTTTCAATCTAAACAATAACGAACCTATAATGATTACAGGAATTGAAGTTGCGATGAATACAAAAGGACCTATTGTAAGTTCCGGTACAAGATAGATATCCTGAATTTGTTTTATCAGAATAGTAACATAATACATTCCAATGATTGTAATTATTCCGCCAGTTATGATAACTGAACCAATAAATCGTGAACCGTATCTTCGTCCCAGCATGTAAGCTGTACCAGATAAAATTATCGCAGGTGCAATGCCAATAGATATGAATTCTTTGATCTCAGATGAAGGATCAATATCTTGTGATGGATGAGCAAGATATACAGAAATTGATATCATCTGAGCTACAAACATAATATACAAGCCAAGACTTGCAACAGATATCCATCTTTCAATTGCCATTACAACCCATCTCTTACTTCAATAAATAAACCAAATGATTGTCTAAACTATTCCGACAAGACCGGCAAGTTCTTTTCTACATGCAGAGCCAAGCTCTTCTGCAGCTTTTTCAGGAGGTATCTTGTTAAGAAATACTCCATACCCTCTTTCAAGTCCAGACCAAGGATCAGCTTGCGGATACACTTCAATATGCCAATGAATTTGCCTATTGTTTTTCTTTTCAGGAGAAAGATGAAAGACCATGTTATATGACAGGCTTTTCATCGTATTTGCAAGTCCGCCTAAAGTAGCACGTAAAATTAGTGACAAATCATTTATCTCTTTTTGAGTTATTTTAGAAAAACTCGTGATGTGTTTTTTTGGATAAATCCAAAATTCGTATGGATGTGATGGAGCCCATGGGCAGAATGCAACAAAACCTTCTGTCTGAAGTATTTGCCTAGGTCCTCCAGTTTCAGTACCCACGGTCTGACACATTGGGCATATTCCTTTTTCATTTAGAATTCTATGTGCGGCTTCAGCCTCTTGTTCTATAACAGGAGGAATTGTGGAAAAAGTTACAACGTTTAGGTGCGCATGATTAGTAGAGCCACCAGCTTCTTTTCCATGATTTACATATATTGAAACATATGTAACACCGCGTTGGGTGTATAGCCATCTAAGCCTATCTTGGATTACAACAAGTACGTTAGACCATTGTTCAGTAGATATACTTGCAAGAGAATCCTTGTGTTTTTCTGAAGCAACAACAACATAATGATATCCGTAAGCAGGTTCGCTGTAAAGTGGTCTATCGCTATAAGAGTTTTCAGAAGTAGTTGTAACAACAGGGTTTTTACTTTCAAATACTCTTACTGACCAATTCTGTACATAGTTATCTTCAGTATCTTGAAGTCTTTGTAACATCCCATCCTTTGCAACCAGAGAAAGTGTCGATGGATTGGTCATAGATTCGTTTCCAGGACAATAAGGACATTTCTTGGAATCGTTTACTGAGTTATTTTCAGGGGAGACGATCACAAATCTATCAATTGAATAATCCTTCCTTAAATCCCCCATACTGCTAGATTTTGAGCTAGCAATTTAAAACCTTTGCAAAGATCGGAAATAACCGCCAATACAGCATAATTTTGACTCCAATAGTCCAAAACAATCATTTTACTAAAAAATTAAACTTAAATTGGAAGATCAGATCTCTAAAATTGTTACATGTCAACAGTATCATTAAGACGAGATCACGACTTGATAGAGAAAGTACTAAAGTCAATGTGGTCTACAATTCCCTTACTACAATCTGGTAAGACCATACCCGAACCAATTCTAAACCAAGTGATTGATTTTTCAATGAACTTCACAGATGTGTGCCATCATGGAAAAGAAGAAAACTCTCTCTTTCCAGAACTTGAAAAAAAAGGAATGTCACGAAGTTCAGGTCCAATAGCTGTTATGCTCATGGAACATGAGGTTACACGCAAACTAGGAGCAAGAATGGAAGCCTCATCAAAAACATACCTGAAAAGTGGTGATGCAGCCCAATTAATTACAGATATGCAAGAATACATCAATCACGTGGTACAGCACGTATGGAAAGAAAACAATAGATTATTTGAAATGGCCGAGATGGCTCTAAGAAATGACGCAGAACACGTGAATAAGAGTTTGCTAGAGGTAGAGAATACAAAACTCAAGGAAATAGGTAAGACAAGAGAAGATTATGAGAAATTTGCAGATGAACTTGCAAAGCAATTTCCATCAAATGACTAGTTCAGGGTTTACTACAATACCAAAGGACTTTTCTAGTACACATTTGTGAGAAAAATATGAAAATAGTAAAACAATATTTTCACATGCAAGCATGGATAGTAAAACCTTGACTGCAAAGATGGGAGACAAGGTCAAGATAGAGTACACTGGAACTCTTGATGACGGAACAGTCTTTGATAGTAATGTGGAGGATGGAAACCTATTAGAATTTGAAATTGGAGGAGGTCAAGTAATAAAGGGATTTGATGATGCCATATTAGGAATGAAAGAAGGAGAAGAAAAACAATTCAGTATTTCTCCAGCAGAGGCATATGGAGAGCACGACCCAACCCTAATTCAAAAGGTACCAAGAGAGATTTTTCCATCAGATGCTGAACTTACTCCTGGATTATTGTTTGAAGCAGGACTTCCCACAGGAGAAAAGGTACCTGCAATCATAACTGTAATAGAAGAAAAAATAGTCTCAGTGGATTTGAATCATCCTCTTGCAGGAAAGAGATTAAACTTTAAGATAAAATTATCCTCTGTCACATCATCTTAATTTTCTTTCCAGTTATCAAGAATTCATTTTCGTCATTATAGGAAATTAATGTTAGAAATATTACCAACAAGTAGAAATTTGTTTCAGAATTTAGATCGCTTAAAAAATCAAGGTTTATGTGTGATATGAAAAAACTGAAGCTTGGGAGATTTAGAAAAATGGACAACTCAGATGTTCACATGATTTACGTTCTTCTTGATGGCATAGGTGACTTACCTCATCCAGATTTGAAGGGTTTAACTCCATTAAGTTATGCAAAAACTCCCAATCTTGATAGACTTGCAAGAAATGGAGCCATAGGAGAAGTTATTTCGGTAGGTAAGGGAATAGCTCCTCAATCAGATATCGCAGTTTTCAATATGCTCGGGTATAGATTTGAGAATACACAATATGTTGGAAGGGGAGTAATTGAGGCAATTGGGGTAGGAATTGATTTTAAAAATGGCGACCTTGCACTTCGTGGAAACTTTGCTACTGTAAACGACGAGAGGATTATCACAGATCGAAGAGCTGGAAGAAACATAGAGAAAGAAGATGCCAATGCAATTGCTCGCGAGATAGAAGAAAAACTCAAGTTTTCAAATCCAAAAGCATCAGTTGTTGTAGCCCCTACAATTGGACATAGATTAATTGTCAGAATAAGATGTGAGGGCATATTTCTTACACCTGATATTAGTAATACCGATCCAGCTTATGCAAGAATAGATGGCATGGGAGTTGCCAAGGCAGTTGGGGATTACATGGAGGTAGAAAGGTCGTTGCCCTTAAACGAGTCTGATGGTGCCAAGCTTTCAGCATTACTTGTAAATGAATTTACAGACAAATCGCTTCAAATTATGAAAGACAGTATAGTAAATAAAAACAGAAAAGAACAAGGTAAGAAGATGGTAAATGCAATCCTATTACGTGATGCAGGAAATAAATTTCCGGATGTTACTCCAATAAACAAGTTACATGAGATGCAGTTTTCATGCATAGTAGATATGCCAGTAGAGATAGGCATTGCAAATGTTTTGAAGATGAAATCATTTAGTGCAGGCGGTCTTACAGATTATGAAGAAAAGGCACGTGTTGCAGCCAAAGCAATGCAGACAGAAAATGCAATTTATGTTCATATCAAGGGACCAGACGAATTTGGTCATGATGGAGATGCAGTAGGCAAGATGCAAAACATAGAAGAAATAGACAAAAGATTCTTTGGGACTTTACTTGATAACATAGACACATCAAAAGTTGCAGTTATCATATCAGGAGATCACTCCACACCATGTATAAACAAAAGCCACAGTGATGATCCAGTACCTGTTTTGATTTCAGGAGATTTTGTCAAAAAAGATGGAACCATGCGATTCACCGAAGAACAGGCAAAGAAAGGTAGAATTGGACTAATCATGGGAGCTGATGTCATCAATACTGCAATAAAGACCATCAAATCATAAATGGCGCTATATTTTTAGAAGAGATCATTTTCTCAGTAGTTTTTCTAAACCTATCCATGTCCATATCATAATATACGCCAGAAGCACTAGAGAGTTTTTCCATTGCCCTCTTCATTATTGAAAGGCATATGTCATTTTCATTTTTTTGATAATGAACTAGTGCTGCTGCAACAAGAATAATTCCTTGAACAAGATCTTTTTCACCTTCATGTGTTTTTTTCCAAACACCTTCAAGGACTTCATGACATTCCCAATATTTTTCATCGTCAAAGTATTGCTTTGCTCTTTTTAATGCATCTTCTTTTTCAATTTTTTCTTCTATAACATGTCTTGCATCATTAAGAGATCCAATGGACTGGAATTTTTTTACAACTTGATCCAGTTCGTCTTTTTTAACAGATACATCAAATTCTAAATATTTAGTTGAGACTCTCATATCTCTTACAATTACATTCATCCCAGAAGTTAATTGATCAGCTTTTGCAAGTAGTGCTTTTGCATCTGTTGGAACATAACCCGAGTTTTTCAGGTGTACCATAAATCTGTCCACAGGCTTGGGATATCATGATTTCATAAATTTGTTGTCTAGTAGCCGTTAAGATTTATATGAACTATTAAAAGGACTTGGATTACATGTCCATGATCGAAATTACACGAGATGTAAAGAATCCCTTACTGTCAAGAAGAGAGATTACTTGTAATTTCAAAGGGCTTTCTGGTAGACTCAAGAAACTAGAAGCAGTAGACATGATCTCAAAAAAATTTAATCTAGAAGGAAAAATTGTAATACCAATACTTTTGAAAAATGAAACTGGAAGACCAGTAGTATCAGGAAGTTTCTACGTATATGAAGATGAAAAACTTGCTAAAGAGCATCTCAAGGCTGCGATTTTTGCAAGAATAGAAAAGGCAAAAGGTGCAGTTGCAAAACCAGAGGGTGCTGAATCCTCAGCCGCGCAAGTAGAAGCACCAAAGGAAGAGAGTAAATAATGGCAGGTAAAAAAGGCTCAAGCCCATTAGTATACAAGTATTACAAGGTGTCTGGTGATAAAGTAGAGAGAACAAAAAAAGAGTGTTCAAGATGTGGTAAGGGTGTATTCATGTCTAACCATAAAAACAGGCGTAGCTGCGGCAAGTGTGGATTTACCGAATTCGTTTAATAATTAATATAGTTTTTTCCTTCTAAGACGAGAAACTTTTTGTTCTATTTGATCTAATTTCTGTAAAAGATGTGGTTCAATCACAGTATTTGCAATCACTGTTGCTGGAATCTTGGCTATGTTGGTATCCATTGTAATATTTATGATAGGAAGTTTCTTTTCTATCCATAATTTTAGAACTTTATCCTCAAGTTTATAGTCTCTAAATCCTTCTGGAAATTTTTTAGTTATATGAGATAGAAGTGTTTTATCATCAAATACGGCCCTTGGTTCAAAAAGTCTGGTAGAATCAGAATAACTACTCTCAAAAAGATTTCCGCTTAGCTCATCAGACACAATATCCATCTTGGATATTCTTCGAATCAATTCTAAATAGTGTAGAAATTCATGTGCCAAGATAGCGTGAATTGTACCTTTGAGGCCATATGCTACAAGCGGGGCAGTGATCTGTATTATGACATTTAATTTATCATTAGAGACAACTGGAATTGTCCTTGCAAACAATATGCCATAATCAAAAGAGCCAGATGGTGGGTGCGATACTACTACTGACGGTTCTACATATGCAAGTGGAAAATTAATTCCTGATGCCTTTTCTATCCTCTGTATTCCAGACAGTGTCACCTCAAACCTCTTAATTATTAACGAGTGAATTTTCTCAGGAATTAGCCCATTTTTGTAAGATTCATGCACTCTAAGTAAAGGATCCAATCGAACAAGATTGAATTAGACTATAATAAAAGCTTGACATAAAATGACAAATTTCATTCATTCAAGGTCAGTTATGAGATTGTCCTGTTTTAATCACATCGTAAATTCAATTGTTAAGTACTATTTTATGAAAATCAAATGTTGTACACTTGCATGAATTTTCAAGAAGCATGCTTATGTTTGGTTCTACATTATTACCAGTCACTAATCTCTTGAGTGGAATTCCACCATCTAATTCTACAAGAATGGTAAATGATCTAGCATCCATTTTCTTGATCTTTACATTATAGATTCTTTTTTGGTTCTTCCAAGAAGTGTTTTCGCTTATTGAAATTGGCATGTCTTTTAGACCTTCTAATACATTCAATGCCCCAGGGGCAAGATCTTTTTCTGTGGATATATCCAACAGAACATCTGTCTTGAATTTGATTTGATCAGTCGGTACCTTTGAAACTGTTCTTAGATGTAAAATAGAGACACCGTCAAGTACAATATTTTCTGGTAAAGTGATTTTTCTTTTATGTGGATTTATCAATTTGGTAAAGAAAGGTCTCCCATTACCAAGAACAAGACTAGATTCATCCTCACCTCCAATCCAGGTCATTTTGGCTTGTTGAGCACCAAATTTTTCAAACAAAAACTTGGCAATCTTACCTTCTATACTATCAAATCCAATTATCCCATGAAAGTCGCAAACAAAACATCCTTTCCCATCACATCTATTGCAAGATTCTTGTTTTTGTGGAATTCCTCGTATATCTTTTGTATATCTTCCTTGCAGTATCAATGCTTTGGGCTTTACGTCGCATTGATCTTTTTTGAAATCAATCGTAAAGACAATATCAGGATTTTGATAATCAACTTTAGTTCTAGTTTTTTTCCCAAATTGTTTTCCCATCTCTCTTGTAATGTCACTTTTTATTCCAGTAATTCCACGAAGCTTGAACTTGGAACGGACAATATCATCCCTATCTAAAATTGAAGGCTTAAGAATAGCACCTATAAGAAATGTTGAAAATTCATATTCTTTTGAAATGTCAAGCATTTTGTTTAAGAAAACATCAAGTTCTGGCATCAGATTTTTGCATAAATAACATGATTTTGGATTATTTTGTTTTATAATTTTCCTAATTTTTTTACCAAGATTTTTGTGAGAAACTAACCCTAGTCTAGTTGCAAACATTCTTCCAAGACAGTAATCACATAAATGATACTCGCGCAGAATTTGTTTGGTTTCCTCAATTACTACATCCATCTTAGTTTTTTTCAACAACATACAAAGCAAATGAGAGGTGTTTTAATCGTAATTATACAATTTACCACGGATATAGCCGTCTACAAGATTCTTTTTCTGAGACACTTATGGCTTTTGTAGGACATGTCTGTGCGGCATCAAGTATTTTTTCTGACTTTGCACCCTGTTCATTAATTACTTTAGATTTTGGATTTACTTTGACATTCTTCTCTACTCTAAACACGGAAGGTGCAATTGTTTCACAGCTACAGCATGCTATACATCTCCCAGGATCAACTTTTACAGATATTGAGACCTCTTGTTCTACTTGTATCGGCTCAGTTTCAGATCTTGTTTCGGATCGTACTTTTTCATAATAATCCCAAAAAGTCTTTTCATAATGCGCCCAAAAATTTTGATATTCATCTTCCGCATATCTTGTATATCTAGTCCAATCCTCTTCAGGATTTCTATCTGATTTTTTTGCACCCCATGAATAAGTCGTGTTAAAATTAGATTTTTCCTTGGAATCTTCATCATGATATTTTTCAGAGGATTTTGTCCCTATCTTATTTTTGTATTCAGTACGAAGTGTCTGATATGCTTCAACAACCATCTTGAATTTTGTACTTTCTTGATCCATCATATTTTTGTCTGGATGAAATTGTAGAGCTAGTTTCCTATAAGCAGATTTTACTTCCTTAATGGAAACCCCTTCTTGGAGACCCAGTGCTTGATAACACTGATAGTTATTCAACAAGATGTTTAGATTATATCATATATGATATTTAGATACATCTCAATTTGAAAAGGTTCTAACCTAATCCCATTTTTCGCAGCATTCCCTGCATCTGTCTTCCTTTAGAAGCCTTCATCATGGTCTTTGAATTTTTGTATGCTTTGAGAAGTTCTTTAACCTCATGCTCTGGCCACCCAGAACCTCGCGCAATTCTTTTCACCCTAGAGGCATTTATCAAATCAGGATCTGATTTTTCATCCTTTGTCATAGACTGGATAATAAAACGCCATTTTTCCATTCGTTGTTCTTGCTGTTCTACTTGGTCTTCCTTTACCATCCCAGAAAAACCAGGCATGTTTTCCAGAATGTTACGCAATCCTCCCGCCTTTGTTGCCTCTTCAATTTGAAAGTAGAAATCTTCCATATTCATTTTTCCATGCGATATTCTCTTTAGTCTATCTTCATTGCCTTCAGTCTCAAGTCTTTTTGCCATGTCAAGCAATGCTTGAATGTCACCCATTCCAAGCATTCTTCCAACAAATCTTGTTGGCGAGAATTTTTCAAGATCATCTATTCTCTCACCTGTTCCAATGTACATTATTTGTGCACCTGTTGCAGCTGCTGCTGCAAGTGCACCACCACCCTTTGCACTACTATCCAATTTTGTGATTATAATTCCTCCCACTGGAACTGTTTTATGAAATGCTTCAGCTTGATTGTAACATTGTTGTCCAATAGTTCCATCAATTATCAATAATGCAAGATCAGGGTTTGCAATTTTACTAATTCTTGTCATTTCGTCAAGAAGATCTTTTTCTTCCTTGTGTCTTCCAGCTGTGTCTATTAAAATGATATCAAAATTTTGTCCCTCAAAATGCTTAAGACCATTTTTTACAACTTCTGGAGAATCTTTGTTTCCTTCATCACCATACACTTCCACATTTGCCTTTTCGCACATTGTCTTAAGTTGCGTAAGTGCTCCAGGTCTGTAAGTATCAGCACCAATAACTGCAACTCTGTAACCTTGTCTTGTCAAGAGCTTGGCAAGTTTTGAAGTTACAGTAGTTTTTCCACTTCCCTGAATTCCTAGCATCAAAACCTTGTTTACTTTACCAGGCTGGAATACGAATTGTTCTTCCGTGCCTAATAATTTAGCAAGTTCATCATATAGAATTTTGACAATGTGATCTTTTCTAGAAAGTCCAGGAGGAGGAGTCTCTTTGATGGATCTCTCTTCCAAGTTTTTAGTAATTTGAAAAACTAGTTTTACATTTACATCAGATTGTAGTAACGCCCTTTGGATATCTTTTGAAAGTTCCTTGATGAGGGCCTCATCAATTCCTGAAGAGTTTACTATTTTCTTTAATGCCGCCCTAAGGCCTGTTTTTAGACCGTCTAACATTGCTTTGCTAAGACCGCTTCGGTTATTTCAAATCTTCCTCTATAGCCATCCCAGATCTTGTTTGCGTTGATTATTTTAATCGGAGAGTAAAAAAGGGGACAATCTATAACAAATGTCTCAGCCTCTCCCCCTTCAAATGTTAAATTAAAACCATGTTTTGCAGACAATAAGATAAGTTGTTCTACATCATCTCTAATTATTTCGTGTCCTAACCATGTTTCATCAAGTCCTGCTGAAGTTACACTTGTTATGATAAACTTGAATTTAGAATCTAACAGTTCGTTCAAATAGTTTTTTTGATCAACATGCCACAAGGGCGATAGCACTTTTAGATTTAGATTAGTTCCAATTGTTTCAAAGCGAATTCTTTGATAATTACTAAACAATCCTCCATGTACTATCCCCTCTATTCCAAAATCCTTCTTTGCTTTTTCTAATAGATTTTGTAATCCCTCAAGTTCAATTTTAGGATCAGTTGATTTTACGCTACTTAGAATTTGAGGTATTTTCATTGCCAGGGATTGTAGCGATGTAACTGAAATGTTTGGATAGTGTAAAAGATAGCTTTCTTCAGATTGTGGAAATATGGAAACAAGACATTCTACGCTATGACCCTCTTGTTTGGCTTTGTATATTGCATATGTGCTATCCTTTCCACCTGAAAAAAGAGACGCTAATTTCAATTTATTGTCATACCTTTAAAGTTAATTATTTTTTTTCCAGTACATTTACTTGCTTCAAGCAATTGGCACATAGTGAAAGATGGCCCCTTAGCATAGTCTCTACATTAGACGCCAGACAAACATGACATAGTCCTTTCACATTGTACCCATACAAGTTGTACTGTATAACTAGTTCTAATATTTGAAAAGCCTGGATGCTTCAATACTCATAATCTTCATCATACCATCAATTGGCTTTTCTAGTCATCATCAGCATCCGAATTTTAATTCTTAATTCTAACTATAATAGTTCTGTCCATAACTTTCCAGTATTCAACGTCTGAACCCTGTGCAACTTTGTCTTTAATTTCGTCTTCAATAAGCTGTGCATCAAATACTTCAAAGGTTTCAGAATCCATTATCTGAGTACTTACAGGTGTTTTTGAAATTATGGAGCCTACTCTTTTATCTATAAGAGGAACTTGAACTTGTGCACTAACTGGTGAGACGTGTGAATATTTTTTCTTGTCAAATATTCCAACTCCCACAATTCTTGCCTTTGCTGCACCGTGTTTACCCGGTTTACTTGTATCATATTCTACAATTCTACATGGCTCTTCATTTGGTCCACCTACTGGAAGTAATATGTAAGAGCCAATTTTTAGCGCACCGAGCTCAGATGGCTTACTCATTACCAAAACAGAATTTGGAAGAGTATATAACTTTTCTATTACTATAGAGTTACAAGTGATCTCTTGAAAAGAGATTCTCAAAAAATCTATTTTATTTTCTCAATTACCGATAGATTAAGAAGATTGGTCATCCCAATTCCTTTTCTTTGTACCTCTTTTCTTGTCTTCTCACAATATTTGTTATCGGCTTGATGTTTGTTATCACTTGAAACCTCAAGAACTACCAAATTTTCCTCATATGGAAAAGTGAATTTTTGGATTTGATTAGTAGATAGTTTAAGATTTCCCATCTCTGCTCTTCGTACTCTGTTACGTTTGGCAACAATAAAGCCAAGTTCAGATAGATCAGATTGAGAATCACCACATTCCAGATAGTAGATCGATAATAAATTCAAATTATTATCCTCCAATCTCTCAAATAATTCATCACTTTTTGTAAAAACAAATGTAGGAGTTTCTTGATTACATTTTTCAACTTCATTCATAATTTGGGAACGATCTTTGAATCTTGCAAGAAGATATGTATTGGAGCGTGATGGAAAATATGCACGACCATCTTCTGAAAAAGTCGCCGTTACAAAATATACATCATCGACAAGATCTGAATTTTCAAAAGTATTCTTTAGTGTAGTGAAGGCATTGTTTTGTAAATATGGTACACATACATATCCACCTTCAGACATATTCGCTCCCGACACATTATCGAAACAATTTATCCTGTTTATATGTAATTTGATCAGTTAAAAAATTTAGTAGTAAGATTAGAATTTTTGAAAATAACGGATTATCGATAGTTATTTAATACGAAAAAACTGCGTGAGAAACAGTCCCACGCTAGCTCAGCCTGGTAGAGCTTCCGGCTGTAGTGGTTGGCCATCGGCTAACTGTCATTCAGCCTATCAGGCTTACAGAAACCGGGTTGTCGCAGGTTCAAATCCTGCGCGTGGGACCATCATAAACTTCAAAAAGTCATCACTCAAATAGAAAACTATGTCAGATGATCAAAACTGGTCTACATTAGATGAGGTTGATCAAAAGATAATCAATATTCTTAACAAGAATGCAAGGACACCATCAAAAGAAATAGCAAGTGAATTAAGAAATTTCGGAGTAGATGTATCAGATAGAACAATTCGAAAAAGAATTGAAAGACTAGAGAAGAATGGAATCATAAAAGGCTACAAGGCGGTATTGAGCGGCATATCTTCAAATGATCAGTTTGAAGCATTATTTCTCAAACTCAAAATAACAAGATCCATGGATACCATAACAGAATCCATAAAAAATTACATCAAGACTTTGCCAAATTATCTATTTGTTGCAACAGTGGATGGAGATTGGAATATGATTACAGTACTTAGGGTAGAAGGAACAGAAAAAACCCCATCAGCTCGAGTAGTGGAAAAATTCTCCGACCAGATAATAGATTACAAGATAAATGGAATTCAAATTAAAGATGTGAATCTACTTAACATGTCAATGTTATTACTTAATTGATTTCAGATAATTTAGTTGCATCTAGAGCATTTTTTAACTCGTTTATTGAAAAGGGTTTTTGAACAAATGCCGTTGAACCATAACCAATAGTACTTCGAACACGTGGTGCTGATTTTTCGTCTGCGGTAATCAATATAATTGAAATATCTGGTTTTGAGTTTAGAAGAGTTTTTGCAATCACGTCTCCTTTTATGTCTGGCAAATCCATATCAAGCAATACAATTGGATTTTGCTTTGATTTTACAAGTGCGGAAACGAGGTTAATTGCAGACTTGCCATTTGTGGCTGTTTGGATATCATCATATCCTAACTGTTGGAGAAAATTTTTGAGTCGCAATAAAATTGCAGGACTGTCATCAACTACAACAATTGGTCTTTTTTCCTCAATTACATTAAGAGTGTACTTTTGAGCAGATTCAAATGCCTTCATTGCGTCATCATAATGTCCAGTCCTTAGAAAACATCTTGCGGCACACTGATAGGCATAATTTGCATTATTGGGATCCTTTTTTGCAATCTTGATATAGAAATTGGCAGCTTCCAAAAGTTCCTCTTTTCTTTCCTTTCCCTGCTTGGATTTACATTCAGATGCCAGTATTAGATAAAGCCCGGCTTTGTAGCTGTTGTTTTTCATCTCTTTTTGAGCAAGAGCAGAAAACAAGTTGTGAGCTGCGGCACTCTGATCATTTTTTAGATAGGTACATGCAAGGTCGAATTTTTCTAAGTCTTTGTCCATTTCTAGAAACATACAAGATCGGCTTATAATATTTGGGATGTGTTAGAGGAAAACTCTTGACTTGAGCTAGGAAAAGAGTAGATAAAACACGTATTATAAACAAAAATGGAGTAGTAAAAGAGTGAGTAAAGAAAATCCAGATGTGGGCATTTCTCAACCTCCAGTGAATATACTATTTAGTCCTCTAGATGTTTCAAAAAAGGATGTATGGAGTATAGATATAATACGCATCCTAGATATTTTGATAAAAATTCTCAGTCAGACAGATAAAAAAGATCTTAGAGTAGCAGGAATTGCTGCCTTGTCTTCAGCCATGATACATAGAATGAAAGTAGAGAGCATTTTTGCACTACAAAAGGCCGCCATGGAGAAAAAACCTCTTACCCAGAGAGAAGATGTGGACATTGAAATAATAAACATGCCATACAGACACGAGTCTACATATCCAGTAACACTAGATGAATTGTTATCAGTTCTTGAGAATCTCATTGGAACAATAGCAAACCCGCGTTCAAGTAGAAGACAACTTGAGTTTGAGCCAGTCCAAGCCCCCAATTTTGATGATTATTTCATCTCCCTTGAGAAGATAATAGGACAATATGAAGAACTGATAATGAACAAAATAAAGGCCACAGGTTTTGGATCCTTTAAGAATATAGTGTCAGAGCTTCAGCTCATTGATGTAATCAGATGTTTCTTTGCCATTCTCTTTTTGGCAAGAGATATGAAAGTAGACCTTGAACAGACAGAAGACGACATAGTGGTCTCTCTGATAAAATAGAAATTTACAAGTAGATCAACAGTCAGTAGGAATTTCATTTAAGTATGCTCTAACCCTAACCTTGTTCTATATGGGAAAGATAGAAGATGACGAGGCAATGGCAAGACTAGAAGCCTCACTATATTCAGCAGGAAGACCCCTAACCATAGAGGAATTGATAAGAGCTTCTGGAACAGAATCCAGAACCAAGACATTGACCTTGATGACAAATCTTGTCAAAAAGACAAAATCAGTATTTAGAGCAATAGAGGTAGCTAGTCTGCCAGATGGGTCATATGTATTTCAACTAAAACCAGAGTTTAACACAGTAATTCGAAAGTATGCATCAAAGCCACTTTTGCCTACTGCCACTCTTAAGACATTATCATATATTGCATACATGCAACCAGTCTCTTCAAAGAGACTAGTAGAAGTAAGAGGATCTGGCGTATACATGCATCTAAAATTATTACAACAGCTGGACTACATCGAACACCAAAATGTTGGAAGATTAAAGATTTACAACACCACAGAAAAATTCCAGAAATATTTCGGCATTCAAGGAGACAAGGATCTTCTCAAACAAAAACTCTTTACAAAAGTAAGAAACCCAAGTCAGGTTACAGTTGCACAAGAATCCATACCTGCTGAACCATTGACTCCAAGCCAATAATCAAACCAAAAATAGCGTCCCATACTGTAAATGGTATAAATTAGAGTTACTTTATCGAATCAACATGAAGAAATCTGTGGAAAATCTTGCTACAAGTAAGATTACTGGTGGAAGAAGATATCCTCTCAGATCAAGACGAAAGTATGAAATCGACAGATATTCCGTAGAAGCAATCAAAGGAGAACAGGTTACCATATCACGAAAGACTCGAGGAGGAAATCAGAAAACATCAGTGAAGACCACAGATGTTGTAAATTTATCAGTCCCAGGTTCCAAGGTCAAGAAATTAAAAATTCTCAAGGTGTTAAAGAATTCATCAAACAAAGATTATGAAAGACGTGGAGTAATTTCTAAAGGAGCAATATTAGAAACAGAAGCAGGTCAGTGCAGAGTGATTTCTAGACCTGGTCAAGATGGCGCAGTAAATGCAATCTTGATAAAGTGATGAGATGAAGGATTACGAACACGTCGTAGTCTGGCTGGATTATTTTAATAAAAATATTACAAAAAAAATGGGTAGACGAGTCTCCCGTGAAAAAAGTATCTTTGATCCATCACTAAATGAACTGATATCGGCTGCCAAGGCTGCAGGGCTTGAGCCAACCGAGACAAATGATCAAGTTAGATTTCCAAGAAGACCATATGTCAGGTCTGGCTACATTACACTTATCAAGGCCCAGCCAAAATCAAAAATAATTTCTGCAATTTCTGAAAAACTAGTTTCAAGAAGAGCCAAACAGACCAAGTAAATAGTGTTTATAGCTTGAAGCTAAAGTAATTTTGACAGAACTCTATTGATAACAGTATTTTGTTGAGAATTCAATTGCAGGAGGTAGGCGAAGTATTGCATCTAGCGAGTAGCGGCAGAGTCATCATTAGGCTCACAAAACATCTAAGAGATAACCAGATAGTCGTAGACAATTCTGGAGTCAAAATCGCCAAAGTATCAGAAATGATAGGTCCTGTTGATGCACCATATGCTTCAGCGGTCCCGCTTACCAACAATATCAAAAAATACATCGGGAAAAAAGTTTTCATCGTCGAAGAAACTCCTGTGATGAGACCCAAAAGATTCAAAGGAAATAGAAGAAGATGACCATGACAGAACTACAAACAAATTGCCCCGAATGTCGTTCCAATTTAATTGACGACATTCATAGTGGGGAGAAGATTTGTTCTGGCTGCGGATTGGTCGCAATGGAACAGATGCCAGATTACGGACATGAATCAAGAGCAACAAATCCAGAAGACAAGATGAAGTTGACACGAGCATCAGGACAGACAAGTTATGCACAACATGACTTGGGAATTAGAACAGAGATCGCCATGGGAACAAAAGACTTCAGTGGAAGAACAATATCAAGTGACATGGCAAATCAGATGTACAATCTAAGAAAATGGCAGACTAGAATCAGAGTTGCATCACCAGAAGAACGAAGACTTGCAAACATTTTAGCAAAGATAGGAGAAACATGTCACGCCCTGTCATTGCCAAGAAATGTAATCGAGTCAGCATCCATGATATACAGAAACTTTCAGGGACAGGCAGACGCAAAAGGCAAGTCAGTTGCATGCATGTCAGCTGCAACAATTTACATGGCATGCAAACAATGCGATGTTGTAAGATCCCTTGATGAAATCTGTGCTGCAACAGGAAGTTCAAAAGAAGAAAAGCTCAATGTCAAACTAACGGCAAAATACTATAGAACACTTGTGATGGAACTAGGTTCTAAAACAGCACCAGTAGTAACTCTTGAAAAATACATATCAAAAATAGCAAATCTGGCAAAACTTGAAGTTCGTGTAGAAAGACTTGCTGCAGAAATTGCAGAAAAAACATCTGATCACAGTCTTGCCGACGGAAAAGCTCCAAACGGATTGGCTGCTGCATATCTATACATAGCATCAACCCTCCTTGGACAGAGCATCCTTCAAAGAGATGTCTCAAGCGTAGCAGGAATAACTGAGGTCACCATAAGAAACAGATGCAAGGAAATTCTCACAGCATACAAGATTAAAGTGACATTACGACAATCATCAGTCAAGAACTAACCCCCTTTTTCTTATTTTTAATCTAGTTCACTAGGATGTTCTATCCAAGTATGGCTATTTTTGTCATGTATCCTTCATTTGAGATATAAGAAAGACAGGTAGTATGTTGTTGCCTTAATGTTTCTCTGGTACATATCTTGCATATTTTTTGTATCGTCTTTCTGCAATGGCCACACCAAAGATGTTTCACAAGTTCTCCTCCGCAGATTCTGCAACTTTCATCAGGCATTATACAACCACACTTGTGATAACTAGATCTTTGCTTTTAGTTGAATGCAAATAGATTTAGTAGTTCACCATATGAATCAGATTTTATTTTATAACAAAGTTCAGTATGATATTGATCAAGACATATGATAGAATATGGTCTATCCTATGAAAAAAATAAAAATAAAAAAGAAAAGGTGGTTGTTCTTTATGGATATGCCCAAATCTGCGTGCCGTCGTATTTTATTTCAGATAGGCCCGTCATGTCCAAGTCTTGTAGTGTACCTGGCAATGGGGCATAACTTAGTTTTGTCGCATATTGTTGGCCGTCTGTTACCATCCAGTAGAGCATGTGGACTAGATCCTGTGCCTTTTGTTGACTCTCACCTTTGATCTGGTCAAGGTTTGGATCCACCAATAGATAGGTGAATGAGACAATCGGATAGGTATTTGGACCCGGCTGATTATTAATCGACACATTACTCCAAACTCCGTCTGCTGTTGGTAGTGAAGATATTCCTTGTGCTGCAGCTGCTTCAACATTTAACACGGTTGGTTGAACAAATGCATTCCCGTCAGCGTTCTGAATATATGCATACGGCATGGAGATTTGGCCTGAGCCTGTTACGCCCGCACCGTTGCCTGTTTTGGATACCATCTTGTTATGTACGGCATATCCCAATTCAACATATCCTAGAGATTCAGAAACTTTCTTGACGATATTTGCGACTCCAGCATTACCTGGGCCTCCCATCCCTGCTGGCCATGGAACAGATGTTGCATGCCCTACCCTACCAGCCCAGTCAGAATTGACTTTGCTGAGATAATCGGTGAAGGCAAATGTTGTGCCAGAGCCATCAGATCTGTGTACAAGAATGATCTTGTTTTTGTCGTCCTTCAATGCTTGTGCAATAGATGGATCTGTTTGAAGACTTACTATAGCATCATCATGCCAGTAAATTATCTGACCCAGATAGATTTTTGCTATTACATCTCCCGTTAGCAAGAGTCCATTTTTCTGAACTCCTGGAAGATTGTAAGTCATAACTATTGCGCCCATTGATTCTGGAATAGTAAGAGTTCCTTGCGGAGCTTTCTTAATATCTGAAGATTGCAATGGTGCATCAGTTCCTGCAAAATCTACTTTCTTTGCTGTAAACAGTTTGATACCAGCTCCACTACCTACAGGCTGATAGTTCAATTTGATTCCAGAGTATAGTTGATTATATTCAACTCTCCATTTATCCATTAATGGATATACGAAAGTTGAACCCCCGGCATTGTAATTGAATTTATCACCATCAGCAGGTGGTGTAGGACCGGGATTTGTTGTTTGTGCATGTGCACTAAGAACAGTTGTTGGTACTAGTAGAATTAACATTAATGTCAATCCTAGTAAGATTTTCTTTGTCATTGACCAAGTATGAAATATTTGTTATATACGTAAGATCGACATAGATCATGTAACTATCTGTATGATATATTGACATATGAAATTCACTTGTAGATCAACATAGGTTATAGAATTACCATATAATGACAGATTAGAAATTAAATTAATTATTGATGCATAATTTTCACTTTACAAAAATAGTTATACGGATAAAAAATCCGTAGGCGGACAAAATTAAAAATAAAAAAGAGTTTAGAATTTTGCACTAAATCTCAATCCAGTCTTTGCAGAAACTGCAATTATTGATACAATTGCAATTGCAAGAACTAGAGCTGCGATTGGACCAAATTCTGGTACTGCTCCACCAGTGAATGTCACTTTAGCAAGTCCATCCTCGCCTATCTTCTTAAGTGAGTCGGGCAAGGGAACATACAACAAGCCGGAGGAATATTGCTGACCATCATTAAGTATCCAGGTGAGGAAATTGACTACCTCAGTTGATTTATCCTGTGTTTCCCCATTTATTGTACTCATGTCCTGATATATCATGACATAAGTCAATGTGGATATTGGGTACGAATTACTTCCCGGTTGGTTAACAATAGATACCTTACTCCAGTCTCCGTCTGCTGCTGGCAAGTTTGCACTAGCTGCTGTGGCGTCTGCTGCAACAGTGTCAAGAGTGGGCTCTACAAAGGAATTTCCATCAGCGTTTTGGACAAAGGCATATGTCATGTTATTTTGAAAAACATACGCAAGTTCTACATATCCAATAGCATACTGTGTAGTTTTCACTATGTTAGCAACACCAGCATTTCCATTTCCTCCCGTACCAACTGGCCAAGGTACTGACTTTCCTTGACCCACTTTGGTCTTCCAGTCAGGACTGACTTTGGAAAGATAATCAGTAAATGCATATGTTGTTCCAGAACCATCAGATCTGTGAGCTACTACAATATTTTGATTAGGTAGAGTTGCCCCCGGATTGAGGTTAGCAATTGCAGGATCATTCCATGAGGTTATGTTCCCCATAAAGATCTGTGCAATTACAGGTCCTGTGAGTTTTAGGCCTTTATCCATTCCAGGAATATTATACGCGATTGTTATTGCGCCTATTGAATCTGGAAAAGTAAGTACTCCTGGTGCTTTTTGTTGATCAGCTGTTGACAATGGTGCATCAGATGCAGCAAAATCTACACTCTTTTGTTCTAAGAGTTTTATTCCTGCTCCACTTCCAATTGACTGGTAGTTAAGTTGAATGTTCTGGTGGATTTTGTTATAATCAACTCTCCATGTGTCCATTAATGGAAACACGAAGGTTGATCCTGCCCCTGTGATCGTGTAACTTGTCTGTGCACTTGCATGCAACGACATTGCTGGCACTATTAGAATTAACATAAATGTTAATCCTAGAATGACTTTGTTTGTCATGTAGATTATGTAAAAAATATCTTATTTACCTTTGACCATCATAGATTTCATACTAATATGAAATCTATATAGATTTGACCTCATAAAATAAATTTTACAAATTAAACTACTAATAGGTTCTTGCGCCAGTGACAATATAGTTTACCGAGTCACCTACAAATGCAGCATGGTCTGCCATTCTCTCCATATATCTTAGAACCAAGGCATCAGCAAGAGCACATTTTACATTGCCCATTGTTATCAACATTGGCAAATGTTTGTTATAATATTTGTCAACAAGGTCTTCATCGGTTCGCAATTCGTGAGCCTTGTCAAGATCAAGAGTCGCAAAACATTCCACAGCAAGTTGTACCATCTGCTTTATTTCTCCAGATAAAGTATAGATCACTTCATTCTTGCAATCAGAAAGATCTCCAAAAGTTTCACGAACCATTGTAATATCATATGCATATCTGCTCAATCGAGTAAATCCATATGAAATCTCAAGTGAGGAACGAATAAGCCTAAAGTCACTCGCTACAGGCTGGTACCTAAGAATCATCTCAAAGGTCAAATCGCCAACTTTGTCATACAAATTCATCATTTGGCTAGAAAGTTCATGAACTTGTTTTCTAGCATTTTGTCCGCCCAAGTAGGAATCAATTGCAAGATTCGCGGACTGGATTGACAAATCAGACATTTGTTTCATCATTTCAGACAAATTTTGTAAATGTGGATCTATAAGACGTGTCATTGCCTATCCAAACTGACCTTGAACATACTTTGCAGTTATCTCATTTCTAGGATTTTCAAATATTTGTTTTGTTTCTCCGAATTCAACCAAGTCTCCAAGATACATAAAGCCAGTATAATCAGAAACTCTAGTTGCTTGTTGCATGTTATGTGTTACAATAATTATGGTATATTCTTTTTTTAGTTCCTGAATCATCTCTTCAATTTTCTGGGTTGCTATAGGATCAAGGGCAGAAGCCGGCTCATCCATTAAAAGAACTTCAGGCTGTATAGCAAGTGCTCTAGCAATGCACAAACGCTGTTGTTGTCCTCCCGAAAGACTCATTCCTGGTTTTTTCAGATCATTCTTTACTTCATTCCAAAGTGATGCCATCTTAAGACATCCTTCCACTACCTCGTCAAGTATTTTTCTGTCTTTGACCCCATTAAGTTTTAGGCCACATGCAACATTATCATAAATAGACATGGTAGGGAACGGATTTGGTTTTTGGAATACCATTCCGATTTTTCTTCGATTTATGATAGGATCAACTTTGGTAGAGTAAAGATCCTCGCCATCAAGTAAAACTTTTCCTGTCAGTGTAGCATTCTTTGTAAGCTCGTGCATTCTGTTTAAACATCTAAGAAATGTTGTCTTTCCACATCCAGATGGTCCTATAAGAGCTGTGACGGCTCTGTCTTGAAATTTCATTGATACATTCTTTACAGCCACTATACCATCATAGCTTGCAGAAATATTTTCTGCAATAAGTTTGTATTTTACATCATCAATTGAAACTCCCTTTACAGGAGTTTTTGTAGCTGTTTCCATCATGATGCTACCCCCATCTTCTTGAACTTTAAAAATGTTTTTTCTTTATTTCTCAAAAATATATACCTCACACCAATGTTGATTGAAAGAACCATAATTATCAAAATAAATGCAGCCCCCCATCCTTGAGTTACAGCACTATCATATGGGAGTGATGAGAGTCTCCATATCCTAAGTGGAAGTGCGTCAATTGGTCCATTAAGGTCAGATATGAATTGGCTACTACCAAGAATTGTAAATACAAGCGGTGCTGTTTCACCAGCTATTCTTGCAACTGCCAACAGAATTCCAGTTACAAGACCATTTTTTGCACTACTAAGTACTATAGTAAAAATTACTCTATATCTTCGAATTCCTAAAGCATGTCCAGCTTCCCTATATGTAACAGGCACTAATTTGAGTGATTCTTCAGTAGTTCGCATTATGATTGGCAACATAACAATAGAGAGTGCAAAGGAACCTGCCCAAACAGAAAAGTTTCCAACTGTTAAAACAATTAAAACAAATGCAAACACACCAATTACAATGGTTGGAAATTCTGCAAGTACATCGTTGAAAAATCTAACTGTTCTACCATATCTGTTGTTACCATATTCTGAGAGAAATATTCCACCCATTACACCAACCGGAACTCCAATAAGACTAGACATTCCAATTAGCACCATAGTTCCTTGAATAGCAGGACCAATTCCTCCCGGGTCATCACTTCCCACAGCTCCAGGTATTTCAGTGAGAAAATTCCATGTTAATGCAGCTGCTCCATTACTAAAGACATTGACCAAGATGGCTACTAGTGGAACAATAGCAACTATCACACATGAAAAGACTACACCCTTAACAATTTTGTCCAGTACAAGTCTCCTACCAACATTATAACGAAAATGTTTTCTAAATTCAGCTCTTTGTTCTGGAGTAATCATGCCAGTACTGCTCCCTCATGTGACTTTACTACTTTAGCAACAAGAAGATGTGCAACTACATTAATGACAAAGGCCATAATGAAAAGAATTAGTCCAATACCAACAAGAGCTGCTAAATGAAGACCTCCTTGAGAGGCTTCAGCAAATTCGTTTGCCATTATAGTAGCCAATGTCTGTCCAGGTTGGAACAATGAGGTTGGAATTGCAGCTGCTCCAGTTGCATTTCCTATCAACATTGTAACTGCCATGGTCTCTCCCACAGCTCTTCCAAGACCCAATATTGTCGCACCGATTAATCCAGATTTTGAATATGGTAACACTGCAAGCCTGAAAGCTTCCCATTTTGTAGCTCCAAGCATATACGCCGCTTCACGTTGACTATTTGGTACTGCCAACATTATTTCTTTTGAAATAGAAGCAATGGTAGGAATTATCATAATAGCTAAAATTATACTTGCTGTAAGAATATCCAGTCCAAAAGGAGTTCCTGCAAATATTATGCTCTGGTCTCCAAAGAGGTTATGAAGTGGGGTCTCTATCCAGTCTTGGATGTAAGCTCTGAATACGAGCAAGCCCCATAATCCGTACACTACACTTGGAATAGCTGCAAGAAGTTCTATGACCATAGCAAGTGGAGTTCTTAGTAGTTTGGGAGAAAGTTCAGAAAGAAACATACCAATTCCAAAGCTTAGAGGCACTGCTATTAGCATGGCAATTCCAGCGTTAACCAGAGTACCCATTATGTAAGGAAATGCCCCATAAGATTCCCTGTCTTCAACAGAATTCCAATCAGAACCTGTAAGAAATGATATTCCCTCTTTCTGCCAAACTGGCGCTGAACCGGTGACAAGATTAATTACAATCATTGCAATAATTACTAGAACATACGTGGCTGCCGCTAACGCAATAATTTTAAAAATTTTATCAACGTGAGGTGACCCTTTCTTCATTTTAATGGTCAGCATTACACATTTTGATGATATTATATTAGATATGAGAGAATCGACCATGATTTCTTAGATCTCATAGTTCAATATAGAACTATATAGTCATATATAGAAATAGGGGGCAAGTTCTTTAATTATAGGATATACAATAAATTCATTGTCCGAAGTACTAAACGATAGAGAGGTTAGAAAACTACAACTTGTTGGTGGCTCCACATACGTTCTATCCCTTCCCAAAAAATGGGTTGATGAACTGAAACTAAAGACAGGAGATTCCGTTTCAATAATTAAAAATGTCAACAAATCTCTCTCAATATTACCAACAACCAATTCCTCAAGTCAAAAGCTTTCAAAATCAAAGACAGTGATTAGTCAAAAAGACAGTGTAGAATCAGTTCAAAGAAAGATCATTGCAATGTACTTGTCAGGTTATCAAATTATAGAAATTCATGCAAAAGGAGGCAGAATTCAATTAGAACACAAACAGGCAATAAGAGATCTTGTAAGAAAAAACATGATCGGAACTGAAATAGTAGAGTCTACCCCCGAATCTCTCACAATCCAGGTTTTAACCAGTCTTCCAGAACTTTCAATAAGTGATGCCCTGAAGAGGATGTTTTTACTCACATCAACGATGCACAGACAGGCAATTGATGCCCTAAAAGAAATGGATGTCGAACTGGGCGAAGAGATTACTCATTTAGATGATGAAGTAGACAGATTCAGTCTATACATACTTAGAAATCTAACACTTGCAGTTGAACATGAAAAAATCCTTCGAGATGTAGGACTTAAAAAACCATCAGATTGCATTAGTTACAGAATAGTTGTAAAGTCAATTGAAAGAATTGCAGACCATGCAGTATCAATTGCAAGTAGGATAAAATTTTTAAAATCAACTTTAGAACCGGCATTAATACAAAAGATAACTCGTCTAAGTGAAGAATCACTCAAAGTCTTCGAGGATTCCATTTTGGCATTAAATAAGAGAGACTATGCCCTTGCAGACAATGTTGCAACCAATGCATGCCGAATAGCTGAAAAAGAAAAAGAGTTTACAGATAGCCTTGAGGAATCAAAGAAATATTCTAGTGTGATCAAATTTGTCTTGGAAGATATTCGTAGAACTGCGGAATATTCCAGTGATATTGCTGAAGCTGTAATTAATGAAACCGTTCAGGATGTAATTTCTGAGAATGTCTCTCCGTAGATAGAAAAACAGGCATATTTTATCTATATAGATCACTTGTCATATATAGGGCAGGTATTTATCTATGAATCTTATGAAACCCCACATGGCAAAATGGTTGTCTTGGATAAAATCAAATGATAAAGAAATTATTGCAATATTAAATGATCTTGCTGGCAAAGCAGAAGAGTCTGCAAAACTACTAGTTGATCTATTTTCAAACTTTAATAAAATAAATGAAAATCAGGCCCAAATTGAAAAACTAGAAAAAGAAGCAGACAAACTTACACATTCCATCTTCGAAGAATTAAACAAGACATTCATTACTCCCCTAGATAGAGAAGACATTTCTAGAATTGCGTCAAAGACAGATGATATCATAGATTACATTGATGGAATAGTGGGAAGAATAATTGGTTTCAAAATAAAAACTCCTCCACCATACATGCTTGAAATGGCAAAAGAAATTCACAATTCTACAAAGGAAATTAATTTAATGATTACAAGATTAAACAAGGTAAAGGCAGACAAATCACTAATTGAACACTGCCGTGTAGTAAATGAACAAGAGCATAACGTTGACGCTATTTTCCGTAAAGCCATAGGAGAATTATTTGAGTCAACAGATGTTATCAATATTATAAAAATGAAAGATACCTATGAAGCACTTGAGAATGCCTCAGATAGATGTCTGGATGTAGCTGATTCCATAGAGGACATTGTTCTCAAATACACATAGGTATTTTCTATGATTGAATTAGCTATAGGTGCAATTGTAGCAGCACTAGTTTTTGATTTCCTTAATGGATTCCATGATGCTGCAAATTCCGTTGCAACTGTGATAGGTACTAGAATCCTAAGACCTCTTCACGCTGTGTCATTAGCAGCAGTTGCCAATTTTATTGGTCCATTTCTCTTCGGAGTTGCAGTTGCAACAACGGTAGGAAAAGGAATCATAAATCCAGACTTTGTTACACTCAACATAATTATCGGTGCTCTAGTTGGTGGCATAGTATGGGACATCATCACATGGCTACTGGGTTTGCCAACGTCTAGCAGTCACGCATTGGTGGGTGGAATCATAGGTGCCGGAATAGCAGGAGCTGGAACCAAGGCAATAGTTGTTGATGGAATACAAAAAGTAGTTATGGGAATTTTAGTCTCCCCCATTGCAGGTTTTGCCGCAGCATTTGTAACTGGATTGGTGATAATGATGATATTTGCAAAAGCAAAACCTCATGCAGTAAACTCTGCCTTTGGAAGACTACAATTAGTTTCAGCTACCTACTTTTCTTTGACCCATGGAGCAAATGACGGACAAAAAACAATGGGAGTCATTGCTTTGATTTTACTAACTCAGGGAGTAATTACAAAATTTAGTGTTCCATACTATGTGATCATAATGGCTGCATTAGCTATAAGTCTTGGAACATTTTTCGGAGGATGGCGCATAGTAAAGACAATGGCAGTAAAGATTACTCAGCTTAGACCCTACCAAGGTTTTGCTGCAGAAACAAGTGCAGCTACTATACTTGCAACTCTCGCATGGTTTGGAATTCCCGCAAGTACAACTCATGCAATCTCTGGAAGCATAATGGGAGTAGGTGCAGTAAGAAGAATGTCAGCAGTAAGGTGGGGCATAGGAAAAAGGATCGTGTGGGCATGGATTATAACCATACCTGCTAGTGCGGCAGTATCATTTGTAATAATGCTATTCATAAAAGCAATATCTCATTAATTACAAAATTTCAATTAGGCTAGAATCAGACATTTAATTAAAGCCAGTATGCAATTTTTTAAATTCTTTTCATGTCATAGAATTGACAGGTCATAACTTAAAAGAAATAGCACATTATCACAAACATAATGAAAGAAATTTTAGATTTGGACAAGAAATTATTCCTTGTGAAGTTTGAAAAAATTCAAGAGAGATTCTATCAGAAATTACTAGATTACATAAAAAATCCAAGCGATGAAAATATCCATGATATAAGAGTTACAATTAGACGTTTAGAGACAGCTTACAAAATTCTGCCAAATAATGTAAGGAAAAAAGAAAAAAATACAAATTATGTAAAACAAGCTAAAACACTTTTCAAATTGAATGCAAAGATAAGGGATTATGATATCATATGTGCAAAAATGGAATCTAAATATCAAGACCAAACATATGAATTAGTAGCTACTTTAAAAAATTTCAGAATTGAAAAACTTCATAGTGCTAATGAAATTGCATTAAAAATCCTACATACGACCACCCCCAAGATCTCTACCAATATTATAAGAGAATCAAAATTGAATAAGAGATATTTTAAAATCTTAGGCAAGATGGAGTTAGACATACAGAAAAATACAATAATTGCACTTGGAGACGAGAAAAAAATAGAAGAACTCCATATGCTAAGAAAAGATTTTAAAAAATTACGATACTCATTTGAATTAGTATCATGTAAAGGAAAAACAGTCCAAATCCTCAAAAATTTAAAAGAAATTCAAGACATGTTAGGTGATATTCATGATAGCGACATAATTATCGATTATCTTAGAAGTATTGAACAAAATTCAAAATATTTAGATATTATAGAATCCGAAGTTTCAGAAAGAAGAAAAAAGTACAACGAGTTTGTATCTGCCTTTAAGAAAATAATACCAAAGGCAGGATATTTCTAGCTATAATTCTAGGATGGAGCTTTGTGAACTTCCCTGATACGGACGGGTCGAGAGAATAACTTTAACATCAAATACAATCTCAAACTTTTTCAAGGCATCTTTGAGTAAAAATTTCTGAGTAGATCGTGATTGAGTGATAGTGATTTCTATTATTCTTGACCCATGTTGTTTTAATTCAATCTTTGACTTGGTTCTTTCAAGAATCTTTCTCAGAGTAATCAATGCTGAAATTTTCTTCATAGATACCTTATCTTGTTGAGATAGAATTGTTCTGTATCGGGCAAATAACCAATCAGATGTTTTAGTATGTCGTGCATGTACTAAAGAAAGTCCCAAGACTAGTTGATCATTATGATCAAGTGGAATATCTTCATCCATGATTGAATAAAATACACTTTGTGGACTGCTAAATGATGATTTCTCTGACATAATTTTTTCGGCATAATCAAGTATCGTTTTCTCTCGTTTAGAAATAAGTTTGATTGATAAAAAATTGTTAAGAAAAGTTTCTTTTTCAGAACTTGTTCTACGTGGTTCATCAAGACCGATTGTTTTTCTAATTTGTTCAGCAGTGAGATATCCATCATGATATGCCTTGGGATCTTCTAAAAATATTGAAAGTGCTCCCTCTCTGAGTCCATGGTTACTCACATACAAATCAGAAAAATCGTATTTTTCCATTAATGTGTTAATCACATAAGATCCTGCAATAATTGTCTCAGCTCTACTAGAACCTAAGACTGAGATCTTTGAAATATCATCCGAACTCATTTTTGCTAGCCCACCAATTGTAGAATCAAGAGATTTATGACTAATTTTATAATTATGAATTTTATCCAGTGGATATAATGAAACTCTTTGCTCATATCTGGCCAAGGCACGCAATGCACCTCCAACTCCAACAAGCTTTACATCTTTACTCATACCCAAATCTTTTTTTCCAGGAAGGAGATTCCAGATGTATCGTTTTAGGTCTCGGAGATTCTTTTCAGTGAATTTACCTTTTCGGCCATCAAATTGATGTGTCAGTCGCAGAGCTCCAAGAGGTAATGAGATTACTTTTTTTATCTTGAATCGTTCTGCGTAAACAATCTCCAAGCTACCACCCCCAATGTCGAAAAATAATGAATCTGGGATATGAAGTGATTTTATAGCACCGACATAGGAGTACAGTGCTTCCTCGCGTTCAGATAGAACTTTGAAATTAAATCCAGTTTCTTTGGAAACAACATTTAGAAAGTCTTCCTTGTTGCGTGCCTCTCTTACTGCACTAGTAGCAATAGGTAGAACTGATTTTATTGGATTTAATTGAATTATATCTCTAAAAACTTGAAGTGTATCTATTGCTCTTGACATGGGTTTTTTTCCCAATTTGCCTTTTTCATCTAGTCCTTCTCCCAGTCTTACTTTGATTCCTTCTTGCTGATAAACATCAAATGAATCATCGTCTTTGACATTATAGATGACCAATTTAGCAGAGTTAAAACCAAGATCGATTACAGATATTTTCAGTTAAACATTACCCACTTTTTTACTAACATGTAACTATTAATCTACTTCTGATTTACATTTTTTCACTAAATGAAAAATATAGGAAACGTAAACCTATGACATTTTCTTCAAAAGTTTTGGAGTGAGCAACCATCTTAGATCTCCTTTGAGTTTAGGGAGTATGGACAGTACTCTTATCCTAGCTAGTCCGGCTTTCTTTAGATCTATTCTACAATCAGATTGAGATATCGCCTCACTTATCATTTCACTCAGATATGGTTCATGCCCTACTACAAGTACTACAGATTCTCGTTTTAACTTTGACAAGGCAGAATAAAATTCTAGCCTGCTACCTTCAGGTTTCAGGACATCTAATTCTTCAATTTTACCTTTGTATTTGAGAGATTTTGCTACAATTTCAGCTGTATTTTTGGCGCGTAAGAGAGGACTAGTAAGGATATAATCCAATTGTACTTCCAAGTGTTTTAGACCATTTGATAGATCTACAATTTCTTGTCGCCCTTCAGCGGTAAGTGTTCTCTTAGAATCTCCTGGCGAGGGAGATCGTTTTCCGGCTTCACCATGTCGTAGTACTAACAAATCCATAGACAAGTCATCAGTTTTTCAAATATTTATGAGTTAAAGAAGGTTTAGCATGGCAATCCATAATGTAGATTTGAAATGAAATGATATCTAAAATTCTAACCATGATTTATTATTTTTTTAGTGTTATGTTTACTATATAGATCATAGTAATTACTTGATGAAATTTTACAAAACACATGACAAATGTAAAAATGACAGTAAAACCTAAAATTGCCGTCATATCACAAAGTAATTCGAGATTATAAAAATGGAAAAGAGAGGAAAACTAATCATAGTTGAAGGCATAGACGGTTCAGGAAAATCAACACAGCTTCATCTTTTAGAAAAGTGGCTTGCATTCAAAGGTGTCAATGTTTTCAAGTCAGAATGGAATTCTTCTGAAATGGTAAAAGAGATCACGTCCAAGGGGAAAAAGAAAGGATTACTCACTCCTACTACATTTAGTTTGTTGCATGCTACAGACTTTGCAGATAGATATGAAAGAAATATTTCACCATTGTTAAGAGCAGGCTATTTTGTTTTGGCAGATAGATTTGTTTACACAGCATTTGCAAGGGATATAGTTAGAGGTTGTAATCCTGCATGGGTCAAGAAAGTTTATGATTTTGCAGTCAAACCAGATGTTGCGTTTTACTTTAAAGTTCCAGTTGATATTGCAGTTGATAGAATTCTCATAGGTAGACCCAAGCTAAAGTATTACGAAGCTGGAATGGATATGAATTTGAGTAACGACCCGTATGAGAGTTATAGAATTTTCCAAGGAAGAATAATCGAGCAATATGACGCACTTGCAGAAAGTGAAGGGTTTACCATAATAGATGGTACATTAAATATCGAAGAACAGCAAAACATTGTAAGAAAAAAGATCATGCCACTTTTAGAGGACATGAAACCAATCAGGGCAAGGACTAGAAGATAAGATATGACGCGAGACAAATACAAGGATCTTGGAACTAGAACTGTAGAATTTTATGGTCACGGAATAAAGAGTTTGCAAGATACTGAAGTCAAGGGAAGGTTGATTGTAATTGAAGGGCCAGATGCATCAGGTCGTAGTACACAGATCCAGTCAATTACTACAAGATTGGAAGCAGATGGTCATGCAGTACTCAATACCGGTCTAAAAAGATCAGAACTTGTGGGGAAAGGGATATTGGAAGCAAAGGAAAATTACACATTAGGTAAGAAAACTCTAGCGTTATACTATGCCGCAGATTTTGCAGACCAATTCGAATACAAGATAATACCAGCATTGCAAGCAGGCTACATTGTACTTGCAGACAGATACATCTACACACTAATAGCAAGAAATTTGGCAAGAGGCTTAGATAAAACTTGGTGTCACAATTTATACGGATTTGCCATCAAGCCAGATGTGGTATTTTATCTAGATGTAGAACCATCAGTCCTGATACATCGAGTTTTTCAAAAGAATTCAACATTAGACTATTATGAATCTGGGGCAGATATGGGGTTATCAAATGACATGTATGAGTCATTTTTAATTTATCAAAAGAGAGTATCACAAGAGTTTCATTTGATGCAAAAAAGATATGGTCTAATACCTATCAATGGCAATAGAACTATGCAGGAGATCCATAATGACCTGCAGAAGAGAATAGATAATTTTCTTCGTCATGTTGGTCACAAATAATTAGAAAACCAACTTATTATACGAGTATAAAAAATTTTATTAAATTGGCTTGTGCGAGGGTACCATATCTTTGGGGGTTTCTTCGGATTTTTCTGGTGATTTGACAAACTTAACCTCCGTCAGAGTAGTATACACAGCTTTTCCTTTTGAGATTGGGACTAGAATTTTTTTCAATTTTTTTAGATGCTCAGTTTTTTCATGTGTTTTCTTGGCATTTTTATCTGCAAAGGACATTATGTGTACAAATGAAGAACTGTCGTCATCATCCTGAAACACTTTGTATTCGATTGTTCCTGATTCATTTTTTTTTACTGCATCCACGTACTCTGACAGTGCATCTTTTGCTTTAGTGAGTTTTTTCTTTTTCACTTTGTATTGTACCGTCATTGTAATTAGTTCCAAAATAATTACCTAAAAAACAAATAATTATTATCAAATAAAAACTTGATCGCAGAGTTTCCCAGAAAATAGGCATGATGAGAATATTTGTAGAAACAATACTATGTAATCTCTTAGTACTATATTGATATCATAGGTAATAACATTCTATACGGCTTATCCTTTTCATCCACCAAATACATCACAATAGTATGACAACAAGTTATTTTGAGAGTCTGTTTGAGTTTGATGTCCTTTGTAGCAACATTGCAAAGATTGACGAGGATATTGAGTTAATTGCAGTGCTAAATAACAAAGGTAGAGCCATAGAAATGATTGCCAAAGAGGAAGGCATTAACAAAGATCTTACTCCACAGAAAAGAGAAATGCTCTTCATGGAATGCGTACTAAAATCTAACATGAATAAGGAACACAATCATGAATTTGGCAATGTCTTTAGTTCCATTCTTGAGAGAGAGAAATTTACAGTTCTATCATTTGAGATGTTAGACTATGTGTTATTAATAATATCAAAACCCAGCATCAATCCAATAGAGATCAAGAACAAAATTTCAGAGACAATAATCAACAGTAGAAAAGTAGAACTAGTACAATAGATTATTCTCGAATATATTTCCATGACACAAATAGATAATTCCGTATTAGGAAAATAACGATTTATAAAAAAAATGAATCCATTTACTCGATCTTATTGATCGTGTGACATACCATGTAACAAACAAGTGGACTATGCTATGATCGAATATACTATAGACAATATTTAGATAAAAATAGTACTCTGTAGATCGGTCTACAGAGATTCCTTTACATGTCAAGGTTTTCTGGATTTTTGTAGACCCTCCCCACAATTACTAGTTCTATTGTTTAGATGACAGGAAATGAAGATAGAATTGACAATACCTTAGAAAGAAATTTTTCTTCACTTTATGATTAGATTTGATTCCTTTTGTTTGATTATCTTTCCTAGTGTTATAGTATCAAGAGTTGAACGAATTTTTCCTTGCTTAATTTTATTATTCCATTCTCGTACTTTGGCAAACTTGTCTCCATCTCCAATTATTTTTGTAGCCAAAACAGGATTGTTTGACCACCATGAAATTGCAGTCTGGATTACATATTGTAAATCATTATCAGATATGATTGGCCAATGCTGACTCAATACATTCTCAAGTGGCAAATCTAAAAGACCTAATCTTTTTTTGATCATAAATAAAATTTCTATAAACCTAGGCGGATCTTCAAGTGCAGATACAGATATTCGTACCATATTTCCATCTTGAGCACTTTTATCATTGTCTACAAATATTATCTTGACCAAACCGCGAGTACCTGAAATAGTCAGTTCGTCTTTTCCAGATTCAATCTTACCACTCATCTCTTTAACAATATCCAGCATGACTTGAAGTCGATCCTTTTGTATCTCTTCAAGTGGTATAGGAGTATCAGATTTTTTATCAGATAATGTAGTTATGGTTTCAGAGGATTTTATCAGATCAATCTTGATACAGCCTAGTACAGTTTTTACCAACTCAAAATCATCACTTTCAAATATCAAAGTATCAGGAATTCTCTTATCCACAGTTGCCAATCTTCGCAAGACATTGAAAATCTCATCTGGTGTATTGGGTAACTGATTTTGTTCAATAAATCCACGTTTACCTTCACCATCAGATTTCCAGGAAGCTGCTATTGGCTGGGCAATTGTAGATACAATATTGTATACCGCACGTTTCTCCATAGGTGCAAGCATTGGAGTTGAATCATTCAGATAAGTACGAAAATAAGTTGTTCCTTCAAAACTTGAACATTTGAGTACGTTGCCAAGATTTACTTTGACATAGAATTTTTCTTTCTTTGTTTCAACTTTTATGGGAGTCCAGTCTCGCGATTTAGGATCAAACTCTTCCCAGGTTTCTGGACTAGGAAGTTCGACTTGTTTTTCTTCCCCAAGTTTTCTTACATCTGGCTTGTAAAGCCTTGTTATAGTTTTTACATGATCTTCTAATGTATGAACCGTAATTGCCATTCCCCACAATGAATCAAGAAATTCCTTTCGTTTTTCAGAATCCATAACAAGTGTCCAACGTTTCTCGACGGATCTGGGTCTAATCTCTAGCCTATTGAGAACTTTATCCAGCCTTGATTTTTGTGAAAATTGTAACGAAATGATTTTTGTAAATTCATTCTTGTATGTCTCACATAGATTCGGTCTTCCTTTCTGAAAGCAAATATCACAAAATTCAAGCGGTTCCAAATTATATCTCAAATAGTAATCATAATTGGGTATTATAATAGATATCAGATAGATAATCAATTAATCAAAAATAAAAGCAAAGAAAAAATCGCTTTAACTAATTTAACTAATAGCACCATACGATTTCACAGTAACGCATACCTTGGAAATCATTGAATGTAATAGTGATATCATCATGAGCGAAGCTGCACTAGCATTAGAAGATGTAGCTGGCAAATATGCAGCTGAGGCAATAAAGCAAGACAACCAAGGTGCTAGAGGCATTGCGATTACTAATTATCAGAGAGCTATTGAGGCACTAACAAGACTAATCCATCTTTTTCCAGATAATACTTTGAATGCCGTTTATCAACAACATTGTGAACAGTACCAGAAGAGAATAGGCGAGTTACAATCTTCGCCTGATAATTCATCTCCAAACGAAAATTCTGGCAACAACGGTTCATCTCAAGGTAACTCCAATCAAACAGTTTCTAACAACAATCTTGAAAACATGATATTAAAAGAAAAACCAAATGTCAGTTGGAAGGAAGTAATAGGCCTAGAGGATGTCAAGACAGCACTACGCGAAGCCATCGTATATCCTGCCAGAAAACCAGAACTCTTCACACTGGGTTGGCCAAGAGGAATTCTTCTATACGGACCTCCAGGATGTGGAAAAACAATGCTTGCTGCAGCAACTGCCAGTGAGATTGCAGGTTATTTCATAAATGTCGATGCAGCTTCAATGATGAGTAAATGGCTAGGTGATGCTGAAAAAAATGTATCCAAGCTATTTCACATGGCACGGGATTCTTCTAAAAAAGAAAATGTACCAGTTATAATGTTAATTGATGAGGTAGACTCGCTCCTTGGAAATTCGCAGAATGAGAACGGTGGAGAGATTAGAGTAAAGAACCAGTTCCTTACAGAAATGGATGGAATAAATGACAAGGGAAAAAATCTTCAAACTTATGTTATTGCAGCTACTAACAAGCCTTGGAAATTAGATTGGGCGTTTCTTAGAAGATTTTCAAAAAGAGTATACATACCACTGCCAGCACTAGAAGCAAGAGAAAGTCTCTTTTCAATATATTTATCAAAACTAAAAAAAGATGCTTCAGTAAATTCATTAGAACTTGGTCAATTAACAGATGGGTATAGTGCAAGTGACGTAAAAGACATCTGTCAATCGGCACAGCTATCTGTAATAGATGAATATTTCAGTGTAGCAGATGCAAAAGGGGATAAAGATCTTACACATGTCAAACTGCGAGATTGTACCATGGATGATTTTAAGAAGATCATTAAAAAAAGAAAACCTAGTGTTAATCAAGGAATGATTCAAGAGTATTCAAACTGGACTAAAGACTTTAGCGCACTATAATTTTATTTTACACATTAATTTTTGATCGTGTTAGTTTCAAGAATCATCAGTAACATTGTTCATTGACAATGTGCCACAATTCTTTATTTAATGAACATCGTAGAAGCTGCAATGAATGCGAAAGGTATGACAAAGAATAAAGCTGTACTTGCCATGATTCTAGGGATAGTCATTTTTACTTCAACGGGATTGTCAGGAGCATATGGTCAGTATCAACAACCACAACAAGGAAACGTGGGAGCTCAAACTCATACACATATCGGTCACCATCATAGAGGAACTCCAATGAGTACCACTGGATACAACATGACTTCATTTAATCATGGTAATAACCAAAGATGGCTTTCTCATAACATGACTTCGTCTAGTCAGAATAATGTTCAAGGAGGATTCCCACAAGGCAATACCAACTATAACATGACATCATTCAATCATGACAATAATCAAAGATGGGTTTCACACAACATGACTGGGTTTAATCATGACAATAATCAAAGTGCATTTTCACAAAATATGACCAGATACAATACAACTAGCAGTAACATCTCCATTCCTTCATGGGTAAAGAGCACTGCAAAGTATTGGTCACAAGGACAGGTTAACGATACGGACTTTGTAGGAGGATTACAATACATGATACATACAGGAGTTATTCAAATACCTACAACACAAGTCAGTTCTGAAAACACTAATCACATTCCTAGCTGGATCAAAAATAATGCAAAATGGTGGGCAATAGGTCAAATGTCAGATGCAGACTTTGTCAAAAGTATCCAATACCTGATTAGTGCTGGCATAATCAAACCATAAAATCACTATTAATATTGATACACTTTAAAAATTCTAATAATTACATATTTTAATTTTCAAGGTTCAAAAGAAAACTTGCCATAAAAATCAAGATTCGAGACTGGTAACAGAATAACCATAGTTTGTCATATAACCTAATCACAATAAGAAAAGAATTTTATGAAAATTTGATTGTGAATAAATTTTAGTTTGTAAAAGTCCTAATCGTTTAGATTAAATTTTAAAAACAAACTAAATTTTATTCTCTTCTTAATGCAACCATTGGAGAAAGCTTTGATGCCTTCCATGCAGGATACATTCCTGCCAAAACACTTAGTCCCAAAGAAAGTAACCAAACTTTAATCAAATCTGTAGGAATATAGATTGGTGGTATGTGAACAGGTGCGCCTCCTCCAGTAGGAGTGGTGGTTGTAAGGATACCTAATAGGACACCTGCAACCATGCCAATTGCCATCCCTGAAGAAGCACCAATTATGCCAATCAGAGCAGCCTCAACTAGGAATAGCGCAAGTATTTCGGCATTCTGAGCCCCTATTGCCTTCATTGTACCTATCTCACGAATTCTTTCTGTAACAGAATTGTATAACGTAGTAACAATACCAACTGCACCTACAACAAGTGCGATAATTCCAACCATTAGAATAAAAGCTGCGTTTCCGCTTGCAGCTTGCTGCCTTACTGCCATAAGTGCTTTAGGAGTTGTAGCACCAAGAGTTTTTCCAAACATACTAGTAATCTCTTGCTGTACAGTATCAACATCATCTGGAGTAGTTGCAGTAATTATTAGTTGATCATACTTGTTTTGTTTGTGCAGTAATTCATTGCCGGCATCGAGATTTATAATGACTGAACGATCAATTCCAGTATTACCAGACGGTTTTAGGATTCCTGAAACTATGTAATTTTTTATTACTGTATGTGATCCACTTGAATCAGAATAAGTTGAAGTTGTCTTGATTGTTTCTCCAAGAGTGACAAAAGCGGTATCTGCACCAGGCGGATTTACTATCGTATCTCCCACTAATGCCGCTGATCGATCTCCTGCACGTATTGTAGAACCATCAATATATTGGACATTTGGCAGTTCGACAGACAATTTTGATGGATCAATTGCAGTAATGGAAGCACGCTGAACGTTTCCCTGTGAATTCATTTGTACAGAACCTGTATACTCAGGTATAACATCCGATACATTTGGAAGGGTCTTGAGTTTTTGTACAATGACATCATTGATGGTTATAGAATTACTTGTGGAAGTTGCATAGGAGCTAAGGGAACGTTGTCCACTACCTACAAAAAGAACATTAGCTGCTAATGTGTTAAATTGTTGTTCTAAGAAGGCAGCCTGACCTGCACTTAGACCATTTAATACCACAACAAGACTGCTACCAAGTACAACCATTAAAATTGTAAGTAGTGTTCTTACCTTTCTATCAACTAGTGCCTCAAATGACAGTAAAAAAAGATCTCTAGGATTCATTTTCTTTCTTTTTGGTATCATCAAATATCGATACTATGTCAGTATCCCCCTGTGTTACCATCTTTAGTTTTTTCTTTGCTAATTTTTTCTTTCTAACCAGGAATGCAATCACTACTGCCACTGCAACAATTATTCCAATAGTTACTGGTTCTGGTAGAGGTATTTGATTAAGTATCGGTATCTGACTGAGTATAGAACCAGAGTGGGTAGCTGTAGGGGTTTGACGAGCTTTTGAAATAGCTACGGTTCCATTTACAATCACAGTGTGAAAGACCTTCAGGTCATCAGCATATACTACCTTGAATGCTACCACATACATTCCAGATGGTATTGAACTAACTCCTCTACTAAGCGGTACACTGATTGGGATTGGCGAATCTGGTGAAAGATCACCTATGAATTGTTGCGATGAACTTGCTGCTCCGCCTCCTCCAGAGCGTCCTGCGCCTCCGCCAGTACCTCCTCCAGAGTATCCTTGTCCACCTGTGCCTCCGGCTCCACTACCTCCAGAGTATCCTTGTCCACCTGTGCCTCCGGCTCCACTACCTCCAGAGTATCCTTGTCCACCTGCGCCTCCTTGTCCAGATGGTGTAGATGAATGAGTTTGATTATTTGTTGAATTTGCAAGTCTTGCAGCTCTCATTGCATCCAAAAGTGGGGATGGTGCAAGTTGAACCGTTGTAAACAATGCAGTTGTACTACCTTGATTGAGCAAGTTACCCACTATGCTAGAAGTTCCACCAGTAGTAGTTGCAGATAGACCATATACTTGGAGCTTGATGTCACCTACAACAAATGCACCCAAGGTAAGGGAATTTGTTTGAGATTGACCTTTTGAAACATAATTAGCAGTTAGTGTAAACGAAGTTGGAGTATTAATTAATGAAGTTGCTGCAAATACCTTAGTTGAGAGTACTTGTCTATCTCCTGGTTGCAAGTTTTGTATTGTCCAAGTAGAAGTTCCAACAATAGAGACAGAAGTTGATTGTGGTACGAGATTTATAATTACATTAGACATTGTATTATTACCATTATTGGATACAGTAAAATCAAGATCATCCAAATTTCCTGAAACAATTACAGGAGTGGATTGATTTCCAAGATATGATAAAGTAATAGATTCTGGTGGATTAGGAGATATGACAAGACCTGTGACAACATCAGCGGTTAAAAGCTTGCCCCATGCATTTTGATAACTGATTAGTAGTTCTACCTGCTGGGTAGATCCACTTGCACCAGTTCCTGGATAAACAGTTGTACTTATCACAGCTTGTGAGTTTGCATGGATGGTTCCAATGTTGAAAGTACTAGGTCCAAGATTAACAATATTTGTGGTAGTTGAAGACAATGTAATTGCTCCTCCGCTAGAAGAACTTCCAGTAGCACCTTTAGACTGTCCAAGATTTGCAATTGTAGCAACAACTCCGGTTGCATCAGCAGAACCCTTGTTTTGAATTACTATATCTATAGGACTTTTAGTTTGTGGTGCAATTTCTGAATTGGTAATTGATGCATCCATTATTACCTTACCAGGAAGAACAAGCGGTACGTTAAGCAGTGCAGAGGTACATTGTTGTCCAACTACTCCCACTTGTACATAATTTGCAACAACAGTTGTAGCATGAGTACCCACCGCGGCAGTAGGTAGTACATTTATGTTAAAATACATAGTAAATGACCCTCCAACTGGTATTTGGCCATAATAATTTGCGATGGCGGGAGTAATTGTAACACGTCCTGCTTGATAGTGTTGTTCAAGCAATTGAGGATTTGCACTTTCTCCTGTAGGTGTAAATCCTGATGGAAGATTAAGATAAGCAGTAACAGATTCTATGGGAAAATTTGAATTTCTGTTTGTCATGACCACCGCAAAAACTGAAGGTCCTTCACCTGGACCTATTTCTTTTTTGACAGGATTGCTAGTAATGTCGGTGGTTGAAGATGTTCCTTGATCTACCCAATACGAGTCTACAACTACAGGGCCTGCATAAGTGGCATCAAGGATAGTAGTAAGAGGTGCAAAACAATCCTGTGTTTGTTGTACTGACAAGCTACCTCCTGTTGCTGCGGTAGTGGTTACCTGTCCATATGCATTAAAAGATGAAATCATAGTAGGTGCAAAAAGCATCAGGATTAAAATTGGAATTACAACTTTGACTGCAAGTTTTCTTGAGAAAAACTTGGTAAAAGATTTAGTGGTAGACATCTTTTTCTATTCTCCCATCTCTTAGTAATATAGATCTATCACTTTTTTCAGCAAGTTCCGGATTGTGAGTAACCATTATTATAGTACGTTTGAATTTGTGTGAAAGATTTTTCAGCATGGCAAACACGTCATCACCAGTCTTTGTATCTAGGTTTCCAGTAGGTTCATCAGCTAAAATTATAGATGGGTTATTTATCAAGGAACGAGCTATAGCAACTCTTTGTTGTTGTCCACCACTAAGATTTACCGGTTTTTGGTCTTTCTTATCATCTATACCAAGTGCTTCTAGAATTTTCATGGCACGAAAGTTTGCAATATCATGTGACATACCAGCAATAAGTCCGGGAAGTTTTACATTTTTCAGGACAGTTGTTCTATTGATAAGATTAAACGATTGGAAAATAAATCCAATTCGTTCATTTCTCAAGGTAGCAATCTCAGAATCATTCATAGAGAACATATCTATACCATCAACAGAGATTTTCCCTCTAGTAGGCCTATCAAGTGCACCAATCATATTAAGAACAGTAGATTTTCCACTTCCAGACGGTCCCACAATTGATACAAATTCACCTTTTTGAATAGTAAAACTCACATTATCCAATGCAACAACTCTTCCTGCAGAAGTATCATAGATCTTTGAAAGATTCTCAACTTTTAGAGCATGTGAATCATCAGATCCGGTTTCAGTATTTTTTTTAGATACTAAATTTTGTTTATTACTCATAATCAATTCCTTTTAGATTCATATCTTAATCCCTCAATATTAATAAATTCATTAAAGTAAATATTTCCAAAGTATGCGATATCATGATATTTTAGTTAATTTTTTTACATAAAACACTTGTCAAACCTTGTTCAAGAACATTGTTAGTGAAGATTAAGATGATTTTCAAATAAGGAAATAAGATATACGCCTAATACGGTTTGAAACATTCCAGATGAAAATATTTTGGAGGTCTTGCTCCAATTCGTAATACCGTGTCGCCTTCCACAAATCCAAGAGCACATTTTCTACACTTGTTATTTCCAAATGTATCAAGTCTTGCAACATCTTTGGGTTCTAGTTTAATCTGCATTATTTTGATCTCCCTTTCTAAAAAGATCGTACAATAAGAAAATTCCTTGATTATAATATAATGTGTCCCCCAAAAAATTTTTAAAAAACATGTATTAATTATCCCAATACCATTTTTGCCTAAATCCATCATGTTTTGTCGGATGTACAACTTTTGAGTGACGCTCTAATCTGATAATATCACTAAATTGCATTTTGTGTATTTTACATTGAAAGTCTTTTTCTTTATGAAACATTATATTTTTCACATCTCATTTGTTAGCAAATTAGTGCGAGTTAGGCAATACCCAGTGTTTTTTAGATCTAATAACAGCATATCAGAAAATACAATTATTCCAAATCGTTTTGTTTTAGTGACCAAATCTATTACCAACATTGAAATTCATAATTGATGATCTGTGGGATTTTTGCATATAATTTTAATCCTTTTTGACAATTTTTTCTTCCAAGAGTTTTAGTATAAAAAACGGAATTTTTAAAAAATCTAAATCTTTTTCGGCGGTGATGCATAACATTTGGGTCTCCAATGGAAAGATTATAGATATTGAGTTTTGCCCATATGAAATTGTGAAATTTACTGGTCCAAGCTGGTCATCGTGTACTCTACGCATACGTACTCCTAATGCAGTTTCCATTAACAAGATCTCTAGGTCTTTGGGATCGATGAAAACTTTCAATCCTTTTCTCTTATTTTCGGCAAGCAGTTTTCCCTTATCAGTAATGATTCCGACAAATCTAATTTTAGGATCTAAATTAAGGATCTCATTGCAAAAAGATTCAAGTCTTTCTTGAGAAAAATTTTTTTGACTAGTGTTTTGAACTGATTGCATATCAAATTCCATATCTAAGAATCATTAATTTCAGATAAAACACTTATCAAACTTTGTTCAGTAACATTGTTACTGAATGGCAAATGCTGCTGAAAATACAACTTTTGGCCCAAATAAAATAATTACGAATAAAGATTAATACTTGACTGATACCGCATCAAACTATAACTTGTCACACGAATATAGAGATAGAATTTACATACGAAAAGACATTATTTTAAAATTAACAGAGCATGGTGAGCTCAATCAGACATCACTTCTCAGCTATTGTGGCTTGAATTTAATGAAACATAAAGACATTCTTGAAAGCCTTGAGAAAAAAGGCTTCATAGATAGGGCCGAGCAGGCATGGGGAAATAAAAAGATAATAAAATACTCAGTGACTCAAAAGGGACGGGAGTTTTTCAAATTAATTTTAGAGCCATATGAGGATATGTTTCCTAGGAAGGAGAGACACGTTGAAGAACAAAGTTAGCGAAGCATTTTTAATGCAAATAGGGGAAATCTAGTAAATGTCAGAGCCTGAGAACAATTCTCCTAAAAAAGAGAAAATGCCAGAAGACAAAGACGAGGGAAGAAAATCTGACAATATTTTAAAAATTTTAGACGAACTTTTAGCTCATACTAACAGGTCAAGACGGTTATTTCTGACTTTTATTGCAACCGCATTATTTTTTGGACCTGCCGCAATAATACTAGGAGGAATTTTACTCGAACATCCTGATTACAGTATAAGACAATTAGAAACACAGCAAGGAAGTGGAAATGAACTTCGTCACATTCCACCAGGAGCACACCTTCAACTAGTTGATCAAAATGGCACGGTCATAAGGGAAGTACCTACAGGGCAAGCAAACCGTACTCATACTACATCCATATTTTTAGGATTACGGGTATTCATAATAATCTCAATAATATTTGCTGTAATCCTATTGCTTATAGCAATTAAGGAGTACAAATTCTTTGTACATTGGAGCAAGCGATTCACCAAATTCAAATCACTCCAAGATAAAGTAGACAAAGAATTAGGCGATGAATAGTACTAAAGACCAAAGACTGTAAAATCATCATAGGAAAAAGGATTAAGCAGTAAGAAAATTGAAAGGTTCTAGCATCAAGAACTTTGTTAACTAATACATAAATATCTCTGAAAAATAATTGAGTATATTGAAACCCATTTTACTTTTAGGATTAATTGCTGTAGTGTTTGTTACAAGTATGATATTTGCGACACAAGCTAGTGCACAATCCCCAGTACAAGGAGGTCAAGGATACCAAGGTGGAAATGGAACTGGAAGTCAACACCAATTCCAGGGTACACATACTCCTGTAAATGGCACTTATACCAATTCTAACTTTGGAGTACAGATAACACTTCCAGATGGATGGAGTGGTTTTGAGATGAAATCAACTTCAGGAAGTACTAGAGTAATGATAGCACCAGGAGGATATCAATCAACGCAGGGAGCCCCACGTCCACCAATTACAATTAGCATGTCCATGACCCCAATTAGTTCAACAACTTCTCAATATACGATGAGAACCATGCAGGGATTAACATGTACTAATTCTACATCAACTAATACTGTCAACGGTTTGAATCTTAACGTGTTAACAAAAGACTGTACAGGGACAGATTCTAATGAGAATCCTATTGAAATGAAATCCAAGGCTGAGACGACTCAAACAGGTTCGGCAAATATCATGCTAAGTTATAGAGCAAACTCTTCTTCAGGGTATGATTCCCAAGTTGCAGCTTTTGACAGCATGGTTAACACTCTTCAGATTTCAAGCCCTTCACAAGCACCCGCCGTACCAGAATTTCCAGTTTCCATCATAGGATTGGTTGTTGCAATAATGGTAGGAGCAGTTGTAGTACTTGGAAGAGTAAAGATGATTCCAAGCAACATCTAAGATTCTAGTTTACAAATATACCAAGAAAAATGCGATCAAACTTTATTAAAACGGATCAAGTAATATCTAATCATTGGACAGTAGTCAGTGTTACAAATTACTTGGCGTGAGCGAAGGCGCACCCATAAATGAGATAAAGGATGCATATCGTAGACTTGCCTTAGAATATCATCCTGACAAAAATACATCTGCAAAAGACGGTGTAAAATTCAAAATGATAGCCGAGGCGTATCATACCCTACGTGTAAAAAATAGCTCATATACCAGGGTAAACGACGCAACAAAATATCACACCATGAATAAAAGTCATCAATATGAAAAAGATAGTTTTCTAGATTGGCTAAATTTTCTTTGCTATAAAATAGATCACAGGTATGTAAAATATGTAAGAATAATCTTCTTTTATTATCTCAAGTACGAACCAACCTTGTTTGAATACAGTGACAAAATAGAGAAAAAGGCATTCGTCTTGACACATCGTTCAATAGAATTTTTCCGACACGAATGTGTAAGAATTATTTTTAGAATCATGGCATTGTCTTCAAAATCAATCCACATACCTTTAACCACAAAGGAGTTTAATTTTTCAGTGATGCTGTTTTCCTTTAAGAATCATCTGAAGACTAAAGAAAGATAGTGTAAACATATTACGCCAAGAATGCCACAACACTTGGAAAACCTCTCCAACATACACCAAATACAAATCATTCAAAGACAATCAGTAGTCAGTAAGATACATTTTGAATCACTTACGTATGATAAGATCATTCTAAATTCTTAGAATTAGAATTAGCGCTAGCTAATTTTTTGTTAGCTTATATATCCAAAATCATCTTGTAAAGATAATGGCAACACTTGAGATTAAAGATCTTCACGTACAAAGAGACGGTAAAGAAATTCTCAAGGGAGTAAATCTCAAAACAGGTCCAGGCGAAGTTCATGCCATCATGGGACCAAACGGATCTGGTAAGAGTACTTTATCATATACGATTTTAGGTCATCCAAAGTATGAAGTTACAAAAGGAGATATTTTACTAGATGGAGAAAGTATACTTGGTCTTTCCCCTGATGAAAGAGCAAAGAAAGGATTGTTCTTGGCATTTCAATATCCAACAGAAGTTTCGGGGGTAGGTTACTCACATTTTCTAAGAACGGCATACAATGCATTAAGCAAGTCACTTGGAGATGAAAAAAGAGAAGTTTTTCTTACAGTCAGAGAATTTCAAAACTATCTGAAGAAAAATCTTGATGAAGTAGGACTAAAACATGATTTCTTATCAAGATACCTCAATGAAGGATTTTCGGGTGGAGAGAAAAAAAGATCAGAGGTTTTACAGATGGCAGTATTACAGCCAAGAATATCCATTCTTGATGAACCAGATTCAGGTTTAGATATTGATGCAGTACAAGCAGTAGCAAAAGCCATCAGTTCAGTCTCAAGAAAAGATGCCACAGTAATTGTCATCACCCATTATGCAAGAATTCTAAAATTCCTAGACAAGCTTGATTTTGTTCATGTAATGGCACAAGGAAAGATGATCAAAGAAGGTCCAAAAGAGCTTGCCGATGAATTGGAACAGAAAGGCTATGCGTGGCTTGGAATTCAAGAAACTACAGAATAAAGAACTTCTTATATTATTAGTCTAAAATTTCTCACATCGGTATACAAACATTATTTTTTTAATCCATACATATGCAGACAAGTAGTCAATCCAAATCAAGTGAGTTTTACACGAATTGTATGAGATATTTTGAAGCATTAAGAAAGACTGGAAAACAGGATTTTGGTTTTGAAGATGAATTTTTCTATACCATGCCTGCCATGTCAGAGAAAATTGCAAGCGAGCAGTAAAAGCAATCAAAAATCAATACAGTCACGGTTTCAGTTATATATTCAGTATAGTGATCTCTCGTTGCAGAGGTACCGAAGCCCGGTCAACCGAGAGGGACTCAAGATCTTCTATAAGATATCCCTTCCCTTAGGGGTTCGTGGGTTCAAATCCCACTCTCTGCATTTTTCTTTTTTTCTCTTCTCTGTCTCTGTTTACGATTTAGTTCATCATATCCTCTGTGATTTTCACCCATGGTGGTACATGCTAGTGTTTATTAGAAAATTTTTCCATATCATGCTATGGAGAAGATAGAGACAAGGGACAAAATACCAGGGCCAAAAGCCAGGCGTATTATTGATACCATGAAAAAGCATGCTTATGATTCAACATTCATGTATTCGTTGGTTGTTTCACATGGACACAATTGTATCATCGAAGATGTAGATGGTAACAAGTATCTTGATTTTACATCCAACATAGGAGCTTGTCCTTTAGGATATTCACATCCAGATATTATAGAAATACTTGCAGCATATTCATCAAATGGGACATACAAGATTGCAGGTCAGGATTTTTACTGCCAAGAACATGCCGATCTTGCAGAAAATATTTCAGCCATATTGCCTGCAGGTTTTAAGACGTTTTTCATAAATAGTGGTGCAGAAGCTGTTGAGAATGCAATAAAGATTGCATATAGAAAGAAAGGTCCACTTCCTGGAATTTCGTGTACCGGTGCATTTCATGGAAGGACATTAGGTGCTCTTAGTTTTACACATAGTAGACCTGTGCAGAAATATAATTTTCCAGAATTTCCATCAAAAAGAATCAAGTTTTGCATAAAAGATGACGATGTAGAAATTGACGCCGCAGAAAATCTATTAAAAGAGAATAAAATTGCATTCATCCTAACTGAAATAATCCAAGGAGAAGGAGGTTACAATGTCGCAAGTAAAAAATTCATTTCAAATCTGAGAAAATTTGCAACAAAGTATGGAGTCCCATTAATATTGGATGAAGTTCAATCTGGAATAGGTCATACTGGCAAGTGGTGGGCCTTTGAGCATTATGGAATCAAACCAGACATCATGAGTACTGCAAAGGCATTACAGATAGGAGCTACTGCATATGACAAAAAGTTTGATCCAGGACAAAGATCAGTGTTATCAAGTACATGGGGAGGAGGAAATAGAATTGACATGGCAGTTGGCTCACGAGTAATAGAGGTAATAAAACGAGACAAGTTATTAGATAATGCAACAAAGATGGGCAACATGCTTAGAAAAGGTTTGACAGAGATGACTGGAAAAAAAGGCGTAGTAGATGTAAGGGGATTAGGCTTGATGGTAGGAGTTGAATTTGATACAACATTACACCGTGACAAAAAACTTACCGAATTATTCAAACATGGTTTGTTGACTCTCGGAGCAGGTCAAAAATCAATGAGAATTATACCTCCACTCATAATTACAAGAGAGCAGATACATGAAGGCCTAGAGATTATGCACCAAGTATTGATGAAAAGCTAGTATGCAGTATATTTGTCACCCATCTCAAGTGATGCTATTTTGAGTTTTAGCACTTCGTTTGCCCCTTCGTAGATTACAATTGCCCTAGAATCAAGAAAATGTCTTGCTACTCTGCTTGTTTTCTGATATCCATAAGAGCCAAAGACCTGAACTGCCCTATTTGCACAGTCAAATGCAGCGTTTGTTGCGTGCAACTTGGCAATAGCGGCAAGCCTATCAACCCTATTTCGCAGTGAAGAATATTCCTTGTTTTCTCGATCAAGTAAAGATAGCCAATTTACATCGTTTTCTTTGAGGTTTTCTACATAATCATGGAGTTTTTGCCTTGCTGCCCCTGCACGATATACTAGCCATCTGGAACTTTCTATGTTTACAATCATTGTAGCAAGGTGTTCCTGAATTAGTTGTTTTTTTGCAAGAACAGAACCATGTTGTTCTCTTTTTTGCGAGTATGTTATTGATTCATCAAGGCAATCTTTCATTACTCCTACAGCGCCTGCAGCTACACTCAATCTTCCATCAATTAATGCACTAAATGCAACACTAAGACCATTTCCAATTTTCCCAAGAAGATTTTGTTTTGGAACTAAACAATTTTCAAAAGTAATCTCTGCATTTTTCACCGTAAGCAATCCCATTTTGTTATGCATCTCTTCTGCGTGAAATCCCTCGGAGTTTGTATCTACTATAAACGCAGAAATTTTTCCGTCAGTTCCTCTCGCATATGTTGTTATAACTTTAGCAAATGTCCCATTTCCCACCCAATGTTTTACTCCATTTAGAACATAATTATCTCCACGTTCTTCAAATTTTGTCGAAGTCTTACCAGGATCACTTCCTGCATCTGGCTCTGTTAGTGCAAAACCCATTATACTATTACCAGTAGTGGCATTTGAAAGATACTTCTTTTTTTGTTCCTCATTTCCCCAGTTTTGTATCACCATTTGACCAATTGATATATGCGCAGAGAAAAAGGTACGAAGTGAATTTCCTTCTTGTCCTATTCTTTCCATCGCAAACAAATATGTTAAAATATCATATCCAAGACCTCCATATTTTTTCGATATAGGACATCCAAGCATACCTATTTCTCCAAATTCAGGAATTACTCGGTCATTTGATTTTTCATCTAGATAACATTTTGTTTCATGATCTCTAATTGATTTACAAACTCTATCTATCTTATCAAGAAAAATTTTTTGCTCTTCTGATACTTCAAAATTCATCTTGGAAATATTTGAGTATGACATTTATCTATCCAGTTATCTCCAAGGATATTATTTCATTTGAGTTTCTATACTTTTACTATTTGAATCTCTCGAACATTATGTTTTGAAAGATCCTCATGTAAAGCAGCGTGGGATTCATCAGTAAAGGTCAAATTGCACCTATAACACTTCCACGCTTTAGTACTCATGGGAACCATACGTGAATTTAATTAATAAGGATATTGGATTATTGTTCTATTTTTTGATATAACAAGGTTTCTAGGATCCAATTACTTGAAATATTTCCCAAATTCAACAACATTTCTTGAATTTTTCTTCACACTATAACTAGAAAGACATTTCGATAACTTCAATTTATAAAAATGTAATTAATTCTAATGACCAAATTGAAATTAGAAAAATTAAAGGAATATGTAAAAAAAGAGATAGAAAATGATACCGCACATGACTTTGAGCATGTTATGAGAGTGCTTAAGAACGCAACAATAATTGCAAGAAAAGAAAAATCAGACATGGTATTGATTACTGCTTCTGTGTTATTGCACGACATAATCTCTTACCCAAAATCTGATCCTCGTTCAAAAAATTCTTCTCTAGAGAGTGCAGAAGAATCAAAAAAGATTTTAAAAAAATACAATTTTACCCATGATGAAATTAAAATCATTTCTGATGCTATTAGAGATCATAGTTTTTCAAGAGGAGTTGTTCCTCAAACAGTGGAAGGTAAAATATTGCAAGATGCTGATAGATTAGATGCATTAGGATCAATAGGAATAGCAAGAGCATTTGCAGTAGGCGGTGCTGAGAACAGACCATTTTACAATAAAGATGATCCATTTTGTAAGAAGCGCTCTCCAGATGACAAGAATTGGACATTAGATCACTTTTACAAGAAACTTTTACTTTTAGAAAAAACAATGAACACGAAGACTGGAAAAATAATGGCAAGAAATAGAATTAAAATAATGAAAAATTTTCTGGATGAATTAAAAAAAGAGATCTAGCCATAGTCGACATATCTTTTGTATCTCGTTTCAATTTCAGGATTATTACCAGTTAGAATTTTTCTAATTTCATCTTCATGCTTTTCTTTGATATAGCCAATTATTTCTTTGAAATTTTCTTCCTCTGGAAATGCGTTAGTAAGGGGAACTAGCATCTTAAAATATTCAGCTACTTTTTCTCTGAATTCTTCTTTTGTAGGTCTTCTTCTCTTGTTCATCCTAAACCAAATTGATGCCCAGCTTGCACCAACTACATGTGGTAGTAGATCATATGCACGAGTTATCTCAAATGATTGGTCTTCTCTCATCTCTGATTAAGTGCTTTTGCTGCACCCTTTGAGAAATATGTTACTATCATATCTGCGCCAGCACGTTTGATTGCAGTAAGAATTTCAAGTGTCACCTCTGTTTCATCAACATATCCTGCCATAGCTGCCGCCTTGACTAGAGCATATTCTCCTGAGACGCTGTATGCAGCTATAGGTATGTTGAATTTTGCTTTAGTCCTATAGATCAAGTCAAGATAGGCAAGTGCGGGTTTTATCATAACAATGTCTACACCTTCTTGTATGTCAGTTTCAACTTCACGCATGGCTTCTTTTGGATTAGTGTATGGTAATTGGTAGGTCTTTCTATCTCCAAACTGTGGAGCAGAATGTGCCATATCTTTGAAAGGAGAATATAATGAAGAGCGATGTTTTGCAGAGTGTGACATTATTGCAACATCGTGAAAACCAGCATCATCCAGACCTTGTCTTATTGCTTTTACTTGTCCATCCATCATAGCAGAAGGAGATACGACATCTACCCCAGATTGAGCTTGACTTACTGCAATTTTTGCCAATGTTTCAAGACTGGAATCATTATCTATCTTATCTCCTTTAACGAGCCCACAATGACCAGAACTAGTATACTGACAAAGACAAACATCAGCCATGATCGCAATATCATTTCCAAGATTCTTTCTAATTTCAGAAATTGTTTTTTGTACGATTCCATTCGGGGTAAAAGCTGATGTACCGTGATCATCTTTCTGAGTAGGTATTCCAAATACCATTACTGCCGGAATTTTCAATTCTGCAATTGAATTTACTTCGTTTGTCACATCAGATAACGCAAGTCTCTCCATGCCAGGCATTGAACTACCAGGGATTTTTGATTTTAGATCCTCTTGGACAAAAATTGGACATATTAGATCCTTTGGGGAAAGTCTTACTTCTTCTAAAAGCTCCCTAATTTTACCAGTTTTTCTAAGACGTCTTAGTCTTAAATTAGGAAAAGACATTAGATAAAATACCTTTTTTTAGCAATATAATTTGTTACTCTCTGGTCTTATAATCAAAGAGTTTTGTGACAGTTTTTAGAATTTCAGAATCACCTTGTTCTGAGGCTTTTCTTAGATTATTCATAGGAATTGACATGATATTTTCAACTATTGCCTGAGTAAGTTGGTCAATAATTCGTATTTTTTGTGCATCTTTTTCGCCTAGCATTTGAAGAGCCTTCTTTAGTTCTTTGACTCGCGCTTGGTCTATCTCCTTGAATACATTAGTGACGATTGGTTCAACTTCAAGTCTCTTCATCGCTGCTTCTACTACAGGAAGCTCTTCATTAATAATTTGTTCTGCTGATGATACAACTCCCATTCTAGTCTGCATATTCTTATCTACCATCTGTGCAATCTGGTCCATGTTCATAACTTTGATTTTATCAATAGTTCCAACCTTATCATCCACAGTTCTAGGATTAGAAAGATCCATTATGAGCATACCATCCTTACCAGATTCCATTGCTTCCTTTACTCTATCATATGTAACAAGAAAATATGGCGCGACTGTGGCTACAAACAGTACATCGATTGATTTGAAATTAGAGGTAGCTTCATCAAATGGTATCGGTATTCCGCCTGCAGTTTCAGCAAAAGCTTTTGAACGTTCAAATGTTCTACTAGTAACAAGAAAATTAATTTCTCGTTTTTTGAGGGATTTTGCAACTAAACTTGCTGCTTCTCCAGTTCCAATTAACAAAATATGTTTTGATTTTAAATCATCAACATTTTCTTCTGCAAGATTTACTGCCATGGAACCAACAGAGATACTACCCTTTCCAATTCCAGTTGCCTGACGTACACGAGAACCAACTCTAATTGCCTTGTCAAACAAAGTATTGAGATTATCTCCAGAGGCCTTTAGTCCGCGAGCAGTGCTGATAGAGTCTTTTATTTGGCCAAGTATCTGTTCCTCCCCTATTACAAGAGAATCAAGTCCAGATGTGAGCTTGAGTAAATGAGCATATGCATCAATTCCTTTGCTTATCTCAAGATTATCTTTAAACGCATTTTCTTCTAGTCCTGCAACAGATGCCCATGTTTTTTTTATTTTTTCAAGATCAGTAGTAACAGTACAACCAAAGAGTTCAACTCTATTACAAGTTTGTAGTATGACGCATTCTTGTAATCCAGAATGTCTCAAAAATGATTCATAAGCAGAATCTACATCTCGAAAAGTGAATCTTTCAAGCATATGAATAGGCGATTTTCTAAAAGTAACTCTAGCGTTGATTACATCACTTGTCAGATTAGATCACCTAGCATTTCCATAACCCGCTTCTGTGCTTTTTTTAGATTTCCATCTTGTATTAATTGTTTAACATGATTGTCATTCATAACACCGTAGAGAAACTTCCTTCTTTCAGGAAAGGTAGAGATCTTTGCTTTGGCGGCTTTTCTGGCAAAATCTTGTAGTTTTATATGGTAAATATCTTCTTTTTTAATTAATTTTTTAAAGACTTGCTCGGCCTGTATTTTTAATTTCCTTGCCATGGCAGGACTTCGACCTCCTGTTGATATTGCGATTTGTACAGTATCAGCGATGTTAATTACAGATCCAAATGCAAAATCACTCACTTCGGGATCATCGGAAGCATATGCATAACAACGCATCGTCTTTGCTTGTACTACAATTTTACGATTAAGTTCTTTATTGTTTGTTGTAGCTAATACCATAAACGGTTTATATTTTTGTAGGAAATTTGCATTATCAAGTTTCATTTGTTTAAAAGATATTTTTTTTTGTTTGACATAGTTTTGGATTTGCCTATTAGTTGAATCACTGATAAGAAGAATTTTGCAATCTTGTGTTAAAAGAGTATTTACTTTTTTTAGGCCCTCATTTCCTCCACCTACTATAATTACCAAATCTCCCCTAAGATTCAGATCAACTATCAATCAATCACGCTGACTTTGGATGATATTTATAGATTCTATGGGAATCTAGGCAACATTTTTAATTGTAATGGTAGACTTTGCATTTATCATGGATAATCTGGACAAAGAGATTCTAAATGAGATCCAGTGGACTTTCCCTTTAACACCAAAACCATATATGGAAATGGCAAAGAAATTTGGATTATCAGATCAGGATATGATGCAGAGACTTCGTGTCCTCAAAGATGCAGGAATAATCAGACAGATTAGCGCAATATTTGATACAAGAAAGTTAGGATACAAGAGTGCATTGGTTGCAATGGCAATCGAGTCAGAAAAATTAGATTATGTTGCAAATCAAGTAAACAGACATCCAGGCGTATCTCACAATTATGAGAGAAATCACGAATACAATCTTTGGTTTACTCTAGCAGTTCCCCCAGGAGCTGATCTAAAAACAGAGATAGATAAATTCTCCAAGTTACCAGGAATTAAAAAAACAAGACTACTTCCTACTATAAAATTATTTAAGATTGGAGTAAAGCTTGAGATGGTAGAAGAAAAGAAATCAGATGTCAAACCATCTGAAGAAAAAAAGAAAATTACAGAAACAAAATTTATTGCAACTGAAGAAGAAAAAAACTACATACGTGAGTTACAAAAAGATTTAGAGATAATTGAAAGACCGTTTTTAAAATCTTCTCAAAAACTTGGAATAACTGAAGAGCAACTCCTCGAAAAGGTAAAAAAATATGAAGAAATAGGAGTCATGCGAAGATTTGCAGCCATTTTACGACATAGGGAAGTAGGCTTTACTGCAAACGGTATGATAGTATGGAAAGTTCCAGATGAAAGAATTGAGGAAGTTGGAGAAAAACTTGGTGCCTTTCCGCAGATAAGTCATTGCTATCAAAGACCAGTATATCCAGACTGGCCATACAGTGTATTTTCCATGGTACATTGTAAATCAATCGCAGATGCAGAAGAGATGGCAAAACAAATCCAGAAGCAGGTAGAGGTTAACGATTACAAGATTCTTTTTAGTTCAAGAGAATTCAAGAAAACAAGAGTAGAATACTTTGTTGAACACGAATTTAACATAGAAGATCCAATTACTGTATAATATATCTATAAGGTAAATTTCTAGGATATCTCAATTATAGGTTCAGGAAAAGAGTTCAATGAAACTTTAATCGAATTTATCTTACTTTGATACATAAAGAATTTTTTACCAGAGGAATTTGTATCCCCCGAAACACGTACAAGCCCAGAGTTGTGAAGTCTGCGAACCCACCTATACACTTGAGTTAGAGGGATTCCAGATTTTGTGCTAATCTCCCATGCAGATTTTGGTGCGTCAGTAGTAGTTCGAAGTATTTGCATGGCTTGGTCATTGGACATAATCTTTAAAATATTGTCCGCGTTTTCCCCTTCAAGAATTCTACCCTGTCGGAGTACCTGCACGCATACATCAACAGACTACAAAAATATAACATGCTCGGTTAGATTGCACTCAGTTGCAAGCATTTGCAATCACCTATTCAGCAAATTTGAACGACATCATACCAACATTATAGTCAAAATCAACCTTTTTCCCTAAAACTTCTCGGAAAATTAATTCAAGCACTGTTGTATGATATAATGACCAGTTCTCACCAAGATCGTGTTTAATGATAAATGTATGAATATTATTTTTCATGTTATGGTTTATCTCGATTGAAGATGCACGCATTCTTGCTTCAAACCAAGTGATGAATGAATCAAGGCCCATATCTCCTTGCATGAACAATGCAGTATCTCTGACTACATTTTTACCAATTCGATTAGCCATGTCTATTGCTTGATCTTTAGTCATCTTTCCAAAGAGTTCAACAATGATCGGTTTTGCAATTGGAACCATGCCCACCTTTGCTTCATACATATCCCACTCTACGTATCTTTTGAATATGTGATTGACAAATGTGTTGAGACTAGTTTCTCGATGTTTTGATTCTGAACGAAGTTTACTTAGGACATCTTCATCAATTCTAAATGTCATAGTGGACGTCTTCTTTGTATTTAGAACCATTACTTTGATTTGTTTTCTTTGAATATAATTTGTTTTATTTTTCTAGAATTTTAGTAGTATCTAAGCAGTTTGAGCTGATGCTTTTAACTCGTATGAAGGCCACTGGTTGAATAATCCAATCACCTCATTCTTGTCATCATCACTCAGGTATTTTCCATCAGACATGGCAGAGAACATCTCAATCTCTTCTTCGCTTACTACAGTAGGAAGTACTGATGAGATAGATTTTTGAGAGAGAATGAATTTAATTGCAAGTTCAGTAATGTTTAATCCATTTCTTTTTGCAATTGGTGTCAACTGATCTACTTTCTTTAGTGCCTCTTTTACCCAGTCTCCAGTTCGTACTGAACGATGATCCTTTTCGCTAATTTTTGTATCTGCATTTACTTTTCCTGTCAATATCCCAGAGGCATCAGGTACTCGAACTAGAATTCCTACATTGTGTTTTTCTGCTTCTGCAATCAGTAAGTTTCCAGGGTTTTGTTCAAGTATATTATAGACAGTTTGTACCGCAGTAGCATTAGTTACCTTCATCGATTCCAAACCTTCTTGTGTCCATCCTATAGCAGGACCCAATGCAATCTGATAACTTTTGATTACACCTTCCTTGATCTTTTTGTCCAAAAAATCAAAGATTTGCTTGTCTTTGATAGTGTAGATTTTTGGATTGTGTAAACCATATACATCAACATAATCTGTTTGTAATCTTTCAAGACTTTTCTTAAGAGCAAAATCTGTAAATTCGGTTGTAAATTTTTGTGGAAGTTCCTTGTGACCTATCTGTTCAGTAGAGTAAATATCATAACCGTATTTTGTTGATAATACTATTTCATTTCTCATTCCAGAAAATACTTCGCCTATTAGCTTCTCGCTTTTTCCTCTTCCGTAGATATCACCAGTTTCAAAATAATTAATGCCTAGATCAAATGCTCGTTTCAGCATTTTTTTAGCCTCATCGTCTTCTATTTTTTTACCCCACCAATCAAGACCTAGAGTCCAAGCTCCAAATCCTATTTCGGATACGTCAATTCCACTTTTACCCAGTTTTCTATATTTCAATTTACAATCCTCCTAAACTCAGATATTTTTTGTTGAAGATCTGATTCATTTAAAACAGCTTTTCCAGCCTCGGTATTGACATTTAATTCTATCCAAGATTTGCATCCATGATATTCTGGAAGAATGGGAATCTCAGTTGAAGGAATCTTGTATACCTTCAAAAAAATTGCAATCATGGGTTTCTGAGGCATCCAGTTCATTCTCGCCACCATATACGAATCACTCCAGATATGAAATTGAGATAAAGCCTCGATTAGGTTCATCGAAGAAACTTCATGCTCTGCAAGTACTTCGGCATATGAGGTTATTCTGTTAAATCCCTCCCTGGGTTTTTGTTCTCGTACATCTGCAAGATATCTATAAAATTGTGATTTTAGAGAAGCATTGTCTTGGTGTTCATATGTTGGAAAGAGTGCAAATTTTTTGTCTTCAATTTTGAAACCAGATGCAGTCTCAAGTATTCCACCTTTTCGTAGAAGAACTGTTTGATCTCCGTTTTCAAGTGCTGTTACAACAGTTGCCCATTCTTTTAGTGCTTTCATCATCCAAGACTCCTAATCAGCGGAACAATGTCTTTTTTGACACAAACAAGCATTGGTGTATCCACTGCAACGTATCCACTGACGCGAGTCTCTCGTAGGTCCATAATTAGATCTTGGAATTTGTCTAGTGTGTCAGTTTCAAAAGCAAGCATGAAATCCTCATCATGAATTCCAAATGAGTAAGTAGTGTTTAATTGCACTTCAGGATATTTGTGTCCAACTTGAATATGTTCTACCATCATCTCTTTTCGTTTTTCAGCTGGTAAAAGATACCATTCTCGTATTTTGATAAAAGGATACACAATGACATATTTTTTCTGGGCTTCGCCTCCAAGCCAGCCACGCAGTGGAGGATTATTTGCATAAATTGACGGTCTTGTGTTTGACAAATAAACATGTGTTGGAATAATATATTTTCCAAAGACGGTGAGGTACAATTTGGATGTAATATCCTGAATTTTTTCAACTGATTCTGATGCAAACCATAGCATAAATTCTGCATCATCTCTTAGCCCCAATGTAGAATATGTCCTGTACATTATCTGAGAATTTTTAAGAACAATATCTACTTCTTTTGCGGATTCCTCTTTTGCAAGATCGGCCATCCAACGCCATTTTGGATCTACTTTGAAGAAGGAGAAATTGAAAAAGGTTCTGGGTGGTTCACTCATAATGAGTTAGTCTAGTATTACCTTATTTAAAATCTAATCAAATTAACCAGGTTTGATAAAACAAAATCTTAGATAATCCATATCATGTAATGATATCTTAAATTAGCTGACTTGCGGCTTACAGAACATGAAGCGAAATGCCAAGATTATAATAGGAATTGGTTCTATTTTTGGCGCATTTACAATCGTGATGATTATTTTGGTTCTACAGTCAAACTCATAAAACTATAACTGACACAGATAAAATTCAAAGGGAAAATTATACCTAATTAATGATAACAATATTAAAAAATTCGATCTAGATCGGATCCATTAAATGATCCAACTATTGCTCTACAAACATGGTCACAATCAGACATCAGCCAATAAATGAAATTATAATACATGAACTTGTCAAAGTCAATAGTATCGAAGATTTTCTCAATATCAAGACCAACAATATTCCCCTAGGTAATTCTGCACCTCCCGCACGTTGGGCCGATGGAATATTATACGAACCACAAGGTTTTCCTCCCACACCTGAAATTATCAAGGATCAGATTGAGGGAAAGATCCATTTTGCAGCAATAGAGTACACAGAGATGCCACAATACAAACCATATCTAAAAAATAGCACCAATAATGTTCTCTTACCAATAATTGACATGTCGCACAACGCTGCAACCAAACAAATTGCACTCTGGTTGAAAGGTCAGATCATTTCCAAGTAGATTTAAAAATTCATTACAACTTGATTAGAGAAAATAGAACTATTCATCAAAACACTTATTATTTGAAGATAGAAAATTTCCTTAAATGCCAAATATAGACCAACTGAGTAGACCACAAAATAAGCTTGAACCAGTTGAAGGAGTAATCGAGAGCATTAGCGAACCAAGAACCGTCAGCCTCAAAACAGGCGGACAAGCTCAGGTTGCAGATGCAATGTTAAAAGATGAAACAGGACAGATTAAGCTTAGTCTATGGGATGCACAGATAAAGATGGTAAAACAAGGTTCCAAGGTCAGAATTGAAAACGGATACATTTCTACATTCAGAGGAGAAAACGCTCTCAATGTTGGAAAATATGGAAAACTAGTAGTACTAGAATTCTAGATATATCTGCTAGACTGATTCTTCCCCTTTCTCCAGTCCATTACGCTAAGTATTATCCCAGCTATTACTACAATAATTCCAACAATCAATAGAAACCCGGCCTCGGCCAAGGGAATTATATTTTTGACAAATGTTGAGTTGGGATCAGTTAATGCTTTTGATTTTTCAGGGTTCTCTGTGAATAACATTACTACAGTTATTGGTTCCTTACCTTTGTTTTCAACATTAAAGTTGTACGTATCAGCTTTTGATACATCAAATGATTTTATGAAAATTGGATCACCTTCAACAAATGAGCCGAATTTATCCCCAAAGATATTCGATATTGATATTCCAATATTATCATTTGGAGTATAATCCACTATGTGAACTCCCCACATCAGAGGTACTCCAGCTGTATTGACAGTATGTGAGAATATATACACATTACCTGCATCAATTGTTACTTTATCAGATACATTATCAAATAGGCTTTCTGGAGAAGGAAAGAAATCACCATTAGTACCTTGTTGCTCTTGTGGTATAATAGAATATGCCACAGATGCAGCCAAGATAATCATTATTGTACCAGTAATCAGAATTATCGGACCGCGTTTTTTCATTTTAATTGACATATCCTAATCTTTTGTCATGTTGTGAAATTGGTAGAGACATATCGCTACAGAAAAATTAATTCAATATTAATTAAGCGTACAATTACTACTTTCGTCTAGATTTAATTTTTCTTTTAGGTACTTTTTTTGTACGAGGTTTTGTTTTACTTTTTGCTACTTTTCTTTTAGTAGGTTTTCTGTTTGTTGGTCCTTTTCTCTTTCTTTTCTGAGCTGCAATTGCTGCCATTCTCTTTCTTTTCTGAGCTGCAATTGCTGATTCTCTTTCTTTTCTGAGCTGCAATTATCGCTAGCTTCTTTTGAACTATTGATAATGCTGCGCTTACCTGGGTTTCAATCTTTTGCAGAGACTCAAATCTTGGTCTCAGGATAGCCTCTTCTTTTGTACCAACCTTTAGTTGTTCAACTAGTGCAGGTTTAGCATGAATTTGTTTCTTTAACTGCTCTTCAATCTTTGCTTTCTCCTTCTCAGTAGATTCTATTTCCTTTTCTAGTCTTATCTGGTTAGATTCCCTTTCTTTTAATTCTGCATGTAATTCTGCTATTTTTTCATCAACATACTTTAGTCTTTGAACTGCATTGATCTTTTCTTCTGGAGCACCATATTCACTTTGTTGTTTTGCCTCATCCTTTGCATTTTCCTCATGTTTTAGTCTCTCCTCAGCTGCAATCTTGAGCCTCTCAATACTTGCTTTTTGGGATAGATGCTGATTAAGAACTTGAACCGCATGGTCCTTTGTCCTGGTTAGATCTTCTTTTTTCTTATCAAGTGCAACAAGTCCAGATGATGATCTTCTTTTTTTAGAAATAGATTCTTTTAGTTTATTTTCAACCTGTTTTCGTAATTTTGATACTTCTGCTTTTTTTATGCCATATGACTTTGAAAGTGCCTCAAGTGATCCCATGCGGTAATGAGCTTTTGTAATCGATTAAGTTTGTGTTATGATCAGTATTTGACATACGAGTTAAAATTTTTAACATATTTTTGATCCATTTCCTAAAATATTAAGGCATAACAAGTATCACCAAGTAGATTTTATTTACCAAATACGTATTGAAGGCATGGAATTTCATCCATCACAGTTACCAATTGTCCATTCTTTCATGATCGAAGATGAACGAAAATCTGGAGACGTGGCGTCACAAATGGTAAGAATGGGTTTTTCAATGCAAAAAGGAGCATTCAAAGTAATCATGACAAAAGAAGAAAAAGTCGCAAAGAAGATCGGATTTACAATCATGAACGAATTAAATTTTGGATTAAGAAAAGCAAAACAAGAACGGGATATCAGATATTGGATATATAGTCATGACAAAGATCATTATGCAATGGTTTTGATAAGCTCCAAAGTCATGCAAGAATTAGGTTTTTGAGTTATCAAAGATAAGTTCGATCTTTAATTTCTTGGATACAATATTGGCAATCAATATTCCAAAGATTACACCGGATAGTACAGTTGACGGATATTCTTGCAATAGGTATAATCTGCTAATTGAGACAACTGCTGGGTAGATCCACAATAGATACCAACCACGAGGAAATCGCCTAGACAGTGCATATCCAATAATGAATGCAAATATTGTAGTTCTCACAGTGGCCCCTGCGGGGAACGTCCCATCAATCTGACATGGTACGCCAACATCTGCTCCCGATTTAATTGGTAGTTGCGCCCCCAAGTACTCAAGCGTTGGTTTTTCGTATCCAGTATAACATCTCATGTAAGCTACAGCCATGCTACCTACCAATAATGAAAGTAGTAGTACTAGACCAAGTCGCCTTGTTCTTTTGATTATAAACAAAATGATGCTAACAAATATGGGATAAAGTACCCATCCCAGTTCTGTAAATACTCCCATAGTAAGATCTATTGTTCTATTGCCTACAAGTTTTGAAATATAACTTTCAAAGCCAGTGTCATACACTAATACTATTTTTGCAACAGCAAGATAAAGTAGAATTAAAAAAGCTACTAATAGTAAGAAAAATGTTCTACTTCTTATATCGAAGATCCAATTCTGCAAAGAAATCTCCTCCCAAGTATTAACATCAGTACTAAGATCGGATATCCTTCCATATTAAAATCAAAGTACTCATCTTTGAAGAGGTTCCCTTTTGATCGTTTTCTGACTAAAAGATTTTAACCACATCTCTAGATAGGATCGACATTGAGGATCCTAACAATAGACGATTTTGATACCAAAGGTAAAACTGTTTTTCTTAGAGTGGACATGAATTGTCCCATTGATCCTGTTACCCTGAATATAATTGAAACAAGTCGAATTAGAGAATCAACAGAGTCTCTCAAAGATCTGGAAGGTGCCAAAGTAGTCATTGGATCACATCAGGGAAGAGTCGGAAACAAAGATTACACCGGAATGGAAAAACATGCAAAGGTACTAGAACAAATTCTAGGACGTAAAATAAAATACATTGAAGATGTAATTGGTGCCGAAGCACAGAGGGAGATTAAAAATATGAAAGATGGCGATATTATACTGCTTGATAATTTAAGATTGTGTGCGGAAGAAAATTATGAGTTTGCAGCTTCTGAAGCATCTAAAACAATAATGGTTCAAAGATTATCAAAGTTATTTGATATCTGTGTCTTAGATTCATTTCCAAGTTCGCACAGATCACATCCATCAATAATTGGCTTTGCACATGTCCTTCCATCTTGCGCCGGTAGATTGGTAGAACGAGAAGTAAGAAAGCTAGATGAGATAATGACTGTTGCCAAGGGACCCCACGTGGTGGTGCTTGGAGGATCCAAAGTGGTAGATAGATTAGAGGCAATAAAAGAATTAATTCAAAATGGCAGAGCTGATCAGGTTCTTCTCACAGGCGTAATTGCCAATGTATTCCTAAGAGCTCAGGGAAGAATCAAGTTCCCGCTAGGAATTAAAAGAGAAGAAGAGGTTGTTTCAAAAGCACATGCATTAATTGGTGAATATCCAGAGGTGTTTTCATTTCCTGTAGATATTGCAGTAGAGAGAAATGGAAAAAGAGTAGAGATGGATGTTCGTGAACTTGTAAAAGGCGAACAAATATTTGATTTGGGACCAAAATCAGTCGATTATTATTTAAAATCAATCCAAGGTGCAGGAACTGTCTTTATGAGTGGCCCTGCAGGATTTTTTGAAAATGAGAATTTCAAGTTTGGAACAGAGTCTTTGCTCAAAGGAGTAGCAAATTCATTTGCAACTACAATTGTAAGCGGCGGTCACTTAACTGCGGCGTTGAAGAGATATGGCCTTGCCGAAAAAATAAATCATATCAGTACTGCAGGAGGAGCTTTGGTATTGTACTTGACAGGCGTAAAGCTTCCAATGATACAGGCCTTAGAAGAAGCAGCTGCGAGATATCGTTCTAAATAGTTGCCTTACACTCAGAGTTAGGACAAACTCGAGGCTCCATTTTTCCCAAGTAAATTTCTAGGTTACATGAATTACATTTTATTTTCTCTACCACATCGAAGAGCTTGTAATGATTAGTAGTAAAGTTCTGAGCAATCTGCCTGATTAAACCACCATCACGTAATTGATTAAAGTATTGTTCTACATCATCAATTGTGAGAGAAGGATCTAGGCCATCTGTTTTAAGCAATTCAAAGATTTCATCGTTTGTAAATCTCAGATTAACGTCATTAAATTTTTCAAAAATAATTTTTCTTATCTGGAGCGGTAGCGCCACACTCGGGATAGCCAATTTAGTAAAGACCTGAGGCTTGTTCTTTTATCTGATCTGCTGATGTAGTATCTTTTAGCTTGTCAACAATATAGGAATAGAGTCCAGACTTGAGAACCTTTAATGATAATAAAGCACATTTTATTCTAGCAGGTCCAAGATCATGAAGTCCTAAATTATCAAGAATATCGTCTTTTGTAAGTTTTTTCACATATTCAAAATCTTTGCCCATAATAAGCTCTGTAAGCATTGATGCACTTGCCTGGCTTATGGCACATCCTTTTCCTGTGAATTTCACGTCTGCAACTTTATCATCTTTTATGTTAATGTGCATTTCTAGTTCATCACCACAAAGAGGATTACTATCTCGTTGAGAAATATCCGGATCTTGTATCTTACCATAATTTCTCGGATTTCTGTAATAATCAAGTATTATCTCTCTGTAAATATCAGCACTACTCATATCCTAAACAATTCCTTTGCTCTGTTAAGGGATTTAACAAAAACATCTATCTCTTCTTTTGTATTATAGATATAAAAGCTTGCGCGAGATGTTGCAGATACATCTAATCTTTCCATCAAGACCTGTGCACAATGATGACCGGAACGTATGGCAATTCCGTCTTCGTCAATTATAGTAGCAAGATCATGTGGGTGTATATCTCCCAAGTTAAAAGAAATAACACCACCTCGTTTTGTTATGTCCTTTGGACCGTATAGAATTATTCCTTTCATTTGAGAAAGTTTATCCAATGCATATTTTGTCAACTCCATTTCATGTTCACGTACCTTGTCCATACCTATTCTATCAAGATAGTCTATCGCTGCAGCAAATCCTATTACATCTGCAATGTTAGGAGTTCCTGCTTCAAACTTGTATGGAAGATCATTCCATGTTGTCTCATACTTGTGAACCTCACGTATCATATCTCCTCCACCGTTGAATGGAACCATCTCTTGAAGTAATTCTTTTCGCGCCCAAAGGATCCCTACTCCAGTAGGACCAAGCATTTTGTGTGCAGAAAAAGCAAAAAAGTCGCAGTCAAGTTTTTGGAGATCAACTTTAAGATGTGGAACAGATTGTGCTCCATCAATTAATACTCGCACACCATATTTTTTGCACCTATTGACAATCTCCTCAGAGTTTGTTATTGTTCCCAGAACATTAGACATTTGACTAAATGTTACAATTTTTACCTTGCCAGTCTGGAGATATTTATCCAGATGATCAAGAATCAGATCCCCGTCGTCATCTACTCCAATGTATTCCAGTTTTGCGCCTTTTTCTTTTGCCAAAAGTTGCCACGGAACTATGTTACTATGATGCTCATATTCCGTAGTTACGATAATGTCATCTTTGTTAACATTCTGTCTTCCCCATGCATAAGCAACAAGATTGATTGCCTCAGTAGTTCCCCTAACAAAGATAATTTCTTCACGATTTTTTGCATTGATGAATTTTGCTACCTTGTCTCTTGTTGCTTCATATGCCAGTGTTGCCTCTTCAGCAAGTTCATGAACTGCCCTGTGTATATTGGAATTGTAAGTTAGGTAATAATTGCTGATGGCATCAATTACTTGAATAGGTTTTTGAGTAGTAGCAGCATTATCAAGATAAACAAGTGGTTTATCCTTGTGCACCTTTCTTTTTAGAATTGGAAAATCATTTCTAATATTTTCAATATTTATAAAACTTGTTTGCAAATTAATTAACCTCGATGTAGATCTCGTTTTGTTCTATTTTAACATTGTAGATTTTTAATGGTATTTCGGCAGGAAGGTTCGCTGGTACACCCGTCTTTAGATTAAAAGTTGAGAGATGTAATGGACATGTTACGCCCTCTTCAGTTAGTATTCCAGTTGAAAGGTCGGCATCTGCATGAGTACATATTCTGTCAGAGGCATATAGCTTTCCGTCTAGATTTGCAAGTAAGATCTTCTTGTCTTCATAATCAAAGTCAATCATCTCACCTTTCTTTAGCTGATTTAATTTGCAAACATTTATCCAATTAGACAAGATCTCACCTGTATTTGTAATGACTTTCAAATGTATCAGTTTCACGATATCTTGTTTCTTCAACTTCAAGCATAGCTTTGAGTTGTTCGTCTGTCTTGATAGTCAAATTGCGTCCTGCCCACTTGGAATCTATTAGGTAACTTATCCATGCACGAACCTGATATGACATTTTTCTCGAAAGAGGTTCAAGAAATCCTTCCACTATAATTTTCTGAGCATCGGATTTGCTCAAGCATCTTGTGGCAAGATAAAAGATCTGTTCCTCATCCATCTGAGCTACTGAGGCAGAGTGTGTCGCCTTGACATCATTTGTAAATATTTCAAGCCCTGGTATAGAATCTGACTTTGCTCCCTTGTCCAATAAGATAGAGTGTCCTGAAAGATAGGATTCTGCATGATGTGCATCTTTCTCAATTCGTATCATTCCCTTAAAGAGGGATTTTGCGGTATCTTTAAGAACAGATTTTTCTAAAACTCTACCAATTGTAGAGGGGGCATTATGAATTAAATTTGAAGCGAGATCGTATGATTGATTCTTGTTTCCAAAAACCACTTCAGTATCTCGTGCAGTTGCTCCAGGACCATTAAGAAAATTATCTATCTTGTATCTTGAAAGATGTGAACCAAACAATCCAAGATACCAGTTCATTCTCCCATCACGCTCTATTCTTGCCACTCTTGAAGAGAAATTAATAGCTGTTTCATCCATTGCTTGGAGTGTAACCAAGTCAAATTGACTATTAGGACTTACTGATATGTCCAACAATTCAAGATACGCTTGTTGTTTTGTGGCCTGTGGAGCATAGATCTCTTGAACAATTGACGCCTTGCTATTTTCCTCTGCCACTATAACATTACGAGATATTGTTGAAGTTTGATCTAGTGAGAGTGAGGACACGACATGAATTGTTTTTTCCAAAATGAGATTTTTTGGAATGTAGATAAAAATTCCAGAATTGAAAAAAGCATTGTTTAGTGCAATATATTTATCTCTCTTTGAATCCGTTTGTTCAAATGATTTTTTTATCTTGTCACCATGATTTTTTATTGCATCCTGGATTGAACATATCACAAGACCCTTGTCCTTTAACTCAGACGGAATAGTAATTTTATGAATATTTGTTCCAATCTGAACTATGCTTGGATTTTCACCAATTTCTAATAATCTGTCTTTTACAAAATCTGGAATAGTACTATCAGAACTTAAAGAAAATGTGATCTGTTCTGGATCCATCTTGTTTGCATCGCTGTACTTGTTGTAAAGAGGAGAGACTTCTTGTGGAAGTTGTTGAAACATTGTAAAAGCACTCTTTCTGTATTCTCTTAACCATGCAGGATCATTATTTACTTCAGAAATTTCTTCTATATGATTAGAGCCAAGTTTAGAGAGAACAAAAGATGACATTTCACATCACAAAGTGACACAATCGGCACTAGCCGACTGAGCCATCCATTTCCATTTTAATTAGTCTGTTAAGCTCTACTGCATATTCCATTGGAAGCTCTTTGGTAAACGGTTCAATGAATCCATTTACAATAAGTGTAAGTGCTTCTTCCTCAGTGAATCCTCTTGTCATAAGATAGAAAATTTGCTCATCGCCAATCTTACCAACAGTTGCCTCATGAGTTACTGTTGCATCCTCCTGATTGATTTCCATATATGGATAAGTATCAGTCTTTGATATGTCATCTAATAGCAAGGCATCACATCTAACGGAGGCCTTGACGTTGGTTGCACCCTTTGCTACATGTAAGAGACCTCGATAGGTAGTTCTTCCATTATTTTTGCTTACGGATTTGGATGTTGTTCTAGATGTTGTATTTGGAGCAAGATGTACCATTTTTGCACCTGTGTCTTGATGTTGATTTTTACCAGCAAATGCAATAGAAAGCGTTTCTCCGTGTGCACGTTGACCTAGAAGATAGATTCCAGGATATTTCATTGTCAATTTACTTCCAATATTTCCATCAATCCATTCTACACGTGCACCTTCGTATGCATATGCTCTCTTTGTAACTAGATTGTAAACATCGTTACTCCAATTCTGAATTGTAGTGTATCTTAATTTTGCGCCCTTCATAGCAATCAATTCTACAACTGCAGAGTGTAAAGATTCTGAAGAATATACAGGAGCGGTACAACCTTCGATGTAATGTACTTCTGCACCTTCATCTGCAATTATAAGAGTTCTTTCAAATTGACCGATATTTTCTTTATTGATTCTAAAGTATGCTTGTAATGGCAGATCTACTTTAACTCCTTTTGGAATATAGATGAAAGATCCTCCACTCCACACTGCACTGTTGAGTGCTGCAAACTTGTTATCTTCAGGTGGTATTACTTTACCAAAATATTTTTTGAAGACTTCAGGATGCTCTTTTAATGCAGTATCAGTATCTAGGAATAGTACACCTTGTTTTGCAAGATCTTCTCTGAGATGATGATAAACAACTTCGGATTCGTATTGAGCACCTACACCTGCTAGGAATTTCTTTTCAGCTTCAGGAATTCCTAATTTATCAAATGTTGCCTTTACTTCAGCTGGAACATTGTCCCAATCCTTTTCTGTTTTTTCAGAAGCTTTTGCATAATAGTAAATATTATTAAAATCAATTTGGCCAAGAGAGCCTCCCCAGTTTGGCATGGGTTTTTTCATAAAGATGTCATATGAACGAAGTCTAAAGTCAAGCATCCATTGTGGTTCGCCTTTCATTCTGCTTATTTCTTCAACGACTTCCTTGGACAGACCCTTTTTACTGGTGTATACATACATCTCAGTAGAGTCTTTGAAATCATATTTACTATAATCCATGTTAAGATTCTCAGAAGTCATATATTTCATAACCCCGTTATATTATAAAAAAGTTACACCACGCTTCACACTCGTATAGCGGAGTAGGCCAAGCTAAACAATATCAAGAAAATAAAAATAGATTAGGACCAGCTAAGAGAATTCATTCTAATAATTTAGAACAAGAAGTTGTTTATACAATAGGATTAAAGAAAAATTAAAAATTATTTTTCGATCATTTTAGACCATTTTATGTAACGGTTGCGTATCTAACTCCAAACTTTTTCTTGGAAGGTCCATTTTTTATTTAGTAAGAAGTTTCCTACTGATGCAATAGCAACTGCTAAGAATAATGCAATAGAGTAATTCAAGTGTCTCAATTCAACTAGACCATAAACCAATAACAATTGAAAGACTGCTCCAATACCACTAAAGCCAAGGAACAATCCATATTGCGCAAGTGTTCTTTTTGTATCAAAGTTTCTATCTTCAAATGTCCAGATCTTGTTGAGAATAAAATTAGAGCTCATTGAGAAAACAATTCCTATCATGGTAGCATAGATATACCAAAGATTGGAAAGTACAGCTCCAAACATAAAAGAGACAAAATAGTTTACCAACAATCCAGAAGCACCGACGGTGTAAAATCTTCCAGCTTTGGATAAGAAATGAACAGATGTACGTCTTTCATTTGTTTTTACAGATTTTCCATATCGATATAGTCTCCATACAGATTGTAAATAATCAACACATATTGAAAAATCCATCTTGCTTGAACCCGTGGTACGGTCGATGAAATTATAAGGAATTTCCTTGACTTTTGCACCTCGTGCTTTTACAAGAATCTCAAGTAGTATTTTATATCCAATTGCATCAAATTTGATATTATTTACAATATGGCGTTTGAATGCAAAAAATCCAGACATGGGATCTTTGATCTTTATTCCAAGTCCATGTTGAGCAATCTTGGTAGCTCCTTTACTGATTAATTTTCTTTTAAATGGCCAACCTGAGACAGAGCCACCTTTCACATATCTTGATGCTACCACTATATCGCAATCAGAATTTTGTAATTCTTCTACCATTTGTGGGATAGTTTGTGGAGGGTGAGATAGATCACTATCCATAACAACTACTGCGTCGCCTTTAGCATGTTCTATACCAGTTACAATAGCAGAGCTTAATCCTCTCTTGTCCTCACGACGAATTATCTGGATAGAATAACTAGGATTTTTGGAGTTTTTTACATACTCTTCAACAGTGTTACTTGTACCGTCAGGAGAATTATCATCAACCACTATTATTTCAGCATTCATTTCTCGTGTTAGTGCTGAACGCAAAGAATCAAGTATTTTTACAATATTTTTAGATTCATTATAGGTAGGAATAACGATGGAAAGAGAACGTTTCCTACTGATTAATACCTCTTTCTGGATTATACTCAAGTTACTTTCTGTCATTTTATGACTATTTGACCGTTATTAAAATTGTCCACCTAACAAAAGCAATTCTTGATTGATTCTACTGCACCATATACTGTATGTACATCTGCAGTGATGGGTTTTACCTCAAATTTCTTAAGCTCATCAGCAGTGAATGGTCCTATTGCAATAATAGTAGTTTTTCCCAAGTGTTGCTTTAGAGTTTTTTCGTCATAATCAGATAACATTATATCAAAAAATGCTCTAACTGATGATGCACTAGTAAAAATAATTCCATCAACTTTATTTTGCGAAAAAAGTTCTTTGAATTCCACCCAATAAGATAATGCACTGGAAGATTTGACATCGTATAGATAGACTTCTTTTACCTTAAGTCCGATCTTTTCTAGCAGTTGTGCAAGAAATGGTGTTGATGCACCACTTCTTGGGATAATTGCTTTTTTTCCTTCAGCATTTAGAGTGGTAAAGACTTCTCCTACTCCAACTGATGAAAACCTATCTGGAACGTGTGATACTCTAATCCCCTCCAATTCTAGAGCAGATTTTGTTTTTGGTCCCACTGCAATCACCGTAGTATTTGCAACAGCAAGCTGAAGTTTCTCATATTTTGAAATTTTCTTTGCAGTATCAAACAAAAGTTTGACTGCCTTTGAGCTCATAAATACAGAATAATCCGGATCATCGATCTTGATAGCATCAAGAAATTCATCTACCATATCATTGCCTTTACTTACCAACTCTATTGTTGGTAGTGATATTGCTTTTGCTTTTGCGTCAGATATTAATTGTGTGAATTCCTCTGAATCATCTTTTGATCTGGTAATAGCAATAACTTTTCCTTGTATCATCATCTCCACCCTATTTTATCAGAGAGATTTACTACCTTGCCTACTATAATAATAGTCGGAGGTTTAATTTTTGCATCACTTACTTTTTTCGATATATTTGAAAGAGTGCCTTTTATCAATCGGTGTTCATCAGTAGTTCCGTTTTGAATTACAGCCACCGGGGTACTTTTGTCAAGTCCTCCACTAATCAATTTCTTTGATATTATCTCAAGTCGTGATAGACCCATCATGATCACTATAGTGTCAACCGCTTTTGCAAGTTTCTTCCAGTCAACTATTCCTTCTTTTTTCTTGGCATCCTCATGACCTGTAACAAACACTACAGAAGATGCATAGTCTCTGTGTGTAAGAGGTATTCCAGAGTATTCGGCAGATCCAATACCAGATGTGATACCAGGAATTATCTCATATTTGACTTTGTGTTGTTTTAGGAATTCTGCCTCTTCGCCTCCTCGTCCAAAGATGAAGGGATCTCCTCCTTTCAATCTCACGACATTTTTATTTTTTTTAGCAAATTTTACCATCAAATCATTTGTTGTATCTTGATGTTTGTAATCGTCGCCAACATCTCTTCCAACATACATTTTTTCGGCCTTTTTTGGAATCATTGCAACTATTTTCTTACTTACTAGCCTATCATACAGAACTACATCTGAGGATTTAATCGCTTCAACAGCTTTTAGTGTGATAAGTTTTGGATCTCCAGGGCCTGCTCCAACAATGAAAACTTTTCCTGTCATTTACTATTCCATTCCTCTACTTTTTCTCTCCAATTTTTTGCAATATCAGAAATTCCCTTTTCTTTAAGTTCTGTTGCAACTTGTCTTCCAAGTTCATTTGCTTGATTTATTTCTGAATCTTTTTCTACCATTATAGATCTGCTCCCATCTACAGAATAGACTATCACTTTTAATCTTAGTCGATCATTATCTTTATGAGCAAATGCTCCAACTGGAAATCTACATCCAGAATCTACAAACTTAGAGAGGGATCTTTCTGCTTCGATTGCGTTTCTAGTCTCAGGATCTTCAATCTGTTGTAACAATTCAATTAATTGTACATTATCTTTTCTTGACACAATGCCAAGTGCACCTTGTCCTGGAGAAGGAGGGAATTCATCCAAGGAGAGTCTCTGAAATTTAACATCTAGCCCTAATCTTGAGATTCCAGCTTGGGCCAATACCACCCCATCAAATTCCCCATCATGCACTTTTCTTATTCTTGTTTCAATATTTCCACGAATTGGTTTTACTATAACATCTGGCCTAAGTCTAATAATCTGAACTGCCCTTCTCAAGCTACTAGTCCCAATAACTGCCCCCTTTTTTATTGTGTCCAACGTACTCCCATCGTTTGCGATAAAGACATCATTTGCCTCTTCTCTTTTTGGAACACTTGCCAATACCAAATCTTCTGGTAGTTCAGCAGGAACATCTTTTAGACTGTGTACTGCAAAGTCAACTTTCTTTTCTGCAACCGCTCTATCGATTTCCTTTTCAAATATTCCTTTTTGATTTATAGTAAAAAGAGGGCGTGCGTCAGTATCACCTTGTGTTTTGATTGTAACTATCTCAAATTCTGTTTGAGGTGACTTATTTTTTATCTTAGATACCACCCAGTTTGTCTGAGTAAGTGAAAGCAAGCTACCCCTAGTACCAATTAGATATTTCATCATTTCACCGCTTTTAGCGCTTTTTCATAAGCAGAAATAGTTTTGTGTATATCATCTTTAGAGTGTTCATACGATAGAAAGACGGTCTCAAATTGAGATGGCGCAATGAAAATTCCATTTTTAAGCAACACTTCAAACAATTTTTTGAATTTTATCATATCTGCTTTTTTTGCAGAAGAATAATCTACAACAGGATCATCGGTAAAAAATATCTGAAACATGGATGAAATAGAATTAATTTGATGTGGAATTTTCATATCTGTTGCTAAATCATGGATTGCTGAAACTAGCTTTGTACAATTCTTTTCAAGTTTAGGATATAATTTGGACTGGAGTTTATTCATGGTTTTTACAGAAGAAACTCCTGCAGAAACAGATATGGGATTTCCTGCATATGTACTAGCTTGATAGACATTACCTTCTGGAGATAGCATATCCATAATCTCATTTTTTCCCCCTACTGCCGCAATTGGAAAACCATTTCCTAGTGCTTTTCCAAGTGTAGTAATATCAGGTTTTATTGTAAAGTATTTTTGGGCACCACCTATAGACATTCTAAATCCTGTAACTACTTCATCAAAAATTAATACAATATCATTTTCTGATGTGATCTTTCGTACCTCATTTAGAAAATTCTTTTCTGGTAGTACAAGACCCATGTTTGCAAGAACTGGCTCTATAATTACTGCAGCCACATCCTTTTCTTTTTCCAGTAATGATTGTAGTTCTTGAGAATTGTTATACTTTACTACAAGTGTATTTTTAGAGACTTCTTCCAAGCTTCCTTCCGAGACTGATATCCCAATATGTGCAGCACCTGAACCAGCTTTTACCAAAACATAATCATGTGCGCCATGATAACAACCCTCAAATTTTATTATTTTTTTCTTTTTTGTAAATCCCCTTGCCAATCTAATTGCAGTCATGGTTGCTTCACTACCAGTATTAACCAAACGTACTTTTTCCATAGATGGAAAATTCTGAGATATCAATTCGGAAAGTTCTACCTCAATTTCAGTAGGCGCACAATACAGAGTACCTTTTTGTAGTTGTTTTTTAACGTCAGAAATGATTTCTTTTCTCCCATGCCCTAAGAGTAATGCGCCATATGCATTACAGTAATCAATGTAATTTTTTCCATCTACATCCCACATCATACTACCTTTGGCTTTTTTGACAAAGAATGGATATGGATCATAATATCGTACCGGGCTGTTAATACCTGACGGGATGATTTTTTTGGCACGTGCAAATAGGTTCTTGGAACTTGCCATTTACCTAGAAAGAGATCGAATGTAATTATAATCTATATGAAAAATAACGTTTATCGAAAAATTAGTGGAGCTGAGACTGGCAATTTACAACGGTATCCTTTGAAGGATTGCCGAGATAACATGTATTCTGTCCACTTCCACCTTGAATTATGTTACTTCCCGTACCGACAAAGACCTGCATGTTTCCAGTTCCTCCTTTTATGATATTATCACCATTGCCTGCATAAATTGTGTTGGTGTCATTTCCAGCGTAAATGATATTGTTACCATCACCAGCAATTACACAGTCTCCAGCAGGACCCTCATGAATCACGTCATTGCCCTCTAATCCAATTATCAAGTTAGGCACCATTGAACCTGTTAGTGTTTCACCGCCATTGGTTCCCATTACCAAGTTATAGTCTGATGATGGTTTTCCACATGCAAGTACTGTAACAGTTTGATCTAGTGCATTTTCATTGCCAAACTTGTCAGTTGCAATCCACTGGATTACTGTTTTACCGATATGAAATAGTCCAGTAGAATTATTAGTTATCTTTGGAGATGTGTCAATAATTCCGGTACCGTTGGCATCTCCTATTACAAGTGGTGTTTCAAACGCTGTTGCGTCAGTTACTATATCCTTAGGAATTGATAATTGAGGTGGCAATTTGTCAACGACTTGAATTATCTGCGTTGTATTTGCAGTATTTCCTGCTTCATCTTTTGCAGTCCACACTACAGTAGTATTCCCGAATTGGAAGAACATAGGAGCATTGTTTGTAATTGTAACTACTTTTACATTATCACTAGCTGTAACATTTCCAATATTCACACTAGTTCCAGTCGAACTTGTGGCGTTTACTATAATATCATGTGGTGCAGTGATCTTTGGTGAAGTGGTATCAACTACATCAATTACTTGAGTAGCATTAGATGTGTTGCCAGATACATCCTTGGCAGTCCATAGTATTGTACTCTTTCCTNNCTGTCCACAAGATAGTGGTCTTTCCTAATGGGAATACCAAGGGAGCATTGCTTGTAATCGTAACTGGCTCTATATCAGATACGGCTGGTTTTACTAGCGATATGGCATTATTGTTAAGCGAAGTGGCCTCAAATGTTATGTTAGATGGAACTGTAAGTTTTGGAGGAGTGGTATGAACTACATTTACAGTCTGAGTGGTATTTGCCTTGTTACCTGATTCGTCAGTTGCCATCCACAGTATTGTACTCTTTCCTAGTGGGAATGTCTTTGATGCGTTGTTGGCAATTGTAACTGGTTGGATGTCAGTTGCAGTTGCATTGCCTATTGGTATTGTGTTATCATTTAATGAATATGTTAGATGGAACTGTAAGTTTTGGAGGAGTTGTATTTTCCACATCAACTATCTGGGTTGCATTTGCCTTGTTGCCTGATTCGTCAGTTGCCATCCATAGTACAGTGGTCTTACCTAGTGAGAATGTCTCTGATGCGTTGTTGGTAAGTGAGATCAACTTGACATTATCAGTGGCAGTTGCATTACCTATTGGTACAACATTATTAGAAATGAATTTTGCCACCATATTAACTTCAGAAGGCGCGGTTATCTTTGGCGGAGTAGTATCAACTACATCAATTACTTGAGTGGCATTAGATGTGTTACCAGATACATCCTTGGCAGTCCATAG
>NZ_FUYK01000007.1:0-145448 GCF_900167955.1 Candidatus Nitrosotalea bavarica | reverse complement strand
ATCATTTAATGAAGTAGCTTCAAATGTTATGTTAGATGGAACTGTAAGTTTTGGAGGAGTTGTGTTTCTTACCAAAATAGTTTGAGTGGCATTAGATGTGTTACCAGATACATCCTTAGCAGTCCATGTAATAGTAGTTAATCCAATTGGAAATTGTTTTGGAGCATCATTTGTTACTGTAACTTGTTCAATGTCTACAACTGTTGGAGTTCCTAATGAAATAGTATTATTGTTAAGCGAAGTAGCTTCAAATACAATACTTGTTGGAACTATCAATCGTGGTGGAATAGTATGAACTACATTTACAGTCTGAGTAGCATTAGATGTGTTGCCAGATACATCCTTGGCAGTCCATAGTATTGTACTCTTTCCTTCAAATGTTATGTTAGATGGAACTGTAAGTTTTGGAGGAGTTGTATGAATTACATCTATTATCTGGGTTGCATTTGCAGTATTTCCTGATGCGTCAGTTGCAGTCCACAAGATAACAGTCTTACCTAGCGCAAAAAATTGCGTAGCATTATTTGTAACTGATTTTACAATCCCATTATCAGTAGATGTTGCATTTCCTAGTGAAACAATATTTTGATTGAGTGAGGTAGCCTCAAATGTAACTGTAGATGGCGGAGTAATTTTTGGTGGAGTAGTATCCACAATATTTACAACTTGTGTTGCAGTTGCAGAATTTCCAGATTGATCAGTTGCAATCCAAGTTAGCATGGTCTTGCCTAGGGGAAATACAGATGGAGCATTATTTGCAACTGATTTTATAATCCCATTATCAGTAACTGTTGCATTTCCAAGATTTACCATATTAGCAGTTGGGCTAGTTGCTTCTTGTGTTATATCAGGGGGGGCATGAATTACAGGTGGAGTGGTATCTTGTACTGTCACAATTTGTGTTGCAGTTGCAACATTTCCAGATGTATCTATTGCCTTCCAAGTTACCGTAGTCTTTCCAACTGAAAAATACGGTGGAGCATCATTTGTAACAGATTCTACACCAACTGCATCGTTGACAGATGGCAACCCAAGATTGATAGCATTATTGTCAGGAGATGTTGCTTCAACTGTCACAGGTGGAGGTGCTGTCAATACTGGCGGTGTAGTATCTTGGACTGTGATTTTCTGAACCGCTTTTGCCGCATTTCCAGCACCATCTATTGCGGTCCATGTCACCATTGTGATGCCTAGTGGGAATTTCGGTGGCGCATTACTAGTAAGAGATGATATACCACTAGCATCTGTTGCAGCAGCCTGACCAATTGATACTGGTGTTAAAATTCCAGTTGCTTCAATGGTGATGTCGGAAGGAACAGTAATAGAGGGAGGAGTATGATCATTAGGAAACATGTTTTTAGTTGCATTAGTCTGAGTCGTATTTTGGCCGACTGTGACTTGAGGTGTAGGAGCGGTTGTTTGTGGCGGGGTTACAGTTACAGGTGGTGCTTGAGTAAATTTTTCAATTCTATTATTGTTAGAATCTACAACGAATACATTTCCATTCGAGTCTACAGCAGTGCCTAGAGGAGTATCAAAAAAGTCATCACCCGTACCTTGACTACCCCAAGTTGTAACAGGAGTTCCAGTAGTATCTAGCTCTACAATTCTATTATTTCCACTGTCTGCCACAAAGATATTTCCGGACTTGTCTACTGATATGCCAAATGGATGCTGCAGATTAGCTCCTGTTGAAACGCTAAAAGTATTTAAGAATACACCATCCTCAGTAAATTTTTCTATTTTGTTTCCTCCTGAATCAGTTACATAGATGCTTCCTTGTGAATCTGCAGCAACATCAGTTGGAGAAAGAAATTGACCGTCACCAAGTCCACTCTGCCCAATATTTTGTAAAAAGTTTCCATTACTATCAAATTTTTCAATCCTGTTATTTCCTGTATCTGCAACATATACATCTCCAGTTAGATCAACAGCTATTCCTTTTGGAAGTAAAAGTGTACCATTGTTAGTTCCTTTTTCTCCCCAGGATGTTATGAATTTGCCAGTGAGATCAAATTTTTGTACATTATCATTATTGTTATCAACAACATAGATGAATCCATTAGCAATTGCAATTCCTATAGGAGAATGAAATTGACCATTACCACTACCCTTTCCTCCAAAAGCAGAAAGAAAATTTCCGTTGGAATCAAATTTTTCTACTCTAGTATTTCCAAGATCAGTGACATAGACATTACCTGAAGGATCAATAGCTACTCCTTGCGGAAATGCAAATTGACCATTGGTCGCGAGTCCGTATGAACCCCATTGTGTAGAGAAAGAAGGAGGACTAGGAGTAGCCCAAGAATAACCAACAAACATACTTGACAGTACAAGTACTATAGCCCCAATCAATACTGGGTAAATCTTCAACACATACCAGATTGTAAGAAACTAAAAAGATCTCCTTAGTTAGCAATTGTTACAATTTTGGTCAATTCTGGTAACTTAGAACGGCTTGTTGACTTCTCTTGTGAATACATAGCTTGCAATGGCGACCATAATTACAACAAATCCGCATATTACCGATATTTCAATTGCTACAGACAATATTTGAGCAGTTCCAGTCATCATCTGTCTAATCAACAATACAGAATAGGTCACAGGATTGAGTCTTGCAACAAATGCAAGCCAAGATGGCAAGAGTTCTAAAGGAAAGAGTGCCGGACTTAGCATGAACAGAGGCATGCCCAAAAAGTTGATGAGTCCCCAAAAAGTTTCTTGCGATTTAGATGTGGCAGCCACAATAACAGATATCCCAGAGAAGCCAAGTGAGAATGCAATTACAGTCAACAATATTGGAAACACCATAAGCAGGTTTGACATATGAACTCCTAATGCAAGTGCAATTCCTAAAATCAAACTTGATTGTAGTGCAGAGATCAATGATATTGCAAGCATTTTACCCAATGCAATAGATGATCTAGAGATTGGAGAAACAAGAGCTTTATTCATAAAACCATATCTTCTATCCCATAAAGTGTTGACTCCACCAAAAATACTTGTGAATATTGCAGTAAGCATTATCACACCTGGTGCCATAAATTCTATGTAAGAACCGTGAAAACCTACAGACTGAATTAATGGTCTAGTACTTGCAAATGTGTTTCCCATAACTATAATCCATATTGCAGGTTGAATGAGTCGTATCAGTATTCCACTTCGTGATTTCTTGTATCTTTTCATCTCTCTCCAGAAAATAGTATAAGTATCTGAGAACATCGTCATGACACTCTAAGTCTCCGTAATCTTTCACGCATTTTTTTTCTATCATACTTGCCTTCATCTTCTCGTAGCTCTCGACCAGTGTGGGATAAAAATACGTCATCAAGAGTGGGTTTGGTAAGAGAAATGGTTTCTATCTTAACTTTAAGATCATTTGCTTGTTGAAAAATTTGAGGAGTAAGCTGATCCCCACTAGTTGTAAAGACTGTCACTACAAGTCCATTTGCTGATACATCTTTTACTGTGGGAGTTTTTCGTATTTCTGAAACTAATTCCTCTAGTTTTGTTTCGGAGTCAATTTCAAAAATAACTATTTCGTTACCTAAAGAACTTTTCAATTCCTTGGGAGAACCAGTTATTTTGATTTTTCCATTATCAATTATTGAGATATTATTACAGAGTTTATCAGCTTCTTCCATATAGTGAGTAGTAAGAAAAATGGACATTCTAAATTCATCATGAATTTTTTTTATATATTCCCAGATTTTGTATCTAGTCTGGATATCAAGACCAAGAGTTGGTTCGTCTAGGAATAAAACTTTAGGCATGTTCAGCAACCCTCCTCCAATGTCAAGCCTTTTTCTCATTCCTCCAGAGTATGTTACGGCTGCCTCATTTTGCCTATCAGCTAATTCGATTATCTCAAGTATTTCATCTATTCTCTTTGTTCGGATATCTTTTGGGATGTGATTGAGTCTTGCTTGTAACTCTAGGTTTTCTCTACCCGTAAGATATTCATCTACAGTAGAATCCTGTTGTACATATCCAATATTTTGTCGAACATTCTTTGCCTGAGTGGTAACATCAAATCCTGCAACAAATGCTTTGCCCGAGGTTGGTTTTAACAAGGTAGTTAGAATCATAATAGTTGTACTCTTACCTGCACCATTAGGTCCCAAGAAACCAAAGATCTCTCCATTTTCTAGCTTGATTGAAATTTCATCAACTGCTTTGAGACCACTAGAATAAACTTTAGAAAGTTTGTCAGTCTCTACAGCGTACAACGTAGAACAGAAAATTAATCTATTATAAATTGCTATTAGGAAAATTAAAGATTTCGACGTCTGAACAAAAATGAGTAAATTTTTTATAATTCGAACTTAAAAACTAATCCTTGTGCTAAGACTGGATATCTTGTTGATTGGAATTTTAGCAATTACAGCAGTCGAAAATGCATATGCATCATCAAGTGACATAACTTTGAGGCCCCCATTACAGTAGATGCCAGTGGTAATCAGAAATCAGATATACATGTAGGAGAGGTTATTATTTTTTCATCAACGATCTCAAATCATTCAGATGGAGCTAAACGATTTACGTATCTAGTATCAGTTATTAATCAAAACAACGAAGTCGAAGCACGGGAAGGTCTTTCAGCAGATATTGGTCCAAATCAGCAATTCACTGTTGCTCAATCATGGATACCAAAAGAATCTGGAACATATAGTTTGCAGACAGTTCTACTTAATGGATATCTCATATCAAGTCCATTAACAGATACAATCAACACTCAGGTTACCGTAAAATAAAAAAGATAAAAAAGATTTATGGAGCTTTGTACTCGTCTTTTGTTTGTCTGAGAATTACCTTTTCACCAACACCCCAGATTTCTGAAGTGCGAAAGATTCTCGAGCCAATAAGACCGTCAGATACCTCGATAGATTCTAACTCGTTGGTTTCAGTGTTCATGTGGAGCCTTTTGATTTTTCCAATCTTACGCCCGTCAATGTCAACCACTTGAGAGTCAATTCTTATCGGAGCAGATGATAACAGTACTGATTCTTCAGTGAATCTATCTATGTAGTCACGTGATAGAAAGTGATCTTTGTGCAGTCCCTTGTGTACGGTTATTCCCACAACTTCTAGTGTGTCAGAATTGATATGGATGTGTTTTACTTTACCATATTCGATTCCTTCTCTATCAATGACTTTTTTTCCTTTAAATTCATCTGCAGAGATTTGCTTTCGGTCGAGTTCGATTCTTGTAGCCATGCATTCGACTTGTAGAGTCAGTTTATTGAAGGAGGTATCAGGGTTTTCAATCTAATCGGTTAAATTCTTTAAAACAAGAGATATTTCGTGGAAATTCAAGAGGGAACCTTCAAGGCAATACTAATCACCGCGGGTAGAAAGTCAGGTAAAGAGCACCCAGTTGAGATTAGAGCAGTATTTTACAAGGGAAAGTTCTATTTTTCCCGAAGAAATCCAAATAGTGACTGGTTAAAAAATGCGCTTTACAATCCCAATGTCAAAATAGAATACCAAGGAAAATTCATTTTAGGAACAGCATCATTGGTCAATGATCAAGAATTATGTAAAAAAATATCACAGATGAAATATGCGGATAAACGATCCGAGGAAGTAAGAATAGTTTTACAGGTTAACCCATATGAATAATTGTAGTCATGCCACGTCGTTCGTGTTCTTGACCATCCCTTGTTTCATTTACAACAACTGTAAAAGAAATAACATCTCTTGGTTGACATTTACGAGCATCCACTTTCAAGTGTAGATCTAAAAGATCAAAGTCCTCATCAGAAATGTTTGATTCATCAATGACAACAGGACTTGTAGAACTTATCAAGAATCTTTTATCCTTTTGATGCCATCCTAGTTTTACCTTATACCCTTCTCTTCCAATTGCTTTTACAGTTATGTCTATTATTCCAGGTTTTGCAAGTGCATAACCTGACATATTATTAACAAAGACTCCTACTTGGAATGGATATCCTGCAGTATTTTCTGCCATTTTTTGTATTCCGTCATTCATGACAATATCCACTCCTTTTATGGTAGTTGCAATCTTTGCTATCCATTCATTTGTTCGTTCCACTATTGCGTGTATTTGTGCGCGTCTTTTCTTGTCTTCATCTTTAGGTAGTTTGTAATAATCAACCCATGCAATGTAATCACCACATATGTCTGTGATAAATTGCATGCATGTTACCTTGTAATCTTCAACGCTTGAGGCTCTTTCAGAACCCTCATCATATGGCACACCATCCTTATCCAATGGAAGCATGAGTTGTCTCAAAATATCTTGTAATTAAGTGAAACCTAATGCATATATGAGAAAATTTTTTATTACAATTATGAGTTTTTCCCAAATATCATATAGACTTCAAAAGGAGCTAAAATCAAACAATCCACAGATTATATTTCTCTTAAAAAAGAGTCCGGGTCTTGCATTTACTACTATCAACGAGATTGCAACCAACATTGGAAAAAAATACAATATCAAAGTCTCGCTTAATTTCCCTGAAAGGGGAAAGATTGATGATTATGAGGCATATGGGACAGAAAATATTGGATTTGTATTTGAAAGAGATAGTAGAGCATTTCCCATTGCAAGAGAGTTGATAAAATCAAAAGCATCTGAAATTTTAGGTAGTGCAAATATACAAGATGCATACATGTACGAGGGAAAGGAAGGAGTTAGAGTGATAAATGATAATTACAGATTAGACATATTACCTGCATCTCTACACTTGTGGGGCAAGATCAATGATGAGATTAGAAATTTCTGTGATTGGTTACTTGAAAATTGTTACGGAGTTAAACCTGGCGTAGAAGGCGCCTTTAATGAAACTAATTCGAAAGTGTATTGAAGATTTCCATCCGGATCATAAATTTCAGATTTTACAGGTATTGGTAAATTATCAACTATCCATATTTTGTTTATGTGTGCTCCAATTCGGTATGACAAAAGATACGCATTTGCAGAACCAAATCCAAATGACATTTTTCCAGAATCAGTTACTTTGAGTGTCACATGATTTGCACCAATGTAGAGGTCACCCCATTCAGCATCTTTTGCTAGATATTTGTCGTCTGTTGCATAATCTCTCATTGAAAATATGGTTTGATCAAGAACATCAAAATATGGTTTGGTATCAGAAGAGACATCCACAAAATCATAAACTAGTTCTATCGGTACAGTCTGATTTATTTTCTTACTGCCGTCACTTGGACTTATCATAACTAACAACGATTGATTTCCTCCTTGGATTGGAAGAAATTTTAGATCAGTTGATAAATTTGTGTTGTTAAAAGAAACCTGATAAATCATTTCAGGATTATATTCAGAACCTTTGCCCATGTGCCACTGACTTGCTTGTATAGGTACCAAGAAAATAGGTTTTACATTAGAAAGAAATGGCCATGCAAGTCCTGCAGCTGCCACTATAATAATTACAGCAAAAATAGCTATTATTCTTATGTTAGGCATGTTGTATCAATTGATTTTCTTATAGTCTAATATTAGATAGATTTGGATGCATTCTAACAAATAGAATTGTCAATCCAACTACAATTGCCATTATCATCAGAGAGCTCAATGGAAATTCTGGAATGGTATTATTTACAGTGCTATTGGTCATAGTAGAATTATTCATTGAAGTACCATTAGTCATAGTCATAGAAGAATTAGTCATAGAAGACGTTGTTCCCATACTTACAGGTGACGAACCAAATGATGTTTGTGTATTGATATCAAATTGTACATTACCTGCAGAACTGACATTTGGAGTAGAACCTTGAGCTCCGGTTCCAAGAGCTGCTATTAGAATATGTGATAATGGTGTACTTCCGTTCAAGACAAATGTGTTATCATCATCTCCAACTGGAGCAAATAGAGACGACCTTCCCAGAGTTTGTGCAAGAGAAGATAGTTTCACTCCGTTATTATCCACTGTGAATATATCATATTGTATATTACTGACTTTTTGTGTTTGGTCATAGACCTGCTCAAAAGACAATCTCATCTCTATCGGACAACCGTTATGAGGATTAGATGGACTATACCTATATTCGATAATCATCGAGTTTGAATCTGTTGTAGCAGTGGCGTGAACGGAATCTTGTAGCATATTTGGCGCTTCACAACCTGCATTTACTCCAGCAGTTGTAGTAGAAGACACTTGTAAGAAACTAGGTTCTGTTTGACTATTTCCATTTTGTAACAAGTCTAAAGTATAATCTGGAGGAGGTGTTCCTGTGTTTACATCTACATAGACATTAGCCTTTACAGGAAACGGAAGCGATGAATCAATCCAAATTTTGTTATCGGCATTTCCTTTGTGCCATCCTACAACCCAGGTATCAAATGTTCCAGCTGGTTCTGTAATTGTTTCATGGTTTAGAGGACCAACTGATTGTCCACCAACAGAACCTGTACGTCCCCATGCTGGAACATCAAAAGTTTTTGGTGAATCATTGGTTGCAAAAGCATCTAACCATGAGACTGTACTTCTATAAACTGCAGTATAATCTGAAATGTTAGGATCAAAAGTTTCTGGATCAGGAGTTATGTTTCCTATTGTCATGATTCCTTCTTGTACAATCGCGCCATCAACTGTTAGAAATACTAAATTCCAACCACTTCCATCACTTGTCTGATTTTTAACCCAAAAACTCATCTGAAGGGGAGCACAGTTATGCCAGTCAGTAAAGCATACATTATAACTAAAATAATCACCTTGTTTGAGTCCCTTTCCAGGATACCATGAATCAGTAGATTTTGTAGCTTGTACAGATTGGAAAGCAACAGGCATGATTAACAAAAATGTGAAAATAGCAAATATTACATGCTTTCGCATACATTTGGTATAGAAAAAATGTTCTAGTTAAATCTTTCAAATAAGCAAATATAGTGGAACCATATTATTCCGAATATGTGCGAATGTGAAAAAGTCCACATGTATGAAGTTGACTTTAAGCTTGATGGAATGATTGTAGTTCCAACACATAAAAATTGCGGAGATGCTCTTAATGAGAAACAAGTAGACAAGTTTCAAAAGGAACTAGTCAAAACATGGGGCTTCAAAGATGAAAACGAAAAGTAAAGTTAAGGCATTTTAAAAAATAAAAGAAAAAAAGGTTACTAAAACCTATTAGAATGAAGATACGTGCTCTTTGCAAACTGATGCTTTGCAAGTACATTTAGCTTCACAAAGACATGAGCCTTGCATTTCACAATCACATTCTGCATTATTTTCTTTGGATGATTCGCATCCACATGCTGCATCGGTCATACTGTGGAGATCTCATACAGGGTTTTAAAAGTTATCGAAAAATCTCCAATAGTATTCGCTGCCTTACGGCTGATTTTTCAGATCCCCCAGTATTTCGTTTGTGGACTGGAGCAAAATTGCGGCCTGATTAGCAATTTCCACAAGATCATGTCCCATATCAAGTCCTATTTTTAACACATGAATAAATTCAGGATTTTTATGAATCTGATTTTTAACTCTAAGTAGATTGGTTCGGTTTACATATCCTAGATAAAAGTAACAATCTGAAAGAAGTGAATTATCTACAAGATATTCATATTTTTTTGTGATAATATCAGAATTTCCATTATTTTCCACCATGTTAGAAAATCCAACAGTTGATTTGACCATCCTTGAGAGAAGTGATGTTGATGATCTTTCAATACCAAGAATTTGATGTATTATAGAAAACTTTTGGTTTACTTTATCCTTCTTCATGTTTCTCATAACCTCAAGCATATGAGTTGGACTTGGTCTCTTCATATTAAGACAAAAAATAGCATCTGCCAAAGAATACGATGCACATTTTATCCACGCTCCTGCAAAAGGATCATTAATTTTTACAGAATCTCTTGCTTTGTTAGCAAGAATCCCTGCATCAACAAGACAGCTTCTAGCATGAGAAGTTGCAATTTGTTCTTTCTTTTCGTTAATTTTTGACAATAACATTCTGAGCTTCCACTGATCATCATTTATGATAGTTAAATCCTGGAGTTGGTGTAAGGTACTACTAGTAGTATCATTAAGAGAACAATGATGTATCTTGACAAAATCATTTTCAATACGGTGAACTGATTCTCCAGATTGTTCATCCATCACAGTTATGTTATACTCACAACATTGGAAATGAGTTGCATTACTTCTACAACCTCCCAATCCAACAGGGAAGTCAGATATTGAAAGCAGAGTAGGAATATGTTTTACATCCATAAAGAACCAGTCTAAGATTTTGCTATAAAGTATCAAAGCTGTTAAAATTTACAAATCCATTCAAAGGCAAAACGTTCCTTTAAATTGCTATTCTTTATGGCTTAGCTAAGCTCCTGTGGTGTAGTCCGGCTAAGCATACTGCCCTCTCAAGGCAGTGATCCCGGGTTCAAATCCCGGCGGGAGCATCTTTTCATATATTTTTATTAAAAAATTCTACAGTTTAGATTCAAAATATTCTAACTAAATTCCAAAAGAGTTTGTTACATATTTTTTAAGATGATATTGTAACGTCACAGAACCATCAGAATTACCAGTAATTGAAATTCCTTGAATAGAAAATACTGAATCTGAAAAATCTTTTTTCACATCTTTTGGCATATTCAATACTGCCGTGTGCACAGGTCCATTATCTGTAGGGCAGGTCACAGTGATAGATTCACCACTCCCATAAGCAAGACAGTTATTGTATGATTTTCCATATTGAGTTGGAAAAGTATCAATAGTATTTACAGTAATATTATTTGAATTTGTGGCCTGAGCTTCATCTGAAATCCCTTGAGAAATTCCAGCGTAAGAGGTAGTAACTAGTCCCAGAATAAGAAACCCAGCAACTACACCTATGGCAAGAAATGAGAAATGTAATGATCGCTTCCGAGTCTTTGATGAGATATCCTGAGTCGCTTGAACAAGTATCGGCTTTGGGTCGGATGGTGGATTTTTCATACAGTATAGATGGGATTGTAGTAGAGTAGTATGATTACAAACTCTACATATCTTCTGAGTTGCCTTCCTACAATCAGAACACATGGTATGGCTAACTAATTCTCCTCCACAAGATCTACAGGATTCATCGGGCATGAAAATACAAAAATTTGATAATAATTAAGTGATGAGAAGAATTTATCCTATTAATTTCTACTCAAGATTTAAATTCAAAATTAGCAGCATGGTATAATCCAAGATTTGATCAAGTTACTGTGATTGTTGTACTAAGTACACCAGTTAATGGAATAGCAGATGACAAGCTATCCCAGACAAATACTTGAATATTATATTGTCCACTGTTCGTTGGAATCCACATTTGTGATGCATTAAAGGATTGGGTTGGTTCCAAAGATGCAGAATTACTTCCAAAATATTCTGTTTCGCCATTACTGCCTAGTACCTGTAGCATATATGCATATTTTTGATTAGAGGTATCATGGTTTGTAACTGTGGATTGAACATTGATCTCTTGGCCAACTTGAAAACTAGAAATTGCATGCCCAAACGGGTCTACCATTATAGGTTGAGTTACTGTGATGCCGCCATCAGTTGCAAGAGCTGATTGTGTAAATCCCAATAAAAGAACAGATCCAAGTAAAAATAAACTAGTCTTCAATAATTTGAGGACCCGACATGGATATAAAACAATTACGTATAAATCACAAGAAATAACAATTAACCTCAGCTTAATCACGTACAAACTGGTAGTCAGGCAGTGACTCTTTTCACTACAATTTCGTGTCCTTCATAAATGTGTGAGGCATGATTCATTTTTATTATCTCATTTATTTTTTGTTCTGAAAAATATTTTTCGTTATACCGGCCTAAACTTTTTTTACAATTAAAACAATAAATCTCCCTAAACTCCACACGTAAAAAATAGTTTTATCGTATTTAAGATTCTATATTTGAAAATCCAGGTTGATCTTTATTTTGATAGAATTGAATTTTAGACACTTTGTAATAAATTACCTCTCCTCTTCTTTCAATTACTGCAAGCACCGGTTCCTTGCCCATTGTAGTAATGTCTTCTATTTGTTTTTGAAGCAATCCAATTTTCTCTCTCTTACCTTCAGTTAATCCAAATACGACATATTTTGCACCTTTTTCTCCAAATTGTCCTCTTTCATAAACCCGAAAATCTGACCCAAATCCAAATCCATCTTTTGGAATATACCCTCTAGTTCTAAGATCTCTATATATCAGAAATTTTGTGAAAGAATCAGGATCAAGTTTTATACATTCTGCCATCAAAGTATCGAAATCCATCTGATGAGTTCCTCTGAAGAGCTTGAGTTTATCAACATAAAGTAAGTATAGAGATTCAAATGGTTTGAGGAAAAATTTCTTTTTCATTATCTCCCCAAATCCTTTGAGCTCTAAGACATGTTGCATATACTTGTCAGATACAAGAACGTGATCTTTTACTAAAACTCCTTCTACTCTAGACTCTAACTCAGACATTGAAATCCAATGAACTATTATCAATATAATAGATCTTGTTGTTCTAAAGAGAAATCTTTTCTAAAATAAACAAAAAAGGATATGATTCCCCGGTAATCAAGACATACAACAACAAGAATTTGAGTTTTTTCAACTCTAATAATACCTAGGAAGCATAGATATGATCTCACGGTTAAAATATAGGGCTTTAAACAAAAAAAGTGTTATCATGCACGGAGCAAATTACCGCGTTGGAAATGGTCAACCATATACAAGGAAGAAGTACATCAAGGGTAAACCTCAGATAAAAATTGCGAAATTCTATGGAGGAAAAAAAGATGGAGATTATGATTATTGTGTACAGCTTTGTTCTAGCCAAAAGATGCAGATAAGACACATGGCAATTGAATCTGCCAGATTATCCGCAAACAAGGCAATTGAAACAGTTACTGGAGAAACAGGGTACTATTCTACATTAAGAGTATATCCACACATTTTGTTAAGAGAGAATAAAATGATTGCAACCGCAGGTGCAGACAGATTGTCAGAAGGAATGCGGGGAGCATTTGGTAAAGCTGTAAGCTTAGCAGCACGCATAGAAATAGGACAAGTGATAATGGAAGCACATGTGAAAAAAGAGCATCTGGAAGCAGCAAAAAAAGCACTACATGGAGCAGCTGTAAAACTACCATGTACTCCAATGCTCAAAGTAATTCCGTTAAAACCAGTCTCAGCTTAATTTTAAAGAGTTAAGAATTTCTTTTTGTTTCTTACTTAGAACATCAAGGAATTCATTAAACTCATCACTTGTAGGATTACGTTTTAGAATTCTCCTACATTGATAATAAAATGAGTTGTACAATCTACCTATTATTATTCCATAACCAAATGAGTCAGAGTGAGTCTTCAATTCATCCAGTGATTTTATAATTTTGAAAATTTCATCTGATTTGTCTGCAACCTCATTTATTTTTTGATTTAATTTCACTTCGAGTTGTTTATCCATAACATATCTTTACAACATCATGTTAAAAAATGATATTCTAAACAGTACCCTTTAATAGACTAATAATTTCTAAATCGGTTAAGCGGTTGTAGTATAGCTTGGTTATTATGCGGGATTGCCAATTCTGCGACCCGGGTCCAAATCCCGGCAACCGCATTTACTTATGTAAACCTTTTCTGATTATGTCTAATGCATTTTGAGCTCTTTCAGGTTTTGGTAGCTGTATCATAAATACATTAGAGCCTCCATATTGCGAATTAGGAGAAGAGAGCGCAAGCATTGTAGTTTCTGCCAATGCTTCAAAGAAATCTACATTTTCATTTGCATATATTAAAAATTTTTCTTCGATATCTCCTTGTGAAAATTGTAATGTTACTTTAACAAAAACATGACCAAGTCCATCTTGGAGTATATTGAGATTTGTCTCAACAGAAACTGGTTTTCCAGCGATAGTCTTCATTATATGATCAAATTTCTTGTCATCCAGAACAATACAAGGTACATTTTTTCCTTCAAAATCAAATAGAGTTACATCTTTGTGTCTTTCTGAGAGAAATTTCTCTAGTTCTTCATTAGCCATAAAAGAAATGTAAAAGGACTTTTTAAAAAGATACTCAGTAAAACGCGTCAAATGATGCTTAGAGTTTTTGCTAAGATCCCTATTCTTTCATTGTCTTCTTCAGAGATTTTCTTGCCACCGTACTTGTTATTGAAATATATCAGATCTACCATCTTAGACTTGTCAATGTTTACAACTGTAGCGTTATAGGGAGTTTGAATCTTTTTGTTTGTTAGTATGATTAGCTTGTCAACTATTGCCGATTTTGATATATCAGATATTTGATCAAGATCAGGAATACCTAATTCATTAGCAATTATGGCCAATCCCACCTTTGATCCAAAATTATCTTGATATACCGCATCAAGAAGTAAGTTTTGTTTTTCTAGTTTTTGTATTGTACCCATTTCCTGAGCAAAAATGGTTAGACTTTTGACTGCCTTTTTAATTTCCTTTTCATTATCGATGTCATTTCTTCTTATTGTCAAGAAATCAGATATCGGGATATTCATTATACTACCTCTCACTCTAAGTCCTGGATATGATTGCCTTATTGCTTCATCAATCACATTTTCATCAATTTTTTTAGAATTTGATTGCATTGCTTTCTCCATTGCTTGATACAGGATATTGATAACAGAACGTACATTTCTAAACTCTGTAAATTCGTCATAAAGTACTTGGATTTTCTCCTCTAGTTCGTGTTGATCTTCTGTTCCAAATTTACCATCTTTATCACAATGTTTTATGTACTCTGTCACAATTTCAGCAAGTTCATCTTTAGAGTTTGATCCGGCTAGATCTATTTTGTAATTTGCTTTTTCTAGTCTATCAAATACAGATGGGTTGGTATTTTGTATCTCCAAATAACCTGATGGGGTAGATATCAGTAATAATATAGAAGCGGGAAGATGTGCATTTATCACACCCTTGATGAATTCAGTCGAATCTTTATTTCCATCAAGTTCGTCTATTTCAAAGACAAGAATTTTTTCTAAAAATCTATGAGTCAAACGAGATATAGATGACAGCATTCCAATTAGTGTTTCCAAGTTTTTAACTTCGTCAAAAGAATTAGAAATCACATTTCTAATTAAAATAGATTCATGATATTCAAATTTGTGAATTAGAAACTTGGTCAGATTTTCTACAGAGATAAATTGTTTTCCAGTGATTATGTCCTCAGTTTTTTCTTTTATTGTCATTCCAGTGAGCTTATTTACAAAAGTATAGTCAAGTGCCTTTTTGGCAGAATTATCACCTTGTTCTGCATTTTCTCTTAGATAATTCAAGAATTTTGTTCTTAATTGTACAAAAAATTCATTGTCAAATCCCTTGAGTATTGCATCATAAATTCCAGGAATAGTTTTTGGTGAAATCGTAGATAAATCAACATATGAGCATTCAGCATTGTATCGTCCTTTGAGACTCTTAACATGTAAAGCCAAATGTGTTTTCCCAGAACCCACATCTTGGACAACATTAATTACTCGAAAATCTCCATTTTCGGCAGATCTACCTTCTACTTTTCTATTTAGTTCCTTTATACATTCAAGCACCGCAACTTTTGCTTCTTTATGTCTTCTACCTCCAAGTATTTTTGCATCTTTTTCTGTCGGGGTTGGACTACTAGGATATGGATTTTGTTGTAAATGATAAGGATACATTAAATATTCCTCACGTAACCGTGAACAAGTCCACGCATTACAATTCCTTCTTGACCCCCAGAAGAAATTTCATATCTATCTCTATGATTTTCAATCAAATTTGATGCCATTTGATAGAATTTGTCCTTTGAGAGATTCTGAGTTTCACAAATTTTCTCTCTGATTTTAGTAAATGGAACCCAGCCTATGGAGGTAGAGGATTCATTCAATGAACTGTTAAACACGCCCTCAAAATCATCATTTTTAGAGATGCTTTTGTGTGTGGAATATTTTTCCAATTCTTCTTCTAGAGTTTCTGCGTGCGCTTTTACTTTTGCAAGAGATTGGCTAACACCTACAAACATGTTAAGCATTAATTTGAATTTAGGGTCATTTTGTGTTATATGTTGAATGTAATTCTCTCTAGTCCAGATGAAATATGCCACCCCCTTTTTTTCAATAAAGATTTGGTCTTTTTCTCTTAATTCTTCAAGCATACCTTCACAATCTTTTCCAAATGTCTTTTTCAGGTCAGTTTTTTTTATTCCAGTGACCCCTGAAGATTCAATTTTTTCCAGTATCTCCTCCATCATAGATAGAACTCCACAAAATTTTATTTAATATCCAATGTGATACGGTGTAACAATTTGGTGAAGATTTGTTACCTCATACATCATGACAAACGTTATCACATGCAAAAATCATTTACAAAGCAAAGATCGGTCATAATATAAGGCATAATGAGATAGAACACGTTGCAGAATGATGATTGGGTATGCTGATTTATGATGAATTATACCTGGGGTATCTGACTGCTTTAGAAATATGATACATGTGAAATCGACAAAGATTAAATCTTAAAGAGGTAATGAAAGACAGATTGAAATCGTCAAATGACCCGTGGAAGGATAAACTTACTTCTGAACAATACGAGGTATGTAGAAGGAAAGGAACAGAACCACCTTTCACAGGAATATACCACGACTGTAAAGAAAAAGGCATGTACAAGTGCTTATGCTGTGGAACTGATCTATTTAGCTCAGAAACAAAATTTGACTCAGGAACTGGATGGCCAAGCTTTTGGGAGTCTATTTCAGATAATGTAAAAATGGAGAAAGATACAAGCTATGGAATGTTAAGAGTCGAAGCATTGTGTAAGAATTGTGGGGCACATCTTGGTCATATCTTTGAAGACGGTCCAAATCCCACAGGTTTACGATATTGCATAAATTCTGCGTCTCTAAGACTCGAAAAATAAAGTAGGTAATAGCAAAGTTACCCTGTTATTAATAGTACCGTATAGTACCGTAATACATGTTAAATTGTGAGTTTTGTCCAAAGCAGTTCTTCGAAACTGTAAATGGTTTAGTAGCAAAGACTTTCCATGAAAGTCTTCATGATCCAGAGTTAGTAAACAACTAAACCTAGAACCTTTTTCATACTATCCAAAATCAAACCTAACTTTTTTATCGGTTGTCATTATTCTAATTGGAAGTGACTAAATCAAAACGAGTAGAATCAAAACCCAGATCTAAAGATCCTACACATGATGTTATCAAGAAAATGTCTTTAATCTCAGATGCTACCAAAACTTTAGCCACTGAAGTAAAGACAATGTCAAAAATATTTGTAGAGAATCAGAAGATATTGATTTCTCTAAAGGATATGATATCATCAGTAAATTCAGCACTTGATCAGATTCAGAAAAATTCAAGACAAATGAACATAATAGAAGAAGATACGCAACGTCTATTTTCTGGGATGAGTCAAGTTAAGGCACATTCCAATATAATAGACAAGATCAACAATCAAATTAATAGACTTCAGGATCACGTAGAAAAAATTCGGGACAAACAAGAATCCATGCCAGACACCAATAAGATAATGCAAAGTGTTGCGGACAGCATGGATTCTATTAGAAATAACACCAAAATGATAATGCATGTATCAGAAAAAACTGAGAAAATACGTGAAGATATCAAAAGTGTAGCAAGTGGTACAGAATCACTATCCAATCTAAGTAAAGAAATAGAAGAATTAAGAAAAAGTACGGACAAAATGTCAACCAAGACAGAATCACTATCTAATTTACATCAAGAAATTGAAGAGGTAAGACAGAATACAAAAGAGATCTCCTCAAAAACCGAAAAAATGTCAGGACTGGAGGATAGCATATCGAATCTAAAAGGTGAAATAAGCACAATCATTACAAAAACAGATTCAATTTCAAGCTTGAATTCCCAGATAAGAAATATTGGCATAGAGATTGATTCTATGATAAAGAAAACAGATTCGTTGTCTGTGCTCAGTGACGATATTAGGAACATAAATTCTGAATTTACCAACTTCAAAGTAAATATTCTTGGCAAGAGTAAAGATCTAGATGAAAAAATAACAGATTTTGCAGAACTGTTAAACAGGAATTCATCATCCATATCTGAGTTTAATAAGAAAACTTATGAGATTTCACAACAATTACAAAATATTAGTCATGTAACTCACAAGACATCTCAGAATACATCACATGAAGTCATGGGATTGCTCCGCTTATCAGAATTCCAATCAAATATCAGAATGCGTTCTGAATCAAAATATGGTACATTAGAAGATATTGAAAAAATGGCAAGTCAAACCAAAGACATGATAAATTTGTTTGATCGTATTTCTATTGAGGTAGAAACAAAGATGCCACTGCCCCTAGAGGTAAAACAGTGGAGCGTATCAAAGATCTTGGATTGTGCAGATAGATGGGAGATAAGATTTACAGATGTATTTAGACTTTTGATCACAGAACTTGGTTCAGACATTGTAAAAGAGGCAATCAGAATAGAACAAGTTCGTGATCTTTTTGGAATACGAGCGGTAGATGAAATAAGACGCGAATTAAATATCACTTAGGTCAGTCTGTCATTTCAAAAGATTCCAGTCTTTCCTTTTTCTTCTTAAGAAGAGCAAATATTCCAATTATTACTGCAACCCATATGCTTCCAAATAACATGTTTGAAACACTGACATACATGTATGGCGTAGCATCAAGTAAATTGAATACTATTGTTGTAGCTTGAGAATGAATGTTAATCATACCTGTATGAAATGCCGCGGTATCAGGTGAAGTAGTAGATATTTTATCAAGTGTGGATAACATTGTGGTAAGGTCTTTTTGCATCAATCCAAAATTGGTTTCGTCTGTTGGAAATATCCAAACAGGGTTACCAGACTTTGGTAGGAGTTGTTGTACCATTTGTATATCATCGTGAATTACTTGTGGATCAGACGTAGCTTGAATTCTAGATAAAATTCCTCTTGACTGATCAAGAGGGTATATGATAGTACTATATTCCTCAAAAGCCATGACTACACCTACTACAATTAATCCAAGTATACCAGCCAATGCAATTTTATAGTAATTATTTGCCATTTTTTCTGCCTTTGTTTCGACTCTACTTCTTGATTTGCCTTTTTTAAATGTTGAATGAGATATGCTAAGATATGCAATGTAAAGAAATCCAATAACCTGGATTCCCAATATTGGAACAAATATAGGATTATTAGAAAATATTGCAATAAACATACCCAATATACCATATACTCCAAAGAATATCTCAAGAAGTGTAGTTTTGGTAAAGGGAAGAGCATATGCCTTGTCTCTCCAATCATCATCATTTTTAATTATTCCAAATTTCGGAGTACGTAAAAATTCATTTTTCTTTCCAAAAAATGCATCAAAGACTGCTATAGTGTTGTTAACTGACATGCCTGCAGAATAGATTATCAAATACAAATAAGAAAGTGCCTTTGATTTCCACTTCTTTGCATACATCCCTCGAATTACCATGATATACGCCACAGGTCCCATAGCCAGATATGCAATTATTGTTAATACCGGTAATCCACTTATCACATAGAGATTTATTTTGGAAGCTAGCAGTATAGGCAAAATTAAAAATTGTGCAAGTACTAGTGGATGTACAATATGTCTTGTAAGTTGAACAAAAGCCTGAATCTTTGTATCAATAGGTATTTTCTTAATTGTAACATCTCCAAGCAATTTGATGGCACATTGGATAGAACCTTTTGCCCATCTGAATTGTTGTCTTTTTGCAGAGTTCATTTGTACTGGAAGTTCTGCTTCTACTACAATATCAGGAACAAAGATACATTTCCAACCTTTCATCTGAGCTCTATAACTAAGATCTAAATCCTCAACTAGTGTAGCAGTATGCCAACCACCTGAATCTTCAATGCACTTTCTTCTCCAAATACCTGCAGTACCATTAAAACTCATAAAGAGATGAGAATTGCTTTTTGCTTTTTGTTCTATTAAGAAATGAAAGTCAAGACTTAGAGCTTGTGCCTTTGTGAGTGGAGAATATTGTTCATTGACATGACCCCATCTGCATTGAACCAATCCAATATTTGGTTTACAGAAATACGATATTGCTCTTTTTAGAAACCATGTTGGTGGAATAAAATCAGCGTCAAAAATAGCAATGAAATCACCTTTTGCAGATTTCATTGCATTTCGAAGTGCACCTGCCTTGTATCCTTTCCTATCTGACCTTTGAATATGTTGTATATCAAATCCCTTCTTTTGATAGTCTAAAACTAGATTCCCAAGTAGATCTTGTGTCTCATCAGTTGAATCATCAAGTACTTGAATGCAGAGTTTATCCTTCGGATAATCCAATGCGCATACTGCGTTTATCAATCTAGCAGCAACATATTTTTCATTATATATTGGAAGTTGAAGAGTAACGGTTGGGATTTCTTTTAGTTCAATAGAATCGTTCTTTTTTTGATGCCTTGAAATTACTACTAAATAATAAAAGTTGCAAGTATAGAGTGTGATTATCATTGCAATTCCAATGAAAACATTCCAAAGAAACTGTGTTAGAGTATTAGGAAGAGCATGTGTTAACATTTGGAGTTTTTCAACTTTACAGTCTTTATAGCCGTACCGCTAAAGTTTCTCTATCCTTTTTTGGATATTTTTATTGCTTGAACAGGACAGACGTTTTCACAAGCTAAACAAAATATGCAATCAGGTTCTCGTGCCATGAGAGGTTTTTTATCAGAAGCTGGATGCCCTGCAAATTCAGCCCATTCATAAACTTTCACAGGACATGCATCGATGCATGCACCATCACCTATACAGATATCATAATCAACTGATACAAATTCTCCCCAGATTCCCAATATTTCATTGCCCCTTCTTTGTCCAAAGATCTTTATCTTATGATTGGATGTGGCAGTGAAAGTCTCAACGACTTTAAGCTTTGATTTAAAGTCTACATCTATTGGACCTGGTTTTGCTCCATCATTAGCAACTGGCTCTTCGTCTTGTGCAACTTGTTGTCCTGGCTGAGGAGCTGCAGGTTTTGGTTTTGGTTTTGCATTTGGAACAATCTGAGCTAGTGGAGTGAGCTCTTCTAATTCTTCTAATGCTCGTTCTGGTGTTAATTGTTTCATTTTTACTCCATGCTCAACCATTTTGTCAGCAAGTACACTATTTCTCAAAATTGTATCAATGACCATTTTTGCATTTGCATCAGCTTTCTTTCTATAATCTTTAACCCAAAGTCCATCTCCATATTTTTCAACTGGATAGATTTGATAAATCATATCTACAACTTCTCCAGTTACTATCTCAATTTGTACTTCAAGATTAATTTCCTTGTATCCACTATCATCTGGATCTGGTAAATTTTCTTCCTTCCAACGATACGTTGCATAAACTCTGTCAGCAAATTTATCCATTTCAAAAACTTTCTTAAATCCACTAACTATAGAATCAATTTCATATGTATCTTCTAGTTTTATTGGGAGACGATAAAGACCGAGTTTGTAACTGTGTAAAGGATATACTCCCCTTTTTGATGTAGCTGATTGAACTGTATACACCTTATCCTTTAGCAGGAGGGACATCTGATTTGTATATGGAAAAAGAGTTTAAAAATGCTTCCTAATAATCAGGACAAGTTTCTTCTCGGATCTTACGATATCTCTGTTCCATCTCTGTTGCATGTTCAAGTACTTTTTCAAATCCATACTTATCTTTTGGAAAGTACCAACGAATTCCCACCTTATGGCCTATTCCATCCATATCATAGATCATCCCTTTATCAGAATTTACACCATATTTCTCGTCAATTGATCTTTCTTGTACTGTAAGACCACGTTTAGTCTTATCCTCCATTATAATATCAGATACACCATCAAGAATGGCATAGAATATACCTTTTTTTAGAATCGGCTGTTCTTTAGCTGTTTCGTTATTTTTCGATTGGATTTCCAATCATATTACCCCATTCAGTCCAAGAACCATCATAATTTCTAACTTGAGGATATCCTAGTAGATATTTCAGTACAAACCAAGTATGCGAAGATCTTTCTCCGATTCTGCAATAACATATGACATCTTTATCAGGCGTCACACCTTTTGTTTCATAAATTTTTTTAAGTTCTTCAACTGACTTGAAGGTACCATCAGTATCATTTACGGCACTTGCCCAAGGAATATTATTTGCATTCGGAATATGTCCTCCTCTCTGAGCATGCTCCATCGGATATTCGGCAGGAGCAGTTACCTCTCCAGAAAATTCTTTTGGAGAACGTACATCGACTAGAACTGTATCACTCTTATCAAGAGCCCGTCTTACATCAAATAGATATGCACGTAGTCCTTCATTTGGCGGTTGTGCAACATAATTAGTTTTTGGAATTTGTGGTTCATCTTTTGTGTAAGATCTATTTTCAATTTCCCATTTTTTCCTTCCACCGTTCATCATCTGTACTTTTTCATGTCCATAATACTTGAATATCCAAAATACAAAAGCCGCAAACCAATTGTTAAAGTCGCCATATAAAATAACTTCAGATTGTGCAGTTAATCCATTTCTTGATAAAAGATCTTCAAATTGAGATTTGTTTATGATGTCACGTGTTACAGGATCATTAATGTCTCGCTTCCACCAGATTAGACTGGCTCCTTGTAAGTGGCCTTGCCTATAGGCATTTTCAGGATCATAATCAACTTCTATGACTTTGAACGATTTGTTGTTAAGGTTATTTGCAACTGTTTCGGTATCAACTAAAACTTGGTGTGAATAATTCATTTCTATCTGTATTATAATGAACTCAAAGGGTTCTTAATATTTTATACTTATCAGATGATTTTTAAGTGAAATTAGAATAGTAGTATTAATTGGAACTTCATAATGTAGCTATAGTAAGTAAAGTTGGTTCAAAAGAATCAGAGGACGCGGTAAAGAAAGTAGCCAAGAAACTACTTGCAAAAAAAATTAAGGTATACATTGTTTCTCCAGCAGAAGTTGACGGTGCAAAAAAAGTCAATGATTTAGAAGATCTCAAGACAACAAAACTAGATTTGACAATTACCTTAGGGGGAGATGGAACTACGCTTCGAACTTTCAGATATTTGGAAAATGAGGTTCCAAATCTTGCAATAAATGTCGGAGGAAACAGAGGCATATTGTCAGAAATAACATTACCTCAGATTGATACGGCCATTGACCAAATTATTTCAGACAAGGTTTTTTTTGATAGAAGAATTAGAGTGGTTGCCTCTTGTGGAGGACAAGATTTTCCACCAGCATTAAATGAGATCTACATCAACAGAGTGAATTTGACAAAGACGTCATTATTTGAAATTAAATTTCAAAGCGATACAGTAACACAAAAAATGGATGGTGTAATCGTAGCAACCCCAAGTGGTTCCACAGGTCATTCCTATTCTCTTGGAGGACCGATACTTCACGAGAGTCTAAATGTACTCATCATAACACCGGTTGCCCCTGTTAACAAATTGCCATCAATTGTAGTACCTGATGAAAAAGTTGAGATCATAAGTAATCATGATTCAAGTATCATCATGGACGCACAGGTTATCAAAACCGCAAGATTTGACGAAGTGATAACAATTAAAAAATACAAAAAACAAGCTGTGTTTGTAAGACTAAAGAAACAAGGTCTTAGACAGATGAGTAAGCTTGGCTTCTAGAGTTTTAGATGCCACATCATTTTATGCCGGAATACCATTTTCTTCACAAGAACAGAGTTTTACAACTCCTCTAGTTTTTGAAGAAATAAAACATATTAAGAAAAGTCATGATGCCGTACAAGCTCTCATTGATTTAGACAGACTAAAAATTATAGAACCAGAGCAAGAAAATACTAATTTCGTTTTAGAGAAAGCAAAGAATACAGGTGACTTGTCTGAGTTATCAAAGGAAGATGTATCAGTACTTGCATTGTGTGTGCAGTTAAATGGTGAATTGGTAACAGATGACTATACAGTATCAAATGTTGCTAAACATTTGAATTTGAAAGTTATTCCAATAATGAGCAAGGGAATATCCAAGGTATTAGATAGTGTGTACATTTGCCCTGCTTGCAGTAAGATCTTTGAAAAGATCTCAAATTGTCCCATTTGTGGAAGTAAGTTAAAGAAAAAATCATCCGAGAGGAAGTCTTCTTCCAACCCAATCCGCAAAAGAGCCATCGTATAACTTTACGTTATCATATCCAGCCATTCGTAATTGAGTAAATACATTTGCAGCTCTGTGACCTAGTGCACAATAGCATATCAATTCCTTATCTTTTGGTATTTGTTGTTCGGTAAAAATTCGCGAGAGTTCATCTTTTTCTTTAAAAAGAGAACCACCTTCACCTACACCTTCAGTAAAGGGAAAAAGTACTGCGTTCAAAATTCTACCAGCCATAAATTCTTGAGGAGATCTAGCATCAATTATCAGCGCACTGTCAATTTTTTTATGAAGTTCTTCCGCTTCAATCCTTATTGAAGAATTTATTTTTGGAATAAATTTTGTGGATATTGATTTTGAGATATCTCTAGTAATTGGAAGTTCTTTTTTGTGCCAAGTTCTTATTCCGACGTCAAGAATTTTTGTTTTTTCATGTCCAAAATATAATAACGTCCAAGATATCCTAGCAGCAGATGGATCCAAGTAATCTCCATATATTATAACAGTTTTAGATTCATCAATTCCAAGTGAGCCAAATAGAGTTGCAGCCTGTTCATTTTCAATTACAAGATTAGCTCCATACTGATTAGTTTTTACAACTTTTTCAACTCCAAGAGGCTGAGAATTTGGAATATGAGCATATGAATATGCAACACTGCCACGAGAATCCAATATTACCAAATCTGGATCATTGTAATGTTCTGCTAACCACTGATGTGAAACTATCAATTATTCGATTAGAATTAGAGCTACATATTTGAACAATGTGTCATATATCATGCAATGTCTTTTGATCAGTCTTTTTCATATTTTTATTTTTGGCATCAAGTATTTTCCTTATTTTTTGAGCACGTGCTTCTCCCATTCCATTTATTTTAGATAATTCCACCGATGAGGCATTCAATGAGCTACTCGGTGAACCAAATTTTTCCAGCATTCTAGACGCAAGTTTTTCTCCAACACCTGGCAAACTAGACAGGATAGATAATTGTTGTTGTTGTAAATCGCCAGACTTTCTAATTTTTTTAAGGAAAGGTCCCTTTACAGTCCCTTGCCTTGCACACATAGATATTAACAATTTAGCAGTGTGCGATGCATTAGGAGTAGGGATTACAGGTATTTTGAAATCTAATACTACTGAGGACATTGCTCCATAGAACACAAGTGGATTTTCTGTGATTTTATCAATTTCGTCAACATTTCCTTCTATGATTATAGTGGGATGTTCAAAGTGTTCTTTTAGTCTATTACATTGATCAAATAAACGTCCATCAAAAACTGATGAGATAAAATCACTGACACTTTTTCTTTCCACTACTGTTTCAGATGCAACAATATAATCACCAACCGGTAGATTCATCATTTCTACTTTAACTCCTATCTGTTTTAGTAGATCAGGGATCCCACTTTTTCGCTCCCGTTCATCAACTACCATTCGAAGATCTTCAATTTTCATTAAACCGTTAAGTTTCTGCAAATATTTTATTTAGGAGTATCTATCTTATTTTGTCCTGGTGGAGGAGGACCTTTCAACATTTCTCGGATTTTAGTCTCTGCCTCTTTTAGATTTTCCTTTACCCTAACTTCTTGTTTTGTCAATACAGTAAGTCTAGTATTTGCAAGTTCTTTCTTTTCTTGTAATTCTGAAACCAAATTAGTTTTATTAGATTTCACAAGAATTGATCCTGCAGCTTTGTAAACAATATCATCATCATTTGCCTTTAGCAGTAACTCAAGCGCTCTTTCTGTCTCAAGATGTTCAGATTCAAGATGTTGTTTCTGAAGCATTATGGACTGAAGATTTTGTTGTAATTGTTGTAATCTACCTACTTGCTCTTGTAACCAAGGAGGAATCTGTTGTTCGCCAGAAGACATGAATGTTTGATTTGCTGTTTTGTTTATATCTTTACCGATTCGATCGAATCATTACTTGCTTGGACAAGTCTCAAAGTAGAATTAAGATTAGCTCGTAGATGGGAAATTTCTTGTGCATCAATCATAATTGTAATTTTATTATCAAGTGAGAAACTTGTGTGAGTGGGATTTTCATCATAGAATTTGTTATCAGTTTCAATAGAGTAAAAAATTGCTTTTGTTCTTTCACCAGCAGAGATTTCTATTTTAGAGCTATAGTTTGACGTCATATGCTAGACCTGCTACTTTGAAATTACATTTTTTGCAGATCCAAATTCCTACTGCTTCCCTACCAAATTTTTCAGAACCGCATTCAGGACATTTTCTTTGTGCTTTTAGTTGTCTATGTACTGACGTGTATTTTTTTCTTGGTTTGAGGCCATATTTTTGACCCAGTCCTTTGAGTGAAGCGCTTTTACCTTTTGCCATATTACATCAACTGCTCAAGTTGCTTCCTTATTTTCTTTCCTACAGAAAGGGCTGTTTCAGAGCACTGGATAAGTTGTTCGGCAGTAAATCCATCACTTCCACCCTTTTGTACTGCACAAATGTTACCATCAGAGTTTGTAGTAATTGTAATTCTTGCATCCATGCATGATTCTTCATCCTTGGTTGGATCAACTATTATGTAATCACCAATTCTTGCCATGGTTACTGATACTGGTAGTGTCTTAATCGGAGGCTTGGATGTTACACCTTCTACAAGTACAGGAGCTTCGTCTTTAACTTCATATTTAGGAACAGTACAAGAAAGAATACCAGCTACAGATGCATAAGAACAAGCATCGAACAAGTTTCCACCAGAATCAATGACACTACTATCAATGAACATGCCAATAACTGATTTATTTTCAATTAGAACAAGTTTGTGCAAATCAATCATTTCAGTTTCACGTATTCCTCTATCAACAACTCTTGCAAGTTCGATAACCTCTTCATTTGGTGGTCCTGGTTCTACGTTTGGATCTGCCAATGGTAAAATTTCTGCAGTGCAGATGAGAATTCCTTTATCACCAAGATCTGGAAACGGTTTGTCAAGTTGTATCTTTACACCAGTTATAACTTCGGTATTTCCTAGTTTTACTCTAGCAGAACCATTAGCTTTTGGAATTACTCCTGTTTCAATTGTCAACTGTCTTTGTTCGTCAAGAGATCTTCCATCGATTCTTTTTCCAGTTTTTAAAAGATCAAGAATTTTACCTCGTTTTAGTTGATCTAATATTTGAGAACCCAATTTTATTGATCACCAGATTGGAAGTATTTTTCCATTAATGCCTTTCTTTGAATCTCATAAACACGTCTACAACCGATTAGTGCGGTTTGCATACATGTTTTGAATTCTTCAGGTTTTAGCATACCATCAAGTTGTAAAAGCGTAATTTTTCCTACATTTGGCATCAAGGCAACTGGCATGTCTGCCTGTCCCTCTTGATCTTCTTCATTATTGACATCTAGAACTATTCTATCTGCAACTTTACCTGCAGCGCATGCTGATACCAAGTCACGCATTGGGATACCTGCATCAGCAAGAGCTACAGATGCGGCATCAAGTGCCGCACATCTTGAACCGCCATCAGCTTGAAGTACTTCAATGAATACATCAATTACAGTACGTGGATAGTCTTTTAGTATTACAGCTGGTTGTAAGGCTTCTTTGATAACCTTAGAAATTTCAATTTCTCTTCTAGATGGAGCAGGATTCTTTCTTTCAGTAACAGAGAATGGGGACATGTGATATCTACAACGTAAAATTCCAGAATCTTGATTTGCCATGTGTTTTGGATGAACATCTCTTGGACCAAAAACACCAGCTAAAATCTTGTTCTTTCCAAATTCAATATATGCAGAACCGTCTGCATTTTTTAGTACTCCTACTTTAATTGAGATATCTCTAAGCTCGTCTAGTTTTCTCCCGTCACATCTAATTCCATCTTCAGTCATTAATTGTGTCATTATTTTCACCATCTGTTACCCCAAGCATAGATTTGACTCTTTCAGTCAAGTTTGGTGTATGCGCCAGGGCATCGATCATTTTCACTGCTTCTACTGCCTTTAATAATCCCTCTGAATCTTCACATGAAATTACTATCCAACCATTTTGACCTATTGTTATAATTGCCTTAGTAGCCATCTCAATTGTTTGAATCATTGAACCACGTTTGCCAATCAGTCTAGGTACTTTACTGGGGGAAATCTCAACTAGTTCACCTGAATCAATCTTGCCAAGATCCCTATCTTGTACTGTCAAAAGTGGATCTCTTGATCTATCAAAATTAGCAATTCTAGTTGCAACCAAATCTCCGATATCCAATCTTTGTTTGAGCTCATCTTTAGTTGGAGAATAATCTCTGCCAAAAACATCTTGGGCTGGCAAAAATCCTACAAAGCAGGAATTAATGTCAAACTCCCAAGAAAGCGGAGAAGTTCCAATTACTTTTCCAATAACCAAGTCATTTGCCTTTGGCACATATCCACCCGTGAGAGGAATAACTTTTACAGAATTTTCAAAAATTTCAGAAATTCCAACACATGTTGAAATCATTCTGTCACCGTCTTGATACACATTTTGTTCTGGTCGTAGAGGACCAGTTGCTATTACATCGCCAGGAATAACATATCGTCTTTTTACGTCCATCATTTTGCAACCTCAACAGAGGCAGTGCCTTTTGTTACAGATCCTAATCTGTCCATTACATTTGCCCTTGCCGCCGCCGGTATATCTAGTATTACTTTAAGTCCACCGTTTGATTGCCATTCTTCTTTTTTCAAAGTTCCAAATGACTTTAAAACAGAATAAGATTGTGCTGCAAATTGAGCCGGCACTAAAATTTCTAGAAGCATGTTTTCAGACTTTAACGGAATTATCGATCGGAGTTGTTCTATTATTTCTTTAATCTGTTCATCAGTATTTCTAAAAGGATCAACTGATACCCTTGCATCATCCATAGCTTGTTCTATTCTAAGTGGAGGATGTGGAAGATGTGATCTTGGATCAACATAGCTTTTAGCAATAAAGTCTACTATCTGTTTACGTTTATCAGAAACCATCTTTCTTCGCTGGTCAGTAGTAAGATTCAGTTCTCCTTTCTCAAGCATTATAGTGGCAATTGCATTTGAGTCGGTGGTTTTGAATGCCTTCATAAGTTTCTCCGTAGACGCCCTCGTTCCTTTGTTGGAATCAGTGTAAATCTCATCTGAAATCAATACTCCAGAGATGTCCTTACGCTTACCTATCTTAAATTCCAAAGCAGGATCTGGTTTTACCAATATTTCAAACTTTTCTCCTTCTACTGAGAACCTCACGACTGTTACTTTAGTATCCATAATTGGGGTACTCATACTCGGTATTTATCTATAAAGAAAAACTCGCTAGATTTTTATTTGGAATTTTAGTTCCTTTTCGTAAGATTTGACTTCTTTAGAGATTGTTGAGGAAAGTGGTAACAATATGGTTGTAAAATTGAAAGGCATACCTATTCAATATGCTAATGCGCTTAGACGAATTTGCCTAGCAGGAATTCCCACATTTGCTGTTGATGATGTTGTAATTATTGAAAATTCATCAGTTTTACCTGATGAAGGAATAGCTCATAGACTTGCAATGATGCCATTAAAAACAGATCTTGAGAGATTTATCGAGCCATCTGCATGTGACTGCCATAGTGAACTTGGCTGTAGTCGATGTAGAGTCTTACTTATGCTTGATTCCGGCAGTGCAGATACAACTCGTACAATAACTTCAGCAGAAATTAGCTCAGAAGATGAAGTTGTAAAGCCTGTTAGTCCTAACATTCCAATTGTTGCACTAGCTCCTAGTCAGAAATTGAAGGTAGAAGCCTATGCAAGACTAGGTAGAGGTAGCGATCATGCTAAATGGAATTCTGCCACAGTCTCAGCACTTACATCTACAAATAATCCCGATGAACATGTTTTGTCCATAGAGACTACAGGTAGCTTGACTCCAAAAGAGGTTCTAAGAGCAGCCATCGAAGAGCTTGAAAAAAGATTGGGCGAATTCCAGAAGAACGTAGCCGCACTCGGTTGAAGCATATATTATATTTGGGTAAAAGTGGGCATTATTACACATGACTAATCAAGTTGTTATTCAAATGGTAAAGACCTTACGTGGTGCATCAAAGAAGAACAATGCACCCATATGGGAAAAACTGGCAGAACTGGCTTTAAAACCAACCAGAGCCAAGAGAACACTCAACTTGGGTCAGATAGATAAATTTGCGTCAGATAATGACGTAATTATAGTTCCAGGAAAAGTATTAGGAACAGGAAATCTTTCACATAAAATATCATTATGTTCATTTTCCATATCAGCTACTGGCGCAAAGAAGATAATAGAATCAGGTGGAAAGATATTAGACATCTCTCAAATTATCAAGAATCATCCAACAGGAAAAGGAGTGAAAATCATTGGTTAAACAAGTTACTGAAGTAAAATCAGCAGAGAAGAATCCAGCTTCACAAACAATCATAGTAGACGGAACAAATTTGATTGCAGGTAGACTTTGTTCACATGTTGCCAAACTTCTCATAAAAGGAAATAGAGTATCAATTGTAAATTCTGAAAACATTATGATTTCAGGAGATAGAAAAGCAATCATAGAAGAATATAGAAAGTTTTTGGAAGTAGCTAGTATCAATAATCCTAAATTTGGTCCATTCCACCCTCGTAGACCAGACACTATCATAAGCAGAATGGTAAGAGGAATGTTACCAAAGAATAAACCATCAGGTAAGACATCTTTGAAAAGATTAAGAGCTTATCTCGGAGTACCAAATGAATTAAGATCAAAGAAAACAACACAGTTTGATGATGCAAAAATTAGAAGACCTTCTCCATATTATACAACTCTAGGAGAATTAGGTAAAATGGTTGGGTGGCACGAATAATGGTAAAATTAGAAAGCTATTACGCAACTAGAAAGACTGCACGAGCACATGCATTTATCACAAAAGGAGTAGGTCGTGTAAGAATCAACAATGTTCCAGTAGAAATGGTTCAACAAGAAGTAGCACGCGAAATTATGCTAGGACCTTTGGAAGTTGCAGGAGATCTTAGAAACAAAATAGATGTTTCAGTTAAAGTCAAAGGCGGTGGTTTTGTTGGACAATCATATGCAAGTGCAATTGCAATTTCAAGAGCCATGACAGGATGGACAAAGTCCAGAAAAGAACCAAAGGATCATCCACTTACAAGAACCGTGAGAGAGGATCTTAGAAAACGATTAACAGAATTTGATAAACATTTGCTAAGCGGTGACGATAGACGAAAGGAACCAAAGAAATTTGGCGGTCCTGGTGCTAGAAGAAGAAAACAGAAATCGTATAGATAGTCTTGAAAGCTGTAATTCTGGCAGGAGGCCGCGGAACTCGCGGAAGGCCATTTACAGATCATATCCCAAAAGCAATGATTCCGGTTCAGGGTAGACCGCTCATTTATCATGTTGTAAGATATCTTTCCAAGTTTGATATCATTGATAGTATAATCATACTAGGAGATTTTTCGGGAATTGGGAAACAGATAGAAAAATATTTTGAAAATCACATTTCAGTTAAAAAACCAATAAAGTTCATACAAGATTCACAGAGTGGAACGGGAGGGGACCTTATTCACCTAAGCTCAACAATTGGAAAGAATAAAGAATTCATCTTGTGGTTTGTTGATAACCTATGTCCAGTCGACATAAACAAGATGTATCGTTTTCACAAGGATTCCAAGACTATAGCTACAATAGCTGTGAGAAGATATAGAAAAGAAGAAACAGGATTTGCAATAGTAAATAACGGAATTATTGAAGAATTTAAAGAAAAACCCACTATTGAATTGCAGATGGCCGAATGCCTAGGGATATACATCATAAATTCTGAAATAATAAATAAAATAAAAATTAAAAAACAAAAAAAGAAAGACCTGAATCTATCGTATGATATTTTGCAGCCATTATCTAGAAAAAGAAAGATTGCGGCCTATGACATAGGAAAAACCCAGTGGTTAGACATAGATTCTCCAACACGTGTGGATAGAAACAAAGAATTGATTGATTCCATAATAAAGAAATTCGGCACTTAGATTTTGTGAGAACGTTCGTATTTCGTAATTTGGCTCTCATGTTGTAAAGTCATTGCAATATCATCTAGACCTTCAAGTAGAATCTTTTTCCAATGAGGCTCAATGTCAAATGAGACATGTGTATTATCCACCATGATTGTTTGATCTTCCAAATCTATTTCAATTTCAGATTTTGTTGAAAATAATTTCTGCAATATTTCATCTGAGACTCTAATTGGTAAAATTCCATTTTTGAAACAATTATTATAAAATATATCAGCAAAAGATGTAGAGATTATCACCTTAAACCCAAAATCATCAAGTGCCCATACTGCATGCTCTCTACTAGAACCACAACCAAAGTTATCTCTTGCAAGTAAGATTCTAGAATTTTTGTACGTTGGATCGTTTAAGATGAAATCTTTTCTCAGAATACCATCTTTTTCATACCTCCAGTCATAAAACAAGAATTGACCAAACCCAGTTCTCTGGATTAGTTTTAGGAATTGTTTTGGAACTATTTGATCAGTATCAACATTGACCTTGTCAAGTGGTGTAACTATGCTTTTTATCTTCTTGAATGATTCCATTCTATTTCAGATCCAATTCTCTTACATCTACAAAGTGGCCATTAATTGCAGCGGCAGCCGCCATTACAGGGCTTACAAGATGTGTCCTTCCACCAGTACCCTGCCTTCCTTCAAAGTTTCTGTTAGAAGTACTGGCACATCTCTCACCTGCTGCCAAGATATCAGGATTCATACCAAGACACATGCTACAGCCAGATTCCCTCCATTCAAATCCAGCATCTTTGAATATTTTATCAAGACCCATCTCTTCTGCATTTTTCTTTACAAGTTGTGATCCAGGTACCACCATTGCTCGCACTTTAGATGAAACCTTTTTTCCTTTTACGACTTTTGCTGCTTCCATCAAGTCTTCTAATCTTGCATTAGTACATGAACCAATGAATATTCTATCAATTACAATATCCACAATTGGAGTACCAGGTTTAAGATCCATATACTGGAGTGCTTTTGTTACACCCTTCACTTCTTCGGGATTTCCTTTACCATATTCATCTGGGAAAGGAACACTCTCAGTTACATCAGATGTCATGGCAGGATTAGTTCCCCAGCTAACCTGAGGTGCAATGTTTTCTACACTAAGGGTAAAGGATTTATCAAATTTTGCTCCGCTGTCTGTTTTTAGATTTTCACGCCAATCATTAACAAGTTCATCATAATTATCGGAAGTGTATTTTCGTCCACGAAGATACTGGAAAGTTTTTTCATCAGGTGCAATCAATCCAGCACGTGCTCCTGCCTCTATTGACATGTTACATATTGTCATTCTCTGCTCCATTGTCAATTCAGATATTGTGTCACCTCGATACTCAATTATGGTTCCAGTTCCTCCCGCAGTTCCAATTTTCCTAATAATTGACAGGATGATGTCTTTTGCAGTTACAGCATGAGGATTCTTTCTCTTTCCTTGAATTTTAATTTCAAAAGTTTTTGGTTTTTCCATCATAATACATTGTGTTGCCAAGACGTGTTCAACATCACTGGTACCAATTCCAAATGCAAGGGAGCCAAAAGCACCATGTGTTGATGTATGACTATCACCACAGACAATTGTTGTTCCTGGAAGTGTGATTCCCAATTCAGGGCCTATTACGTGTACAATACCTTGATTCGGACTATGAATGTCAAAGAGCGTAATTCCAAATTCTTTACAGTTTTTTTCAAGTGTTTTAATTTGTACAGATGATGTCTGATCTAAAATAGGTAATGATCTATCACTTGTAGGTACGTTATGATCCATTGTTGCAAATGTAAGATCAGGACGTCTTACTTTTCTTGCATTGAGGCGTAAACCATCGAAAGCTTGAGGAGATGTAACTTCATGAATAAGATGTCTATCTACATAAAGTAGTGAACGTCCATTTTCATCTACAACAATATGAGAATCCCATATTTTTTCAAATAATGTCTTTGACATTTAGATCATCTTAATCAGAACCGGAGATATAATGGTATAAGATTTGAGCTAAGGTTTGTAATTGAATAGCCCGCCAGCTTGTATTATTTTACCTATCAATTCTGGAAAAGGCTTCATTTTGTATACCTTGTTTTTGGTCAAGTTTTTAATTTCATTTTTAGAGATATCTATTTCAAGTGAATCGATATCTGAGATATCATGATATGCACTCTCATCTATTTCAATTGGGAGTAAGAAAGCTCCATCTACAGCATTTCTGTAAAATATTCTTGCAAAAGACAAAGCCAAAACTGCTTTTACTCCAGAATAAGATAGAGCTATTGGAGCATGTTCTCTAGAAGAGCCACAACCAAAATTTTTTCCTGCGACAATAAAATCACCAGGTTTAACACGTTTATGAAAATCCTTGTCGAGTCCTTCCATGGCATGTTTTGCCAACTCAGCATAATCATGAATCTTAAGATAAGGACCGGGCAAGATTACATCAGTATCTATGTTATCTCGTTCATATTTTATTACAGAGCCTTTCATTTCAAATCCCTCGGATCAGTAATCTTTCCTGTTATAGCAGATGCTGCTACAACAAGTGGTGACGCAAGATATGTTTGAGATTCAACATGTCCCATCCTTCCTGGAAAGTTTCTGTTTGTCGTACTGATACAAATTTCATCTTTTGCCAATACGCCCATATGAGCACCGCAACAGGCACCACATGTAGGAGGTCCTACAACTACTCCAGCATCCAAGAAAATTTTCAACAATCCTTCTTCCATGGCTTTTTTAAATATAGATATTGCGGCAGGTAATACCTCGGTTCTTATTTTTACAGTTCTTCCTTTGAGAATTTTTGCTGCAGCTTGTAAATCTTCTAGCTTTGCACCAGTGCATGATCCAATGTATGCTTTATCAAGTTCAATTGAAGACAAGTCACGTGCAATGGCAATATTTTCAGGAGAGAATGGTTTTGCGACAGTGGGTTCTATTTCTGAACCTTCATACTCGTAAATTTTTTCATATTGAGCATCTGCGTCACTATGAACTTCATCATATTTTGTAGCCCCTTTTGCTGTAAGATAATCTCGTAATTTTTGATCTGGTTCAACTATACCACTCTTGGCACCTGCTTCAGTTGTCATATTTGTTAGTGTCAATCTACTTTCAACTGACATTTCGGATATGCCTGTACCTCCAAACTGCATTGTCTTGTACGCTGCACCATCATTTCCAATGTCACCAATTATTTTTAGTATCAGATCTTTTGCCATTACATGATCTGGAAGTTTTCCATTTAGCTTAAAGTATAATGTTTCAGGCACCTTGAACCAAATTTTACCATTTAACAAAACATACGCAATATCAGTATGTCCAAGACCCGCAGCAAATGCTCCAAGAGCTCCGGTAGTATTGGTGTGAGAGTCTCCTCCAACATATACTTCTCCTGGAAGCACCATGGCTTCCTCATGAGACAAAGTATGACATATGCCATACTGGCCCATTCCATATTTGAAATGCTTCTTAATTCCAAATTGTTTTGTAAAGTTTGTCAGTGATACAATATTTTGTGCAGATATTTTATCTGCTGCAGGTACAAAGTGGTCTTCTGCAACCCATACTCTATCTGGATCCCATAATTTATCAATTTTCATTCCTATCTTTTTCAATTTTTCAAAAACTGCTATAACTCCAGGTCCAGATACATCATGAATCATCACCTTATCAACATTAACAAAAATCACATCTCCTGGGGAAACCTTTGATTTTCCAGAAGCACGGGCTAGTATCTTTTCAGTAATATTCAACATGAAAAATCAACTTTCAAGAAATTAAAATGTTTGCAGAACCCTAAATAGTAATTATTATTTAAAACCAGACATGCCTCTTACAGTTTTACCTATAAAGTCCACATTAAAAAAAGAACAATTTGATTTGTTTGAAAGCCTTGTAATAGATTTGGAGAATGCTAATATGATTCCTGTAAATGGCGATGTTTTAGTTATTTCAAGCAAGTATGTTGCTAATTCACAGGACAGAATTTTAGAGTACGATAAAGTTGTGCCTTCATTTGATGCAGAAAAAATTGGCAAGAGATTCCACATGAAATCCAAGATAGCAGAAATAATTCTTAGGGAATCAGATACAATATTTGGTGGAATTCCAGGATTTGTTATTACATCATCAGATAATATCATGGCTCCAAATGCAGGAATAGACAAATCCAATACACAAAGTGGAACCGTGGTTTTGTATCCAAACGAGCCATATCTTGTGGCAGAACATCTTAGAAGAAAATTTATGTTAAGGCATAATGCACATGTTGGAATAATCATCACGGATAGTAGACTAATGCCTGGAAGAGTAGGAACTGTTGGAGTTGCAATAGCTTGTTCAGGTATTGAGCCAACTTCTGATCTTCGAGGAGAAAAGGATTTGTATGATAATGTTCTCAAAGTTACTTTTCAAGCTATAGCAGATGATCTTGCATCCATTGCAAATCTAAAGATGGGTGAAGGGTCAGATGCAACTCCCTGTGTGCTAATTAGAGATTCTGATGCAAGACTCACTGATAGAAAGATAAGAGAAAGCGACATGGCCATCTCGTATGAACAATGTGTCTATGTTCGTGGACTAGGAATGAGAATTTAAGACAACTATAGTTTTAATATGACTAAAATAGACGCAGAGTTATGGTAGAGTTTCTTACTAGATATCCCAAAACCATGTATTTTGTAGACGGTAACAAGAGCAAGGTCAAGGTTGACACAAAGGGAGTAGAACAACTCACCATAGTAGTAAAGAAAAGCGTTGAGGAATTATTGAAGATATTTTCTCATGAAGGTTTCACACATGTAAAATTTGAACACAAACAGGAAGCACAGATTGGTAGCGGTTTATCTCTTAAGCTAAAAAAACCATGGGAGATGCATGTAAGACTATTAGAAATGAAAAAAGGCTTTGTTGCAATACAAGCAGAAGTAGAAGTGTCACGTGACTACCTACAGCATCTTTTTTGTCAGAGAACTCCAGTATTTTACGAGATAGAAACGCTATTAAAAAAACATCAGATAGAATACAAAATTTGGAATGAACGAATAAGAAAGTATGTCAATACGGTCATCGATAACTACAAAGTTAAACTTGCCACTCCAAGTTTTCCAGTATTAGCATGGAAGCCCATGGTGTATGTAATTTCAACAATAGGCATATTGTATCTGTTCAAGTACATCATGACGGTTTAGAACCTTTAATTAGAAATTTTTACCATTGTCTGTAAATGAGTACGACCAAACTTCCACTTTCCCTAAGATTTTATGGTATTTCTCCATGGGAGCTTGAGATTTTCTACACCCTATTACATAACATATTTAATGTAAATGAAGATCCCAACGCTAACCAAGATGAAGATTTTACAACGATGATGAACATTACGTTTCCACTAGAATTCAATGAAACATTTTTCAAATGGTTTGGAATTCCACGATGGGACAAAATCAAGGGCATCATAAAAGAAATGAAACGGAGAAGGGGAGGAGGGAATAGTTTACGCGTATACATAAAATTCTCAGGAAAGCCAGATATTATTTTTACAATAGATCTAGATGACAGACGTTCTTTTGATACCGCTGTCGATAAGATTGATTTTGTTCTTGAATTGCTACCATATCATCTTGATTCCAAAAAACTACCCAAAGAAATCACCGAAGTCTCATACCAATTTGATTATATCAGTGGAAAATGGAATGTCAGGGCAGGTCAAGTAGGAGAGCAAACATATCAGTTTTCAGAAAATGAATGGAAGATTACTTAATTTCTTTTTCAAGAGGTTCCAACATAGAATGTAGTTCACGGTATTTTTTTTCAATAAAATCTAGTGATTCTTCCAGTTTCTTTGATTTTCCATACTTGTATCTGATAAGTTCTCTGTGTCTCCAAAAATTTTTCCCCTCTCCTATTGATACAGTACTAAAATAATCAGGGCCTTTGAGTTTATCAGGAATCTTTATGCTATATGGAAAAAGAAATTCCGCCATAAACCATTCATCACCATCAGGATAATCAGAACCCGTATCAATATCAAAGAAGAGATGCAGTAAATTAGTTTGCATTAGTCCGTCATCTCTAATTGTAGGATGTTTTACGTTTGATTTTTTAAAATCAAGTTTTACAAGGTTAGGCTCAAAATATCCATCAATTATAGATTTACGAAATATCTTGTTTACTTCTTCCAGATTCAACGTAGAATTACCCTTTTTACGAAGATGCTAATAACTTATTTCATTATCGGAAGCGACCACCAATTTTTCTAAAGGATTATAGAATTTTTAGTTAGATTTCTAGCTTATCAAGCATTTTAGATATATCAGTTATTGACTTGCCACCAGAAGAAATTACTTGATATGCCGGAGGGTTTTCAAGATAGTTTGGAATTCGTTCTGACATTCTTTCATCATAGGATGCAGATATATCATTTTGGTAAAATATTCCGGTTGGGATCTTTGAATCCCATTCGTTAGACTTGATCAATGCCTGAGTTAGTTTCTCATTTTCTTCTGCTGGGGAGTCTATGTGTACAACTGGATCATATCCCACATCCTCAAGCTTGTAGATTCTTGGTCTTGGCCTATTTGTCATTTCATCAATGTTATCCATTCCTGAGAACCAATCTCTTGTATTGATATCATTGTAAGTTGGACATGGTTGCAATACATCAAGAAACGAAAGACCTCGGTGTTTTACTGCTGCAATTATCAAATCCTTAAGCTGTCGTACATCGTACGCATAACCTCTTGCAACAAATGTAAATCCACTTGCTATAGCTAATGCGATTGGATTTACTGATTGATTGACATTGGGTTCAGGAAGAGATTTGGTTTTCAATCCAAGCTTGAGTGTGGGAGATGCTTGTCCTTTGGTAAGACCATACACTCCATTGTTAAATATGAGATAAGTCATATCTACATTTCTTCTACCAGCTGCAACAAAATGTCCAGCCCCAATTCCCAATCCATCTCCATCTCCACCTACTGCTACAACAGTCATTTCAGGATTTGCAAGTTTTGCACCTTGTGAAAATGGAAGTACTCTACCATGCAAAGTGTGAACGCCATATACATTAAGATAATGAGATGTTTTTCCAGAACATCCTACTCCAGAAAATATTGCAGCTTTATGTCTTGGAATTTCCATTTCTGCAAGAGCCATTTGAATTGCACTAACTATTCCAAAATCCCCACATCCTGGACACCAATCATTGTGTACTTCAGTTTTGTAATCAGCTACATTAGACACCATATGTTAACACCTGTTTTTTCTCAGATTTATTGTCGATAATTTTTTTGATAGAATCAAAGAGTTCATTACAAGTCATTGGTCTTCCTGTGTATTTTAATATGTAATAGTCAACTTTCCTATCTAAATATTCATTAAGTAATGAACCCATTTGTCCAGATTGATTTGCTTCGATATCAATTATTTTTTTAACTCCTGAAAGTAAGGACTGGACATATTTGGTGGGAAATGGATGCAGCATTTTGATTTGGATAAATCCAACCTTATAGCCTGCTTTATTGAGCATTTCAATAGCATCCAAGATGGGTCCTTTTGTTGAACCCCAGCTAAGAATACAAAAATCTGATATTCCATAGTTTATCGCCTGGTCTTCTTTAGGAATTTGATCTAGTGCAAGTTCCATTTTATGCTCACGCTTGTCCATTTTATAAATACGATTTTCTGGATCTTCTGATATGTGACCGGATTCATCACTCTCATCTCCAGTATTCCAAAATATTCCATTTTCAAGTCCAAGTCTTGATCTTGGAGATATGCCATCTGGTGATGGTGTGAATCTTTTATATCCCGGCTCTTCAATTTTTTCAAGAAGTTTTCCACGTTCTATTGTTATCTTGGTTGGATCAAATCTTTTTACAGTGGAAACTGTACTTGCAATAAATTTGTCCATCATGTGTATTACAGGGATTTGATAAATGTCAGCAAAGTTGAAACATTTTGCAGTATCGTAAAATCCCTCTTCCGTATCACCTGACGCATATACAATTCTTGGAAAGTCACCATGTCCAGCATGAATTGCAAATTGTAAATCATCCTGTCCATGTCTTGTGGGGAGACCTGTCGAGGGACCACTTCTTTGATACAAAGTTACTACAATTGGAACTTCGTTTATTCCAGCCCAACCAAGAGCTTCTGCCATAAGAGAGAAACCTGGACCTGATGTACTTGTCGAAGATCTAGCTCCTGTCAAGGATGCACCAATAATCATCCCTATTGCAGATATCTCATCTTCTGTTTGTACAACTAGGGTAGATCCAGGTCTGTTGTTTTCAACCTCAAAAATTTCATTTGATTCTAAAAATACACTTTCATCTGATGCTGGCGTAATTGGATAGTAAGATTGAAACCTACAACCACATGCTATCTTTCCAAGACTAGTAGATTGAAAGCCTTGAGCTAGCATCGTATGTTCTTCTTTTGGAATTGGATATAATTGATATTTGAATTTAGAATACTTTACTGTAGAAAAATTATAAGCATAGTTTGCTGCAGTTTTATTCATCTCTGCAATCTCTGCTTTTCTTGAAAATACTGATCCTACAGATTTCAGCAATGTTTCAGGCGGCAGTCCTAGCAATCCAATAGATATAGAAACAGCAAGAACATTTTGCATACGAAACATTCCACGTAATTTTGGATTTTTGGTCTCATCAGATAAATTACCTAGGATTTCTTTGAATGAGACAGGATAGAGTGTAACTCCCCTCTCCTTTGCTGCATCAAGTGAACCTTGAATGGTCAATGGTTTATTTTTTGATAAAAGGTATTTTTTGAGGCGTTCCTTGAATTGCGCGTCAAGAGTATGAACTTCGTCTATTTTTATATCAGATAAATCAGATTCATACACTATTGCACCATCGTCAAACACCGCATCCGCATGTCGAAATAAGGTCTCAGCGTCAAAACCTACTAACATTGTAATTCCACTTACATTTGATCTGACTATCTTATCAGAAACACGGACTCCAAAGTAACTGTGTTCACCTTTGATATTAGAATAAAATTCTCTTTTACCAAATACTTTCAGACCATAACCTGCACATGCACCAGCAAAAATATTTGCAGCAGTTTCAACACCGCCTCCTTGAGGACCGCCAATAACCCAAGTTAGATCAATAGAAGACATGATGCATCTAAACACTCATCAAATATTAATAATTCTATGATTTTTTTGAAAAGACTGCATGCTAACCGCCAGTTGCTGCATCAAACAAGGCACATTCGCATTTATCACGTTCACCACAAAATGGGCAAACACATACACATTTTTCTAAAGGATTTCTACATTGCACACAAATGGCAAACTCATCTTTGTGTTTCAATTGCATATCATTACTTTGATTAATTATAAATGAGTTGTTGTAAAGGCACGAAATGAATTCTTTATGTCGATTTTTACTCAGGATTAGTTAATTTTTCATCATGATACGCTTAAAATTGTCATTTACACATTGAAAATAGTTGAAAATATTACTCACAAGAAGGCTGCATGATTTTGCTATAAAGGAGCTCAAAAAGAAATACGATGTAGAAATCTATACTGGAAATATTCCGATGCCAAAAAAGTTACTGATGTCAAAAATCAAGGATAAAGATGGGATAATTTGTTACCCGTATGATTCTATAGATGCTGACGTAATTAATGCTGGAACTAAACTTAAGGCAATTTCCGCGTATAGCGTAGGCTATGATCATATAGATATCAAGACTGCTATGAGTAAAGGCATTCCAGTAGGCCATACACCAGAAGTATTGACTCGAGCTACTGCTGATATGACAATGGCTTTGATGCTATCTCTTTTCAGAAGAATACCTGAGTGCGACAAACTAATTCGTAACGATAAATGGAATACAATATTTGGTCCTTATGAATTTCTTGGAACTGATCTATATCAAAAGACTCTGGGCATATTCGGAATGGGAAGAATAGGTAAAGCAGTGGCAAAAAGAGCTACAGGTTTTGAGATGAAGATAATTTATCACAGCAGAACTAGACTATCAATTAAAGAGGAAAAAAAAATAGGAGTGAAATACGTATCACTAGATAATCTTTTTAGAACAAGTGATGTGGTAAGTATCCACTCACCATATACACCACAAACACATGAAATTGTGAATTTAAAATTACTTAAGAAAATGAAGAAGACTTCATTTTTGATCAATACGGCTCGTGGTAAAATAATAAATGAAAAAGATCTTGCCATTGCATTAAAAAGAAAAATAATTGCAGGAGCTGGTCTTGATGTATTTCAAAGAGAACCAATTAATTCAAAACATCCGATTGTAAAAATGAATAATGTTGTACTAACACCTCATAGTGGGAGTGCCACTGTAGAAACAAGAAAGAAAATGGCAGAGATAGCAATCAAGAATTTAATACTTTCACTCTCTGGTAGAAAACCGATTTACCAAGTTAAATTATAAAATAATTATTAGACTATAGGCTAGAGTTCAATTAGATCATTAGGATCTATTCTGATACAATTAGTACCAACTGGTTTTAGGCCAGTAAAATTAATAGTTCCTTGTGGGACCTTACCTTCTTTTTGTAGAGACTCTAACTTTTCAGTAAATGCATTTTTGTGTCCATCACATGCAACACCAACCATGTATTCACCATCTTTAGATTGTATAGAAATTACAAATTCAGGCGGCATTGGACAATCCTTACCCATTTTTCTAATAGAACAATGTTCGGGAAACACAGATTCGTTTTTTGATTTCAGAATATTAATCTTGATTCAAGTTATTTTCAGACAATAGTTTCAAAATCCCAAATAGAATCAGTTTTTCGTGTTTTATACTGTAATAGTCCTTTTTCCTGCATGGATTTTACCACATATGCAGAATAAGCAGGAGCCCCCGTTGCACCAGGAGAGTTGTAGTTTAGAATATGATATGAGTTTAGACCCGAAAGTTCTAACACGTCTGGCAAGAAATTTCCATCAGGAGTTATGAGAGGAGTTCTAATTCCAGCAGTGCCCCGTTCTGAAAAGAACTCGGGTTTAACCTTTGGCATAAATTCCTGTATACGTTCTATCATGACAGTTTTCGATAAGGAGCTTAACCATTCCTTTGCCACCAAATTCATAAAATCTGCATTAAGAAGTAATTTTCTGGTACTTCCTGTAACTACTTCTGTGAGTTTAGAAATGAATGTTTCAATATCTCCCACATAACCAGAATAAGTTTCAGGGCTTGAAACAGGAACTGCATTTGGTCCTACTTCACTTTTTCCATCAGATCTAATAATCCAATGGGGATCAAGAAAAGGAAAATCAGGATATTTTGGAACAGAGTAAACATTGGTCTTGACTAGATTAGAATATTGTTCACTTGCAATCCAGTATTCCCCTCTAAAATGAAGACTGGAATAATCATTTGCCAATCCAAACTTTTTTGCAATATCAAGTGAATAACCACCAGCGCAGTTTACTATAATCTTTGAACTAATTTTTTCTTTATTTTGAAATGCAAGTGTCGTGGAACCATCTAGATCTTCAATTGACTCTAGTTTTTTATTTAACAAAAATTTAGTCCCATTTCTTTGTGATTCTTCTTTTAGTTTTCGTGTAAACTCTCCATAATCAACCACCGCGTCAGTTTTACAGTGAATTGCAGAGTGACATCTGATGTTTGGCTCTCTTTGGGTGACTTCATTACTATTTAGTAGATCAGCATCTTTCTCTGACATGCCATTTTTTGGACCCCAATCCATATACTTTTCAAGAATTTTGTGTTGGTTCTCATCAAGTGCAATTTCCATGGTACCAACCATATTCCATGGTAATCCCTTTGTTTGGGCAAATGTCTTCCACATTTCATGAGAAAGAAATGCGGCTCTTGCAAGCTTTCCTTTTTTATCAGGATTAAGATAAAACGGAGAATGAACTACCCCCGTATTACGACTGCTAGTATGCATTCCAACCTCAGATTCTTTCTCAATTACTGCAACTTTTGCATCATACAAATTTGAAATCCAATATGAGATTGAAGTTCCAAGTAAACCTCCCCCAATTATTGCAATATCATATTTTTCCAATGATGTAAAAATACCATAGTGAGATTAATGGATTTGTAAAAGGCGCCGGGAGAGAGATTTGAACTCTCGAACCCTTGCGAGTACGCGCTTTATGGTTTTCTAATTTCCAGGCGCGCGCCCTACCAGGCTAGGCGACCCCGGCATTCATCTCGCCAATTCAATTTCGTTGTAAAACCGACTATATATTACTGTAAGAGATGATTATTTCACAAACTTTTTTCTGTAAATAACAGCAATTATTGCAGACCCTATGAATGGAGCAGTCCAGTACAACCATAGATTATCAAGATAACCAGATACTATTGCGGGTGCTAATGCTCTTGCGGGATTCATAGAAGCTCCTGAAATAAATGCAAAAAAGAAGATATCAAGACCCACCATTGCACCTATTACAATTCCACCAAATCCTCGTAGTCCTTTTGTATGAACAACTAACATAATCACAGTCATCAACAATGCAGTAGCTAAAATCTCAACTCCAACAATGATAGGAATTTGGAAGTGATAATCTGGAGCGTTTGCTCCAAGATTTGCTTCCGTGCCTATAATATATTTTACAAAGATGCTGCCTAATAGTGCACCAATTATCTCTGCAATGAAATATACAGGAAAGAGATTCTTTGGCATATGTTTTGTAATAAAAAATCCAACCGTTACTGTTGGATTGAAATGTGCCATAGATATTTTTCCAAATGCATAGACCATTATTGTTACTGCAACTGCTGGAGCAAGAGCTACAAACCAGAGACCAAATGTTTCAGAATATTTTACAGCCAGTACAACAGAACCTGTTGCAAATACTACTACAACAAATGTACCAATTAATTCAGCAAAGAACCTCTTTTGATTAGTGGATAACCAATTTGTTATTCTAGAGTTTTGCAAAGTTGTCTTACCTTTAGTTCAATGGTATCTCTTATCTCTCGGACTTTCTCAATGGGTTTTCCTTTGGGATCTTCAATGTTCCAGTCAACAGAATGTTTCATAAAAACCACAGGACACTCGGTTTTATCCATACATCCCATGTTTACGCTCAAAATCGAATCGGAAATAATTTCATTAGTTAGCACTTTGGGCTTTTGTTTGCTTAGATCTATGCCAATTTCTTTCATAGCTTCTACGGCAATAGGATTTATCTCTGGCGTGGGTTTTGTTCCAGCACTTATTACTTCATATCCCGTAGGAGCATATTTTCTAAAGAAACCTTCTGCCATCTGACTTCGTCCTGCATTTTCAACACAAACAAATAGAATCTTTTTTTTGTCTTTTTGTTGCCAGAAAAAATTCATAAAAAATCACTTTATTGCTTTAATTACAAGGCTGGTGATTTTTCTGCCATTTACCTTTTCACCTTCCATGTACACCCTCTGGTCTAGAACACTAATATTATGAAAGCCGGCTTTCGTGATGCTTTCAATATAGTGTTCCTGTGTCAATGCACCATCAATGCAGCTACACCATTGTTCTGCATTGACTTGGTCTTGTTCTAGCTCCCTGTCTGTGACTAGATCAGAGATTACCATTCTTCCGCCCTTTCTTAATATTCTATAAATCTCCTTGAAGGCACTTGTCTTGTCTGAAGTAAGATTGATCACGCAGTTACTGATTACTGCATCAATGGCATCATCATCGACTGGGATATTTTTTTCAATGTCTCCTTTTCTAAATTCTACATTTGTATAATTACCATTACGTGCATTTGTTCTTGCTTTTTCTAACATTTCATCAGTCATATCAATACCAATTACCTTGCCTGATTTTGACACCTTGTTTGCAGACAGGAATGCATCAATTCCTGCACCTGAACCAAGATCTAGAACTGTTTCACCTTCTTTGAGATCAGCAAATTTTATTGGTGCACCACAGCCTACACCTAAAATGGATTCTTGTGGGATTGATTCTAATTCTTTTGGATCATAGCCAATTATTTTTGTAGCATCAATAACAGAATCATTTGTACTGCATTCGCCGGGCATGCAACAGCAGTCAGAGTTGCCAGTTAATGCAATCTTGCCGTATCTCGCCTTTACCTTTTCCTTTATTGTTTCACTCATTTTAATTCCTTGACAAGTTCTTTTACTCTAATCTCTATTTCATCTCTTATCTTTCGGACTTTCTCTATCGGTTTGTCTTTAGGATCCTCAATTCCCCAATCTACATAATTACCAAGAATAAGAGTTGGACATTCCGTAGTATCCATACAGCCCATATTCACCTTCAACTCTGCACCTCGGATTTTATCTTCTGACAGTATCTTTGACTTGTGACTGCTAATGTCAACTCCAATTTCTTTCATCACCTCCATTGCAAGCGGATTGACGTATGATTTTGGACTAGAACCGCCGCTCATTGCAGTCCATCCCTTTGGAGCATATTTTCTAAAGAAACCTTCTGCCATCTGACTTCGTCCAGCATTTTCTATGCATGCAAACAAAACGTATTTTGCTGGTTTTTTCCCAAATAATCCCATGTATATCTTGTATTAGTTTATTCAGTAAACCATTTAAGTTGTAAAGGATAAACAATTACAGTTAGTGTAAAGATGGAAACTAAAAGAAAATCACTTCCAATGGTTAAAGATAATTGCAGCTTTGAAGGATATGATGCTTCCTCATTAATGTCTGAAACGTCAAAGCTGAGAAAAATAATTACCAAAAGAGGTACACTTGAAATTCTAATCCCGTTGTGTTGTACAACAGAACCAGTACGCCATAAAGAATTCAAACAGGCCTTGAAAGGAATTAGTAGTAAAACTCTTGCTATTAGATTAAAAGAACTTGAAAAAAGTGGAGTGCTGGAAAGATTATCTTATAATGAAATTCCTCCTAGGGTGGAATACAAGCTAACTAACAAAGGACAGGAACTTGTTGAATCCATGATTAATCTTTTACAATGGATGAAAAAATGGTCTAGATCAAAATAGATATTGTATGGAATTGAGGTTTTTTATTTTAGAAAGGTCTATTTTAATAGATTTATAGTAACAAATTTTTTCAATGAGACTCCTCCATCTTCAATTGTACTTGATACTATCTTGTATCTTCCCTGATATGCTTTTCCACCATCAGATTTTGTTTGATCCCAGATGAATGTCTTCTCCTCTTTTGGATCTAGTTTAGAAACTACCTGTGTAGATAAGGGTGAATAGACTAGAATTCCATCAAGCCTAGTTATCTTTAATCCAAAAGAAGCATCAGAAAATGTAAGAGGTATTGTTCCAGAATTTATTATTCTAATGCGAACCGGTTCTCCAAGATGATAGTTGATTTTGTCAGGAATGACAGTAAGAGATGGACCGTTTTTATATACAAGAGTTGGAACCTGATTTGCAATTTGAGAAAGATAATATCCCAAAAAGCCAGCTGCTACTAGCCCCACTAAGAAAAACATTGCAGCTCCTTTTGGTATCACTTGAAAAATTTGATTTGATTCCTTTTTAATTGTTAACTACTGGCTTTGTTCTCCAACTTTTCGGGTATGTGTTTGGAGCCATTATAATTCTCTTAATCTTAAAGGCAAAGCCTTTGGTATTTTCAACAATCTCATCTTCATTCAGAGTTGCTTCTGCAAGAGCAACAACCTCTCCTTTTTGTGTATATATTGCAACAAAATCTCCACGCTTCAGCCCAGGAGATATTTCAAGAATACCAGGTATTGCAAGTTGAGCTCCATGACATAGAGCATCTACTGCAGAGTCTCGTATTACAACTGATTTTATCTCGCTTAGAGTAAATTCTATTGGCATCATTATTCTTCTTAGTTTTTTATCATCACCATTTTCTTTCCACAAAGCATAAGCATCAACAAGGTCGTGTATTTTTACTAAATTAGAATCCTCGTTAAAGTGTCCCACTCTACTTCTTCTAAGTTCGATCATTGTTGCACCTTCACCAAGAATCTCCCCCACATCATAGAAAATTTTTCTTACATAGGTTCCCGCTTCACATAAAATTCGTAAAAGTAGTAATCTTTCCTTTTGCTCTATTACTTCAATTTCATATACATGCCTAATTCTGGTTTGTCTTGATACGGCAGATCTCTGCGGTGGTTTTTGAAATATTTTACCAGTAAGTTGTTTGAGTACATCGGCCAGTTTTTCTTTTGGTGGGAGGGTATGTAGCCTTCCAAGAGCATGATATTCTTTTGGGCCAAGTAATAAAACTATGAGCGCCTTTGTTGCTTCTCCTAGTCCTATTGGTAAAAGTCCAGATACTTGTGGGTCAAGTGTTCCACTATGACCTGCTTTTGGAACATGCAATATTTTCTTTACCCATGCTACTGTCTCATGACTTGTAGGACCGTTTGGCTTGTCTAATAAAATAAAACCATAGTTGAGAAGCTGCTCTATTGATCTCTGGTCATAATACGTACCATGGGCATCATTTGTGATGTCCTGGTCTATTACTCTAAGATTTTGTAATTGTTTGAGTGTCATAGTAGTATTTCACTGCATTTTTTGCCTGTTCAAGAACTTGTTCAGGTCCAAGATCATCTGTGTTTATTATTTTATTAAAGACAGAAAGGTCTTCTCCAAAATTAAAACCATAAAGCTTCTTGTATAATGTTTTATTTTCATCATATCTCTTTTTTACTATCCCAAGTGCATCTTGTAATGATATACTATCACGCATTGTCATTCTTTTCGCACTATTTTCATGAGAACCCGCAAGCCAAATTTTTATTCCGTCTTTAACTAACCACGGTAACGTGTAGCTTGTTATGATTACGTCTTCAGTTAGAAATATTTTTTTTAGTTTTTCATCAACTTTTTTATCAAATTCAGGATTTCCTTTTCTGATATTAAGAAAACTCATTCCTTCTTCCGTATCCCAAAAATCATCATTATCTGTTTCAAAGCCTTGATCCTTGGCCATTTCTTTTAGTACATCACCGCCGCTAAGATATTTCAAGCCAAATTCTTCTCCCAATCCTTTTGCTATTGTAGTCTTTCCTATGGCTGGTGGACCAGAAATTATAACTGAACGAAGCAATTTAGCTTGTATCCATTGTAGTTTTTGTAACTCTCATTATGATACCACTAAAGGAGGCAGACGATAAGAAGTACCACGCCCAGAAATACAAGTCGTTTACATGATGACATATGTTGGGATTACCAGGAAGTTGAGACGCTGCCACTTTTGCGGCAGTACAAGTTAATTCAAAAAATCCTCCAGGTATGATGTTTAACGATATTGGTGCAATGGCCACTGTATAGGAAAATAGTGGAGGAAGTACAAAATAGAACACAAGAATCAATGGAAGAAAAGTAATCATCATTGGTCTCATATTCATTTGCATAACTTCCATATTCATCTTGTTCATGTATGCAGATTTCTTGTTAAGCTCATCAGTTTTTTCTTGATCTTTTGATTTGAATGCAGCCATTCTTTCCTTTTGCCAAGCTCTAGTTTCTTTGAGTAATCTTTTCAATTTATCTTGGTCAACCATCTTTCGTTTTATCATAGCATTAAGCAGATTAAGACCAATAGAAATACACATTATTCCTAAAGCAGCTGGGATCATTCCCTTTACTAACGGATTTGCGCTTCCCATAGGACCCCTGTTCAGACCTGGTATCTGTAGTGCTATCGTATTTATGAAATCAAAGAATATGCTATGTTCCATTGTTAAACCCCATTGCACTTAGGATACCTTTTGCCGCTTCATCAACCTTACCTTCTGTATTAAGAACCATCTTAATTGGCGAACCACAAAGTATTGAACAGGTAGACAGCATTGCACTTGTAACATCAAGTTCTTTTTTTATTGTATCAATTGATACTATATCTCTAGTTCTAGTAGTATCTGTCATTCTACGATTATAGATCTCTTCAGGTCTTGCAGTAATCATAATAAAACTATCAGGATTGAGTATCTCTAAAACATTATGTGGAAGTCCAGGATAGAATCCTTCCTGTGTAGAAATGAACGCATGTGTATCTACAATCACTACATCGTCAGCGATTGAAGCTATTGTTCTTGCTGCCATAGATTGTAATTCTCTTTGCTCTTTAACTGAAAGTTTTCTTAGATCATCTCTATTCTGAACTCCTTTCTTTTTAGCTTCATCAAACATCACGGTTCCAAAAATTGAGACGCTCACTTTTACTTTTTTCTCTTTTAATAATTCCACTACACGTGATACAACGGTAGTCTTTCCAACGCCTGGAATTCCTACAATTATTATTCGATTACTTTCTGCCAAGTAATGCACCCAGTGAAGGCATTACTTCTTCGACTCTTTCTCGAACAAGTAAATTGTAATAGTTAATTAGAATATCAACTGTCAACAACATTCCTGTCCCTGATCCAAATGTTCCTAGCACATCAGAAGTACCAGCTAACAATCCAAGTATGATAGAACCGATTATAGTAACAGATGGAATGTATTTTTGAAGTAGATTTTCTACTGGTTGATTTGAACGTCTGAAACCTGGAATTTGTACGTCAGCATCAAGTAGGTTTTTGGCTGCGCTTTTTGCAGAAAGACCTCCAAGCTCAATCCATAATCTACCAAATAAAACTACGATTCCCACCATAAATAAAATATACAAAACAGCTCTCATTGGATCTAATGCAACAATATCCAAACCACGTGGTGCTGTAACATAGTACAATATACCACCTGTTGGAGTGGATGGCGATGTAGGATCAAACATTCCTAAGAAATTCAGGAATGGATTTGCATTTCGTGGATTAAAGTTGGCCCACATGATTTGGCCCATAAACACTGCGTTAGCAGTAAGAGCAGAAGCCAAAATTACTGGAATGTTTGAGACGTACATTAACTTGATTGGATATACAGCTGAGAATCCTCTATATTTTGTGGATACGATTGGTATTTCTATCTTGATTCCCTGAGTATAGACAAGAATCAGCAAGACTCCAGCTGTTATTAATAAACCAAATATGCCAGGCAATTGGTTAGACCGGAAGAATAGATTAGTAAAATCATGATGAATCGCGCCATGTATGATATTTGCAAATACACCTACTGGACCTCCATCTCCTGCAGGAACTGGACTGAATATACTCCAAATTACTTGTTGAGCTACACCTGCAGCAATAAACAAACTAATTCCACTTCCAAGTCCCCATCCTTTTTGTACTAATTCATCCATCAGCATGATTATCACAGATGCGCCGATTAACTGTCCAATCAGAATGAATATAGCTTCATGGTTTGGCATCCTGGGTCCATAAACTGCCATACCATACAGTGATGACTCGGCAATGATTACTATGTAAGTGACAATCTTGGTAGCTGTTTGATATAGTTCTCTATCTTCTGGTTTCTTAAAATCAAGATGGAATATCTCAGAACCTTTTAGAAGTTGCATTAAGAGTCCAGCAGTAACAATAGGTCCAATTCCAAGTTCTATCAAGGTACCTTGTTGTGAAGCAAAAATTACTCTAGCAAATGCAAGAAAATCAAATGATGGTGTTGATGCTCCATAAAGAGGAGTTTGTCCCATAATCATGTAAATAAATAATACTATTCCACACCACATCAAACGTACTTGCAATGGGATTTTCTTTTTTGGCTTTGGTACTTGTGGAATGTAGACTTCAGCTTTTGAAATAATAGTTTTTAAAAAACCGCCAGAGGCTTTACCTTCTTCTGCTGTCACGCTACTGCTTGCACCTCTCCACCAGATTGTTTTATTTTTTCTTCGGCAGAAGCAGAGAATTTTTCCACCTTAACAACATAAGCATTCTTAGTCTGTCCTCCTCCTAACAGCTTATCATAGCCTAGTTCAGTAAGGTCTATCAGTTTCTTGCCGCCTTCCTGTTTTCCAAATTTTGCAAAGATATCATCTAGATCTCTCACACTAGCCCATTTACGAACTAGATTTGGATGTGGTGGATGAGTGGAATCATGACCAAAATGTTTTGGATCAGTTAATAGCATTCTTATGAAATGATGTTTATGCAAACCTGATTGGCCAAGTCCTCCCTTATGGCCACTTGCTCTGTGTTGACCAATCTGTCCCCAACCACAGTGTCTACTTCCTCTGTATTTTCTTGTCTTTCTCAATCTTGTTGGCATTTTACATCATTAACCTCACTTGTGCTAAGAGTTCTTTGTGACTACCAAGGACTCCCCCTTCTCCATACATCTTTTTGGTATTTCGTTTGAATCCATGTTTTGGTGGCGATAAAGCAAACCATGGTTTAAGTGGTTTTAATTTAGATAGTGTAGCAGTTCCCTCGGCAAGTGATTTTGCAAGCTCATCAGTATTTTTGAATCCTAATTTTGTCATGTCTTCTGGAGTAATTTTTTTATAACCACCCTTACGTGCCTTTTTCTCCAATAGCTCTTTGGTGGTTTGTACATCGATTTCCTGCCATGAGACGTAATGTTTAATCTTGTCAAGCATACCTTTTGTGTTATCTTTTTCTGGAATTATCGTGGCACGGAATCTTTTGTCTAAGTTTAGAAGATCCATTGTTGTATCAGCCCAATAAGGAACATTAACCGTTCCTTTCATTCTGACTATTAAGAAAGCTTTACCCATATCTTCATTCAACCCTGACTAAACGTTTGTCTCAAACAGTCCAAAACAGCTCTTGATGTAGATGTCATTGTGTTTGTTGATCCTGTACTTTTTGTCCAAGCATCCTTCAAACCTGCTAATTTCAAAAGATTTCTAATATTTCCACCCGCTACAAGTCCCAGACCTCTTGGTCCTGGAATAACTTCTATTGTGACACTTCCACCTCGGCCCCTAATTTTGAATGGAACTGAATGTGGTTGTTCACATCTACACTCCCAACTTCCGCAACCAAGTTTTACCGGACTGACATTAAGATAAGCTTGATTTGTTGCTTTTTCAATTGCGATTCTCATTTGTTTTGATTTTCCTTGGCCTATTCCTAACCAACCATTTTCATCACCTGCTGCAACAAGTGCCTTAAATCTTGTATATTCACCGTTGGTTGTTTGTTTTTGAACAATTCCAACATCAATCACTTCTGTTTTAATTCCTGGTAATAATTTTTTAATGATTCCAGCTTCTTGAATTCGATAACCATTTTCATAAATTTCTTTCATCGTAGTAATCTTTTCAGTTGCAACTAGTGTTCCCAGTTTGGTCCTTGGAACCCATACCTGTTCTGGTTCTCTTCTTGGTGGTCTTGATCTTTGTTCTGTTCTACTCATTTGGATTTAACCTCATTATCAATTGCAGATCTTACTTTATCAATCTCATTTGCAACTTTAAGATGCTTACCACTAATCCTCTCTTCGGATGGAAAAGTTTCTGCGTCTGCGGGTACATCTAGTCCAGCATCTATTATTCCTTTCAATGCTGCCGCAATTCTTTGGGTATATTTTCTAGTACCAGTATAAAGTACTGCACTCTTGACTCCACTTGCAAGTGCTTTCTTACCTGCCAGATAACCAGTCAGGTATGCTGCTGGAATACTCTTTCTTGATCCCTTCCAGCCCTTATTGATGAGTGATCTGGAATGAGCTGATGAAAGAACCTTATCACCGGCCATTTCTGGCTTGTGAATTTGTACCAGCGTATTTTCGTTTGATATTTGAACTGTGATAAAGTCTCGTCTACCCATCAAGAGATGTCTTCTCTTTTTGTAGTTGGTCTTCTCGTCCCTAGATCTACGTAATATTTGTGAATATGCCATATGTACTAATTCCTATTTACAAAAAATTTTGGTGAAGCTCTTATAAACGTTAGACTTGGAGTAGTAAAGCCATTAGTGCCTTTTGTGCATGAAGTCTATTTTCTGCTTCATCCCAAATTACGGATTGTGGACCATCAAGTACTTCACTTGTAACCTCCTGACCTCTTTTTGCTGGAAGACAATGCAAGAAAATTGCATCATGATTTGCTTTTTTCATTAAATTTGAGTTTACTTGAAAGTATGGCAGAAAATCTTTTGCTCGATCCGTTGCTTGATGATGAATTGAAACAAAGGTATCAGTTACCACAACATCAGCATTCTTTACCGCCAGTTCCGGATTACCAAGTAACTGAATATCAATGAATTTTTTTGATTCTTTGATTATATTCAGATTTGGTTCATAACCTTTAGGAGTTGCAATGTTAATATCAATAGATACTTTTGCACATCCATAAATCATGGAATTACAAACATTATTTCCATCTCCGATCCACGCAATTTTCAATCCGCTAAGTTTTTTCTTTTTTTCTTTAATTGTCATAAGGTCTGCCAAGATTTGACATGGATGAAATGAGTCAGAGAGTCCATTTATCACAGGCACCGTAGCATTTTTGGCCAATATTTCCACTTCATCATGCGAATACACCCTAGCCATTATCAAATCAACATATCGTGAGAGTGTCTTAGCTGTATCTTCTATTGTCTCACCTCTTTTTAGTTGGAGATCATCTGCAGACAAATTAAGAGCATGTCCACCCATTTGGAACATTCCAGTTTCAAAGCTGACTCTTGTACGAGTGGATGGTTTCTGAAAAATCATTGCAAGTGTTTTATTTTTTAACAGTGGTTTGGAAATTCCTTTTTTAAGATCTTTCTTTAGCTTGATGGCATTTTCTATTATTTCCAATAATTCGTGTTTACTCAGCTCATTTATTGTAAGTAGATCTTTTGTTTTTACTTTCATTTCTTCATCCACCCAAATAACGAGTGCTTCTTCTTAGGCTTTTCATTACCTATTTCTTCAATTTCTTCTTTTGTAGTTTTTAACTCAACTTGTTGTTCTTGTTTTTTTGGTCGTCCCTCAGAAATCCATTTTTTAATATTTGACGCAAGTTTTCTCGCTTGTTCATCGTTTTCAGGAGGAGGTACATCAAAGAGGTTGGAATACTTTTCAATATCTTTTGTTGAAATTCCTGTGAACAGATCTTCTTCTAAAATTTGTTTTTCTTGTTCCTTATCAACAATGATTTCTGTTTTTAGTTCAACTTTAGGTTCTGGTTTTAGTTCAACTTTAGGTTCTGGTTTTAGTTCAACTTTGGTTCTGGTTTTAGTTCAACTTTAGGTTCTGGTTTTAGTTCAACTTTAGGTTCTAGAACTTTTTTCTGTACACTTTCAATAATTTCCGCAGGACCAAAGAGAGTTTCTAAAAATACATCTTTATCAAAAGATTTCAGATCTTTATACTCTTGCCCAATACCTAGGTAAAGAATTGGACTAGATGTCACTTTAACGATGGATATGGCAGCTCCACCACGTGCGTCTGCATCACTTTTTGTAAGTATGGCCCCATCAAATTTTGTATAATTATGAAATTCTCTTGCTTGACTTACAGTGTCATTACCAGCCAACGAATCACCTACAAATAATTTAAGATCAGGGTTTACTACTTTGTTAATTTTAGATATTTGATCCATCAAATTTTTACTAGTTTGCATTCTTCCAGCTGTATCAATTAGTATGCAATCTATTTTATGAGATTTAGAATAAAGTACTGCATCTCGCGCCACTGCAGCTGGATCTGACCCATAGTTTTGAGAGATAACTTTGATGTTCAATCTTTTTCCATGTTCACCTATCTGCTCAATTGCACCTGCTCTGTAAGTATCGGCCGCAGCAATCACAACGGAATATTTGTTTTCTCGTAAAAGATTTGCAATCTTTGCTATTGTAGTAGTTTTTCCGGTTCCATTAATACCCATAAATGAAATAATATACGGTTCTCCCTTATCCTTCTTTTTTTGAATGTTAGACAAAATATCAACAGTTCCCGCTACATCGAACATATTTGAAATACTTTTTCGAAGTTCTTGTTTTACAACTTCAGCTATCTTGTCCTTGTTAACCGTGGCACCGATTAACTGTTTTTTCAAGTCATCTTTTAGCGCATCAATAACTTCTGTTGCAACATCAGATTCCAATAATGCAATCTCAAGTTCAAATAAAACTTCATCAATGTCTTTTTCCTTCAGTTCCTTATCTCCAAAACTTTTAACTGCTACAGAAAATGCATTTCGTAGTTTTTCAAACATAATGTACTGCCTTACTGTGGAGAACTACGATTTGATTGTATAAGTTTGTTCATTTCGTGTTGTCCTTGTTCAAGTTTCATGGAAACTTCTTGTCTTTGTGATGCCAATTGTTGTAGTACCATTTCAAGTTCCTTAATTCTGGATTCCATGTAGTTTATTGCAGATTCTTTGTTTTGTTCTACTGAGGCACCTGCGCCTATATTTACAATCATTTTTTGATCAGGATTTATTTTTGCTTTAACATATACTCCCAAACCCACCGGCACAAGAGTCTCATATTCTGAATTACCTGTTAGTACTTTCATCGATTCAACTGCATTTGTTGCCTCTTGTAAAAGTCTCATCACTGTTTCTTCTCGTTGCAACAAATCATTTAGATAAGATTCCAAGGATTGCATCTGTTGCAATAAGGCTTGAGCATGTTCTTCACTCATTTGCAAAAAATTCTCTTAATGACTATAAATTCATTCTGAAAATATAGAATAAAACAAAAAGAAGAAGAGATTATGCTTTTATCTTTGAAAGTCTTGCGTCTACTTCGTCCCAGTTTATTACATTCCACCAAGCATTTACATAATCCGCACGTCGATTTTGGTATTTTAGATAATAGGCGTGCTCCCAAACATCTAATCCCATCAGTGGGATCAAACCTTTGGTACGTGGACTTGTTTGATTTGGCATTGTAGTAAACTCAACTTTCTTTGTCTGTGGATTGTAGGTTAACCAACCCCAACCACTTCCTTGAATAGCAATTGTATCCTTTACGAATTTTTCTTTGAAACTATCAAAGTTTCCAAACACAGAATTGATAGATTCTTCTAAGCTACCTCCTGGTTTTCCACCACCACTTGGTTTCATATTATTCCAGAATAGAGCATGGTTCTCATAACCTCCTCCATGGAAATTCACTGCACCTCTAACATTTTCTGGAACTTGATTCAAGTTTGAAAGTAACTTGGTTAGTTCCATGTCTTGTAATTCAGTGCTCAGATTTACCAATGCATTATTCAGGCCATCAGTATATGCCTGATGATGTTTTGTGTGATGAATCTCCATTGTTCTGGCGTCAATGTGTGGTTCCAAAGAATCGTACGAATATGGTACTTTTGGAAGTTCATATTTTGCCATAAGAGTTCCAAGTTTTTCTTGCCATTTATGGCTTTGGTTGCAAATGCATTTTATCTGGTCTTAATGCAGACACCATGTGATAGAGAAATCATTAATTTTTTCTCTTGTTTTGGTGTTATGCATTTCATATTTTATTTCATATTCTATTGAAGATGGGCAAAGTCCTCTTTCAAAGAGTATACAGCTGGTCGGCGTTCAGATCCCAAGACAACATGGATTAAATGGTCAAGGAGTCAAGGTGGGCATCATAGATACAGGAATTGATTTTAATCATCCCGATTTACATGGTTATGGTTCTTCAGGAAGAGTTGTAGGAGGATACAATTATGTTGACACAAATGAAGAACCATTAGATACTAACGGTCATGGTACAGAAGTTGCTGGCATAATTGGTGCCAATGGAAATTTTTCTGGAATGGCTCCAAAATCTCAGTTATACTCATACAAGGTATCATCTACAGGAGAAGCTGTTTCCTCAGAATATATCATTCAGGCTATTTCTCAGGCCATAGATGACAAGATGAATGTGATAAACATAAGTCTTGGAGTAAACAGAACTAATGATGGATTAGAGAATGCCGTAGATGAGGCAGTAAAAAAAGGAATTGTGGTGGTGACTGCAGCTGGAAATAATGGTCCAGATAATGAAACAATTGGAAGTCCTGGAAGAGATGTCAATGTGATAACAGTTGGCGCATCATATAACAACATAACATCAAGTCTTGTATCAACTTTTGAGATTGAAAGTAAACAATATGACGCAATACCAATGCTTGGCGTCAGTGCTTTACAAAATCCCATTGAAGGCAAGATAATTTATGGCGGATATGGAAGATTAAAGGATCTTGAAAATATCAATGTCAGAGGAGCCATATTACTTGAGCAAAGAGGCAGCGATACAAAAGGTGAGAAAGTATTTTTTTCAGAAAAAGAGAAAAATGCTGCAGACCGTGGTGCAATTGGACTAATAGTATTCAACAATAAAAGTGGAATTTTTTTTGGTGAGATTATAGGACCTAATTCTACTAGAGATTATCAGCCAAGAATTCCAGTCATTTCAATATCAGGTGAAGATGGACTCAAATTAAAATCAACATTAAGTAATAACACAATAGGCCACTTTGACATATTTTATCACCCAGATTTTGTAGCACCATTTAGTTCACGCGGACCAGTTTCAGTTTTTTATGTAAAGCCTGATCTTGTTGCTCCAGGAGTTTTTGTAAATACTACAACGCTAGGGGGGAAATACAATATAACAAGTGGAACAAGTATAGCTGCACCACATGTTACTGGTGCTGTTGCTATATTATTACAAAAATATCCTAATTTAGATCCACTATCTATAGCATCACTCATAACAACAACAACTGATCCCGTTACAGATGCTTATGGTAGTATACTTCCAATCGAAGTTGCTGGCAGTGGAAGATTAAATGTCACCAGAGCAGAATCTGCAAATCTAATAATTATTCCCCATAGCTTAGCTTTCAATCTATCTTATGATCACCCTAATGAAACTAAGACGTTGAAGTTACGTTCAATTAATGATTCATTCATTCCAAAACTAAAAGTTCGATTTTCATCTACCGAATCAAGTCTTGCTTTCAATTATGATGTAATCAATAATACAATAACTGCTCAAATTACAGATAATACAAAAAAGATAGGCAATTACGATGGATTCATAACAGTTGATGATTCAAAAACTTTGTATCGAATTCCGGTTCTTATTCATTTAACAATGGGAACATTAAACGTAAATCAAAATAATGGACAGATAAATTTTTCAATAGATTATCCTGAAAAATGGTCATATGCGAAGATTTCTTTAATCAGATCTGATTCACATGATGTAAAAACAACCGCAATCACTCCGGACAATAATAGAACTTTAACTGTTCACAGTACAGGCGAATATTGGATCCAAGCTGACATCAAGGTAGGAAATAAAACTGATCATGCCTATCAAACATTAATGGTAAATCAGGTTACAGAAAATATTGATTTTGAAGATATTCTACACATTCACATTAAACAAGTAATGATTATTTCCTCAATTCTAATTATTACAGTCATAGTTGGGTTAGCAGTAAGACGTAGATAGAATCAGGTATGCGGTCCAGCATTTTGTATTTCGGAAGAAACATTACCGAATTTTTTGAAGTTATCTACAAACATTTGGGCTAGTTTTTTTGCAGATGTATCATAAGCATCTTTATCAGACCAAGTATTCCTTGGATTCAATACATCAGATGGAACATCTGGACATGTAGTTGGAACATCCAAATTGAAGACCGGATCGTGTCTATAATTTACCTTATCCAACTCCCCTGAGAGCGCAGCAGTAACCATACTTCTAGTATAATGAATGTTCATTCTTTTTCCAATTCCATAGGGTCCACCTGACCAACCAGTATTTATCAAATAAACTACTGTCTTGTGTTTTGTAATTTTTTCACCTAGTAATTTTGCATAAACTGATGCATGTCTGGACATGAAAGGAGCACCAAAACATTCTGAAAAGGTTGCTTTTGGTTCAGTAATTCCTCTTTCAGTACCTGCAAGTTTACTTGTATACCCAGACATAAAATGATACATGGCTCCTTCTTTTGTCAGTCTAGCTATAGGCGGCAATACACCAAATGCATCAGCAGTGAGAAATACTATGACTTGTGGATTTCCTCCAAGACTTGGTATTACTGCACCTGGGATGTAATCAAGAGGATAAGCTGCTCTGGTATTTTCCGTAATACTTCCATCATGGAAATTTGGCATCATAGTGTTTTTGTCAATCACGACATTTTCTAGAACTGCACCAGATCTTATTGCATCCCAGATTTGTGGTTCAGCTTCTTTGTTGAGATTTATACACTTTGCATAGCATCCACCTTCAAAATTAAAAACTCCTCTATCTGACCATCCATGTTCATCATCACCTATTAGATTACGATTTGAATCTGCTGATAGTGTAGTTTTTCCTGTACCTGAAAGACCAAAGAACAAAGCCGTATCACCATTCTTTCCAATGTTAGCAGAGCAATGCATTGGAAAGACATCGCGTGATGGCAAAATGTAATTCATTACTGAAAACATAGCTTTCTTTATTTCTCCAGCATATGATGTAGCTCCAATTAAAACAACTTTTTTTGTATAATTAAGAAGAATGAATGCATCATTTCTGGTACCATCTATTTCAGGCATTGCCTTGAAATCATTTAATGCGATAATTGTATACTCTGGCTTATGTGCTTCAAGCTCTGAAACAGTCGGTCTAATGAAGAGTTGTCGTATAAAAAGACTCTGCCACGGATGATCAGTTATGATTCGAATTGCCAATCTATGTTCTGGGTCTGCTCCTACAAATCCATCAAAGATGAAAATATCTTTGCCATCGATGTATTTTTTTATCTTTTCAAATATTTTATCGAATTTATCTTCTGGAAAGGGGTGATTAATTTTACCCCAATCAATAGTATTGTGGGTTTGTTCATCATCTACTATAAAACGATCATCTGGAGACCTTCCCGTATATTTGCCAGTTTTTACTGCTATAGCCCCATTTGCAGTAAGAATTCCTTCATTCCTTTCTTCAATTAAATCAATCAAGGTCTTGACTGGCAAATTTCGTTGTATCTTTGAAGGCCTAATTCCCATTTGCTCCAATTGAGATACAACATGACGCGTGATCGTAGGTTCCAAATCCTCTATCATCGGGTAAGACGATTCCTTATGAAATTCCTTATTATCTCTTCGGATCATAAATGATGAAACAAGAAACGTATTTATTGTAAAATTTAGTCAGAGTCGTGTACATGCCGATCAATAAAGAAGCTCTTGAACTTAGGAAGAAGGTAGCTGAGCATAGGCCAGCCTTTGTCAGACAAGAGAGCTGGAGATATTCAAAACTTGCAGAGACATGGAGAAAGCCCAAAGGCATGGATAATCATCAGAGAAAACAGAAGAAAGGATGGCCAGCTTTAGTACGAATAGGATATGGCGGACCAAAAATAGCAAGAGGATTACATCCTTCAGGATTTACGGATAATTTAGTTTACAACTTAAAAGACTTGGAGAGACTTGATCCAAAGAAAGATGGAGTTAGATTTGCTCATGGAGTAGGAAAAAAGAAAAGAACGGAAATAATTACAAAAGCAATAGAGAAGAACTTCAAAGTATTCAACGCGAGAGTGTCAGCGAGTGGTAGTAAATCTTAAATCAAAAAGGCGACTCGTCTCCAGAATTCTTGGAGTAGGAGCTGGCAGAGTACGATTTGATCCAGAATATCTAGATGATGTAACAGATGCAATTACTCGTGACAATATTAGAAGTCTGATAACTGCAGGAACAATCCAAATAAAATCAATTGTAGGAACTTCAAAAGGAAGAGCACATTTCAAGAAATCTCAAAGACGCAAACGTGGAACTAAACAAGGTTCCAAGAAGGGAAGAAAAGGATCAAGAGTAGGAAAGAAAGAAGTGTATGTCAAGAGAATAAGAGCAATGAGACACCAACTAAAAGTTTCAAAATCAAGAAAAGAAATAACAAATCCAAGCTATTGGAAACTTTACAAACAAGTCGGTGGAAATCAAGTAAGAAACTTGGCTCACCTTCGTAGCCTAATAGAAGAAGTTCGTACCAAGAAATAGATTCAAAATCTATAGATTTTATCTGAATCTAGAATTTTTCCGTTCTTTATTTTAATTCCTTCCTTAGATAACATATTAGTCTTAATCTTCTCACCCCAAGCATAACCTCCAATCTTACCATTAGACAAAATTACTCGATGACAGGGAACAATAACAGGAAATGGGTTTTTGTTCATCATTCTTCCAACAGATCGTTGTCCATTTTTCAGACCCACTGCTTTTGCAAGCTCAGAATAAGTTGTTACCTTTCCTTTTGGTACTTGTAAGAGTTTTTTATATACCTCATTTTCAAGATTCAAATCCTCACCATCTCCAAATCAGTTGAATTTATCATATCAACAATTTTTTGTTTGTTCTTTCCAAGTCCACTCCAGTCTACCAATGTAAATTTAGCTTCTATATTTCGCTCTACAACATGATCAAAAAGGTTTTTGTCAAGATCATCTAAAGCATGTTTTGGAATAACAGTTCCCAGTGCAAAATCACCCTTGAGTAATTCTTTATTGAATTTACTAGGATAGTGTGTACCTCCAAAACATATGGCTACATCATATTTCTTTTGTGGCTCAGACATTTCTTTTAGGACGATTTTTGCTACACTTTCACACAATTTTTTATCAGTCCATTCTTTTTCAGTTGTACCTATTTCAATGAATAAAGTAGGCTTACTCAAGGCTGTAGGTCCGTGATGAGTTGCCTCTATTGTTATATCAAATTTTGAAAAAGTATCTCTTTCTTCCCATAATCGTTTCATGTATGATTTCTGGAAATGTGGATGTGGTATTGCCACCTGCCTCGGAAATCCACCAAATATTGCATCCCCGAAATTTCCTGTACTATGGCATGTCAACGCAAGTGTGCCACTCTCAGATGCGTGTTTTGATAAAAACACATAACCGTCATAATGATATTTTTCTTCAAGCCAATCAGCAGATATTGCTGGAGTTGGTATTATTACAAGGTCAAAATTATTTCCATGATAAATCTCATCTTCTTTTTTCATTTGTTTTGAAATGAATGATGCCATGTTAGAACCCGCAGGATCAGATTGGTATGCTACGAGTAGTTGCATAAAATAAGAATTATAAGGACACTTTATTAACGTCCTCCAATGGTAAAGATAAACCCAAAACAGATGCTTAAGGACATGGTCAACACCATGAAACTTGCCAAAAAGTCAGATAAAGAAGACTACATGGAACATTTGAGATTAGTAGTTCTTGGTATGGCTACACTTGGTGCCATCGGGTTCATAATTCAATTCACATTTGCCGTTATTAATTTAGGACATAGATAGAATGGAACAAGAAACAAAATCACACTTTTTCGCAGTTAGAACCACCGGTGGTCAAGAGAAAGTTGTCATGGGGTTACTAGAAAACAGAATTAAACTAAAAAAACTCAACATACAGTCAGTTCTTCTTCTAGAGAATCTCAAAGGATATGTTGTTGTGGAGGCCATAGATGCCAATGCAGCATTTGATGCACTACAGGGAATCAGACACATTAGAGGTCAACTAAGAGGAGAATTAACATTCAAAGATATCGAAGGATATTTGGTAAAGAAATCTACAGTTTCAGAATTAGTCGTGGATCAAGTTGTTGAGATTATTGGCGGTCCCTTCAAAGGTATGAAAGCCACAGTTACAAGAGTAGATCAGGATAAAGAAGAGGCTACTGTAATTTTACTTGATGCGCCATATCAATTACCAGTTACTGTTGATGCAAATTATCTTAAACCATCAACTCATTAGCAAGGATTAAATTTACAGTTAAGAGGGAAGAAAAATATCATGGCAGATATGCAAAGTGTTTCTGCACTTGTCACAGGAGGCCAAGCTAGTGCCGGTCCTCCACTAGGTCCAACATTGGGACCATTGGGTGTTAATATTTTACAGATAGTCACGGCAATAAATGAGAAAACTAAAGATTTCGAGGGAATGAAAGTCCCAGTTACAGTCAATGTAGACAAGAAGACAAAAACATGGACAGTAGAAGTAGGAATTCCTTCTGCAGCAGCTTTAATTTTAAAAGAGGCAGGCATTCAAAAAGGTTCAGGAACTTCTGGTGCAACATGGGTTGGAGAAATATCACCTGATTCAGTTATCAAAGTTGCAAAGTTAAAAATAGATTCATCCTATGCATTAAATATCAAATCCGCTGCAAAGGAAATAATCGGAACTTGCTTGGCACTCGGAGTAAAAATAGATGGTAAAAATCCCAAAGAGGCAACAGCCGAATTAGAAGCAGGTAAGTGGGACGATAAATTCAAGTAAATTATTCGATTACAGAATAAATCGGATCTTTATCAGTTCTTTGCAATTCAACAAAAGTTTCAGTATTTAGTATTCCTTCGATCTTACCTATTTTTTCTATAGCCACAGTATGTAATTCTTCGAGGTTCTGTGCTCTCAGAGTTAACAGAATATCAAAACGTCCAGTGACTTCAGATATTGCTACTATTTCAGGAGTTTTTATCAATGCCTTATGGATCTGGTCCTTTAACTTTGGATCCCTGTTAATACCCATAGTAGCTCTTACTCCTATACCAATCAAAGACTCATCAACAACAATAGTAAATTTCTTGATTAATTTTTTCTTAACAAGTCTCTTTATTCTACTATATAGAACCGAAGTATTTACTCCAAGTTTTTTTGAGAGATTAGGAACTGACGCATTACCGTCTCGGCTAAGTTCAGTAATTATTTTCATATCTAATTCATCGAATTTGTGCAACTTTGCGACTTGTTTCTATTAGTATTTAATAAATGTAAGTTCCTTTTGCGAAATGTATTCTTATTTCAAGATAAGTTCAACAATATGAAAATTTTAGAATGTTAGCATTTCTCGAATGGTTTTGTCGCTAAAGGATTTTAAATAGGCAAATCAGGAAGATTTCGTAATGATTACAGAGTCACAGATATCTCAGATGATAACAGAGGCTAAAAAGAGTACAAAGGCAAGAAAATTCAAGCAGTCAGTAGAGCTAATCATGACTTTCAGAGATGTAGATGTGAAGAAAGGATTTGCAATAACTGAGACAGTTCAATTACCAAAAAAGATGAGTCAACCAGCTAAAATTTGCGTAATCGCTTCAGGAGATCTTGGTGTAAAAGCAAAGAGTGCTAATGCAGACATGGTAATAGATAGTGCACAGATAACACAAATGGGTACAAACAAGAGGGAATCACGCAAATTAATTAACGGTTATGACTTTTTCCTTGCAGATACTTCAGTCATGGCAAATGTCGGTAAGACATTAGGTCAATTCATGGGTCCTAGAGGCAAGATGCCTACACCACTTCCGTTCAATGCTCCAATTGATTCCATATTGGAAAGATTCAGAACTTCAATCAAAGTGAAATTGAAAAACTCTCTTTCTTTGGCATGCAAGATAGGGGATGAAACAATGTCTGATGAGGATTTACTTGCAAATGCTAATGCAGTAATTAGTACGATAGAAAAGAAATTACCAAGTGGTGATAAGAACATCAAGAGAATAATGATCAAGACAAGTATGGGAAAAATAATTAAACCAGTACAGCAACCAGGAACGAAGTAAGATGCATCAGAATAGAACAAAATATCCTCAAAAGAAAATGCAGATGTATCAGCAGCTTCAAGAATTACCAAACAAATACAAAGTTGTAGCATTAGTTAGAATGGAAAAAGTAAGATCTTCACAATTATTGCCATTAAGAAAAAAATTCAAAGGACAAGTTGAAATCGTAAGCATCAAAGACAAAGTTGCACAAAAGTCACTTTCTACACTAAAGATTCCAGGACTTGAGAAACTTGCAGAAAAATTAGTTGGACAATGTGTTTTGATGTTTACAAATATGAGTCCAATCAGACTGAATATTCTACTAGGTAAAAACAAAATAATGATGGCTGCAAGAGGTGGAGATAAAGCAAGTATAGATGTGGTAATTAAAGCAGGTAACACAGGAATTACTCCTGGACCAATTCTTACAGATTTCAAAGAGGCTGGAGTTTCAACAAAAATTGATCAAGGAACAGTTTGGATAACCAAGGATTCAGTAGCTGCAAAGAAAGGTGATACCATATCTGCAAAATTGGCTACCTTACTCAGTAAGCTTGATGTCAAGGCGGTAGAGGCAGGCATAGTATTAAACTCCGCCTTGGAGGAGAAGATAGTTTACAATCAAGAAGAATTAACAGTGGACCTAGAAAAATATAGATTGGCTTTTGCTCAGGCCCATCAAGAAGCATTAGCATTATCCATAGAAATAGGATATGTAACCAAGGAGAACGTCAACATCATACTTTCAAGAGCTGCTCAGCAGGCAAGATCACTTGCAATAGAATCAGGTTTCCTTACTGAAGACACTAAGGAATCAACGATTCAGAGAGCTCATGGACAAGCCAAATCACTATCAACAAAGCTAAAGAACTACAGCGCTCAATAACTCAAAATTATTCACGCACTTTGGGTAAATTCCAATTGTATTTCATAGCAACTAGTCTTAGCACAGTAGTAACTACAATTGATCCGATTGTTGCCACTTCAATTTGAAATTTAATAATTAAAAGAATGTAAAAAACAACAACACCTAGAAAACTTGCTGATGCATAAAGCTCTTTGACAAAAACCATAGGTATTTCTTTTACAAACATATCTCGCAGAATTCCTCCTCCCACAGCTGTAAGCATTCCTGCTATGACCATAGCAAGAAAGTTCATTCCAAATAATTGATATGCCAATGTGGCACCAATTGCAGTAAAGACTCCCAATCCAAGTGCGTCAAATTTTAAAAATAAATTCCAGTGTTTTTGCATTTTTGGATAAAGAAAGAATATGATAACACCAGTTGTTGTAGTAACAATTACATAATTTGGATCAGAAATAGAGTGAGGAGGGAAATGACCAAGGATGATATCCCGTATAGTTCCTCCTGCAACACCTGTTATTGTTGCAAGAATAATAATTCCTACAATGTCTGCCTTGTTCTCTATTGCTTTGAATGCACCGGTGACAGCAAAAGCCATAGTTCCAAACAAATCCAATATCAAGACAATAAACTGAATCGGGGATGATAAATCAGTCAAATAACAAATTAACCAAGACTATAGTAAATAATGTTTTTAAGAAATTACAAAAAGGGGATAAAAATTACAGTTTTAACCGAATAGTGCTGAAAGACCTTCCATAGCCTGTTCTTCGGTCTTTGCAGATGGTAATTCAGCTTCCTTCTTTCCTTCTGCCGCTCCACCTGATGGTGCGGCTGGTGCAGCAACTGCTACTGGGGCAGCTTTGATTGCTTCCTCAATGTTCACATCTGCTAGTGCAGCTACAAGTGCTTTTACTTGTGCCTCATTTACTTCAGCACCAGAAGCCTTTACAACATTAGCAATATTTGCTTCGTTGATTTCCTTCTTTTGTTTGTGCAAAAGCAACGCAGCGTATACGTATTCCATTGTAAACAAATTTTGCAAGAGGCATAATATAAAACTATGGAGCTTTTAAGAAAAAATAAATAAAAAATGCCTTTTCTAGTTTAAGATCTTAAGACCTCTACAGATTGAATACATGTATTTCTTCAATTCTTTATCATAAAGTGTATCCATTCTTTGTTTTAGGAGTCGCTTTGCCTGATCTCTTTCTGGACCATTAGGTAAAGAGAGAACATTGTTAATCAATTCAGGAATTGATTCTCTAACCCAACCAGAAATAATATTATGAATATTTTTGTGGATTTTGTAAACGTCATTAGTATCAACATCAAATACTCCAGTAAAATTATTGAATTCAACTCTATAGATCAAGGCAAAGATACACTCCTTAGGTTTAGGATTTTTCAGAATTTCAACGGATTGAGGACCAGCTTTTCCTTGTAACACTTTATTCTTCAAACCTACAGGATTTATTACAATTCCATTAACACCAATGTTATTGTTTTCTACTCCTGTTACAATGCCTACAATGATATCATTATACTCGCCATTGGGCTTGGATGCAAAGGCAAAGTCTCCTTCTTTCCAGCCCTTCTTTTGAAACATGAGAAACTTTTCTAATAAATCATATTTAATGTGTTGCTTCAGAATGCTTAATATCAGTCAGAAGAAAAAATTGTGAAATGGACAAAGATCAGATCCTTTCAAAGTTTTCTACGGATCCAGAAAGATACTATAAAGTTTCATTATTTGAAGATGAGGGATTTAGAAGAAAATCATGCAGCAAATGTCGAAGATATTTTTGGACTTTAGATGATAACATGAATTTGTGCCCGGATCATATAGAAAATAGTTATTCTTTCATTGGTGATCCTCCTACAAACAAGAGATTTGATTATACACAAGCATGGAAAGAAGTAGAATCTTTCTTCGTACAGAATAATCATAAATCAGTTGGAAGGTATCCAGTAGTTTGCAGATGGCGTGATGACCTTTATTTTACGATTGCATCAATTGTGGATTTTCAGAGAGTGATGGGTTCCAAAGTTGTCTTTGAATTTCCGGCCAATCCGTTAATTGTCCCTCAAACTTGTCTCAGATTCAAAGATATTGAGAATGTCGGAGTAACTGGAAGACATTTTTCTAGTTTTTGTATGATAGGACAACATAGTATACCAAATTCCCAAGGATATTGGAAGGATAGATGTGTAGAACTTGATTTTAAACTTCTTACAGATAGATTAGGAATTAACAAAAAGGAAATAGTATTTGTTGAAGATGTGTGGGCAGGAGGAGGATCTTTTGGTTCGTCACTTGAATATTTTGTAAGAGGTTTAGAACTTGGTAATGCAGTATTTACGGAATTCCAAGGAGATTTGAATAACTATTCTGTTTTAGATCAAAAGATTATCGACATGGGCGCAGGCCTTGAAAGATTCGCATGGATAACAATGGGAACTCCAACTGCATATGATTGCTGTTTTGGACCCATAACAAACCACATGATACAAAAAATAGGTATTGATATAGATTCAAGCATAATTTCAAAATATTTTATGGCAGTTGCAAAAGCTCTATCTGAATCAGAAGATATCTCAATAGTCAGAAAAACCGCTGCAAGAATTGCTGGTTTAGACGAAACAAAACAGAATAAGATAATTTCACCACTTGAAGGCATATACATGATAGCGGATCATTTGAGAACCCTCATTTTTGCAATTTCTGATGGCGCATTGCCAAGTAATGTTGGAGGAGGTTATAACTTGAGAATGATTCTAAGGAGAACACTGGCTACGATTGATAGATTTGGCTGGAATTTTGATCTCAATGACTTGATTGATCTTCACATAGATTATCTAAAATCAACTTACCCAGAGCTTGAACAAACTCGTAATGATGTTAAAACAATAATCGAGGTAGAAAAGAGTCGTTACAACGAATCTAGAGTCAGAATGAAAAACATGGCAATCACTCTCAAGACACAGAATAAGAAATTAACAGTAGATGATCTCATTCGCTTGTACGAGTCAGATGGTATAACACCAGATTTCCTCAAAGAATCTCAGATAATACCAGAAATTCCTTCAACGTTCTATGAAAGATTAACAGATTTGCACCAATCTGAGAAAACTGAAAAAAAACAAGAACTGAATTTGGAGGGAATACCCGATACAGAATTGCTATATTACAAAGATGATCCTCATGAATTTGAAGCCAAAGTTCTTCGAGTGATCAATAATAAATTTGTCATACTAGATAAAACGTCATTTTATGCAAGAGGAGGCGGTCAAGAGCCAGATCATGGAATAATTTCTGAATTTGATGTGATAGACGTCACAAAACATGGTAATGTCGTATTACATGAGATTAAAGATTCTACACCAAAAGAAGGCATAATTGTAAAATGTAAAATTGATTCTACAAGAAGATTTGGAATAACACGTAATCATACAAGTACTCACGTACTAAACGCGTCTTCAAGAAACATATTAGGCTCATGGATCTGGCAGCATTCTGCATTCAAGGATGTAGATTATGCAAGATTGGACATTACTCACCATTCAAATCTCACAGAAGAAGAAATAATGAAGATAGAGGATCTTGCAAACATCACTATAAGAAAAAATATTCCGATATTAATCAATCAGTTTGAAAGAGGTAAAGCTGAACAAGAGTATGGCTTTAGAATTTATCAGGGAGGAGTAGTTCCAGTAAAACTAGTACGAATTGTCAACATAGAAGGATTCGATGTGGAAGCTTGTGGTGGAACTCACGTTCAAAAGACGGGTGAATTAGGATTAATAAAAATTACAAAAGCTGAGAGAATCCAAGACGGGGTTGTAAGACTAGAATTTGTTTCTGGTGAGGCCGCAGTAAAGTATACTCAAAATCAAGATAGAAAGATTTCACATATAGTAAAATCACTTGGTTCAAGCAAAGAAAAGATGTTAGAATCGTTTGAACATGTGATGAATGATTCTAATGATGCAAAAAGAAAATTAAAGCAATTAATGAAAAGAACTTCAGAGTCATCTGCAAAAGAGGCAATTACTCAGGCAAAGAATATCGGACAGGTGAAACTTTACAGTACAGTTGAGGAAGAACTTGATGAAGAATTTCACATATCCACAGGAGAGATGGCAACCAAGATTGAAAAATCGTTGATCTACTGCGCATTAATAATAAAAAATGAAACAATCAAGATAATTGCGTTTTGTGGTTCTGAAGCCATTTCGACCAAGAAAGCAGGAGATCTAGTAAAGGATGTATCCAAAGTACTTGGCGGTTCTGGCGGTGGAAGAGACACATTTGGTCAGGGCGGAGGAAAAGATCTATCAAAAATAAAAGATGCCCTCCTGACCATAGAGAAATCAGTTATTGGAGAGAGATAGTAAAATGGACTGGGCTTCACTTGAAGAAAAATGGAGACACATATGGGAAACTGAGAAATATTTTGAGACTGATCCTAATAATGAAAAAAAATTCTTTGTGACTGTAGCTTATCCATATCCCAATTCTCCGCAACATGTTGGACATGGAAGAACATACACGTTGGCAGATGTTCATGCAAGATTTATGCGCATGATGGGTTACAATGTATTATTTCCAATGGGGTTTCACTATACAGGAACTCCCATCCTTGGCATGGCCAGAAGAGTTCAAGACAATGACATAAAATTATTAGAAACATTTCGCAATATATACAAGGTTCCAGATGAGAAGATAAGAGAATTTTCAGAGCCGATAAAAATTGCAGATTATTTCCACCAAGAAATAAAGGCAGGAATGAAAGAGATGGGTTATTCAATAGATTGGAGAAGAGAATTTACTACAGTAGATCCTGTGTATAGCAAATTTATTGAGTGGCAGTTTAGAAAATTAAAAGAGAAGAATCTGATAATTCAGGGCACCCACCCTGTAGGATGGTGTCCAAAGGATCAGAATCCTGTCTCTCAACATGATACTCAGGGAGATGTAGAGCCAAGTTTTACAGAATACACAATTATCAAATTCAAGTATGAGAAGTATATCATTCCCACTGCAACATTACGACCTGAGACTATTTTTGGGGTAACAAACATTTGGATAAATCCAGAATTTGTTTATGAAATCATACAAGTAAATGATGAAGAATGGATAGTAACAAGCGAGTGTGCAAGAAAGTTAGAATTTCACAATAAAACAATAACAAGATTAGATAAAATATCAGGCAAAGAACTAATAGGTAAAAAAGTTCAGGTTCCTGAAAGAAATGATCAAGTTCTAATTCTACCTGCAAGTTTTGTCAAAAGCGAGAATGGTACAGGCATAGTAATGTCAGTTCCAGCACATGCTCCTTTTGATTATCAAGCTTTAGAAGATTTGAAAAAAGAATTTACAAAATATCCTAATCTTTCTGAGATTCAGAATATTAAAGCCATATCAATAATTGCAACAGAAGGCTATGGAGAAATTCCTGCTCAAGATGTAATAATCAGACTTCAAATTGAAAATCAGAACAATCCCAAGTTAGAAGAAGCGACCAAGGAAATATACTCAAAGGAATTTTACAGTGGCAGATTAAAACAAAATACTGGAAAATTTGTAAACAAGACAGTATCAGAGGCAAAAGATGAAGTAAAAAAATGGATGCTACAAACTGGAAATGCTGATATTCTGTACGAACTAAATGAGACACCTATAAGATGTAGGTGTGGTGCAGAATGCGTAGTAAAAATACTCAACAATCAATGGTTTCTTAACTATTCAGATCCAGAATGGAAAACAAAAGTTCATTCATGGATAAATGAGATGAAAATTCTTCCAGAAGAAATTAGAAATGAATTCAATAATGTGGTAGATTGGCTCCGAGAGAGAGCATGTGCAAGACAACACGGATTAGGAACAAAATTACCATGGGATAAGAACTGGATAATAGAGAGTCTATCAGATTCAGTAATTTACATGGCATATTATACAATAGCAAAATATGTTAACAGTAAAGAAATTACATCAGAAAATACATCTGATATTTTTTTTGATTATGTATTTTTGAACAAAGGAAGTTCGGAAACGGTCTCGTCTCAATGTAAAATAACATCAAATCTACTGGAGAAGATAAAAAATGAATTCCAGTATTTTTATCCAGTTAATGCAAGACATTCAGGCAGAGATCTAGTACCCAATCATCTAACATTTTTTATTTTCAACCACATAGCAATATTTCCCAAGAAATACTGGCCTGAAGAAATTGTGGTCAATGGTTCAGTTTTAATGGATGGAAAAAAGATGTCAAAGTCTGAAGGAAATATAATTCCCCTTAGAGATGCCATAAGAATTCATGGGGCTGATTCTATAAGACTCGCAATTTTAATTTCAGCGGAGCTATTACAAGATGCAGATTTCAACCAAGAGGCAGTCAAGGGAATAAAGAACAAGTTAGAAAGCATGTTAGACGAATGCTCAAAATACAAATCTGCTCACAATATCAAACTTGAACAGGAGGATAGATGGATAAAAAGTAAGATTGAACAATTGACTTTCATGACAACTTCGTCAATACAAAAAATGAGATTAAGAGAAGCACTACATTTCATACTCTACGAATTTGAGTCAGATCTTCAGTGGTATATGAAACGAGTTATCGCAAAGAAACGTGAAGATTTCTCAGGAATATTGCATGAAATATTTTCTACGAGAGTAACAATGATGTCACCTTTTGCGCCATATGTATCAGAAGAGATGTGGTACAGATTAGGAAATCCAGGTATTGTATCAAAGTCTTCTTGGCCTACATATCATGCTGGCAATATTGATTTTGGTTCAATTCAATCTGAAAATCTATTAAAAAATACGATGGATGATATCAAAAATATAATCAAGGTCACAAAGATCATTCCTAAAAAAATAACAATTTACACACCAGCACCATGGAAAGTAAAAGCTTATCAGAAAATTTTAGCTAAAGTTGTTGAAGGTGAGGTAAACATAGGCACTTTAATAAAATCACTCATTGCAGACAAGGAAACAGAGGAAATAAAGAAGGATCCTGATTTTGTTAAAAAAACAGTTAATGATATTTTATCAGAATCACAGGAAGAGAGAGAGACAAAAAATAGAAGTGGTTTAATCGATGAGAAGAAAATTCTTTTTGAGTTAGATTCACTTGTACAAGCAGAATTTGGAATTATGTCTCAAGTATTTGCAGAATCAGATCAAGATAAATATGATCCGAAAAATAAATCAAGAACAGCTAGACCATACAAACCAGCCATCTTAATAGAATAATAATTGCCGCATGTTTTTATTAGGTAATTTATGGTATAAGATCGCTTGAAGATTGCCGTAGTTGGAGTAGGAGTTGCAGGAGCATATCTCCTTGCAAGATTGAAGAATCAACATGAAGTAGTAGGTTTTGAAAGATCTACACAAGAAAATCATGATTCCATATGTGCGTGGGGCACATCAAAAGCACCAATGCAAGAATTTTCTAAAAAAGTTGGACTTGATTTTAATGATTATCTAATTCATGATGGAAAACAGATGTATGTTGACATGGGTTTAGAAAGATTCCAAATTAAGCTCAAAGGACTTTGTACGTACAACAAGATTGGATTGATAAAAGACATGGCAAAAGGATGTAAGATACATTACGGAGCTGCCCCAAAATTACAGGATTTAGAACCTGAATTTGATATGATTGTTGATTCCACAGGTTTTCATCGATCATACTTACCAAGACTTGAAAAAGATTTCCATCTGCCAACTTTTCAATACAAAGTACAATACGAAGACAAGGTACCATTTGATGATTTTTATCTCAAACCATTTTCTTCCATCAGCGGATATTTTTGGTATTTCCCACTAGGTGATAAACTTGCACATATTGGCGCTGGAGATAAAAATAGAAATCACATTGTAGAAACTAATGCATTCTTAAAAAAATATGGAGGTAAAGTTCTAAAGACAGTTGGAAGACCGATACGTCTTGCTACCCCTAATCTTTGTGAACCATTCTATCATGGAAAGGTGGTTGGAGTTGGAGAATCAATAGGAACGGTTTACCCACTACTTGGTGAGGGAATAATTCCAAGTATGACTTGTGGCGATATTTTTGTTGAAACATTAGGAAATAATGAAAGATATAGGCAGATGGTACTTGAAAAATTTGCAATTTATTCAAAGGTATTAGCTTTTGTAAGAAACAAAATGGAAAGCAAGTTTGGAATAATGAAGAATTTTGTTGATATGTTATCCATCTATAGATATATGAAGAAAAACGAGAGCAGATTTGGAATGGAGATCAAGATGACAGATATGATGAAAGTGGCAAGGGCATAGAATCACATACTTACATAACCAAAATTTTCTCTTGTTGTTCTATTTGAATTCATAGTATAATCATAGATCGTTTTCGAATATTCAAGTAAAACTTCTTTCATTTCATCATGAGATTTTGCAAAATAAAATCCTGGACAATCCCCAGTAAATTGAAATGTAGCATGTACTCTGGCTCTTCCTTTTTCATTTTCAAGCCATGATGAGAACGGGTAAAGATAACACACTCCTGGTCTAGACGGATGGAGTCCACAGTAGCCTTTTTCATCAAGAAATCTACATCGGATATAAGTTCCATCTTCTGACTCTTTTTCATCTTCCTTACGTTTTAGATTTATCATAGTCATTACCACTGAATTTCCTTCAGGTCCCTTTTCTTCCCAAGTAGTGATATTGGTCTCTTTTTTTATAAAATCAGAGACTTTGTTGTATTTTAGATTCTTGCTTATTGTTATTAGATCATTACTTGTTAGTGGAAGTCTTCCTTGTCTGTTACAGCAATTATGACAGTCGGGCCAGAAGCATTTCCACAATACATAGCCATTTTCATCCCTAAGATATGGAATATGAAAAACTACATCATTTACTTTAACCTGAAAGTCAGCAACATCTGTTTTTCTACCCAGAATAAAATCTAGAATGATAGGCTCAATTTTCCAGTTTTTTGATAATAGATCTAACGCTTCTTCTATTTTTGATACCATCAACTAATAAATGGAGATCAGAACTTTTTGAACGTTATCAATGTTAGAAGAGAAGGGAAAGTATGCATCTGCTACTCAAAATCGAAGATTTGTCTGGGAAAAAGTCATGTGGCCATTAATTTTGGAAGTAAATACGATTAGCTTTACCACTCTGCAATACAAGAAAAAACGTGATCAAATATGTAAGGAATTGAACATTCCATCATCTCGAATTGCGGGAGGTTTTGTCTCACTTTTGTTAAAAGGAATTTTATACAAAGAAAACAAGATCTACTCCATTCATTATAGATTAATTCCTTACATGAGACTTGGAGCAAATTGTGATTATGCTACTGCAGTTCGTGAGGCAAGTACAAAATAATATATTCTCAAGAAATACCAGTCGTCTCGGTAGCCCGATAGTCTAGCGGCCAAACAATTTTGGGTTAGGGATCTCAGGCTCTGGATCTTACGAGAGGACACCTGGGGACGGCAGTTCGAATCTGCCTCGGGCTATCTATTATTTTTAAAAAATGACTTCTATCTAGAAGCCATTGCAATTCTTTCTAATTCATTCTTCTTCTTAACAGAAGGAGCATTCATGTCATTTGCAGCAGCAAGTATCAGATGTTCTGCAAGATTTTCCTCTACTGCTTTTGGATTAGAAAATGATGCATCTCTAACACCTTCTGCTATGAATCTTAATGCCAGATCAACTCTTCTTAGTGGAGCAACGTCTACTGAAACGTGATAAACAGTTCCACCATAAACTATTCTAGTTGTATCTTCATTAGGAGCAGAATGTTCTACTGCTCTAATCAAAACTTCAACTGGATTTTTTCCAGTTTTAAGATGTATAATTTCAAATGCTGCTTTTACTGTATTGATTGCACGAACTTTCTTTCCACCCATCCTACCAGTGTTTTTTGCATATTTCTTTCCAAAGTGAGATAGTTTGTTGATTAGTCGTTCAGTAATATTGACTTCAGATTTATTGAATCGTTTAAGTGCTGATCTACCAAAAGACAGAGGCATTATTCCTTGTTTAAGAGATATTACATTTTTTAGACCTGGATCTTTAATATCAATATTAGAGATATCCCATTTTCTAAAAAGTAAAAGATTCTGTGTTTCTGTCATTTTCTATCTCCTAGGTTTCTCTTTCTTTCCGTAAACAAGTTCTTTAAGTGAAGTTCCATTTACCTTGAAGACTTTCCATCTTACACCTGGAATATCACCAAGTGCTCCTCCCATGGATGCACCCATACCTTCCACGTGTACCTCGTCATGTTCATCAACAAAATTAAGTGCACCGTCTCTTGGAAGGAAGGCAGTAACTGTTTTACCATTTTTTATGAGTTGAACTCTAACACATTTTCTTACTGCAGAGTTGGGCTGCTTTGCTTCTATTCCAACTTTTTCTAAAACTATACCACGAGCTTGTGGTGCACCTCCAAGTGGACTAGCCTTTTTGTCAAGACCTAGTTCTCTTCTCTTGTAAGTACCTATAGACCATTTTTGGCGCTTTCTTTTATCCTTTAGAACTCTTCCTGCAAATAGACCTAGTGGTGATTTTGCCATACCATTTACTCCATTATTTTCTCCGGACTTTGAATAAGAACACTAGAAATTTGAAAGTATCTCTTGGCTAATAGTCTTGCTTTTTCTGCATTGCGACCTTCTCTACCAACTACAATTCCTTTCTTCTTTGCATCAACTAGAACAATTGCTTGAAGCGAACCGTCTAATCTCTTGTTTATTTTTACTTCAGAAACTAACTTTGGGTTTAGCATGTTCTTAAGAAATTCAGATGGTTCTTCAGAGTATTCTACAAGTTCAACATTTCTTTTTACTACATTTTGTAAATTCTTTATTGTAGAACCACCTTTACCAATAGCTAATCCCATCTTACCTGGATTTACTACAAATATGACGCGGTCCTGTTTTTCATCTTCGATACAATCTCTTGCCGTAGCTCCAGTCACATTCTGAAAAAGTGACATTAATTTTATTTGATCTGTTGTTAGTTTGATTGTTTCCGTCATGCCTTTTTTAAACTCGATCTCTTTGTGGGACATTTAAATCTTGATAGAAAACATGTGAGGAAAATGACATTGGATTATTTCGTCTCTATTTCAAGTTCTTTTGTGATTGCTTTTAGATTAGTATCGCTCAGAGTCTTAAGCGATAGTGCAGAAATTCTGAATTGTGTTCCACACAGTCTACCAAGTTCAACTGAGGAACCATTATAATTCAAAGTTGGAACCTTTGAACTTTTAGCTGCTTCTCGTATTTTTTCAAGTGTTTCTTCTGAAACTGAATGCGATAAGACAATTAGCTTTGAATTTTTAATTGTGCTAATTGCTTCTTTAGTACCAAAGGAGCATTTGCCATCCTCAATTGCATCTTTGATTAATTTTTCTAATAGTTTAACCATCTTCTACTACCTTCATGTATAGATCAACTGTTCCTGTACCTATTGGAATATTTGCGCCCACTATAACATTTTCTGTTACTCCTTTAAGCTCTTCAACTTCTCCCGCTAGTGCAGCTTCTGCAATTGTTGGAACGGTAATTTCAAATGCGGCTCTTGCAAGTACACTTGTCTTTGTTCCAGCGATTCCATGTCTTCCAATTTGTTGCAGATATCCTCTAGAACACATCAAATCGGAAACTAACATGAGATATCTCACGTCAACTTCTAAACCTTGATCAGATAGTGTGGAATTTAATTCATTTATCAATGAATTTCGTGCAGCCTCTATGCCCAAGCTACCTGCTATTTCAAAGATATTGTTAGTTCTGATATTTTTCTTATCTATGCCGTCTATTTCCCATACCTTTGCAATGTTTGAGCCAGAAGTTTGTATAACCCATTCTTCTCCTTGTTGTACGATTGTTACTCGTTCTACATCAGTAACACCTTTAACAGTAGTTGAGAGTATTTTGTTTCTCATTGCAAGAACAGTTTGAGTATCAGATTCTTCTGGTAATGTCAAGGTAATAGAATTTCCACTTGGTTCAATTTCGAATTTTTTCTTGGAAGATTGTAATGCATCCACTACATTCTCAATTGTACATGCTCTATCTCTTAGCTTATCTTGATTAAGATTGAGTTTAATTTTTGTAGAATAATCGGTTTCAGTACTGGATATCAACGCACTAATTTTTGTGTGTAATATTTCTCTGGCTACTTTAATTGCTTTTTCTTTTGATTTTTTGTAATTTTCTTCCAAATAGATATCCATCGTTGGTGTTACTGGTTTCTTTCTTGCATCTACAAGTTCAATTAATCTTGGAAGTCCCAGAGTTACGTTTCTTTCTCTGATACCTGCAAAGTGGAATGTTCTAAGCGTCATCTGAGTACCTGGTTCGCCTATTGATTGGGCTGTAACTACACCTACTGCTTGACCAGGTTCAACCTTTGCATTATCATAAAGTTCTAATGCTTTTTTACAGACTTTATCAACACCATCTCTGCTAAGTTTTGATTCTAGTAAAGCTTCAAGCACAGTTTTTGATAAACGTGGATTGAATGTCTTTACATATTTTTTCACAAGTTCTGAAATTTCTTCCTTAGTGGCTTTCTTTCCTGAATCAATGATACTTTCAGATTCTACCAGTCTAGCAATTCTAAATGCCTCACCATGATCACTTTTTGCTACATCTATTCCATCTTCACCATAAAGGAATTGTATTATATGACCATGAGGATCTCGAACTGTTCCATCATATTCTAGTTTGAGATGTTCAAGTGCATTGATGAGTCTTCTTTGCATGTAACCACTTTGCTGTGTTCTAACTGCAGTATCGACAAGACCTTCTCTACCTCCCATAGCATGGAAGAAAAATTCCAGAGTGGACAATCCTTCTCTATAATTAGATTTTACAAATCCTTTACCGTCAGGATTTGCATCATGTTCTTTGAAGTGTGGTAATGCTCTGTTACTATAACCTTTGAGAATTCTTCTACCTCTAATAGATTGTTGACCTAATGCACCTGCCATCTGACCAATGTTTAATGAAGAACCTCTAGCACCTGTTGTTGCCATTATTCTTCCTGCATTAGTCTCATCAAAAGATTTGTCTGCAGAGTTTCCAGCTTTATCTCTTGCTTTTGAAAGTTCGTTTACGATTTGAGCCTCTAATGCTTCTTCAGCGGAAAGACCCCTACTGAGTTGTAGAGTACCTTTCTTTGCTTGAGATATGAAATCATATACTTTATCATATGACTCTTGAATATTTTCAAGAATTCCATCTTTTGTCTTTGTTGCAAGTTCAAGATCAGCATAACCATAACTGAATCCATATCCAGTGATGAATTGTTTTAACATTATCAAGATAGAGTTGAGGAAGTTCTTTGCCTCTTCATATCCATAATCTTTTGTAATTCTATGTAGAACACTATCAGGTTCTTCTGCACCAATTGATGCTTTGTCAATTACACCGCTTACCAGTTGACCATTTTTAATTACAACATCTTTTACAGGACCCTTTGTTCCTTTAGACCATTTTGAAGTTATAACATAATTGAAGTCTTTGGGTAAGAAAAGCGAGAAGAGTTGTTTACCGCTATAAAGTGAACCGCCTTTTGCTTTAACTGCTGGATCTGGGAATGTTCCAGTGTAACCACCCAACATTGCAAGATTTGCAAATTCTTGTGGTGTTAAAGTAGTATCATCTTTTGTAAGCAGATATGCACCAGTAATGAAGTCACGTAATGCACCGATTATAGGACCACCGTATCTTGGAGAAATTAATTGGTCTTGTACACGCATTAAGAGTATAGCTTCTGCTCTTGCTTCTTCACTCTGAGGCACATGAAGATTCATCTCATCTCCATCAAAGTCAGCATTGTAAGGAGGACAGACTGATGGATGTAGTCTAAAGGTCTTACCAGGCAATACTCTAACATAATGACCCATAATTGACATTTGGTGCAATGATGGTTGCCTGTTAAACATTACAATATCACCATCAGATAGGTGTCTTTCTACAAGATATCCGATTTCAATATTATTTGCAATTGTTTCTCTATCTTCAACAAAATCAAGTCTGATTTTTACTCCATCAGGTCTTACAATATAGTTAGCTCCTGGAAACTTGCTTGGTCCGTTTATGACAAGTTTTTTCAGTCTTTCAATGTTCCATTCAGTAACAACTTCTGGAATTGTTAGTTTAGTTGCAACTGCTTCTGGAACTCCCACTTCAGAGATTTCCAAGTTTGGATCAGGTGAGATAACAGTTCTACTTGAAAAGTCAACTCTTTTTCCGGATAACGAACCTCTGAATCTTCCCTCTTTTCCTTTTAATCTTTGAGTGAGAGTTTTAAGAGGTCTTCCTGATCTATGATGAGCTTGTGGAATTCCGGATACTTCATTATCAAAGTAAGTTGTAACATGATATTGTAAAAGATCAACCAAGTCTTGTACGATAAGTGGAGGTGTTCCAGCTTCTTTACTCTCTTTGAGTCTCTGATTAACTCTAATGATATCTACAAGTTTGTGAGTTAGATCATCTTCAGATCTAATTCCTGTTTCCAGAATAATTGATGGTCTTACTGTAACTGGAGGAACTGGAAGAACTTGTAAAATAAACCACTCTGGTCTTGCAGTAGTGGGATCATATCCCAACAATTTGAGATCCTCATCAATCATGTGAGAGAATCTTTCTCTGATTGTAATTGGAAGTAATCTGTTCTCGCCAAGCTCAGTTCGTTCTATGAAGATAGTTGGTTTTGTAAATATCATTTCATACTGTGATTTACCACAATGAGGACATGTCTTTTCTTTCTTGGCTCTTTCAATTATTTCAGTCGGAATATGTTTAATTGAGATTACAGTATAAGCTGCTTCTTTTTTCATAATTTGATGATATTCTTCTAATTCTTCTTGTGGAAGTTTTAATCTAGCACATGATCTACATGTTGTAATTAAAAGCTTGTAGATGTTGTCTATAAATGCAATGTGTAAAACAGGTTCTGCAAGTTCAATGTGACCAAAGTGACCTGGACATCTTGCAGCTGTATTACCACAAGTAAGACATTTCTGTCCTGGCTCAAGTGTACCTAGTCTTCCATCCATTAATCCTCCCTGAACTGACATTCCATCTTCATCATAAGTCTCAGGTGCAGTAATTTCTGCAACAGAGTATTTTCGAATTTCTGTTGGAGACCATACTGAGAATTTTATTCCGTCAATTACTTTGATTGTCTCAAGTGCCATTATACTCTCTCCTTTATCAAAAGTCGTGGTGCTACATCAAGACTCATCATTTCTTGTAAAAGTAGTTTAAACGCATATGCTACAGAGATAGATGTAACTTTTCCTTTATCTCCACAGACTCTACATACGAATCTTCTTTGTTTAATATCATAATAGGATACCAATCCACATCTTTCACAAATATAGATATCCGCTTTATCAGATTCATCAAGTAATCTATCTTTTAGCATCATAGATGCACCATATGCAATAAGACAGTCTCGCTCCATTTCACCAAATCTCAAACCACCACCTCTTGCACGTCCTTCTGTTGGTTGTTTTGTTAACATTTGCACTTGACCTCTTGCTCTTGCATGAATCTTGTCTGCAACCATGTGGTGTAGTTTTTGATAATATACAACTCCAATGAAAACATCTACCGCAAATGGCTTTCCTGTCCTTCCATCATACATTACTTCTTTTCCAGAATACTTGAATCCATTTTGTTCTAAAACTCCTTTTACATCTTCAAGTTTTTCTCCAACAAAAGCAGAACCATCCATCTTACTACCACGTAATGCTGCAGCTTTTCCCGTTACAGATTCTAGGAACATTCCAACTGTCATTCTAGATGGGAAAGCATGTGGATTAATCATAACATCTGGAACAACTCCGTCTGCAGTGTATGGAAGATCTTCGTGATTGACAAGTAATCCAACAACTCCCTTTTGACCATGTCTTGAAGCAAATTTGTCACCGATTTCTGGAATTCGGAGATCTCTTACTCTAATCTTATACATTCTTCCCCCATCATGTGATTGAGTCATGACAACAGTGTCAACTACTCCATTTTCAGATGGTCTTACTCCAATTGATGTATCTCTTCTATATGGTCCCTTAACCTCAAATTCTCTATATTCTTCCATGAATCTTGGAGGACTTGTTTTGCCAATTAGTATATCTCCACCTTGAACTGTTGATTCGGTTGCAATTACACCATCTTCTTCTAATAATCTATATGCCTTGTCTCCTCTAAATCCACGAATATTTCCTTCTGCAGTTGGAATCTCGAAATTATCCCTCATGCCACCAGGATATTGTTTTGCTTCAGCTTCATAGATTCTGTAGAAGAATGTTCTACCAAGTCCTCTATCAATTGAAGATTTACTCAAGACAATAGCATCTTCAATGTTATAACCATCAAATGGTAGTACTGCAACAACACAATTTTGACCAGCAGGTCTATCCTCAAGTCCTAGAAGACCCATGGCTTTTGTGTTAACGATTGGAGTTTGTGGATAAAGCATAAGGTGTTGTCGAACATAGGTACTTGCATTCATTAGAGGAGTTGAGAAACCAAGACTTTGTTTTGCCATTGCGGATTCGTATGTATTTCTTGGAGATTGATTATGTTCAGGATATGGAATTATTGATGCACCTGCACCCAAAATTGCTGATGGGAATACTTCCATGTGAGTGTGCTTCTTGATGTCAGTTTCATCAATTGCAATGTAAGAGTTTTCTTCTTCATTAGCATCTACTAATTCAATTATTCCCATATGCAGTAAATCTGTCCATGAAAGGAATTTCTTACTAACTTTATCGATTAATTCTTGTGTTAAGAGAACTTTATTATCTTTAATTACAATTAGAGGACGAAGCACTCTTCCAGCATTACAGTTAACATAGAGTCTTTTAGTTGATCCTTCAAAACTAGATTGATACAAGAAAATTCCAACGTGTGGATGAATCTTGAAATTTCTCCTGAGATCTCGTAATGAATCAACAAGTTTCTGTCCATCTTTAAAGTATCCAATTAATCTCCCATCAACAAAAACTCTAGTTCCTTCTTTTTTCAATTCATCTTTTGCATCAGAGACATATGTTACACCTAAGTCGTAGAGTTTCTCAATTATATCCTCAGATGGAACATTAACAGAAATTATTGCAGATAAAGCCAAGTTCTTTACTAGTCCACAGTTTGAACCCTCAGGAGTTTCACTTGGACATATTCTACCAAAGTGTGTAGCATGAAGATCTCTTGCTTCAAAGTTAGGCTGACTTCTACTCAAAGGTGATTGAATTCTTCTAAGATGACTAATAGTTGATAGATAGTTAGTTCTATCAAGAAGTTGAGTTACACCAACTCTACCTCTTCCCCAATTTCCAGTTGCAATTGCATTATTCATTTTATCAGTAACAATTCCAGGTCTAACAGCAGCTGCTACTGCATTGATACCTCTTTTCTGACCGGACCTTTCTAGTTGATATTTCATATCACGGACTAAGTTTCTAAATGCTGTTCTGAAAAGATCAGCAAGCATTTGACCAGCAAATTTTATCACTTTATTCCCATAATGATCTTTATCATCAGGAGAAATCCATCCCAACTTCAATTCAATTAATTTGCAAGTAGCTTCACCAAGAAAGAGTGCTTTTTCTTTTCTATTATCAGGATGTTTACCAAGATGTGGAAGAAGACCCCAATCAAGTAATGTCTCAGCTCTCTTGATCTGGAACTCTTCGAGCATACCAGGTGCAATTCTCTTACTAATGTAGACAATAGCATCTTTTGCAGTTGGCACATCGCCTGATTTTTCAAACGAGCCCTCAAGCTCATCTTGAATGTCATCTACTAGAGATACAGAAGCAGCAATTTCCCTATCAGATTCAAGACCTAATGCTCGCATTAAAGTAACTACAGGAATATCAACAGGGGAACCTGGAATCTTTGCAACAATAAGACCATCATTTTTCATTATCAATTCCAATTTTGCGCGATAGCCAACTATAGAAGAATAGACCTTAGCTTTGAAAACAGTATTACCACCAACAGTTTCCTTGTCTACAATAATTTTATTGTAAGAAAGATCTTCGAGTCCTACTATAACTCTCTCTGAACCATTTATGATAAAGTAACCACCAGGATCATTTGGATCTTCACCATGTTCTACAAGTTTTTGTTCAGAAAGACTATGCAATATACACGCATTAGATCTTACCATCACGGGCATGTCTCCGATGTGAATATATCTCGATTCAAGAATTTTTCCATCTTCTACAACACTTGCTTCAAGCATTATAGGCGAAGCATATGTAACATTTCTTAATCGTGCTTCCATTGGTGCAATATGAGTTATCGATCCATCCAATTCCATCATACGTGGTTGTTGAAGTTTTACTTTGCCAAGCTGAATTTTATACGGATATTCGGCACTTTCAATTTCAATATGTCCGACTTCATCTATAATACTTTGAAGTCCCCTTTCAAGAAATTCATCATATGAGTTAAGATGTTGTCTTGCAATTCCTTCTCTCTTTAGAATATCTTGAACAATAGGCCAGCGTTTATTTGAAATATTTACCATTATTCTTCCACCACGTACCTATAGTAGAGACTCTCACCAGCAGTAGGACTCTTTCTTGTAATTTTTATCATATCACCTGGCTTTACTCCTAAACCTCGGATAGCTGGATCACTTACAAAGATTAGCGGCATTTCAGTGGGCTTGGTATGATATTTTTCAAGAACTTTCATTGCTTCATCTTTATTGATTATCTCATGTTTTGGGACATAGATATGATCTGGAATGAGTATTTTCTCTTTTTTACTTATCATGTCTAAAATCTCCTTTCAACATTAGCTGTAAACGCATAACTAATCCACAAACTAAGGTGAATCCACCGAGAGGTTAATATATATCTAATCTGAAACGTGTCAAATTTAGTACCATTTGTCAATAATTTTTTCCGCAACTTTAAATAGCAAAAAAAATCATGCCTAACTAGGATGAGCACTCGCTTTAAAGGATTTGCGCTATTTGCGATTTTGCTTTGCGCTATAGGAGTAATGCCCGTTTTTGCTTCTCCATATGCAGTTCAGAATCCATTAGGTACAAATTCTACAAATGCAACATTATCTGGAAATCTGGTAAGTCCTACACCAACAGGTGCAATCAGTGTAACAACAGACAAGGCTTCATACAATGATGGTGATACAATTACAATATCAGGAAGTACAATGAATTACATTTCTGGTCAACCAGTCACTATGGAGATCTTTAACCCAATAGGAAACATTGTAAAATTGGCTCAAATAGATTTGGGTTCTGATAGAACTTATTCAACATCGTTTAAAGCTACAGGCCCTCTCTGGTCAGCAGCAGGTGCATACAAGGTGACAGTACAGTTCGGCAGTAATGTCAACACAGCCCAAACAACCTTCCAATTTGCAGGTTCTACTGGAACTCCGACACAGGCGGGAAACACTATGCCAGTTGATGGAACGTCACTTTCCGTACAATACAGCATAACCAATGGTAAAGTCACGGACATAAAGGCTGACGTACAATCAAAGTCGCTTATTGTATCAATACAAACCACTGGAGATGGAGTATTAACTATAACACTCCCAAGAGGACTCATTGATTCACAAACAAGTGGTGGTCAAGATGACAAATGGGTTGTATTAAACGACGGCCAAGAAGCTGATTTCCAAGAGACGAGCACGACAACAACCGCTAGAACTCTATCAATTCCATTTGTAAATGGAACTCAAGAAATAGAGATAATCGGTACACAGATAATTCCAGAGTTTGGACCAATCGCAGCTCTAGTATTTGCAATTGCAATCATATCAATAATTGCAGTTTCAGCAAAGACTGGACTAAGATTTATGCCAAAATACTAGAACTCTCTACTTTTTCATTTTTTAAATATACATAAATATCCATTCTGCTTAATCGCAAATAAGATGAGTACTCATAAAGAATATGCGTTGATCGCAATTCTTGCTACAGCAGCTATAGTAGGTGTAGTACCTGCCTTTGCAGCAAACAACCCATACTTAGCGTGTCCGGACTGTAATGACACCAACAACATTCAACAGATACCGCAAGTTGCAATAACAGTGACAACTGACAAACCAGGTTACGATCACAATTCACAAATTATGATCACTGGACATGTTGTAAATCCATACCCAGGACAAGATGTCGCTTTGGAGATAACCAGTCCATCTGATAATGTAGTGACAGCAGCTCAAGTGACCCTTGATAGTAACGGAGACTTTACTAAAACAGTAAGTACCGCTGGCAATCTATGGCTTGAGAATGGACAATACACAATAAAAGCACAGCAAGGAGACGAACAAGCAAGAGTGAATTCAGCTATATTCCAAATCGCAGGTGAAGTAACACCATCACCTCCAGCAATTCCAGAGTTTGGACCAATCGCAGCTCTAGTATTTGCAATTGCAATCATATCAATAATTGCAGTTTCAGCAAAGACTGGACTAAGATTTATGCCAAAATACTAGAACTCTCTACTTTTTCATTTTTTAAGAAAATTTTCCCTAATGGGAACATTAACAAAATTTAACAAATCAAATTGTAAAAAGTAGCGAATGAAGTCAATCATTAAACAAATTCTAAAATATATTAGTAAATATGTAATCATATCAATTACAACCAAATAAGATTAGTACTCAAACATATAACATAAACAAATTACAAAAACCACATAATTAAAAAATTATTTTCTATAAATCCAAAATCTCAGATAAAAAGAAGACATTTGAAGATGATTTTACACAGGTTAAATTATCAAATATACTTTAGATCCAATCTATAAGATAAATAAATCTCGACTAGATAACAGAATTTTTTTTAAATATACATAAATAGTCTCGCTTCTTAATCGCAAATAAGATGAGTACTCATAAAGAATATGCGTTGATCGCAATTCTTGCTACAGTAGCTGTAATAGGCATTCTACCTGCATTTGCGCAGTCAGTAGATAAAATGCAAAGCAGCCCTGGTACTGGGTCTCAACAAATCCTGCCAATCACAGTGTCAACCGACAAAGATGTTTATGACAGACAGTCAATAGTAATTGTTACAGGACATGTCCAAAATGCAATAGGGGGACAGGCTGTTACAATGAAAGTTTCTGATCCAACAGGAAACGTTGTAGAAGTAAATCAGATAACAGTGAGCAGTAGTGGTGATTTTCAAGCTAAAATCAACACTTCAAGTCCATTATGGACTGTAGGTGGAACATACACCATTTATGTTCAAGAAGGAGCTCAACAAGGACTACTTTCAACAACAACACAATTCACACTTCCTGGCGGTGGACAGACAACTAATAATTGCACACCACAACAGCTTTCAACTTCAGTAGGTACTCAGTTTTACTGTATAGATTACAGTATTAACGGAGGAACTGTTTCTGGAGCAACATTGGACACCGCATCTAAGACTCTGGCTGTTGCAATACAAGCAGATAATGATGGTCAGATCACTCTTAACATTCCAAGATCAGTGCTCGATGCAAAAAGTGGTACAACCGACAGCGTCTTTGCAGTCCTAATTGATGGTGAACAGATAACAGAGTTTACAGAGTCACCTACTACAGACACAAGGAATATAGTAATTCCATTCCAAGCAGGATCTGAGAAGATTGAGATAATTGGTACACAGATAGTTCCAGAGTTTGGACCAATCGCAGCTCTAGTATTTGCAATTGCAATCATATCAATAATTGCAGTTTCAGCAAAGACTGGACTAAGATTTATGCCAAAATACTAGAACGCTCTACTTTTTCATTTTTTATTAGAAATATAGTAAAGGAAATATACAACCGAAAGACAAGTCCGATATGCGTTATTTACCAATTTTAATTATATTGTTTTTCCTAAGTTCGGCACTATCAGTTCCCATTTTGGCACAATCAACTCCTCCCACGGCACCACTAATCACAATGAATACTGACAAATCATCATACACATTAGGTGATACAATTGTGATCTCAGGTGCTGTACAATCAGTAGTTTTTGGAACTCCGTTAACCGTTCAGATATTGGATCCAACTAACAGTCTTGTTCAAGTGGCACAGATTGACGTATCGCAAGATGGCAAGTATACAGATACAATCAAGGCAGTGGGAACACTATGGAAATTAAATGGGGCATACATAGTAAAAGTTCAATATGGACCTCCGAATGTAACCGCACAGGCTACTTTTACTTTCCAAAGTTCAATTACCCCTACAAGCAATGTATTTCCGCTCAAAGATCCTAATAGTCAACAGACTTTCAACGTAAATTATACCATAAGTGGAGGTACTGTTAAAACTATGACAATAGACGCACAGAGCTTGTCCGTAATCGTGTCAGTAAATTCCACAAGTGATGGAACCATTACAGTACAACTACCAAGGACTTTGATTGATGCAAAGACAAATTCAGGTCAAGATGATGCGTTCATAATACTCATAGATGGCGCCGAAGTAAAACCACAAAGTGAATCTTCAGATAATAATTTTAGAAATCTAACCATTCAGTTTCTACAAGGAGATCAAGATATAGAAATAATCGGTACACAGATAATTCCAGAGTTTGGACCAATCGCAGCTCTAGTATTTGCAATTGCAATCATATCAATAATTGCAGTTTCAGCAAAGACTGGACTAAGATTTATGCCAAAATACTAGAACTAGAAGTCAAATTTTCTTTTATCAATACATAAATACTCAAGATCCTTGAGTATTTTAGCAGGCATGAGAAGACAAAATATCTTTATTGCGTCATTACTAATTATCACAGTATTCTTGGCACCAATTGGTTTGCCAGTTTTTGGACAGAATGCTACAGCACCACCACCATCCAACGCTGGACCGCAGAATCCAAATTTGCAAGACAATATGACAGCTTACCAATACTTACAACAAGAAGCTAATAAGAGTGGAACGGGAGTAATTAAAACAACATTAGCACCTATTACTGTCCAGACGGATTTACCGACATATAATCAAGGAGACAAAATTGTCATGTCAGGCCAAGTGAGAGACATACAGAACGGAACCGATGTAACGGTCAGAGTTACGAATCCATTAAATAATATGGTAAGAGTAGATCAGTTAACACCTTCAGCAGATGGTACTTATACCAAATCATTTCTAGCAACTGGACCACTTTGGATAAATGCAGGTAATTATACCATAGTAGTTCAATATGGCCCATACACAAATGCAACCCACACATTCCATTTCAATGGAGGAACTGGTTCATCCACAGTAACACAATCAATCACTGGAACATATCCATTACAATCAGGAAGTCAAACTTACAACATACCATATGAAATCAAAGGAGCTACTGTTACTAGTATGAGTATTTTATCATCCACATACACGCTTCAGATCAATCTAAGTCCTGCCACAGCACCTGGTTCCATAACAGTCACCATACCACGTGTGTTGATAGATGCAAAGACACTACCTCCACCAAATGCTGATGCCAATTTAACAAAAGGAATAGCAGCAGTAAGTACAGCTACATTACCAGACACCAATTTCATAGTAACAGTGGGTAGCAAAGCAGTTCAGTTCACTGAAACCAAGGGTCAAACTAGTAGAATACTTAGCATTCCATTCAGCACAGGTGATAGTACAATTGGTATTGTTGGAACAGTAATAGTTCCAGAGTTTGGACCAATCGCAGCTCTAGTATTTGCAATTGCAATCATATCAATAATTGCAGTTTCAGCAAAGACTGGACTAAGATTTATGCCAAAATACTAGAACTAGAATCAATTAATTTTTTAAAATATTTTATAAACATACAATATTAAAACGGAGTCAGTCATAATATCACTTATTTTAATAAATTCCATATCAGATATCATAGATTATTATACAAGAATAAACAAGCATATACATTGGATTTCGAATTTGAAGAGTTTGACTCTCCTGAAGACATATTTATTGCAATGTCTACCATGGCACCACCAATGAAAAATGTTTTGCCAATAAACTCTTACAAAGGATATATTTTTTCCATAATACCCTTAACTCCAGCTTCAGGAAACTCCTATTTGATGATATATTCAAAAGGAAAACTCGATGGAAAATTGTTAGAGTTTGACATGAATTTAAAAAAATTCAAAAGTGTAGAAGCTGCAGAAAGATCAGACAAGATCTATTTTGTTGTTTTAACGCCGAAATCAAACACTATTGCAGATGCTGCAATTAGTACATTAGAGAAAAAATCTATCTAGTATAAGAAGGAGCATTTACAGATCTGCTTCGGGCATATTTTTCCATAATATCTTCTGGAAGTTTACCATTGAATAGATCTTTAGATAAACCTCTGAGATATCTCATAATTGCCCAGGTTCCAGCTTTTATCATACCATACATAACAAGTTTCATAGGTGGACCAAATGTCTTATTTCTAATTATTATAGGAATGATATCATTAATGACTCTAAGATTATGTTCCCATGATTTCCAAAATAGTGTAAACTGGGCTTCATTAAGATTACCAAAGTGCATGGAATTCTTTTCACTAAAGTCTTGATACAATAATGGTGCAACTAGGCCACGCATTCTTGTTTTCCTAAAGTCTTCAATCAAATCTATAGTATATTGAGTCTCATCTGGTGTCTCATCAGGCCAACCAATTATGATAGTAGCTGCTGGGAACCAATGGTTCTCATTTAGTATCCTTGCACCTTCTCTAACAACCCAGCCCCATTCATCTGTTGAAAATGGCTTTGTCTTGACCCCAAGATGTTTCTTAACCATTCTAGGTGCAACTGTTTCAATTCCAAGATTTGTGGCAAGCCATTTTTCATCGCTCATGTCATTTACTTCAGACATGTCATGCAGTAGTTTTGGATCAGCACATACAGCAGAGAATGTCATATGAGTAGTTCCAACAAATCTTGCACCCAAAGACTTCAAACCTTTCCACAATTCCATTATGGCATCATAGTTTGGTTGAAAGTCTCGGTTATCACAACCATAAAGAAGCATTTCATCAGAATGTAACCATATAGAATCAAAACCATAATCAAGATTCATTTTTGCCTCTTGTTGTAATCTTTCTAGCGGTAAATCTTTTTTTGATCTTTTATTGACATCACAAAAGTCACAGCCTCGTCCACATCCTCGCATTGCCTCAATTAATGAGTTAACAGTTGGTCCCTGAATCATAGGAATATTTTGAATATTCTTAACAAAGCAATGCATCAACTCTGGCGCATCACCTTTTTCAAGATCATGGAAAAGATCTAAAGCCAATTCATCTGCTTCACCTACTACAACTGTATCAATACCATGGATTTTCATTCTATCAGTTTTTGCAAGTTCCCATGCACCGTTACCACCAACTACAACATGAAAATTATACTTCTTCTTTAGTTGGATTATCTTAGCACACATTCTCTTAAATTTCATTGCAATGTAGGAGAGTTTTTCAGGGGACATTGTCGTGGTGACTGGAGCCATGCCAAGAGGATCCATTACATTAATTCCTACTACTTTGGTATCAGGCCCAACACATTTTTCTAAATAATCAGGATTTGCTATAAACACCTCATCTCGTTTGTAACCTTGCAATAGTGCAGATTCTACTCTTCTCAAACCAACTTGAGCTACCTTTGCTTCACCAGTCACTTGATCAGTTTCAACTGGAGGACAAAACACTTTATCAAAAACCCATTCTGGAACTACTTCATAAGGACCACATGCAATAAAGCCATACAGAAAATTGCCTCGATAATTAGTCATAAGGCTACGATCTGCAGTTAGAACTATTCTCCTTCCTGCCATTCTTCTTTCTTCGAGTTCTTTCTATGATATAAATCGTTTACCTTGGCATAGTATGAAACATTTTACTTTTGACATATAAACAGGCATTACCCATCTACAGACAATGGTCGGAGTAGAACCAAGACATGTTGAAGCACATCAAAAAGAGAGTAGTTCGATAAGAGATTTCGTATTTGGTTTTGGCGACGGAATAAACACTTCACTAGGCCTTGTAGCTGGAGTTGGAGGGGCAGCAATGTCTTCCAACATAATCATACTTGCAGCCATTGTTGCCATGTTTACAGGTGCTAAAGCAATGGCTGTCCAGAATTATCTTGCTGTAAAATCACAAAGACAGATTCTCAATTCTGAGATTGAACGAGAGAAATGGGAGATGGACAATGTACCAGAAGCAGAAAGAAGAGAGATAGAAGATGTATACAAGACAAAAGGATTCACAGGTCAGGATTTAGAGAAAATTGTAAACAAGATTACATCAGACAAGAAAGTTTGGTTAGATACAATGCTTACAGAAGAACTCAAACTGAATTTAGAAATAGTTGGAAGTCCTCTAAAGAGTGCTTTCCGCATGTTTGGTGCTTTTCTTGTTGGAGGAATCCTACCGATTATTCCTTATTTCTTTTTAAGCGGATATATTCCACTCTTTGTGGCAATTGGAGTAAGTCTTTCTGCATCTTTTGTCATTGGTGCGATTAAATCAAAGATTGCCAACATTAGTATGCTACGAGGAGGATTAGAGATGGCAGGACTGGGTACTGGTATTGCTCTCATAGGATATGGAATAGGTTCTGAATTAGGAAGTCTTGGAATTATTAAGACTTGATTTTTTTCTTACACTTCTATTTGCTACATTAGCTGCAAATGCTCCTGCACCTATGCCATTGTCAATATTAACAACAGAAAGTCCCAAAGTACAACTCTGTAACATAGATGCCAATGCTGCAACTCCTTTTTCTCCATAACCATATCCAACTGAGGATGGCACTCCAATTACAGGTATATCCACTAGTGATGAGATTATTGATGCAAGTGCCCCTTCCATTCCAGCAACTACTATAATTGCATCTACATCATCGCGTATCATTTTTTTAACTATAGGAAAAAGCCTATGAATTCCAGCTATGCCAACATCATAACTGCAGATACATTGACATCCCATAGATTCACACATTAGTCTTGCTTCTTCTGCCACGCCAACATCAGAAGTTCCCGCTGTTAGTATCCCTACTTTTCCTCCTGTGGAAGACAATTTTTTAAAGAAAAGTATAGTTGTGGTATTTTTACCTGTCTGTATTTTCAATTTGTTCCTTTTAGAAAAAGTCAATATTTTTTTATAGTGACCTTTGTTGATTCTTGAGACAAGGATAGAATCTGCTTTAGATGTTGTTGCAAGAATTATCTTCTTAAGGTCCAAAAATTCTTTTTTTTCAGCGAAAATAACCTCTGGTATTCCACGTCGTAACTTTCTACTCATATCCATCTTAGCAAAATCTTCAATTTTTTCTACAGAGTAGAGTGAAAGTAGCTTCTTAGCCTTTGAGACGCTTATCTTTCCAAGATCAAGTGATTCTAGTATTTCTGTAAGATCCAACATAAAGTGATAGTTATGGTGTAGTTAAAAATTTAATCAGAGTCCAAGATTTGAGATGGCATTCTTGACGCTTTCTACTCCTTTTTTGAACCACTCTTTTTCACTTGAATCCAGGTCCAATTCTATTATTTTCTCAACACCGTTTCTACCTATAACTGCTGGAACACCAATAGTGACATCAGAGTAACCATATTCTCCATCAAGATATGTTGCTACAGGAATAACTTGTCTTGTGTTGTTTAATACCGCCTCTATGATTGTAGATATTGCATTTCCCGGGGCATGAACTGTTGCACCCTTTAGTTCTATTACCTTTGCTGCAACTTGTCTTGTTCCCTGTACAATTTCTTCAATTTTCTCCTTTGGTAAAATTGAAGAAAGTGGCATTCCAGATACAGTAGAGAATCTTGGAAGTGGGAGCATGTTCTCGCCATGTTCACCTACTACAAGTGCACGTATTGAATTTCTCGAGTAACCTGTAGCTTCGTGTATAAATTGTGTAAATCGTGACAAATCAAGCATGCCACCCATTCCAAATACTCTGTTTCTTTGAAATCCCGAGACTTTGTAAGCAAGATACGCCATTGGATCTAACGGATTAGTTACTGGAAGTATCATTGCATCCTTAGCATATTTTTGAATATTTTCTACAACACCTTTTACTATTGACGCATTTATTTTTAAAAGATCCATTCTTGTCATTCCAGGTTTTCTGCCAGAACCAGCAACAACAACTACAATATCAGAGCCTTTCATTTCAGAATAATCATTTGAACCTCTAACGTTTACATCAATTCCTTTTTCTGCCAACATGTGATTTATGTCCATAGCCTCTCCTTGTGGAAGACCTTGAACTACATCTAATAGCAGTATTTCATCTGTAACTTTTCTAAGAGCTGTAAATAATGCAGCTGCTCCACCTACTTTTCCAGAGCCAATAATTGTAATCATAAAATGCCCTCAATGTAATCTCTAATTAAACTTGACTGTCTTTTATCAGAATTATGATATATTATTTCTCCAAACAAGTTACGGACAAATTACAATTTATATGCATTCTAGTATATTTAGAAAATCATGGTACTTGTAATCGATGCACAGATAGCTGGAATCTCTGGAGATATGTTACTTTCTTCATTAGTTAGCATAGGAGCAAACAAGTCCAAAGTCATAGATGGTGTACATTCAGTTGAAGATTATCTCAGAGGTTCTAAAATTACAAAATTAGATTTTGACAAAGTTGTAAAACATGGAATAGAGGCAACACGTCTTGTTTTAGAGACAAGTGAGAATCACCACGAACGAAAAGGAATGGAGATTCAAGAGTGTATATTGTCAACATCAGACAAGATAGGATTATCTGAGAAGGCCAAAGTTTTTACAAAGGAAAGCATCAGATCATTGCTTCATGCAGAGTCGAAGATACATGGAGAACCATTAGAATCAGTACATTTTCATGAAGCATCAAGTATTGATACTGCCATAGATATTATTGGTTCAGCTATTGCATTAGATGATCTAAAATTATTTTCAGACCAGATTATTTCAACACCAGTGGCAGTTGGTGGAGGCACTCTAACTTTCTCTCATGGAACTACATCCAATCCTGCAAGTGCCATACTTGAAATATTTCGTAATTCAGATACAATAATTTGCGGAGGACAGGTTAAAGAGGAACTAACCACACCAACTGGTGCAAGTCTCCTTGTAAATCTGGCAAATAGATGTTCAGAATTTTATCCAACAATGAAAATAAAATCAATAGGATATGGTGCTGGAAGTAAAGACTTTGAGGGATTTTCCAATGTTTTGAAAATTGTCAGAGGAGAATCAACAAGCGAATTTCAGTTAGATACAGTACAAATTCTTGAAACAAACCTAGATGATGTCTCTGGTGAGACAATTGGACATATGATTGATAAGTTAATTGCAAATGGTGCAAAAGATGTTACTGTAACAGGAGCTATAACAAAGAAAGGAAGACCGACCAATCTTGTTTCCGTCATATGTGAGCCATCTGTTACAAATAGCCTGATGAATACACTTGTTTCAGAGACTGGCACTTTAGGCGTACGAGTAAGATCTTCTAATCGATATATTGTTCCAAGAATAATTGTCACAGTACCCATTCTATTACAAGGAAAAAATTTCACTGTTAGATGTAAGATTGTAAAACATGAGGAGACTGTAAAGCATTTCAAAGTAGAAGCAGATGATGTCAAATTAATTGCAGAGTCATTAGATTTATCATTTAAAGTGACAGCTGATTTGATATCAGATGAAGTCAAACGGAGACTAAACATAAAATGAAACAGTTCGAAGAATTAGTAAATTGGTTTTATGGAAAAGAAAAAGTTCTGGTAGCTCTTTCTGGTGGTGTTGATAGTGCTCTTGTGGCATATGCTGCTCAAAAAGCTCTAGGTAAACAGGCTATTGCAGTAACAGCAGATTACAAGACACTCTCTCAGGAAGAGTTGGAATCTGCAAAGATAGTTTGTCAAGAGATAGGAATTAGGCACATAATTATTGAATACAATGAACTAGATAATCCAGACTTTGTAAAGAATGATCAAAACAGATGTTTTCATTGTAGAACAGAATTATCAGAGCACCTTCTTAGACTATCAAAAATAGAAAAAATTGGCCTCATCGTTGATGGAACTAACCTAGATGATCTTACAGAGTACAGACCTGGAATAGTAGCCCTAAAAGAAATTGGTGTTCAAAGTCCACTAGTGGAAAGTAGATTCAAAAAATTAGATGTTAGAAGAGTAGCAAGAGAGATGGGTCTTTCAATCCATGACAAACCATCCAATTCCTGTTTAGCATCACGCATTCCATGGGGAAATACCGTTACCGCTGAAAAGCTTGCAAGAATTGAGAAGAGTGAGACTATGATAAAACAACTTTTTGGTGTAAGACAGGTAAGAGTTCGCGACTTTGGAAATAGCGCCAATATAGAAGTAGATAAAAATGAAATTGTTTTTCTCAGTGACGAGAAAAAGATGTCAGTGTTAAAGGAATACATGAATCAGTTTGGATTTAATACAGTCTTAGTTGATCCTAGTGGATATCGATCAGGCAAACTCAATGTGATAACAGATTGATTTACTTAGATAATGCCGCATCTACACCAGTTCATGAAAAGGTCATCGAAGAGATGTTACCTTATTTCAGAGAACAATACGGAAATCCTTCTTCCATACATAGACATGGTAGGCTTGCAAATACCGCAATTCAAAATGCAAGGAAAAGAATTGCCGCACTAGTCAATGCGGATATCAATGAAATACTCATAACTTCAGGAGGAACAGAATCAAACAATACTGCAATCTATGGAATATCATCACAAAGTAAAGGCAAACACATCATAACATCATCTATTGAACATGACGCAATACTTGAACCATGTAAACATCTTGAAAAAGAAGGATATCGAATATCTTTTCTTCCCGTAGATCAATATGGCTTTGTAAATCCAGAAGATCTCAAAAAAGAGATTTCGGATGACACTTGTCTGATTACAATAATGTATGCTAATAATGAAGTTGGCACAATACAGCCCATAAAGGAAATAGCTAAAATTGCAAGAGAGAAGAACATTATCTTTCATACAGATGCAGTCCAAGCAGTAGGAAAAACCCCCATAGACGTCAAGGAATTTGGAATTGATTTGCTTTCAATATCATCTCACAAAATAAATGGTCCAAAAGGTGTAGGTGCATTGTATATCAAAAATGGTGTAAAAATATCACCTCTAATGTTAGGAGGAGGTCAAGAAAGAGGATTACGATCTGGCACAGAAAACGTAGCAAGCATTGTAGGATTTGGAATGGCATGTAAATTAATAAAGGATGACGTGAATGAGAAGATGGCTCATTTCAAAAAATTATCTACAAGGTTGATCTCACGCGTTTTATCTGAAATACCATCCACTACACTTAATGGACATCCAGATATGAGAATTCCTAATAATACTCATTTTACTTTTCTGGGTGTAAGTGGAGAGGATCTAATAATAAAATTAGACGAAAATAAAATATCTGCATCTACGGGTTCTGCTTGTTCTGTAAAGATCCAAAAAGCATCGCATGTGTTAAAAGCCATGGGGTTTTCGCATGAGCAAGTTACAGGGTCTTTACGTCTTACAGTAGGAATAACAAATACGGAACAAGAAATTGATGAAACTGTAGACGTATTAAAAAAAGTGGTTAAGGAATTACGCGCAGTGTCACCATACAAAAGCAAATACAATTTTTAAAATTCAAAATTTCTATTATGGAAGAACTTGAATTTTGTATTGATTATCATCTATGAGTGGTACTAGAGTATCCATTCCATCCCAGACATATACTTCAGCAGTATAAACTCCTGGGGATGTTGGCATCCATTGAATTGCTTCATTGGTAGTTGATAGATTTACAAGATTATCTTCAGACCATTTTAGGAAAACTACTTTATTGTCACTATCTTTTATCTGAACAATGTAAGAAATTTTCTGATAGTTTGAGTATAATTTGTTTGAAATCATACTTTGGAAATTAATTGTTTGCCCAACATGTGGATTTTGAAGTAATGGTCTTCCTGATTTATCACTAATTTGAGTTGACTTTGAAATTGTATTGTATTGCATCGAGGTTGTTGTAGGTTGTGGTACGGGTTGTGGTGTGGCAGGTGCGGCACCAACGGTAGATTCGATTATGACTGATCTACCAAATTCATCTTGAAAATCGTGATACCTTGCCTGAACAGTACCTCCAACAGAGGAAATTAAAGTAGTTCCGTCCTCACTGCATATCTGTGCGGGCATTCCAAAACTACCCTTGAATATTCCAGTACCTGGTCCTGTTTCAATCAGTGAAAAACCGGTAGCACCAAGTCCTCCATATGTGACTCCATTTATGGTACAATGTTGAAATCTATATCCCTTGATCCAAACTTCTAGGAGTATGTTTCCACTACTATCTCCAACAGTATCATCTGCTGCTGAGTTAGGATCATTTACAGCTGGATAAGTTACAATAGTATTAGCATCAGTAACTAGATCAGGATCAATGACAGTAACTGTAACAACTGAACCGATTCTATAAGTTGGCGAGTCCAGTGTTACTATACCAGTATGCGTAGGAAGACTATTCTGAGATGTTGTAGGTGCAGACGTTCCTCCTCCTTGAGTACTAATAATTGAAAAGTGTATTGCATTAGCATCAGTAAGGTCATTATTTACAAGAAATTTAATATTACTTCCAAAAGTACTAAGTCCCTTAATCAGATTAGGATCAAATTGATTTAATTGATTTGCTACCGCATATTCCATTGTTCCAGAAAATACACCAGAATTAGCAGATGTTTCTTGTAGTTCTGCTCTGTAGATACCATTATTTTCTTGTTGACCATTTTTGGTTCCAAAGGAAAAAAGATCAAAAACTATGGGTTGAGTATCACTTGGATTTGAAAAGCCGCCTGAAGTATTGAAATTAATTTCCAAATATACTGGCAGGCCTGATGACATTGATTCAATAGATGCCACTGTAGCATCACTTATCTGAACTAAGCCGTTACCAGAAACAATTGTTCCCGGTGCTAAAATTTGAACTGGTGAACTCCCAACAGAGCCAAAGTATAATGTCATACTAGCACCAGAAAATGATGTTATGCCAAGTTGTTGTTGAAAAGATCTTAGGTCATAGTTAATCCAGTTAGTCCCGCCCGAATTTGATTGACTTGTATCTATGAACAAGTTCTTGAGAGACTGGGCTGTAATGCCAAGATTAATTGTGATTTTCTGGAAATTAGACATAGATTGACCTCTAGTATCCACAATCAATCTCAAGGAATTACTATCAAATATAACAGATGGAACTACAAGAGTGCTTGAAGAATTATAGAATGTAACACCTGATGAGCTACTCAATGTAATTGGACTTCCAATCTCCAAGGTTGGGATTTTTGCAGAACTTCTAAAAACATCTAGTTGATCAATCTGATTTGAGTTAAGATTTTGAGTATTATCTACTAGAGTAATTGTTTCTCTTTGACCTGGATTAAATTGACTCTGACCAGTACCAAGAGTAAGGGTCGCAGTAGAAGTACCAGAAACAATAGAAGCGCTTTGAAGATCATAAGTAATTGATCCAGAGTGACCCCTAGGAGCATCCGGTAATGTTCCAATAGTAGAAACACTCGCAAAGGAACTTGAAAAAATTCCAGTATGTGGTCCTGTTTCTACAAAAGTTACCAATTTGTTGTATATACTATTAAGTGATGAGCTTGTTTGAACAGAATTAGTTTTCAGATTAACAACATCAGATGTATCCATAGTTAGCTGTCCATTATCCTTGAAGCCCATACTGCTCAGATAGGGTAGTAGATTTACTAATCCAGATCCACTTGTACTCCTACCAGATTCAGAAAAGGCTTGGTAAAATGTGGCCTGAGGTGAACCAACATTGAATGTCCATGAGTTTATGGATGTTGGATCTATGCTTAATTCAATATCATTTATTGTTGCAAAAACATCTGAACCAGTTGGATATGCATCTTTGTCAAGTTTTAATGAAATATTTGGAATGTCTGAATAAGTAAGGTCTACACTTTGAGTACCTGTTGAACCGTCATATTCTATGTGAACATTATTACTTAAAGTAAAAAGTTGGATAAAAGGCCAAATATTTGGATTAATTCCTATCTGGCCCACTGGAACTTTGGGATTTGTATTCAGAGACGGAGGATTTCGTATAACATTATTTTGACTTGATGGAGTTGTTGCATTACCAGTGCATGAATTAAAGCCCGCAGTTCCTTGTGTAGTACCAGACAAGCCTGCAGAATCAGGAATTGCCACTCCATCAGTCTGTGAAATATCTACTCCTAGAACTGATGGAGCTGTAGACCTAGAACAAAAGACGCCAAAGTCAGTACTTTGACCTGGAGATCCTGAAAGAGCTGCCTGATCAGCTTGTTGTGCAGATTCAGTATTTGCAAAAAAGCCATACCAATTACCATCAGTGCTTTGAACCATTCGAAGACGACTTCCACCTACAGAAACATTTGGTTCACCCAATACTTGATCTAATTGGCTATTAGATTCTGTCACCATAACTTCAACTACCATTGGTCCAGAAAAATAATTATTAAAAAGACTATTTTCTGCAGAAACAAAAAGATTAGGATGATCAGAATAGGCTTTTGCATCAGGTAGAGTCATGGGAGGTATTATCATTGAAAGAACTAGAAAGATTATCAGAATTTTATACAACTTTCTAATATGAGAAGATGTACAAGATAATGTTATCGAATAATTCATACCATTTATGATAGATATATCATGACATATTCATACCAAGTTTTAACTAAGGGTCAGATTTCAGACGCACTGTGATAAAACCTAAAACAATCATAATAACAAGTGGAATACTTGTATTGATTGGAATTGCCATAACAGCATATCAATCTCAAATAACTTCTGAAAATCTCGAAAACCAACAAGAGACTTTGAGTGCTGGAACACAAATGACCATTACAAAAGGAATGGACCTAAACAACAATCAAAAAGCAGTATATGTGATTCAGGTAACTGATCTAAGAAACGATGACAATATCAAAGCAATTGTAATTGATCCTAATGGCAATGCAATAATAACAAAATCTATAACAAAAAGTCCAATTCAGGAAATTTTCAAGATTTCTACCTCTGGAAATTACACCTTACAAATAGAGAATCAAGGACAGAGAGAAATTCAGATTCTCGGTATTATAGGATATTATCCTCAAGGTATAGAATTAGCAGATATTTCTGGATTCATCGTACTTATGGCAGGTCTTGCAGGACTTGCAGTTGGTATGATGTATCTTATAAAAAATCGCGTTAAGCCTAAATCTTAGTTCAGAAATTGATCTAGTTCAGTTAGTCCATCGACCACATTTTTAAAATTATCTTCACTTTCCATAATTTTATTAAGTTTGTTCAAATCGACTTTAAAAATTTCATTTCCATTGTTTTGATCTATTATAACAAAATGATGTTCTATTACATAGGAGAGACGATCTTTTATCTCATTTGATGATAATTGTATCTTATCTGTCAAATATGCCGTGTCCTTTTCCCCACTTTCAAGCTCTGCAAGAATAGATGACACTTCTGGATCTACCAAAGTTTCCATCATTTTTTGTCTATCAAAACTTTCACTCAAATTTACCAACTATTCCTAGAATTTAGTATTTTTTTCTTGTTAGATATAAAATCACTTATTAAAACTCTATCGATTTTTTCTGGATTGATGTAATATGCTCTTCCTCTCAGATGTTTTTCAAGGCTTTCGACATAACTCAATAGTTCTGCCTCTTCACTTACCATGATGGTGTCAATTTCAATGCCCTCTTTTCTACATTTTTTTGCTTCGTGTAATGTTTTTGATTCTACAGCAGGATCAACTTGCCTGTATCTATAACATAGATAGACCATCTCATCACCCATATCCAGTTTAACATCTCGTTCATTTTTTATTTTAGAAAGAGTTGACTCGTCTGGTCTGTAAAAGTGGGAATACGGTTTGTCTGATAGTATGGCATTTCTTTGTGATTCATCATCTACAAAACAGGCACTTGGTTGGCCATCAGTTATCATGACAATTCGTTTATTTTGTGAGCCGTCTTTCTTTAGAATCTTTAATGATAACCTAAGTGCTGCCTGATAATTTGTATAATGAAGAAAATTATCACTGGCATCATATGTTTTTAGATACGGTATATCATGGGGGTTGATTTGTGATGCAAGTGAGCCAAAGCCAACAATGTAAATAGAATCACTAGGAAAGAATTTTTTATTTAACACATATAGTGCCCACAGAGCCTTTTTTGCTGCCTCTATTCTAGTTCCCTCTCCAGAACTCAGAGAATATTTCATCGTAGAACTAAGATCTATGCAGTAAACTACTGCGACTTTTACCTCTTCCTTTGTCTCAAATTTTTCAAAATCATCAAATTCTATTTCAAGTGGGAATTTTATGGGTTCACCTTTACTTTTTTTTCGTTGGATTACATTCATTATTGTCTTTGGCACATTCAGATGTTTAATATCATCTCCTACTTCGAGTTTTTTTGTCGTATCAAGTATTGTATCACCTAATCCAATATTCTTAGTTTCGTGAAAACCAGATCCACTCTCATTAATTGCTTTTATTATATCTTCAAGCATTTTTTGTCCAATTTCAAAAAAAGCTTTTTTTGTTAACCATTTTTTATCATCTTTAAGATATCCAAGTTTTTGCAAGTATTTTGTCATAGGTTCACTATTACCATGTACATCTGTTTCTTGCTTATCTTCATTTTTTTCTTGATTTGTGATTGTTTCTTGTAGTGCACTTTTTAGCATATTTTCCAGATCTTTCATTGATGGTGTCTTTTCTTTCAAGATTTGTCGTGCAATTGTTTTAAGTGCTTGCTTGACTGATTCATTAGATATTTCTGATGAGGAATTTTCAGATTTATCATCTTCGCTTTGAAAATAAACAAAGTTAGTATTAGCTCGCAACGTATGTGTCCTCTTTCTTATCTAGAATTTTGGGTTCAAGCCAGCAAAGACCATCAAGTACTAATTCCACAACACCAGCTTTAAGCTCATTTTGTGCATTTTCCGAAATAATCAGAGTATCATTAGATATTTCATACTTTTTAGTTTCTTTTACAAAGTCTTCCTGATCAAAAGTAACTTTTCTGTATACACCATTAATCAAAGTTAGAAGGGAATTGAAATTCTTCAATTGATTATCATATGACATTTGAGAACTATTTGTTTCAAGTATTGCTTGTGATACTTGGAATGATTTACCTAGAAATTCTTTTTTTATCGAATCAAGAATGCTTGAATCTATACCTGTTAGATATTCCAATGATGTTTCTTTCATAGCATTTGAGATTAGAGTTTTTAGAACTTTCGTGCGATTTTCGGTTACATCGTCAAGTTCAGCAAGTTCAAACTTTACGGATTGAGCAATTGAAAATATATCACATGGTCTTGGTACTGCCATGATATTATGAGTTAGAGATCTAGTCCTTTCTGCTTCGCCTACAAGTAATTCTAGACTATGTACTCCCATTCTGACACTTACGCCCTTGTCTTGATTAATTTCATTACTAGAGCGAGCTGCTTGAACAATTCTTGTTAAAATTTTCAACAGGAATACAGGAATAAGTGATCTTGGTATTTTTGCTTCCTGGATTATTATCAGCATTTCATCATGGAGTGATCTTGGATAATGAGTTTGAATGTGACTTTTTAATCTATCATAAAGTGGTTCGATTATTTTTCCAGAATGAGTATAATCAATAGGATTTGCAGTTGCAAAAAATACAGTTTTTGGCTCAAAGATAACAGGATATGAACCAGTGGTGAACCTCCCTTCTTGTAATACAGATAAGAGTGCTACTTGTTTTCTTGTATCAAGAACAGGTAACTCATCAATACAAAATAATCCATGTTTTGCCTGCATTAGTTGGCCTGGAGAGTAGGATTCAATTTCATACATTTCTGTACCTTTCTTTGTTATCTTGATTGCATCTATCTGACCAACTAAATCTTTTACAGAGATATCCGGAGTTGCTAATACATACTTGAATCTGTGTCTGCCATCAACCCATTCAATCGGAGTATCAAGTTTATTATTACGAATTTTTTCTATACTGTCACCATCAACATAAAATTTTGGAATTGACATGTAATTTTCTTTATCCTTCAATAAAGATATCAGATCATTCTGTGGAAGATCCATGGGGCAATCATTTGTTATGCTACCTCGAATTAGCGGCATTGGAGAAAGTAGAGTTTCTGCAACGGTTTGTGCTATCCTAGTCTTTGCCTGTCCTATCTGACCTACCAAAATCATATCATGGCATGAGAGTATAGCTCTATCCAAGGCAGGAATAACATCATCATCAAAACCAATTATTCCAGGATATGTGACACTCTTTGATTTTATCTTTGAGATTAAATTTCTACGAAGTTGTTCCTTTGAACCAACGATTTTATAATTAATTTCTAAAAGATCTCTTAATGTTTTAATTTGTTTATAGTCTTCAGGAACACCAGCCATGATTTCCGTATACTTTGGTTCTGAACCATAACTTCTATTAACAAGATTTTCAAGTTCCTGAGTCAACATGGTAAATACTCTCCAAATCTGATTTAAACTGTTATTATTTTAGTATGGTTTTTATCGGGGATGAAGGGGATTTTTTAATACTTGTCTTCACAGGAATTCAGACACATAGTTAGAATTGCGGGTAAGGATGTTCCCGGTGCCAAAAAGACCATCATAGGAGTTGGTCAAGTAAAGGGCATAGGTTATAATTTTGCAAGAGCTCTTTTACAAGTTTTAAAAATTAATCCAGATAGTAATGTAGGTTTTCTCACAGAATCACAAGTAGTAGAAATAGAGAATGCTATGAGAAATCCTTCATCTGTCAATATACCATCTTGGTTTCTAAATAGACGAAAAGACATGGATACTGGAAATGATTTTCATCTAATTACTTCTGATGTTGATTTTAACATAAGAAATGATATTGAAAGAGAAAAAGGTATGAACAGTTGGAGAGGATTTCGTCATACATATGGATTAAAAGTTCGTGGACAAAGTACGCGTACCACTGGTAGAAAAGGTGGCGCCGTCGGAGTAAAGAAAGGAGGTAAAGTTTTACCAGCTGGTTCTCCAGGTGCTCCAGCTGCTGAAGGTGCAGCTCCTGCAGCAGCTCCAAAGGCTGGTGCAGCTCCTGCAGCAGCTCCAAAGGCTGGTGCAGCTCCTGCAGCAGCTCCAAAGGCTGGTGCAGCTCCGGCAGCAAAACCAGCTGCGGAAAAGAAGAAGTAGGTGAATTAGATGGGAGATCATCCAAAGAATTCGCGCAAAATGTGGAGAAAACCAAAACGTCCTCTTAACTACGATTTACTAAATGAGGAATTACATGTGTTGGGTACTTTTGGTCTTAAGAATAAAAGAGAATTATGGAAGGCACATACAGAACTTTCAAGAATAAGAAATCAAGCAAGATCACTATTAGCATTAACCCAAGATATCAGAATTACAAAAGAACCAATACTTATGAAATCACTTGCAAGAGTTGGACTCGTAAAAGAAAATGCAACACTAGATGATGTACTTAACCTAAAAGTAGCGGACTTTTTATCTAGACGATTACAAACATTCATTCAGAAAAAAGAATCAATCAAGAGTCCATACTTGGCAAGACAAATAGTTGTTCATGGCCATGTAATGATTGGAGATAGGGTAGTTACTGTTCCTTCCTACACAGTTAAAGTCGAAGAAGAAGATCAGATTCACTTATCACCAGAGTTAGACCTTAACAAGGCAAAACAACCTCTTATCCAAGAAGTAAAAGCTGAACAGTCAGATGAAGAAGTAAAAACTGAACAACCAGCCGAGTAAAATACACGCAATCATTATTTATCAAGAAAATATATTAAAAATTAACATGTGTTCGATTATAGGATACCTCGGTATCAGCCCTGCAGCTCCAATAATAGTCAAGGGACTAAAAAGGATGGAATATCGTGGCTATGATAGTGTAGGTGTTGCAACTTTTTCAGAGCATCACATCAATGTAAGAAAAGGAGTGGGCAAAGTCTTAGAGGTAAATAAAGCAGTAAAGCTTGATGAACTTATTGGAACTATAGGAATAGGACATACACGATGGGCTACCCATGGAATGGTAACTGACACAAATGCACACCCACATCCATCAAGTTCAGGAGAAATTGCAATTGTACATAATGGAATAATTGAAAATCATGAAGAATTAAAAAAAGAACTCCAAACACTAGGTTATACTTTTAAAAGTCAGACAGATAGTGAGGTGATTGCAAATCTTCTTCAATATAATTATGACAAGACAAAAGAAATTAAAAAATCAGTAGTAGATACAGTAGCTGAACTAAAAGGAAATTATGCTTTTGTAGCAGTGTTTCAGGATGGTACATTAGCTGCAGCTAGACTACACGAACCACTCATAATTGGAGTAGGAAGGGAAGGATATTTCATTTCAAGTGATGTATTAGGATTTGTAGAATATACTGACGAAGTAATTTATCCAGATAACAAAGAATTTGTGATCATTGATTCATCAGGATTGAAGATCTTTGATTTTGATGCAAACCCAGTACAGCATCAAATAACTAAAGTATCAAAGGAATTTGCTGATGCATACAAGGGACAGTATGCTCATTACACTTTGAAAGAGATTTCAGAACAGCCTACAACAATATTGAATGCTGGAAACAAAACTAAAATTGAGATCGATTTAGCTTCTGATTTGATAAAACATGCAAGAAACTTGTACATTACTGGAAGCGGAACAAGTTATAACGCGGCATTAATAGCAAAATTTCTCTTTTCAAAATATGCAAAGATAAAGATTGATCCATTAATTTCTAGTGAGGTACAGTTTTCCCCGGACATATTTGAAGAGAAATCAATTCTAATTGCAATATCTCAAAGTGGAGAAAGTGCAGATGTACTAGAAGCTGTAAACATTGCAAAAAAGACAGGATCTAAAATCATATCAATTGTTAACATGATGACATCTTCATTAGTTCATCAATCATCAATTTCAATTGGACTTAATTGTGGCCCAGAAATAGGAGTTGCCGCGACTAAAAGTTTCACGTCACAACTGGTAGTATTGTACAAAATGGTCGATAAAATATGTGATGGGTGTATAGAATTAGATCTTACAAAAGTATCAGAGGCAATCAAAAAGATTCTTTCCAATGATTCTAAAATTAGAGATGTTGCAAATAGACTAAAAGATGTTTCAGACATTTACGTATTAGGAAGAGGTATTCACTATCCAATTGCTTCAGAAGGTTCATTGAAGTTAAAAGAGCTTACATACATTCATGCAGAAGGACTTCCCGGAGGAGAATTAAAACACGGTCCATTAGCATTGATGGATTCAAATTCTTATGTTTTAATCATAAATCCAAATGATTCTACCTACAATGACACGTTAACATCAGCTAGAGAAATTAAAGCTCGAGGAGCCAAGATAATAGGAATTTCGGATAAACCAAGTGATGTGTATGATTATTGGATAGATATTCCCAGCATTACAGAGTCGTTGTATCCGCTTATAGAAATAGTGCCCATACAGCTTCTTGCATATCATGCAGCACTTGAAAAAGATACAGATCCTGATTATCCTAGGAATTTGGCAAAATCAGTAACAGTCAAGTAATTTTTGCATATTCTTTTTCAGTTAAATCCAAAAGACCCTTTGCATCAATTCCAGTTTTTAGCATACATGCAATAGATGCACCACCTGCTCCAGCTCCTTCTTTTACAAATCCTTCTGCGTATGATCGTAATCCAGAAATGCTAGATTCTGCAAGTTTGAGTTTAGCAACTAATATAGGAATATCCAGTATCTGTGAAACGGTTTCAATTAAATTTGCAGATTTATCGTCTGTCACATAAGAGGTTGTGCCAAGAGCTGTATTCTTTCCATCAAATCCCATACTTTTTGCAAAAGCAAGTACAGCTGCCATTTGTGTACCTCCAGCTAATATCACTTTAGATAATTCTGAAGCTGTACTAAGAATACCTGCAACTGTTGGAATCATTGGATCACCTAGTTGTGAAATAATTTCAAATGGATCTTTTGATTGTAATCTTTTTAACGCGTCTTTTACTGTTTGAACCTTAAGTCCTACAGGATTTTCTGGCATGCTACTACTAACAAGTCCTTTAATTCCCAGTCCTTCAAGTACTCCAAGAGCAGTTGTAGTACCACCCGGAATACTTTCACCAATAACAACACAATCAGTTGAAGCCCCTAGAAATCTTCCAATTATTCTACCATATTCTACAGCCTTTCCTACTTCTTCCATACTGAGTGCGGGTTCTTTTGCAATATTTTTTCCATAATCTAAATTCATATCAATAAAAGGAAGTTTTGGTGATACCTTACTGCCTGCGTTTATAACAATACTTGAAATGCTTGCTGCTTCTAATGCTGTTTTTGTTAATAGTGCAGGTGTTGGTTTTCCATCAGGAGTCATAGGAATTACAGAAATGCTCTTGCAATGCCCATAATGGATAAATTCAGCATCAGCAGGTCCAGTGAATTTTATTAGATCAGGATGCTCTCCAGCTATAGTTATTCCAGGTATTTCAGATGTTGCAGTATAAGAAATAACTAGAGCGAAAATGAATTTTTTTTGTTTAGTTTGGTGTATGAATTCTAAACCTTTTTGCTTGTTTCCAAATATTTCAATGTCTTGCAATGATTAATCACTGCCCATAAAATTCACAAATTCTTCCTCAGTTCTAGGTTGTAATACAAAGTTAGTTTTCTTTTCTTTACCTATTGTTGAATTTGGAGAGATTCCGTAATTATGTCCTGGATATAACATAAGAGTATCATCAAGTTTGTAAATAATATCAAACAGACTATGATAAAGTTCTTTTGCACTTCCTCCAGGTAAATCAATTCTTCCACAATTTCCCACAAAAAGTGCATCTCCTGAGAAAATTTTTCCAGCCCCAACTAGACAAATACTATCTTTTGAATGTCCAGGAGTATGTATCACAGTAAGTTCAGAGTTACCAAATTTTATTTTTTCACCATTGGTTAACCGCATATCATTTTTTAGAGTAGAGGATTCATGTTGCAGGATTTTAGATTTAGTGTGCTTTACTATTGCGTCATTTCCTATAGTATGATCAAAATGATGATGCGTGTTTATTACATATTTGACTTTTAGAGCATTTCTTTCTAGAGTTTCAATTACCAAGTCTAAATCCCAAGATGGATCAATGATAACTGCTTCTTTTGTCTCTTCATCTTCAAGTACATAAGTAAAGTTTTGCATATTTCCTACTTCGAGTTGATGCACTTTCATAGCACATCAATCTCCGCTTCTGGCGGTATTCCTATTTTTTCAACAATTATCTTACCACACATATCTAGATTTTTTGGCATTCCAATTTTCATTTTGTGAAAAGTTATAGTAACATCAGCTTTTACACACTTGTCATTTACTAGTCCTGTATCTGGATCAAGACCTGTTGGTATATCGACAGCCAATTTGAAAGCATGAGATTGGTTTATGAGGCTTATTGCTGATGAATAAGGTTCCCTGATACTTCCAGATATACCCGTTCCAAGTATACCATCTACAATTATTTCGGCGTCATTTACAATTTCAGCAGCATCAGATGCAAGTACAAGATTTACCGAATTCATTTTTTCTAAAATTTTCCAGTTGGATTTGGCTTCTTCTGTTTTTATTCTATCAGGATGTCCAAGAAGTATGACGGTAGGTCGGCATCCAAACCCAGCCAAGTGTCGTGCCACAACAAAAGCATCACCACCATTATTTCCCAATCCTGCAAAAACTGTTACCTTTTTTGATGTTAAATCAGAATAGTGCTCAACAATGTGTCTTGCAGTAGCAGCGCCGGCGTTTTCCATCATGAGTTTTCTAAAAAAGCCCATTTGATGCCCATTCTCTTCAATTTGCATCATTTGTTTTACCGTGATTTCCATAACAATATGGAATTTTATGTTAAATATGGGCTTTACCAATGCGGAATTCATGTACGAGATTCGTTATATTTTAAATTTCAAAATTACTGGAAATCATTTAACAAATCAAGTTCTTGAACAATAATGATATCACAATACGATGTTAACAATATAAATTCGACATTTTGTTTGAAAGGTAAAATATCAGAGGTAAAAAGTTATTTTATTGAATGCGATTTATGACATGTCTATCAAAATATGACAATATTTTTTATTCGATTCAATTTGATGATGTTTTGAATTTTTAATGCGGGAGAAGGGATTTGAACCCTCGAAATCCTAAGATACTAGCCCCTCAAGCTAGCGCCTTTGACCAGGCTGGGCGACTCCCGCACATTTGGTTTTACCCATGTATGGTTTTTATAAGCCTTGATTACTTTTTGTGTCTGTGCTGATTCCTGTTAGATGTTTTAGTTGTGGAAATTTGATTGCTGACAAGTTTAAAGAATATCAGAATCGTGTAAAAAGCGGTGAAGATCCAAAAAAGGTTTTGGATTCATTTGGTTTTAAAAGATACTGTTGCAGAGCTATGATATTGACATCAGTCGAGACAATTCACCAAGTCATTCCATTTTACGAAGCAATCAAGAGAAGAGAACAAGAAGTAAAAGCAGAATTAGAATAGAATGCCTCTGATTACTTCAATCAAAGGTAGAGTACTTTACAATAGCAGAGGAAGTAAAACCATTGAAGTAGATGTAATATCAGATAAAAAACACATAGGACGAGTATGTGCTCCCTCAGGTGCAAGTGTTGGCAAATATGAAGCACGTAGTTTTCCTCAAGATAAGCCAGAAAAGAGTTTAGAAATTTTAAAAAAAAACGTAAAGAAGTTTATCGGTCTTGATCCATCAAATTTAAAAATAATTCATGAGACTTTAAGAGAAATAGATCCAACTCCCAATTATTCTAAAGTTGGAGGTTCTCTGGCATTTGCATTAACTATTGCATCAATTGAATCTGCTTCAAAATCATTAGACATTCCAATGTTCAAGCTATTGGCAAAAGGTTCAACTTTTAGATTCCCATTTCCTCTTGGAAATATAATAGGTGGAGGAGCACATGCAGGGCCTGGTACGCCAGATATTCAAGAAATTTTAGTTTGTGCAACAGGTTCTAAAACTATCCGTGATGCAATAGAAGTTAACTTGGCAGTACACAAAGAAGTAGGAAAAATTCTAGCTGAAAAAGATCCAAGTTTTACAAAGGGAAGGGGAGATGAAGGTGGTTGGGCACCCAAATTAAAAAATGATCAAGCATTAGAAATAGCTGCAAAAGCTTGTGAGCAGCTTGGTTTTACATTAGGAAAAGAAGTCTCTTTAGGAGTGGATTTTGCTTCATCCACACAGTGGAACGAAAAGAAAAAGAGATACATATACGATAGAGCGGGTTTTGAAAACACTCCACAAAAACAGATTGAATTTGCTTCGAATATAATAAAAAAATACAAACTTGTTTATGCTGAAGATGCTGTTCATGAAGAAGCTTTTGAAGACATGTCTATCTTGACCAAAAAATTCCCGCGCGTGTTGATAACTGGAGATGATCTCTTAGTAACGAATACAAAGATTCTCAAAAAAGCAGTAAAAATAAGAGCATGTAGTGGTGCCATATTAAAAGTAAATCAAGCTGGAAGCCTCTATGATGCTTTAGAGTTTGCAAAAGAGGCAAACAATAACAATGTAAAACTAATCACATCCCATCGATCTGGAGAATCAGTTGATTCCCATATATCACACATTGGACTTGCGACCAAATCAAAGATGCTCAAGGTTGGCATATTAGGCGGAGAGAGAATAGCCAAACTTAACGAATTAGTACGACTATCAGAGTATGATTTAATACGTGGAATGGCCGAGATTTAGAAACACGCAATGAGTAAACAAGAAGACTTTGAACATATGGAGAAATACGTATTATCTACTGGAATAAGAGTAGGAACTCAAGTAAAAACAAAGTTCATGAACTCATTTGTTACCAAGGCAACAAATGAAGGACTTTACATTATTGACAGCAAGAAAACATTATCAAGAATTCAGACTGCAGCCAAATTTATCAATAGAGCGGATATTACAAAAGTTCTAGTTTGTTCGGGAAGAGAATATGCCAGCACCCCAGTTGAGAAATTCTGTGAGATCACTGGTGCAACTCCCATGCTTGGAAGATTCATGCCAGGGACTCTTACAAATCCATCATTACCATACTACAGAGAGCCAGAATTAGTTTTCATTTCAGATCCTCAAGTAGATGAACAAGCAATTGTAGAGGCTACTAATGCAGGAATTCCAGTAATAGGCATTTCAAATACAGATAATGTTACTTCCAAAATTGACTTGGTAATTCCAGCAAATAACAGAGGAAGAAAATCTCTAGCTGCAACTTATTGGTTATTAGCAAGAGAGATCCTAATGCAGAGAGGTAAACTAAAAAACTCAGAATCTATGAAATATCAAATAGATGACTTTGAAACAAAGATAACAGAAGAAGAATTAGAAGAAGAGGCTGCGGAAAGAATGGCACCTTCAAGAATGAGATCACAGAGGCAATAACACAATGCAGGTGAGGACACCAGCTGTTGCTGGAATGTTCTATCCAAAAACAAGTCAGGAATTAAAATCAAGCATAAAAAATTGTTTTTTACACAAGTACGGTCCGGGAAAATTACCACCTTCTCCAGACGATGAAAAAATTATCGGTGTAATATGCCCTCATGCCGGATATGAGTATTCTGGTCCAATAGCTGCAAATTCATACTATGCAATATCATCACAAAGACCTGAACTTGTAATAATAATTGGGCCAAATCATTGGGGAATAGGACGAAACGTTGCAACGATGAAAGAAGGAGTATGGAGAACTCCACTTGGAGATATCGAAGTAGATGCAGAAAATTCAATTGAAATTAACAAGATTTGTAAGTCTATAGAGCTAGATTCTTTTTCTCATACAAGAGATCATTGTTTAGAAGTACAACTTCCAATGCTTCAAGAAATATTTTCTCACAAATTCAAGATCTTACCTTTAATTTTAATCGACCAAAGTTATAATGCTACAAGGGAAATTGGTAAAGCCATAGCAAAGATTGCAAAAATTAAGAATACTATGATAATTGGTTCTTCAGATTTTACTCATTACGAACCAAATGATTTTGCTCACGCACAGGATAAATCTCTGATAGAGGCAGTAGTTAGTCTAGATGTAGATAAATTTTACAAAATTTTACAAGAAAAACAGGTTAGTGCGTGTGGGTATGGAGCGATTGCATCTACCATGATAGCTTGTAAGGAATTGGGAGCAACAAAAGCTATCTTGAATAAATACGCAACCAGTGGCGATATAACAGGCGATAAAAGTTCAGTAGTCGGATATGCATCTATAGCGTTTGTATGAAATCCATTGCATCTGCTCCTGGAAAAATTATCCTTTTCGGAGAACATTTTGTAGTATATGGCGTCAAGGCAATACTTTGTTCCATAGATAAGAGAATAACTGCAACTTCACAATTCTTGGATGAAAAGATAGTCAGAGTAAGTTCTTCACTAGGAGAATCAGAGATGGAACTAAACTCATTAAATAATTTAGAAAAGGTACCACAAAAATTTATGAAACCATTTTTTTACATAGTAAAGAAAGCATTGGAAGAGAATTCCACCGTGAAAGGCATTGAGATAATTTTAGAGTCAGATATACCTGCAGGAGTAGGATTAGGTTCGTCATCTGCTGCATGTGTTGCAGCTACAGCTTCAGTCAATGGATTATTTAACAAATTATCAAAAAATGAAGTAGTAAAAAGAGCAATACAGGCAGAACGTATTATATTTGAACAGAGTTCTGGCGCAGATTCATCGGTTTCTACATTTGGTGGACTAATGTCATATGATCTAAAGAATGGATTTCAAAATATCCCATCAAGAAATGATTTGAGTTTCATAATATCTAATTCTGCTCAGATTCATGATACACAAGATGTAGTAAGGCAAGTCAGGAATTTTAAAGAAAAAAATGAAGATATTTTTAGAAAATTATGTGAACAAGAAATTGAGATAGTCAACAATGCAACCTCGGCCTTGAAAGAAAATGACTTGAATGAATTAGGGTCACTGATGTTAAAAAATCAAGAGTTGCTAAAACAGATGGGGATTTCAACAGAAAAGATTGATCTTTTAGTAAAAGAGGCAAAGAGAACTTCCCACGGGGCAAAGATAACCGGAGCTGGCGGAGGTGGATGCATTATTTCCCTTGTAGATGATTCAAACAGGAAAAATACTCTAGACAATTTAGGAAAAATTTCAGATTGTTTTTTGGCGAAAATAGATTACAATGGACTAATGTATGCATAAAATACGAGATTTAGTTCCAATTACAAATTTTCAATAATTTACAAGGCAAGTATTGTTTAGAAAAGAAAACTTAGGTAACAAGTGTCAACCAAAGAATTTCGTAATCATCATGAATTCAGTGATATACTTTTTAAAACCGTTCATAGCACTGATAAAAATCATGATCTTGGTGAAACTGGGAGGTTCAATAATTACCAATAAAGAAAAACCGCTGACCCCCAATAGAAAATTAATCAGAAAAATTGCGTCAAGTCTCAAAAATGTAGATGAGCCTATTGTTGTAATACATGGTGGAGGTTCTTTTGGCCATTATTGGTCGGTAAAGTATGACATGCATACAAAACCTCAAAAATATAGTATCAAAGGAGTCGCCACTGTAAAAAATTCAATGGTAGAATTAAACAGTATTGTACTAGAGTCATTTCTTGAATCTGGTCTAAAACCATATTGTTTACCTCCCAGTGATTTCATGATAGGAGATAAGCCACTGACCAAGAAAGTTAAAGAAATTTCCAATATTGCAAAGACAGGATTGATTCCTATTTCGTATGGAGATGCAATGTGGTTTGGGAAAAATAAGTTTTACATATTGTCTGGAGATAGAATCATGGGAGTTCTTTCTAAATTGTTACGTCCTCGTCTTGCAATTTTTGTTACAAATGTAGATGGAGTATATTCAGATATGAAAAGCAAGAATCTTTTGAATGAGATTACTACAGAAATACCGATTACTTCAGAAGTAACAATGGATGTAACAGGAGGAATGTCTCGTAAAATAAAAGAAGCTTTTTACATATCTAAAGGTGGAACGGATGTTTTCTTTGTAAATGGAAAGATTCCAAAGAGAATAACAAATGCAATAAATGGCAAGAGTTTTGAGGGAACAATATTCAGAGGATAAATTATGGAATATCTAATTCTTGTAGACAGTAATGATAATCAAATAGGAATTGAAGAAAAAGTAAAATGTCATTTACCAAAGGGAAAACTTCACAGAGCCTTTACAATATTTTTATTCAACAAGGAAGGAAAGCTATTACTTACACAACGAAGCAAAGATAAGATGTTGTGGCCTGGAGATTGGGATGGGACAGTAGCTAGTCATCCAAGACAATCAGAGAGTTACATTTCATCGGCAGAAAGAAGATTACCTGAAGAATTGGGAGTTACATGCAAATTAGATTATTTACATAAATTTGAGTATCACGTACCCTACAAAGATATTGGATCAGAAAATGAAGTTTGTGGCACTTTAATTGGAATATTAGATGACTCGTCAAAAATAAAGCTTGTAGAAGGTGAAATTTCAGATTTCAAGTGGGTTACACTTGAAGAATTATTATCAGAGATAAAGAATTCACCGCATATTTTTTGCCCATGGTTACTAGTTGCACTGAATTTCATACCAGAGTCAAGTCAAAATATCAATGATAAACACAAAGAAATTCTCAAGATGTGGAATAGAGATGATCTCAAGAGTAAACTTGAAGAATCATTAAAGTATCATTTTCCAGATCACAGATGGGAGCTAAAAAAAGAATGAAATTAGAAACACTAGCAAGAACAGCATCCACGATAGACTCATTTCTCTCATCAAGACTGACTGGAGAACCTAGAGATCTATACCAAGCAGCAAGTTATTTGATTGATCATGGAGGAAAAAGATTGAGGCCATATATGGTCATAAAAAGCTGCCAACTCTTAGGGGGGACTGTAAAGCAGGCCATACCTGCAGCTGCTGCAATAGAAATGATACATAATTTCACATTGGTACATGATGATATCATGGACAATGATGAAGTAAGACATGGTGTACCTACAGTTCATGTGAAATTTGGAATTCCAATTGGAATTCTTGCAGGTGATTTATTATTTTCAAGGGCATTTGAAACTATTTCAAAACCTTATCTGCACAAGTCAAAAGAAGTTGGTTTGAATCTTGTTACTACATTAGCAAAAGCATGTACAGATGTATGTGAGGGTCAAGCACTTGACATTAGCATGGCAAAATCAAATAAAATTCCAAATGAAAGTCAATATATCAATATGATTGAGAAAAAAACATCATCGTTATTTATAGCATCATGTGCAATGGGAGCAATAACTGCAAACAAAAATTTGTCTGACGTGACAAGACTAGCCACATTTGGAAGAAATCTAGGAATCGCTTTTCAGATAATTGATGATTTAATTGGAATAGTAGGTGATCCCAAAATTACAAGAAAACCCGTAGGAAACGATATCAGAGAAGGAAAGAAATCACTTCCAATTTTAATGGCAATTAAAAAAGCAAACAATCAAGAAAAAAAGACAATCCTTAATGCATTCGGGAATTCGTCTGTTTCAAAAAGTGAAGTAGAAAGAGCCATTTCTACAATTTCTGCTCTAGGCATAGAAAAAATAATAAAACAAAAGGCAATATATCATTCCAATACAGCCAAGAAATCCATATCAGTATACGATGGACATGCAAAAAAAGAACTGCTCTCTTTGCTTGATTTTGTTGTAGAGAGGAGTCTTTAGTTGGATGATGAATTAAAAAGAGTAATTCGTGGAATTGCTCTTTTTAATGCATCTGAACATGAGGGAAAGACTAGAAACGATTCAATTATTTCCAAAGTAATTGGCACTAAACCAGAACTTCGTTCTAGAATCAAAGATATCATTCCACTTATTTCACAAGAAGTAATTGATGTTAACAAATTATCAGTAGAGTCTCAAAAAGAGGAACTTGCAAATAAATATCCAGAATTACTTGTAGTAAAACCAAAACATGAGAGAGTTGGTCTTCCACTTCTTGAAGGAGCAGAGCAAGGCAATGTAATTACACGTTTTCCTCCTGAACCCAATGGTTATCCTCACATTGGACACGCAAAGGCGTCGATAATTGATGAAGAGTATGCAAAAATGTACGGAGGTAAACTCATTTTAAGATTTGATGATACAAATCCAGAGAAGGAACGTTTAGAGTATTATGCAGCGATCAAAGTTGGTCTAGATTGGCTTGGTGTAAAATATGATCTTGTAAAAAATACATCTGACGACATGGAAATAATTTATAAAAAAGCTAGAGAGATCCTAGATTCTGGTCATGCATATGTGTGTACATGTAATAAAGAAACAATTAGCAAGAACAGAAGAGAAATGTTATCCTGTAAGTGTAGAGCTGGAGATCTCAATCAAAATATCACTCGTTGGAATAAAATGTTTGATAAATTCAAACCTGGAGAGGCCATTGTCAGATTTCGTGGAGATATGAATTCAGATAATACAGTTATGCGAGATCCAACCTTATTGAGAATAATAGATGAATTGCATCCAATCCACAAGGACAAGTATAGAGTTTGGCCAAACTATGATTTTGCAGTTTCCATTGAAGATAGTATTGATGGAATTACTCATGCGTTTAGAACTAAAGAGTATGAATTACGAACTGAACTGTATTACAAACTTTTAGACGTACTTGATATGCGTAAACCAAAGATGATGGAATTTTCAAGGTTAGAGTTTGAAGGAATGCCTGTTTCCAAAAGAGTTCTAAAACCTCTAGTAGAAGAGGGAAAAGTATCTGGATTTGATGATCCCAGACTTCCTACTCTTGAAGGATTACGTAGAAGAGGCATAGTTCCTGAAGCCATTAGAAAATTTGTCATTTCTCTTGGCTTTACTAAATCAGATACTTTACCACCATTTGAGACACTTGAATCATTTAATCGAAAAATAATAGACCCTACAAGTGTAAGATTATTCATCGTTTTCGAACCAGTAAAATTAACAGTGATCAACAACAATCTTACCGAGATTGAGATATCAAATCATCCACAAAATGACATGGGTAAAAGGAAAATCAAGATAGATGGAAATTTTTTCATATCAGGTAATGACGCCAATACATTGAAGATCGGCGATGAGGCAAGATTGTTAGAATTATACAACATAAAAATTACAAAGATAGGTTCAGAAATACAAGGAGAGATAACCAGTAGTAATTACAAATCAGATATTCCTAAAATTCAATGGATTCCAAGAAACAATCCAGTAAACATTGAAGTCTTGATACCAAATATACTCTTCATAAATGACCAATTTAATGAAAATAGTCTAGAAGCTAGACAAGGTATTACCGAACAATACTACTTAGAGTTAAATGTGGGAGCAGAAATTCAGTTCATGAGATTCGGATATTGTAGAAAAGATTCTGCAAATCAAGCGATATACACTCACAAGTGAAGAAAATGAAGATTGCAAGATTACTTAGACAAAATATTGAAACATATGCTATTGTTAATGGGGAAAAAGTTTTGACAAGAGAAAGTATGACATCACAGACTGGAATTCCCATACCACAAAGTATCAAAGATTTTTTATTTGATGGATGGTATGATGAAATAAAGACTAATGCAAAAAATCTAACTTATAATGAGAATCTATCTGATTTTAAATTTCTTCCGCCCATTCCAAATCCATCTAAAATAATTTGTTTAGCATTTAATTACAAAGATCATGCAAAAGAACAAAATTTGATTCCGCCAGATGAGCCGGCCATAGTTATCAAACCAAGAACAACGCTCAATGGAGCTACATCTGACATAGTTTGCCCATCATTTGTCTCAAAGCTTGATTATGAAATAGAGCTTGCAGTGATAATTGGCAAGGACTGTAAGAACATATCAGAAAAAGAGGCAAAAGAAGTAGTTTTTGGATACATGGTTCTAAACGACGCATCTGCACGAGACATACAAGCAAAGGACAAACAGTTTACCAGAGCAAAGGGTTTTGATACTTTTGCACCTTGTGGTCCTTGGATAACTACTGCAGATGAAATACCTGATCCACAAAATCTCAAAATGATGACCAAAGTAAATGGAGACATTAGACAAAATTCTTCAACATCAAATATGCATCTAAAGGTCTATTCCATTGTATCATTGTTAAGTAAAGCAATGACATTGGAAAAGGGTGACATCATATCTACCGGTACTCCTGCAGGAGTCATGCTCAATAAGCCAGATGCCGTCTTTTTGAAGAATGGTGACAAGATAGAGATGGAGATAGAAAATCTCGGTAAACTGCAAAACACTGTAAAATTTGTTTAATTCAAGATTCTGAAGTTCTAGAACCGGCATTAAAATTATTAAGAGTTCAAGATTCTCATCAGATATGGGAAAGATAATTGTTGGAAAAGTAAGCGATTTCATTCCAGGCAAAATGCAGAAGATCACAATAGATGGCAAAGATGTACTTGTTGCAAATATCGACGGAACTTATTATGCAATTAATGATACATGCACTCATGCAGGAGCAAGTCTTTCCGAAGGAATCTTGGATGGAACAGTTGTAACATGTGGATGGCATGGAGCAAAATTTGATTGTAAAACAGGTAAACTTTCTTCTTTTCCTGCCAAGATAAAAGACCTGAATTCGTATAAAGTAGTTGTAGAATCAGAAAATATCTTTGTAGAAGTATAATGCAAACTTTATAAAATAAGCTCAATTAGCATAGCTTGGATGTTACAATGGTCGAAAAAAATGATCCAAATATTGACACTTTAAACACGGCCATTACTACTCTAGTTGAAATTGCAGCAAATCCTTCCACTCCAAGAAACATCAAGAAAGATTTGACAGACCTAATTGTAGAATTAAAAAAGCAAAATTCTCCCGTTTCAGTAAGAGCAGCAAATGCCATAAGCGCTCTTGATGATATATCACAAGATCCTAACATGCCATCATACGTCAGAGTTACATTGTGGCAGGCAGTTTCTGCTCTAGAAAGAATAAGAGAATAAATTTAGTGTAGATTATCATTATTTAATGAAAATTGAAGATTACCTATCATCACTTCCAAGTGCTATAATCAGTGGCGAGGATGTAGAATTATCAGATAAAACATTAAAAGAGATATTTCGATTTTCAGAACTGACTGAAAATGATGTATTTTACCATCTAGGGTGCAGCAGTGGTAACAGCATCATAATAGCTTTACAAGAATTCAATGTAAAGAAAGCGATTGGTATTGATAATAATAAAGACAAGATAACACATGCACAAAAACTTCTTGAGGAAAAGCATATTTCAAATGGATCATTTAGATGTCAAGATGTCACAGTTTCTAATATTAGTGATGCCACTGTAATACTTTTTTGGTTTTCAGATCAGAAGGTAATTGAGAAAATGATCCCAAAATTTGAAAGTTTCAAACCTGGATGCAAAATAATAACCATATGGGGACCGCTTACTGGATTCATGCCAAACAAAGTAGATTTTCCATACATTCTAAATGTCACACCATTCAAGAAAGCAGAATCTCTCCAAGATCAGATGCTTTCGATATTTAATACCGATTGCATTGATTTTGCTGTTGCGTGGGAATTTGCTGATAGATATTCAAGAGCTATCGGTTCAAAGAATTCTGAAAATGACAGGTTTCTGACCATACTCCAGACACTTGTAATATGGATAAACGCAAAAAATCTTGGCATCGCATGTGGAGATGGCATACCAGATCCTGTAAAGAGCTATATCGGAATTCTCAAGACTTTTTTCAATATAGAAGTTGAACACCTAATTGACCACTAGAATGAATTCTCAGTCATGTTTTTATTTGGAAATGTCGTTATAGGACATATGATGCAAGAAAGAATCAACATCAACGTATCAGCTATAGATTATGAAAATACCAGTAAAGCAATCATATCTACATTGAGCAATGCTGAGAAGATGGTTCATGGTGAAAACGACTTTGTAGTGACAGATTCAGAATTTGCTTTTGGATGGCATTTTTATGTGGTTTGTGTCAACAGATCACTAGTAAAACGGTTGTCTGATCAATTGGGACCGGATTTTGAAAAGATAAAGGGAAAAGGTTTGGACCGCAAGTTTTTGACTTGGTTGAATGACAAGGTTAGTCAAAAGAACTTGAAGGTGAAACTTGCCATCAAGGAAGAAATGGAATCAAGTAAATTTGGCATATTTTAAAAAATATCAATTATCAAAGTCTAACAAATAAACAAAAAAAGGCCCTTGAGGGGAATCGAACCCCTGTCCGGGGATCCACAGTCCCCTATACTGGCCACTGTACTACAAGGGCCACATAAAGAAATTCGTTCTCAATCCAGTATTAATCTTAACTCAACTGCATAGATACCAACATTTAGGATATTCGAGTACTTGTTTTGCTGTAATCAGGAGATTTTATGGATTAATGATTCCTCGGCCTATTATTTTTCCTTCTTTTAGCATTGTTAATGCTTCTGTTGCCTGATTAAGTTTAAACTTGTTTGAGATCATTGGCTTGATGATTCCTCTGCGCGCAAGAGAAATTAATTCAATCATATCAGTCATAGAACCAGTGTATGAACCCATCAACTTGTATGCCCTAGTAGGCATTGTTACAAGATTTAATTGCAAAGAACCGCCAAATAGACCTACAAGAACAACACGAGCTCTGCGTCGTAGAATTTGCATATCTGTTTCTACCGATTTGGTGGCATTGACAAAATCAATTACGGCATCAGCACCCAAATTACCTGTTAATTCCATTATAACTTTTACAGGATCTTCCTTGGATGAATTGATAGTAATGTCTGCACCACTTTGTTTTGCTACTTTTAATTTATCATCATTGACATCTAATGAAATTATTCTTGCACCACTAATTGCTTTAGCCAATTGAATACCCATCAATCCAAGTCCTCCAGCACCTACAATCACTACATTATCAGCTGGGTTTAGTTTTGCAGTTTTAATTGCGCCATAAGCAGTAAGAGCAGAACAAGATAAAGGCGCACATATATCGGTGTCCATGTCATTTATTTTTGCCAAATATTTGTAATTTGGAACAAGAACATATTCTGCATAACCACCATCATTGTAAACACCCAAAGATCTTGGCTTGTCACAAAGATTTTCCTCGCCTATCCTACAAGCAGGACATAGACCTTCACCTATCCAAGGAAATACTAGAACCTTCTCATTCTTCACGAATCCCTCTACGTCCTCACCCATGCTCTCTACCACTCCAGCAACTTCGTGGCCTGGAGTTAATGGATATTTTACACCCCTATCAGTTGTTTTCATGAATGAACCTGCAGGTCCTTCATATCCACCATCCCAGAGGTGAATATCACTATGACAAACACCAGCAGATTCTACTTTAATGAGAACTTGGGAACCCCTAGGTTTTGGAGTTTCAAGAGATTGAATTTCAAGAGCTTCCTTTACTCGTACTATTCTAGCAGCATTCATGTTGATATGTACCAAGATGTCATATAAGATAGTTTTGTGAGAAATGGCGCATTAGCATAACTAATCGTCAGTACACATATTTTGAAATTTTATGAAAAGTAAATTTTGTAGATCTATGAAAATCATGCGTAAGTTTATTAGCGACAAAAAAACAATTCGGATTCATGAAGATTAGATGGTGGTATGTCTCAATGGGTATCGCAGCAGCATTAGTCTTTGTTAGCATGTTATACCTAGGTAAGATATTGTGTGTTCCAATGGAAAATGCTCCATGCGTGGGACTCTTGAAATAACATGCCTTAGATTTAATTAAAACCGTCAACTAAAAAATGGGCATGAGTTGTTCTGGAGAAACAGTAGAGGTTTCAAACGAATTTATCCAGATCAAGCCAATGATTCTAGAACAGTTAAAGAAAGCAAAGTACGGAGTTTCGGATCATGGAACTGTTGAGCTATGTCATTGGACAAAAAAGTCATTCAAAGATGATGGTCAGTGTTACAAACACAAGTTCTATGGGATTTCAACTCACAGATGTATGGAATTTTCTCCAGCTGGAATGTTTTGTGAAAATCGATGTGTTTACTGCTGGAGGCCAATGGAGTTTTACAGTTCTTTAGAGATGCCATCTGATAAGGTTGCACCTCCAGAGATAATCATGTCTAATCTAATGGAAGAACGTAAGAAATTGATCATGGGTCATTACGGTGATCCAAAAAGCAACAAGGAAAAGCTAGACGAGTCACTTCTTCCTAGTCATTATGCCATTTCACTATCAGGAGAACCTACCATGTATCCACAATTGCCGGAGCTTATAAAATATCTAAAGAAACTCCCGGCTACAAAATCAATATTTCTTGTAACGAATGGTCAAGAGCCTGAAATGTTGCAAAGACTCAGTGACGAAGATGCATTGCCAACTCAGTTGTATCTTTCAACAAATGCTCCAAACGCAGAAATATTTGATCTAGTAAATAGACCAAAATACAAAGATGCGTGGAAGAGATGGAATACAAGTCTTGAATTACTTGCAGAACTTGATACAAGAACGGTATTACGTTTCACTTTAATTAAAGACTATAACGCTGATGAAAAATTAATTCCAGAATATGCACGATTGATAAATCGTGCTAATGTGCATTTTATAGAATTAAAATCATATATGCACGTTGGTAGATCAAGAAATAGATTAGAATATACAAATTCTCCAGACATATTTGAAATAAGACATTTTTCAGATCAGATTGTAAAGCAGAGTGGAATGTATTCAATCATGGACGAAAGTGAGATGTCAAGAATTGTTGTTCTTCAGAATCAGAATAGATTCATCGACCGCGTGATTTCCTCGTATCTAGATACCAATTAGCAAATTTTTTCAATGCCAAATATCTATGAGATATTTGGTTTTTGTCCATAATCTGAGAATATGATTGGTTTCTCCCTTGAGGAATAAAGATAGGATCAAAACCCCACTTCAAACCTTGTTCTTTTTGCGATATGGTTCCCTTTACATCTGCGCTAAACAGATGTACATCGCCATCTCTTTCACAATATGCTATAATTGATCTAAATGATGCATCCCTTGGTTTTGATACTAATCGTAAGATTCCTTTGTTACCAATCGCATTAAATACAAATGAAGAATACGGTCCAGGAAAACCATTTAATGATTTTATGAAAAGCCCATCATCTTCCACAATTACAGGTTTTGAACAAATAGAAAATGCCTCCATGGCTTTATACCTAGCAATTTCTTTCACATCATCTGCTTGAATTTCTTGAAGAGTGGATTTTAGAAATTTTAATTTTAATCCAAATTTTGCTGTGATGTTTCTTGCCTCTTCAAATTTATTCTTGTTAGAGCTGACAAAAAATACACTAGCTGACATTTGCATATCTGCCTCTTTTTTCTATGACCAAAACTTGATTAATGATTTTTTCTGTTATATTTTTCCCCAATATCTTTTTATATCCTTGTATGAATAAAGTCCAAGCATTATCTACAATTTGAGCATGAGCACTATTAAGAACTTCCTTGAATAAACGAAGATCAATAGCAAAATCATCAATCTTATCAGTTTTTTGTGAAAGTCCGAAATCAAGTATTGCTAAACCTTTTTGAGAGAGAATAAAATTCGAAGTAGTCAGATCTCCATGCATAACTCCATTCTTATGGAGAATTCCCACAATTTTTCCTATTTCCTCACATGTTTTTACGATTTGCTGTTCAGGAATATCTCGAATTAATTTACCTTTTATGAACTGAAGATATATTTCACATTTTTTCTCATCCACAAAATAAACAAGTGGCGTAGTGATTCCAAAAGATTTAGCCTCAGAGAGCATTTTTGCCTCCCTTATTGTTCTTAGTGTTCGTATCCTAGTATCAAGAGAATGAACTCGATAATCTTTCTTTTTTCTAATTTTTAAAACAGAGTTTTGATCATTCCAAGATGTAATATAGATATCAGCTTCTGCACCTTTTTTGAGCAGTTTCAATGAAAACTAGTAGAGTAGAACATAATTTAAGTCACAATCATTTGACTTCATAAAATAGTTTTTTGAAACAAAATTTATGATTTGTCAAATATACAATTATAACATCGGAGACAAAAAGAAATAACATGGAGTCAGATGAGAAGCGAATAATACAAGAGGATTGTTCTGAAGATTCTTTAGGTGCAGGCATTCTTACGCTAACAAATAAGAGAATCGCATTTGATAAGACAGAGGGAAGAATTATTGATTTTTCAAAGAAATTTGGAAAGACAGTTCTTGAGGCTAGCCTCAATCAAATAATAGAAGTTGCAAAAGAAGGTAGATTGATAACAAAAGTAAGAATAAAAATAAAAACAGATGAAAATGAAAAGATCTACAAGTTTGGAGTATATAATACTGGAAAGTGGGAAAAAGAAGTAAAGGAAGCTATTTCCAAATATCTACCCTAGTAAAAAACTTCCACAGTATCTAGTCTCCACGATTGTTTTACAAAAGTATCTTCTAGGTTTGTCCCCATCTTCTTTGATGACTCTAACAATCCAACCCAGGATATTTGAGAACCACAATCTCCAGCATATTCTTTTGGTGCTACAAAAAATTTGCAGTTATGTCTTTTACATATGCTTGAAAGTATGTCAGACAATCTCTTGTTTGCAGCAACTCCTCCAACAACCAAAAGTTCTTTTTTTCCAGTAAATGAGAGAGCTCTTTCTGTTGCTTCCCCTATCATAGAAAATGCAGTTTCTTGTAATGAAAAACACGTGGCTTCCATTCCCTTTGGAATTATTCTTTTTGTTGCAGACAAGAGACCTGAAAATGACACATCATTTCCCTTTACAACATAAGGCAGCGGAAGATACTCTTTTGATTTGGATGCGAGCTCTTCTATTTTTGGACCACATGGTGATGCAAATCCAGCATACCTTCCAATTTGATCTAGCAATTGACCCAGAGTAATATCCAGAGTTTCACCAAAAACTCTCCATTTCTTTGAAAGAAATGCCAAGATCATTGTATGCCCTCCTGAAACAAGTAAAACCAAGGGATCTTTTGCACCAGTCAGCATTTTTCCAAGTTCTATATGACCTAGTGCATGATTTACAGGATATATCGGAATATCGTAATACGAAGACAGTGATCTGGCTACCACTGCACCAATTCTTAAACATGGTCCAAGACCTGGACCTGCTGCATATGATACAATATCAAGATCATTAATTTTTACATGTGCTTTTCTGAGACACTCTGAAAGAACCTCTGGAGAATTTTCTGCATGGTGACGTGATGCCTCACGTGGATGAATCCCTTCTCCTTCTGGAGGTCTGTAGATCTTTCGTATATCAGATAGAATCTTTCCTTGTTTTCCCTTTTTTTCTATTACCGCACATGAAAATGTATGAGCAGTACTTTCTATTCCAAGACTGAGCATTTTATCCCCTACTTAGAGTTGATACGATTTTCAAAACATCTCCATTTTTGAGTTGATGTTCCGCTCCTACCCTTTGTTTTGTTTTTGCATCAATAGCAAAAAGAAAACCATTTGCGAGATCCTGATGTATTGACTTTGCTAGGTCTCGTGCAGTAGATCCTGGTCGTAAGAGTTTTGCATCAGGTAGAACTTCGCCATTTTTATTAGATAATTTTGTTTCATCTTCAACTGGAAATACCGTAATTAATTTTAGAAGATCAAAACATGCAGAATCAAGTACCTGCTGAACCCCAGTTCCGCCCAATTTAGATACAACTTTTTCTGCAAGATCAAGCGCACTTTTCTGTTGAGGGTTTAGATTAATTCCATCTTTAATCTTGAAAGACTTTTCGCCTGGCAGATATTGGATTATTCCACCCTTTGCCGCTTTTCTCAAAAGAAGTTCAGTTTCTGCACTACATGCAATAGTTGGATGTATTTTTTTGAATTCATCCAAGATACTAAGATCGTGGCAAAGATCAGATTTATTTGCAGAAATTATGATTGGTTTTGTTCGGTTTCTAAGCGTTTTAACAAATGAACCAAGTTCGTCTTCGCTCCAGTCATAAGGTTTCTTTGAATGTAAATTCAAGTTGTGTATTACAGTCTCTACGTCATATTCATCGATTCCAAGTCCACTAAATCTTTGTGCAATTGCTTGAATCACCTTACCACTTTTGCTTTCCAATTCTCTAGTAAGCTTATGCCATTCTCTTTGAAGTATTTGTTTCATCCATTGATCAAACTCTTCCTCAACAAATTTAACATCTTCAAGTGGATTATGAGTTCCTACAGGGACAGGTTGACCTTGTATGTCAGTAGAACCTGATGCGTCCACTATATGGATTAACACTTCAGATGTTCTTGCATCGTCCAAGAATTTATTGCCAAGACCTTTTCCTTCATGAGCTCCAGGAACTAGACCTGCAACATCTACTAGCTTGATTGCAATAAATCGAATTCCATCAACACATAATGGATGATTGTGATTTATTGCAAAATGTTTGCATGCACAATTAGTTTTTACATAAGCAATTCCCATATTTGGCTCAATAGTTGTAAATGGATAATTTCCAACTTGTGCAGTTGTCTGAGTAGCAGCTGAAAAGAATGTGGATTTTCCGACATTGGTTTTCCCTAGTAGGCCAATTTGCATGAGAATTAATCAAAGATATGCTCTTATTAGTATTCCAAAAGTGTTTAATTTCATTCCATTACAGGGTATTTATTGAAAATAATAACAGGAAATCCAGGAACGGGTAAACACACCATAGCAAAATTGATTTCAAGGAAGCTAAACCTTGAGATTATCGATATCAACAAGATTGCAATAAGCGAAGGGATATTCAAAAAGAATAATGGGACTCTTGATGTCGATGTTGATAAGCTAAAAAAAATAATAGACAGAATGAATTCGGAGAGAGCTATACTTGTAGGACATCTTGCCCCTTATGTCATATCACCAAAGTATGTAGAAATTGCAGTGGTTTTAAGAAAAAGTCCATATAAACTGAAATCAATATACAAGAAAAGAAAATACACTAGCAAAAAATCACTTGAGAACATAGGCAGTGAGATATTAGGAATTATTTATCATGACACAGTACATGAATTTGGTAGAAAGAAGACTTTTCAAATTGATACAAGTGACAAATCAATTTTGACAATGGTAAAGAAGGTAGAATCAACTTTCAAAGGAAGTAAAGTAGAAGATAATGTAGATTGGCTACAACTAGTTCTCAAGAAAGGAGACATGCAGAAATTCTTTCCATACTAGGTTCAAATTACGTCATATCAGATTAAAATTTAAAATGTTTGAGATAAAAAAATCAGATCTTGCAGGAAGAATAGGAATACTTCATACAAATCATGGTAAAGTTGAGACTCCAGCATATGTTCCGGTAATTCATCCAGTCAAGCAAACAATTCCCGCTAAAAAATTAAGAGAGATGGGATTTGATCTAGTCATAACAAACGCATACATCACATTAAAGAGATATGGTGACGAGGCAATAAAACAAGGCATTCACAAGATAATCGATTATGATGGTGCTATCATGACAGATTCTGGTGGATATCAGGTCTTAGAATATGGAGACATTGATGTAGATTATAAAAAAATTGCAGCTTTTGAAAAAGGAATAGGAACTGATATTGCAATTCCTTTGGATAGACCGACAGGACTTGGACTTTCAAAAAAGAAAGCAGTAGAATATGTACAACACACACTTAGAGTTTCAAAGGAGACTCTTGATACTAGGGATGATAATGGTCAGATATGGGTTGGACCAATACAAGGTAGTGAACATTCAGATTTAGTCAAGAAATCAACAAGAGCACTTGTTGATTCAGGTTTTCAGATGTTGGCTTTGGGAAGTCCTGTTGAATTCATGGAATCTTATGAATACAAATTACTTGCCAAAATGATAATAACTGCAAAAAAAGAGATTCCAGATTCTATTCCGCTTCATCTATTTGGAGCAGGACATCCACTTACCATACCTCTCGCAGTGGCACTTGGCTGTGATACCTTTGATTCTGCATCTTACATGCTATATGCAAAACATGATAGATACATTATGGAAGATGGTACTGCCCATCTCTCTGAAGTTGCATATTTTTCTTGTAACTGTGAAGTGTGTACCAGATTAAAACCAAAAGAGATGCTATCTCTAGATAAAGAGGATAGAACTAACAAGATAGCGCTCCACAATCTATTTGCCATAAAGGCTGAGGTAGACAGAGTAAAACAGGCCATTCATGAAGGACGATTGTGGGAATATACCATAAGAAAGGCAAGATCTCATCCCAAGTTGTTTGAAACAATATCTACTTTTACTAACAATACCTCATTCTTTTTAGAAACTACACCACGATACAAAGAGAACGCAGTGTTTCTTTTTTCCAAAGAAGATCAATACAGACCTGAGATTTTTAGATTCCATTCACTTGTACGTAAATTCAAAACAAAAAAGAAGACACTAGTAATAATACCAGATGGTAGCATAAGACCATTTTATACTTCAACAGAATATAACAACCTAAAAAAGAAATTTGCTTCTAAATTAGATGACATACAATTTTGTCAATACAATCCCTACCTTGGAATAATCCCATTGGAACTATCAGATATTTATCCTGCGGCTCACTATGTCATATCGAATACAGACTTTAATCAAAATGAATTTCCGGAATTCACTAAAACTTGGAGTATGTTTCTTAAAAACAACAAATTCAAGAAAATTTATGCCACAAATGATGAGTTCTTAAAATACCAGTCTAAAGGCCTAAAACCAAAAATCAAATTTATCAATATTAAAAAATAATAAAAAAGAAGAATGAATCCGCTTATAGTGCGGCGTCTTCTGCCCAGCCTTTTACGAATATACCGTTCTTGTGTAGAGGTACTGGTTGTCCTGGAGTGTAAGTCATTGGTCTCATCCAGAAGATTGCTTTTGTTGGGCAAACTCCAATGCATGCTCCGTCTGAGATGCATCTTTCTGGATAAAATACAAATGCTTTACCTCTTTTCCAACCATCTACTGGTTTTACACGAAGAACGTCTGGACCAAGAGAAGTACAGATCTCTACGCATAGCGCACAGCCTATACATCTCTGCTCATCAACGTCTGGAAGAATTGCGATTGGCATTCTGTTTTTGATCTTTCATCGTTTGCTATTTAAATGATCTGCAAAATCCATAACGGAGTTATAGAATTATCTCAAGTTTTCAAAATAAAAGAAAAACAAAAAGAAAGTATAAATGATATTTTTACTTCTTTATTTGGCGCATTGCTTCAATCTGGCCTGATGTTACCCAGTCAAGCAATTCCGCAGATGAAGGATTTAGATCTCCTTTCTGATTCATCATATTGTGAACCCAAATCCAGTTTATTTGATTCAATAGTGGTTTGTTTCCCTCATCGCCTTTTCGAACTTTGTCTCTAAGGTCTTTTGGGATTGTACTCCACCATGCTTCAAAAGTTCTACCCATAGTCGGATCATTTTTTTTGATCTAATTAAGTCTTTTGCAAATCATCCAAGAAATATAATAAGTCAGGTCCGATCTGAGTGCTAAAGATTTAAAAGTCCTTTGAAAAAGTTTTGATTCTTGCAAGTAAGAGTTCTAGGGGCAGCCAAAGAAGTGGGCAGATCTGCGTTTCAAGTAAATTGCGATGGTGCTAGTTTTCTATTAGATTACGGAGTAGAATTAAGAAAAGAATCACTATATCCAATAGCAGTAAATCCACATGAGATAAACGCGGCTATTATAACTCATGCCCATCTTGATCACTCAGGCAACATGCCTGCACTCTTTGTAAATGGTAGTACTGATGTTTATGCCACCCCTCCAACGTTTGACCTTTCAAGATTGCTAATAGAAGATATGCTTAGAATTCAAAAAACTCAGCTACCATACGATTTTGCTAGTGTTTCAAAGATGATGATGTATTCAAAGGAAATAAAATATAGAGAAAAAATTGAACGTGGAAATGCTTCTTTTCAGCTACTCGAATCAGGCCATGTTTTAGGAGGAGCATCAGTCATAGTTGAATCTGAAAATAAGAGATTATTTTACACTGCAGACATTAACCCAAAAGGATCAAGAATGCTAAGAGAGGCGGATCTTGATTTTGGTGAGGTTGATTTAGTGATTACTGAAAGTACGTACTCTCAGACAAACCAGATGCCACGAAATGAGTCAGAAGAAAAGTTCATGGAATTTGCATATGAAGTGTTGGATAGGAAAGGCTCTCTTTTTGTACCTGCTTTTTCAGTGGAAAGATCTCAAGAAATTGCATGTGTCTTAAAGAACGCCGGATTCAAACATAAAGTGGTAATGGATGGCATGGCTGTAAAAGTAAATGAAATAATGTTGAATTATCCAGAGTATTTACGTGATCCAAAAGTATTTGCTGATTCTGTTCACCAAGCAGTTTGGATAAAAGGAGAAAAAGAAAGAAAGAAAGCACTAGATGAACCAGCTGTCATAATTTCACCTGCAGGAATGTTAGTAGGTGGTTCTGCAGTATTTTATTTGCAGAATTTAGCATTAGATAAGAGAAATGGTATTGCGCTAGTTTCATATCAAGGAGAAGGAACACCGGGAAGAAAACTTTTGGATACAGGACGAGTGGGTGTAAGAGGAAAGGAGTTCAAGTGTGAAGCAGAAGTAAGACAGTTTGAATTTTCAGGACATGCAGATAGAGATTCCCTTTTTGAAATGATGAAGAAAATAAAGGGTAATCCCAAAGTTCTTACTGTTCATGGAGACATGGACTCTTGTACAAAGTTTGCAGATGAGATACATGAAAAGTTAGGATTTGATGCACGTGCACCAGATGCAGGCGAAACAATAACCGTATAACATGCGAAAGGCATATGCGATAGACATAGAAACCACAATTAACAGTGGGCAGGTTTTTCTCTGGAATAAAATCAAAGACCAGTGGATAGGAATAGATGGTCAGGATATTCTCATTCTGAATCAGTCACCTTTCAGTGCTAGATCGTCATCTAATAACATGGATAACTTTCTCAGATCAGGTGATAATTTAGAAAAAATACTATTAAACATTAGCAAAGACAAGATGGTAGGAAATGCTGTAAAGCAATCCCCAGGTTTGAGATTGATAAGGCAGGATCCGTTTCAGTGCTATGTATCATTCATCTGTTCATCGAACTCATCCATACAAAACATCAAATCAATGCTAGAAAATTTATGCAAGAAATTTGGCGCCAAGCAAGAATTTGATGGATATGAACTACGTACATTTCCAAAAGCAGAGATTCTCGCAAATGCAACTATGAAAGATCTGGTAGATTGCAAACTAGGATTTAGAGCAAAATATGTCAAAGAAGCAGCCCAAGCAGTTAATTCAGACAAGATCGATTTTGCATGGCTAAAAAAAACAGACTATCATACTGCTGTAGAATCTCTGAAAAAAATTCGTGGAATAGGCAACAAGGTAGCAGACTGTATTGCATTATTTTCTCTTGACAAAATGGAAGCTTTCCCGATTGACAGATGGACACAAAGAATTTTGTTAAAATATTATAAGAAATTTTTTGACAACATATCAGAAAAACCAGTAACCGAAAAAAAATATGAAAAACTTCATGAAGAGATTGTAGAATATTTTGGGCCATATGCAGGTTATGCACAACAATTTCTCTTCAAGATGGAAAGAGATCTTAATGAAAAAAAATGGTTGTAAAAACCCTTAATATGGCTACTAATTGCCCGATATTTGGGCCTGTAGCTCAGCTTGGATAGAGTGCTGGACTTCTAATCCAGTGGTCAAGGGATCGAAGCCCTTCGGGCCCGTTTTCTAGATAATTTGAGAAGAATATCTTTGACGTTAGATTTCTAACAATTTAATATCTTCATTTGAAGATCAATGTCATATGAAAGACATTGAACTAAAATTAGAAAATCTTACTTTCAAGCCTCATGAGATGATTAAAGGAAAAATCCAAGTAAATTATTCTGGAAGATATGATGGAGTTGTAGTTAATGCTCAAATTCTAGGGTCCAATCAGCTCATAGTCTATAGATCGTACAATAACAAGTCCATATCACAGAATCTCTCAAGATTATTTATTAATAAAAACGACATACCACAAAATTTAGTTGAATTTACTGCTTCAATAGAATTTGAGCCCAAAGAAATTCATGAAATAAAATTTAGAGTATCAATAATTCAAGAACACAAAGAGATTGAAAGTGACGTTGTTTTTGGAAAAATAATGCCCTGATTTTCTTATATTTATCGTAATTTGGTCTTAGGATGTCGTAGCCCCATGTACTATGGTTATAGTTCCCGTCATCCATGGATGAGGTTCACAGTGATATGGTATAACAGCTTCCTGTGTAAAGACAAATTGGTATGTAGCACCTGGTTTGATAACTCCAGGAGATCCAAAGGCTCCATTGTAACCATCCTTGAATGGCTTGTCAGGGGTAACAGTATGAGCAGCTTCACTAGTATTCTTCCAGATTACAAGATTGTTTACTCCTAGTTGAGTCGTAATTGTCTTTGGTGTAAAGTTTTGAGTTTGTGATGGATTTTCTGAACCAGGTATAATAATTATTGTAGTCGTATCACTGGGATGAAGAACTTTGTCTGGAATTATGGGCTTTGCGTTAAACTCTGGTATATAGTAAAGTTGGTAATATGAAACTCCAAGTGCAGCTCCGATGATAACTGCGATCAATCCTATTCCATACGCATGACTGGAGGATGGAAGACTCAACTATTTTCTGATCTTGTTTTTAGTCTTATAAAGCTATACAAAAATAATTGGATAATTATCAAATATGATTTATTTTCTAAGCATGAAGAGATTATGGAATAAGAACAATATTCGAGTCTATTGAGGTAGACTTCCAGAGAGTTCTTTACCATCAAGTGCTTTTGGAGATTCTGCTTCTGCCGGTGGTGGAACTTGGATCTTCTTTGCTTCATTTAATCCGTGTCGATAAAGATGGAATAGTCCAGCAAATACCATAAGAATCAATCCTGTTAGAAATAGAGCAAAGTTTTTCATCCCAGCCAGTGCTGCGTTATATGCTGCGATGTTAAGATACACTTGGAATGCAAGTAGCGCTACAATTAACCAGTTAATCCATTTTCCTGAGAGATTAATTGGTGACGATTTATGTGGAGCTTTTGAAGCTGCCAATTTTGCTTTTCTTTCTGATTCTTTTGCAAGTAATATCATCATGTACGAGAATCCAAATCCTATAGGAACCAGTAATAACATTACCAAATAGAAGAAGATCGGATCAATTACAAGTCTAGCAACAAGTGGTTTAGTAATATCAGGTGTAATGTAAAAGCCCCAATATGTTGTCACCATGACTTGGGTAATGCCAGTAATACCAAACGCAGTTACTATAGGCCTATCTTTCCATGAGAATTTTTTGTACCTATCTATGAATGGAGTCATTGCGATTGCTACAATGAATACACCAGGCCACAATACACCTGTTACAAATTTGTCATATTGTGTCCTCAAGAATGCATAGATGCCTGTAAGATACCATTCAGGCACAGTAATTCCTGGCGGCACTGTAGGTTCAAACTTGGAACCAAGATCAACGGGGAAAACTCCACCTGTTATAAATATCGCACCAGAAATTGCCATTACCAATGGAACATCAAAGACCAAAAATCGTGGCATGTGAACTGCCATTAATCCTAGCATTACTACTGGCAAGAGAAATACATGCATTGTATAGAATCTAAGAATAAAATCAGCAAAGCCTGAACCAAACATTGCGTCACGAATTGTAGGTCCAACTACTGGCATTGAATTAGTAAGAGAGGCAGCTATACTGATTGCAAGTTCAGCACGTTCACTAAATATAATATCATATCCAGTAAATGCTTCCAAAATAGTTACAGTACCAAGTACTACACCGGTGACCCAGATAATTTCATTTCTTATTTTGTATCTCCCACTAAAGTATTGGTAATACATGTGAAGTACTGCAAGTAGAACCATTGCATTTGAAGCATGATAGTGAATATTTCGTATCATAAATCCATAAGGAACGGTATCGTTGATTTTTTGAACACTGTCCCACGCTCTGTCTAATATCGGTTCATAATAGAACATCAATAATGCACCAGTGACTCCCAGAATTACAAACATCACAAATGTGAGCATTCCCAGGAATCCAAATGGACTTACAAATCTTGATGGAAAAGAAAATTTAGTTCCGATAAATACGGTTCTTTCCATTCCATCCCATATCCAGTAGAAAAAATCTACTAGACCGTTTCTACGTTTTAAGGAAACGACCATACCCCACTATTCCATTTTCGTTTACAGACCATACTGCTGGTTTAATCCATAAATTTCCATCATTATCAGCTTCAAAATAAAGAGTTGCCAGTACATTTGATGGAGAAGCTTGAAGTGAAGCTGGTCCTGCAAAGGCTTTTCCGTTTAATGGATTATACATGCTTCCATGACATGGACATTCTCCTCTTTTTCTACCTTCTTGTGGCCAGTATTTCCATAAACACCATAAATGTAAACAAACCATACTATATGCACGAAATGCACTAACATCATCTACAGCGCCACCAAGTTCATCAGGTAATCGAATAAACTGCCATTTTTTAAATGCCTCTTGATCAAGAACACTATCTCCGGTTTTTGGATAAGTAATAACCTCAGAGTGATTTTTTGGAAAAGTCTTAACGTTTGCTTGTGTTCCATCTGGCAGTATAACTTGTGCCCTCTCCAAAGATGCATTTGATGGGTTGGGCATGAATTTACCCCATGGAATAAAGGGTGTAAAAGTCAAAGCAACACCTGCAGCAGCTAATAATTTAAGAAAATCACGTCGTGATAGAGGATCCTTGGTAGAATCTTGCTCAGACATTCAAAGCTCCGTTTCGGAAAAATTGCATATAAACCTTGTCTAACTTTTTGAAATTTTTAATTTTTTCAAAGTAAAAACGGTTATTGTTAACGCTATGGCAATTCCTAGTACAATTTCAATCAAGGTTGTAAAATTCTGATCGCTGTTATGTTGACTAGGGGATGATATGCCAAGACTAGAATTGTCTACGGTTAACACAATATTTGCCATTTTTATATTTCCCGCCCGGTCTTTTGCCATAGCTTCAATGGTATAATTTCCATTGGCAAGAGATGTGGTATCAAATTGGATACTTTTAACATCGTGGAAAATCTGTTTAGGGGTTTTTATAGTCAACCAGTCTTTTTGTGCAAGATTCAATTCATTCACATCCAAATCAATATTGACCACTCCAGAAACTACAGAATAATTCTTTGGTGATTGTAAAATAATCTCTGGCGGAGTATTGTCTATTACAAATTTAAACTCTTTGGATATACTATGCCCAACAGTATCTGTTATTACAAATTTAAGATCATGTTCTCCTTCTGAAAGATTTCGTATGTCTTCTGTTAGTTTTTCTTGATCAATTATCTGTGCTGTCTCGTTGTCAAGATAATATTCTTTATTCTCAATACTATCACCTATTATTTTTGGATTAATTGTATAATTACTATTTATGAAAAGTGGGATATCTAGAATCAACTGAGGCGGTGATTCTATTGGCAAGAGTGTAGAGAATTTAGTAGTAATCGTTACAGGTTCTGCAATTGATCTTCCACCAAATAATGGCGCATGTATCAATAATGAATAAACTCCAGTTTGGTTTAGAGAAGCAAATAATACAGTAGATGTCGCATCCGTATTTTTTATTGGATAAAATCCACCACCCTCACTAAAGACCGGGCTTGGTCCTAGCCAATCACCAGTTGGCCATCCTTGAAATTGTCCAAGTACACCAGGTGGAGAGTTTGTTTGAATAATTCTTCCTTGTGGATCTATTAAAAATACGGATAGATTTGTATCAGGATCTTTCCAAGAAAGATTCATTGCTACTGAATTAATTGTCTTATCAGTGACATCAAAATAATATTGACGCCAATCTCCTGCGTTGTATCTATTTGCCATATCAAATCCCCCTCCAATGTACCCATTTCCATATAGTGCATCACCATTTTGCCCTTGTATTACAGTAGGCAGATCTTTTGGTTGAAGTTTTTTCATTACAGCATATGATACGGGAACATTAACTGTATGCAAATCATCTTTAAAGTTGATAAAATCTTGATACAGTCCAGGAGTCTCATCTGAAGGAACAATTAGAGTAGCTATAACCTTAGCGGTTCCATGAGGTTTGATCTGAATATTTTTTGAATTTAACCATATATCATTCCATGATATTTTTTTATAATAACTTGCAGTCAAAGTAAAATCAGATGATGTTGAATTTTTCTTTGTATCTCCAGTCCAATAGGAGTATCTAGTAGGAACTGGATAAATTCCAACTAATGGGGTGTGTTTTATCTGTGCTGCAGGTTCTGAGACTCGGAGTTCTTGCACAGTTCCCCATGCACCGCCTCTATTAATCAAAGAGAGATCTTGAGAGGCAGGTATGGAACTATCATTTTTTGTATTCCAATCATACAGATACAATGATGAAATCTTCATGTCATCAGCATATGTTTTTGCAGATGAGTTCATAAATTGTGAAAATGGAGATGTCAAATCAAGAACCAATAGGGAAACATTATCTGGAATAGGTTTTGTTTTTTCAAAAAAAGATGCAAGACTTGCATGATTTTGTATTTCTTGTAACGGAATGTAATTCGGTCTATACACTCCTGATTTTTTTATGAGTGGATCCTGTAATCGTACTTGAGTTGTTCCGTTATAAGTATCAAGTTTTATCAATCCAAGTTTTTGTGGTTGAATATCTACTTCTAGAGTATGATTTGTTGGATTTACTATTGTGAAAGTAGCAGATGTTCTATCTCCCGGAAACAATCTACCTCCAAACCAAGATGTTTCTGGCAATGAGGAATTTGTAAGTTGGATTTTCTTCAAACCCACAGAAGATGAGTTCATTGTACGCAAAGCAGGATCCAAGATTTTCTTTGTGTTATAGTATGATGCATCATTATAAACTTCAAAGACATCATTGTTTCCTAGCACAAAATCAATGGCTCTTGTTATGTTTACCAATCCAGAGCCTTGTGTGAAAGGATCATTACCCAAATCAGTCGCAGTTGACATGAGAATATTTTTTATTGTAAAAGAATTGTAAGGGATGTTGTTATCTTTTAGACTCTCCATAAGAATAGCTGCGGAACCTGCCACTAGAGGTGCTGCCAAGCTGGTTCCTCCAAACAATCCATATTCACCAGTACTATTTTTACTAATTTGTGACACCGATGTAGGAGTATAGCTATATTCTCCTATCGCCATCAGATCTGGTTTAGGATCTCCTATTAGGGATGGCCCTCTACTGGAAAATCCAGATACCTCACCATAATGAGAAGTATTGTTACCAAATCTTGGTTGGTTCTTGAATGGCCCATATCCAACAAAAACATTGTCAGTCACCGCACCAACAGTTATACCAAATGGTGCAGCATCAGGCGTTCCCAGAGTTCCATAACCTGGCCCTGCATTTCCAGCACTGTTAACTACCAATATTCCAGGATAATTTACATCAAGAGAATGAGGAACGGCAAGTGCACCAAGTAAAAGTGATTGTACGTCAAGTCCCGGAACTGATTGAAGTGCAGGAAAAGTCGATATCCCCCAACTATTTGACAGAACATCCACTCTAGGATTACCCGAATACTTCCATTGATTTTTTTCTTGATCAAATCCTGCTGCCCATAGCCAACCGTAAATTGCATCACCTAACCAAAGTGCCTTGATTGGAACTATTTTTGCACCAGAAGCTACTCCTCTTATGTGATATTTTGTTGACGTGGAATACACATCATAACTTTCTTTGCCAACAGATACAATAGAACCAGCTGTTCCTGTTCCATGACCTCCATAATCGTACATTATTCCAAAGAAATTTCCATGAGGATCAAGTGGAGGAAGAAGTGTACCATTGATTGCCCCTAAATTTTTGTTAACTAGAGACGGTTTTGCAATTACTCCATACACATCCAACACATGTGCCCCCACTGTTCCTGCACTATAGTCTGATTTGCCATCATGGTTTGAATCATATACAAGATACTCGTTTCCGTCCCCTAAGGTGGTGGGTTTTTCATCGGTAAAATCAAAATCATATTTTGGCAAAATAGGATTATCGAATTTTTCAAAGTCTTTCCAAGAATCTGACATGTCTGCAATTATTGTATCATACAAACCTGGAATGTTTGAATCAACGACAAGAACGGGTACCGTTTGCAGTCTAAATAATTGGCCAAAAGATATACTCTCATATATCATACCAAAATGGTACACGCCACTTTTGGAAACAATAAAGTGTTTTGGATCTTTTCCTATCTTATAGTCGTCTGAGACAGTTCCATTCAAGACAGGATTACCTCCTTTTGGGTATAGAGAGTTATAGACTTGAACATATGTTCCCTTACCTTTTTTATTCAAATCAAGAAATACTCCTTTTGAAGTTACATAAACAGAAGATGTTACATTTTTTGGAATAGATTTTGTATAATTTTGTATTATTCCTTTACTATTGATATTTGCAACAAATGTTGCATTTGTTAGTACAATTCCTTGACCATCGGCATCAATCATTACAGGAATGTTATTCTTATCACGAGCTATAGAATCCCTCATATCAGGATTTGAAAAATCAGTTCCAGTATCTACTATTCCTATATTGATGCCATTTCCAGTATATCCATAATTGTCAAAAACTTTGTCAGAGCCTAGAATTTGATCGACTCTTGAAACCTCAGTTATAGGGAGATCAGATTTTAGAGAGTCAAATTCTAAGGGTAAATCCTCCATTACGTTATATCCATTTAATTTTAAATTTGATACTTCATCCTGATTAAAAAAACCCATAGCAAAAGATCCATGATCCAAATCTACCCCATAAGTAACGTGATTGGCCCGTGATACTATATCAGTAACAGAACCGGAGCCAAAAACAATGTATCTTTTAATTTGATTTTGATTCTCAGATGGTTGAAAGTTTATCAGATCTGAGACTTGATTTATGTTGACATCTGTTGTAATTTTTGGAAGATCTATATCGTATGAACCAATTGCCGATTTTGGAAAGAGAGAAAACATCAAAATGCAAATCAAAAAAAATCCCGTTTTTGAAATGATATTTTTATTCTTTACCATGGAGTCTAACGTCGCCTAGCAAGAATTGTTATTTGTAGTGCGATAATTATTGCAATAAGAGCAACAACAGGAAGGAATAATGAATTAAATTGGCCAGATGCTTCCTCTATATTTTTAACAGAATCAGACATTGATGATACACTTTTGTTTATGTTCTGATTTGCCTCAGATATAGATTGTTGACTAGTATCTAAAACATTACCAAATCCTTGGATCTCAGTTTTTAATTTATCAAGTTCTTGCGAAGTAGAATCAAGAACAGAATTTAATTTCAATATCTGATTGGAAATTCCCTCTATGTTTTGTTTAAGAACTTGTGTGGCAGATGAACCATGAGAAATAGTTCCCTGATCAAAGTACACTATATGAAAAACATATGTTCCTTCTTGTGTAGGGGTATAATCTGCATAATAGAGACCCTGGTGAAGAGTCTTTAAAGAATTTGCAAGACTTTCCACATCACCAGATGGAAGATGAACGTGTGAGGTACCCAGTATTTTCAACGGGTCACCTGCTACCAACAATCCATCACTTGTGACTTGAACAAAAACTCGAAATGTTTGGTTAATTGCTGCAGTCTGAGGGGTAAATACTACAACATTTACAATTCTTTGAATGGGAATTTTTTCTAATGTTGTCGATGGAGCAAATTTAACATCAATTTTTTGAGATTGCCCTTGCTCCTTTGAAGCAATTGCCTCAACAGTATAAGTTCCATATGTGTATGTTGTAGTAGCATTTGGCCATCTGATTAGAATATGTTCAAAGTTTCCGCCAGCATCAGCCGTAATCTGATCAAATTGTGCTATAGTACCGTCAGGTGCAAAAAGTCTTATAATTATCGGCTCATTTGGCAGACCGGTTCCATAGACTAGTAGTGGTTGACCCTCCGAGTAAACTTCTCTATCAGTAGACATTTGTAAAGCATATGCGTATGATAAGAAATTTCCAAGAACTGTAAAAACTATTAAGAGAATTATTATTAGTTTCAATCTATTGATAATTTCGTTAACCCATAGATATTGGTTCTGCTATTGTAAGGAAGACTCGTTTAAAACAGAATTAAGGAAATATGTAATGACGTGAATTTTATTCCTGCTGATATCTTTCTGAATTCATAGAATTTATTGCAACCATTGAAAAGACTGATTGGTCGTTTTTTAGTATTGTTAGAGATGCATTTCTTATTATCATTTCATATAATGATTCAGGTCTAGGTTGAAGAATGGTAGATATTATTGACTTGATAGGATCCATATGTGTAACAAGTAAAATGGTTTCTTCATTGTGTTTTCTTGAACAATGATCAACCATGTCTAAAATTCGTTTTTTTACACTTGAAAATGTCTCTATACCATTATTTTCAATAACAGGATGACCTTGATAGAACTTTAAGAAAACATTTCCGTGTTTTTCAAACATTTCATCATAATGCATTCCTGTAAATGTTCCCATATCTATTTCCGTTAATCTTTCATCTATATCACATCTCAAATCCATCTTATTTGCAACTATTCTGGCAGTATGTTCTGCTCTCTCTATAGGACTACAATATATCTTGGAGATATTGAGAGGTTTAAGGAAATCTCCTATTTTTTCAGCCTGCTGAATACCTAATTCTGTAAGTGGGAATCCTTTTGTACGTCCAGCGAGAATCCTCTCAACATTATTTTTGGCTTGACCATGTCGTAGAAAAAGAAATAATGTCAATAATGATTGCATTTATTGAATAAAGATAATAATAACATTGCCTGTTCAACATTTCATGAAGATTGGGATAATTGGTGGAACTGGTGGAATGGGTAAAGGATTTGCTTTAAGATGGTGTGAAAATCATGATATTACAATAGGTTCTAGAGAAACTGCCAAGGCAGAAGAAGCAGCTAAAGAATATTCAGAGCTTGCGCAAAAAGAATATGGCTCTTTCAAAGGCAATATTTCTGGAAAAGACAATACTGCAGTTGCAAGAGAAAGTGATGTTCTAGTTCTATCAATTCCATATGAAAATATCGATATGATTTGTTCTCAACTTTTACCTAATGTGAGAGATGATTGCACAGTGATATCACCGATAGTTCCCTTGACAAAGACTGATGCTGGTTTTGAATTTATTTCTTTTAAAGACAAGAAACCATCAGCGTTTGAATTGGTACAAAAACATATGAAAAATAAATCAAAGTTAGTATCTGCATTTCACACCATATCCGAGAAAAAACTAATTGATCCTAAACTCGTACTGGATTCAGACATTTTTGTTTGCGGAGACTCTGATGATTCAATCAATATAGTACGTCAGTTAATAACAGAGATAAAAAATCTTAGACCAATATTATTAGGACCTGGTTCTTTGTCATATCTAGCTGAAGTGGCAACTCCCATTCTCCTTAATGCAATGATAAAGAACAAGATGAAGAATCCAGGCATAAAGATAATCTAGTTACTATTTTACAAATATTATCATGGGTAAAGTTAGAAGAAAAAATTGGTTTACAGCAATGGGTGTATTGTTCCTTGTTGTAGCTGTAATTCCCATAGTGAGAGATTTGTTTATTTGGGGACCAGATTTTACTGCGGACTTTTTTACATCATCCGACATAACAAGTGAAAAGATATCAATAGGAATATTTGGAATTGCAGGATTTCTCATTGTTTTAGGTTTAAGGGGAGAAAATTATGAGGAGTAAAGAATTTCTCAAATCACAAAAGATTCTACGTCTTGCTACAATAGGTCCCTCTGGAAATCCTCACATTGTTCCTGTCTGGTACATGTATGATAACGACAAATTCTATGTAGGAACCAACACAAAGACAAGAAAAGCAAAAAACATCAAAAAGAATTCAAAGGTCTCATTTTGTATTGACATTGGGATAAAATCTCCTGATATAGTTGGAATGACGGGAATTGGAAGAGCTAAACTAATTTTGAAAGCAGACATAGTTAAACAATTAACAGAAAAAATCCTACTTCGGTATTTTAAGAATATGAGAAATCAATCTGCCCAGCAACTTTTACACCAAACTGATTGTATCATAGAAATAACTCCCAAAAAGATTACAAATTGGAAATACTAGGCAACAAATTTTTCGATTTTATTCAAAGCTTCTTCTAGTAGCGGTATTTCAGGCAAGAAAACCATTCTAAAGTGGCCAGTGCCATATTGAGTTCCAAATCCAGATCCATGAACTGTCAGAATACCAGTTGTTTTCAATAATTGTATTACAAATTCCTTGTCAGAACTATACTTGTTATCTTCAATCTTTGGAAATGCATAAAATGCTCCTTTTGGGTTAGAACAGCTGATTCCATTCATATCATTTAATCTCTTGATGGTGTAATCTCGTCTTTTTTTGAGTTCAGAAACAAATTTTGTTATATAATCTTGCGGTCCTTTGAGCGATTCTAGTGCAGCATATTGTACTGGCAAGTTGGTAGCAATTCTTACCCTAGATAACTTGGGTACATTCTCTCGTAATAGTTCTAGTTTTTTTGATTGGTTAAATGCAATATACCCTATTCGCCAACCAGACATTAGGTGAACTTTGGAAAATCCATTCAACAAAATTATAGGAGAATCACCGCTAACTTTTCCTATACCTGTGAATTTTTCGTCAAAGACTATTTGATCATATATCTCATCACAGATAATGTAGAGATCATGCTCATTAGCCAAATCAACTAAATCTTTTAGAGATTTCTCACTAAATACCACACCAGTGGGATTATTGGGGCTGATAAGACATATTGCAACAGTTTTAGAGGTAATTTTTGATCTAATATCATCTAGATCAGGAGTGGATTTGTGTAGATCTACCAAAAATTCAATTGGTTTTCCTCCAAATAATCTTACATATGACGCATAAGGAGGATAGTACGGACCTGGAATTAGCACTTCATCGCCTTGTTCCACAATCGATGCCATAACCATCTCAAGGCCTTCAGAGACTCCATTTGTTACCAATACATCATCTTCAAAAACCCTAAGACCCTTTACTGCCTCTTTTTTTGATATTGCTTCACGTAATTCTGGCAGACCTTCGGAAGATGCATAATAATTTTGGCCTTCCTTAACAGCTTTGACAAGTGCTTCTTTAACTCTATCAGGAGGCTGAAATCCATACTGGAGAGGGTCACCTATGTTAAGATAGGTAATTTTCTTGCCTTCCTTTTGTAGTTTCCTAGCTTCTAGTGCAATATCCCGTATTGCATATTCTACTCCTGCTACTCTTTGTGATATTTTCAATTACCTAGACAGATATTTAGCCCCGTTAAATTCTTACTTGATCGGACCCGTTGCATAGCCCGGATAGTGCGGATGGCTTCGGACCATCAGGTCGTGGGTTCGAATCCCACCGGGCCCTCGATATTATAAATAGATAGACTTTGTTACACATTATAATTATGAGACTTCCGATTTCTTTATTTCACATAGGAATAATATTGATCATATCAGGATCAATTTGGGCTGGAGTTATCTTATCAGAAGCTAACAAAAGTATAGACAGTTTTCAATTGGGAAATTCTGAGGTTGGTACCACGTCATTAAAAGTTGAAGGAAATGGAATTGGGTTTTATTTAATATCTTCAGAGAGTTATCAAAATAATATTCTTGCCAAGGTAATTGATTCACATGGAAATTTTCTAGATATAAGAAAGATAACTAATAAAGTAACTGTCGACTACTTTCATTTTGAACACAATGATCAAGTCACATTGGAATTAACTAATCTTTCTGAGAAACCTGTACAATTGTCTATCACCATAGGAGATACACGAGTTTCAGAAATCACTTTACCTGCAATATTAATATTTGTAGGAGCTATGATTTTG
>NZ_FUYK01000006.1 GCF_900167955.1 Candidatus Nitrosotalea bavarica | reverse complement strand
AATTATCTGAAAAGCAAAATGACTGGTTCATACGATAGGCTTGAAAATGCCGAAAAACAATCAGTTGAGAAACTCAGTGGTGTAGTTCACGGGTGGCTTACGATGCAAATAGTCATACTGGCTGTTTTTATACTCATAGCAGCAATGGGGTCAAACCCGCTTAGCAGTTCAGGTGATAATGCTCCTTCCCAGCCACCTTATGCATTATTGTTCTTTTCTCCAATAGTCTCTATTGGATTTATGAAAATGGTACAAAAAATGAACTATTCTAATATTCCTGAACTTGAAGTAAAAAAAATTCTAAAGTTTGCCTTGCCACCTGTTTTGATTGGAATAATTCTGATCATATCTGGAATGTTTTCTAATATGCATGCTAATCCCTACATTTTAGGCATATCTTTAGTTATTGCATCTATTTGGCCTTCTATGAAATTTAAGAAAATCTATATCAAAAATCTTCATGCTGAAGACGCAACACCTCAAATTTTACGAGACATCACTGAAGCAAGAAAGGCAGGAATGGGACCAGAAAAATGCATAGTTCATGCATGCAAAAGAAAAGATTTCAAATCATTTAACATTGTAGCAAACACTATTGCAAACAAACTCGAATGGGGTATCCCACTATTCAATATTTTTGAGACACTTGAAAAAGAAATAAAAAATTTCCAAGTATTAGTTAGCTTTAGAATATTGTTTGAAATAATATCCTCCGGAGGAGGAAATGTAAATACACTTGACTCTCTGACTGATGCAAGTGAAAAAATTCGTAATATTACAAAAAATAAACGAGATATGTTACAACCATATGTAATGGTTGGTTTTATGTTGATAATTATTACTGGTTTTACTACTCTGCTTACAATAGATTCTTTTTCTGAAATTGACAAAGGGAAAAATATTGTAAATAAGGATAACGAAAAATCAGGACAGTCAAGTTCATTACTTGAGGTTGTATCAATAGCTGTTGTGGCTCAAGCCTGGCTTGCAGGTCTTTTTCTTGGGAAAATCACTAAAGGGGCTTATTCTGGAGGATTTCTGTTTTCTATGTTGCTTACTATAATTACTCTGCTCTCAATCGGAATGATACAATTGCATGTAATTGATATAGGTTCTATCCTCTCCAAACCACCATCATCATAGTATGTCATAAAAAAAGTCATACCTGATCTTATATTATATTTAAAGTCAGATATGGATAATTTGAGATATCTACTTGTGCTGCTGTTAATGACATCTTTAGTTTTTCCAGCCTATGCTGATGTCTCAACTCCTGCCGCTCTTGAAATGAAGATGATTCCAGGAAAGATTGTAGAAAATTCAGAAGGTATCATAGAGGTTTATTCACAAACAGATGATATTCCAGTTGATAACTTAGTTGCAACATCATCTGATCCGTCTATAGTGCAAATAATGGGGGTTGAACAAGATGAAACTCATATGGTTTCCAATGTAAAAATAAAGGCTTTTGCTGCAGGTGATGTAAAAATTGCACTTGCGGCACCTGGTTTTTCTTCAAATGAGTTTGATCTAACGGTTTACACTGATTCCAGTATCGCAACAAAACTGATGCTAAAAGCAACTCCTTCTACATATGCAACAAACGGTCCAAAATATGGTTACATTGCAGTAGAAACTGTCAATGATAACAATATTCCAACCCCTGTGACATCAGATATGGCCATCTCAATATCTACGTCTGATTCCAACATAGCAACACCAATAGATAATAATCTTGTAATCAAGAGAGGAGAATATTATTCCATTGGTCAAATTACAGTGAATAACGTGGGAACTGCACAACTCACAGCTTCTTCCTCATCGATGCAATCGGTTTCAACATCAATTACTGTTAATCAAATTGGTTCTCAAAATATGGTTCAACTTTATGTTTACCCACAAACAATCAATGCTTATGCCGAGTCGTCTGCATATGCAATAATACAACTGCATGATTCATCGGGAAATCCAGTTTTGGCAAAAAATGATATTCCTGTAAAAGTACAAATAACAAACGCTACGGGTATTGATGAAATTAATACTAGCTATGCAAGTCCGTTATTTCAAATCGGTGAACAATCTGTAATAAAAAAAGGGACGTATTGGTCATATGTGCCAATAGAAGTTACAGCTGGAACTAGTGGAACTTTTAATGTAACTGCTTCTGCAGCAGGAAATCTATTCTCATCTCCAGTCCTACTGACTAGTAAGAACAACAACACCTTGTATGACACAAAGTCTGCTAGAATTGACCCACTTCCAATTCTGGCCACTGGCCAAAAAGAATTGATTGGCATACTTCATCTTCAAGACCCTTCGGGAAACATACTTCTTGCTAGAAATAATCTACGAATTCAAATCGATTCTTCCGATCCTACAGTTGTTTCAATACCTGATGTACAGATGGAACAAGGTTCACAAGACGCACTAGTATTTGCACAAGTTGGCAACATGGCAAATCCTGTTACACTTAATGTTGTAACGGACAATCCTCAAACTGTAACTCCGACAATAAGTTCGATTGAAAGCGATTCCAGAACACTGGTGGCTGATTCGTTGCTTGCAAAAGTTCAAACGCATACAAAAATCCCCATTGCATATTACCTAACAAATGCTAATGCTCTTAGTTTTTCTACTGGACAATTACCATTAATGGTATCCCCATCTGATTCTATTCAAACAGATGCATTGTCCATACACGAAGATCAACCTATTTTGATATCTGACGGTGTATTGCTAAAAGATGGCTTGCAAAGCTTGTCAGTTGTATCACCGTTGTTTGCTTCAACCTTCTCAATCGAAGGTACGTCGGTCATTCCACAATCATTAGAATTTGACTATCCAGCAAAAATTACAGCTGGAATTCAAAATACGTTTTCAATTGAATTGTTAGACAGTCAGCAAATGCCAACATATTCTAATCATGATATGATAATAAAACTTGTTTCAAGCGATCCATCAGTTATTGAAATGCCTGAAAGTGTGAAAATTCCCAGTGGTTCCTATTTCACCACATTTACTGTTTATGCAAAAAGCGAAGGCACGTCAGAGATTGCACTTCTTGCAAATGAAATTCCTTTGTCAAAATTTGATGTTAATGTGATAAGCATTACCCCCGATGTAAATATACAATCAGCTGATTTTGGAGAGTCAGGTGTTCCACTGTCAGCTGAAATAACTGCTACCTACAAACAAGCCCCTTTGAACGGTCTTAAAGTTGACTGGAAAGTGGATGGGGCAAAAATTCAGAATATGGACTCTGAGATAAATTCTGATGGAAAAGCAAAAATAACTTTCGTAGCCGACAGTCCTGGACAAGTTCACATTGAAGCAAGTGTCTCAGGTGGTCTATACACAGTAACTACATCTTCAAAAGATATTACAATTAATGCACCACTTGTAAGTAGTACTCCATCTGAAAATGTGCCAAAAACCAATCTGTCAATACTGGGTGGCGTTGATCCATTCATGTTGGTAATTCCAGTGGTTGCAGGAATTGGAATACTGATCTTTAAGAAAAGGGAAATGTTTGAAGAAATATCTGAAAAATTTAATCTATCGGAAATAATCGCAGGATTAAAAGAAAAAGTATCACATGTGGGGGAAAATTAGGATATTGTGAATGACTTGACGTATGCAACATGTTTTAAAAATTCTCTACCTACTTTCTCATTACGAATTAGCATGAATAATGAAAAATATCCCTCAAAAAAGGTCATCGAGTTTTGGATGATGTTTTGATGGATAACTTGAAATGTGTTCAAAATTACCACGCCTGTCACAACTACAAGAACTATGGCGTAATACGTACTATATCCTCGAGTCTTTGGATTATGAAAAGATGGCAAAAATTTCATGTTCTTTTCTCTCGATCTCTTGGATATAAGATTGTCCTCCCAATTTTGGAAATTGATTTAAAATTTTATTCTACACAAGACGAGAAAGTCGTATGTTAGAGGGTATTTTTGATCTTCACATGGCAAGGATCATCGTAGCTATAACCATGCTTGGATTAGCATCTATAATAGATCTCAAAAAGCGGGAAATTAACGACAAGTTCTGGATTGGTTTCTCAGGGGTGGCAGTGTTACTGCTATTTGCAAGTCCTAACTTTTGGATTGAACTAAAAACTATAGGTCTGTCCATGATTGTGGTTCCCATTGCTTTGGTATTGTGGAGATTTGGAATCTTTGGAGGTGCAGATGCATTTTGCTTGATAGTTCTTGCAGGTATTGCTCCGATGTCTAGTATGACTCCATCTCAAATATCACCTTTCACAACACTTGAGAACGCATCCATTCTGACTGTAATTCCACTTTTTATCAACTTGGGTAGAAATACCGTGTCTATAATTCAAGGTAATGATATATTCATTGGTATTGAGGAGTCGCATCTGAAAAAAATATTGGCAATGTTTGTAGGATATAGAACAAAGAATCCAAAACATAGTTTCTGTATTGAACAGATGATTGATGGTAAGAGACACTTTGACTTTTCACTAAAACATGCAGAAAAAACATCATTTTGTTACGGAACTGATGTATGGGTTACACCAGGTTTACCTTACGTGTTGTACATAACAGGGGGTTTTATAATTCAGATTATGTACGGGGATTTGATTTTAAATCTTATTCACTCTTTATGATTTTAAAGTTTGTTTATTTCTTTATTGCACTAAAAATTTAATTTCTACGGTTTGCTATTTTTATATTTGAAATATCTGGAATTTGACCAAATATAGCTAAATAATAATTTCAATGTGTATGTCATAGAATTAGAATTTGTCCACATGGCCAACATGTTCTGTGAAGTTTCGTTAGATTTCTTTATGAATAATATTATTTCATCATCATCTTTTATGATAAAACACAAATCCTCCTTAATCTTCTGTGGCATTCTTTTAACTTTATTTCTCAAGGCATCTGAAAAAATGTATTCTGTTTTACTTGAAGATGATGAAACAAGTTGTACATCCACTTTGGAATCTTTTAATAATTCTAAAAGCCCTGCATGATAAAATTTCATCAAGTCTTTTTCTGTAGCAAGCATTAGAATGGATTTCTTTGCATTTGTAACCACTTCACTTATTTTCCCAGACATCTGGTTTAGACCTTGTAGGATTTGGAATTTTCCGTCGCTTATTTCTTCTTTATTTATTCCAAAATGAGGTAAAGTTTTCCAGAGAGCTACTATGTCTCTTTCTTTGTTTTCCAAGTTCTTGACTCGTTCCTTTTCTGTATTGATCAGTATGTTTATGGCTGAATCAAGGGGGGATGCAATGAATTTGATTGGATGTTGAAATGATGCAGACACCAAGCCTCTGTTTTGTAAGTTTGTTAAAAGATGATAGGTTTCAGTTCTTGGTACTTTGAGGGCATTACTTACTTGTGTAGCTGTACTTGAGCCATTTTTTTCTAGAAACAAGAAAACTTTTGATTGGTTTGAAGTTAATCCAAATTTTGATAATTCATTTTTAATCTTTTCATATAATACTTCCTGATCACTTGGCTGTATGTTTAACATGGTTTCAGAAATTGAAATGTTGGTTGTATCTAATGTCATATTACTGTAATACAGTTGGCACTCTTTAGAGATCTGTGTGTAATGGGGTGTTACACATGTGCAATCTCCTTTTGTGCACTGGTGTGTAAAAAACTTGTTAATTAAGGAACATGCGTCATGAGATTTTGAAAGTGAATAGTAAAGATACTGCTGTTGTCAAGATATTCTTTTCTTAGTTGTACTTGTACTATGACTTTATTTTTTTCTACGTGAATTTGAATATTGTCAAATACTGGCTGATACTTGTTTATAGTTTTTCCATCCTCTGTTGATTCATGTCCGTTGATTATTAGTAATCCATTCTGGATCAAATTGTTGACTTTTCTATAACCTGATGTCTGTGGGATTTTACAAATCTCTAGGATGTCTGAAATTATTCTTGGTTTGTCAAGGACTGCATTCAAAATATTCTTCTTATCGTTATCTCCTATTGCTTCTAGTATTATTCTATTGATGTGTAAATCTTCAATTGTTATCCATTCTTTTTTTTCTATCTTACTTTGTTGTACTGATATTATGTGTTGTAGTAACTTCCGTTCCATGACATTTGCTCCATCTCCAAAGAACTCTCTGAGGATCAAATCCAATTTTGGGAAATCGTTAGATACTTGAGTTAAATTTGTACCAAATTTCTCAAATACTCTATTTTCAATTTTTTCAAGCGTACTTTGAGTCAGATTTTTCTTTATTATGAGTACTAGAGATTTCCCTATGAGGGAATCAAATCCTGACATGTCTTACTTGTAGATAATTTGTTAAAATCACCTTGCATGTAATTTTTCTGTATGACATGCCCTACAGCCGTCTACGTAGTTGCGACCACACCACATTAGAATCTCCAGGATTACTGGGTACTTTTGTTCATATTGTATGGGTTTTAGAAGATGACTAGGAACCTTTACTGTTTGTCTAATCTTGACACACTGACTAATATTAGACCATTCTGATTTACGCTACTTGTATGATGGATGTAGGTAGAGTAGAAAAAAATAGATGTAGCGCAATTGTAGTAGATGATGATGAAGATACAGTAAATCTCTTTGTTGAATTTTTAGAGATTTGTAATGTTACCGTAGTAGGAACTGCCTTTGATGGAAAACAAGCCGAAAAAGTTTACCAAGAGTTGGTTCCAGATGTCATTTTCTCAGATGTCATGATGCCAAATTATGATGGATTTTATGCGCTAGAACAAATCAAAAAAGTAAATCCACTTGCTATCGTGGTCATGATTACAGGAGATGTCAGATCTGAGACAATCAAAAAATTAGAAGACTTGGGTGCAGACGCAATAATCTACAAACCATTTGACATGCAAAAAGTAGTAACCACAGTAAATGAACTGCTGGCTAGGAAAATGCATAATATTTCAACAAACTTACTCTGAAATTTAGTCAAGTATTTTTTATTTTATCATAGTTAAAATATTATCTATTTCATTATAGTTAAAATATTATTTACCTGACTTATCTAATGACCTGGAGCAGTTGGAGCATAAGTATCCAATATGTGACTTGTAAGAAATTGGCTTAATGCCGCTGTTGTTCCATACATTGTAATTCCTCCAATGACAGTTAACATTGCAATGTTGAATAACACTGTCTTAAAGAGGCCTCCCTGACCCACCTTTACTGCCAACGCGTTAATAGTAGACGTGCCAAGTACAACTAGAGGCATCATCATATGAATAAAATTAGGATCAATTGGACTTAATGTGAATGCATTATTTGAAACGGGTACTGTTGCTAATAATTTGTGAAATACTTCGATAAGTGTAGCCATCAAGCCAAAAATTGCCATGGTGAGACCATGAAGTACAATAACTATCGTCTCAAAAGTTTTTGATGTCTGCACTCTCTTTGATCTTAATTCACTTATTTTGGAAGAAATTTCTGATACTTTGTTGCCTACTTCATTCATGTTTGCTCCTTTGAGGAGCGCTCTAGACATGATGGTGTTTCCTGATTCAATTATGGCAGTTCCTGATTCCATTGAGAATATCTCAAAAGCTGTTTCTGAATTTATTCTGTTTTTTATACGGTTCTTAAATGCCACAATGTGCTTTTGGAGTGGTCCAAAATTACTTCTAAGTACCGCATCAAGTGCCTGTCCCATAGATCCTACCATTGTGTATATTTCACCAAAATGTCTGATAAATGGAGGATACCATTCATCATAACTTCTCAATTCTGATTCTAATTTTCGAGCTATGAATCCTGGTACAAACAATGGAACAACTGCAATTACTACTACGAGGGGAAGAGGTACAAGATTGGTAAGAGTAAGAGCTATCCCGATAGCAATACCTGCAGCAAGAGTTACAATCAGAGTCGTCTTGAACTTTTGTGAGCTAGAATATTTTCCAGTTGATAATTTGTCTTTTGGGAATAGTATGAACATGATAACTATGAAGGCCCCCATGCTTACTATCACTCCAACAAAGGACATGAGAAAAACTGATTGTGAATCTGTACTTCCCATGAGCATTGCCATGATGGAGTTTGAGGCAATCATGAAAGACGCAGTTGACGAAATTGTATAAAACATCTCAAGGAAAAGTTTCTGAGTCTCTAAATTACGTTCATAACGTATTGAATACACATGAATAGCAGATGCCATCTCGTCTGTGAAAAATACACGTAGTTCATCTCCCAGTCTTATCACCTGAGACAGTTTTACTAGTAGCTGTTTTAGAGGATCAGAGTTGTCTTTCATTTTTGCGGCAATCATTTCACATGATCTTGCCAAACCATATCCCCATCCTACTCCAAGTCGGTATACCTCTCTAAATGAATTTGAATATCTACCATATCCTGAAGTTACACCGCTCTTAATCAAATCAACTGAACCGATCTCTCCTGTTGCCAATGCGTATAGAAACGCCACAAAATATAGCAAATCCTCATCTGATTTGCGCAACTCCGCAAGTTTTTCTTTAATGGCTAGTTTTTCCATCAAAGTGCATTAAGCTCCTTTAAGAATTGTTCAAGACCGATTTCTCTACATCTAGATATGGAATCATATACATCATAAAAATTGAAAATCTTTTTTTCAACCATCTTGTCCAAAATCTTGGTTCTCAGTGCAAGCTCCTCATAAAGTAAACCTTCATCTTTTCTTGACATTCCTCTTTTTTCTAAAAGTTTTGAAATAAATAATGCACTACTTCCCTTTCCTCTAAACTTGACTGTGTCCGTACCAGGATCCCAATTAAAAACTGGAATGAACATTACATTGTTTCCTTCTGGGTTGTATCCGATGACTTCGTTTATGGATAGTACTCTTCTAACTCTTTTACCATCTGGTCCTGTAACTGCTGCTTGAAACATTGCTAAATTCAAATTCTCTACGTTTGTTTTTGGTATGTTCATTGGGGGGTTGGTAATTCTTTGAATTAATGCAGTCATGTTTCCAGCGTGGAATGTGCTAATTACGGGGTGACCTGTCTGCATGGCTCCAAATGCAATGTTGGCTTCGGCACCTCTAATTTCTCCTACAAAAATGTAGTTGGGTCTTTGTCTTAATGCTGCCTTTAAAAGATCAAACATTGTCACACTTGAACTTGGATTTCCTGTATCTCTTGTAACCTCACTAATCCAGTTGCTATGTGGCAGTGTAAGTTCAGGAGTATCTTCTATACTGACAATTTTCCAGTTGGATGGAATGAAAGCCGTTAGTGCCATCATTGTAGTGGTCTTTCCAGATGCAGTCTCTCCATTAATGAAGACACTCATTCCTTCTGCTAACATCATCCACAGATATGCAGCTTCAATTGATACCATTGATTTACTTGGAATAATCTGTGTTATCGAGAGTGGGGTACTTGCAAATCTTCTGATTGTGGCATTTGTTCCTTTTCTGCTTACGTCCTTTCCAAATACAATGTTGATTCTAGAGCCTTCTGGGAGTGTAGCATCTATAACCGGTTTTGCATGAGATACGGTTTTGCCAAACTGCTCAGCCATACTGATTATTAAATCATCAATTTCTTCAACACTTAAAAAAATAGGGCATTTTAATGCGCCAAACATCTTGTGAATGACGTACATGTTACCAGCTCCTACTATTGAAATATCTTCTAGATTGGGGTCGGTAAGGAATGGATCAAGAAGGCCCATTCCGGCCCTCTTACGCAGAAAATGGTATTTTAGCGATGGTATGTCCTTTTCATATACTGATAGATTCTTTGATTTGAAGACATCCATCTTGGAGTAGTCAATTAATGCATTTGAAGTTGAAATTGTTCTGTCCAAATATTGATCAATCATATTGAATCTCTCAGTGAGTTCAATTGGTGGATTCATAGTTCCGGCTTGTAATGCAAATAACTTGTCGGCATTTTCCATTAGTTCACGATTTGGCTCGTCTGGTTCTATGATTGCATATTCAACATAACCATCAGAGGAGGCAGAATGTGGATTGATATGAATGAAAGTGTTTTCTGATATTGGATAAATCAAGTTAGGATCTTTTAGTTTCTTATGTTCTCCTTCTAACTTTTCAGTAAATATTGGTATTGGATTTCCCTTGTCGATATAATTTGATAGGTAACTCTTTAGGTGTTCAGACTTTTTCAGTGCTTCTGAGAATTTTTTGTCAGTTACTAGCGAAAAATTAAACCCCAACTCATTTACCTCGATTTGTTTTTTTCATTTTTCTCCCTATTATGCATTAGCTGTAGATATTGGTACAATCTTTATCCCAAAATTGGTGTCAATCTCAAAAGCAAAAGATGATTCTGATGCTTCACTTGAGCCTATCAATTTTACAACTTGCATTACTTTTACAGCTCTTCCACCTATGTTTGCGGTACTTAATGAAAAATATACATCACATGCAGATTTTATTCTCATTGATACGTCCTCTGGAACTGATGTTTTGTGCATTGTTAGGATTACTGTCATGCCTGTTGATACAAGATATTTGCATCGGGTAAGAAAATCAAGTATGCTATCTGTATCAGAATACATTGTCAATAATGATATTGAATCTATTACGACACAATCAAAATTTTTGGCGTTGCTACTTATGTATCGACCAATCACGGGCAGCAAGAATGAAGATTGTTTTTGAGACCATACTGCGCCATATACGTGCAATGGTAATATTGAAAATCGATTTTGTAAAAATGGCGTTGTGAAATTAAATGTGATTGTCTTCATTTTTTCAATATAGTCTTTGACCGTGTTTTCCGTAATACACAATACTTTCATTTTAGAGGCCAACATTCCTTGAATTACCTGAGCTCCTAACGCACTCTTTCCTGTTCCATGTTCTCCCTCTATCATCATCAAACAAGGTGAAGGTATGCCTCCTGCAAGCTGTCTATCTATTTCCTCATTACCTGTGGGTATTGTCTTGATCATGTCATCTTCACCGAACGTGTATCCATTACTCCGTTATCTGTTCCAAAATTGAGCGTCAAAGTGCCTCCTTGATTAGTTGGATTTTGTAACTTTGCCTGAATATTTGCGGTCTCTTTTGGATCAAGCATTCCTGGATGGATGAGATCATTTGTGATACTTTGAATGCACCAGTGATCCGATGCTAATGCCATACAACTATTGGCGTAATTGAGAACTTCAGTTAATTTTGGGGTTGTTTCTGTGTTGGCCTGATATGTAATTATGACATCAAACTCCTTGTAATTCCACAAGATTGTGTTTCCGGTATTATTCACTGAGAAGATAGTCGTATCATTATCATGAGCATTTTGTAGGTTTGAAATTTCAATGTTCGTGTGCATGATTGAATTTAGAGTACTTGACATTTGTGCCGAAGACGTGCTTATTTTGGTAGTCTCATCAACTATTGCAGGAAAAGTCATCATTACATACACAATAGAAAAAGTGACAATGCAACCCGAAATTGCGATACTTAATCCCACACCGCATCACCTACTAACAGAACGTAACGAAGTATTCATCACTAACTCCGTTAGGTGTTGTTACTTGTAATTCGTATACACTGCCACATTTAATGATAGATAGATCTGTTATGTTGATTTGAACAGTGTTTGCTTTATCCCAACTGGTTACCTGACTAGGAAATGCCCAAGACGGTGAACCTGCTGCATTATATGAAATTCTTTGCATTGATCCAGTCTGTCCAAAATATACATCAATATTTTGTGTATTTGTAATCGAATACGTCCCAACATTTTTCACCCATGCAGTTACACTTGATGAAGTGGAATTTTGCGCATAGAGAATTTTGATATTTGTCAACACTGTTTGTTTTTGATTCTCAGTTGTTTGTGTGAATGTAGACTGGAATGTTCCTACTTTGGTCATAACTACTCCAGCAAGTGCCCCTGCAATGATTACTGATGCTATTAGGAGAATTGCTTCGGTGATAACTGCACTTCCCATTTCTAATTACCTTTTGATTCCACCGTTACTAGAGGACTTGGAGTTTTTCCTTGACTCATCATAAGTTTAGCATATACTAGGTCAGCTTCCCTATCAGATATTCCCATGACTTTGCCAAATTTGTATAACATTACTAGTATCTCTTTGACAGATAGGCCGGATTGATCCATCATGTTAATTATGTTGTAAATGACATGCTCATCCTCTTGTTTTAGACCCATCAGTTTGCATTGTTCTATGAGCATATCGATTGAATCCCTATCTACTGTCTGCAGAATTTCCTCCAACACTGTTGTTGTATTCATGAGTTTTCCGAGTGTAAGACTACCACTAAACAATTGTTTGAACGGAAGCGTATCATGAAGTTCTGATTCGTGCCTTTCTTCTTCGCCTTGTTTTGATATTGTAATTTTATGCGACTCCTCATTTGATGACTGTACATGATTTGATTCTATGTCCGAGTCTGATTCTTTCTTTGAATGTGAAACTTCTAAATTTGAATTATGTCCAGGTTGAGCAGGTGATTGTTCAGAGTATAGAGGAAGTGTGGGGTCTGAAAGATTCTTGATGTCAATAGAATCAAAATATTTGCGCATGAAATTGAGAGGATTGGCAATCTCTGCCTGAAACGCTTTAAGATCAGTCAATGATGTCTCAAATGTAAAAGTTAAATCTTGAATGGTGGATTTGACTGAATTAATTTCAGATCTTACATCGTTTACAATATCTTGCATTCTGGCCAGTTCTCTTTGAAACGGATCAACTGCCTTTGTTACCATGTCTCCAAGAATATTTTCATCTATTACTGGTTGATGTACAACAGATGGGCTTGATGTCATGACTTGATTTGCTATTGGATTTGGTACTTGTCCTGGTGTTGGCAGTATAATGTCTGAAATTATTCCTCCCTCATTACCATTGTTTGAAATTATGCCATTTTCTTGTTTTGGGGCTTCAAATGATGTCATATCTGGAGCTTGTTCTGATTGTGAATCGATTTGTTCATAATTTTGAATAATTGGTTTTGGTGTACCTTTTATCATTACTTTTGGTAAAACAACCAGTATTACAATAATAACTGCAACTGGCAATATGAAATAGTATAATGAGAATGAAATGTTAAAGAGATACTCGGGTAGTAATTCGTATAGAAATAATCCGTAACATGCTATTGAGCTAATGGCGATAAATGTTCGTGTGTTTCTAGATATTTTTGTTAATAAAAAAAGGGGGTTGGAATTGATGATTTTCAAATCATATTCTCCCTATCCCAAATCCACGTTTTGTGTGGTAATTGCTGGCACTTGTCTGTCTATAGTCAATGCAGAACCAGTTGGTACGATGATCTCAGCCTTGATTTGATCTAGCTGTGCTGGTCTGTCTGCAGAATTGTACATGATTAACAAGTTTGCATGTTCACCTACGTCAAGTATGTTGTTGTTGTTCAAGTTCACATCCCAGTAGATGATTCCTTTTGTCATGTGAGGTACTCCGCCGCTTGCCTCACTTGGAAGTGTACTGCCTGTTATACAGCCACTTGCTATTGCAAGAGCTGCTGCATGTGTTGCATTAAGGACTGGTAATGTTTGATTTCCTAATGCACAACCTACACCATAGATGTTGTCATATCTTACAGTGTTGCTGTAATACTTGACGTCTGTCAGAGCAGGATCCAAGCTTACTGAATCTCCACCACCTGCTATCTTTAGAGGGATAACTGTGGCGTTCATTACACCTTGTGAGATATAGCCGAAACCGGTTACTTTGCCTGCGATCTCAAGTGCACTGCTGGATTCTGTGACAGAAGATGAAATTGCTGTCTTTGCCTTTTGTGTTGTTGAAAAACCCATGTTGAGGACGACAAAGGCTAAAGCTGCAGCAACGATTACGAATGCTATCATAACTATTGCAGACTCTAT
>NZ_FUYK01000005.1 GCF_900167955.1 Candidatus Nitrosotalea bavarica | reverse complement strand
TCCCTCTACACCAACTCCCTCTACACCAACTCCCTCTACACCAACTCCCTCTACACCAACTCCTTCTAACACACAATCTGCCACCCAACCAACTTCTAAAAACCCACCAACGTCAAGTCAAACAAGTGGAAATACTAAACAACAACCAGCGCCAAATCCGACTGCCATAATTAGTCAAGACCTCAATCAACTAGTTTCAGTATTGAAAGCACTATTTCAAAAACTCTAAAACATAGAACCATTTTTTCTCTTTTACTTGACATGTATAACTGCATCTTCTGTTACAACACAATCCATCTTTACATCATGGTCATCATGAGGAAATGACCTGAGCACTTGTTTTGCATATGTCATACCAATCTTTTTTGATTTTTTCCCGTGCAGGTATCTGTCATAGAACCCAAAACCGTATCCTAGCCGGTATCCTTCACGTGTAAGTGCAATTGCTGGAACCAGAACAACATCCAAGTTTTTGACAGTCTCACATTTTTCCTTTGGCTCCATAACTCCAAAATTTCCAAGCTCAAGATCTCCTAGACCAGAAATTTTTTTAAACACTAGATCATTTTTGTCTACTCTTGGAAGTGCAAATTCCCTTCCCTGATTAAAAAATTCCTGTAACAGATCCTGTGTCTGAACCTCACTTCCTATTGAATAATACACACCAATTAAAGTTGCTTTTCTGTAAAAGTCAATCTTTCTTAAATTATCTCGAATTCTATTACTTGCAATTTTTATAAAATCAAGTGAGAGATCGTCTCTTGCATCTAATAGTTGCTTGCGAAGCCTTGCCTTTTCAATTGTGTTGGACAAATTCTTTACTAATTGATGCAGCTGTTACGGTGTTTTTTAAAAGCATCGCTATGGTCATAGGACCAACTCCTCCTGGAACGGGAGTGACATATGATGCCTTTTTGATTACATTATCATAATCAACATCTCCAACAAGTTTTTCTTCTAGTCTTGCGGTTCCTACATCGATTATCACTGCTCCTTCTTTTACCATGTCCTCAGTCAGGATGAATTTTTTCCTATCACCAATTGCTGTAATTATGATATCAGCTCTCTGACAATGCTCTTTGAGATTTCTTGTTCTAGAATGACATGTCGTAACTGTGGCATTTTTTTCAAGCATTAGATTGTATAGCGGTTTTCCAACTAGATTACTTCTGTTTATTATTACTACATCTTTTCCTTCAAGGTCAATTTTGTAATATTCAAACAGTTCCATTATTCCAGATGGTGTACAAGGCTTGAGGATTGCTTTACTAGATATTAAAAGGCCCATGTTGTAAGGTGTCAGCCCATCCACATCTTTTAGTGGAGAAATCCTAGAAGTTGTTGTAAATTCATCTAACTGGACAGGTAATGGTAACTGGACTAGTATCCCATGAACTGTATCGTCTTTATTTAATAGATCAATTAACGAGTTCATCTCTTTTTGAGAAAACATGGCAGGAAGTTTGTGGTCTTTAGTTGTTATCCCAACATCGGAGCATGCTTTTTGCTTGTTTCTAACATATGTTGCAGATGCAGGATCATCGCCTACCAAGACTGTGGCAAGACATGGGGTTATTCTGTCATTTTGTAATTCCTTAACTGCCGCTCTCACTATATCCTTAACAGAAATTGCTACTACAACACCATCTATTTTCTGACCTGTCAAACAAACTTGGATTATTTTTTGGATATTTAATCTTTGGAAACAAGAATTGTAGCCTAGGGTGAAATTTAGTTAAAATCATTAAGATGTAATCCATGTAGAAATCATTGAAAATTGACTTTGATACAAACGAATACATTGAAAAAATAGCAAAAAGCGATACCTACTTTCATACCTTTATCAATAAAGAAAATCTTGCAGCCGGAGTCCTCCGACTAGAACCAGGTGAGGAAGATACACAAGACCCACATGAAAGTGATGAGATTTACTATGTTGTAAAAGGAGACGGCTTTCTTTTAGTAGATGAAAAAGATTATCCTGTTTCAGAAGGAATGTCATACTATGTCGCCAAAAATATTCCTCACAGATTTCATGGGAACAAAAAAGAACTCGTTGTAATGTATTTTTTTAGCGGACCTGATACTTAGGAAAGTATTGGCTTTCTTCCAACTATTTTGATCTTACCATTTGCAAATAGCTTTACTGCTTTTGGATAGATTTTATGTTCTTGTTTTAGAATTCTCTTTGCAAGAGTTTCTTCAGTGTCATCATCTTTTACCTTGACAACTGACTGTAAAATGATGGGGCCTGTATCAATTCCTTCGTCTACGAAATGAACTGTGCATCCGGTATATTTTACTCCGTACTCCAGTGCTTGTTTCTGGGAATGTAATCCTGGGAAAGATGGTAATATTGCAGGATGTATGTTCAAAATTCTTCCCTTGTAATGCTTGATAAATTCTGGACTCAATATTCTCATAAATCCTGCAAGGCATATCAGACCATTTTGGGGAGTAACTTTGTATTTTTCTAATATTGATACTAGTTTAGAGTCGTATTCCCAATTTCCTCCTTTGAGACCATCGCTTTCAACAATCTCTGTTTTTACTCCTAGTTTTTGGGCAATCTTGAGACCTTTTGCATCTGGTTTATTTGAAATCACCACTGCGGGATTAACTGGAATTTTATTTTTTTTAACTGACTTTAAAATATTTTCCATATTACTTCCTCTACCTGAGATCAAAATAGCGATGTTTAGCATGTTCTCCCTTGACTTTGTATAAATAAACACTTTACTAATTCAAGTTGATAATCATTGGTGGTAAACAACTTGATGCTTTATAATATTGAAAAACGTAGATGATTTATGAATAATCGATTTATGGCATTAGCGTCTTTTACTGTTGTTCTTTTACTGATTACTTCTATTGGTAGCCAAAATCTATCTGCATATGCTGCATTTTCAAATCCTCCATCATTTGGAGGCGGGCAATTGAAGTATAATGATGGACTAGTAATTAACGGAAATATGTTTGACATTTCAAAGCATTCTCAAAGTATGCCAACACCACAGATTCTTGCTTTAGGTGAATCATCTACAATTGTTCTTAAAATATTTGACAATTCTGGCCCTACTACCATAAAGTCAGCTGGTCTGTATATGGATATACAAGGAACTAGAAGTTCAATTTCAAGCGCCGATACTTCAATTTCGTATCCAATGAGCAGTCATTTTTATGTTAATGATCCTCACAATCTATTAGGTAATATTTCAGTTGAATATAAAATTGTAAAACCATTCGTTTATGTAACATTTCATATTACTCCAATTGCTAAAATGGATGTATCGAACTTGATTGTAACTGCAATAGATGATCATCGCGCCCTTGTCAGGTCTTTGATAATCAACGCAATAGAATTTTCCTAGGAATTTACCGCTGTTTCTTGTTTGTTTAATATCTACTAATGTAGTTTCGAACTTTTCTTTTAGAGTGATATGATGATTTTTTTTATATGGGAAATGATCGGTATAGATCCAATTGCACCTTATGTTACACTGGACAAATCTTGCAATTTATATCCAATCTGATGACCACATATTTTAAATTGAAATCTAAAGTACGGATGACCTCAAACGGAATTGTAGTACAATATGCTGGTAAAACAGTTAATCTTGATCCAAAACGAGGAATGGAAAGTGGTATAAGTTTTGTCTCTCATGCACACTTGGATCACTTGCACAATCAACGTGGAAATGGTGTACTTATTGCATCAAAGCAAACAACGGAAATTGCAAAGCTTAGAGGATATTCAATTGGAAACTATGTTGAAGAGTATGAGAATTTTTCAATGATTGATGCCGGACATATCTTGGGTGCCAAAGGACTTTTGTTTGATGATGTTTTTTACACTGGGGATATCTCAATTCGTGACAGGGGATTTATGAAAGGTGCGATGGTACCAAAATGTAAAACTTTGATTACTGAATGCACTTTTGGAATGCCAGAATATGTTTTTCCCACAATTGATGAGATTGTAAAACGAGTAAACGAGATAATATCGGAACTATATGGTAAGGGAAAGCCTGTCATATTGTTGGGGTACGAGCTTGGAAAAGCTCAAATTTTATCATACTTGTTTTCTCACTGGCAGCCATATTATCATGATTCAGTAAAAAAAGTAAATGACTTGTACCGACAATTTGGTGTTAATCTTAGCGAATCTATGGGTCATACTGAGGCAGAATCATTGGGATTACTTGAGAAAAAACCATGGCTTATGATTGCACCAAACATGAGTGGAAGAAATGCATTTGTAAAACATATGAAGTCTCAGTATGATGCAATAACTATAGGTTTTAGTGGATGGGCGCAATCGTCAAGATTTTCATTTGCACGAGGTCATGATTATTCAATTCCACTAAGTGACCATTGTGATTATAATGAATTAATTGATCTTGTAAAAAGATGCAATCCTGAAAAAGTCTATACAGTTCATGGTTTTGTAGATGAGTTTGCTGCAGATTTATCCAAAATGGGTTATGACGCACAACCTCTTCGAGAGAACTCACTTGATGATTTTGTATAAATCGCTACCTAAAACTATGCTTTGAGGAAAATGCCTTCTAAGGCTCTACTGATATTCCAACTTGGAATTTCAAAACCGTGGTATTTGCCTATCTTGCTATATTGTTTCACGTGTATATAATGACCGAATTACAATGAAGAATCTTGACTTCTCGATAGGACATAAAATTCCACACGTGTCATCAATATTCGTTGGCATTGTATTGATTTTTTTTATAGTTCCTACGCATTTTGTTTCTGCATCTGACTTGGTTAGTGACACTCCCAATCTTACCATCTCAATGTCTGACAATTCAATTATCATGGCTCCTACGGTTTCAGTATCTGGTACTGCTGTAGATGATCTGCAAATTTCATCTCTCACATGGAATGTAGATGGTGGAAACATTCTGACAATTCCTGGAACTATTTCAGGCAACACAATTTCTTGGTCACTTAGTATGCCTGATTTATCAAACGGACTGCATACTCTACAAATCAACGCTACCAACTCTGAAGGATTTGTTACATCTAAAACAATATCATTTACAGTCTATAATGATTCTCCTATAACAATTGCATCGTTACCTAATGGTACATACAAGGAATATCAAACTGTGAAACTTGAATCAAATGAACCTGCTCTTATATTCTATACTTTGGATGGCACAACACCCACTGTATCTAGTCCTCATGGACAAGATTCTGTAACGCTGCCGGAAATTAGATCTAACACAATTCTCAAGTTCTTCGCAGTGGATGCTTATGGAGTAAAATCTGATGTAAGTACACAAGTTTATGTGATTGAAAATGTAATGCCATCAACAATTGTGTTATCCAATGCCAGCAATGTGCTACAAAGTGCAGAAAAAATACATCCTACAAATATGATTGAAAACAGAACAATATCATCTGCATCTACTCACTTGGCTACTACACCAGTCTCACCTACATCCTCCATGGTTGTTTCAAGTACACCTACAATAACATCTCAAAACATGACTACCGCACATACAAATTCTACATTACCTATCTTGGCAACAACTAACAATACTGCTTCAAGTACACCTACAATAACATCTCAAAACATGACTGTAGTACACACCAATTCTACATTACATATCTTGACATCATCTAACAATACTGCAAATATTCCTGCAACTACACAAAATATGACTGTCGTACACACCAATTCTACATTACCTATCTTGGCAACAACTAACAGTACTGCTTCAAGTACACCTGCGATTACATCTCAAAACATGACTACCACACATACAAATTCTACATTACATGTATTGACATCATCTAACAATACTACAAGTATTCCTGCAATTACTCAAAACATGACTGCAATACATGCCAATTCCACATTGTCTGTTTTACCCACGGTCAACAGTACCGTCATCGTACGTGTTAATAGTACTAAATAAAAAATAATACTCAAGTAAATTTACGAATCGCCCTGTTGTACGCAACCCCAAATCTGTGGGCCTCATCTCTTGCATATTGTAAAATTTTGAGTGCCGGATTATTCTTTGGCATAATAATTGGTTTGTTGACTTTGGGATGATATACCTCTTCATTTTCTTTTGCAAGCGATACACAGGGAACTTTTACACCTACCGAATGTAGTGCATCAAGTGCGGCGTTTAGCTGACCGCGTCCACCATCAATTAAAACCAAGTCTGGCAAGTCTATTTTTTCTTCCTTTAGTCTTAGATACCGTCTTTTGACTATCTCATTTATCATTGCAAAATCATCTCTTCCCTTTACTGTTTTTATCTTAAATTTTCGATATCCTGATTTGTGCGGTTTTCCATCTACGAGACAAGACATCGAGCCCACTGCATAATCTTCACCATGGTTTGAAATGTCAAAACACTCTATTGTTTTAGGAATGTTTTCTAGTCCTAATTTTTCTTGTAGTTCAACTAGTGCAGGGTCTGCACCCTTTGATATTGTAAGGGAAATGTTTCTCATGATGAGATCTATTATCTCTCGTCTTTTTCCAGACATTGGAACTGTAATGTTTACTTTAAAGCCTGACGTGCGGGAAAAAACTTCTTCTAGTATCTCTTTTTTCTCTGGTATTTCATTTACTATGACATGCTTTGGAATTGGATTTGTAGAATAATACTGGGACAAGAAACTGGAAAATGAATTATCTCCAACTAGATCAAAGGAAAATTTGTTTCTGTCTTTTATTACCCCGTTTGACAGTCTAAAGCTCATCACATATGCTGTCTGATCTTTTATCGTGATTCCAAAATATTCTTCATCTGAACCAACCCTTGGAGTTTCCATATTTTGTTTTATCTGTAGGCTAGAAAGTCGTTGCAATGTTTCATGAATCTCTTTTGCTCTTTCATATTGGCGATTATTCGAAGCTTGTTTCATCTCTTTATCTAATTTATTTACAAAGTCTTCTAGTCTTTGTTTTCCTTTTAGAATTGATTCTAATTCTGAAATATTTTTTCCATAATTTTCTTGAGCCTGTTTAAACTGGCATGGTGCCTCGCAGTTTCCAATGTGATATTCAAGACATGCCTCTTTTGGCAGTTTTTTACAAATTCTAATCTTAAACGTCTTGCGCAAAAGACCAATTGATAGCATCTTTGAGCTTCCATGCGTAAATGGTCCGTAAACCCTTCCTCCTCCAAGAAATTCTCCAGTTCTCGTGCGTCTTGCTACCATGAGACGTGGATATTGCTCGTTTGTTATTCTGAGATATGTGTATCTCTGTTGGTCCTTAAGTTCAATATTGTATGGAGGTCTGTATCGTTTGATCATGTTGGCCTCTAGTAAAAATGCCTCCTCTTCGTTATCTGTCAAGACAAACTCAATATCGTAAATTTTCTCCACAAGTTTCTGAGTCTTATAATTTTGATTTTTCAAAAAATATGATTTGACACGATTTTTTAGATTCTTTGCTTTTCCAATATATAATATCTTGTCCCCGGAATCTTTCATAATATAGATTCCTGGGTGTGATGGAATTGTTATTTTTGATATGTCAAGAGTCATTTTTTAAGATACGTTTCAGATATTGACCAGTATAGCTTCTTGGGTTTTGTGCTACTTGCTCTGGAGTACCGGTTGCAACAATTGTTCCGCCTCCGTCACCTCCCTCTGGACCCAAATCAATTATCCAGTCAGAATTTTTTATGACATCCATGTTATGTTCTATTATGATTATTGTATTTCCAAGTTTTACTAGTCTGTTTAACACTTCAAGTAATTTTTGCACATCTGCAAAGTGAAGTCCGGTTGTTGGCTCGTCCAAGATGTAGACTGTTCTTCCAGTGTCACGCTTTGATAATTCTGATGAAAGTTTTACACGCTGGGCCTCTCCGCCTGACAATGTTGTAGCGGCTTGCCCAAGTTTGATGTATCCCAGACCAACGTCTACCACTGTCTGTAGCTTTCTCTGAATTGAAGGAATGTTTGTAAAAAATTCCAATGCTTCTACTACTGTCATTGCAAGAATGTCTGAAATATTTTTGTCTTTATAGTGGACTGCAAGTGTTTCAGAATTGTACCGCTTGCCTTTACATTCATCACATACTACGTATACATCTGATAGAAACTGCATCTCTATCTTTTTGACACCGTCTCCCTCACATGCAAAACACCTGCCATCTGCAACGTTGAATGAAAACTGGCCCGGGGTATATCCTCGCTCCTTTGACAGTTCTGTTCCTGCATATAGTTCCCTAATTGGAGTAAATGCGCCAATGTATGTAGCAGGATTTGAGCGCGGAGTACGTCCTATTGGAGATTGGTCTATCCCTATCACTTTGTCTATCTCACTCATGCCAGTGATTGCCTTGTGTCTGCCTGGTCTGTCTATGGAACCATAAATTTCTGATGCCAATGCCTTGTACAATATGTCGTTTATTAGAGTAGATTTTCCAGAGCCTGACACTCCTGTTACAGTAATCATCATGCCAAGCGGGAACTCGACATCAATATTTTTGAGATTGTTCTCTGCTGCACCTTTTAGGACCAACTTGCCTTTTTGTTCATGTTTTCTTTTTGCAAGTTTTATCGCATCATGATTTTTGAGATATTTTGCCGTAACTGATTTTTCACTTTTTAGAATTTCGTTTATCGTTCCTTCAAAGACCACGTTTCCTCCATGGACTCCTGCACCTGGCCCCAAGTCTATAATCCAATCAGAGTTGCGCATTACTTCTTCATCATGCTCTACTACCAGTATTGTATTTCCTAAATCACGAAGCTTAGTCAATGTCTTGATTAGTTTTGCATTGTCTCTTTGGTGTAGTCCAATTGTTGGCTCGTCAAGAACATAGAGTACTCCTGTTAAGTTTGATCCTATCTGTGTTGCAAGTCTTATTCTCTGAGCTTCTCCTCCTGACAGTGTAGAACTTACTCGATTAAGTGTAAGATAATTTAGTCCAACATTTTTTAGAAATTCAAGTCTTGAGAGAACTTCTTTTAAAATGGATTTCGCAATATATCTTTCAGTCTCACTTAGCTGAAGATTTTTGAAAAACTCGTAACACGAATCAATTGACAAGTCACACACATCCATTATGGATGATGAATTAATCGAGACTGCAAGTGCCTCATCTTTTAGCCTTCTGCCCTTGCATGTGTTGCATGGGGTCTCCCGCATGAATTTGGATAACTCTTCTCTTTTTGATTCAGAATCAGTTTCTGCAAAATTTTTCTGAAGACTCGGTATTACGCCATGAAAAGTATTTGTATACTCCCATCTGGAATCAGTTGATTTGGATTCGTATGAAAACTTTACAGCTTCCCCACTTCCATACAAAATAACCTCCAATTGTTTTGGAGTCATTTTGTTAATTGGAGTCATCAAATCAAAGTCGTATTTTTTTCCAACATCTCTTAGTGTTTGTCTTCTAAATGATGAAAATCTACCTGACCATGGAACTATTGCCCCATCTAGGATTGATTTTGTCTTGTCTGGGATTAGTAAATCCATCTCAAACTCCAACTTTACTCCTAGGCCATGACATGTCTTGCATGCTCCAAATGGAGAGTTGAATGAAAATCCTCTAGGTTCTAGCTCCCCTATTGAGATTCCACAAAATGGGCATGCGTTATTTTGAGAATAGATTTTTTCCTCGGTATCAACAACCATGACATCTCCTTTTCCTGCCTTGAGAGCTGTTTGGATTGATTCGTATAACCTACTTTTTTCTTCCCAAGATGCCTTGACTCTGTCAACTACGATTTCTATGTTGTGCCACTTTTGCTTGTCAAGTGTTGGAAACTCACCGGTTATCTCTATAATTTCTCCATCTATTCTGATTCTTGAATATCCTTGTTTTTTTACATCTTCAAATAATTTCTCATAAGTTCCTTTTTTCCTTCTAACAAGTGATGCAAGAATTAAGATCTTTTTTCCTTCAGATTCTTTGAGAATTGATTCACAAATTGATTCAACTGACTGGTTTGATATTTTACGTGCGCATCTTGGACAGTGAGGTGTACCAATTCTTGCATATAGCAATCTTAGATAATCATAAATTTCTGTTATTGTTCCAACTGTTGACCTTGGATTTTTGCTTGTCGTCTTTTGTTGTATTGATATGGCAGGGGACAAACCTTCAATTGAATCAACATCGGGTTTGTTCATCATCTCGAGGAACTGTCTTGCATATGATGAAAGTGACTCGACATATCTTCGCTGTCCTTCTGCATATATTGTATCAAAAGCAAGTGTTGATTTTCCAGATCCTGATAATCCTGTGATTACTACTAGTTTATTCTTTGGAATATCCACATTGATGTTTTTTAGATTGTGCTCCCTTGCACCACGGATGATTAACTTGTCATTCATTTCTTAATTGTCTTTGAATCTTTGCTAATTTATCTCGATATTCAATTGCATTTTCAAAATCTAATTCTTCTGCAAATCGCTTCATTGCAGTCTCAATTTCTATTGCGAGTGTTTGTATATCGTGCCTTGACATGTGTTTTGTCTCATCTAGAACAATTGTCTGCTGTGGAATTGATTTTATGATTGAAGCTGGCGTGATTCCCATTTTCTGATTATGCTCTATCTGCTTGTTTCTTCTTCGTTCAGTTTCTGATATTGCATTTTTCATAGATTGAGTAATTCTATCAGCATACATTATGACCGAACCATCGAGATTTCTTGCAGCTCTTCCAAATGTCTGGATTAGACTGGTGGCATTTCTCAAAAATCCTTCCTTGTCTGCATCTAGGATGGCAACAAGGGCAACTTCGGGTATGTCAAGGCCTTCTCTTAGGAGATTTATGCCTACTAGGACATCAAACTCGCCTAGCCTTAACTGCCTGATGATCTCAGTTCTTTGCAGGTTTTCAATCTCTGAATGTAGGTATCTTACCTTTACTTTATTTTTTGACAGATATTCTGCCAAGTCTTCTGCCATTCTTTTTGTTAGAGTTGTAACTAGTACACGTTGGTTTTTGTCTACTCGTTTTTTTATCTCTGATATCAAATCATCCATTTGATTCTCTGTTTTTCTTACTTCCACTACTGGATCCACAAGGCCTGTAGGTCTGATTAGTTGTTCTACGATCTGGGAGCTCTTACCTTTTTCATAATCATTTGGTGTTGCAGAAACAAAGATTGTGTTTCTAATATATTTTTCAAACTCTTCAAACTTGAGTGGTCTGTTATCAAATGCACTTGGTAATCTAAAACCATAGTCTATTAGAGATTTTTTTCTTGTATGATCACCCTTATACATTCCGTGTAGCTGTGGCAAGGTAACATGAGATTCATCAATCACTAGTAAAAAATCATCTCCAAAGAAATCAATTAGACAAAAAGGAGGCTCGCCAGGAGCTCTTCCATCAAAATGTCTTGAATAATTCTCAATCCCAGAACAGTATCCTAATTCTTCAATCATCTCCAAATCATATTTTGTTCTCATCTCTAGTCTTTGCCTTTCAAGCTCTGGAAGTTCTGTCAGTCTTTGTTTGAGATCATTTCTAATTGACTGGACTGCAATTTTTCTTACATCTGCTGCAACTAGATAGTGCTTTGCAGGATAAATCTTGATTCTGGAGACTTGTTTTTTTACTTGAAGCGATACTGGATCACAAATTGTTATCTTGTCAATCTCATCGCCAAATAGTGAGATTCTTACAACTGAATCCGAGTATGCTGGAATGATATCAATTGTATCTCCCTTGATTCGAAATCTTCCTGCTAAAAGTTCGGTATCATTTCTGTCATATCGCGCATTGACTAGTTTTTTTATCAGTGTGCCTCTTCCGACATCCGCACCTTTTTCTATGGTAATCGACATCTCTTCCCACTCGCTAGGTGAGCCAAGGGAATAGATGCATGATACTGTGGAAACTATGATGGTGGGCTCTCCAGACAAGAGCATTGCAGTTGCCTCTAGACGCAACTTTTCTATCTTTTCGTTAATCTGGGTGTCTTTTTCGATATATGTGTCAGTCTGTGGAATATAGCTCTCGGGCTGGTAATAGTCATAATATGATACAAAATATCCTACATTGTTTTTTGGAAAGAACTGTTTTAGTTCTGCATAAAGCTGTGCAGCTAAAGTTTTGTTGTGTGAAATGACAAGCGTCTTTTTTCCAGTTCGTGCCACTACGTTTGCAACTGTAAATGTCTTGCCACTGCCTGTTACTCCAAGTAGAGTTTGGACTTGTTTTTTTCTTACTCCTTCTACTAATTTTTCTATGGCATTTGGCTGGTCTCCTGTTGGGGCAAATTCAGATACTAGCTCAAAGCTTGGATTTTCTAGCAAACATTACAAATTGCCTTGTTTCAAATTTAAAGCAATGGTAGTTATGATATATTTTTACCAACTAGGCTCTTCTGAGATTTCCATGCCATTCTTTGACATGGTAATCCCCATCATCTTGACTGTGTTTTTGGCAGTTGGAGTGTTACGCTCTAGGATCTTTTTTGCAATTCCAAGCCTTGTCTTCTTGTCCATGTGCTGACCAATTTTATACTTGCCTCTGATTGTAACTGGTATTACCTTGATTATTGCAACCTCTTCTACTACTGGCATGTGCATAGTGAGTTTCTCATATCCTCCCTCCGGTTGGTATTTTTTCATTAGTTCATTTAGTGCCATTGCCTTTTCTTTTGGCTCGGAGACCAAACTTGCTCTTCCCTTGATTACTACGCTTATGTATAATGTATCGGCCTGTGATGCGTCGGTTGGGGATGTAAAATATGATGGCAAAAATTCAAGACTTTGGTCTGCCTCAAAACCAACCTTTGGATTTTTTGAAATGTTCTCTAGTTTTTCCCCTCTTGGATGAGAGTGCATGTAGATAGCATCATTAGCATAGACGAAATTCATTGGAATTATCTGAGGAAAACCGTCCTTGTCTATGCTGCATACTCTACCCGTCTCTTGTTGGTTTAAAAATTCAATTATCTTTTCTTTTGATTTGATCTCCAGTCTACCAAGTAGCTGCACAAAACCTGTTATCAATAATGATATTTGTGTATATAGTTTTTTAATAGATAAATGCAAGTATGTTTACTATAAGACATGCAAAAGGATTATGCCTATTCTAATGTTGTATTTTCTATGATCGTAGGTTCAGTACTTGGATTTGCAAGTTATGTGTATAATCTCTTTGGATATACAATTCCATCATTTTTTTCAGTCTATCTTAAAGAAATTGGCGCTGCAATAATCATGATGGCGGTCTTTGTGTTTGCAATTGCATGGCTAATGAAGGCAAAACCGCATAGACGGCCTCAAAGGTATCTGGTCAAAGTCTTTGATGTCTGCGGATTGGAGACTCGTATTGACGGCATAAGAACTGAATTTAAGACACATGATGTTGCCTGGAGCTTTATGAAAGAGTACAAGAAATCATATCCGTTCTTTAACTTTGCATTGGTATCTGATCTTCCAAACTCTGAGAAGATGACCATATTTCGATATCTGTAGGAATAAAATTACTAAATTTTATCTGATTAGGTACTATTTTCTTGGGTTGTTCTGATCTTTAAAGTACTTTAGTACTGTAGAGCCAAACTTGTCTATTGACGCAAAGTAGCCTGAACCCCAGAATCTTACAATGAAGTGATTAACACCTGCTTTCATGAATCTCTCAAAGACTGGAATGATGTCATCTGGCGTACCCATTCCTATTGATGAGCGTGCTACACTGTCCGGAATTGTCTGTGATGCCTCTCTCATCTTTACTATCCATTCCTGGTTTGACATGGAATATTCTGTAAAGTATTTCTTGAAATCAAAACCTGCAATATCTTCTATGCCGTGAACCTTGAGAACCTCTGGTTTGAATAGACTGACCTTTACCGCATTTTTCATTTTTGCCCATGCTGTTTCTGCATCATCTGAAAAGTATACATCGATATCTACTGCATAATTAAAGTTCTCGTCTGTTCTTCCATTTTCTTTCATGGATGCCCTAATTACTTTAACATGCTCTTCGTATAATTCTGGTGTATATCCAATTGGAATCCACCCGTCACCATATTTGCCACAAAGTGCAAGTGTTCTTGGTGCCCCTGCTGCCATGTAAATTGGTGGTGCTGGCTGGCGAATACTTTTTGCTTGCAAACATGCTTCTTCTAATTGGTAAAATTCTCCCTTGAAATTTACTCTATGCTCTGGTGATGATTGGTACAGTAATTTTATAACTTGTAATTGCTCTTCAAATCTTCCAACTGGCTTGTCCCATTGAATTTTGAATTCTTTGAGATTTTGTGCCTCTCCTGCTCCTATGCCTAAAGTTCCTCTTCCATGAGAAACTCTGTCAAGTGTAATTGATGCTAGTGCAATATTTGATGGATGTCGTCTAACTGCATCTGTTACACAGGTGCCAAGTTCTACATTATTAGTAACTGCAGCTATTGCCGAAAGCATAACCCATGGATCGTTTACGATGGCCTTGTCCCACTGTGGAACATTACTGTGATCCATATACCAGATAGAATCGTATCCTGTCTTGTCAGCTAAAACACAGGCAGTAATGATCTGGTCTTCATTTAGCCCCAGTCGAGCGACGTTGAGTCCTTGCTGAATTCCAAACTTTAGCATTCTATCCGAAATCCTTCACATTAGTCAATTCTTTGATATATTTAAGTTTAGACTGGAAATCATAATGAAAGAAAATTTAGAAAATAGACTTAGAGTCTACCATCTACAATGTCCTTTAGAAGTTGGACAACGTCTTGCTTTGTCACTGGAATTGGATTTGGATCCAAGTGACCCTTGTCTGTCATGACAACATCAGCTGCCTCCTCATACGGAGTCTTTAGTGGCAGTTTGTCAAACTTTAGTTTCTCAATTACTTCTTTGAATTTATCATAAAAGATGGACTTGTTGAATCGATGTGCAACTGTTGTACATGATGATAGCGAGTATCCATGTGGTACACCCTCATTTGAAAAGACATACGATAGGGCATGTCCCAAAGTAGTTGACGCATTTCCAAATCCTATTCCAGATAGCATGGAGCCAAATGGATAGTTTTCAGGCTTGTTGTTCATTATTGCATCATATAGAACATCAAATGCTGACTTGCACAACATTTTTGTAAATTCGTTTCCTCGTTTACTATCATATCCTTCTGTAGCTTGTGCACATGCATCACAGACAGAGTTTTTGACAATTGCTTCTGGAGTTCCATCCATGAAGTATGAGTCAATTACTGCCATGTCTGCCAAGAACCTTTCGTCTTGTAATAGTTTTTTCTTTCCTTCAAATTTTAATACGCAATAAGTTGTCATCTCTGCACCTGTTCCAAATGTTGTTGGAATGAGTATCTTTGGAATCTTCATCTCCATTCCGGCATACTTTGCAACGTCAAGTGAGCTTCCTCCGCCAAGACCAATGATTGCAGCTGGATTCTTTGGTTTGAATTCTGCCATAACTTTGTTCACTGTTTCAATAGACGGTTCTGGTTCTACTTTGTCATATAACATATAATCTTGAATCTTCATTCTTGCAAGCCACTTTGCTGATACCTCCGGAGGTGCAGTAGTTACAACAAGGGCATTTTTTGGATATTGTGTTTCGGACAAGGCATCTTTTCCGAAATTAATTGTCTTTGGCATTCTAACTGTATTCATAAAAAAATTAAACTTGAAACAATTATTATACTATTGCCTTGCTTTGTCTGACTGCTCTGTGTTGGTGGGTGACAATATTCCTTGTTTTGTTATGTCCTGTATGCCTCGAGCTAATGTAGAGTCGTAAATTGATTTTTTATAGTCTAATATTTGTTAGACTTGGATGAACTCTAACAAATAGAATTGTCACTCCAACTACGATTGCCATTATCATTAGAGAGCTTAATGGAAATTCAGGTATGGCGTTATTTACAGTGCTATTTGTCGTTGAAGTGGAATTTGTATTAGGACTGGATCCCACGTTTAGATCAAAAGTTGCTGTTTCTGGAGGAATTGGTTGAAAGAGTATTCCTTCTACATCCACAATGACTTGGTATGTCCCAGCTGTCTGGAATGTAAATGGAATGCTTACTGCGCCTTCTGCTGTATGAGTAATTGGTATTCCAAATACCGCATTTCCTCCCTGCATTACCGAAATTCTGTAATCTATGTGGGGTTGTATCTGATTTGTCTGCTTGTTTATGAAACTAATCTTGATCTGCGTCGGGTCACCTGGATTGGGTGCTACAGGATCTGTTGTGAAACCTACATTGATTGTTCCAGCACTAGTTGGTTTTACAATTGGATCTGCATAAGCTGGAGTTACTAGGATTGCAAAAACTGCTAAAATTACAAAGTATTTTTTTGACATCATACCTAATATCCCTTGATTATATCCTATATAAAAAATTGTAATAAAGGTAGAGTCTTTAAATTACTTTTTCTTGAAAAATATAATAAAAAGACTCAAAAATTGAGCAAATTATCTTTACTATGTGATTGTAATAGATGCTCATTAGAAATTTCAAATTACTTTCCACAAACCGTGAAAAGCAAAATGTACTGTCTATAATTGAAACAGGTCTTGAGGCGGCATTACCTTGGAAACAACTTGGGAAAATCGTCTTCCATGATCACCTATTTCTATGTGGAAAAAAATTTGATCTCAAAAAATATGATAAAGTGTTTGTAGTTGCAATAGGTAAAGCTGCATATTCAATGGCAGAATCTGTTAATTCTCTTGCTAGCATTACAAGCGGATTGTTGATTGTTCCAAAGAAAACAAAGACCGTCTTGACTAGAAACTTTGTGGTGATGCAGGCAGGTCACCCACTACCGAATAAAAATAGCATACTCGCAGCAAAAAAGATCCTTGAATTTATAGAATGCGTAAAACCTAATGATTTTGTTATTTTTCTAATCTCTGGAGGTGCGTCATCTCTGGTTGCACTACCTGATGGTATAACTTTGGAGGAGAAAAAAATTGCAACTAATCTAATGCTAAAATGCGGTGCGTCCATACATGAAATAAACTGTATCAGAAAGCATCTCTCAAAGATAAAAGGTGGTAGATTACTTGAACATCTAAGATCCGATGCGGTGTCTCTTGTAATGTCTGATGTTGTAGGTGACGATCTGACAAGCATTGCATCGGGAATTACATATTATGATAAAACTACTTTTTCAGATGCTAGAAAAATTCTGAAAAAATACAACTTGGAAAGATTAGTTCCAAAAAGTGTACTTGAACATATTGAACTTGGAATGCAAGGAAAAATTCCAGAGACTCCGAAAAGACAAAAAATTAAAAACCGCGTAGTTTCAACCAACAAAATTTGTCTTGACGCAATGAATATGCATGCAAAAGAACTTGGTTTTTCAACCAAAGTTCTAAACTGTATATCTGGAGATGTTAAAGATCTTGGCATAAAAATTGCAAAAACGTTATCGAATAAAAAAATAAACTGTGTAATATTTGGCGGTGAGGCCACGGTTGTCGTAAAAGGAAAAGGGATGGGCGGTAGAAATCAAGAATTGGTGTTATACACTGCAATAGATCTTGCAAAACGGAATGCTAACGCAATTGTGGTATCAGTTGGAACGGATGGGGTGGATGGCAAAACGAATTGTGCAGGTGCAATATGGATGTCGGATCAAAAAATAGACAAGGTGATGCCATACCTTGATGAAAACAATTCTTATAATTTTTTTAAAAAGTATGGGGGATTAGTATTTACCGGTCCAACGGGAACAAACTTGATGGATATTGGTCTAGTTCTTAGGCAATAACAACTGGTTTGCTTTATTTTCGGCAGGATCTATTATCTGATATCTGACATCCAAATTTTGCTGCTGAATAATTTGATCAATGAATCTCATCCTTCTTTCAATGAAAATATCAGTAGTTGACTTGTTTTTTACTAGACGATCAAACATTGTTTTTAGATCCAACATGACTTTAACTGTGTCCTTGTTTTTTATTATGAATCTTCCCACCCCCCCAAAAAATTCCGACATGTAATGCAATGTACTTTGATTGTTCACTTGTAACTTGGCCGTAAAAATATTCTGTATGCATTCTACTCTCTTCAGATCTTGTCTGAGAATTTTCAATTATCCACGAGATCTTTTTTTGATCACCATCAAAATAATAGGTGTGTTCCATGTCAACATATTTACCAAATATGTCAATATATTTTCTGTATATTACTGAATAAGAAAAATAAAAACCTGTTATCGTGTTAGAAGCAAATTCCTTCTTTACAAATATGGTCGACGAACTTGTAGATTTTTCAGAATATGATCCAGAGCTTGCTGAAGGACTAAAGTGGATTGACGGCGAGGCACAAAAGCGCGGTATAACATTTTACGAGATGGTGTTTCATGTGCTGCATAGACACGATGTTGATTCTAAAGCAAAAGACTGGCTTGCAAATAGAAATTAAACTTGTTCTGTTAGTTTTTTATTTTGTGTGCTGATCTTGCTATCTGCTCAAAGTTTTTTGATAAAATCATCCTTCACTGGATACCAGACGTTTTTCAATTGAAATGTATTCGCATCCAGAAGGTCCACAATATTTTCCCACATAGACTGCTTTTGGTCTATACAGCATTGGTTTTGGCGCCGCTTCGGCAAATTTTTCTTCTATGATATGTGCAGTCCATCCCGAGACTCTTGATATTGCAAAGATTGGAGTGTTAAGATCCATCGGAATGCCCAGCATATAGTATAATGATGCACTATACAGATCAACATTTGGAAATATATCCGAGCTTTTGATCTTTTTCATCTCTTCTTCTGTGACGTCTTCAACTTTTTTTGTTATGCCATACCACGGTTGACCTGTTTTTTCAGCCAGTCTTCTTGATAACTCTCGTAAGACTTCTGCTCTAGGATCAAATGTCTTGTATACCGCATGACCCATACCCATTATCTTTTGACTTTTTTCAAGTTTGTCTATAATCCATTGTTCTACCTTATCTTCTACACCAATCTCTAGTAACATCTTCATTACCTGAAAGTTTGCGCCCCCATGAAGCTCACCACTGAGTGCTCCTACTGCCGCACTGACTGCAGCATACATGTTTGCACGTGTTGATGCTACTTCTCTTGCTGCAAATGTTGACGCGTTAAAACTATGCTCTGCATGTAATATGAGACAAATATCTAAAATTCTTGCAACCTCTGTATCTGGCTCTTTTCCTGTTAGCATGTACAGAAAATTTGCAGCGTGATTTAGCTTTTTTGATGGCTGGATAATCTCCTTGTCATTTCTTATTCTATCCCAACATGCTATGATTATTGGAATTTTAGAAATTAGATTAATTGCTCTCTTGTAATTTGTATCTCTATCATCAATTTTTTCCTTGTCGTATACCGCCATGAGTGATACTGTGGATTGTAAAACATCCATGGGGTTTGCAATTTTTGGTATGTTTCTTAGAGTTTTTTCTAAATTCTCTGGGATTTCACGAGTTGCAACAAGCATATCTGAGAATGAAGAGAGCGTCTCCTGTGTTGGTAAATCCTCGTTGAGAAGAAGACACGATGTCTCCTCAAATGATGACTTTTTTACAAGGTCTAAAATATCATAGCCTCTATAGATGAGTTTACCATTAATTCCATCTATCGCAGAAATTTTGGTATCTGCAACCTCGATATTTCGAAGGCCAATATTCTTTGTTTGCACGGGTAACAGTGGTAAAAATACGTATTAAATTATTACTAATTTTGGGAGTAAAAAATTAAGCACTAGGTCTAATCTTGTAACCTTGGTAATTATAGCAAAATTTGTCATAAATTGGTAGAAATGAGCCAATGGGATGACGAATTTATCCGTCTAGTGGACAATTTTGTAGTGGAAACCAAAGACCCACGGGTCTTGCAAGAGATTGCTAAACTTGACAGAGAGTCGCAACTTCTTGGAATTTCATTTTATGACATGTATTGTGTTGTATTACAAGATGTCAAAGGTCATCAGACACTGGTTGCAGAATTTAAGACATACATGAGCTTAAAGAAATCAAAGCCTGTTTTTTAGTTTAAATGGGGGCGTTCTATCCCGTGAATAATCCATGGCAAGAACAAGAACTGTCTGTGTCTCTCATAAAGAAGATGCTGACGGTATAGGTGCGGCATCGCTGATTCGTAAAGCCTTTGGCGGTGAAACAAAACTTGTTGATTATCCTGGATTGATGAATGAACTTGAGGCACTAAAAAATGATGAAAAACTAAAAAATCTATACATATGTGACCTTGGCTTGAGCAAATCAAATCAGGACCAATTTGTAGAATTACTCAGGGCATTAAAAAAGAACAAAGTCGTAATTACATACATTGATCATCATGACATCGAAGAGCCAATCAAAAAGAAGATCAAGGCAATGAAGGTAAAACTAATTCATACTGTTAACGAATGTACCACCGTTCAAGTGTATAATGCGTTCAAATCAAAACTAGGAGATTATGGTTCATTTCTAGCAGCATGCGCTGCAGTTACAGACTATATGGAAGACAGACCAATTGGTTCAGCACAACTACAAAGATTTGACAGACAGTTTGTATTATTAGAGGCCACCACTCTAACATTTACAATTACAAGTCATCAAAAAGATCCTGAATACTTGCTATATCTTGTTGATGAGTTGAGCGAATCAAGATATCCACATGCAATTCCAAATGTGTTTGAGTTTGTAAGCACACAAGCCGAGAGAATCTCTGGTGTTATACAAAAAGTAAAGGACAACATGAAGAAGATGAAAAATTTGTCATACATGGAAGTCAAAGACTCGGGTGCAAGCATGGCTGTAAATTTTGTTTTAGGATTGTCAGGAAAAGAAGTTGGAGTAGCTTACAAATTAAGAGAGGAACCTGGAATATATGCAGTCTCAGTTAGAGGTTCACGAACATGCAAGATTCATCTTGGAAGAATAGTGAATCAATTGGCAACAGAACTTGGTGGCTCTGGTGGAGGACACGACAAGGCATGTGGTGCGGTAATTCCAAAAGAAAAAATCGGTTTATTTCTCAAAAAGTTTAATGCCAAACTCAAATAATTTCTGCAATCAAATCGATTTCAACTGCCGAGTTTAGAGGCAGGCTTACAACTCCTACTGCAACTCTTGTATGTTTTCCTTTCTCGCCAAATATTTCAAAGAGAAGATCAGATGCAGCATTGATTATCTTTGGATGCTCGTAAAATTCTTGAGAACTGCTAACAAATCCTGAAACTCGAACTATTCTTGATATTTTATCCAGCGTTCCAAGTTCTGACTTTAGCTGCGCCAAGACATTGATTATGCATAATTTTGCAGCCTTTTGTGCATCTTCAACTGAGATGTTCGTAGGTACCTGTCCCTTGAACTGTACCTGTCCGTCTTTCATTGGAATCTGTCCTGATACAAAGACCAAGTTACCTGTCTTTACAACTGGAATGTACGAGCCTGCAGGTTTTGGTGGGGTTGGAAGCGTAATGTTTAACGATGCAAGTTTTTCGTCAATCATGACATGTTTTGTACAATACTTTGATTTTAATATGTTCATATATTATATCAAGTAAAATCAACGATGGATAAATCTAAATCCCATGGTGCTGAACTCAAAAAAGAACTTGACGTAATAATATCAAGAATAGATGCACTAGAGGCGTCAACAACTGACCGTGAGAAAAAATCACTAATGGGTGTTCTTAAGGTGCTTGCAGAAAATCAAAAACATTTTGCTGATGAATTTGAGCATCTCAAAAAAGCCCTAGATCTATTGACAGTCCAGATCTTCAAAATGGATCAAGCCCAGAAATAGGCTGTAATTTGACCTTTGATTGATGTACTGTGTGATGACAATAAAAGATTAAATTCCGCTACCCAGTGTTGGGAAACGAATGTCCAATCCTGGCGAGCCATCGGATGCCTCCAAACCTGTTGTAAAAGACAAGAATCCTCATAATTACCGAAAGGTTGGCTATTCGATGATTGTAATCTCTGTATCACTAGTTCTCATAGGCTTGCTTGTCTGGGCAATAGGTGGCGATTATCATTTTTCAAGTGATATTATGGGAAATCAAGAAATTGATTCCATGACTCCAAAGCATGGATACAATATTGTTTTCTATGATACTGCACAGCCTGTTGGCGCAAAATTAAAGCTGCTAGATTCTGCATCTACTATAGATGACGCACAACAAAAGCAAATTCAAGATACACAACAAAACCCAAGTACGACTGGTATGGTGATAATCTTTAACCAAACACTTTCAGCAAACAAACAACTGGTGTTTATCACAAATAGTACAATCATCCAAGCCCAAGCAGCGCATCTAAAAGAGGTACAGGCCCAAGCCGCAGCTCAAACCGCCGCTGCCTCTGTAAACCAAACAACATCAGCAGCTTTGACTGGTAAAAACACCACATCAACTAATGCTACTAGCGTTGTATCATCTAACACTCCAAAGGTTGTAACAACTAATTCAACCCAACTCGCAGTTCCAATTGCTGCATCTGTTACTGCTCATGTTTCAAACGCAACACTGTCTGGTAAACAAATTGGTGCTAATGTGGAAAGTCTTTCAATTAATGCAAATGTAACTATATCTCATTTGTCTAATACTACTGCTTCAAATGCAATAACTTCTAATCATACAAAGACATTACCTCTTTCAGAAAAAGTTGGAATCCAAGGTCAATAGACAACTTAGACTAGCTCATCATCAATATCTTCAATAGGCTCCACAAATTGTTTGCATAAACAAGTCTTGACAAGACACTTTCCAATTTTTGTAAGAGATGTACTTTCTTGCGATGGCACATGGGCATCACTTGTATGATGACATCTCTTACAATTCATAACTGAACCATTTTCTAGTTTTATTTAATTTCATCTAGTCTCAAGTTATTGTCTAAACCTGAATGATTCCAGATGTGATGAGATACTGTATCCCATTGACAAATGTACCATCGTCAATATCTCCTGAAGCCCAATACTCTGCATTGTTTTTAATCCATGCTGGAATTGCAATTCCTGGATTTGCCTGACCGCTCTGTGTTGGTGGGATTGTGATTATTCCTTGTTTTATCATATATTGTATCCCTTGGGCAAATGTCGAGTCATCAATTGTTCCATCATGCCAGTATCTGGCGTTGTTTTTAATCCAGCTTGGTATTGAGACAACATTATTCGAAGACAAAATTCCAGAAGAGTCTGAATTTATTATATTTGTGTCAGTCAGTTCACTTGAAAAATCTACCAGTTGAGGTGTATTGCCTGTTGTAATAAGAGATGCAGATTTTATCTCCAATAATATTCCTGTTTCTGCATCAAATACCATGTTTGATGTATTGTTATCTGTTGAATGAAATGCAGATAGTGCAGTTCTATTAAAACCGTTAAAATCTGTAAATATTTGTGTGATTGAACTATCCGTCTTGTTGTATTTCATTGGAGTGGACAAGATTTGTAGAAACGGGCTTGTAATACTAGAATCTTGTTCGCTCTGTGCAAAGCCAGTTTTTAAATTGAGAATCATGGTAAAATTTTTAATTTCGCTACCATTGGCTCGATTTTGTTGCACTACTCTGATATGACTTGAATCTATCATGTCTTCGAAATTATATGTCTCAGAACTGTTGGTAGAACCTATTGTGTCAGAATATCTTAGCACGTCTCCTGGGTGTACGCAAATAGTATGATACTGACATGTGTTTACCTGTTGTGAAAATGCCTGTTCTGTATGTATTGTGAGAAAAATTACTGCCACGGCTATGATAAAAAAATCCATTCTAAATTTCATTACTAGATCTTTGAGTCAAGGTGGCAACATTATTTCTTTCTGTTAAAGAGATTAATACAAATACTATAATTTTCTTATATGATCTATGCAGCCTAATAGTCTGATAAAAGAAACTAGCCCATATCTTTTACAGCATGCCCACAATCCAGTCCAGTGGTATGGGTGGGGAGAGGAGGCATTAAACAAGGCAAAACAAGAAAACAAACCCATCTTTCTCAGTGTTGGATATAGTGCATGCCACTGGTGCCATGTTATGGCCCATGAATCATTTGAAAATGAAGAGATTGCCAAAATCATGAACGAATATTTTGTAAATATAAAAGTGGATAGAGAAGAGAGACCTGACATCGATGATATTTATCAAAAAGTCTGCCAGCTAAATACTGGTAGTGGTGGATGGCCTCTTAGCGTATTTTTGACACCTGATCAAAGACCGTTTTATGTGGGTACATATTTTCCACCACTTGACAATTACGGTAGACCTGGATTTGGAAGTCTAGTAAGGCAACTTGCACAAGCCTGGAAAGAAAAGCCCGGTGACATACAACAGGCAGCAGAAAATTTTGTTAATGGTTTACAAAGAACTGAATCTGATGTACATGATTCAAAGCTTGAAAAATCTATTCTAGATGAAGCCGCAGTCAATTTGTTATCCATCGTGGATATGACAAATGGGGGATTTGGACAAGCTCCTAAATTTCCAAATGCGTCTAATCTTTCTTTTATGCTACGATATTCTAAATTATCTGGAATTTCAAAATTCCAAGAATTTGTGTTCAAGACATTGACAAAGATGGCAAATGGTGGAATGTATGATCAGATTGGTGGTGGGTTTCATAGATATTCCACTGATTCAAGATGGCTTGTTCCACACTTTGAAAAGATGCTCTATGATAATGCGTTACTGCCTCCTGTATATGCCGAAGCATACCAGATTTCAAAAGAGCCTAGATATCTTGAGGTAGTACAAGATACGTTGCGATTTGTCATGCGAGAAATGACGTCGCCTGAAGGTGGATTTTATTCTGCATATGATGCAGATTCGGAGGGTGAGGAGGGAAAATTCTATGTTTGGAAGAAAAAAGATATTCAAGAAATTTTGGGGCAAGACTCTGATGTGTTTTGTTTATACTATGATGTAACAGATGGTGGTAACTTTGAGGGGCACACAATACTGTACAACAGCATACACTTGTCATCTGTGGCATTTCATTTTGGCAAAACTGAATCCGAGGTCAGTCAAATATTAAAACAAGGAAGGGAAAAACTTCATGCGGCAAGAGAAAAACGAGTTGCACCTGGAAGAGATGATAAAATAATGACAAGCTGGAACTCGCTTATGATCTCGGCATTTATCAAGGGATATCGTATAACTGAGGAACAAGATTTTCTAAAATCTGCTGAGAATTGTATTAAATTCATTGAGAGTAAATTGACAAAAGATGGGCAACTGCTTCATACGTACAAGGATGGACAGTCAAAGCTTATGGCATACTTGGACGATTATGCCTACTTTGCAAGTGCGTTACTTGATTATTTTGAAACTAGACCTTCAAAGAAGTATCTTGATCTTGCAGTGTATTACGCAAATTATCTGCTGGAACATTTCTGGGATGAAAATCACAAAAACTTTTTCTTTACTGCAGATAATCACGAAAAATTGCTCATAAGAACAAAGAATATCTATGACCTGTCCCTACCTTCTGGAAATTCTATAGCGGCCGCAGTGATGCTGAGAATATATAATATTACTGGAGAGAAAAAATATCTTGATACTGCAATAAAGGTACTGGAGTCACTTGGCATGCTGGCTGCAGAAAATCCTTTTGGTTTTGGACAATTGCTAAATGCAGTATACGCGTATTTGATTAAGCCGCTAGAGATTACTGTAATAAACACATCAAATGTCGAAATCAAAAATTACTTGACAAGGAAGTTCATTCCTGAAGCAATTCTAGTTTTAATTTCAAAAAAAGAGGAACTTGAAGATCTTAGTCAATTGCAATTTTTTGCAGGAAAAGAATATGATGAAAATAAAACCCGGGTATATGTTTGCAGAGATTTTACTTGCTCACTGCCACTTGAAACTATATCTGATATAGAAAAACTAGCCTAGATCTTTTTTATGTTGATTTCGAGCCTTTGACCAACAGCTGGACTTCCCATTCTTTCATATCTTCGCTTTGGCATTGTAATCGTAATGGATGTTTGTGCATAACTTTTGATTGCAATGGTCGGTTGTGCCTGAAGTATTGCCTCAATAAATGGGGCAATCTGGTCTCTAAGTTCTGGATCTAGCTTTTGGTTTATTGCATCAAGCATGAGTTGTTTTTGTGAGACTGGTTCTGTCTGCACATCTTCTACCAGGGTTAGTTGCACAGTCTGACCATTGTCTATTAACTGTTGAATTTGATAATGGATTAATTCTGACATGTAATACAGTTGAAAATGTTGCAATTTAATGCTATGGAAACTGTTTATGTAATGCTGTAGAATGTGCTGATAAAATTGCAGTCAACAAAGATGTAAATTGCGATTTAATTGATATTAAAATACTTGTTTGTATGTTACATGTGAATACGTGCATAAATATGCAGTTATCATAAATCCATACGCAACTGTGATATTATGATTTTAAAAAGACTAATGAGAAATGAACATATTCTAAAAACTTTTTTTGAAACCACACCTGATATCCTAGTCATAATGGATGAAAATGGGAGAATTCTTGACTGTAATCATCATTTTACAAAAAACTTTGGATATGAAAAAATTGAGGCACTAGGAAAGATTGGTCCTGTAGATATGGTATCTCCTAAGGATAGGCAAAAAGCATTATCGGCCTTTGGGAAGGTAGTAACTGATGGTATAAACCTAAATGTTCAACTTGAAGTGATGAGAAAAGATGGCTCTGTATTTTCTTCTCTATGGAGTGGCACTAAATTAAGTGATGAATTGGGAAATATGGAAGGATATCTAGTCACGGGAAAAGATCTCAGTGACATTCATAGGCTAGAGGATGAATTAAGAAAAGAAAAAGATCAAAAGTTACTGATAATTGGTGATATGACTGCAAGGATTGCACATGATATTCGTAACCCATTAAATGTAATTATCAATTCTGCAAAATTATTAGAACTTCAATTAGATGCTAATCCAAATACAAACATGTCAAAACACGTTACTGCCATTTTAAAATCGTCAGAAAGGATGAGGCATCAGATAGAAGATGTCATGGATTATGTAAGTAATAGACCATTAAATATGTCAGAATGCTCTGTCACTGATTTAATTTTGTCATCTATTGAGACTGTTCTTATTCCTAACAACATTCTAGTCAATTTTGCCAAAGAAGATGATGTTAAGATAATGTGTGATAAAAATCAATTGAGTGCAGTTTGTGGAAATTTATTATTAAATTCAATTCAAGCCATAGGGGAAAACCAAGGAACTATAACTGTTGATTGGAAAGTTGATGCAGGTCATATTGTGATTGATTTTATAGATTCTGGACCTGGCATATCAGAAAAAATATTACCTCAAATATTTGAACCATTTTTTACAACAAAACAGGTAGGTACTGGATTGGGTCTAGTAAGCTGTGAAAAGATCGTAGAGCGACACAATGGAACAATACATACGAGAAATAATCCTACTACTTTTACAGTCGTTTTACCAGTAATCTAGTGAACAGTCTAGACCTTGGCATCCAGTATATTTCGTTTTATCTGAGCGGCTCGCAGTTTTATCATACGTGTAAACTCTTGAGTGTCCTCAAGTGACGGCTTTAGTTTCTGGTTCTGATATGCCTGTAAAAATCCAGAATACACGCATCCTACTATAATTCCAAAAGCATTTGCATTGACATCCTCGACTTCGTCATAGTATGTCTTTGCTAGCTGTTTGTAAGAGGCTGCTTCGCTGATATAATAGTCGATTAGGCTGTCGATGAACTTTCTTGTAGACTCGGGAATCACGAACTAGATTTTATTTGCATCGTTTATAATGTTTGATTTTTCAAAATGTCGAGGATTGGGGAATAATATTTTTCACACAGGTCAACATCGATCATACAACTAGGATAAGAGTAAAAGGAAGATTTTACACATTATGCAAATTACCAGTCCCCCACGACTAGGAGACATTCAATCAGACAAAAAATGGACTGTTGTATGTTCTATCTGCTGGCATTGGTCATCAGGTGAGAACAAAAAACAGGCAAGAGAACAACTACGACATCATGTACGTTGTAAATACATAAGCGTAGATGAAGACAGAGTAAAAGAAATCAGGCCAAAAAATATTCGATAATAAAACTTTCTTTTATTATTTAGTTTATTGATTTTTCACATTCTTTTTTTAGTTGTTCAAGCCAGTTTTGCTTATTTTTTTCTAATTTTTTATCAAATAATTTCTTGAAAAGTCTCACGATGACACCCTCTAGGCTTTCATCATCTGATACCAATGTTTGCCCTTTTGTTTCTGTTAGCGTCATATTGTGAATGATATACATCCCAAAAAATTTTGCTGTCCAGCCAAAATGATGAAATGGTTCAACAGTATGAATCTTTGACCGAATTTTTACTCTGTTTATTTTAAAGTCAAAAACTGTGTTGGGTTTTAGATGCCCATTGATCTTTGGGTTTTTGATATCTGTCTCCCAGCTTGTCCATTGGTTAATGTCTGTAATTACTTCCCAAATTTTTTCAGGGCTTGAATTAATGAGAATTGTTTTACAGTACTTTAATGGTGCATTATTGTTGATATTTTTCACTATTGAATTTTCTTCTGCTAATTATATTAAATCTACTAAACGGCAAAGATTTTGAAATAGACATTGCTAAAATTAATTTAACCTAGACTTGAATTATTCAGATGTCTGAATTAATATCTTAAATTCAATAGTTTCTAAAGATGAGCGAATCCATTGTCAAGGAAATAATGGCAGAATTTGTTCAGACCATACATGCAAACTCGAGTGTTTTAGAGGCTACACAGATAATGACAAAGTTAGGGATTGGCTCACTTGTAGTGACACAGGGGGGACAACCAGTAGGGGTACTTACAGAAAGAGATATTGTAACAAAGGTTGCGTCTCAGGATTTGAAACCGTCTCAGGTATTAGTTGAGAAGATAATGTCACATCCGATCATCTCTGTAGAGCCTGAGATGATAATTGTAGAAGCGGCCACCTTGATGTCAGCCTATAACATAAGGCGTCTTGTAGTTGTGGGAAAGGATGACAAACTTGTAGGAATAGTAACTGCGACAGATATTGCCTCATGGCTTGCAAGAAATGAAGATTACAAAAATAACGCACTAAATGCAATTGCAAGATTGCATGATGTACAGCAGTGCATACTGTATCAATGAAGGCGTTGAGTTTTTCTCAGGTGTAAAAAGCTCTCTTGGATGCAATAAAGCACGTTAAAGTCCTATAATTTGTGCAAAATCGATTCCATTACAAACTAAATTTGACCTCGCATCTTTTGAGGAATTGGTTTACAGTGTTGTCATGCCAATTGAAGTTAATCGAGTAAACAGGGAGTGTCCCAAGTGCAAAAATCCGACCATCTTCAATACTGGAAAAGAGTATTTTTGTGGTAAATGTCTTAACACGCTTAAGGTAAACCCAGTAGCAGAAAAAATCACGGCGTAATATAATGTGGACCATAGAGCAAGAAGAGACTTATTTTAAGATCTATGACGACCGCAAGACCCTCGCAGGATATTTTGCGCCAGAGTATGGAGACATTCAACCAGAAGACAAATCTGATCTAGTGATTGCAGAGATGATGAAAAATCATGATCCGATCAAAGGTGGGTACATGATGTTACCTCTTGTCAAGTTTGGATTATTTGAAGATGGAAAAGAGATGAACCTTGACTATGTTGCACAACAACTACAAGATGTCTATAACAGAATTTTGGCCTGGAAAAATCTAACTATCGAAAAACAAATCGAGCATCATAAAATCTTGGTCTCTCATACAGATCATGACATGCTAAGCATTACACTTGGAATCATATTTGATTCGCCGGTTCCTTTAGAGAAAAAAGAAATTCTGGGAAATCTAAGTGACATATTAGATTTTGCGCATCATAAGGGCTTACTGTGAGCCTTTAGATTTTGTATCTTCATAAGACTGGAGTGCGTTCATCTCGTATTGAAATGACTGTTGCAGCAACTGATTTGATTTAGCATATGTTGCATTGTCTCCTGTCACAACCCATTCTCTTAGAGCCTGGTCGCTTTCAATCTGGGTTTCAGTAGAGAGTTTGAATAATTGCAACGATGGCACAAAAAGTTCTGGTGTCTTTAATTGCTCATATCGCGGAAGAATATTTTGTACTGCTGTTATGTGATTATCTGTTATGTTGAGCATCTGGTCTTTTGATATATGTCCGTTTTTGTATTGTGTGAGATGTGCATCAAAACTCTGAGTTTCATTTTTGAGGTCTAGCTGAATCTGAGCTAATTGGTCTCCAAATCTCTGACCTGAGAGTTGTGTCTGGTCTAGATAATAATTTACAACAATAACTATGGCTATTATTATGACGCCAATCGCAATAGCTACCTGCATTCTTAGCTTGGGATTTGGTGCCTTTTTCTTTCGCACGTGTAATCTAAAGTTTGATCTGAAATAAATCTATCAGATGTAGAAAGTGTTTCATTATCACATCAGACTGGAGAAATTAAAAAATCGACATTTGATATTTTCTAATCTGAATCCAGAAACCAGTCGTTTTTGCCACACTTGCACACAAAGCCAGAATCTTTAATGTATTTCTCATATTCAAGATCAGTGCACGGACCCATATCAGGAATTACAAATTTGGTCTTACATATTGTACATCTTACTACAAATCCATCCAAGATAATTTCCTGACTTTTAACATAGTTGTCTTTTTTATATTTTACATACGATACATTAACTTTGTCAGTGAACAAAGCTACGTAATGCTTTATATCTTAAAAAAATATCAAAGCACAATGAATCCGACTGTAAAATACAGTGCGTTTATTGCATCACTAATATTGGTTATGCCATATGTTGCTTTTGCAGATCAAGGCTCCGCATCACAATCTCTGAATCTACAATTACCATTGGCATCAGTTACATGTATTGATACTCATGCTACTTCTTATCTTAACGATGTCGTAAATGTAATACAGAATTCGACAATCACATCCTCTCTAACAAATACGGACATTCCAACACTGAATGCTGATTTTGCTGCTCTACAGGCAGATGCAAATGCTAACAATACATCCCAGTTTAAAACAGATGCACAGAAATACAATTCTGACCAACGAACCGCCAGTCTTGATATTATACATGCAATCCGGACTGTGCATAGCAAGACAGTCAACTCTGCTTTAAAATCAGATAACGCACAACTCCAATTGGCACAGAAGAGTTGTCTTTTTGAAGTAAAACAACAAAAAGCCCAAAACAATATCCAGAAATTTGACAGGGCTATTACACATGCTCAGAATTTGGCAAATAGGCTGACAAGACATGGTGCAAATACTGAAGGTCTGAACCAGACAATCAACACTGCAGACACTCAAATTCAAGCATTTCAAACAGCGGTAAACAATGCCCAGAACAGCACACAGCTTCAATCTGTATTGGATAGTTTCTGTCTATACAATGGGTGCAAAACTGCCAACAACTTTCACTTTGCAGCAAATACTGCAATCCAGGCAGATCAAGCAAAACTAAATCTTCTTGCTGGGAAAAATAACTCCTCTACATTTCAAGCACTAGTTGGCCAAGCACAGACTGATATCGGCAATGCTCAGGCTGTCTTATCTCAGGTAGGGTCTAACAAGTATCAGGGAACACAATCAAGCGATGTTTGGAATGACATCAAGGCTGCTGTAGATGTAATTCATCAATTACAACAAATAGTAAATAACAAACAATAGTGCAATATTTCTTTTTAATTTTTATCTAATTCCTAGGGGATCTGATCTTAATCTAATTCAAACCTAGGAGTCTATTTGATGATACTGTGAACAAAAATATAAAAAATGAACAAAATGTCTTTTAATTAGAGAAATCATCAAATTGTTATTCATGAATGAAGCGCTGATCGAACTTGTTGAACAATTAATGGAATTTGGTTATGGGGATCCTATTAGATTAGAGTCTATACTAAATAGGTTGAAAACTGAAGAATCGGCATATCCAACTGACCGTAGATATGTGGATATGCTAGTTTCCAAATACCTCTACCCACATGTAGAAGAAGATGAATATCAGAAAAAATCAACAGTAGGATCTCTTGAGAAAAAAATTCAAAATGCAAAGCAGCGATACGAGGGAGAAGCCAAGCCATCTGATGGACATCTTGTAGATTTATGTCCAAAATGCGGAACTCTTGTACCAAGAATGTTTAGTTTTTGTTCAAGATGTGGGGCATTTCATGATGAACATAATTTTATTGATACGCGTAAAACTATATCAAAAAAGGAAAAACTTGAAACTAAACAATACTCACAAGATACTGCTTTAAAATCCTGTATTGCATGTGGTTCTGGAATATTTAGAATCCACGATTTTTGTCCAAGATGTGGAGCATATCAGGGTAAAAACAGTTCTAAGGCAATTCAAAAACGACCATTAAAACAGAAACGATATGCTGGACTTGCAATTGTAGGAATTATTTTCATAATCCTCGGAGGAATTTCAACTATGTTTTTATTCGGATATTCAAATCTCTGTAGTTCTATAATTGGAATGTTTGCACAAATTATTAACCAACCAACACAACAAATATGCTCTATGATTCAAACTTGGTACTTTATTGGAATTATTGTTTTGATTGTAGGAGTAATTTTACTTACAGTGCGAGCCGCTAAAAAACGACATTAAAAAAAGGCTAGGGGAGATTATTTTAGATTTTAGCTTTTTCAGAAAGGATGGTTCTAAGTTTAGATTCAAGTCCTTGCCATGCTTCAATTTTTGCCATTTTTGATTCCCACATCTTCCCAAACGACTCTACTACAGCATCTGCCATTTTGTCAAGCGTTGTCCCAAATTTGGCATCAATTCTTTTTCTGATGCGTTCTACTTGGGCTTGATACAACGCATCCATGTACGCATGCTTGTACATCTTTGTCATGGAATGCGAATGATGACCATCGCCACAACCGCATTCGCCATGAGATGACATGTGACCGCTGCCCTGGTGTTCGTGAGAAGACATTGACCCGCACCCGCATCTTGCGCCGCCTTCTGTTCTACATGATTCATGTGTGTCTTCCATATGTTTTCGGATAGTGTTATGTAATCTTTGTATATAACAATTGGATTGATTCTCAGATTTGAAAATCTAATGATTATAATAGATTAAAATTCGCTTAAAATATTGCAATCACAATGAATCTTTCTAGCCATCAGCGGTCTGTACTTTTAGGTTCTTTTCTTGGATGGGCTCTTGACGGTTATGATCTTGTGTTGATGTTACTGGTTATTCCATTGATTAGCAAACTCTTTTTTCCCACGGGCAATGCGACACTTTCTCTTCTTGCTGCTTTTGCAGCTTATGTTGTTACACTGATAATGCGTCCAGTTGGAGGGGCATTCTTTGGAAACTTTGGTGATAAGATAGGGAGAAAAAAAGCAATGATGATTACCATAATTGGATTTTCCGTTGCCACATTTTCAACTGGCTTGTTACCGACGTGGGAAATGGTTGGCATTCTTGCTCCGATATTCTTAGTTACATTAAGGTTCTTGCAAGGTTTTTTTGCAGGTGGAGAATGGGGAAGCGGTGCGGTAATTACAATGGAGACTGTACCTAAATCTTCAAGAGGACTACTATCTGGGATTCTTCAAAGTGGATATAATTTTGGTTTTATACTGGCATCAGTTGTATATTATTTTGTATTTACACACTTTTCAGGTCCTCAGTTCACAGAGATAGGTTGGAGAATAATGTTTTTCACAGGAATCATTCCTGGGCTCACTACACTCTTTGTAAGAATAAAGATGAAGGAATCTCAAGTCTGGCTTGAGAAATTTCACCAAAAGAAAATAGAGCGTGCTCCTCTTCGAAAAATATTTTCTGATGTTAACATACGAAAGCGTTTCTTCTTGGCATTGATAATCATGACTGGGCTTCAATACGGGTACTACACAACAATGGGGTTCTATCCAACATTTCTTCAAAATTATGTTAATATGGACAAGTCTGAGATACCATTTCTGCTTATTGTTGCAACGATAACCTCATTTTTTGGACAGATATTTGCGGGTTATATTAGTCAAAAAATTGGTAGAATGAAGACACTGGGATTATTTGCAATATCTGCAATCATACTTGCAATACCTGCAGTTTATGGATTGTATCATGCTGTATCATTTTATGAAAGATCTTTGTATACTGTAATTTTGATCTTTACGGCAACATCAGGTTTTGGCCCAATACCTGCATTTTTGTCAGAGAGATTTCCTACTCAAGTACGAAATACTGCAAATGGATTTGTTTACAATGGAGGTTTATTGATTGGTTCATGGGCACCGCTAATTGCAGTCAGTCTCTTGTCCCATGGAGGATCTTTTATTCCCGTGCTTCTTGGAATCAATGTGATTGTAGCTTCAATCATATTGTTATTTGGTTCAAAGATGAACCCGGAGACTAGAGACACAGAAATAAATTAAGTGATTAAATAATCACGGACAAAATGCGAACGTCGTAAGTTTTGTTTTGAAATTATGCTATGTAGTCAATTTTTAATAGATCTTGGTGTGACATTCAGAAGAAATTGCTTGCTAATGGACCAGAAATTATTATCATCCCCATTGTATTTTGCAAAAAAATTGTAAGTACAAATACCGGTTCCCTTTGGATTCACTGTCCAGCTTACTACAAAATTTCCATTATTGTCAGTTGTTGCACTTGTACGAATTCTTGTCCAATCATAAGGCGAATCATATTGTATAAACACCATTCTGTTTGAAAGTGGTATTTTGTCATCTGCGGTCAAAAGTGTGCCAGAAAAAGTCAGATGATCTCCTTGCTGTGCAGTACGAGATATGGGATTTAGAATTAAGATCGTATGATGTATCTGATAGTACTGTCCAAACGCTAACGGCTGCAAAAACATAATCATAATTCCAACTACTAAAATTGTAATGACGAGAAATTTTTTCAACTCATTCATAAACTATTTTGATCATTTAAAAATATGGCATCTATATCCGAAAGACTCTTGGTATTGCCAGTATGCCAATAAATGAAATTATCACAAGAAGCGTGGGCATTGGAAATTCTGGTATTGCTGGTTGTCCAAGTGCGTAGATGATTCCTTTTCCACTGTTGAAATAAATTGTACCATCCGAGCCAATAGCAGGCTGGCTGACTCCGCCATCTGCCCTAAAATTCCATTTTACATCTCCAGAAGAATCAAGTGCATAAAGGTGATTCTCAAAAATTCCTACATATGCTGTACCGTCTTTATCTACAGATGCTGATTGTACCGTAACATTTGCAGGATGATAGTCCCACTTTTTAGTACCATCAGAATTTAGTGCCACTAGGCCAGTTCCGTCTACAAGAAATAGAGTATTGTCTGGGCCAATGGAAGGGGGCGTGCCTATATTGGTGGACTGGAAAGTCCATTTGAGTGTGCCATCTTGATTTACGGCATAAAGGTAATTGTCTGAATCACAAAAGTAGACTGTATTTTGAGGGTTGATTGAACCTAACGTAGTAATTCCCTTTGCATTAAACTTCCATTTTAAATTCCCGGATGAATCTAATGCATAAAAATTATGGTCTGTATCACCGATGTATATTGTCCCATCAGGCCCAACTGAAGGGATACTGACCAGTCCATTTGTGTGATATTTCCAAAAGAGTTTTCCAACTGGACTGACAGACTCTAGAAAATTACCACTGCCAAAATAAATTCTATCATAGATATCAATTGCTGGAATTGTTACAGTGTCATTGGATTGGTATTTCCACTTTATTGTGCCCTCTGGGCTTGCTGCAAATATTGTGTTGCCACCATTTTCAAAGTATAATGTTCCGTCAGAGCCAATCGAGGGGGAATCTACAATACCTCCCACATTGATTTTGAATTTTTCTGCATGATCTACATCTATTGCAACAAGGTTTCCCCACGAGCCAAAGTAAATAATATTGTTCTGACCTATAACAAGTGCACTAGTACCATTTTTTACATTGAATTGCCACAATGTAGAGTTGGATTGTACTCCTGCGAACTGGGACAAACCAGTATGGGAGTAGTCGTGCATAAAAGTAGGCCATGGCAGCGCGCTTGATCCATATGCAGACAATGAAAAAGTTTGTGAGAAAAGGATGACCACGATAGTAACAAGAACTGGCAAGAAAAAAATAGATATTTTTTTATTCGTGATTATACATATCGTACCTTTGTAAAGAACTTTCGTGATTGTTATCCTACAATCTGTGTTATTTTTTTTAATATTTCTTCTTCTACATGTCTTGTCCAGAGCATTTCTGGAATGTCAACTGCCAAAAATAACACTGATAAGAACAATACCTCTACTGCTGCAACTACGATATTTTGTATCAACTTGCCAATTCCAATGTGTATTGCAAAGTCATTTGGATCACCGCTTATCATTATAGTAAACGCCCTGTCTGCAGTTATGATATCTCTGAGAATGCCTGCCTTGGTTGCCTGCATAACTATGCCTACTGGTGAAGTAGATGTCATCTGTGTCTTGTATCCGTCTTGTTGCAACATTGTAGATATTTGCTGTGCTAGCTGATTCAAGTCCTTGTTCTTGTTTTGAAACCTGACTATTTTCTCGGATACCATTATGCGTAAGATTGGATTTGTCTGATACTTAAACTGTTTTTTAATTTCATTTTTGTATTGTAATTTGAATGCCAAAATTTCTAATCTTCTTATGTCTTACTAATGAAAAATATGACTCCCTTATTAGTGGATGATGACTAGCATTAATCCTGAATCATTCTAAGATATTACTAGTTGTCATTATGGTATCCGTAGCAAGTCTTGCTTTTGGTGTTTTGGAACAACCAGCACATGCCCAAATGACTTCTCATAACACACAATCTCCTAATTATAACCGCGGAAGTACAACTCCCTATTATACTCTAAATGCTAATGCTGGGAACCCTACAAGATATGCATATTTACACAATAGCACACACACCACTCCAACTTATCAAAACTCTCCTCAATCATCCGCTAATACTGGGAACCCTACAAGTTATGCGTATTTGCACAATAGTACACGTACTCCTTCACCAACTTACCAAAACTCACAACAATCAAGTAATATTTCTCAACAAAGATATACTTCTACAAATGCGTCACAAGGATTACAATATGGGAAAACTTCCGGTCCATCTAGTCAATATTATTATCCATCTTCTATGCCGCCAACGATATCTAATAGTGGCCTTGAAATCCAATTTTCTAGTTATCCTGTAAATCCAGTTGTCGGTGGAACTACTTATTTCAAAATTAATTTCAACAAGCCAGATATTGATTATACATTTTCTATAACTCAACAAGGCAGTCCTGTTTTTTCAACTTTATCACATGCTACACAAGGTACAGCAAATATTCCTTTCCGGTTTCAAACAGCTGGAACTTATCAGGTGACAGTTGAAGCAAACGAATTGGAATCGCAACCAATGCAATCAACCACTACAACATTTTCAGTTACAGTAATCTCTACATCCTCTAATCCAGTATCAACAAGCTCAACCACATCTACTACATCAATTACAGTAACTCCAAATTCTGCGTCATATGTTTCGGGTCAATCCTTGACATTTACAGCCCTTGTTACTGATACATCTAATTCTCCTACAACGCCTATTGGAACTGTATCATGGAGTGATGGAAATGATGGCGGCTCATTTAGCTCATCCGCATGTACTTTATCCTCTGGTACATGCACAATCTCTTACACTCCATATTCAAGCTCTTCAAATTCAGTAACAATTACTGCAAGTTATGGTGGAGATAGTACACATCAAACAAGTAGTGGAATATCTCAATTATCACACACTCAGGATACCGCCTCTATTCTAATAGTATCATCTGCTTCTACTATATCATCGGGAGAACAAGTTACCGTAACTACTACAGTTACCGACCCTACGAACTCTCAAAATATTCCTACAGGTATAGTAACTTGGAGTGACGGAAATGCTGGTGGTACATTTAGTGCATCAACATGCGACTTGTCATCAGGTATATGTGTTGCAACATATACTGCATCATCTAATGTTCTAAATTCGATAGTTATCACCGCAACATATGGCGGAGATTCAAATCATCCCTCAATTTCAGGAACATCTACCTTGATGTCAAATTCAGGTTCTTCTACGTCATCTTCACTACTTACAATCTCGCCAAACCCTGCATCATATGTAGCAGGAAACACGGTGACATTTACTGCAACAGTTATTGATCCTATTGATTCTCTAAATGTCCCAACCGGGACAGTAATTTGGAGTGACGGAAATGCTGGTGGTACATTTAGTGCATCAACATGCGACTTGTCATCAGGTACATGTGTTGTAACATATACTGCATCATCTAATGCACAAAATTCTATCACTATAACGGCAAGCTATTATGGTGATACAGGTCATGCTGCAAACTCTGCAACGTCTCTTTTGACAAATTCAGGTTCTTCTACTTCATCTTCACTACTTACAATCTCGCCAAATCTTGCATCGTATGTAGCAGGAACTGCAGTGACATTTACTGCAACAGTTGCTGATCCTATTAATGCTCAAAACATTCCAACAGGAACAATGATCTGGAGTGACGGAAATGCTGGTGGTACATTTAGTTCATCTACATGCATACTGGCATCTGGCGCATGTGTTGTATCATATACTCCTTCTACAAATCCTCCAAGTGCAATAACCATAACTGCAAGTTATGGTGGTGATACCATGCATCAGCCAAATACCGGTCTCTCACAATTGTCTGCAAATGTTGTTCCTACCAGTACTAGCACTATATCGACTACGATAGGACTTCATCCTACAACTGCTGCCATCATACCAAATCCTGCAACATTTTCTGTTGGAACCAAAGTCACTTTTGCTGTAACAGTAACAGATACGACAAATCCTTCTTCAAGTATGATAGGGCTAGTCCAGTGGACTGATAATGGTGCAGGTGGCTCATTTAGTTCAGATGCTTGTATATTGACAAGTGATACTTGCTCGCTTCAATATACCCCACCTTTGAATCCAAGTAATAGTGTAACCATAACAGTATTTTATGCAGGTGACTCGGCTCATTCGGGAAGTACTGCTACATCGACACTGTTGGTAAATGGTATCTCATCATCATTATCTACTACCCAGTCTGTACTTGCAACTCCACAAGAAATTCAGAGCATCAATCAAGCTAAAGCTAACCAAACGATAGCTGCCGAAGTAAATGTTGGCACTAATCAATCTACAACTACATCCATTGACAATAATGTTTCAGTTCAAACAATCAACACTACACCAAATTCATTAAACGTCAATGTGACTGCACCTAGTCAAACAGGCCCAAAGGTAATTTCATTTAATCTTAATGCAACTACAATTAATGTGGCAAACCTAAAGCAACTTGGTGTAATGTATGATGGACAACTCATACAACCAGCGCCAAACATGGATGCAATATTACATGCAAAATCAACAGACAATCCAAGCTTTGCAATTGTAGTTACTCAAGGTGGTGTACAGGTACTAGTTCTAATTCCACACTTTTCCACTCACAGTATTACTATAATGAACATGTCCAAGATTATGGCACCAACAGTTCCTGAATTTGGTCCAATTGTTGGAGTAGTAATTATGATATCTGTAGTTGGAAGCATAATAATATCCAGAAGATTTATCCAAGTCTGGTAATTTGCAATTTTTCCTTTATTTCTGATATTCTTAAAGATGATAAATCTAGAACATGAAAAAATATTTGGAAAACTACTATAATGGTAAAGTTACATGCTTGGTATGACAAAAAGCAAGACAACAGACGAACGTGATGATGTTTTTATCGATCGACTAAATGATTGCAAGCTACTTGATGTCATGGATGAAATTTATAAAAAAGAATATGACTTGTCTGCAAAAAAATATCTATTGAGAATTCCGACTAGATCCGAGGCAGACCGTATGTTGAAAACATTGGAATCTGCACCTGCTTCTATTACGGATATGTTTCGGAGAAGACTTGATTGTAAGTGCACAAAGAAAGAACACTATCCAGTATGGACTCCGACAATTCCAGTTCCTGCAATAAAAAAAAGTCCTGAATACTTTATCGAAGAGGGAAGCAGAACTGGCGGTTTTCACGCCAATTTTCCAAAAGATGCTGGGGCAGGAAGACTGCTTTATACTACGATGAAGCCTTCTGAATTTCTCAACTATGCATTTGCAGGAGAAATTGTTGAAAAAAGATCAGAAGATGATGTATCCACTACAGAACTTTTGGTAAAACACAAACGAAAACGAATTTCAAAATGTAAACCACAAGATGCGCCATTTCTGAAATTGGATTTGAGTAAATGCCAGTTTGTCTATCATGATGGAAGGCATAGAGCAGTTGCAGCAGACGAATTAGGAGTAAAAGATATTCCTGTATTTATCGAGCATGATATGCCAATGGATGCAGAGCAGGCACGCTGTCTAAAAGATAGGACGATGTGGAAAAAAGAATCTACTCCATCGCCTAACTTGCATCATTTTGACGAAGTATAATTTTTCATCTACCTGGCTCTTTGCTGATTTTTTTAATATCTATTTCTTTTCTTGTAACAATAAAGCTTACAATTCCAATTATGCAAATTGCTGCAATTTCAAAGACTATCCAGTCTGTTCTTGGAATCTGGATTATCTTGTTGACAAACGGTGTAAAGATTGGAAATCCATACGAGTCTGCAAACATGTCATATGATATGTGGGTAAGTACACTTGTAAATGCAATTGCCCCCAACCGGTAATCCTTTTTGGAAAATACAAGTAACAAGATAATTGTGGATAAAATTGCGAATGTGACTGAATGGCTCATTCGGGGTATGGCTTCTACATGTAATAGTCCTATGAGATGATCAGAGTCTATTAGGACTGCTAGTATTCCACCCAGGAGTATGTATCGGAGTCGTAGTGTGACTATTCCTGCAACCAGTCCCCAAACGAAATGTCCTCCAATCTCCTTTACACTCAGACTACCATGTTCTATTGGATTGAGTAACATCACCCTATCTGGAAGAACCGTTCCGACTAGGGAAAATCCTGCAGATATTGCACAGTAAACAAGTGATACGCTAACTACAAATATTATATTTTGTTTTTGTATCTTCATTTCTTGTTTGTTATAACAATACTATAGATAATTATGCGTTTGAATTTTAGAGTATCTTATAAATTAAAGATATTATAAATTGAATACAAAAATCAAAAAATGGGGTTAGGCAATTTGCCTATTCAAATATGCTTCCACAATCTGAACATACTATTGCAGATTCGGATATGTGGACAGTTTCACAGTTTGTACATGTAATCATTTGTATGGTATTGTAATACAGTTGGTAATCTTTAGAGATGAGTGTGTGATTATATATTACACAAAGTCTTGTAGATCCATTACTGTATGATACTTAATCCAAACTGAGTGTTTTTTCCACTATATTGCTTTGAGCACAAATATCCGCGCTCCTATTTTTTATCTTCAAACAGGTTCTATGATACCAATTTTCTTCATGGATGATATCTCCTTCAACAAATTTCATATCTTTACCGCAGATTGTACATGTAATCATATTGTATGTTAATGCACGTGCAATTTTTATAGATCAGTATGTTATTGGGGCTTTACAACTATCTGGCGAATAATTGATTTTTAAATTCTAATCGATGTATTTGCCTTCAGGGTCTGCCTTTAGTTCTATTATCATTATGCTACCGCTTATGTAAGAGTCATTTCTTGTGGTTCTCACACGTCCCACTTCAATATGATATGGGTACACGTCAACTACGACTGTTCCTACTTTGACGTCAGATGGGGCATCTGTAATTACAATGTCTTCTTTTTTTACTCCATGATCAACTAGTTTTTTGATACAATGATCAAGTAATGGCTGTGGCAAGCCGTGGTTTATTGCCCAGACCGTGCCTTCGTACTCAATTTTATCCAACTAGGATACTCTTGGTTTGCTAGTATAATTATCATACTCTGCTACGCGCTCGTGGTTTTAAAAAATTAAATGATAAAACCTTGATAAAAACAAAATTCTGCTGCCAGTTTACTGCACAACGCACTGTAATGTTATAATTAATTAGTAGACTAATGATTGGTACACAAACCTTTAATCTAATCAAGTGATGTCATGAGACAGATTACAATGCTAGGTAAGATAATCGTAATATCTCTGATTGGTTTGGCCTTTATTGCATACACGGGAATAAATGCCACTCAATATTATCAAGATTTTGTTATGATCCGAGATAAGGCACAACCCATGGCAGATAATCTAATTGAAAAAGTACTGGGAGAGGCAAGTCATTACGATCTAAAATCCGCTATTGTTCAACTAACGGGAGGAAAAATAGGATGACACTAGAACAAATTCCAGTAAATGTGATAATACAGGAAGTCAATTCATTTGGAAGAATGTAAAAATCATAATTATATCACCACTCAAAAGGGAAGGTTTGTTTGCATAGATTGTGGACATGAGAGAATATCAACACGTAAGACTAAAAGTCCTGCAAAGATTTTTTCTGTTCTATTCATATGTGTGATTATATCTGCTGGATTTTATTATGCAAATACAAGTCAAATGGCTCAGAAATTTCTCAATCTTGTATCCGAGAGAGCATCAGACACGTCACAACAAATTCAAAAAGAAGCTACAACACTTGCAAATAACTCAAATGCTCCAAGCAATGCTGAAACAGTAAACAATGCAACATCTCAAATTAATTCAGGTAAAACAATCCAAAAACAGCAAATTTCACAATCAAGCATATCTCCAATAAAAAGTATTTATCATAATGGTAACACGGGACAGGTTCCAATTCCAGTCATATCTACTACCCAGTCTACTACACTTGCTGAACTAAGAAATTATGCATTACAATTAATCAATAACGATAGAACATCTCATGGATTACTGCCTGTTGCATTAAGTAATAATCAGGCAGCCCAGGCGCAGGCAGAAGACATGTTGAATATGCAAACATTGTCACACTACATGTCAGATGGTGAAAAGCCATACATGGTATATACAAAATATGGTGGGTTTGGAAATGTGGCACAAAATGCTGCAGATTCTAAATACGATAATACTTCTTTATGTCAAAGTGTTCTTGTAATTTGTCCCGCCCTTGATCCAAAAACTGAGATTCAAAATAGTGAATCTAGTATGATGAATAATGATCTCATCTGTTGTAATAATGGGCACAGGGATAATATTTTGGACAAATATCATACTGCAGTAAGCATCGGAATTGCATACACCAAGTATTCATTTTTCATGACTCAGAACTTTGAAAATAATTATCTAAGTTTTACAAAATCACCTTCTGAAAATAATGGCATTGTAACTTTTGCCGGAAATCTAAAAACTGGCTCACTTCTAAGTATTGGAATATTCTATGATCCTCTACCAACAAAGCAGACCTATGAGGTGCACAAAAATGATGGTTTCTATAAACTAGGAAATGAACTTGGAACGATAGTTCAACCTCCAGTAACAGGTTCGTATTATCAGCCCAGTAATGAGACTTTGGAGATTGCCAACAGGATGGTGCAGATGGGTAACTATGTTGACACATCTTTTGACTTGTCTCCGTTTGTTACACAGGGGGGTGTTTACACCATGGTTGCATTCTTACAAGATGGAGCAGAACAATTTCCGATAACATCGTATTCTATAACGAAAACAACTCCTATGGTTCAAGATGGATTCAAGTCTCCAAAGGTAAACTATGCATGCACCCAAAACCAAATTGGTCAGTATGATACATTACAACAACAATTCAATGCACTAGAAAAACAATACAATGGTATGCCAAAAATAGCTATATCGCAGCAAGAATATCAGCAAGATTTGCAAATGTATTCCCAGTTGGATTCATTACAAAAGCAAATGCAAAATTTCAAATGCTAGAGATAAAAATAATTCCAGATATGTGACACGCAAGGATACTCATATTGTAATTATGGAAGTATCAATGTCTTAGGTTATTGTCAATCTCTGTATGGGTAATACTAAAATTAGTTAGTATGGACGATGCATGACAAATATTTTTTAATATTTTATAAGCTAAGGGCCAGCAAAATAAATGAATCCGAGACTTGAAGAACTTTGTCTGACATTTCTTCAATTCCTTCTACTATGTCTTTGAGAAGTAACAGCTCTTTTGTTGTACTAGTTTCGTCAAGAACTCTTATGCTCAATGCCCTATACTTGTTATCTACCTGTCTCTCTATTTTCTGTGCTTCATGTGCCAAGTCAATTGCCACCGTACTGTTGTTGTTTGCAAGAGCTCTGATTATTTCATTAATTTTTTGAATCTGGTCTACAGCTAGTTCTATTAGTTCTACAAGATCCTTGTCAAGCTTCTCTTTTTTGAGTGTGGCTGCCTTGATGTTTGAGAGCTTGAAGGCAATGCCTGTGATGTATCCTGCTACTTCATCCATCGTGTATGCCGAGTTCAAAATATTCTCCCTGTGCATCATGAGGCCACCAATGTCTGAAATCTCTCGAGTGATTTTTCTGCGGAGAGCTTCTACCTCATTCTCTGTATTCTTTATTCGCTCAAGCAGCTGTTTTATTTCAGATTTGTCTGCCTTGATAATCAAACCGGGAAGAATTGATAGATCTCTGACAGCGTTGAGAATTCTGTTTATCTCGTCTTGTAAAACGGCAAGGGCCTTTCTCTTTGACTGGACTTCACGTTCTCCGCTATACATCTAGAAATTTGGAAATATGTTATTAGATAATAATCCTTGTATGAATTGATTCTATTGCAGACGCAAATTCAATCGTGCTACAAGTAGATTGGATTGTAACTGCCTAGGATGCTATTTTCTAATCTGCAATTGGATGCCAATAATTTTTGTCCACACACAAAGCTATGTGGTCTTTAATGTGACACTAGTACTCAAAGATCTATACGCTAACTCATGTCTTGGATTACTAGTATAATCAAAGTATGATTCTCACGGAATCTTTAAGTTTTGTAACATCATCAGTGATACAATGCCAGAAACACCAGACATAAGAAAAACAGTGGAAGACAATCGAGGAACACTAAAAAAATTACAATTAAAAATTCCAGCTCTTCAAGAATATCGTAAACTTGAAGATATCAGAGCTGCAGACCAGTTACTACGAAAGCAGATATCTGACAAGCTGAATGACTCCAAGACAAAACTTGAAGAGCTAAGAAAAGCAATGACTGCAAAAAATGATTTTACCAATCTTACTATTGTGGGAAGTACAATATCTAAAATCCAGCAGGTATCGGGGGTGATACAGCATGCTCAGCAGGGTTCTGCAGGAATATCTCCCAACATACGAATAGACGAGGGCGTTCTCAACAAGTTGTATGAATATGATTTTGATTCAGTCAATACATCTGAGCAGATCTTTACAACGTGTTCTAATTCTATGTCCGATTACAACTCTGGTAGACAAATCCAAGATATTGCATCGCAAATTTCATCACTATTGGACAATCTTGGCATGTCGTGGAAGAAAAGACTAGACTCTGTAGAAAACATTCTAGTTACAAAGTGATAAAAATGGTAACAAACTACATGAGGTGTCAGTAAATGTTTGGACGAAAAAAAGAACCCAACCTGGGAGGAAGTGTAGCCGGTTCAACTACTATGGAGTGGGAATCAAAATACAAGGAAGGCAACATCATGTGGAAGGCTCCTCGACTCATCAGACTCAATGATAATATCGTAGTAAGGGAAGACGAGATTGCAGTATTTTTCAGAGATGGAAAGGTACTGACTTATTTTGACAAACCAAACAGGTATGCACTTACGGACTTTAATGCCCCTATAGTTGGCGGACTGTTAAAATTTTTCACAGGAGTTGTCCAAGCCGCTGAAGTTTATTATTTACAAAATAGGTATATCGATGGAAAATTTGGCTCACAGGGTCCTTACCAGTTTGTAGATCCAGTATTTGGCATGGTGAACTTGAGAGTGTTTGGAGAGTTTAGGTGGAAGATATCGTCACCTGAGAATTTTATTAATCAATTTGTTGGAACATTTGCAATACAGACATCTGATGCAGTTGAATCTCGACTCAAAGAACAACTGGTACTTTTGGTCTTCAATGCACTAGGAAAGATGAAAGAGACCGGACTCAAAGTTACTGATATTGCATCAAACTTGCAAAATATAGAACAAGTTGTTTTATCAAATGTACTATCAAGTTTTGGACAATATGGAATTGAAATCAACAAGATCTCAGGACTTACAATCAATCTCCCAGATGAAGTACAAAAGGCAATCAATACAAGAGGAGAGATGTCTGTACTTGGAGTAAATTACATGCAATATCAGGCAGGTCAGGCCATGACAGAGGCTGCAAAAAATCCCTCAGGAGGAGCAGGTTCGATGGCAGGCCTTGGAGTAGGATTTGGAGCAGGTTCTGGAATTGGTTATGCAATGGCAGGGCAGATGGGTCAGGGGTTGTACCAGCCTCCAATGAAACCGTGTCCCAAGTGTAGCATGATGATGCCAGTATCTAGTAATTTCTGTCCAGGTTGTGGCACAGAACAGCAGCAGACTGTGCAAAAAGCTCAAGGCATAACATGTTCAAAATGTAATAGCATAATAGCAGTTGATTCTAAATTTTGTTCACATTGTGGAAACACAATAAAATAATTCAAAGATATGTTTTGTGTCAAATGCGGTCTACAACTTGCAGATGATGCAGTATATTGTATAAAATGTGGTGCAAAACAAACCCCGGCTTCAGCTATAAAACAAGACGCAAATCCCACTACAAAACAAGATTCAAGTCCTGAAGCCACGCAAGTAAAATGCTCTAGCTGTGGCGCACCAATTACTCCAAAATTTGGTGAGATGGTTATATCCTGTGAGTATTGCGGAAGCAGCATTAGTTTAGAGAGCGCAGGCTGGCAAAATATTACCAAGCACTACATGTTACCAATAACAATATCAGACCAAGATCAAATAACTGCAAGATTGCATCAGATGATGGACAAGGGACTCTTGCATAGACATCTTCAAGAAATCTCTACACTTGAAGAGCTTGACTTTTTGATGGTACCATACTGGGTTGTACCTGTAACTGCAAAAACAAATTTGATTGCAACAGATATTGCAGTAGAAATAGGAAGCATTGCCGCAACTGCTGCAATGGCAGGTATGATGGGTGGAGCAATGGGTGGTGGCGGTAGAAGGGGTGGATATGGTGGTGGAATGATGGGTGGAATGTTACTTGGTGGAATGATGGGAGGAGGCGGAATGATGAACAACAATGCAACTAAGGCATATACTTATGATGAAAGCTACAACTGTCCTGTAATAGCAGTAAAATCGTTAACGGCATACCAGCCTCATGGCTATGAATTTGCATTTGATCAAAAAACTGACTTTGATTCAAAAAAGATTCCAAAATCGATGAAGGTATTAAATGGCGATATCAACGAAGATGCTGCAAAAAGCCAGGCAAAAAACATAGTTGATCAAATCCAGTCTCAGAGGGTTCATGCAAAATACCACATGATTAGGCAGATGGAGACCCAGGAAGAAGTTGCAAGCGGTGAACTATTGCATGTTCCAATATGGTTTGCCCAATACGACCACAAGAGCAAGAAAATAATTCTCATAGTTGATGCAAATTCTGGAAATGCAATCACCAGTGTAGGATTGTAAAAAAAATAATTCAAAATAGACTGTGACCTAGATATATCTAGATGCGTTAAGGATCAACGGACAATAGATCTCAATTTAAATAATGGAATTTTATCATTGCAATTATTGGACAAGGACGCAACAATTCTGAAAATTGACGAAATAATTAGAACTTTGTCTAAATCAAAAAAACAGTCAACCGTTTTAACAGCTGATGAGATAAAATCCATCCAAGGTGTAGATGTGGAAGACCAATCAAAGTTGGCAGACAGGCTAGAAGACTTGGTAGTCTTGTTAAGGGACGATCCTGATAATAAGAAAAAGATAAGAGAAACCCGTCAGTTGGCTTTTGATGAATTTGGTCATGTGGGACCAGTATGGGATGCCTTGAAATCCGTGGAATCCTTGTTTTAAAATCTGGATATTTTTTAAGATGTGATATATTGCGCAAAATAGTTTGCTCTAATAATTGAAACAACTTAATTCATGTGATAATGTAATTTAGTCTTAGAAACAATGTATTTCCTAAAACTTGCACAGCTAACGATGTGATTACCTAAAAAAATATTCAAATGGAAATTTACCAGTCTTTTGTAGCATCGCCGGAGAACATGTTTTGCATGTGTTCTATGATATCAAATGTTCCGCCATCTGGGCCCCAAGTAATCATGATGAGATACTTGTCTGCAAGCGGCATTGTCAATCGCCTTAGCTTCTCATATACTGCCAAAACGTACTGACCTTTTCCAATCTTTGGCTCAAAGGTCCTTCTAATCTTCCATGCGTTTGCTGCATACTGGAGTGTTTCTTTTGTATCTTGAGGATTTAGAAATGGTTCTATTCCTTCCCTCACCCGAGTCTTGATTTCATTTCCTTGAATGTCGGCAATTGTGGCATATCTGATATGCTTGTCCGTGTGCATTATGCTTTCAAGAATTGTGTCAATAGTCATGATGTTACTATACAATCAAAGTACTAAAGGACTTCTTGACTTGTTGTAGATAAAAATGAAATCCAACTTTTATGTGTAAAACAAATTTTTGCACGGCAGTGCAGACTACTTACTTATCATCAAGATCTGTGAATGTATATCATGAACATCTATGATAAAAAATCAGTTCGTTGTTCTCAGTGTGATAGATTCATAGGTGAAATTGATGCTGATGCAGTTGTAGTTTTGCCAAAATGCGGTAGATGTGCAAATCCACTGCCAGAAGGTGATGACAAGGTACTATACATTGTAAGTAAGTTCAACCCCAATCCTAGAAGTCTGGTACCTGCAGATTCAACTTGATTTTTTTAGAGCGTCATGACAGTACAAGTCTCATATACGTACGCTAAATGCAAAAATCAGTTTAACGTGACAATAAAACTTGGAGTACACTTCTCACATGAATCCAATCCTTTAAGAGTCATTTCTGGAATACTACAAATGTGCAAATTGGAAGATTACAAAAAATATTGTTATTGATCTCATTGATTTTTGTTGCTTGCTTCTTAGAAGGTGTACCAGCTTTTGGGCAAGAAGTTGAACTTACAAATATTCAAACTAGTCCGGCAAATGTACACGTTGGAAATTCTATCAGAATTAATGCAACCATAGTAAATAATTCTCCCAGCACAATTTACTTTAACGGAGGATGTGTCTCTCCTCTTTCTATAACCTTTGACAAGAATGTGCAGACAAGTCAAGCAATGGGCTGCTTTGCAATATTTAATGCAAATCTCAAGCCTGGGGAGAATGCCACTATAGTTGGACCAAGCCAGGCTAATTCGTATATTGCTACCTTGCCTGGTGCTACAAATGCTAATGTTACATTCTCATATAATACTGGAAATAATTTGCCAAATACTGTTTCAAAATTGTTTACCTTTGAAATATCTGACAGTTCCTCAATTCCGGAATTTCCTTCTATCTCAATAGTGATATTTGCAATATCTATAATGGCATCCATCGTCTTGGTTTTAGGTAAAAATCATAATTTGTTCAAATTCTAAGTGTTGGTCTATGATTCCAACTATATTCTCAGAGATGTGAGGTAATGTCCATAATTTTTGACTAGACTGAACTGATTAAAGTTAAGTAATGCTTTTAAGTCAACTTAGAAAAGAAGCGTCAATGGTGCTAAAGGCAATCTCTGTAATTACTGCTATTTCGTTATTGTTACTAAGTTCAAGTCTTGCTGGCAGTGGCGCACTTGCTAGTTTGCCTGGAACGGATTCCCAGCAAGATGAAATACACGGTCCTGGTGGACTATTGTCAACCTCTGGCATTTCAAATCAATCTCCAATTTCAGGTGACCCATTAAAAATAAAAGAACACCATCCAGCACATGTCAAAATATTCATAGGTCCTGCAGCAACCACTCTAACAGGCGGTAATGCTCCTTCAACTATCTTGACAGCATACGGTTTCAAGAGTTTGACTTGTGCTTTTACTACGACCTCTGACTGGACTGACCCAAGTCTTTGTGGCCATAATCAAATAATTTCAATTGTAGACGCATATAACGATCCAAATATTGCAAGTGATCTTCAAACATTTGATACTCAATTTGGTTTGCCATCATGTCCTGCTAATTCTTGTTTAATAACAAATCTTCAGGGAACTCCCTCTACTGATTCTGGCTGGGCATTGGAAACTTCTCTTGATGTTGAATGGGCTCATTCTATTGCACCAGGTGCAAAAATTGTTCTAGTAGAATCAACCGATAACTCACTTGGAAATCTTCTTACTGGTGTGGATACTGCAGTAGCAAGTGGTGCTCAACAGGTCTCTAACAGCTGGGGAGGAAGTGAATTTTCAACTGAAACAAGTTATGATTCTCATTACAACCGTCCAACAACTAGCTTCTTCGTATCATCCGGAGATGGTGGTCATGGTGTCTATTGGCCAGCGGCATCACCTTATGTAATATCTGTAGGTGGTACTACACTTACAACTGACAGCTCAGGAAACTGGGTGAGTGAAACTGCATGGCTTGACAGTGGTGGAGGTATCAGTACATATGAACCAAAACCTACTTATCAAAATAATTTTAATACAAATGCTAACAGAGCAGTCCCAGACGTAGCTTATGACGGTAATCCAAACACTGGAGTATATGTTTATGACAGTGTTCCAATAGTTACTAATGGCAAGTCTCAAAGTGGTTGGTGGACAGTTGGAGGTACGAGTGCTGGCGCTCCACAATGGGCTGCAATCTCTGCAATAGCAAATAGCCAAAATGCAAAACTTGCATCCGCATCATATGGTACAAGCAATGCCTTGTATGGTGCAGCAACTAGCTCAAAATATCTTACAAATTATCATGATATCACATCTGGCAGCAACGGAAACTGTGGTATAGTATGTAATGCATCTGTAGGTTACGACGAAGTAACTGGTCTTGGCAGTCCACAGGTAAATAATCTAATTCCAACTCTTACACTACCTCCAGTTCCTGACTTTACAATCTCTGCTAGCCCATCATCATTTGCAGTAACTGCAGGCTCGACTCAACACTCTGTTATTACTATTACTCCGGTAAATGGTTATCCTTCTGGCGGCAGTATTACATTATCATCTTCGATTACCGGTGCATCATTTAGTCCAAATCCTGTAATTGTATCTTCTTCAGGAAGTGTTACTACGACAATGACTTTTACTACACCTTCATCATCTACAACAATTTCAGTATCTGCAACAGATGGCACAATATCTCATTCTATTAGCATCCCAGTTACAATTTCAACTCCACTCTCAGTTTCTGTCACATCTATAGGAAATACATTCACACAAGGTTCAACTGCATCTTTTACTGTGTCGGTAACCAACAACTCAACTCCAGTTAGTGGAGCATCAGTAACATTGAAAGTAACAGCTCCTAATGGCAGTACCGCACAGGGAAGTGGAACAACAAATACAAGCGGTAAAGTGACTTTCAATTATTCCATTTCAAGAAATGCGCCAACTGGTACATACACAGCAAGTGCAACTGCTGCAAAATCTGGATATCTCTCTGGTAGCGGCTCTGAAACATTTACAGTGAGTAGCCCGTCTACTCATTCTGGTTCTAGATTGGGCTAGATATTCAGTTTTTGATACATACTAGCTAACACTTATACTGACAAAAGAAATTTTTCTATACCACATGACAACAGTACAAGTTCCATATACATGTGGCAAATGTAAAACTCAGTTTAAAGTAACTATGAAACTTGGTGAGCCATTCACATCACGACCTTGTACTAGGTGTGGCGGTACTGCATCAGCTCCTCCTCTCTAATGCAACAAATATTTTCTCTAGAAAAATCATAAATACTGTTAAACATTTGATTATGTCATGACAGGCTGGCAAAATCATCCATTTGAAATTAAAGCAAAAGCTGGCGAGACAATTGCATTTTGCATGTGTGGGAAATCAAAGAACGGTCCATACTGTGATGGCTCACACAAGGGCTCTGGAATTGTACCCACAGTAATCACTTATGATGAAGAGACTATTATTCATGCATGTGGCTGCCAGCAATCAAAAAACAGACCGTTTTGTGATGGTACTCATAAAAATTTAAAATAAAATCTAGTTGTAAACTCTGACAGATATTTTTAGCCTTGCATTTTGTCTTCTTAGATTGTTTTCAAAGATTACGTTTCCATTTCTTATGGTATAGTGTGATTTGTGTATCTCTTCTTCAGGTAAAAACTCGAATGAAAAATCTCTATTTATAATCTCCGACCTTATGTATCTGCTAAGAGGGTTGCCAAGGTCATCAAGATCAACTTGTTTTCTTGCTTGAAATATTGTTCTGGGATAATAGTCTCGACCAAATTTGTCCATTATGTATTTTATAATTTTTTCATCGCTCGACCTGTGATTTAACCACCATGCTGGTGAGACATCCATGAAGAAAATGTACTGGCCCAAGTTCCTCTCTACAACATAAGACGACATGCTAAATTTACGCAGATATTGAAGATAAGTTTTCTAGTGTATTTATCCTAATGGTGATCAAACTTTTGTGCCTTAAACAATTTCCAACAATTTCAATCTGGGAAATGATTTTTCATATGTACTTGGCACAGGAAAAGTAGCGCAAAAAATATCTTGTCAGATTTATCTATTGGATGATTTATCACAAAAGCGTTGTCTGAAGATCTGATAAAATCTGTCGAAGAGCTTACCACAAGTCGTAAGATGTATGGGCTAGGACAACTAGAGTACATTCTAAGTGTACTAAAACAGGGCAGTCCAATTTTCTTAAATGTCAAAGATAAAGGAATTTTGATGGCGGGGGAAATCACTGACAGTTCCACGCGCTCAGAAGGTAGACTTGATCTGCGTAGAATGGACAAGCAGGAGAGAATACTCAAAGTTCTTGAGAGGTTTACAAATGAATTTGAGGCACTTGCTCTTCCATTAAATGTAACCATCAAAGAGTATGTTCTTTTCTTGGTGGTCTGTCTCAAGCTTATTCGCAAGTTAGCAGATGGACCGCAAAAGAGCCTGGTCTTTGCCCAAACACTTGCCAAGATAAACCAAATGTTTGTTAGTCATCCGGTACAATATAGTAAACGTGCAATCAACTACCCTTTGGAACTTCTCTTTCTTGTAACAGAGTTTACAATTGAGGCAAGCAAGAGCCTAGAGTCTTCTTATCTACTTGATGATATTACAAAATCACAGTTTGTTACGCTTATGGCAAAATATTGTACAGATTCGGAATCTCCATTATTAGATTTAGTTAAAGACCTATCTCGTATTCCAAAATTTCGGCTCAACATTACAGTTGGACAAGAACATCAAAAAATTGTAGGAGATATACTGAGACACTGTTTTTCAAAAATGTCCTATGATATCAAGATTGATACTATAAAAAAACTTGTGACCAAGATTGCGTCTGGAGAAAACGATGCTATAGTTTTGGCTCATTACAATACCATAAAGTTGATGCTATCTGGCGATGATGACTTGGTAGGCGAGATCTCAAAGCTTGCAAATCAAGAGATTACCACAACTAAACACAATAGATTTGTTGGCGGAATTTTGACTGAATTATCTATTCCGAGTGAAAAATCATAGTTTGGATTTTTATGCTTTGAGAATTTTCTAACATTTGACGATGTTTGCAGCAGCAGGATGTTTTTGTTTTATTCTTTTTTATCAAACACTGTTGGATTTGAAATAAATTTAAAACGAAAAATTTTTTGCAAGGGGAAAAATTACGTCATGTCAAACTGTTATGGCAAATATGGAATTCCTTATGATGTAAAATTGACGTGCCCGGTGATGATTCTCAAGTTTGATATTTTTCGACGCTATTATAACAAATCGCCTTGATCTATTGGTCGTGGTTTTGACACAAAAGGTGAGATGCCGTGGATGAGAATGCATTCCTTAATTTTCTAAATAAGCGGCGCTCAATTAGGGCGTTCAAGGATAATATGGTTGATGAATCTAAACTATCCAAAATATTGCAAGCGTGCAACTTGGCTCCGTCTTCTGGTGGCTTGCAAACATTTGAAATCTATCACATAAAAAATAAAGAAATAAAAAAAAGCCTAGTGTTAGCTGCTAAAGACCAGGCTCTAATTGCTCAAGCCCCCTTATTGCTTGTTTTTTGTGCTAATCCATCTCGCTCTGTTGAACGATTCGGAGAAAGGTCCCAGTTCTTCTCTGTTCAGGATGCCACTATTGCCGCTGTATATGCCCAACTAACAATTCATGCACTTGGGTTGTCTACTGTATGGATTGGGGCATTTGATGAAAAGAAAGTTTCAGAAATATTACATCTTCCACAAGGTCAGAGGCCAGTAGCTATAATTCCAATTGGTTATGAAAATGAAAAACCAAAGGAAAAGACAACGAGAGGAAGCAAGGATTTACTTCATACCATAGATTAAAATGATGTTAAAATTATTTTTCTAATTTTTTTATTTTAATTCCATGTTATTAGAATTAGAATTTGTTTTCAGAACTTATTTCTTTCAAACATGTTAAATGCCATTGATTATCTTGACCTAATCATGCAAACAAATTCAAAAATCATTTTATTTTTTATCACTGTAACATTGCTTCTATTTCCAATGGGACAAGTAACAAAGGTTTTTGGTGAAGAGCAAGATGAAAATGAATACACGGATAAAAATAATTCTGTAACAGCAAAAACTGTAACACCGCCAATAATAAAACTTTGCAACATGCAAGTGCATCCAAATGCTGACTTGAGCAACTGTTATTGGAACTACCTTCGTATTCATGATGCTCAAATGTCTGGCTCTAATCTGTCAGGCAGTATTTTTATAGATGCAGATTTGTTTAACGTCAACCTTTCAAAAGCAAACCTCCAAAATGTCAACTTGCGTGGTGCCTACCTTTCAAATTCAAACTTGGCAGGTGCAGATCTTCGGGGTGCAGACCTTGAATACGCAGATGTCTATCACACTAATTTCAAGGGTGCGGATCTTAGAGGTGCCACGATTACTGGAACTACCTTTCCAAGTAGCAACTTTCAAGGTGCAAACCTGCAAGGTGTGATATTTACACAAACCCAATTCGAAGTTGCTAATTTTACAAATGCAAATCTCAAGGGTGCTGATCTTTCTACCGCCAGCTTTCTAGACGCTGATTTTACAGGTGCTAATCTACAAGATGCAGACATGGACGATATGGATCTTACCGGAGGCAGTCTTGCACATGCAAACCTTCAAGGTGCAGACATAGACGGATCTGATATTTCTGGTGTTGATCTCTCATGTTATGGAAATCCTGTCTGTCATGGAGGACAATGAATTGGTTAATTTCATACTGACAATAACACTCTGTGCAGTGATGGGTCTTTCCACCTTTTTGTCACTACCACTTGTTCTCCGCAAGAAACTGGGTGATAGAAAAATCAAGTTTTTCAATGCTGTTGCAGTTGGCATTCTTGTCTTTCTAATGGCCGATATCTATTCTGATGTAGCCCCGATGTTAAATGATGGTTCTTTACAAGGATATGGCACATCGGCATTTTTTGATGGAATATTTGGCTCGGCTGTAGCTGGAGGATTTCTTATTTTGTATTTTTTTGAACACAGATCAAAGAATGGGTTGTCGCCTATCAAACTGGCTCTGATAATTGCCATTGCTATGGGGTTCCAGAATTTAACTGAAGGATTAGTCTACGGATCTGCAAGCGTAAAGTATGGACTTGCAGGTGAGACGTTTGTAATACTAGCTGGTTTTACAATTCAGAATTTAACGGAAGGCTTTCCAATAGCTGCACCAATGGCGGGTAAATTGGACAAGAAACTGGGCATATTATCATTGATGTTCCTAGTAGGAGGTCTTCCAACAATACTTGGTGGCGGCATTGGATACGTTTACAATTCAAATGTTCTTGATTTGGCATTTAATGGCATAGCAATAGGTACTATACTATATGTAATACTTCCAATGTTCAGAATACTTTTCAGAGAACCATCTGTTGCCCCATCACAGATTATTGTTGAAGTGCCACGTGACTCAAAAGAAAAACACGGTAATACTCTAGTATCTGTCTTGACTCAACGAGCCATCTATATGGGAATTTTTGTTGGCTTTGCAGTTGGCTGGCTTGTAAACCTGGTGTGAGACGTATCATATTTCATGTGAACTAATTTTTGATACAAATGGTCAGTCCGATGCTGCTAACGGTAAGGTCCACAGGGCAATATGTGATTACCGGGATACATGGGTTCACGCAGTAGCACTAGACATAACCCGTTGAAAGAAAGATCATGATAGAAAATGATGCAAGAAAGGCAAGAGATTACGAATTTCTTAGTATTTCATAAAAATTAGAATCTTAATTAACTTGGTTTCAATACCTGATTTCTATGGATGCTTCTCATGTCAGTCCATCAATTTTAATGGGGATAGTTATAGCGACTATTATTATTGGTATAATGCTTGGTTTCTTTGCCTACCAATCTAATAAAAATAAAAAGAAGAAAAAAACTCGCCATTCATAAATTTCTACCAACCGACGGGTAACAGCGATAACAACTACCGAAGAGGTAACAGTATTCAAAAATAAGTTCTTTATTAGAAAGTGGTACCATATAACACCAAAATAATAACGAGCCTTACAGGACTAAGACCATGTAAAAATGAAAAAGTCACAACTTAACTTTTCTCTTGTGAATAAATTACACAAAAATTTATGGCGAAGGTTGTGTAGCAGCCATACCTTCCTCCTCCATCAATGCTTCTCTGTAATACTTTATTTTTCCAAGGTCGTTGCTGTTATAGGCATCTGCAAGATCCTTGTTGACATGTAGAACACCTTTGTTGATATTTTCATATGCTCCACTTCCTATGCGAGAAGGTAAAGCGTCAGCTTCTGCCTGGGTAAGAATTTGACTTCCTGGCGGAACAAATTTGTTGTCTGGTATCACCACTCCATTTGTTACAAGGCTAAAAACACCAATTGCCACATTACTTCCAACTTTGGCATTAAAGACAAGACTCTTCATGCCAACAAAAGTATTATTCCCAATCCAAGCAGGTCCATGCACCATTGAATCATGTGCAAGACTTACACTACTACCGATAAATACGGCATAACCTTGATCAAATCTAGAATCATTTGCAAGTAGCCTGTCTCCATCCTGAGAGAATCTTCTTCCGTCTATGTTGTTTCCATCCAATGTAGTCTCTAGTGCATGTAATACTACACCTTCTTGAATATTAGAATAATCAGAGATGTAAATTGGAGTACCTTCATCGGCTCTACAAACAGACGTTGGAGCCATGAATACCATCTTTCCAATATGACAATCTCCAATAACAACAGCAAAGGGGCTGATAAAAGAACTATCTTCAATTTGTGGTGATTTTATTTGGGGATTGAAATCCGTCGCTACATTTTGGTGAATATTTGGCCATTGTATGGTGTTTGAAATTGCACTGGATGGAGAAGCCATGGATATACCAACACTTTGACCAATCACAAATGCTGAAATTGCGACTGCTATGAAAATTAAAACTAGAAAATATTTATTCACTACTTATTTATCAATGACTAATAAGTTATAACCATTTTACTTCGAACTCGTTCAAACTGTTTTATCGAGTCTTACATGACTCGCACCTTTTTAGCTGGTTTTCAACTAATTATAATGCCAATCAAAGATATTCATAAAAGTTTCATACTCGACCAGAATTATTATGACGCCTTACTTTTTTTTATGTGAAAACCATCGTTGTCTGAGAAAACGGAGAAGTGAGACATCGTCTTTCTGCTTTACTTTGGATGATATGATGGAACTAGTAAGCTTTGAAGTGATTGGTTCCAACGGCATCAAAACCTCTTCCCTTAAACTCTGTAAATCAGTTTCCAAAATTTTAATAAAATATTCCTGACTTCCTATTGTGGAATATGCTTCTATCACACGTGGTTCTTTACGAATAAATTCGCGTAATTTAACTAAATCTTTTTCTCCAAGACCTGTTTCTGCACCCACATAGGCTGCAATTCCCACGCCAATTCGTGACCATCTTATTTCTATTGTATTTTTTAGAACACCGTGTTCTTTCATTTTGTTTACGCGTTTTGCAATTGTACGTTGATCAACTTTCAATGATTCGGACAGATGTTTGAACTGGACATTTGCATCATCTGACATGTGTTCTAGTATCAGTAGATCTAACTCATCAGGTACAAAGGGTGGTTCTCTAATTATCTGTGACATGTTATTTAATAACGTAATAATGGATTAATAATGTTATTGAATTACGGAAATCTCTATATTCATGTATCTTGGTGAATAGCTGATTTCAGATGGATACAAATGTAGAACTGCAAGTGTTGTCAAAAACACGTCCAATATGGAATCAGTATCTACATTGTAAAGAAAGAACCTAGGTGACCTTATGTGGACATTGTAATACTTCTAGTTGTACTGGTAGGTTCTCTTGGATTGGCTGTAGTTTTTGGCCGATACATTGCAAGAATGATTATTTATGAAAAAAGACCGTTAGAAAAAACATTGGGCAGAGTAGAGAACGGTTTCTACAAGATAATTGGTGTAGACAAGTATGAACAGATGACATGGAAACAATATACTCTGGCACTAATAGTGACTAATGCCATAGCAGCTGGTTTTCTGTTAGCAGTACTCATATATCAGAACAATCTACCACTCTCGCCAAAGCCTGGGTTATCACTTGATCTTGCATTTAATACCGCTGCATCGTTTGTTACAAACACTAACCTTCAACACTATGCTGGCGATCAACAACTATCGATTTTTTCACAGATGGTTGGATTAACCTTTCTAATGTTTGTAGCACCTGCATCTGGAATGGCTGCAGCATTTGCATTTATCCGAGGTTTTATCAGAAAAGAATTCGGATTAGGAAACTTTTATGTTGATTTTACTAGAATAATTTTAACACTTTTACTGCCAATTGCATTTTTCTCTGCCTTGTTATTACTTTTCCTTGGGGCTCCCCAGACGTTGGATCCAACAATCACCGTAGGCACACTCCAAGGTGGAAATCAAACAATTACAATTGGGCCAGTTGCATCACTTGAGTCGATAAAGGATCTTGGAAGTAATGGAGGCGGGTTTTTCGGTGCAAACTCTGCTCATCCGTTTGAAAATCCGACTGGTGTCTCAAATGTCTTTGAGTGTATCCTTATGCTTGTAATACCATTGTCATTTCCCGTAGCATATGGTCATCTATTGGGAAAAGGAAGGGGAATTTCCATACTTGCTGCCATGCTGATTGGATTTGGTGTGATGCTTGCTCTTGGATTCTCAGAACAGAGCGGCCCGACAGGTCTTGAGACACGATTTGGGAGTTTTGGAAGTGCGCTCTTCCAGGAATCGTCAATAGCAACAAACACTGGTTCTGCAAATGCATCTCTTACGGGAATGTCGCCAAATGCAGTAATTGGACTCTTTCTTGGCATGTTTGTACAAGCTATCCCTGGAGCAGACGGTGCAGGAATGATGATGATGATCATCTTTGTAATACTTACGCTCTTTTTGGTTGGACTAATGGTAGGAAAGACTCCAGAATTTATGAGCATGAAGATAAGCCCCAGAGATGTCAAACTTGCCGCATTTGTATTTCTGATTCACCCTGCATTGATATTGGTTCCATCAGTATTGGCGTATACTACTGAGAGTGCACAAAGTATTCTAGGAGAACAAACAACTCCTGCAACATTTACACAAGTTTTGTACGAGTATAGTTCAGCTGCTGCAAACAATGGATCAGATTATCTTGGCACATCTGCAAACACACCATTTTGGAATTGGTCTACAATGGCGGTCATGTTACTTGGACGCTATGCCCCATTTGTATTGATGTTGGCAATTGCAGGATCGTTTACCCTAAGGGATAGAAAAGAAGTTGTCGAACCAATAAAAACTTCAGGCTTTCTCTTTGTTGGGGTATTATCTATAATGGTATTCGTTTTAACAGTACTTACCTTCTTTCCGTTCTTGATAATGGGACCGTTTTCAATGTAGTGTGATGGAATAATGGCGACAAAATTAAAACAAGCAATATTTGACAAAAGGATGCTCGGGGACTCTGTAACAAAGCTTAGTCCACTTTATCTTGCCAAAAAAAGTCCTGTAATGTTTACTGTTGAAGTTGGATTCTTTTTGCTACTTGCAATAGGTTTGTTGCCAAACATGTCATTAGAATTTGTAAATGAAAACCGTATATTCTATATTGAATCTGCCATAATTCTAATTGTTACAGTTTGGTTTGCAACATTCTCTGAATCTTTATCAGAGTCCCAAGCAAGAGCAAAGGTTGATTCTCTTAGAAATTTGGAGAAGGAAGTTTTGGCCAAAAAACTAGTAGACGGCAAAGAGGTTCTGGTAAATTCCGCCAATCTCAAGGTGGGAGACAGAGTTAGAGTTTATGCAGGAGAGATAATTCCAAGGGACGGTATCGTACATCAAGGAAGAGCGTTCATAGATGAATCTATGATGACTGGAGAGTCAAACCCTGCCTTCAAAGAAAAGGACAATCCAGTGCTAGGAGGAACCAAGGTGGCAAACGACAGTATCATAATTGAGATAACCTCGGAAGCTGGTAAGAGCTTCCTTGATGAGATGGTAGGATTAATTGAAAGTGCAAAAAGGCCAAAGACCAAAAATGAAATTGCTCTTACCATACTGCTTGCAGGGTTATCACTAATTTTCATAATCGTAGTTGGAACTATGCTGTTCTTTGGATACTATCTTGGATATCACATGGATATTTCGATACTTGTTGCATTACTAGTGGCTTTGATGCCCACCACCATTGGAGCATTATTGCCTGCCATAGGAGTTGCTGGAATTAACAGACTGGCAAGAGACAACATCATAGTAAAATCTGGAAAGGGAGTAGAGGCAGCAGGTGATTGTGATATACTCATCTTGGATAAAACTGGAACTATCACTGAAGGTGCAAGACGTGCAATTGCATTTGTTCCGATGGAAAAATTTACAGACGAAGATATTGCACAAGCTGCTTATGCCGCATCTTTTAGTGATCACACGCATGAAGGAACATCAATCATTGAACTTGCAAATGAGAAGAAAATCGAACCGCCATTTATGATGGAGATTATGACAGGAAAGCCTGTCGAGTTTAGTTCAGAAACACGTTTTAGTGGCATAGAATTTTCACCAAAGAAAAAATTATCCACTACACAGGATCAAACTCTAAAATCAACATTACCACGTACTAGGGTTTCTGCCAAGGTGGAAGAACTAGAAGAATCCAATACGCCAGTGAAGATCCTAAAAGGATCAGTTGAGGCAATTCTAAAGATTGCCACAAATGTAAACGAGCCAGAATTACGTTGGAAGGCTCAAGAGGTGTCAAAGAGTGGTGGAACACCGCTTGCAGTTGCAGTAAATGACGAGATAATTGGATTGATCTCGCTTAAGGATACTCTCAAAAAGGACATTCGAACAAAGTTGGATGAAGTCCATGTCGCTGGCATAACAACTGTTATGATCACAGGTGACAATCTACTTACTGCACAGGTAATTGCAAGAGAGGCAAATATTGATCAAATTATTGCAGAGGCCAAACCAACTGACAAGCTAAACAGAGTAGTGGAAGAACAGCTAAAGGGACACGTTGTAGGCATGATTGGTGATGGAACCAACGATGCACCTGCACTTGCCAAAGCTGATATCGGACTTGCAATGAACAGAGGTACTGCAGCTGCACGGGAGGCTGCAAACATGGTGGACCTGGATTCTGACCCTTCAAAGATTCTCAAAGTTATAAAGCTTGGAAAGCAGTTGCTTATGACACGTGGTGCAATCACCACATTTTCCATTGCAAACGATGTTGCAAAATACTTTGCAATCCTTCCTGCAATGTTTATGAAGGATAATCCAAAAATGGAAGTGCTTAATGTAATGCAACTTCACAGTCCTGAAAGTGCAGTACTGTCAACGTTGATCTTTAATGCAATAGTAATTCCAATGTTAATACCGTTATCGCTCAAGGGTGTAAAATACAAGCCAGAACTTCCAGAGAGGACATTCATCAAGAACATGATGATGTATGGAGTCGGAGGAGTGGTACTTCCATTTGCAGGAATAAAAGCAATTGACCTTCTACTGTCGGTCTTTATGAGATGATATAGAAGATGAGAACAATAAAGAGCAAAGTATTTTCGCCCGCCATTAGAATAGTCGTGCTTATGATTATCACTACGGGGGTTGCCTATCCGTTGTTGATTACAGCAATAGGTCAGACTACTCTTCCATACCAGTCAAATGGAAGTCAGGTTGTACTAAACGGTAAAGTAGTTGGCTCAGAACTTATCGCACAAAATTTCAACTCTACAAAATTCTTTCAACCAAGAAATTCAACTGATTCAGGATCAGGTGTAGATCCAGACATTACTCCTAACATGGCTATTTCTCAAATACCTGTTATAAGTAATGCAACTGGAATTCCGGTAAATGCTTTGAAAACACTAGTTGAACTTGATATTGCAAAAAATAAGGAAACAAATGCTCTAGTCTTTGCACCAGATTACATCAATGTATTGAATCTAAACGTAGAACTGGTAAAGCAATATCCAGAAGTGTATGCACAAGAAGTTTTAGTAAAGGGAGGAACGTGACATGCATGAAATATTGATAACATTTGTAATATCTCTTGCAATATCTGGAGGGGTATTGATGTATTCCTTGTTAAGAGCTGAAAAATGATCAAAGTTCAGGTAATCTCAATATGGCAACAGTAGAGCTTTACGAAAAAGCCATCAAAGGACAATGGTATGATCCACGCAATAAGAGGACTGTAGAAGTTTTTACAATTACATATGAAATGACACAAAAACCTAGTCGAGAAAAGATTCTGATAATGGAAATTTTAACAGATTTTCCAGATGCTGGAAGTTTTGATTATATTGATGATGAAAAATTAGCATATGAGAAAGGCATGCCTGTTTATCCTGAAATACATGTAGGCAGTGTAAACAAAAGAGAGATCCTGAATAAAAATATCTAAAAAAAGTTGGAAATAAAAAAGTGTGGAAAGGAGTTTGTAGAGATTCTTACATGACTTGAAACCTACAAAACAAACTCACGCAGAAAGTCTAATTTTTTATTTCATGGCATTTTGTACCAGCCTCTTTGTGTCAGTTTGATGGCACCATTATGTGTCACGCAAGCAGGGGTACCATCTTCTGCTTTGATAACTATCTCAAGACCCTTCTGACATTTTACATTCTTTGCAGAAACTCCTGACCTGAATTGTTTTAGGGGATCGGGTATGTTGTATGATGCCATACTGGGCAGAGTCATACTGGTAGAGTGGTTTGTAAATGGACATATGTTAAATGAAAAATTTGCTTGCAGGTCTGACAGAACTTTTTTTTGTTCATCTGAAAATTGCGGAATTTGATTTCCGTTGTTATCATATGTGCAAAGTTTTGACAAGTCCAAATTACATTCATTGCACTGGTAATGATTTAGAATCAGAACGTATAGTGATTTATCAGTATTTGCCAAGTACGAAATGACGTCTGGTGTAATACTTTTTGCCTGTGATAAAATGGTGGGTACTCCATCTGTTTTGCAGGAATTTGAGCCATACATTAGGTGTCCATTAAGTACATATGCACAGACCGCATCTGAATCATTTGTAAAAACAGAACTTGGGTTACTGTATGTTTGAGCAAACACTGCTGAATTGTACAACATCAACAAAAGAACAAGAGGAATTGTATTCTGTAAATAACTCAATGATATTATGTTAAACATGTGATGTGAAAAGCATTGTGTAAAAATTATTATTAAAATAATCTCATAATGGTATTGCGTCTAACCCATTCTAATCTAGAGTCAAAAATGTTTCTCATGCTCTGAAATAATTTGTAACGCAGTACTTTTGGCAGACATTTCTGCAGTTTTTCTATCATCTGCACTGGTTATTATGATGCAATCCTCATCTTCTGGTCTCAAATGTGCCATGATAAGATCGTATATTTTTGGTTCTTTTCTTAGAGCATCTTGGCTCTTGTTTGGCATTGTCAACCTGCCCTCTCTGAATATTAGGGTAGTTGCACCTATGGCTCCATTCTTGATTGCAATATCCCTCTGTTCAATTCCTGCTCTTACAGTATACGCAAAACCCCTGATGAGTACTGCATGATTGAATCTGCCTAATACGATGGAGCATTTTGGAATATCTGTCTCTGCAGGTATGACAGAACATAGTTTCATGTATACAGTTCTTCCTTTACCTGTTAACCACATTCCGGCATTGGAGTTTTCTATCAGACCGTTCATCTTTAGGTGTTTTACCAATGTCTTGATGGAACCTTCACCAAGTCCCATCTCTTGAACAAGTTTGCTTCGGCTTGCCTTTCCTATCTCCATCATCTGCATGGTTTTAAAGACATGAGCCAGGTCAAAGCTTAGAATCCTGCTTGGGGCATATCTGTCTGTAACTCTGGATAATAGTCGAATCACTTGATGCATCTTATTATGTGATTAGAAAAGTTTGGATTGTATTTATATCGATCTTAAATTGATTTTGAGTTGGATAAACCGTCCAAGTATTTAAATAATTACGCCAAGCAAGTTTGCTGAATGCCATCAACGCTCTGTCAAGATATTTTTGAGGAGAAAGTTATAATTTGACAGATTATCTCTCGTGGGCATTTGCAATAACTATTGTTACTTTGATTGGATTGGGAATACGTCATGCACTTGATGTAGATCATATAACAGCCATTGATAATTTAGTCAGATTCCATAATGCAGATAAAAAATCAAGATGGGTAGGCACTGGATTTAGCGCAGGGCATATGCTGTCAGTTCTGGGAGAAATGATTCTGATTGTATTTGTTGCTGCAAGTGTAATTGATAAAAGCGGCGTGTTTTCTATGTGGTCAGGAATAATGGGTGCTGCGGCGCTAGGATTCATTGGAGCAATTAATATCTACGCGATGAAAAAGTTTGGAAAATCCGCTCCTGCTATTCTGATAGGTAAAATTCTTCCAAGGACAAAAGGTGTGGGCACTTTTGGCTCGTCTTTTATCATTGGCATAATCTTCGGTCTTGGATTTGATACTGCAACGCAAATTTCTGCTCTTGCTATCTCTGCAGCCAGTACAGTTGTACTAGGAATAGAATCTGCACTTGTAATGATAGCCATATTTGGAGTTGGTATGATAGCTATGGATTCACTAGACAGTGTATTGTTCAGGTCTGCATTTTCAAGAACATTGGGTACTAGAGGATTTCGATACCTGTCATATCTGCTAAGCGCAGTTGCGTTTGTTATAGCAATTTCATCATTATATGAAAACCTGACTCACTCTGATGTGATACCTGAACTTTCTGGTCCTGTCTTGTGTGTTAGTGTCCTAGTTTGTGCATTTACCTATGCATATGCCAAAGGAAGGAAAAAACCCCCTACTATCTTGAAGCCCCAATAAATAAAAAATTAAAAAAACGTATCGAATATACTGGAACTAATCTGGCATAAACCTTGGATTTAGCTAAATCTGTTCTAGCAAAATGCACGTGGCTCAATCCTTTGATCTCAGATTATAATTCAAGTCTTACGGATTTTCTAGAAAAATTGTGTAAGATAACCTTAAGAGAAAGTATGGCCAACTGAGGTTTAAGAAATGAAGTATGTATCACAGTGGTACAGACAGGTTATGGGTTTATCCCCTAGAAAGAAAAAGATTTTGTTGATTTGCTTATGGTGTATTGCACCTATTGAGATGGGGATTATCACAGGTGTATTTTATCTGGGAAAGCGATTACATCAGAAAAGTGTTGAATTTCCTGTTCAAATTCGTTAGTGAGAGTCTTACAGGACTCAAATCTTCAGTGGGTTTTCAACTGAATTTATTTTGTAGACTACATTCTACTTGGATATTTTTGTCCATAATGATGGTTTGAAGATTTTTGTTCATATGATTTGGAAGAGATTTGGAACAAGTCTTAACTAGAAAATTTGAATCTATGCCTGTAATGACATACAAAACTCGTAGCTTGGCAGTTCTTTTGATTCTGCCGTTGCTTTCCATGTCTGCAATAACTGGCTTTGTTCCGTCTGTAAATGCACTAACTCAGAGAGACTTGAGCATGCTGAACGACCAACCTCTTACTGCAACATTTGGAAATACTCCGGTATGTGGAGATCACATATGCAATCGTGGAGAATACACCATGATGCAAATAGAACTTGGCCAAGCACAGAAAGGAAAGACACCTACAATGACAATGCCTGAACAAATGATGGCACAAAACTCATCCATGTCAAATACAATGACAAATTCAATGTCAAACTCAATGACAATGCAACAAGACCAGGGCATGACTCTAAAGCTATCAAACGCAAATCTCCCAATTGTTATTCCATTGGTCAAGGGATTGTTTGAAGGACAAGATGTATTCTATGTAACAACTGAGGCGTCTGATTCGACAATAGCAAGTGCACTAGCTAACTTCACAAACTTTCCTGTAACATTTGCACCTGCATTAGAAAAGGCACCAGCTACCTCGCTTGCAAATATCTATGCATTCAAAAATGGAATCAGGGGAGGAGGCGTGCTAGGATTTCAACCAAATGTTGTTGATTCAATTCCAGGACAGACAAATTACAGTCCGTTATGGAAAGTAAATTTGGTACAATGGAATGACCCAACAAACGCAACAGTTCTTGGCTCTGAAAATGACATCATGAACGCATTTAATGCAGGAAAAATAACAATCATGCCAACAACAATAGTTGTCAATTGTCCAATTGTACAGTGGGGTGGAAGCTTGGATGGAACTATTCCAGCAGGTCACATGAAATTGCGCGACAGTATAAGCGAGTCTGGCTCTTACGGAAGTGCCCAAGTGTTAAACATAGACACTGACAAGATGCAAGTAACTTTTGTTGCTCATAGGGGATTTGCTCCTGACGGTTCAACGATTTACTATATCGCAACTGATGCATCACAAAAGGGTCCAGCAGACGCACTTGGAATTGTATTTGCAAACAAGACTCAAAATACGATTTCTACAAGTTCAGCGGCTGATCTATACCAATTTTCTAACGGTATAGTTGGCAGCGGACCTCTTGGATTTCAATCAGGAGTAGCAAGTGCAAAAGAGGGAGACCAGTACTATTCCCCAATGTGGAGAATACAGGTAGTTACATGGAAAGACCCAACGATGGCAACCGTGCTTGAGAACACTCACGACCTGACTAGCAAAAGTGACATGACCGATACAATGGTGGCAGGCTTTGTTGTCAACTGTCCATTCTTTAGCGTAGATACGGTATACTCTCACAGCAAGTAAGAGTACACACCCATTCTTTTTTATTTATTATAATCAGTTTTTAGGTATTCCAGGCAAAATCTGGTATCTAAATTGATTTAGACTAGTTTCTCTTTTTCATCAAAATATTGTGCCTTGCGAATTGTATCCATGTCTGATTCATGTAGACGATTCCCAAGTATCATATTTAGCTTTTCTAGACGGGCCTTTTTAGCTGCAATGTCTTGCACCAACTCTTGTTTTAGTTTGATAATTAGTTCGTTTGTCTGGCGCATTACTTCATTAATGTCATAAGGCTTGTAAATTATGGAAGATGCGTCAAGTTCAATCAATCTTTTCTGAGTGTCTTCTGACAAGTCTCCCGTCATCAATATTACAATGGCATCTGGTTCAATCTTTCTTATCTTTTCTAATGTAAAAAACCCGTCATGGTCTTTCATTGTTACATCCAGAAATACAATGGTTGGTCTGAGTTTTATGAACAGCTTGACTGCCTCCATCCCATCGTATCCTTTTCCAATAACATTGATGCCCTTTATCTCCAAAAGTTCACAAAGAAAAGAGACAGTATCAATGTCATCATCAACTACTATAGCAGTAATTCCACTGTCAGTGTTTTCATAGGATCCTGGAATTTTCATATCATTACCGACTGCATGTTAAACTTGTTAATTGACTGAAATTTCAAATTGTCAACTCTATAATCCTCAATATGTTCACAAAACTTTTCAATAATTTGGCGTTCGCATTTTTTGCCCAATTCATCTTTAGCAGTCAATATTAGTAGATTCCAGTTTCCGGTGACTGAAGCGGTCAGTAAACAGTTTGGCAGTTCCCTGACAAAATTGCAGATCTCATCAGACAAGACATCTGACGGTTTATTTGTCTTAAATTTCAAATACAGCGCCTCAAAATCCTCAACTAGTAGTTTATGAAGTATGGCCTCGTATCCTGTTATTATCTTCCTTTTCTCAAGTCGTTCTATTCTATATGCAACCGCTCGATCTTGAATGTCATGACCTTCACTTCTAAGCTTTTTTGCAATCTGACGTGCTGGAGTTCTCGCGTTTTCCATAAGTAGTTCTATAATTCTACGGTCTATGACATCTATTGCGGTCATGAATGAATTTGACATTACTTTGTATTTTGGAACAAAACACACTTGAATTTGTGGAGCGCCAAATTGAACAAGCTATGTTTGGCAACTTTTTGCTATTGTTTAGAATATGGTAATTGTACTAAAAAATATTTTACTTTGATTCTTGGGTTGTAGCCTTTAGGGTCATTGTGCTTACCACTTGCGATAATGTTCGTATCTTTTGAGATACGGTCTGGTCAAATTCTTGGGAATTCTTTGCCTGTACTTCTGCTACTACATCATAGGCTCCAAACGTAACATTTGCGTTTTTTACCTGTGGTATGAGTTTGAGCTCTTCAATTATGTAGTCTTCTGCTCCGAGTTCGCAGTTGATTAAAACAAATCCCTTTTCCACGATTTTTCTAGTCTGTTTTACGTTACTTAACTTTTGTCAATTATTATAAAAAAAAGCATATTTTATTTTACCATATAGTGATTTGTGTCCCAATTAAAAATCGAACAAGACATACGCATAAAGCATGCAAGATGATAAAGTAAAACCTGACTAATTCTGGAGATGTTGCAGATTATCCTTGTATTTCTTGCCATACTAATTGCTGCAAAGAATACACGATATTTGTAAACGCACATGATGTTTACAGGCTTGTAAAAGGACTCGGGGTAAAACCTGAGACTTTTCTTGATATCTATGGCGCAAAGGACTTTGATCTTGGCATAAAGGTAAAAGAAGGACTAGTTGATCTTGCATTAAAACAAAAAAGTAATGCATGCACGTTTCTTGTAGAATCTGGGGAGTTCTTTCGTTGTACCGTAAACGATTTCAAACCCGGTGTGTGTAAATCTTACCCGTTTCAAGTTAGAGATGGTAAATTAACCCAGATGGATAGCAAGCTATGCCCAGTTGATTGGGATACAAGAGAATTTGAAAAAATGATGGTATTACATCTAAAAAAAGATGAAGACGAATGGAAGTTTTATCATGATCTAGTTTTGGAATGGAATGCAAAACATTGGCTAAAAAAACCATTATCAGAATTTCTAAGATTTATCTTGGATAAAGTGGACTCTTCGTTAACTCCTTTCCAAGGTACTTTGTAAACTAAACTGGACAAAATGACAAAACTGTGATTAGACAAGTAAAAACAAACGAGTGAATTTAGTCACATAATTGCAATTTAGTCTGCTCTATCTTCCAATAGTTTCTTCGCTCTATGATTATTTGTTTTTCATTTTCCAGTGTAGTTTTTTGCTGAGGGGTTAGAGCAGATTCATGAAGTTGAGCAATTATTTGTTCAATTCGCTCGTTGAAAAATTCTACTGACTCGTTTACAAATTCTGCATCAGAGACATTCTTCTTCATTTCATACTATACGTCATCAAACTATATAGGTTAAGTCGTATCGGCAAATTCAGATGGGCCGTATAGTGATTACCGGATGAATTTCTAAATGCTAGAGGTGCTGTATAGTCTGCGGTTGATCTTCTACGTGTAAATTCTCGGTTGATTATGGGTTAATTTTTTGTTAGTCACTTTAGTTTGATGACTCCTTGTTGTACTAGGAAGCTGATTGCATTGATCAATTCATTATCAGATATTTGTCCTTGTCCATGATAATTGAAAATACCTTTCACCCAAACAGGAATTGTTGATGATATTGCTGACAATGTAGGTACCAAAGTTATAGCTGGTTGCGTTACTTGAGGAGCTACTTGTACATTGGGTTTTATTGCTGTAGTTGTAGTATTGGAAACTTGTTGTGAGGTAGTAGGTCGATATACTGCTGGTGGTTGATCCTGTACTCCTCCACCTTCAGGACCCTCACAGATATGTGATTCCATTGTAGGTAGTCCGCAGATATTATTTTCATTGTAGTCATATCTACTTCTATAGTTGCGCTCCAATCAATCTTACATGGAAAAGGTGCACTATTAGAAGGCGCTTTTAGATCGACAAATGCATACTCCCATTGAAAAGCAGATGTTCCAGCCTTGTTGTTTCCAAGAAATGACATGCCAACATATTGCCAATCATGTGACCAATTTTGTAATTCTGGAATAGACAGTGCGGTGTTAATTACTCCTTGATTATCAGACGGTGTTGGTGGTGTAGTGGGTTGTCTTACTGGTGTGAGTACTTGTGTAGTAGTATTAGATATATTCGGATTATCCTGAGGTCCTCCTAAAACAATGGTTGGATCAGTAACATTCCCATTTGTGGATGCAATATTACTATGTGGAGTAGTACCAGTAGTATTAGATTGAGCACTTGCAAAAGTCATTGTACTCAGAAAGAGAGTTACTGCCAAGAGTGTAAAAAGTAAAGTTTTCATATTTTACATGTACTGGACATATGTAGTTTAAAAACTGGTGTAGGTTTATTATATGACATTTGATGAAGCAGTGAAATTATTCGTGTAGGTCTCGAAAGTAAACATAGAGAAGATCCGTAGTCAGGTCTCATGAATTACCCAGCACCTGAGAAAACATCATCAAAACTCCTCCACCGACTTTTTACAGGAGAATTATCAACCGTCAATTTGATAGCACCATGCTAGATCATCTTTTTATTTTATGAAGTTGTATAGATCTCAGGTAGCAACCAATGGGATGATACACTGACGCGCCTATGCCGGATCGGTGGATGAGTGGTCTGAGGATTACTCTGTAATTCTCATGTATTGCTACCTGTTTTAATTTGAATAATTTGAATAATTTGAATAATTTGAATAATTTGAATAATTTGAATAATTTGAA
>NZ_FUYK01000004.1 GCF_900167955.1 Candidatus Nitrosotalea bavarica | reverse complement strand
GAACTTGTAACAGCATGCAAAAAACAAGGAGATGCACTGTACCAGCCAAAAATATTGGCATTTGAGAATAACATTTTTGAGAGTGCTGGAAACATGTTACATGTATTTGGTTTTGGCTATCCAAAAGGAAGGGGCGAGACAGACAAGGGACAATACAATATCCCAGAAGACATCGGCTATGCCTCAGGAGCATGTCTGTTTACATCAATCAAAGTTCTAGATAAGATAGGTCATTTTGATCCGTTCTTGTTTTTGTATCATGATGACTTGGAACTTGGATGGAGAGCAGCACAATTAGGCATAAAATCATGCTATGTTCCTTCTGCTGTCATATATCATTTAGCAAGTTACAATCTAAAATGGAGTGCACAAAAGTTTTTTTGGTTAGAAAGAAACCGACACTACTGCTTACTGACACACTATTCAAAAAATACATTTTACAAAATGTTGCCAGCTCTTACAGTTGTTGAATTGATGGTTCTGGTATTTTATTTTTCAAAAGGATTTGGCAAGGCAAAATTACGAGCATATTGGGATATTTTAAAAAATAGAAAACACATATCAAAAAAATATGTAGAACTAGAGTCCAAAAAAATAATTACAGACAAGGAACTGATAAGAAATCTTCCTGATCAAATGTCAATACCTAATTTTCTTTCAGGCTCTATTGCAAATAAAATATTTAATTCTACAATTTCTAGTCTAAGCAAGATAGTAAAGAAAATATCATAACATATTTCAGTAATTAGATCTAGAAAACGTCATAATCTCCAAATGAAAAGAACCAATTATCATATTTTTTTAATTGTTCCAAGTCTTTTCTGGTTGGATCTGAATTAATTAGTATAAAGTGAGCCGACTGGGGTTTTAGGAATTTTGGAGCAATTTTAAAGCCAGCACTAGAAAGCAGTTGATACTCTACTGTTAGAGGTCCAGATATGGCAATGGTTACCGAGACACCAGATTTCCAAAAGTCATCAAGTGCAATTTGTACCAAGTCTTTGATTCCTGCAGGATTTGCATCTGAATCTACCATAAAGTCAGCAATAACTCCTACAGATTTTCCATTTATCTCGGTTTTTCTTGTAATTACATATCCCTCAAGTACAGAATTTTTCCTCAAAACAAAGGTCTTGTATTGCCTAGTAGGACTATTCCTATACCTCCAGTTAAGAAATTCTTTTGTTCTCTGTTTTATAACAGGAATCCTTTGACTTGCTTTTGTGGCAAGTATCTCAAAAGATTCATCAAAATGGCCATTAAATTCAACAACATTTGGATTGACACTTTTTTTTGCCTTCCAAATATTATCAAAGATGCGTAACACAGCACTAATAGGAAATGAAAAATAGTGTGATAATCTTAATGGCCTAAATAAAATAGGCATGTTTGAGATCTCATAAGATCCTTGTCTTACAAACGAATTAAATGAATTGTCATTTGCTACACCATAGATACATGAAATATTTTTTTTCATGGATTGCTCTAGTACCATAGAAATCAATTTTGAAAAAATTCCTTTGTTTCTATAATCTGGATCAACATACGAATTGCATGACAATGAAGCTTTTACAATTGTTTGATTCACAAGTATATTCATTGGTAAAATAGATTCCACGCCAACTATTGTATTTTGTTTATCATCATCTTTTGCAGTTATTACAATGGCCTCACCCTCTGGATTATTCAGATATTGCCAATCAAAGAAATCAGATTTTGAAATTTCCACATCTCCAAAAATTTTTCTTGTTAATCTAAGAATTTGATCTTTATCTTCTTTCAACTTGTCAGACTGGGAAAATTTCATACAACTATTTTTTATTCATGCAAAATAAGAGTATTTGTCAACTCTCAAAGGATATAAACTTGGCAGGAGCTCAAAGAATAGTAATTGAATCTACTAGGAATAGATTTCGAAGATTGGTTTCATCCAGAATTAATCCAGAGACACATAACTGGATTGGACAAGACACCCACAGTAGTAAATGGAATAGACAAGATACTAGATTGGCTACGAAAGAATGAAACTTTTGCAACTTTTTTTGTAGTAGGAGAGCTGCTTGAGGCAAAACCGGAATTATTGGACAAAATAATCAATGGTGGACATGAGATTGCATTTCATACCATGTATCACACACGAATTGACTCTCCAAACTTTAAAGAGAAGTTTACAGAAGAAATCAAACTGTTTGACAAGCTAACTTCCAAAAAGTCCAGAGGTTTTAGAGCACCGTCTTTTTCGCTAAATCATTCCAGTTCTTGGCTCATAGATACACTAGCAGAGAATAACTATCTATACGATAGTAGTGTGATGCCTGCAAAAACAAAATTGTATGGAATTCCAAATGCAGACATCAAGCCATACAAGATAAGCAGTTCATCATTAGAACAAAATGACCCTTCTGGAAAAATAACCGAGTTTCCTTTATTGACTACAAAACTATTGGGATATACCATTCCTGCTTGTGGTGGGTTTTATCTTAGATTTTTACCGCCAAAGATTATCGAGCGAGCAATCAAAAACAACATGAAGAAAGGTATTCCGGCAACATTTTTCATCCATTCATGGGAACTTACACCAGAATTAATGCCAAAGGTAGAGTTGCTTTTCTCGGATAGTTTCATAACATATCACAATATTGGAAAAGCATTATCAAGAATGGATAGTCTGATAAAGAAATTCAAATTTACTTCTTTTGAGAGATTTATCTCAGAAAATTCTATAAATTAATTAAAGATTATTTTTGATTCTTGAAGAATTGGATTGTTTTTTCTATTCCATTTCTTACTGGAATGTCAACTTTCCATCCCAGAGAGCAAAGTTTTGTATTATCCACTAGAAAGTTTCCAACATCGACTTTTTCAGTATATTGGGGAGGATCGATGTATTTTATTTTAGCACCTGTTAGTTCCTCTAACCAAGTTCCTATCTCATAAAACCAGGTTTTCTTGTAAGATGAGATCCAGTATAAATTTCCAGATTGTCCTTTATGCATTATAGTTTTAAGTGCAGAGACAACATCAGAGATGTAAATCACATCTCTGAAGAACTGACCTTTGTTGTAAATTGTGACTTCTTCTCCCTTGTATGCCTGATGTATCAAGAAGTTTAATGCGTTTTTTATTGCAGTCTCTGACTGTTCTCGCGGTCCAAAAGAATTTGTTATCCTAAATGATACCGTATCCAAACCATATACGTTATGATATATTTTTGAAAAATGCTCACTTGATAGTCTATTGATTCCATAAATGGTCGTTGGATTACAAGGACTTTCTTCAGTAACTGGAAGTTGAGTAGGTCTTCCTATTACAATGAACGTACTGCCCAAGATGAACCTGCATTTTGGATTTACTTTTCTAATCTTCTCAAGAATACATAGAGTGGATTTTGAATTTACCTCTACATCATAGAGTGGATTATCAAATGATTTCTTGTGGGATGTCTCACCAGCTAAATGAAATATAACTTCAGGATTGTTATCTTCTATACTTTTTTCAAGTTGTGCAAAATTTGTGACATCAACATATTCCAGACGTATTTTATCTAGATTTTGCATAACGTTTTGTTTCTTGTTGTCATTTCTTGCCAAAAGTGTGACCTCATGTCCATCCTTTAACAATTCATCACATAGGTGGCTTCCCACAAATCCTGTACCACCAGTAATTAGTACTCTCATTTACTGCACCCTAGAATAATCAATCATTATAACATTACAGAGTTTGGATTTAATATTATCTCATATGATGAATTTTATCGGATTTTCAAGAATAGATACCGATTGAAGAGTAATATAGTGTAAACAAGAAAAAATACAAGATTGAAAAATATAGTTCTTAAAACTCGATTCAAGGGTGCAGTATTACATGGATTGTACAATGAAATGATCAAAAATCCTCCTCCTGGTTACAAAATTACAACACCTGGAGATATGGAAAAAAGTCAACTTGCAAAGATTACATTCCAAGTAGACAGTAATTTGTATAAAAGATTCTTGTATCAGTTTGGTGCATTTCCATATCTTACTACACAACTTGCCGGAGAGAAAGTTGATTACAAAAACTGTGATCTAATATTTGCAGCGCAGCATCTCATCAAGACAGAAAAGCCATGGGTTGTAGATCTTGAGTTTGTAAATGCGCTTGCAGGTTACTGTAATATTAATTTGGTAAAAAATCTAATTTCAAAAAAATTAAGGTCAAGGGAATGCAAGGCCATTCTTCCATGGAGTAAGTGGGGTGCAAATACTGTTCTGAATTCCATGGATTGTACTGGATTCAAAGATAAAATCAAGGTTGTAAGATATACAGTATCTCCAAAAAATATTGAGAGAGTCCCTAAAAAATCTGGAATACGGATGCTTTTTCTTGGCAGCATAAACCAGTGTGGAAGAATGAGAGAGAGGTACAAGGGATTATACGAAAATGTAGAAGCGTTCATCCAGATACAGGACAAGTATGATGATCTTGAACTTGTAATTCGTTCAAGTGTAACTCCTGAGGTCAGAGCAAGAGTATCCAAGTATCCGAACATCAAGATAATAGATTCTCAGTTATCATACGAGCAGTTGGAGGAACTTTACCGTTCTACAGATGTATTTCCACACATAGGATATGAGGCCATGAATTTATCAACTCTAGAGGCCATGAGTTATGGAATTCCAGTAATAGCAACAAATCTCTACAATATACCAGAGGCCATCACTCACATGAAAAATGGAATGTTGATTGACTTGCCAGATTCTACATTACTATACACTAAGAATGGATCTCCAAATGAATACTCCAATCCTCCCATAAATACAATGAAGAAATTCAGATCAGCCGTGATTGAAAAAACCAAGGACTGTATGAGAATGTTGATTGAAGATTCATCCTTGCGTCAGAACATAGGAAGAGAAGCTGCTCAAACTATCAAGAGTGGAGAGTTTTCCATTGAACACAAAAACTCTATACTAAAAGAAATTTTTGATGAAGCTACAAGATAGATTTACAAACAAATGATTCTAATATTAGTTGTACAAGAGATTTTCCATTGACCAAGAACAGCAAGCTTAGAGATAAACGAGTGCTTGTTACTGGTGGAGCAGGTTTCATAGGTTCCGAGGTTGTAAGGCAACTCCATAGTTTGGGTGCAAAAATAATAGTATTTGATAATTATTCCTCAGGAAGAAGAAGATACATAGATAAAATTCCAAATGTTACCCAAGTCAGAGGCTCTATTACAAATCCATCTAAAGTAAATGATGTTGTAAGCAAATCAGATTACATAATAAATTTGGCAGCACTGCCATTTATTCCAGATTCATTTTACTATCCTGGAGAATTTTTCAAGGTAAATGCAGAGGGTACAATTAATGTAACAATGGCAGCAATTAGATCAAAACGAATCAAAGGTTTTGTTCACATTTCTACCAGTGAGGTGTATGGTACCGCTAAAACTGTTCCAATGTCAGAAGATCCTNNTGCTGCAAGCAAACTTGCAGGTGAGAGAGCAGTCTTTACATTACATAAAGAGCATGGATTACCAGCAGTCATCATAAGACCATTCAATAGCTATGGACCAAGAATTACTCAGCCATACATAATTCCTGAAATAATAAGCCAGATTTTCCACAACAGAAATTTTGTAAAATTAGGAAATGTTGAATCATCAAGAGATTTCACATTTGTTTCAGATACAGCAAGGGGAATGATAGCAGGCCTTACAGCAGAAAAAGCAATAGGTGAAACCATCAATGTGGGAAGCAACACAAGTTATAAAATAAAAGATCTAGTCATGCAAATAGCAAAAATTATCGGAGAGAATGTAAAGATAGTAATCGATAAAGAACGCTTTAGGCCCTTTGATGTTCAAAAACTTGTTTGTGATTACAGAAAAGCAAAAAAGATGCTAGATTGGATGCCAGAGATACCCATTGAAGAAGGATTAACAAAAACAATTGATTGGATGAAGACCAATTCACCAGATTTTGCTACACCTTTTGAAGGATGGGCAAAAATATACAGAATGAACCTAACTCAGAAGAAGTGAGGTCATGACTTCAGTAGATCCAGCAATCATCAAATTAATAAAAAAAAAATTTGAAACAAAGCACCAATTCATCCCTGGAAAAACTACAATAAAATTAATCGAACCGGCTTTTGGTCCAGATGAGATAATAGAATCACTAGATTCTTTGCTTACAACAAATGTTACAATGGGTTCCAAGGTAAAAAAATTCGAAGGCCTTTTTTCAAGATATTTGAAATCCGGTTTTGCGTCAATGGTAAATTCAGGTTCTTCAGCAAATCTGATAGCATTATCATCGCTAACCAATCCTTGGTTTTCACAAAGAATAAAAAAAAATACCGAAGTAATAACACCTGCAGTTACATGGGCAACAACAGTTTATCCCATAAACAATCTCAATCTAAAACCAAAATTTGTTGACATCAATTTAGAGAATTTTTGTATGAAAACGGATGACTTGGACAAGGCAGTGTCATCCAATACTTCTTTGTTATTACCAGTACATTTGCTTGGCAATGTTTGTGACATGTCAGTAGTAAAAGAAGTAGCCACAAAGAAAGATCTTCTAATCATGGAGGATTGTTGTGAAGCCCATGGTGCAGAATTCAAGGGTAAAAAAGTAGGAACAATAGGAGACATAGGAACTTTTAGCTTCTTTCTTTCTCATCACATTACTACCATTGAAGGAGGAATGATTGTGACAAACAATGAATCGTTGCATGAGTTGTCAAAAGCATTAAGGGCATTTGGTTGGATTCGAGATCTTAAACTTAGGAGTAAGTTCATAAAAAAACATCAAGAAATTGATCCTAGATACATGTTTGTAAATACAGGATATAATCTAAGACCAACCGAGATTCAAGGAGCTTTTGGGATACATCAAATAAAAAAATTAGAGAATTTCATAAAAATAAGAAAAGAAAACACAAGGTTCTGGACAAAAAGATTTTCACAATACAAAGATTACTTTATCCTTACTAAAGAGGATCCACGTACTAGGTCAGTTGATTTTTGTTATCCTCTAACAATTAGAAAAGAATCACCATTTACTAGAAAATCACTATTAAGTTACCTACAAAAAAAGAAAATTCAGACCAGGCCAATAATGTCAGGCAATTTTATAGAACAGCCAACAATAGAATTCATTCCTCATCTCAAGTATGGTAAATTAGAGAATTCAAAATTGGCCATGCGTAATTCATTTTTCTTTGGAAATCATCACGCAATAGGAAAACAGGAAAAAGAGTACATAGTTGATGCAATAGCACAGTTCATAGAGAGAAAACTATGGAAATCACAGAAATAGTTAGTTATTCTAAGAGTATCAGTCATTAGAGTAAATGGAATGATTGTAAAATGGAATTAAAAGGCAAAAAAATTGTAGTTACAGGAGGATCTGGATTTTTAGGTTCAAGAATAGTGAAACTTTTACAAGAAAAAGGAGTCAAGAATATCATAGTACCACGTTCAGATACCTGCGATTTACGAAAAGTTGAGAATTGTTCAGAAATTACAAAGGATGTAAACATTGTATTTCATGCCGCTGGTAACGTTGGAGGAATTGGATATAACAAAGAACATCCGGCTTCGGTATTTTTTGACAATATCATGATGGACACATTAATGATGGAAGAGAGTAGAAAAAATGGAGTAGAAAAATTCATTGCAATAGGAACTGTTTGCAGTTACCCAAAGTTTGCACACATTCCATTTTTAGAAGATCAAATCTGGGATGGTTATCCAGAGGAAACAAATGCATCATATGGCTTATCAAAAAAGATGATGATGGTTCAATCAGAGGCGTATAGACAAGAATATAATTTTAAATCAATTGTTCTGTTACCTACAAATCTTTATGGTCCTGAAGATAATTTTGATCCTAATACATCTCATGTTATTCCCGCATTAATTCAAAAAATTCATGATGCAAAAATCTCAAAGCAGTCAGAAATTGAATTATGGGGCGATGGAAGTCCCTCACGTGACTTTTTGTATGTTGACGATGCAGCAAGAGCTGCTATACTTGCTGCAGAAAAATATGAAAAAAATGATCCTATCAACATAGGTAGTGGAAGAGAGATTACAATAAAAGAACTGGTGGAATTGTTAAAGAAACTGATGAATGCTGAGAATCTCATCATTAAATGGAATACTCAAAAACCAAATGGACAACCACGACGTTGTCTTAACATAGATAGAGCAAAAAGAGAGATGGGCTTTGCTCCCATAATCAGCATGGAAGAGGGATTGAGACGAACAATAGAATGGTTTGAAAATACACATAAGGCATAGATTATTTTACAATTTTTTCAATTTCGTATAGATTCTAACCAGAAATAATACTAATTTTATGGTATGCTTATATCTGCCAAAGATGGACATCAAAGTAATTTTGATAGCGATAGGAATCCCGGCATATAATGAAGAAAATAACATTGCAAAGATAATCATCAGACTACAAAAAGTTGCAGACAAGGTCATAGTCTGTAATGATGGCTCTTCTGATCTAACAGGCGAAATAGCAGAAAGGCTTGGTGCCATAGTTATCAATCATCCAAAGAATTTAGGATATGGTGCAGGAATTAGAAGTATTTTTCAAAAGGCAAAAGAATTAGACGCAGACATACTGGTCACATTTGATGCCGATGGCCAACACAGAATAGAAGACATTCAGACTGTATTAGAGCCACTGATTAAAAATGAGGCAGACATATCCATAGGATCTAGATTTCTAGGCCAGAATAACAGTAATGTTCCTAAATATAGAAAAGCTGGAATTAAAACTATAACAAATATCACAAATACATCTTCTGATCTGAATCTAACTGATTCCCAAAGTGGTTTTAGAGCATATAGTAAAAAGGTCATACAAGAAATCATACCATCAGAATATGGAATGGGAGTATCTACAGAAATTTTAATCAAGGCAGGCAAAAAAGGATTCAAAATCAAAGAAGTTCCAATCATTGTTTTGTACGAAGGCGATACATCAACTCATCATCCTGTATCACATGGAATATCTGTAATAATGAGCACAATGAAATTCATATCAATAGAACATCCATTGAAATTTTATGGCCTACCAGGAATAACTTTTCTTGGAATTGGATTATTTTTCATTGTGTGGACTCTACAAATATTTGCAGCAACAAGACAAGTTTGGACTAATGTTTCTCTGATAGGAATTGGTGCTATAATTATGGGCACAATGTTAACAATGACATCTATTATGCTATACTCCCTCGTTAATGTGGTAAGAGAACGTAGTGGATAAGTAATTGTTCCAGTCCGATATAGTATAAGAAATGTCAGCTAGTTTGAATAAGGTAAACAGGATTCTTGCAAAATTCAAAGATTTAACAACATTAGGTTCAGCAAATTTATTATCAACTGCAATTTCCGGTATTTTTTGGTTTTATGTTGCTTCTTTGTTAGGGACTGCAAATTATGGAGAAATTAGCTACTTCATAGCAATGGCAAGTATAGCCTCAACAGTATCATTTCTAGGAGCAAGTACAACTACGATTGTCTTTACTGCCAAAGGTGAAAAAATCCTGTCCACACTTTTTGCAATTACAGTCATATCAACTTCAATTGCAGCAGTAATACTTTTCATTCTTTTCAAGAATTTCGGAGTAAGTCTGTATGTCATTGGATCTCTTGTGTTTAGTTTATCTACTGCAGATATTCTAGGTCGAAAGTTATACAAAGACTATTCAAAATATCTCATAACCCAAAAGATACTTTTTGTAGGATTTGCACTAGGCTTCTATTATCTAATTGGACCTCAAGGAATAATTCTTGGTTATGCAGTTTCATTCTTACCATATTTTACAAGAATATACCATGGATTCAAGGAATCAAAAACTAATGTTTCTCTAATAAGACCACACTTTGGTTTTATGATGAATAGCTATGTACTAGATCTGTCAAGGACGTTTAGTGGTCAAACTGACAAACTGATTGTTGCGCCAATGTTAGGTTTTGCTTTGTTAGGAAATTATCAACTTGGTTTACAGTTTCTTTCCCTTTTAGGCATGATACCCAACATAGTATACCAGTATATACTGCCTCATGATTCCACTGGAAGGTCAAACAAGAAGCTAAAAAGGGCTACAATACTAGTATCAGTAATTCTGGCAGCAAGCGGCATATTACTTGCCCCCTTGGTTTTGCCGCATTTATTTCCCAAATTCAAAGAATCTATTGGAGTCATCAGGATCATAAGTTTAGCAATAATACCCTTGTCGATAAATCTAATTTACATATCAAAATTCTTGGGGGCAGAAAGAAGTAGAATCGTACTAGTTGGTTCTGGCATATATCTACTTACACAGATCTTGTCTATTTTCACATTGGGAAAGATTTACGGGGTAAATGGAGTAGCTGGAGCATATGTCCTAGCATCATTTGCAGAAGCAATATACTTGATTACAATAGATAGGGTTACTCGAAAGAATTATCCCGAAAAAGAAATCGAAGTTATACAAAATACAGAAAGAGAAATCAAAGTTATACAAACTAAAGAACAAGAAGATATTCCCATTAAGAAAAATGACATTTTCACATCGTCTTTATTTACCATGTTTGAAGGCAAACTTGAGTTCTCTAAAAAAAATATTATTGCAGCACTAGTAATAGTTGCATCAATAGGATTAATTTTTAGACTATATTTCTTCCATACAACAATACCTCTGATTTTGGATGCATTACAATATTTTTGGTATGCTAACGACCTAAGTATTCTTGGGCATTTTCCAAAATCAGGACTTGCAAACAACGGCTGGCCGTCATTTCTTGCAATTTTCTTTTCAATATTTCACTTCAATAGTTTTCTAGCATACATGAATCTGCAACGAGTGCTTACAATAACAATTTCAGTTTTGACAATAATTCCTCTATATTATTTATGTAAAAGATTTCTAACCAAGACTCTTTCCATAGTTGGTGCTGCCCTATTTGTTCTCGAACCACGAGTCATACAGAATTCATTATTAGGAATCACAGAACCGCTGTACATCTTTTTGCTGGCAATCTCTTCTTGTCTCATACTTTCAAAGAATAGATTATACACTTATGCGTCCTTTGGAATTGCCGCCCTTGCAACCATTGTACGCTTGGAAGGTATTTTCATATTTATTACCATTTCAGCATGGTTTTTTATTTTTAACAGAAATGAAAAAAGAAAAATATCAAGATTTGCAATAGGAGTAGCAATTTTTGTTCTAATCTTGTTGCCAGTTGCACTGATACGAACGCAATCAGAGGGAAGTGACTTTCTAGGTAGTCGTCTATCCGGTGAAGCATCGAATTTAGTGAATCTAGGATCCAATTCTATACATTGGCTGAAAGATATCTCGGGAGCTTTCAAATTGACCGGTTGGTCACTTGTTCCAATCTTTGTATTTTTGCTGCCAATTGGCCTCTATGCTATTTTCAAAAATCGAGATAGAAATAGTATGATAATCATCATAGGAATAATCATAATGGCAATACCTGCAGAGTATGCACTTTCCCTTTCAGAAGCACAAGACACACGATACCTATTACCATTGTATCCATTCTTTAGCATCCTGTCTCTTTTGGGTGTAAAATATTTCACAGATGGTAAGAGAAATCAAACTGCATTTTCGATTCTAATAATCATTTTTGTTTTAATAGCATCAGGTGGTTTCCTTCATCTCAAAATTACAGATCAGCAGCATGAGAGAGAGGCTCTTGAATTATCAAGATACGTAACCAATTCAACAATGGGAGTTAATGATTATTATCCAGAAGCAGGATACATAGAGATTGCAAAAATGTCAGAGTTGAAGAGTTTTCCAGCACTTTCTGATTCAATTCCACCTTATCCAAAAATCATATCTACATATGGATTTACATCACTTGAAGATTACATCAAATTTGGCAAGCAGCAAGGACTGACTGATTTAGTTGTAGATGACTCTAAAAACAGACCAGACTTTCTAATTGATGTGTATTATCATGATGACAAGTATCCTTTCCTAATTAAGACATTTGATTCATCAGAAAATGGATTCAAGTACCATCTTAGAATTTATAAAATAGATTATGACAAGTGGAATTCAGAGATAATAAAATAATCAATCTAGTGATTTTTTATATTTTCTTTTAACCATTCTTTTAACATGGTTTTAGGTTTCCAATCAAGCAATTCTTTAGCTAGATCAATATTTGCTTGACTAAATCTAATATCACCCTCCATAAGATTTCCATAAGTAGGTCCAAATTGTAGATCAGACAATTCCATAATCATTTCTGCCAATTCTTTAATGGAAGTCGCAACACCTGAACCTATGTTGATAAAACCATGATTTGTCTTGCTTTTCATAGCCAAGAAATTTGCATTTGCCACGTCGTTTACAAATACAAAATCTCTCACTTGTGAACCATCTCCATTTATCAAAAGAGGTTTTGCATCTAGTGCATTATCTATGAATTTTGTTATCACGCCAGCATAATTCTTGTTTTGTCTAGGCCCATAGACATTAAAATATCGTAATCCCATCACTGAAACCCCCAGTTCAGAATACTTTTTGCACAAGTCTTCGGCATTTAACTTGGAAAGACCATATGGATTCAATGGTTTTCTAGTAGCGTCTTCTTTAATTGGAATTTTTTCTGGGTTTCCATATACACTTGCACTGCTTGCAAATATGACTTTGAATCCACACTCTTTAGCAAGTTTGAGTATATTTTCAGTTCCAGATACATTTACTTCATGATATTCTTTTGGCCTATCAAGAGAATCACTCACAGAGGTTAGAGCTGCGTGATGAAAAACACAATCACATTTACTCAAAATCTTTTGCAGACTAGTATAATTTAGAATGTCTATATTATGAAATTCAATATCCTTTCTAATATTTTTAAGATTATCCACGTTTCCATTCTTAAGATTATCCAGTACTGTAACTGCTTGATTTTGTTTGACTAGGAATTCTACAAGATGACTACCGATGAATCCCGCACCGCCAGTTACAACTAAATTCATAACATCATCAAAGTATTGCCATCTTTAAGTTTTGCAAACATATTCAACAATTAGAAAATTTTGAATTAAAAGATATTACTTTTCAGGACTGTTTCAAAAGATCAGAGTATAATTTCAGATATATCTTGCCAACAACCTTCCAGTCATAATTTTGAACTGTTTTGAATGCATTATCTGCCAATTCTTTTCTTTTCTTATCATCTGACATTAATTCAAGAATTGCTTCCAGTAATCCTTGTGGATCGTTTGGCTTTACCAAATATGCATTTTCCATATGACGTAAAGCATCCTTACTACCACCTGCAATAGTTGAGATAAGAGGTACTTTGCAGGCCATTGCCTCCAATCTAGTATAGCTTAGTCCTCCCTCCATAATAGAAGGCTGTATAACAATGTCAGAACCACGCATGATTTCGATTGTTTTCTGTTTTTCTTGATATCCAAGAAAATGTAGATTTTTCTTGTTATCACATGCTTTTTTTACAATCTCTTCTTCTGGACCACTACCTAAGAGTAAGAGATGAATATCTTCTGGGAGTTTTTCAGCCATTTGGAGTATGTCCATTATGCCCTTTTCTCTTGACATTCTGGCAGCATAGACTATTTGTTTTTCATACCTTCTGTCAATACCAGTTGGCAGAGAAGAAATATCCATAGCGTTTGGAAGATAGTGTACCGTATATCCCATTTTTGCATAATGGTCATACAATTCATGTGATGATACTGTTATTGCATCAGCCCAGCTTAATGCATATTTTTCAAAACCTTTTGCCACTTCACCTACTGTATTTCCGTGCAACAATTCCACCTGTTCGTGATGTACCCCATGCAAAGAAAGAATTTTTTTAGCATGTGCGCCTTTTAGTGCAAGAGCAGCAGGTGGATTCTGAGCATGTACAATGTCATAGTCTTTCATAAAACGAGTCTTCAAAAAAGAAGATATCATAAAACTAGGATTTTTTAATTTTCTAATTGGAATTGTAAATGTATTTTCAGATGAAATAATATCAACTTGGTGTCCATTTTGTTTCAAGAAATTTACCAGTCCTTGAACATGTCTTGCTACTCCCCCGATCCCTTGATATGTTGGAGAAACAATCAATATTTTCAATATACAGAAAATCTATCTCTACTTGTATTAAGTTCTTAGATAGAAAATTATAAAAGAATTAGTTTTTCTTTACGACAAAGCTTGTGATGCTTCATGCATCATCTGACTCTTTGCACATCCTGCTGCAAGCTCATCACCTGAACCTCTTCTCATGATTCCTCTATAGAGACCATCTTCAAGTTTTACACCAACTCTTTGTTCCCATTCTTCTACGGATATGGAATATTTCTTTTGTATTCTGTCTCTATACCACTCTGGAATTACGTTAAAGGCACAGAATGGAACAACTCTCAAGTCTGGTGTAAGATAGTGTATATCACATCTCTGGAGTCTTTCAAGGTCTTCATTGTATTTGTCTTGGAAGTGCATCATGCCTAAGAACAAACCTTTGACATGCCATGAACCTACAGAACCAAATGATCTCTTCATCAATATACTTCCAAACATCTTTGCCAAGTCAAGGCCTGCTGGTTGTTTCTTTTTATCAATAAAGCTTGAAAGTTTTCTTACTACTTCTAACATGGTAAAGTACTTGTTCTTTCCAGACTTGATCTCCTCTGCCTTGTCTTCAAAGAGTTCCAACATTCCTTGAATGTCTGCAAATCTTGTTAGTGGTACAAATTTCTTGGTCTCTGCATCTTCAAAGATGTACGTACCTGCACCACATGCAAAGTGGATTGAGAGTTCATACTTTGGTTTGCTAGAGAATGCTTCAATTACGTTTGTTAGAGGCATACAACTTGGAACTGGGAACCAGTCGTCTACTGTTACCTCACCTTTTGTTTGCTCTTCAATTCTTTGTATACAGTCAGGGATTGTGATTCTATATTTTTCTCGCTCTTTCTTGCCCATTCTTCCTGTTAGTGATACTGGTTGGAAGTTGACTGCGTGAACAACATCCATGTTTTTTTGAGCATATCGTATAATTGGACCCAATTCATGGTCATTAATTGATTTGATAACAGTTGGAACAAAGACTACAGTAGTTCCTGTCTTTCTAGCACTTTCTAGTGCATATGGAATTTCCCAGTGATTCTTTGGATTTGTTCTGGGTGTTACACCATCAAAGCTTAGATATAGATTATTGACACCTGCAAGTCTGACCTCTCTCATTGCTTCTGGGTCTAGCGCAAATCTGATTCCGTTTGTATTCATCTGAATATGATCAACACCTTCTTCTTTCATTATTTTTATAACATCAACAATATCTTCTCGCAACATTGGCTCACCACCAGTAATCTGCATAGAGTTTCCTGGAATTGGTCTTTCTGCTCGTAGTGTCTTCATCATTGCTCTTACTTGGTCTTGTGATGGTTCATACATGTATGCACCTTCAAGTCCTTTCTTTACATAGAAGAAGCAGTACCAACATGTCAAGTCACATCTGTTTGTAACTATCATGTTTGCAAGTCCACTGTGAGACAAGTGATTAGAACATAGACCACAGTTGTTAGGACATGAACATTTGTCTATCATTACATTTGGAGCATGTGCACCCTTGCCATCCATCCAATAGGTGCTGAATTTTTTATACATATCATAAGATCCAAAATAGAGTTCTTCACATTCTCCGTGTGTTGGACAAGTCTTTGTCATGAAGACCTTGCCATCCCTCTCAAAGACTTCTGCATCAAGTATCATGTTACATTCAGGACAGATACTCTGAGTAAATCTTATAGTAGATTTCTTTCCAAAAGTAGGAGTCTTCTGATTAGATATCTGAATTAGTGCCATACCTTATACGCATATCTTAGGGGATAGTATTTAATCAATTTCCTACAAGACACCAGATGAATAGGTAGATCCTCTTCATGGAAAACTCTGATTCTAGATATATATACCAAAAGAGCCCTCGATCATATTGAATGAGTCTTTCTGACAAGGCAAGAAAATCATTAGAAAAGATCGGTCTTACAAGTTATGAAATAAAGACATATTCTTCACTTTTAAAAACAGGTCCTATTACTGCTTCAGATCTAAGTCAGAAATCAGGTGTGCCATATTCAAAAATTTATGAAGTTCTTGGCACCCTTGAGGAAAAAGGATGGATAGGCTCTGATGATTCAAGACCTACTCAATATTTTGCAAAATCACCTGCTACTGCAATACAGACATCAAAGCAACAATTTGAAACAGAATTTAGAAACAATGAAAATATCGTACTAAAAGAACTCATTCCGCTTTATGAACAGAGTGGAATTAGTGAGAGACCAGACATTTGGATAATTTCTGGTGTTATTAACATAGCTGCCAAGATCCTCGAGATGGTGGATTCTTGTAGAAATGAAGTCATGATTGCCATACCAAAAGTTGCAGAGGAATTAGCAAAGGAATCTTTACCAAAACTTAGACTGTTACATGACAGGGGTGTGGATATTACTATTCTAGTCTCAGAAGATGTTGATGATGGTACTCTCAAGTCATTATCAAGACTAGCAAAAGTTAAAGTAAAGAAAGGTCTCTTTGGAGGAGGAATCATATCTGATAAAAGGTATGTCGTATTGCTGTTAGGTGAAGAATTAGGTACTACGGGCACAAAAGAGGCAGTTGCAATATGGGCAGATCATTCAGGTTTAGCAGGCTTTGCTCGAGGATATTTTGAATATTTACTTAAAGAATCAAAAGACGTAAAGTCAAGTAGGTAAAATACAATCTCATGAAAGATCAAGAAGTCCTGTTTGTTGGAACTGCAGAAGCAGAACATGTTGAAATGTATCTTAAAGCAATATGGCACATCAAGGAAGGTGGAGATCCTGTAAAAATAAGCACAATTGCCAAGATGCTAAATGTAAGACAACCAAGTGTTGTCCAAATGTTAAAAAAATTAAATGAATCAAAACTTGTGAATTATAATAAAAGCGGAGTCTCACTTACTAAGAACGGTGAAGACATTGGATCTAATATGATGCGAAATAGTAGATTACTTGAAGTTTTGATGGATAGCGCACTCAAAGTAGATATCGATGAGGAAATGGTTTGCGGTATAGAACATCACATGAATGCGCAATTTACAGATGCACTATGTACAATGCTCAAGCATCCAAGAAAATGTCCACATGATCATGACATTCCACGTGGAAATTGTTGCAAAAACTAAATTGAAATAAGTTATATCAGAGATACAGAATGTTAAAGTAAATGACTTGTTTCTGTGGCTGTGAGACTTTTGTTAAGGACAGTAATGGATTCAAAGTAGGTTGTGCAAAATGTAATCATGGCGCTCAAAATCATGAAGAAAGTTTCAAGTTAAAGCCATTAGAAGAAGGGGCTCAAAAGCGTGGCTCTTTATCTTAATTATTCACCAATTACTTTAACAAGAACACGTTTTGGTCTTTTGCCATCAAATTCTCCATAAAATATTTGCTCCCATGGACCAAAATCAAGTTGGCCCTTAGTAATAGCTACTACCACTTCTCTTCCCATGACTTGTCTTTTTAGATGAGCATCTGCATTGTCTTCTCCTGTTTTGTTATGTTCATATTTTGATATTGGTTCATGCGGTGCAATTTTTTCTAGCCATTCTTCATAGTCTTGGTGCAATCCACTCTCGTTATCATTAATAAATACACTTGCAGTAATGTGCATGGTATTAACCAAGCACAGACCTTCTTTGATACCGCTTTTTTGAATTATTTTTCTTACCTCAGGTGTTATATTTACAAATCCTCTCCTTGATGGAATATTATATGTGAGATATTCTGTATGTGATTTCATGTTATTAATAGAATCAAATAATGATAAAAATCCAGTGCAGGCTCAGAACTCAAGATCCTTCTCATCAAATCAAATGGATATGGTCATCAACGCCTGCAATCAACGATTTTGTTTGTTCCTACTTGAGTCTTTCAAGAAGCTTGATAAAAGGCGAGGCATTGCTTACACAAATGGTAACAATCGATGCAACGTGTTCCCTTGAAAGCTTTAGGAAGTTTGTAATCCTAAGTACTTGTAACTCATTTATTCCTGAAAGTTACATGGGAGATTATGAAGTGTTCCCAGAGCGTGAAACCTCTCCAGGGTTAATTTACGTAGAGGCTGCAGACAAGGTTACTCTAAAAAAGATTCGAGACATGATTTTTGTAAATGCAAAAGAAGTACTAGGCATAATTTATTCGTCAAAAAGTGGCAATACGAATCTAAAATGGAGACAGATAAGGAGAAACGCTGGCAAAGTGGTGGGGGAAGCCTCAACCAATACGCTTGTTAACTTGACCGAATCTGGAGTCATAACACAAGAGTGGGTTCAGAATTACCTCAGAAAGAAGGCAGAAGAAAAGAAAGAAGTTAAGACTGACGAGTTAACAAACTAGATTACTTTTCTTTTTTATTATAGTTCCACAGAGGTATTAGATTGATTATTAAAAAAATAGATGATAATGCTGTTGCTCTAATACCAGAGGAATCAGATGATCTCTTTACATTAAGACGTAGTATAGGTAAGGGAGATAGAGTAGTAGGAGATACTTCAAGAGCTGTCAAACAAGAAAAGGATTTTTCAAGACCTGACAAAGGAGAAAGGATTAAAATCCGTATAGCGCTTGATGTTGAGAAAATTTCTATAGATGAGGTAGTAGATAGATTAAGAGTACAGGGCACTATAATGGAATCAGATAATCCATCAGTAAGTAAAGGATCACATCATTCTTTGACATTAAAAATTGGTGATGCAATTACTCTAATTAAAAAAAGTTGGAGCGAAATTGAGAAAAAATTAATCTTTGAAAAAAAGGAACATGGAGCTTTTCTTCTTGTTGCAATAGATACTACAGATTGTGGTTTAGGAAGATTAAGTGGTACACATCTCAAACTTTTACCAAACATGTATTCAGGAGCAAGTGGAAAGAGATACAAATCTAAATTTAACATACAAGATTTTTTCAAAGATGTTCAGAGTGCAATTTCAACTTTGATAAGAGATGGAGATAGCATAGTAATATTTGGACCAGGAGAGACTAAGAAAAGATTATCAAATTTTCTAGCAGAAGTTCCATCCATTAAAGGACATAAGATACAAGTAGTCGATGGAATTGATTCATCTGGAGAAGATGGAATTTACACTTTTATTAAATCTGATATAATGAAGCAAACTCTAGACACCAGTAAGATTGCAAAGGTTTCTGCAATACTAGATGAGATAATGCTACGAGCCAATAAGAAAAGTACCAAGTTTACCATGGGATTTGATGAGACCTCAAAGGCAAATGACCTAGGTGCTGTAGAATCACTAGTATTTTCAGATAGAATATTTGAGAAACAAGATGAAGATAAAATAATTGAATTTCTCAACCAAGTAGAATCAAAAGGTGTTGAAGTTTTTGCAGTAGACTCGACCACAGATGCTGGACTTAGAGTCTCATCTCTTGGAGGGGTTATTTCTCTTCTTAGATTTTCCCCCCAAAGTTGAGTCTTCAAGCCATTTCATATATGGTAAACTAACATCATCCATTTTGAGTTCTACTATTTCTGGGACTTTATATGGATGAGATCTTGCTATTGTCTCCTTGAGTTTTTGTTTTGAGCCACTAGTAGTTTTAAAAAGTGCTAGAAATTCCTTAGTATCATGAATCTTATTTTTCCAAGTATAAACAGAGTTAATTTTAGTATAGTTTACACAAGCTGCTAATTTTTTTTCTACTACAATATGTGCTACTGTAGAAATTGATTTTTTGTCAGGATATGTAGAAACTATCACAATTCCCATAGCAACTGATAAATTTGCCCTGACTAAAAAGAGTATCAATTAATTTGGCTTTTGAATTTTTGACGCACAATTCTATCATCTATGTTTTGATTGCATGGGTTGTCGTATTTGTAATTGCAAAAGGCTTGAAACTTGACAAGCATGGCTTTGAAATAAAACCATACAGTTTGACTTACAAGAACCCAAATGTCCAGTTAATACTCACAAGAATTCTAAATAGAACCCAGCGCGCAACTCGAGTTTTTGCCAATACAAGTGTAGTTTTAGGTTTTGTATTGATGGGAGCGGCATTTTGGTATCTGGTATCAAATCTATCAAACTTTTTTGTAAAGCCAGAATCATTTGCAGCGATGACTGTATTGATACCAGGCGTTACAATTCAATCAAGTGCAAATATTGCATATTTCCTTCTCTCAGTACCCATTGTACTAATAATCCATGAAGGTGCTCATGGAATTGTTGCCACATTAGAAAAGATAAAAATCAAGACTGGAGGATTTGCAATCTTTATTGCGTTATTTGCAGGATTTGTTGAACCAGATGAGGAAGATTTTGCAAAGGCAAAAAAAATCTCACGCCTCAGAGTAATAGGAGCAGGGGCAACATCAAATGTTCTGTTTTCGTTTATCATTGCAGGACTTTTGATATTCAATCCATCATTTGCCCTAATCATGCCAGACCCCATTAGAAGTATGATGTATCATGAACCTCTTGGAGTACCAATAGTTTCAGTTACAGAAGGTTCAGGAGCTGAAAAGGCAGGATTACTAAAAGATGACATCATAAATGCGATTAATGGAAATCCTATTTCTCTTCCTCAGGATTTTGCCAAAATTAAATTAAAACCAGGAGATACTGCCACTGTTTCAGTAATAAGAGATGGAAAAACATTACAGATTCCTGTTTTAGTTACAGCCTCTAAAGATGATCCACAAAAGGGTATGCTTGGAATTCTAAGAGCAGCTCTACCATCATACCAACCTGTAGTTCCATATTACATTCACTGGAGTCCAGAAGTATTCATGTTCTTACTATGGCTTTGGATGCTATCATTTTTCATAGGAATATTCAACATGCTACCATTACCAATCTTGGATGGAGGCAAATTCATTCACAGCATAATTGAAAAGAAAGTATCAGAGAAAGTATTGAAAGGAGCTATGGTGTCACTATATGTAGTCACATTCGTTTTATTTGGCTTGAATATAGCCCTATCAGCAGTAAAATCAGGCTTCATTACCATTTAACATAAATAATTTTTGTAATCAACATATGATTAAATTTGAGATGGAGTTAATTGCGCCATGAAGTGTGATCGTTGCGAGAATACAGTGGTATACTCTAGAAAATATTCAGGTGAGAATCTTTGTTCAGATTGCTTTTCAAAGTCAATCATACATAAAACAACAAAGACAATCTCAAAGTATAACATGATAGAGTCTGGTGATGTAGTAGGAGTTGCCGTATCAGGAGGTAAAGACTCTCTTTCTTTACTGCAAGTAATGAAAAAAATTTCTCTAGATCATAACTTTAAGCTAAAAGCCATTACAGTTGATGAGGGAATTCCAGGATATAGGGATGAGGCACTAAAAATTGTAGAGGAGTTTTGTAAAAAGTTAGATGTTGAACACAAAGTATACCCCTATAGTTCTCTTTTTGGTACAACTTTAGAACAAACCTTAGAACTTAGAGACAATGAGAAAGTTTCATCCTGTTCCATATGCGGGATATTAAGAAGAAGGGCAATAGATTATGGTGCCACTGATCTTGGAGTTGATGTGATAGCAACAGGTCACAACTTGGATGACATGCTACAAACTTTTATTATAAATATTATTTCAGGAGATACAAAAAAGATTGGTTGGATGGATCCAGATACTTCTAAAAACAAAATACGAAAGATAAAGCCATTCTGTGATATTTATGAAAATGAAATTGTTTTTTATGCATTTACAAATGAAATTCCATTTCAATCAGAAGAATGCCCACACATGAATGAGGGAATTCGAACAGAAATTCGTAATTTTCTTAATTCTTTAGAAAAGACTCATAGTGGTATCAAAAATAACATGTATAAATCAATTTTAAAGATTTCTTCTACCCTCAAAGATTCCAACAATTCAGAATGGAGAATTTGCTCAAAATGTGGAAACGAGTGTACGGGAGAGATATGTTCTGTATGCAGTACATTGACCAATCTCCGATTGAACTAACCCTAATGCACATAAAGAACTTGTAATTACAATAAATTTGGTAGTAGGTAGGGTTGGGGCGCTAGCCGTGCCCTGTCTCTGAAACCGGCTATATGCAGAGACCAGTAACCGCTGGATAAATCTCTAGATAGACGGTACTCGCTTGACTTGCGGATATGAAATCACGCCGAAGCGGGTGGATATAAGACAGAGGTTGTCCGAAGGGATAGCTCTCAAGTTTGAACTGCCGAAAGGGATGAGGTCCGGGAGGGAGCAATCCTAAGGTAGAACATCCACGCTGCTTCGTCTACGTGGCGGATCTTGCATGACTTGAGATGAGACCGTTTGTCTAGACTGGAACTAGCGGATCTACTACCTTAATATTCTTAAATCAGACTAGAAAAAACATGGAAGGATTAATCTCAGGAAAGAAAAGGACATATGAAGAATTTAGAACAACTTTACCTTCCAATGTAGCAAGCCTATTTGATGATCTTCGTAGTTACTGTTTTACACTTGGAAAAAATGTAGTAGAAGATATACGTATGCATAGAATTGTATTTTCAAAATCAATGACATTTAGAAACTTTGCTGATATTGAACCGCAAAGAGATTCCATAGTTCTAAAAATCAAAAGAGATAGAAAAGAGCCTGAAAAAGAAATACAAATAAAATTAAATGACAATCTTGATGAAATTAAGAAACTTCTTTTGGACGCGTATACTAATATTCATTAATAATGAATCTCAAAATCTGAGAATTCACCGATATAATTTTCTTCTGTAATTTTTAGTTCATCTACAACTGCACCAGCAGGACCAAAATGAGCCCATTCTATTACTGCATATACATTTGAAGCATTTCCTTCCAGTATAGCTTCTACTCTATTATCTGGAAGATTTTGGACCCAACCCAAAACATTATTCTTTTCGGCAGTTTCCATCATGCTTTGACGAAAATAAACACCTTGGACTCGACCTATTATCAAAAGATGAACTCTTTTTGAATTCATAGTATTTCTTTTTTTAAAACTATTATTTAGTCTTAAGAAATTATGCTCTCTCTTTCATTCGGGATCGGCCAGTCTTTCTAGCTGCGATGCTACCGACTTTACGTCCAGGAGGAGCATTTCGTGAAACTGTAGAACTTCGTCCAACGTGTTGATGCCTTCCACCACCGTGTGGGTGTACATATACTGCTTGAGCAACACCTCTAACAATTGGATATTTGTGACCCTTTGAGCGCTTTCTTCTCCAAGCAGGACCAGCTCTCATAAATGGTCTATCACCAACACCACCTCCAGCAAGAACTCCAATCATTGCACGATTCTGCGGATTGAGAGTAGTGAATTTTCCAGATGGTAGTTTTATTGTTACACCTTCAGCACTATGTGAAAAGACTGTCGCATATGTTCCAGCAGATTTTACTATAGCTCCTCCATCACCGAAATGTTTCTCAACATTACATACGATAGTACCGTCTGGTATGTTTTGAACACTGATTACATTACCGGGTGAAACACCTGCCTTTAAACCAAAGAATAATTTTGAACCGATTTTAGTGCCAAGAACTGATGGAATGAAAGATTGTAATCCGCTTTCGAACAAGATTTTAGAAAGAGGAGCGTCTCTTCCCGTCTCATGAACAATATCTATTACCTTAGCCTCATGTTGCTCAGCCAATGGGAATCTAGGATATTTAGCCGGAAGTAACTTACCAGTAGAAGCTGCACGGAACTGCATTCCACCTCTACCTCGTCTTCTTACTAGTGGTCGCTTACCCATTGTAGCAATTTTGCTTTATTGTGTAAATTTTAATCTTCTGATCCATTATTCCGGATCAAAGACGACAAAGGTATAAAAATTAGTTTGAGGGTGCTAAAACTGTGAGCCAAAACACACTCTCCCTTAAGGTACTTGAGGCTTATACTCGTGATGTAGGGAGAGGAGTCGCACGTATCGATTATGATTCTATGGATTCACTTGGAGCTTCTACAGGTGATGTTATTGAAATCAAGGGAAAAAGAAGGACGGTAGCCAAGTGTTTACCACTTTATCCTTCGGATGAAGGTAAAGGAATTATCAGGGTTGACGGTCTAGTACGAAATAATGCCGGTATTGCAATTGGTGATACTGTTGCAGTCAAAAAGATCAAGGCAGTAGCTGCTGAAAAAATTGTTGTTGCTCCATTAGAAGCTATTCCGCCGATTGATGAAAGATATCTTGCTGATGCATTAGAAAGTGTTCCTTTGATAAAAGGAGACAATGTAATGGTACCATATTTTGGTGGAAGACTAACTTTTCAGGTTATAGGTGTTACACCGGTAGCTGATGCTGTACTTGTCACACAAAAGACAGTATTTCACATTGCAGAAAAAGGAGAGACTCTCCGTGGTGTACCACAGGTAGCCTATGAGGACATAGGAGGACTAACTGATGAAATAAAGAAAGTTCGTGAAATGATAGAGCTACCTCTAAGACATCCAGAGATTTTCGAAAAGCTTGGAATTGAAGCTCCAAAAGGAGTTTTGTTGTATGGACCTCCTGGAACTGGAAAAACATTGTTAGCAAAAGCAGTTGCAAATGAAAGTAATGCACATTTCATTAGCATATCAGGACCAGAGATAATGAGTAAATTTTATGGTGAAAGTGAAGCTAGGCTAAGAGAAATTTTCAAAGAAGCAAAAGAGAAATCTCCATCCATTATATTTATTGACGAAATTGATTCAATAGCTCCAAAGAGAGAAGAGGTTACAGGAGAAGTAGAAAGAAGAGTAGTTTCCCAGTTACTTTCTTTAATGGACGGTCTTGAAGCTAGAGGAAAAGTAATTGTGATAGCTGCGACAAATAGACCAAACGCAATTGATCCAGCACTTAGAAGACCTGGAAGATTTGATAGAGAAATTGAGATCAAGGTACCTGACAAGAAGGGCAGAAAAGACATTTTATTGATACATACAAGAAATATGCCTCTCAGTGACGATGTCAATTTGGATAAGACTGCCTCAATAAGTCACGGTTATGTCGGAGCTGATTTAGAATACCTATGTAAAGAAGCTGCAATGAAATGCCTCAGAAGATTGCTACCTGAACTAAACATGGAAGACGAGAAACTTCCACCAGAGACACTTGACAAACTAATAGTGAGTGGTGAAGATTTCCAGAATGCAATAAAAGAAGTTACTCCATCTGGAATGCGTGAGGTTTTCATAGAAAATCCCGATGTAAGTTGGGATGAAGTAGGTGGACTGGAAACTGTAAAACGTGAACTTCAAGAAGCTGTAGAATGGCCAATGAAATATCCCACTCTTTACACCAAGTTAGGACACAGAATGCCAAGAGGAATATTATTACACGGTCCTAGTGGAACAGGTAAAACTCTACTTGCAAAGGCAGTTGCCACTGAAAGTGAGGCTAACTTCATTTCTGTAAGAGGACCAGAATTATTATCAAAATGGGTAGGAGAATCAGAACGTGGAGTAAGAGAAATATTTAGACGAGCAAGACAAGCATCACCTTGTGTAATATTTTTTGATGAAATTGACTCTATTGCCCCAATACGTGGAGTAGGAGGAGAAACAGCAGTTACAGAAAGAGTAGTAAGTCAGCTTTTGACTGAATTAGACGGAATAGAAAGCTTACACGGTGTTGTTGTGCTTGCTGCAACCAATAGAGCAGACATGATAGATACTGCATTACTAAGACCCGGTAGATTTGATAAAATAATACTTGTTCCATTACCAGATAAAGAAGGAAGGAAGAAAATTTTAGAGATAAACACAAAGGAAATTCCTGTCATAAGAGAAGCTATGACAAATGGTATGAAAAATCTAGATTACGTAGATATTGATAAAATTGCAGAGGCTACGGATGGAATGAGTGGTGCAGACGTGGCAGCAATAGCAAACACTGCAGTTTCTCTTGTTATACATGAGTTTCTTGACAAGTATCCTGATCAAAAGGAAGCAGAAAAACAGGCAACTGAGGCAAAGGTTACCATGAGACATTTTGAAGAAGCTGTAAGAAAGGTAAAGACCCAAAAAGAGCTAAAGATAGGCGAAAAGATCGCAGTTCCTTACTATAGGTAATTTTAATAAAATAACTTTTCCATTCCCTAGTGAATGTCACATTTTGGATACAAAGGAAAAGGACTTGAATTTCTTACAAATAACAAGATAGAGGTAGGCAGTCAAGTAAAAATCCACGCAGATTCGATCTACGCAGGAGTTGTAATGCCAAGATATGAACACAGTGATGATCACCACATTGTTTTGAAACTAAAAAGTGGATACAACATAGGTTTAGAGCTTGATAAAATAAAAAAAATAGAGTTAGAATCAGCACCTGCAATAAAAAAAGAAAATAGTCAGAATTCACAACCAAACCCAAAACTTCCAAAAATTCTCCTATTATCTACAGGCGGAACAATTGCAAGCAGGATAGATTATAGAACAGGAGCTGTTACTCCTGCACTTTCGGCAGCAGAACTTAATGCAAGTGTTCCTGAACTTGCAACCATTGCCAATATAGATACTGAGGTGATTTTTTCAGAATATTCTGAAAATTTACTTCCAGAGCACTGGATAAAGATTGCAGAGAAATTGGACTCGTATTCTGGATCAGAGTATGATGGAATCATAGTAGCGCATGGTACGGACACTATGCAATATACTGCATCAGCATTGGCATTCTCCTTGGCAGGATTTCCAAAGTCAGTTGCTTTAGTAGGTTCTCAGAGATCATCAGATAGACCATCTTCAGATGCAGCATTGAATTTAATTGCGGCAACTAAATTTTTGATAGAAATACATTCTCCCGGAATTTTTGTAGTAATGCACAATAATTCAAGTGATGATGAAATTGCCTGCAACTGGGCAACACGAGTAAGAAAGAATCATACCAGCAGAAGAGATGCATTCAAGACCATAGGAGGATCCCCAGCATATATTGTAAAAGGAAACAATATTGAAAAAAATAAATTGTTCAATCTTCCTAAAAGAGATTACACTCCAAAGATCAAATTTGATAATCGTGTTTTATTGCTAAAATACTATCCAGGCCTTGATCCTGAGATTATGAATTATGCTACAAATTCTGGATACAAGGGTGTGATTATTGAAGGGACTGGACTTGGGCATGTCGGTAAGACAATGTATGGAGCAATAGAAAATGCAAAGAAAAAGGGATTGTTTGTAGGAATGACCTCTCAGTGTATTGATGGAATGGTAAGAATGACTGTCTATGACAGTGGAAGAGATCTATTGAATCTAGGAGTTACGCCACTTGGAAATATGATACCAGAGACGGCTCTTGTGAAAACAATGTGGGCATTGGCCAATTCCAAAGATTCTGATGAAATGACAAAGATAATGAAAGAAAATATTGCTCTTGAATTTTCAGACTAAGCTTTAAAACAAGTACAGGAATAAAATTACAAGTGTCTGAAATTCAAATTGATAAAATAGGACTTCTCGTAGGATTAGAAATACACCAACAGCTTGCAACTGGTGGCAAGTTATTTTGCAAGTGTAAACCGGTAGAATCAGATGAATATTCAATTAATTTTACACGCAAATTAAGAATAACAAGTAGTGAATTAGGAGAGTTTGATCCTAGTGCTCTTTTTGAGAAAAGTAAGGAAAAGACGATCTCATATTTTGGCAATCTAGAAAGTAGTTGCTTGGTAGAGCAAGATGATGAGCCTCCACATGATCTTGATCCTATTGCAAAAGAAACTGTTTTGATTATATCATCTGCATTAAAATCAAATATTTTCAATGAAATTTACGTGATGAGAAAGCTTGTAATTGATGGTTCTAACACTTCAGGTTTTCAGAGAACCATGCTAGTATCTTCTGGTGGAATTCTAGAAGTAAATGGTAAGAAGATAGGTGTTCAAAGTATCTGTCTTGAGGAAGATGCCGCAAAACTACTCAAAGATACTGGAGATACAAGAGAATACAGTTTGGATAGACTTGGCATACCATTAATAGAAATAGCATTAGATCCAGTTGCTGGCACTCCTGAAGAAATTAAGAATATTGCCCTAACTTTGGGCAGAATGTTACGTGCAACAAAAAGAGTAGGAAGGGGTCTTGGATCAATTAGACAAGATGTCAACGTATCAATAGAAGGAGGCGGTGCAGTGATAGAAGTAAAGGGAGTGCAAAAACTTGACCAGTTAGAAAAAGTCATTGAATATGAAGCAAAAAGACAGCATGGTCTGAAAATTATAGCAGAGAAATTAAGAACTATGAAGACAGAAAAGATAGAAAAAGTTCATGATGTAAAAGATGTATCAGATATTTTTAGAAACTGTAAATCAAAAATCATCCAGAAGTCCCTTGTAGAAGGTTCCACCATGAAGGCAATGAGAGTTAAAGGATTTGCAGGAATGTTTGGATGGGAACCATATCCTGGAATTAGACTAGGAAAACAATTAGGTGAACTAGTAAGATTCTTTGGATTAGGTGGACTTTTTCATTCAGATGAACTTCCAAATTATGGCATAGAAGAATCAGAGATCAAAGAGGTGAGAAATATACTCGATGCAAGTCCCAATGATGCTTTTATCATATTAGCTGGAAGTGAGAGAAAACTGGATACAGTGATAGAATCTCTCATAAAAAGAATCGAGGATGCAAAAAATGGAATACCTGCAGAAACAAGAGCTGCTACAATTACAGGTGAGACAGTATTCCTACGACCAAGGCCAGGATCTTCTAGAATGTATCCAGAGACTGACATACCACCAATTATTGTAAATAATATAGAGATAGAAGAAGCAAAAAATAAAATTCCAAAATCATGGGAGGAGAATCTTTTAGCATTACAAAAACAATATGAATTAAATCAACAGCTTTCAGCTCAAGTATTTGATTCAGAATATCTAGATCTATTTGAAACAATATGTAAAGATAAGAGAGTCTCTCCCAATTTTGTTGCCTCTATCCTTTGCGGTACTATAACAAATCTTGAACGACGGGGAATGGATTCAGGATTACTAAAGACTACAGACATTTTACAAGCGTTCAGTCTAGTGATAGAGGGAAAAATAGCAAAAGAATCTCTTGAGATGATATTTGAAAGCCTCATGAGTGCAAAATCAAAAACAATTTCAGATGCAATCAAGTCCAATTCATTAGATACAATAGAAGATACCAAACTGCATCAGATATTAGATGAATTGGTAAAATCTAATCTTAAGATTATTGAAGAACAAGGGTTAAGATCAATGGGTCCTCTGATGGGTCTTGCCATGAAAACATTACGTGGAAAAGTGGATGGTCAGAAATTAAATCAACTTTTAGAAGATAAGATAAAGATCAAGATAGATAAAAAATAAGCAAAAAGAAGTGCGGGAGGTGGGATTCGAACCCACGAACTCCTAAGAGATAAGGTTCTGAGCCTTACGCCGTTGACCAGGCTAGGCGACCCCCGCAATAACGTGAGATTTAAAATCCTACAATAAGTGTCTTCTTTATAGACAAATAACAATTCTCTTAACTTTCATATGTTATCTATCTAAATTTGCTTTTTTGTGATTACTAATTTTGTTTTAAAATCATTTACTCTCATTAATCATATTATCAATTATAGGTATAGCATTTTTTAGTTCATGAATTCTTGTTGCTCGTTTATCCTCAAAAGATACATTCCAAGGTTGTGAGTAAAGTATCACAGATTTTCCTTTTTCCAGCATACTTTTTGCATTAAGAGGAGAATCATCAATAAATATGTCATAATCTAGTTTTGATTTTTCAACCCCTTCCGCAACACCAACATAATTGTTGAAATTAATATTATGAAGTTTGAGCCAGTTTTTTACATCATTGTGCGTAGATTCGTCTCTTGCAGTAACGATATCAACACTACCAATGTTTGATAGTTGTTTTGTAGCAGATGCAATATTATTTTCTGTAGGAGAAATATTCTCCCATGATTTCCAACAGATTGAAAGTTCATTATAAAAATCAAATTTATTAATATCATGATTTTTCCAAAAATCCCATTCAGATATCTGTGATTTGCATATTGTCGGTCTTATTTTATTATTATAAGACAGCCAGGATTCTATTACATCTGCCAAAACTCCATCTACATCAAGGGCTATTTTCAATGTCATTTACTCCTGTCAAAACTGTCTCCTAGTTCTTCTAGTAGCTTACGTTGGTGTTTGTCTATCTTAGTTGGTATGTCTATAACAAGTCTAACATACTCATCACCTCTACCTCTTCCACTTTGACGAGGAAGTCCTTTTCCTTTGAGTTTAATTATGGTATTTGGTTGACTGCCTGATTCCACATCAAATTTTTCTACACCTTCTAGTGTTTCTGCCATAATGGCTTTTCCCAATGTTGCATCAATCATGGAAATATGTGCATCATAAAAAATATCAGCGCCATCTCTTTTGAATTTATCATGAGGTCTTACTCTTATTTTGACTATTAGATCACCACTCACACCATTTAGAATTGATTCTCCCTCACCTTGGATTCGGTATTCTCCATCTTCAACCCCAGGAGGAATTTCAAATGGAAATTTCCTTGTTGTTTTCTGTTTACCTACTCCCTTACATTTTGAACATGGTCTTTCTATAATTTTACCTTGGCCTCTGCAAGTATTGCATGGTTGTACAGTTACAAACGTAGAAAATCCACTACTACGTGATGTTCTAGTTTGACCATGACCATTACACACAGAACATGTTCTCATAGAGGTTCCCGGACTACAGCCCGACCCATTACAGGTGTCACAATTTATCAATCTGGGCAGATCAATTTCTTCATGTTTTCCCTTGAGAGTTTCTTCCAGTGTTAATTCTGTTTCATACATTAGATCGGAGCCTCTAGCTCTTCCGGATCCTCCAAAATCAAATCCTCCAAATCTAAATCCTCCACCTCTACCAAAAATAGATTCAAAAATAGAGTCAAAGCCGCCAGTACCCCCAAAGACGTCTTCAAAGTTGGCTCGTGAACCTTGGAAGATGTCATCTGTACTATATTTCCCATCAACGCCAGCATGACCATATGTATCATAGAGTTTACGTTTTTCAGAGTCAGACAATACTGCATATGCTTCCGATATTTCTTTGAAATGTTCTGTTGCGTCAGGAGACTTGTTTTTATCAGGATGGAATTTGAGAGCAAGTTTTCTATATTGTGACTTTATCTCATCTGGTGTGGAATTCTTTGAAACACCAAGGACCTCATAATAATCACGTTTAGCGCTCATGATAATTCAATTAATTATTCCCTTGTATAAAGATCAGTTTGGCGATTTGCCTGCATCCTGTTCGGTCTCACCAGGTCCACTTTGTGCAGTTGCTTCTGGTCCACTTTGTCCCGCTGCTCCAGGTGGAGGTGTAGCATTTTTGTAAAGTTCTGTACTGATATCATTTATTATTTTTGTTAATGCATCAAGTTTTGGTTTTATCTCTTCAACACTTTTTTCAAGAACATCTTTTAGATCTTTTATTGCATTACTTACCTGAACACCCTGATCTTGTGATATCTTGTCCTTCTGCTGACTGATCAAACTTTCAGCAGCATAGATAGCTTGTTGCGCTTCATTTTTGATTAATACTTCTTCCTTTTTCTTTTTGTCTTGCTCTGCAAAAAGTTCAGCGTCTTTTGTCATCTTTTCTATATCTCCTTTGGCAAGTTTTGTACTTGCAGAAATAGTTATTTTTGCCTCTTTTTGTGTTGCTAGATCTTTTGCTGCAACATTAAGTATGCCGTTTGCATCTATGTCAAATTTGACTTCAATTTGTGGAATTCCTCGTGGTGCAGGAAGGATTCCTGAGAGATTAAAGCTCCCAAGTGATACATTGTCTGCAGCCATTGGTCTTTCCCCTTGTACTACATGAATAGTTACTGCAGATTGATTATCTGCGGCAGTTGTGAAAACTTTACTCTTAGAGGTTGGAATAGTTGTGTTTCTGTCGATTATAGGTTCTCGTAATCCTCCAAGTACTTCTAAACCAAGTGTAAGAGGAGTTACATCTAGAAGTACAATATCACTTGTAACTTCACCTGCAATAATTCCTGCTTGAACAGCTGCTCCTAATGCAACTGCCTCCATTGGATCTATTCCTGCCTCAGCTTCTTTTCCCATTAAAGTAGCCACAAATTTTTTGACTAGAGGAATTCTAGTAGGACCTCCAACTAAGATAATTTTACTAATATCAGCTGGAGAAAGTTTTGCGTCTTCCATGGACTTTGTAACTGAAGGTCTACATCTTTCTACTATTGGATTTATGAGTTCTTCAAACTTTGCTCTAGTTATTTTCAATTCAAGATTTTTTGGACCAGAAGATTGATCATATGAAATAAACGGGAGATTGATATCGGTTTCAAATATAGAAGAAAGTTCAATCTTTGCTTTTTCTGCAGCTTCTCGTACTCTTACCATAGCTGCGGCATCTTTAGAAATATCTATTCCAGATGTTTTTCTAAAGCTGTCAATAATATAATCAATCATAACTTTATCCATATCAGTTCCTCCAAGCTGAGTATCTCCCGAAGTACTCATAACTTCAAAGACACCTCCACCCATCTCCATTATGGTTACATCAAGCGTACCTCCTCCTAAATCAAATACCATAATTTTCATGTCTTGTTTTAATTTGTCCAGACCAAATGCAAGTGCCGCAGCAGTAGGTTCATTTATGATTCTTACAACATCAAGACCTGCAATCTGACCAGCGTCTTTGGTTGCCTGTCTTTGATTATCATTAAAATATGCTGGAACTGTGATTACTGCTTTTTCGATCTTCTCACCAATAAATGCCTCAGCATCTCTTTTTATTTTTTGTAAAATAAAAGCAGAAATTTGCTGGGGTTTGTACTCTTTATCATAAATTTTAAAAAAGTGATCTGTTCCCATCTTTCTTTTTGCTGCTACAACTGTTCCCTCTGGATTTGTTACTGCCTGTCTTCTGGCAGGCTCTCCAACAATGAGTTGACCATCTTTTGTAAGTCCTACAACAGAAGGAAATGCCTTTCCTCCAACTGTAGTTCCCTCAGATGCTGGAATTAGAGTAGGTTTTCCACCCATCATTACAGCTGCTGCAGAATTACTTGTTCCCAAATCAATACCAATAATTTTAACCATTTACATTCATCTCCTAGATATTTCTCTTAGATATTTCCACTAAACTTGGTCTAATAACTCTGTCCTTCAAAACATATCCTTTACGAAATTCTGCAGTAATGGTATTATCGTCTAATATTAGATCTTCCTTTACAGATATAGCCTCATGTAATTTTGGATCAAAAATCTCGCCAACTGCCTCAATTGGTTTTACTCCAAATTCTACTAGAAATACATCCATATTTTTTAAAATAGCATCTAGACCTTCAGTGTTTATAGCCTGTTTTGACAAGGCATCTTTTGCACGAATAAAATCATCATATATTCCAAGAAATTTAAGAACAATTCCGTCAGTAATTGAATTAACACGGTTCTGAACATCTACCTCTGATCTTTTCTTCAGATTTTCAAAATCAGCAAGCAAATATTGTATTTTTTTTTCATATGAAGATACTTTTTCTTTTTCTTTCTCTAATTGGATTTTCATGATATCCGCAAGTTCTTGCTTTGATTCCATTTCATCATCTCTTTGATTATGAAGATCTTCAGTTTCTTCTACTTCATTTTGAGATGCATTATTTGTGTCAGACAATTCTAATGTTATTTTTTATACATTACCCTTATTATAATATCTCACAAAGAGGATTTGTTTTAATTACTATTACATCAGAATCTTTTCCATTTTTCGTTATTTTATCGTAATCAAATTTTGAGCATGCTACAATAATCGTTGTTTTGTCACTATGGAAAATATCTAATTCGGGTCCTTGATGTATTTCAACATCACCAATATAATCACGCAGTTTTGTAACAAGAGAATTTAGCATATCTACTTTATCTCCACGCATTTCATAGGAATCTTGAGTCCATACCAAAACTACTTTTGTTCTACTTGCTTTTAGTTCATTTTTCTTCAAAGTAGAACGGATTTCATCAATTAACCTCTTGACATAACCCTCTATTCCCTTTATACTTCCATTTACCAGGTACATCATAGTACCAGCTCCTTCAACAGATGTTCCAAGTGATCTCAAATCATATAGACCGTTAGTCATATCGTCAAGAAAGAGATTGTTATATTCAGTTAAAACTAGATCTTTTCTTGTTTGTTCATCTTGTGCAAACTTAGAAACTTCTAGAACACTTGATAGACTTGCAAATTGAGTAAGAATTTTAATCGCATGTAATATTTCAGCCGAAGATATAGATACAAATTTTTTCCCTTTTTTGTCAGACTCTAATAATTTGGCTAGCTTGTCATCATCTTTTGCATTAAATGAACCAATTATTTCTGGAAAATTGTTTTTTGAAAGTGGATAATAAAAATAAGATATTCCCTTTCCCATCTCAAGACCTGAAACATGTTCAAGAAGAGAAATAGTTTCATTATTTCCTCCTATTCCAGTTGGAAGATTGTAAATTACTGAACCGCCTTTTTTTATTGATGATGTAGCATCTTTGAATTTTGAATGGATTTCCATCTTTGCTTCTTGACCTGTCTTTCTTATGCGCGGAGCAAAGAAAAGATATTCCGAGTGAGATATTGCAACATCTATTGGTTCAACACCTAAAAGTGGTTCATCTTCTTTTAATGATGTCACATTAGGATAGGTCTTTGCAATCTCTGACTTGAGAGAAATTGCCATATGAGCAGATTCATCAACTATAAAGACATCAGCTCCTTTGATTGCCATTTGACATGCAATCGAATATCCTTCAGTACTTAAGCCATATACAACAATTTTCGTTGCAACCATTTCATCCTGACTAGGAGTACGGGCTAAGAAAAACTTTTTCCACCCTTAGATTATATCAAAAATGTTTGAAAATTTGGTTTGATATTCTGACGCCTAAACAGTTACTTTTCTTTGCTCCAATGGTAAGTAAATTGAGTAAAAATCACAAAATACTCTGTACTTCTAGAAATTATCGCGAAGTCGTAGAGCTAGCCAAGATAAAGAAGGTAAATCTCAGATTAATTGGAAAACACGGTGGTTCTACCAAAGAAGGCAAACTTCATTCAAGCATACAAAGAATGGATCACCTTTTAGATTTGATAGTAAAATTTTCTCCTGATTTGACCGTTAGTTTTTGCTCACCAGAAGCTGCAAGAATTTCCTATGGAATAGGCATTAAGCATATTGCATTTTCAGATTCCCCTCATGCAGAGGCTGTAATGAGACTCTCAGTCCCGTTAGTACAGAAACTTCTCATTCCATGGGTTATTCCCAAGAATGAATTTGTAAAATACGGAATTTTAAAAAAAGACATAATTCATTACAAAGCCATTGATGCCGCTGTAATAGTAAAAGAAAAATCAAGAATTAAAAATGTAAATATTGATCTAACTAAAAAGACAATTGTAATTAGACCTGAAGAATCAGAAGCTGCATACATTTTAGGAAAGACAGAAAGTGATAACATAATTCATGAAATAAGTAAAGAATTCAAGCTTCACAATATCATAGTTTTGGCCAGATATATTTCACAAAAAAATAGACTCAAAAAGAAATTTGGCAATAAAGTAATTATTATGGATAAAGTTGTAGATGGTAAATCACTTCTTAACATTACAGATCTTTTCATTGGCTCTGGTGGTACTATGACTGCAGAATCTGCCTTGATGGGAGTTCCAACCATATCATATGATGCGGCGCCAAACTATATTGAGAAATATCTTGTTCGTATAGGATTAGTAAAAAGGGAAAGTAATCCAAAGAAGATTTCCATACTAATTAAAAAAATACTAAATGACAATAAAACAAATAGGGAAAAAGCAAAAATAATTTTGGCTTCAATGGAAGATCCTTACTTCAAATTAGTTGAAGTTATAAAGACAATATAGATTTCAGAAAATATTTTTCTACGCGTTAACTAATTTTTTGTATAGGATAATAGCTGAATCCTCATCTTTTTCACCTACAATTACTGCTGATCCACGTTTCAAGAAACTCACATAGATATCATTAGAAGAAATTGATAATCCAAGTTCACCTTGATTTTGTACTTTGAAGCCTTTCTCTGATGCAATACTAGTTATTTTTGGAACGTCAATCTCAATCATCTTTGTTGGAGTAATAGAGAAAGTACGTTTTCCCCTGTTACGTCCACATAGTTCTTCAACAATGAATTCCTGTGTTGGTAATTCTTCATGTTTACCTGAACCACATTCGGGACATTCATCTACTTTATTGAAAACAGTAGTATTGAAATCAAGATTATCAAGATCAATGTAGAGTAATTTATTTGCCAATGTTGGAGTTCGTCCTATCATAATTTTGACTGCTTCTGCAACCTCAATTCCCCCAACAATAGAAAGTATTGATGGGTGAACTCCCTCCGTACTACATGTAGGCATAGAATTTTCATCCAAGGACGGAAATATGCAATGATAACATGCAGTTTGATGTGGCAAGATAGTAAATACCTGACCTGAAACTCCTACTGCAGCTCCTGTTACAAATGGAATATTTTTTTTAATACAGGCTTTGTTAAGAGAATATCTTGCATTAACACTGTCAAGTGCATCAATTACAACATCACATCCTTCTACTACATCTAGTGCAGTATAGTCATTTACAGAAACAGGTAATGCCTCAATTATGACATCAGGGTTCATTTTTTTTAGTTTCTTTGCGGCTACCTCAACTTTGACCTGACCAATATCGGATTCATCAAACATTGTTTGCCTATGCAGATTGGATAACTCTATCACATCTCTATCAACAATTCTTATCGTTCCTATTCCCATAGCAACCAGTCGCGTTACTATAGGATTACCAAGTCCACCCACTCCAACAACACATGCTTTTGCCTTTTTTAGTTTGAGTTGACCCTCATAACCAATTTCTTCTAGCATTACTTGTCTAGAATATTTTTCTAGATCTCTACTTGATAGCTCAGATCCTCCAGCTACTGCAGGCAATACGTAAATCTCATCCCCATCTTTTAGGGATGTTTCCATACCTCCTGAAAATCGCATGTTTTTTCCGTTGATGTATATGTTGATAAGCGATCTAGGAGAACCATCTGGATTAAGAACGCGTCTTTTGAATTCGTCTCCTAGTTGTTCTGAGATTTTAGCAAATGCTTCCAAAAGAGTAGAAGCTGTAAGGTCTACTTTCTTTTCTCCTCCACCTTTGTTCAATACGGAAGGAATTGTAAATTTGATATTTGCCATCTATCTCACCAATGCTGAAATTTTACCAAAATCAGCTTGCATTACTTGAGGCTTTGGAAGTACTTCCATCATAACTTCTGTTGTTTTCAATCCATTACCAGTCACATAACATACGGTACAATCATTCTTGTCAATTTTTCCTTCATCAACCATTTTTTTCAATACTGCCACAGAGACACCGCCGGCAGGTTCTGTAAATATTCCCTCAGTTCTAGCCAGCAATAGTATAGCATCCAAGATCTCCTTGTTATTAGATTCCTCAGCAAAACCATTGTATTGTTTTAGTCGTCTTAATACATACTGTCCGTCACCTGGATCACCTATTGCTAAACTTTTTGCGATGGTATCCGGAGTTTCCACTGGAGTTACTTCTGAAAGTTTTTTCTTGAAAGCATTAACAATAGGTGCACATCCATGTGGCTGAGCTGCAATCATATGCATGTTAGAGACTTGATTGATTAATGAAATATTTTCTAGTTCTTCAAAGCCTTTACAAATAGCATTTAACATGGCTCCGCTACCAACTGGTACAATAAGTTGATCAGGTACTTGCCAGTCAAGTTGTTCTGCCACTTCATAAGCTAGTGTCTTAGATCCTTCAACATAATACGAACGCATGTTTATGTTTACTATTCCTATACCTTTGCTATCACCTATTTGAGCAGCAATTCGATTTGCGTCATCATATGTTCCATCAACAGATATGAAATTAGCACCATAAGCTAATGCTTGGGTTATCTTTGCATGCTCAATATCACTAGGTGCAAATATGTAACAAGGAAAATCACCTTTTGCTGCATGCGCTGCTGTAGCTGATGCAAGATTTCCGGTAGATGCACATCCCACTGCAGAAAGACCAAATTCTTTTGCTTTTGATACTGCTACTCCAGCAGGTCTATCTTTAAATGAAAATGTGGGATTTACTGAATCATTTTTTATGTAAAGATTATTCAGACCGAGTGATTTACCCAATTTTTCTGCCTTAATTAATGGGGTCATTCCAGCACCAATACTTATGATATTGAATTTTGATTCAATTGGTAAAAGTTCATGATATCTCCAGTAGGTATGTTCGCGATTTGAAAAAGTATTTTTATTCACAGATGGAAAATCATAGCACACATCTAGAGGACCAAAGCATTCCTCACAAATATACTTGAATGTAGGTGCATATTCCTTCTTACATTCTCTGCATTGCAGAAATTTTATTTTTCCCAAGACAACTCTAACTTTATAAAATACTACATAAAAAATCCTAATATTAGTTTAAGTGACACTTAATTTATAAAATGCCAAGATTAAGTGAAAATTAATACAAAATTACGCATAATTTTAAAAAAGATCCAGTGATGAAAGAGGCCATAACTTGAAAATTTTGTAAATTAAGAGATTTTATGAATTTTTTACAAGTAGAAGAAATATTAATGATAACATTAGAACGTAACTCGAAAATTGAAAATAAAACAGAGATCAAAAAAGAAGAAACATTTAGGAAAAATAATTATGTTAATTGTATTAGCGGGAATAGTTGCAGCTATAGTTTACTCTTATTATCAACAAGAGGCAAGTAAAGGACAACCGTGGGTATGGATTACCTCTGGACCATTTTCAATTAATAAGAATCAATACAAACTTGGAGAACATATTTTCATTGTAGTAAGCGACTTAAAACCGACTGATGTAGGAGAAATTGATATTGTAGATCCAAAAGGAGACACTTATAGCAAAATACCATTTAATGGAACAATAAAATCTAGCTTTAAACAGTTTTTTGAACCTAATACGGAAAGAAACCTTTCGCTATGTAATGCCACATCGCTTGTAGGTCATTGGAACATCATATTTGATGGTGTTCCTTACAAATCAATACCATTTGAAATTATAAACGAGTATATTCCAGAATATTCAAATAAAACTGAGGGTTTGGACACCGTACCTAAGGGATTAGATCCGTGTTAAAGAATTATTTTTCTAAAATGTTGTGAAAACAAACTTTTTCTCCAGTATGACATGCAGGTCCACTTGGTTCTACCAGATAGATAATTGCATCAGAATCACAATCTACCAAAATTTCCTTGACTTTTTGGATATTCCCTGATTCTTCTCCTTTCATCCACAATTTGTTTCTCGATCTGCTCCAGAACCACGAGTTACCAGTTTTTTGAGTAAGTTCAAGAGATTCCTTATTTACATATGCAAGTGTTAAAACTTCTCTAGAATGTACATCTTGGACAATTACTGGTACAAGACCTTCACTTTTTGCAAAATCAATATCATTTATTTTTTTATTCACAATAACACCTTTATTTTGTGCCCTATTTTTCTGTTATAGTCTAACAGGAACTCCATTTTCCTTAAGATATTCTTTTACTCTATCAACAGAGTGAGTTTTGTAATGGAATATTGATGCTGCCAATGCCGCATCTACGTTAGTTTGCAAGAACACATCAAGCATATGTTTGGGTTTGCCACATCCCCCTGATGCAATAACAGGTATGTTTACCGCATTCACAATTTCTCTGATAAGTTGAATATCATATCCTTCCTTTGTGCCATCCATGTCTATACTAGTTAGCAGAATCTCACCTGCGCCACGTCTCTCAACTTCCTTTGCCCACTCTATTGCATCAAGATTTGTAGGAGTTTTACCACCATAAATATAGACTTCAAACCAAAACTTTTTGGAGTCAGATGTAAAGATGTGCCTACCTTCCTTTACTTCATAATTACGCCTCACATCCATTGCAATAACTATGCATTGTTTACCAAAAATCTCCATTAGTTTTGTAATTATCTCAGGATTTTTTACAGCACCTGTATTAATAGCAACCTTGTCTGCACCACTAAGAAGAATATCTCTTGCATCCTGCAAGGTCTTTACACCACCACCTACAGTAAATGGAATATCAATTACCTGTGCTACTTTTTTTACTAGACTCTTGATTGTTTCTCGTTGTTGTTCAGAAGCTGTAATATCTAGAAAAACTAACTCATCTGCTCCCTCTTGACTATATTTTTCTGCAAGTAAAACAGGATCACCTGCATCTTTTATTGATGTAAAATGCATTCCTTTGACTACTCTTCCTTTATCTACGTCAAGACAAGGAATTACTCTCTTGGTTAAAGTCATGCTAGCGTCTTAACCTCCTCTACCGATATTTTTCCATCATATAATGCCTTACCAAGAATTACACCATATGCACCACATTTTTTTACATTTACTATATCTTGCAAGTTTGAGATTCCCCCGCTTGCAATAATATTTACATTTTGTATGTTACACGCTTTTTGTAAAGAATTAAGATCTGGACCATGAAGAGTTCCATCTCTTTCTACCGTAGTTATGAGAAATTGTAAATATCCAAGTCTGACAAAACTTTCAATTCCTTCAATAAGTGGTATGCCTGTACTTTCTGTCCATCCACTTATCACAATCTTACCTTCCATTTGATCTGCAGATATGACAATTCGATCTTTTCCAAATTTCTTTGAAATTTCTTCCAAGATTTCTTTATTTTTAAAAGCAACAGTTCCAAGAACCACTTGAGATGAAAATTGTAATGCATTTTCTATTATTTCCTTTGTGCGTAGTCCTCCAGCTGATTCAATAGGTATAGAAACAGATTCAGATATTTTTTTAATTGTTTGAAGATTTGAACCTGTTCCAAGTGTAGCATCCAGATCTACTACATGAAGCATATCTGCACCTACTTTTTCCCATTTTTTTGCCATTCCAATGGGATCAGAACTATACACAGTTTTGTTGTTTGGGTCTCCTTTTACCAGGCGTACTACTTTATTATCCATTATATCAATAGCAGGAATTATTTTCACTTTTTACACACTCGTAAAAAGTTTTTAATCATAACAGAGCCAACCTTGCCGGACTTTTCAGGATGAAATTGAGTTCCAAATAATGTTTGATCTTCAATCACAGCTGGAACATTTATTCCATAATCAGAGTCTGCCTTGATGATATCTTCATTTTTTGGTTTCACTCTATAGGAGTGAACAAAGTAAACCCATGAACCTTCTTTTACTCCCTCTAACAATACACTTGGTTGTTTTATTTGAAGATCATTCCATCCCATATGGGGAATCTTGAATTTATTTGGAAGAATTATCACTTCGCCTTCTAAAACTCCAAGCCCTCCTAATTTTCCTTCTTCACTTTTCTCAAAGAACATTTCCATTCCTAAGCATATGCCTAACACCGGAATTTGATTTCTTACTAAATCTTGAAATGCAATTCTTGAAGTATGAAGACTTTTTATCGCAGGATCAAAGTTTCCCACTCCAGGTAAAAATAATCCAGAATAATTTTTTATTTTTTCTAGATTGGTTATTATGTCTACGTCTGCTTCATTTTTCTCTAACGATGATTTAAGACTGAATATGTTTCCTGCCCCATAATCAAATATTGCAACCTTTACCATTACATAGCACCTTTTGTACTTGGTACTCCTTTTTGTTTTTCATCATAACCTGCTGCTGTCCTCCATGCTACTGCAAATGCCTTAATCGCAGCTTCAATTTTGTGATGATCATTTTCACCATATTTTACAGATACATGTATACAGATGTTCAGATTCTGTGCTAATGATCTGAAAAAGTGTTCCAAATCTTCCTTTGAGATTCCTTCTATCTGATTTCTTTCAATAGACAAGTCTATTCTTTGATATTGTCTTTTGATTAGATCTAGTGATGCTTCTGCAAGAGATTCATCCATCGGTACTGAAGAGTGACCAAATCTTACAATTCCTGCTCTATTACCCAGAGATTGATCCATTGCATTTCCAAGAGTTATTGCGATATCTTCGATTAGGTGATGATCTATTCCATCTAGTGATTTTGCATTCAATTTGAGGTCAAGCATTGCATGTTTAGATAATGATGTGATTAGGTGATCGAGAAATGGCAGACCTGTTTTTATAGAAATTTTCCCCTTTCCGTCCAGATTTACCTCAACTAATACTTCGGTTTCCTTAGTCTTCCTATTGATTTGAGCTGTTCTAGATTTCATTAAAATCACTGAGTAGAGAAGTGATTTATGCCCTAACTAGATTTAATGTCTTCGGAATTAGATCTATAGATTTGACTATAATGTCGGCATTGTTGCTCTCAAATAGAGATCTTTTTGCATCCTGGTCCTTGCTAGTGCCATATACCCCACAGAATATTGTTGAAACTCCAGACTCATTTGCCTTACGTGCCATGATATAGTCCTCCATAGAGTCACCCACGTATAGCGAGTTATTTCCGTTCATACCATTTATTGTAGATATAAGAGATTGAGGATTTGGTTTTGCCATTTCACGTGGCTCATCCTCTAGGAATCTAGAATTATTCAAATCAAATTCATCGAATAGGTCTTTAAGAGAATGTTTTGCTGATAGAAGACCTCGGCCTGTCACAATGGCAATTTTTTTGCCAAATCTTTCATGTAAACTTTTTACAAGGTCTTTATTCAAAAGTACTACATCGTTTTCAATTAATCCCAAACCATCAAAAAACTGTGGTTTTCTCTTGTAAAGTTGTACATATAATTCAGAACCATAGAACATTTCGTCAAATATGGAGGAAAGAGGATTTTGGAATTTTTCACTTGGATACGATAGTTTTTTTCTGATATCAAAAACATTAATGTTGATACTGTCTAGATATTTCTCAACTGATTTTATGCCGGTCTGATCTGTATTTTCTATTACTTTAAGAACAAATTTAGAAAATAATTCATTTTTTTTCTTTGCAGCTACAACGGAAAGTATTAACGCATACGCCACATCAATTTCATCATTAAAACCACCGCTAGTCTTGAAACCTTCTATCATACTTGTTGTTACTAATCCAGATTCATTGACTTGGGCCATTTCTTTTATAATAAAATCTACAGTCTTTTTTATAGCCAAATCATAAGAATTAGACACGTCTATTAGAACTCCATCACAGTCAAACACTATAGAGTCTAGTTGCTTTATCTTTTCGATTTTTGTGGAATCTATCATGATTCCATTTTGTATTTCGTTTAAAGTCAATTCAATAAATCCCGTATAGCTGTAAGAAATTTAGAATTCATATCTTGTGAACCTACGGTAACTCTCAGACAGCCTTCATGTTGACCAATTTTACCAAGATTTTTAATTGATATACCTTGTTCGATTAGTGCCTTGTGAATTCTTTGACCAGAACCTCCAGCTGAAAAAAGAACAAAATTTGCTTTTGAGTCAAATACCTCGAATATTTTCATCTGTTTAAGATTAATGATAATTCGTAAACGTTCTTTCTTGACAAGATCTGCAATATCTGTGAAATATTTGGATTGTCTTAATGCCACTATACCAATCTCTATTGCCAGAGTGTTTAACGGATAAGGATATTGGATTACCCTCGTAAATGTATCAATTATTTTGGAATTAGCCACTAAATACCCTACTCGCAATCCAGCTAATCCAAACGATTTTGATAAGGTTCGTAACACAATAAGATTATTGATTTTTTTTGTCATTTCTACAATAGAATAATCAGAGAATTCCACATATGCTTCATCTATGATTACAAGGCCCTTGAATTCCCGAATCAATTTTTCTAGATCTTTTCTCTGAAATTGAAATCCAGTTGGATTATTTGGCATATCAAGATAAAGAATATCAGCTTTCTTGGAGTTTAACAAAAATTTTTCTAGATCAAGGGTCATATTTTTATCAAATGGAATTTTTAATGTACGAATAGAATATAGTTTACATCGTTCTTCAAAGAATCCAAAGGTTGGATCAGATGTTAGAATTTTTGTTCCTTTAGAAGCAAAGGTACTTAGAATAAGATCAATTATCTGATCAGATCCGTTTCCAACACCAATCATTTCTCTTGGTATTCCCATGTATTTTGAAATAGATTGAGATAATCTTTCTGTTCCACCTAATGGATATTCTCTAACATCTATGTTTTCCTTCACTTCGTTTATCATTTTCTGAAGAAATTCCTGAGATACTACATAATTTTCGTTTGAATCAAGTTTTATCACATTAGAATATTTTTCAGGTTTCTTGTAACCTACAAGTTTAGAATATTTTTCTAATTCTTTTTCAAACCAATCTTTTTTCATGATAATCTTCCCCTTACTGCTTCATAGTGATTTGGCAATCCTTCTGCATCAGTCAAGGCTTTCATATATTTTGAAATTTTTCCCAAGGCAAGTTTAGAGGATTCTATTTGAGTATTCATCTTCAGGTAATCCAATACACCAAGTGAACCTCTGGTTCTTCCAAATCGATTAGTTGGAAGTATATGATTTGAACCTAATAGATAATCACTAGCTGAGGATGGAGTGTTTTTTCCAATTAATGTCAATCCTGCTGATTTTATTTTCTTTGCTAATTTTTGTGGAGTTTTTGTGATTATTTCAAGGTGTTCAGGTGCAAGTTTGTTTGCAAAATCAACCATTTGTTGTTCTGTGCTACAAATAGCTATGAACCCATTTTTTCGTAGGCTTTCTTCTACAATAGAGGCTCTCTTGATTGTTTTAATTTTTTGTTGTAATGATTGTAGTACCAAGTTTTTTAATTTCAAAGAGTTTGTAATCAGGCAGCACATTGAATCTGGACTATGCTCTGCCTGAGAGATTAAATCAAGTGAGACAAGTTCAGCATCTGCAGTAGCATCTGCAACAATGGCAAGTTCAGTAGGACCTGCAATCATATCAATTGAAACTACCTCACTTAGTAAAGATTTGGCAAGAGTTACAAATACTCCTCCTGGACCAACTATCTTGTCTACTTGTGGAATTGATTCAGTGCCATATGCCAAGGCGGTGATTGCCTGAGCACCTCCTGTTTTATAGAATTCATCCACACCACAAATATCAGCTGCTACAAGTGTTAATGGATCTATTTTCCCTTTTTCGTTTGGAGGAGATACTGCTATTATTTTCTTAACACCTGCAACCTTTGCTGGAACAACAGACATAACAACACTACTTGGATATCTTGCCTTTCCTCCTGGAATATAGCAACCTACCGTATCAATCGGTAAAAATGTTTTTTTCATCACAACACCATCAATCACTATTGTCATATTTTGTAATTTTTTGCGTACAGCATTTTCAGATTTTTCTAATCTCATTTTTGCAAGTTTAATGCCTTCGATTTGATCTTTTCCAACCTTGGAGTATGCAGATTTTATTTCCTGTTTAGTAACTTTTAAAGAATGGATTTTTACTCCACTGAATTTTGTTTCATATTCTTTAAGGGCTTTATCTTTTCGTTTTCGTACATTGGATATGATAGATAGTACTTTTTGTTTTACGTCATCATTTGTTTTGGGTCTAATTGATTCTATGATAGAACCTATGTCTTGAACATCTATAATTCGCATCAACTTTCCTCATCACGTTTTATCTCCTCAAGTGCCAGTATTTGTTTTGGTTCATGCACTACTAAACCTTGAGCAATCTTTCGTAATTTTGGAATCATTTTATGGAATTCAGATTTAGGAATCACAGTATTTATGCCATACCATCCTTTTTCACTCAAAGGACTTATGGTAGGGCGTTTCAGAGATGGCAAATCGTGTAATAATTTGCTAAGATGTTCTTCTTTCACATTTAGGAATAGGTGAAGGTGTTTTTTTCCTTCAACTGCTCCTCTTAACATAGTTACGATATCATAAATTTTTTCTCTTTTTGATTTGTCTTTAAGTGATGTTTTATTTGCAATCAAGACTGCCGCTGATTCCATCACGGTGTCAATTATCTTCAATTGATTTTGTGTCAGAGTAGTACCAGTTTCTGTTACATCTACAATTGCATCTACATCCTCAGGGGGTTTTGCTTCTGTTGCGCCAAATGAAAGGAAGATCTGAACATTCTTGTTTGAACCTTGACTCAACCATGGAGTTACAATAATTGGATGCTTTGAACCATAAAGTTTCTTGTAGCTCTTACACTGCATGATGAATTTAGCAGTTGTATTTAGATACTCTGAAGAAATTCGCAATGTTTTTTTCTTCTTTGCATAAGACAAAATCATTTCATCTAGTGATTTGAAATTATAAGAATCAGGTATTGCAAGTACAAGTTTTATTTTACCATATTCTAGATCTAAAAGTATTTCAACATCTGAATTTGTTTCTTTAACCCAATCTCTTCCTGTGATACCAACATCATACAAACCAGCAAATACCAAATTTGGTATTTCCTGAGGACGCAACATCTTGACTGAAATTTGTGGGTCGTCCAATATTACACGATAAGTTCTTTCCCGTCTAACTACTCGTGTCCATGATCTTTCAAGTATCTTAAAGGTGGCTTCTTCTATACTTCCTTTGGGAACTGCAAATTTTACCAGAGTCAATGTAGTCCTACCAAACTTCTTTGGATATATATTTAGTCGCCTAGAGATTACCCAAGATTTCCTTTGCCCTATTTACTGAGACGTTTCCTTCTCTAGTCATTTGTGAGATTACATTAGTCATCTTTTCTTGTGGAACCCCTGCGCTTGTGGCGATATTTCGTGCGTGAAGTTTCATGTGTCCTTTTTGTATTCCTTCAGAAGCCAATGCCCTTATTGCACTAAAATTCTGTGCAAGTCCAGCTGCACCGATTATACATGCTAATTCTTTGGCTGATTTTACACCTAAAATTTTCATACATATTTTTATCATAGGATGAATGTTGATTATTCCACCAACAGTTCCTACCGACATTGGCATTTCAATTTCTCCAAGTAGATTTCCTTTTTCATCTTTTTTCCATTTTGTAAGTGAAGTATATTGTCCAGATCTTGATGCATATGCATGTGCTGCTGCTTCTATTGCTCTTGTATCTTGTCCAGTAGAATTTGCAACTGCTATAATTCCATTCATTATTCCTTTATTATGAGTCACAGCTCGATAAGGATCATTTGCAGCAAATTCATAAGCCCAAATGATATTATCAACTATTTTTTCACCGCCCAATTCTTCTTTATCAAAAATAGCTTTCCCTCTAACCAATCTTTTTGTAGAATAGTTAGACAATATTTTCAGAATCACTCTTCCACCAGTTATTTTCTCAATCAGTGGTGCAATTGCCTCACACATGGTATTTGTTACATTAGCACCCATAGCATCACCTACATCTATTAAAATCTCTACAACAAGCATCAGACCTGATTCTGTTGTAACTTGTTTACATGAAATTTCTTTTGCACCTTTACCCATTTTTGAGAGAGTTTTACTTTTGGAATTTGCAAGAGAAAGAATTTCATCTGATGCATCAATTACTTTTGAAATGGCTAGTTTTACATCAGCATCAACAACTTGAATTTGTCCTATGCTGTATGATTCATCAGCTTCCATTACAAAGCCTCCATGTTTTCTTGCAATCTTGGCTGCTTTTGATGCAGCAGCAATAACAGATGGTTCTTCTATCACCATTGGAATGAGATAATCATTTCCGTTTATTTTGAAATTGGTAGCTATGCCAAGAGGATATGATACAGTTCCAATGACATTTTCAACCATGTTGTTGGCTTGTTCAAAATTAATACCTCCTTCATTCTGTAGAATACTGATATCTTCTCTTGAAAGATTTGAGAATAATTTCAATACATGTAGTCTTTCTTCCCTTGTCTTTTCATGGAATTTTGGAATAGATGAATCTGCCAATTTATTTTACAACCCTCAAGAGTTTATCATCATTTTTGTCCGGAAATCCGTCTCCATCTGTGTTTCCTGTAAGAATATACAGATAGTCATCAGGTCCTACTCCAATCTCTCTAATTCTTCCCAATCCATCCAAGATGATTTTATGCGATGTTATGTTACCATTTTGAAGAGGTAGTTGGTATAGTATGTTACCACGGAGTGTAGTAAGTATAAGACTATTTTTGAGATCAAGTTTTCCTTGACCATAATAAGTTATTCCTGCTGGTTCTACACTAATATTATAACAAATAAGGGCATCTTGATATTCCTTCGAACCCGAACACTCTTGACTTGGCCAACCATAGTTCTTACCTTTCTCAATAAGGTTTATTTCATCATTTTTTGTCGGTCCCTCCTCAGTCTCGTAAAGATTTCCTTGAACATCCCATGCCAAGCCTTGTGGATTTCTGTGACCTAAAGAGTACACTGGTGAGTTTAGATAAGGATTATCATTAGGAATGGAGCCGTCATCATTTAATCGTAATATTTTTCCAGCTAGTGAGGTTAAATCTTGAGCAGAGTTTTCATCTGTTGCATCACCTGTTCCTATGTAGAGTTTTTTATCAGGACCAAATTTTATCACACCGCCATCATCAAATTCAGCACCTGGAATTTTATCCAGTATCACTTTTGCATCTACAATCTTATCATTAGATTCTGTAATTTCCAATACTTTATTCCATAATTTATCGCCCTCTTTGTAGGTATAATAAATATACATCAGATGATTTTTTACAAAATCAGGATGTGTTGTTATTCCAAGAAGACCTGCATCGGCTATATCAGCTACATGAAAATCTGCTACAGAATCATTTACAAGTATACCATTATCAATAACTCTTAATTTTCCAACTTTCTCAGTAAAGAAGATTTTCCCATCACCAAATGTTAATGCCCAAGGTTTTTGTAAATTAGTTGCAATGACTTGTACTGCATCAGTTCCAGTAGAGCTGGAATTTGGTTTTGGAATTACAATAGAACCTGACGGTGATGTGATAATCAAAATTGAAGCTGCAATTGCAGCAATTATTGCCAATATTCTAGTTTTTTTATCCATAGAACTGAGACTTTAGAAATCCTATTAATTATTTCTAAATTCTTTTAAAGAGTATATATCACCCTTGGAGCATTTCTTCACTTAGCGGGGTGGGGAAGTCAGACTAAAGGGGCTAAGTCATCCCGGCGGGCTCATAATCAACACTGATGAGATACCCGCAGTCCAGTAGTTCAAATCTACTCCCCGCTATCCTCAAAATAGTTTAAGTTGTTTTAGAAAACCATTTTTTTGAATTATTAAATTCAATTTTACTGTTAAATTTACCAATCCTTTGTAATGGACGTGTCAAATGTCTATGTGCAGAAGAAACTGGCAAGTAAAATTGCTTCTTAATTTGTCGTGGAATCTCTTGCTCAACTTTGGTCAAGCTAGTATTTCCACACTTAGAGCATTGATAACCCTGATTTTTGCCCTTTGATTTCATACGTTTTTTACATTTCATACAAAGAGGATTTACTAAAACAACATATTTTTTGAGATCAAGTATTTCGAAAAATTCTACATTTAGAACTTGTGTATGATTTTTTGAAGATTTTCTTATTCCTCCCCCAATCTTTACCAAATCTCCTTTCATTAGTTTCTCTGCAATAGTAGTAAGTTTAGTTGGTTTGTACACAGCACATTTCACTGTAACTCCATTTTTATATACGGAAAAGAATACATGTCCGCCCAAAATTGTATGTGGTTTTTCTGATATTTTTCCAACTAGATAACCTGAAGAAAATGGTTTTAGATTTTGAATATCAATCTCATTTTGCAAGTGATCACCTGTACCTTGATTTGAGCGAAATACCATATAGCCACAGAATTTTTCCTTAGATTTTACAAGGGATGCTCCTTTGATTACAGCATCAGGATCTTCTCCACGCACACCAAAGAATACAGGATCAGGGCCATGTGGTGCAATTAAGATTCTATTCTTTGTCTCATCAAAGCTGTTAAACGTTCTAGGAAATGTTAGTTGTTGCATTTTTTCTACGCTATCTTTAAAAATTTCTCTTTTTTTTCTAAAATTTACTTTGTCTCTATACGAGATTAATTCAAAAGTATGATCTCGAAAATCATACCCCATTGCACCTATTGCACCTATAAGCCCTTGACCATTACCAAGATGATAAGTTTCAAGTTTGTTATCTTGCACGAACTTCTTTGCTTCATTTCTACTCACTAGATGATCTAGTGCCATTTTTCCAAATTTAGCGAAACTTTCTGGAAGAACTTTGTGTTCATAAAAAACTAGCCCTGGATTTGCACCATCTTTTACAGCAGAATATTTTTTGATATATTTTACAATGTTCTTTTTTATCAATTGAGGCTTTCTGGTCTCAATCTTTAATGCAACGGCACCATTTCCCCTAGTTTTCCATGGCACATTGGGATTAAATCGGATCAAGTATGGATAATCAAGAAACTTTACTTTCTCTTTTTTTAGATATTCCACTATTTTATAGGCAAGAAAAGTAGTACACATCCCTTTTCTTGAGTCCGTATCATCAAAGCCAATATGAAGAATAGAGGTCTCTTTCATTCGATTACAGTCATAGTAAGAGTAGAACGCACATTTTTTAGTTGCCTTATGTTATTTGAGATGGTTCTTTTTAGCATCTCATTATCTGGTGCTTCCACTTTTACCACCAAGTCATAGGCACCATACAGAACATAGACATATTTTACACTCTCCATGTTTTTTAGCTGGTTCAAAAGATCAGTTTCTGCCCCCAATTCGGCATTTATCAGTACAAAAGCAATTGGCATTCAGTTGGTCTTCAAAATGTACGATATTAAATATTGTGGCAGTTTCGTTTGATTTAAATTAAAAAAACAATTTCCTACAATGATTGATAGTAATAGATGAGAAAAAGATTTTTGAAGAGATAGAAAAAAGAAAACCAGTCTCAGTTGCCTTAAATGGACCAGATGGAATAATACCAAAGATTCAGGAAACAGCCTCAAGAATAATGGAGAGATTTGGAATTCCAGCGTATGTTATGGCAGATAGCTGTTTTGGTACATGTGATCTTAATTCAAATGGTGCAAAAGTACTAGGGGCAGAAATTCTATTTCATATAGGACATACTATCAATTCAATGAGTTTTGGCGATAGCATAGTTCTCATAGATGCTTTTGATGACATATCATTTGAAAATGTCGCAAAAAAATGTGTGAATGAAATCAAAGAGAAAACAGTTTCACTTGTTACAGATAGTCAACATTTGCACGAAATTAACAAGGTAAAGAAAATACTTGAAGAAGGAGGTATTACAGTAAAAATTGGAAAAGGTAAAGGTCAGTTAAATGATGGTCAGGTATTTGGTTGTGAATTTTATCCTGTTACAGAAACTAAGAATATTGTAGAGGCAAATGTATTCTTGGGGCAAAGCAATTTTCATGCTGCTGGAATTGCACTATCTACTAATCTACCAACGTACATACTTGATCCATACTTTAATGAGATTAGAGAAATTACAGAATTTGCAAAAACACTACAGAAAAAAGCAATACTTACCATCTACAAGGCTGCCGAAGCAGAAACATTTGGAATAATTGTGGGACTAAAAGAAGGTCAGTTTTCAAAAATAACCGCTCTTAAATTCAAAAAGGAGTTGGAAAGTATAGGAAAGAAAGTTCAACTATTTGCCATAACAGAAATTTCTGATGAGAAATTGCGTAATCTCAAAGGTATTGATGCCTTTATTCAGGTTGCATGCCCAAGAATATCAACAGATAATCATTTTCACAAGCCAGTTTTGTCTACCCCTCAGGCAAATGCATTACTGAAAATATTAAAAAAAGAAGGCATAGAGGGTTTTCTACAAATTCCTCACTGGCTATAAACAATTATAATCATCAAATTTCAAATTAAGGCATTGTCCCAGAAACCAACCCTTCCAGGAGATAAAATTGCAATAATTGAAGAGTTTGAAACTGGTGAGAATACCTTTGATGATGGCCAATCTATAAGATCACTGGTGATAGGTACTTCTGAATTTGATAAAACTAATCGCATAGCTAAAATCAATGAAATGAGAAAGCCTGCAGTTGCACAAGTGGATGATATGATTACAGGCAATATATCAGCACTAATGAATAATATGTTTGCGATAAATATATTATACATAAATGGAAAGCCTACACATTCAGGTCTAGAATGTATTTGCCAGGCAAGAGGAGCAAAGAAAAGGATCCTTGTAAGAGTAGGAGATATCGTAGCTGCAAAAATAATTAGTCATCTAAATGGAGTTGTACATGCAATAATTAGTGAACCTGAATTAGGGGTTTTATTTACACAATGTAACAAGTGTGGGGCAAAAGTGGTATCAATGGGTAGCAGTATAAAATGTGTAGATTGTGGCTACATTGAAGAAAGAAAATTATCAAATATGTTTGGAAACAGCGATTTTATAAAATTCAACTCTAACTAAGAATATGTTAAAAGTGGCATTCCAAGGTGAACCTGGAGCTTATAGTCAAGCAGCCGCAGTAAGTTTTTTCAAAGAGTTAATTCAGACAATACCTCATCCTACATTTTATGAAGCACTAGATTCTACAGAAAATGGAAGATCAGATTACACTATACTTCCTGTAGAAAATTCACTTGAGGGAAGCGTGGGTGAAAGTTATGACTTACTACTTACTACCAAACTCAGAGCGGTAGGTGAAATATATCACAGGATATCACATTGTTTAATAGGTTTACAAAATCTGGAAAAAATTGATACGGTATATTCTCATCCACAGGCACTTGGTCAGTGTAGAAAATTTATTCAAAGTAATCATTTGAAGCCTATACCAACTTATGATACTGCAGGTAGCGTAAAAATTCTCTTAGAACTTAACAAGGATAACATTGCATGCATTGCTAGTAGAAAAGCTGCGGAGATCTATAATGTTCCAATAATAAAAGAAGGGATAGAGGATAACCCAAATAATTATACGCGATTTCTTGTCTTGGCAAATAATAAAAAAGAAAAAACATCTAAAGACAAGACATCCATAATTTTTGCAATAAAACACATTCCTGGTGCACTATATAATATTCTTGAAAAATTTAATACAAATAAAATCAATCTAACAAAAATCGAATCACGTCCTACAAAGAATACTCCTTGGGAATACAATTTTTACGTAGATTTTGAAGGTCATCAAGATGATAGCAGTATTTTAGACACTATAGAAAAAATACGACCAAATACAATATTTCTCAAGATACTTGGTTCATATCCAAGAGCAGAGTTAATCTAGAATCCCTTGGGTCTTCTAATTGAAAACGCTGCACTAATTCCAATTATTAGAACTCCTGAAGATATAACAATAAGATGAGATGTGAATATCAATGGATTTGTCACGGCTTGTAATTTTCCAGTTACATAGAGTATAGAGCCTCCAGTATTTGTTATATTTATGAAATGTTTTCCATTGAAAAGACTATACCAATCAAAGGAAACGTTCTTTGTAAAATCACGATCAACTTGTAAACCATCTTTTGGGGTTTTCAGTGTAACATGAAATGAGTTTCCTGTAACATTAAGAAATTCATGATAATGTTGTTCTGCATCAAATGAAAAAATATCACTTTTTCCCATATCTACAACGTCATTTACTTCATGTACATTACTCATTAGGTCTTGAATTAGAAAAAAGGTTCCAAGAATAACACCTACTAAACCTATTGCAATTCCAAGTACACTTTTTTTTGAGAGCATTGAGAAAAACTAGTTTGTAATTATATTTAAAGTAAATTACATTAACTCTACATCATGTGGTTGACTTTCTGCATATCCAGCTGTTGACATTTTTATAAATTCAGCATTTTGTTGCATTTGAGGAATAGTATTTGCGCCACAATAACTTAAACCAGAACGGATTCCTCCCGTTAGTTGTTTTATGATATCAGTTACACTTCCCTTGTATGGAACCATTGCCTCAACACCTTCTGCAACATAATCATTAAGATCTTCTACCATAGAAGCATTACTGGTTTCCTTGCTCTTTCTTCCAAGAGCTGCATAAAATGATGCCATACCTCGGTAAATCTTGTATCGTTTACCATTTTTCGTCATAAATGAACCAGGACTTTCATCTGTTCCCCCTAATAAGCTTCCAACCATTACAGTAGATGCTCCGGCAGCAAGTGCTTTTGTAGCATCACCAGATGTCCTTACACCACCATCAGATATTATTGGAATATCATATTTTTTGCCAACTTGTGCACAGTCCAGTACAGCGGTAAGCTGAGGTACCCCAGATCCAGTGATTACTCTAGTGATACAGATGGAACCAGAGCCCACTCCTACCTTTACTGCATCTACACCGGCTTTGATGAGATCCTCTGTACCTTGAGCGGTAGCTACATTTCCTGCAATTAATTCACAATTTGGAAAAGCCTTCTTTATCAATCGAACTGTGTTAATTGCGTTCTCACTATGTCCATGTGCAATATCCACCACTATGACATCAGCACCTGCATCTAGCAATGCTTCTGTTCTTTCCATAAAATCTCCCTTTACACCGACTGCAGCTCCTACCAATGGTCTTCCTTTCCTGTCTTTTGATGCATGTGGGTAATTACCAGCATTAATGATATCTTTACTAGTGATCAATCCTTTGACATGCCCACGTTCATCTAAAAGCGGTAATTTTTCAATGCAGTTTTTTCGAAGTATTTCTTTTGCTTCAACTATAGATATTCCAGATTTTGCTGTAATAACATCGCTTGTCATAACCTCGTCGACTTTTTTATTTTCATCTTTTGTCTCGAGCATAACAATATCTCTTCTTGTCAATATTCCAACAAGTTGACCTTGATTATCTGTCACAAGCAATCCTGAAGCTCCTTTTTCACGCATAGATTCTATAGCTTCGTGTACTGTTTGTTTTGGATCTATAGTATATGGATTTTCTATTATTATGCTGCCTGAACGTTTTGTTTTGAGTACCTCGTTTACCTGTTCTGAAATAGTAAGAAATCGATGTATAATTCCAATTCCACCCTCCCTCGCTATTGCCACTGCCATGGCAGATTCAGTTACAGTATCCATGTTTGCACTGATTACAGGTATGTTAAGCGAAATATTTTTTGAAAGTTTTGTTTGCAGATTTGTTTGAGACCTAGTAACTATATCTGATCGTTTAGGAACAAGGAGTACATCATCAAATGTTAGTCCTTCCCTTATTTCCAATGAAACCTTCTTGGTTAGAATGAAAATCTGTTATAAGCCTTTCTTGAGATTTTTTAAACTATTTACGATCTTGATTACATCGCTTGTAGCTTTTACATTATGTGTTCGTAGTATATCAGCACCGTTTAGAGCAGCAAAAGTTTCTGCTGCAAGAGAGCCATAGATTCGATCTGTAGGATCTGGTTCATCCAATATTTTTCCTATGAATGACTTTCGTGAAATTGAAATGAGAATGGGGTATCGATCTTTTATTTTATTCAAGTTTTTCAGTACCGAGATGTCTCTTTGTAGCCAATCAGAATTTATTTTTGTAAACAATATGCCTTGTGCCTTTTGTCTAAAGAAACCAATTGCAGGATCTACTATGATCTTGTTCTTTGGAACTCCTGATTTTAATGCCATTGTAACACTTTGATTAATCAATTTTCTTGTTTGTGTGACTAGATTTCCTTTTATGAGATCATTGCTAAATGCACAAACAATTACAGATGGGCGATATTCCTCAAGTACATCAACCATATTTTTATCATATTTTAGGCCTGAAACATCATTGATTATTTCTGCTCCTAATTGAAGTGCAGCCTTTGCTACCTTTGCTCTACATGTGTCTATAGAGATAGGTAACTTTGAGACTTTTTGGATAGAGCCTATGGCACTGGTAATTCTTTTGATTTCTTGTTCCTCCGACACCAGAGTTTTCACATATGGCGCAGTAGACATTCCTCCAACATCAATAAAATCAGCGCCATCTTCTTCCATTAATTTTGAAACCTTGCTTATAGTTGGCTTGTCAGTAAATACTGATTTTTTGTAAAATGATTCTGGACTTGTATTTATAATTCCCATTATCCGTAATGGATTAGAACCACCTATTTTTACTCCTGCGAGTTCATGCATATAGTTTATGATTAACCTGGATACATTTAGACTTACATGACTTTGAATGGTTGGGAGAAAAAATATCAAAAAATTTTAAACGAATTTGATTATGATAGATCAAAAGAGATAAGATCAGCCAATATCCTCAATTCACTTCTAAAGACAAGACTTGGGTTAAGCAGACTAGAAAAAAAAATTAAAAACAAAACTGTTTTTATTATCGGAGCAGGACCATCTCTCGGTATTTCTTTACCTTACATAAAAAAATTTAAAAATTTTACAAAGATTGTAGCTGATGGTGTTACACAGGCTTTGATTGAAAACAAAATAAGACCAGATATTGTAGTAACTGATCTTGATGGAAATATGGAATATCTCAAAAAAGCGTCAGATCTCAAATCAGTAATGATTGTACATGCACATGGAGACAACATTAACAAACTTCCACATGCAATTTCATTCAGATATTGTATAGGAACGACAGAGGACAAACCATTTGGAAAAATTAGGAACTTTGGTGGATTCACAGATGGTGATAGATGTGTATTTCTTGCCAATCACTTTGGAGCATCGAAAATCATTCTAATTGGAATGGATTTTGGAATCCACATAGGAAAATATTCTAAGGTAGAAACATATAACAAATCTTTAAAACTAAAAAAGTTAAAGAAAGGAAAATCACTCTTAGAGTGGTTAGCCCAAAAAAGTAATTCGGATCTTTATACTACATCCCAATCAATAATAGGATTCAAAAATATAAAATTAGAAGACCTTCAAAGGTTGGTCAGATAACATAGCTTGTTTTAATATTTATTATCCATTCAACAATAGAAAAAACATGGATTATTCAGAGGAAAATATACGTGATATTTTAGAATTAAGAGAATGGATCTCTGAAGAAATTGAAAAAAGAGAAAGAGAGATAGACAGATTTCAACAGAATCTTCGTATTCTCGATTCCCTTGTAAAGCAATCAAGTTTTAGCAAAGCATCTTCTCTTGCATCATCTAATAAACAGAATATTCAATCAAATCAACAAACATCTTCTGTAATACCGATCAAAACACCAGACAGTAAGATTTTGGCGAATGCGCATGTAACTCCCGATGAACTAGTAATCATTCCATTAGAAAATATCATGTTAGATGTAGAAACACATCCGTTCAAGTCATTTTTTCTTGGAAGAATAGTAGGAGGAATGGAAAGTCAAGATAGATTAGATGTCCAAAATGGCAAGATTCCCCAAAATGCTGCAATATCATGTTTAGTAAATAAAGATGGAAATAGAATTAAAGAAATTCTCATCAAGAATTATCGTCAAAAGGAAAGAGTAACCGAGATAATAAATACGGTAACATGGTCATTTTCCAGAATGATAGAAAATTCTCAAAAGTGATATCATGGATAAAATAATAGTATTAGATTTTGGTTCGCAGTATAGTCATCTTATTTGTAGAAGAATTAGAGAATTTTCAGTATATTCTGAACTTGTTCCATACAACATATCACCTGAAGAACTAAGAAAGATGAATCCAAAAGGGATTGTATTCAGTGGAGGACCCGCAAGTGTATACAACAAGGATTCGCCACAACCATCAAATGGAATATTTGAGATAGGACTTCCAGTACTTGGAATATGTTATGGTCATCAATTAATTGTTAACAAATTTGGTGGCAAGGTTAAGCGTTCTCACAAGGAGTATGGTTCATCATTACTTAGCATAGATAATGATTCAGATCTACTTTCGGGAATTGGTCAATCAACAAGAGCTTGGATGAGCCATGGCGATGCTGCTGAAAGTCTTCCAGAAGGATTTGAGGTAATAGGACATACAGAAAATTCTTTTGCAGCAGCAATTGCGAATAAACAAAAGATGGTATACGGTATTCAATTTCATCCAGAAGTAGTACATACTGAAAAAGGAGTTCAAGTGCTGAAGAATTTTGTTGTAAACATATGCAAAGCAAAACAAGATTGGACTTTGGAGAATTTCATAGAAACAACAGTTGCAGAAATTTCAAAAATTGATGGTAATGTATTATGTGGGATAAGTGGAGGTATTGATTCTACAGTAGCAGCATTATTAATTCAAAAAGCTATAGGAAATAGACTCAAGTGTGTTTTTGTAGATAATGGTCTTTTGCGACTAGATGAAGAAGTAGAAGTAGAAAACATGTTTGAAAATAATTTTGGTATGAATTTTACAGTAATAAACGCAAAACAGCGATTTCTTTCTAGATTCAAAGGAGTAACTGATCCTGAACAGAAACGAATGATTGTAGGAGAAGAATTTGTCAAGGTATTTACAGAGTTTGCCGAAAAGAACGGTCCTTTCAAATGGTTAGCACAAGGTACACTATATCCAGATGTCATTGAAAGTGGAATTTCCAAGGGCCCAGCAGCAGTAATTAAGACTCACCACAATGTAGGAGGATTACCACCATGGTTAAACTTACAAGTCTTGGAGCCTCTGAGATTCCTTTACAAGGATGAGGTAAGAAAAGTTGGCAAAATTTTAGGAGTATCAGATAAACTTCTTAATCGTCATCCATTTCCAGGACCTGGCCTTGCTGTAAGAGTAATGGGTGAATTGACTCCAGAAAAATTACAGATCTGCAAACATGCAAGTAAAATTGTCGAAGACGAACTTGCGTCTTCGGCATGGTATGATAAAGTTTGGCAAGCTTATGCAGCAGTAGGGGATGATAGAGCAGTAGGAGTAGTTGGAGATGAAAGAAAATACGGTCATGTCGTTCTTGTCAGAGTAGTAGATTCTATTGATGCAATGACTGCAGATTGGACAAGATTACCTTCAGATATACTTGAAAGAATTAGTAATAGAATTACAAACGAGGTTGAAGATGTGGCTTGGGTAAGCTATGTAATTTCAAGTAAACCACCTGCTACTATAGAACCTCAATAAAAATAGAGATCTATTCATCAAAATTTATAAGAAAATTTTAAAATAAGAGAACTAAGGCACTACGTTTATCGCAGCACTGGGTGGATTACCCTCTCGAACTACTGTAACCTTTACTGTGCTACTATCTGAACCATATTCGTTGGTTACTGTGAGTTTGAACTCTACTACTTTTTGTTGGTTATAGTCAACAATTGGTGAGTAGAATGCTGGTTGAGCAGTACCACTTAATATCAAAGTGACTGGTGCACCGCTAATTTGCTCCCACTGGTATTTTAGATTAACACCTGTGCTAGCAGTTCCATCCAATACGACTCTGCTATTTGGATCAACAGTTTGATCTGTACCTGCATTAGCTACTGGTGGCTGTCCTGGTGTTGGCATATTGTTAATATTTACAGTGACAGAACATGATGGAATATCAACAAGGTTATCGGTAACATCTAGTGTAAATTGAAGTTTACCACTTGGACCATTTGGTGTTGGAGCTACAAATGATGGAGTCATGTCAGTATTAGATGACAATTGTACCGGTTGTCCAGAAACCTGTCTCCAGTAATATGATATGGTATCACCACTTGGATTTGCAACTGATAATGGTAGCCTAACTAGAGAGTTTGAATTAACTGAAGCATCTTGACATGTGACAGTTGGATCTTGGTGAATACTTTTGACTGTAACTTGGCTCATAGCAGATGCCTTTCCTCCGTGTCCATCATCTGCACTAAATACGAATAACAAAATAGCAGTTTGACCAGGTGATACTGAGGGTGCAACAAATGATGTACTGGTGGTATCAATTGAAGATAATTGTACACTTGAACCAGAATATTGACCCCATGAAAGTGTCAACGGATCATTGTCTTGATCTGTTGCTGTACCTGTGAGAGAGACTTGTGTTCCTTCATCAACAACTTGATCAGGGTTTACTTTAACTACCGGAGGATGATTAACATGTAAAACTATAATGTTGAATGTCGTTGTATCTTTTAACCCATATCCATCATCTACAGTTAATGATAATGTCAATGACTTGACTTGATTTGCAGGTACTGAAGGAGCTATGAAAGATATAACTGGAACATTAGAACTTGGAGAAAAAGTCACTGTATCACCTGAAGTTTGTCCCCATTGATATGACAATGTCTTGCCCACATCAGGAGTTGTTGATTTGAGACCTGAAAGTGTTACTTTAGTATTTTCATTGACTATAATGCTATTTGCCAATGCACCTTGTAAGAAATACTGGTTTAGAGTACCAGATTTAGCAACATTTGCGGTATAGAAATTAGTACAGTAAATATTACCAGTACCTTGGAATTGTTGAATACATTGTTCAAGGGCTTGTCCTGCAGCATCACTGTTTCCTGTGCTAGTTTGAGCATATACAGACATTGGTAATACAGAAGAGAAAATCATTACAGCTAGAATTGGTGCAAAAAATTTGTAATTCAACTTGAAGAATCTAAATTTTAGATTATTAAAAAACCTTTCTCTCAATTTAGAACATTAAGTGGATCAATTTTTTGATCTAAAAACACTGTTAGAAGATGTCAATTTCATCGATTTTATACAATAATTGAAGACTCATTGGATATTATCCTCAACAAATGATAAAACTTCATCTATTGTTGGTGGAATTCCAAGAGAATTACTGACATATAATGAGGCAGTAGCATTTGCAAGTCCAAGTCTTTCAAGAGGATTCAGGTTAGCAAGATAGCCAAGGAGATTTGCAGCATCCCAGACATCTCCAGCCCCAGTTACAAACTTTGGCTGTACTTGGAAAGATTTGACAAATTCAACCTCTTTTCCGTTTGACCAATAGGATCCTGTGGAAGTATGAAGATCTATCGATATGGAAAATCTTTTAGATAATTCAAGTACCAGTTTTCTGGTTTCGTTCTCTCCAGAAATCACGTCTAATCCCACCTGTTTGAGAAGAACATTACATTCATTTTCATTAATACATAAAGAATCTAAATCATCTACAAGTTTTGTTAATGCATCTTTGAATTCTTTGGGTCTTGTCTGTATGTCAGCAGGATCCAAGAAATGAAATGCGGATGTAGATTGTGAAAAGGCAAATTGTGAAAGTTCAGTTCCCTTTATGTTACTTGCCCAGTTTGTTACAATTACAGCATCTGCATTTTTTATTGCATTTTTCTCTTCCATTCGAAGCTTTTCAGGTCCAAAATTCTCATTATCACCTAAATCAGAGATCATTATGTTTACAATGTTTCCAGCATTGTTAAATTCAAGAGATGTTGTTCTTCCAGGTTTTCCATCAATTATAAAAAGTGAGGCATTACTAAATTCAGAAAAAGTTTCTTTAAGCATATGGGAACAAGTTTTATCCGCGATTGTAATTAATGAAACTGGACAGCCAAGCCTTGCAAGTGCATAGGCAACATTTGTTGCGTTTCCACCCTTCAGATCTGTTTGTGAAATTCCACGAATACTTCCTCCCAATTTACTTTTTTCTAAAATTTGAGTGTAAAGATCATTCAAGTTTGGGATCCTGATGATACGATCTAGAAAAAAATCATTTAGAACAACAACTGAGTTGGTTAGTTTTAGATTTTGTAGCTTTTCTAACATGAAAAGGCTTAGCCCATCGGAGGACCTCTTCCGCCGCCACCTCGGCCGCCGGATGAGGCAATAACATCATCTATTCTAAGTATCATACATGCAGCTTCTGTCGCAGATTTTATTATCTGCTCTTTTACTGCAACAGGCTCAATGATATCAATAGTAAACATATCTGCAACTCGAGTATTTCTTGCATCAATACCAGTCCATTTTTTTCCTTGGCTGTGTTTTGCACGAAGGGTAACCATAGTATTGATTGGATCCATTCCTGCATTTTCAGCAATTGTAAGTGGAATTATTTCAAGAGCTTCAGCATATTTTTTGATTGCAAGTTGTTCTCTTCCTTCGAATCTATCAGCCCATTCCTTTAGATGAGAAGCCAAGTATTCTTCTGGGGCTCCACCTCCAGCTACAACTGCTGGCTTTTCTATTACATCTTTTACAACCATAAGTGAATCATGCATTGATCTATCAACCTCATCCACTACTCTTTGAGATCCTCCCCTAAGCAATAATGTAATAGCTTTTGGATTCTTGCAACCTTCAATGAAGACCCATTTGTCTGTCTCAACTTTTCTCTGTTCAACAAGTTCTGCTGCACCCAAGTCCTTTGTAGTCATATCATCAATATTACTACTTATTCTACCTCCAGTTGCCTTGGCAAGCTTTGTCATATCACTTTCTTTTACTCTTCTGACTGAAAGTATGCCTTGTTTAGCTAGATAATGTTGTGCAATGTCATCTATACCCTTTTGACAAATCAGAACATTTGCACCAATTTGGTGAATCTTGTCTACCATGGATTTTAGCATTCTATTTTCCTCTTCAAGAAACATTTGCATCTGAGTAGGATCGCTAATTCTAATTTCTGCACTCATCTCAGTTTTTTCTATTTCTAGAGCTGAATTTAGTAATGCAATTTTTGCTTTTTCTATTTTAGTTGGCATACCACTATGAACAACTTCTTTGTCAAGTACTATGCCTTTGATAAACTGAGTATTTCTAATAGAACCACCTGCTTTCTTTTCCACTTTAATATTGTCTAGATCTACTCTATGTCCATCTGCTTCTTTTTCTACAACCTGTAGAATTGAATCTACCACGAGTTTGGATAGCATATCACTATCTTCTGAGATGAGCTTTGACTGCATGCTGGTTTTGGCAATTTTAAGTAGAACTTCTTTTTCATTTGGACTTACTTGCTTTGCCATTTCTGTAAGAAGTAGGAGTGCTTTTTCTGCTGCTGCTTGATAGCCTTCAATAATTACTGTAGCATGAACATCTTTTTCTAAAAGCTCTTCAGCCTTTGCTAAAAGAGCACCAGCAAATACTACAGATGATGTTGTTCCATCGCCTACTTCATTATCAACAGTTTTTGAAATTTCAACCATCATTTTTGCAGCTGGATGTTGTACATCAATTTCTTTGAGAATTGTTGCACCGTCGTTTGTAATTGTAACGTCACCTAAAGAATCAACAAGCATTTTATCCATTCCACGTGGGCCAAGACTAGTTCTTACAAGCTCTGCAACTAGCTTTGACGCAGCAATGTTATTCTTTTGCGCATCTCGACCCTTTTGTTGTAATGCACTTTCTTTTAGTACTAAAACAGGTCCTTGTGGTGTTTGTTGAATAGATGCCAAAATTAATCCTTAGTTCATGTAATTAGTTGCCCCTTTTAATACCTTATTGGTTCAGGTGTAAGATCTTCAGATATCTTCTATTTTTTACGTCTACAACGCCAGTGTGTAAGATTCTGATCTCAGGCAATGCAAGAAATGGTAAGAAAAGAGGTATGAGATGAGGATTTTTAAATTTACACCCAGTTTCTAAGAGTTTAGAATCTATACTAGAATATTCATCTAATGTTTTTTCAAAAGGTAATGTGGATATAAGACCAGCAAGTGGCAGTGAAAATTTACTTAGAATATTGCCGTTTTTAGCTACCAGCATTCCTCCTTGCATTTTGGTCAGATTATTTGCAACAAAGGCCATGTCTTTTTCATTTGAACCTATAACTATCATATCATTTTCATGAAAACTCTGTGTACATCCAAATGCTCCTATGTCAGCACCAAAATTTCTTAAAAATGCTACAGTTTTTTTTCCAGTGCCATATATCCTATCAATAGCAGCTACCTTCCACACATCTTTATCATGTGATGGTATAACATTACCATCTCTTACTTGAAGCTCCTCTTGATCCATTTTTGTTATTATTTCGGTGTCAAGTCTGATAACCAATGCGTTGACAGTGTTTCCTTTACTTTGTATTACAAAGTCTTTTTCTCTAAACTTTATTCCTGTCTTTACAGTTTTTTGCATCCAACCCGGAATTAGGGTTTTGGGTATGTCTATTACAAGACTATTATGAGCCACCATCAATTTTCCGCCTACAAAGACTTTGCTTGGCTTAATCTTTTCTAAATCATCAAAAACAAGAATATCTGCTAGCTTACCAGGGGCAATTGCACCCCGGTCTTTGCTCATACCATAATATTCAAAAGAATTCTTTGATGCAATTGTTATAGCATCTATTGGATCCATACCAATAGAGATAGCTTTTCGTATACAATGATCAATCATACCATATTCAACAAGATCTTTTGGAGTGACTCCGTCCGTACAGAACATTAGCCTGTCAAGATAGGTTTTATGAGATAGTATGTTAGGTAAGATTTTATCAAGATCTCGTCTTATAGAACCTTCTCTCATCATAACCCACATTCCAAGTCTCAATCGTTCCAGGACTTGATCATAGTCAATTGGTTCATGACATGAGAAAATTCCAGAGGCAATGTAGGCATTTAGCTTTTTATCACTTGCACCAGCTGTATGGCCATTTATGATGCCATTATTTTTTAAAACATGGTGTATACTTTCAATAGTTTTAGGATCTCTTGTTGTAACTTTGGTCCAAGAGAATACTTCGCCTAGGCCAACTACATTTTCTATGTCTAGTCCTTTTCGCTCTTCTTTCTTGGTTAATGTTCTTGCATGACTAAATTTTCTATCAACTGGCAATCCTCCCGGAATTACATGATAAACTCTGATTGGTAGACTCTGCGTCATTTTAACAAATTCCTTGAACCCTTTGTAACCGCAAACACTTACAACATCAATTGGGTCTGAAAACAGAGTCGTAGTACCTGACAAAAGTGATTTTTTTGCAAGTTCGGATGGAAGGACATATTGATCTATGTGGATATGAGGATCAACAAATCCTGGTGTGATGTATCTATCCTGTAAATCAATGACTCCGGTTTTCTCTCCAACAGTATGAGATGCGTCTGTTCCTACGTATGCAATCCTATCTTTTTTTATTGCTACATGAATTTGAGGTATAATTTCTCTAGAATAGACGTTAACTAGTCTACAATTTTTTAATACAATATCTGCCTTGTTTTCACCCATTGCTACTGCATTGAGTGATAAAATCATGGAGGCAAGTGAGCTGGCCTTCATAGAATAGATACAACTCAAGAGACTATTAAAGCGATGTTTAAATTACGGTCAACGCAGCTCATTTTTTATGAATATGCCAAAGGAGATCAATAGGTTTTGTCCTAAATGTAACAAACACACAGTTCAGAAGGTTTCCATATACAAGGCAGGAAAAAGAAGAGGTTCTGCCATAGGTGAAAGAAGACACGCAGAAGATAAGAAAGGTTATGGTGGTCAGAAATTTCCCAAGTTAGCAAAACCAGCAAAGACTACTAAGAAGATTACTCCTATTATGACATGTCCAGAATGTAAGAAGAAATGGAATGTATCCGGAATAAGATTAAGAAAATTGGAGCTAGTTGCATAATGAAAAGAGCCCATATTTGGATACCAAAACCAGGTAGCAAATTCCAAAGAGTACAATGTAAAGAATGCGGAGAAGAAAGTGTTGTTTACTCACATGTTTCTTCAATAGTTACATGCAAGGCATGTGGGAATACTTTAGCTGAACCAACTGGATCCATTGCAAAAACAAATGGAAAAATTTTAGGTAGCGCAGATTAGATCATAATCCTTTTTCGTATTCAAGTTAGTAGCTATTCTTCTATCATCAAGAATTACGTATGATTCTGTCACATGCTGCATATTTTTAATCTGTTTAGGATCAATAATGGATATTCCAGTATAAGCACATTCTTCGTTATCATAATTAACAAAAAATTCTGCTTCAAATCCAAGAGATTGAAGAAAATTTTTTCTAACCAATATACTTGTCCATGCATTTTTTTTATTTACTGATTTTGTAATTTTTTGGATTATATTAGAATCTAAAAGTGGCATGTCACCAGAGGCTACAAAAATTAATTCGTCAAACTTAGGAATAGACTCACCTAGATCGTTGACATATCCATTCCCCTTTGTTTCCAATATATCAATCCTCATCCTAGAAACAAATTCACGTGTCTTTGGTGCATTATCACTTGTAACACATACAATCTTTGAAAAAATTTTTGAGTCTTCAAAAGCATTTAGAACATGTTCGATAATGGGTTTTTTGTATTTTAAAAGAAGTTTTTCCTCAGATAACTTCATCCTAGTACCTTTACCTCCACACATAACTAATCCTATCATGCTGATGCAAAAATCAATAGTGATGCAAGTCTAACCAACTCATTACTTGCTCCAAATACATCACCTGATATTCCTCCAAAGCTTCTATTTGCAACTGCAAGTAACAAGAAAGAAAGCCCTACACATGATATGACTACAAATACTCCTGTCATACCCCCTAAAATCACGGTAGGTATTATAGCCAGTCCAACACCTACAGCAAGTTTTCTTGGGTCTTTCATGTATTGAGTAAAAGGAGAACTAAGTCCTTGCCATGCTGAAAGACCACGGTTAGCCTGTATTATCATTGAGAGTTTGGCCATTAGTTCACTTAACAGGATTGCCTCAAACAATACAAAACCCTTCATCATGGAAATAGCCAGTATCATGCCTGCAGCATACAACACTACAGTAATTACTCCGGCAGACCCAACTGCTGGATCTCTCATTGCTTTGAGTTTCTTTTCTTTAGTTCCTTTTGCCATTAGTCCATCTGCAAAATCACAAAGTGCATCAGTGTGATGTATTCCTGTAATGATGACAAGTGATCCTGTCAAGATCAAACCAGTAACCAGAGGTTGAATAAATAAAGAAAGACCATAACCAGCTGCACCGATTATCAGTCCAATAACAGCTCCTGCAATTGGAAAAAGATACATATTTTTTGCAACAGTTTCTAGCTCACTATTCTTAGAAGGAATAATGGTTAGAAATGAGACTACTGATGATATGCCCTTAAACATTAAACCGCCATCCAAGAGAAGATAATAATAAAATTACAGGGATTGTAAAAATTAAAACAAATAGTATTGTAGTTATTTTCATGATAGAAATTGCAGATTTGAAATGTTGTTCACTTATCTCTGAATTACCATCTCCTAATACATAATGTTCAATTTTTTCAAATCTAATTCCAAGTGCACCAGCTAGAGTTGCCATCGGATAACCAGCATTTGGACTTTCAGTTTTTGGACCATCTCTTTTCATGATATGAATTGAATGCTTCCAATCTTTTTTTAACATAACACAAGAAAGTACCATTACAAGACTTGTAAGTCTAGAGGGAAGAAAGTTAAGTATTTTGTCACAGTTGGCGGCAAACCAACCTACATTTCTAAATATTTCTGTCTTGTATCCTATCATAGAGTCGGCAGTATTTACAGTCCTGTAAACAAATGCACCTACCAGGCCAAAAATTGAGTAATAAAAAAGAGGACCGGTTATGCCGTCAACAATGTTTTCGCTAATGCTTTCCAAAGTTGCAGAAATAATATGTTGTTTATCTAAATTTTTTGTATTTCGCTTTACTATCATGGAAAGTTTTGCCCTAGCATCATCTAGATCATTTTTTGACAATGCATTCATAATTTTTGATGCATGATTTTCCATGCCCTTTATTGCAATAGTAGTCTTTAGAAGAACTCCAACTGAGATTATGCTTAAACTTAGGAATAGAATTTTGTAAATTCCATTTAAATCAAAATTTTCTACATATTTCAAGGTAGAAGAAAATGAGAGTGTCAAGATAGAAACTATTGTTATTACTAAAATAAGAAGAGCCATTCCATTAATTTTTTCAATCAATGGGTTGATAGATCTTGTATATGGTACAAGTTTTCCCATCAGTTTTCCCATCCAAACAGTTGGATGATATCTATTTTTTGGATCACCAAGTGAAAAATCTAAAACAAGAGCAAGTATGACTGCAACGATAGGTATCAAAATCAATTTAACATATTTCCTATTTTTTTCATATCTAAATTTTTTTTCACAACATGAGCCAGATGATCTATTTCTTTATCTAAAGTTACGAGATATTTTTTTGTCCATGAAACTTGTTTTGGTTTTGCATGTAGAGAATCCTCATCCGGTATATCAAATTCTATTAAAGGAATTGTGCCTATTACTGGTCTCAAAGTTTTCTTTTGCAATACAGAATAACTTGGACGTAGTATAGTTACATCTCCCCTGAATTTGTTTATGACAAATCCTTTGATGAATTTTTGGTACTTTTTATCAAGAAGTGATAATGTTCCAATTATACTAGCAAAACTTCCGCCCTTATCGATGTCAGTTACCAGAATTACCGGAGATTTACAATACTCTGCCATTCTCATGTTAGCAATATCATATCTTTGCAAGTTTATCTCAGCTGGAGATCCTGCTCCTTCTAGTATTACAATATCATTTGTTTTTAACAATTGATCCAGTGCATTTTTTGATTCTTTAAGACCTGTTGAGAGTGCAAATTTTTCGTAATAATTTTTGGCATGCATTTTGCGATAGAACACACCATTGACAAAAACTTGACTTGTGTAATTTCCAAGGGGTTTTAGCAAAATTGGATTCATTATAGGAATTATTTTGGTTCTTGCTGCAATTGCTTGAATAGCTTGTGCCCTTGAGATTTCAAACTCTTTTTCGACATAAGAATATGATGACATATTTTGGGACTTGAATGGAGCTACCTTGTATCCTTTATCAGAGAGAATTCTACAAAGAGCTGTTACCAGAGTTGTTTTTCCTGCTCCAGAGGATGTACCTTGTATCATCAAAGTTTTTGCGGTCATAATTCTCTTAATGCCTCAAGAAGTTTGATATTTTCTTTATGGGTTCGAACTGCAATTCGTATAAAGTTGTTATCTAGTCCACGAAATGTCTTACAATTTCTTATGAGAATATTTTTCTTCAGTAATTTATCTTGTACTTGATTTGATTTTATCTTTGATTTTATTAGAATAAAGTTTGTATCTGAATTGTAGCAAGTAAAACCCTTTATTTTTGATATAGAGTTTATGAGAAATTTTGATTCATTTCTTACAAGATTTAGTGTTTTTGGTAAATGTAATTTATCAGATAATGCTTTGATTGATGATTTTTGTGCAATCCCACTAACGTTCCAAGGTATCTTAATTTTTTGTAGGATTTCAATCATTTTTTTGTTGCCAAGTCCATATCCAATTCTTAATCCCGCTAATCCAAATGACTTTGTTAAAGATCTAAGAATAAAGAGATTATCAAATTCTTTCAAATAGGAAATGACACTCTCATTTCCAGCAGGAACTAACTCAATAAAACATTCATCAAGAAAAATCATTGTAGATTTATCATGTGCAGATTCTAAGATCTTTAACATATTTTTTCTTTTTATGAGAATTCCGGTGGGATTATTTGGATTACATAAGAATATACAATTTTTCTTTGGAATCATGTCTTGAAATTCGGATAAATTTTCATTCAAATTCATTGTTTTAAAATAGTAAAGTATTGCACCATTTAATTTTGCAGCAGACTCATATTCACCAAATGTGGGTATTGGGATTAGTACTTTTTGTTTTCTTAAAAATGCATTACAATAGTTATAGATTATTTCTGTCGCCCCATTTCCAACTATAATTTGGTTTTTTGGAATTGCAGTATATTTTTGAAGATAAGTTCTCAATTCATTTGAATTAGGATCGGGATAAACAGAAATTTGTGAAAGATTTTTGAAAGCATCTCTTACTTTAGATGGAAATCCAAGAGGGTTAACATTTGAACTAAAATCTAGTAAATTTGAATCATTTCCAATACCGCTTGAAAATATTCCTCCATGAGCAACTACTTTGTGATTTGCTATGACCTTTTCTACTTTAAACCGCACATTTTCCAAATATCCATAACGGTATTTAGTTGTGTTTTGTTCGTACTTCTAAAAGAATATTAATTGTATGAGGACTATTTTCATTATGAAACGCGTAGCCATCATAGGAGTTACTGGCGCAGTAGGACAGGAATTCGTTCTTGCTTTAGATAAGCATCCATGGTTTGAGGTAAAACAGATAGCCGCATCAGAACGATCTGCCAAGAAAAAGTTTGTAGATGCAATCAGAGACCCAAATAGTGGCATCTTGAAGTGGCACTTGAGAGAACCCGTTCCAGAATATGTAAAAAATATGATAGTAGATTCAGTAGATGATATCAATCCAGATAATCTCGATTTAATTTTTAGTTCAGTAGAAAGTGAAGCTGCAAAAGACATAGAAACAAAATTTGCAAAAACTACCCCAGTGATCAGTACATCTGCAGCGTACAGATATGAAGCAGATGTACCTATTTTGATTCCCGGAATAAATGATGATCATATTGCATTACTAGATGTTCAAAGAAAGAACCGGGGTTGGAAAGGATTTGTTGCACCATTACCAAATTGTACTACAACAGGACTAGCAATTACAATGAGACCGCTTTTAGACAAGTTTGGTGCTCAAAAAATAATCATGACTTCAATGCAGGCAATGTCAGGAGCTGGCAGATCGCCTGGTGTTTCTGCACTAGATATTACTGATAACATAATTCCATACATACCAAAAGAAGAAGACAAAGTAAGACTAGAAACGGGAAAGATACTTGGAAAGTTAGTAGATGGAAAGATCGATCCAGCAAAAATGAAAGTCAGCTGTACATGTACCAGAGTTCCAGTATTAGATGGGCATACTGAAACTGTTTTTGTTGAGACTGCTACTCATGTTGATCCAGAAAATGTCAAAAAAGCAATGCAAGACTTTTCAAACAATGTAAGTGTTACAGGTTTACCCTCTGCTCCAAAAGAATATCTCATGGTTAATGAAGATCCCACAAGACCACAACCAAGACTAGATAGAGAAATAAACCAAGGAATGACTACAGTTGTTGGAAGATTAAGAGAAGACACTGTATTTGATAATGGTATCAAGTATGTACTGTTCTCACATAATGAAAAAATGGGTTCTGCAAAGGGTGCAGTATTGTTAGCAGAAATGTTATACAAAAAAGGTTACATCTAGTAAATTATAGAAATTTTATACTAACAACTTTAATAAGATCCAATTATTCACAATAAATGGTGTTTTGAATGACAAAAGTTGATGATTTAGACATGATAATCTTATCAGAATTATCACAAGATGCAAACATATCAGTTCCACGAATTTCAAAGAAGATTAACGTAAATTCTTCTGTAGTATATAGCAGAATTAAGAGATTAATTAAGAGAAAACTCATTGAGCGTTTTACAATAGTAGTAAACGATAGAGAACTAGGATATACCGTAAAAGCACTCACTGGAATAAACATGGATTCAAAGATGAGAGACAATGTAATTCAAGAACTAATGAAGATCCCAGAAGTAAGAGAAATTTCAGAGGTAACAGGAAGATTTGACATCATTGTAACCATGTATGCTAAAAACCTCGATGAAATGCATCGATTAATATCTGAAAGACTAGGAAGAATTCAGGGAGTTCAGCGTTCAGAGAGTTTTATTGAAATGAAAAGGACTACAAAGCCAATGCCTTACAAACCAGCAAAATAGTCAAAGTGTACTTTTCAACCTATAAATAAGTAATAAGTTCCAAATGTGGGTAAGAGTGTGCTAACAACAAAAGCAAGTTCAAGAATTAAGGTATACTATGAAGTTACCAAGCCAAAGATATGGTATCTCCTTGTTTTCACAGCGATAGGAGCAGCCTTTACTGCATCCAATCTATATCATATTCCAATATCAGCATTAACTTGGAGTCTTCTCGTAGGTAGCGTAATAGCTGGCTCTGCTGCTGCAAATACACTGACGAACTATAATGACAGAGACATCGATGCAATAATGGAACGTACAAAGGACAGACCTATTCCAAGTAGGAGAATTTTCCCTGCTGAAAAGGCACTATATTTTGGATTAATTCTTACAGTAATATCATTAGTTAGTTCATTTGCCATAAACATGTGGGCAGGTATTTTCATGGCCTTTGGACTTGCAGATAACATTCTGATTTACAGCAAGTTACTCAAAAGGAGAAGTAGAACAAACATTGTTTTGGGAGGTTTTTCAGGAGGAGCACCTGCAATGATTGGATACGTAGCAGTTACAACTACAGGCCTATGGGATTTAGGATTAGTAATGGCAGGATTAGTTTTTGTTTGGATTCCTATGCACATATGGAGCCTCACACTTCATGTCAAGGATGATTACAACAAAGTCAATGTTCCAATGTTGACTGCCGTAGAATCTGAAAAGACATCAGTTCGAGTAATTGCTGGAACAACTCTCATGATGGTTCTTTTTAGCATTATTCCATTCTTCATGATAGGTACGTCTGGAAAACATCTATTTCATGAAGTGTATCTTTACACAGCAATTGTTTCGGGTGCAATAATGGTTGCACTAAGTATATGGTTACTTGTAAAACCTTCTGAAAAAGCATCATGGACATTGTTCAAGTTTTCAAGTCCATATCTTGCAATACTGTTTATTGCATTGATGATTGATTCTGCACTTTAGTTTTAAGACGTATTTTTATTTCAAGTAATTTTTTAATAATATTTTGTCTGCGCCAGGAATTTTAGCAATTTCAAATCCCTCAGCCCTTTTTGAAAAAGATTTAGTAGCATCAATCCCCATCTTAGTAGTAAGCAGATTTTTCTGATCACTTGATGGGTCTAGACTAGAGCCTCTTACTTTTGGTACTATTATTAGATCCTTATCTGCTTGAAATCTCGTAGCCATTGCATATTCAACAGCAACTGGATCAGATGGTTCAATGTCATCGTCTACCACTACTACATTCTTAAGGGATCTGTGAGCAGAAAATGCAGCAGCAATAGCTTTCTTTGGATCTGAATCATGTTTTTTTGAAATTTGAACTACGGCATGTAACCATTTACAACCGCCCTCTGTTAGTACAACATTCTTGGTTTGTGGTAGGACTTGCTTTAGTTCCTTATTTATTTTAGCTTCAATAGGCATCCCCATTAGTAATTGATGCTCGGCAAAACCAGCTAACACATCGTGGTAGATTGGATTATTTCTATAGTATATTCTATCAAGCTCAAAAACTGGTTGGGCTCTTTTGAAATCATAAGTACGAAGCATTTCAACCATCCATTCTTTGTGTGTCTTGTCCTTGAGAATTCTTCCTTCGATTATTATTTCTGATTCTGATGGTACATACATTCTAGAATAAGGAGATATGGAAAGTGCAAGTTTTTTGTTCAATAACTCATTTGCAATATTAAGCTCATCTTTTCCCCAGTCAGCTTGATATGCCCCTGCAATAGAAATAGCTGGATGAACACCTATCGATATAGCAACTTTAAGATCTTCTCCGTGTTCTTTTGCATAAACAAACGTTCTATGAAGATGTCTTCCTTCTACCATTCTAATTGAGAAATGTTTGTTATCCATTCGCAATAATCTATTAAATGACGAGTTTTGCGTACCCATTTCTTGATTTTTAGTATAAATTATTGAGGAAGTAATGAAAGGTCCAGGTTCTTTTTCAAAATGAGTCACTATTGGTAAGGTAAAAAGATCCCTTGACCGATTTTCCAGGAATTTGGCTTTTTTGTTTATTTTTGGTTTTGATGCATGCTTTATAGCAGAAATTACTTTTTCGTGTATCTTGTCTTCAGTAGAGCCAACTGCATAAGCAAATCTCTTTCGTGTGCCAACTAAATTTGAAACTACACGGAATTTACTATCTCTGATATTTTCAAACAATAGTGCTTTTGAGCCATCCATCTTGGCAGTTACTGCTGCAATCTCAAATTTTGTAGAAACCTTCTTTTTTATTACAACCAATTCACCCTTTTTAGAAAGGATATCCAGATAGCTTCGCATATCAGAGGTCATTGTTTTATAATCTCCATTAGTTCATTCATTAGAACTTTCATACTATCAAGATCTAAATCTTTTTCAATATTTAATGAAAAAATACAGATCCCGTTTATTGTCGAAGCTACTCGCTCTGATACCATCTTAAGAAAAATTGTTTCAGATTTTGATGGTATAACAGCAGCTGTACTTATTCTTCCACCTGAACTAATAGAAACAACAAGTGTACCTATCCTTTCCTTTCCTTCAGAAATAGAAATAAAATTTCCATTATCATATGGAAGAATCTGTACAAAAAAGTTTCGATGATTCACTTTGACGGTTTTTTTTGTATAGCCGACTTGTGAGATCAACAGTTTACTTCAGCTTACTACGTCTATATTGCTACCGGCGCTAAAGATACTTTCTTTGTAACTTTTGCAGTCTTAGCATTTTTTGCTGGCTTTACTACCATTGGCTCTAGTTCTATTTTCTCTACTTCTGCAGCTTTTGCAGTCTTAGCCTTTGCAGTCTTAGCCTTTGCAGTCTTAGCCTTTGCAGTCTTAGCCTTTTTTGCTGGCTTTACTACCATTGGCTCTAGCTCTATCTCCTCTACTTCTGCAGCCTTTATAGCAACAGCTTCTAGTTGATCAGCCTCGACTCTAGCTCGTAATTTTGCTTTGTATTTTAGATTTCGTGGTTTAGTTCTCAGTCTATATCCACAGCAAGGACACCAAAGACCCTCCCATTTTATGAAAATTTCACAAATTTGGCATCTTTTCTGTCCTGATGCGTAACGACCAGTTCCTACCGGCTTCTGTGCTTTGTATCTTGTGCATATTCCTTTGCATGTCATATGTTTCGACATATTATAGTAATAGTAAATATTTAAGCATGGATCAATAATTTTTATAATTTTAAGACATCTTTTATGAAATAATTATTTTGGGCCTTATTTGGAGCCATATAGTTTTCAAGAAAAAAATGAAAAACGCTATAAATATCTATCGTTCTTTTACATCTTGATCAAAAGATCATCCTTAAATGAAACATCGGTAAATTTTTTGCGAATTTCGTTATTTTTAGCCCATTCTTGAAGGAGGAAGAACAAGATACCTGTAACCTTCTCTTTGTGTAATACATTTGGCGGATATCTTGTCACGCTCTCCCCTCTTGTTGAAATTTTTTATTTTCAATGATGTTTTACGTTCATCCACAAATTCTAGTTCAAAGTGTGAACAGAATTGAAGATTAAGTGAATTTACAATATGCCGAGCAATTCTCATGGTACCATTTCCTACTTTGACAACTTTTCTTTGAGCGTTAATTTCTACCAAAATTTTGATAATGTGTGATACCAGATCGTCAACAGACGTATAAAATGAACTCTCAATTTCTTTTTCATAGTAAAAAACGGATAGTCCTATTCTACCACCTGGATCAATTCCGATTACTAGAGAACTCTCGTTAAGTCCAGATTGTAATTTTTTACTATTTTTGCTTTTACAATAGTAGGATGATAATTGAACTCATCATCTAAAAAAACCAGATTGGTTGGAATTTGTAATGATTCAGACATTGTAGTAAGAATTAGTCTTCTGTCTAAACAAGTTATTTCTTCAGGTAATACCTAATCATAATTTAGTTTAAGATGTCTTAAAACATTTACAAATTTAAAATATGATTTTCCTGATACCGTTGCCACTGCTATATTATTTTGTGGTTGATATGGTATGATTAAGAATACATTCTAGAAAATTTAAGGACTGTTTGTGTGTTGTTTTTGATCAATGAATTTCATTTAGTTGTCAATAGAAGTATTGCTCGTGCAAGATCTCCTTTTGCTTCAGTTAAGGCATTTGTTGCCTCTTCTGGAGATACATTAGCCTGTTGTGCTACAAGCAGTATATCTTCTTGACTAAAGATAGGTACTTCAAGTTCTCTTTCCTCATAGCTTTCGGCAATTATTTGGAAAATTGAATTATCTTTTGCCTTCATTTCGGTAACGGATGGCTTTGTAATTATAATTTCTTTTGTATCTGTCTTAATTATGACCTCTTGTACATTCTGTACGTCTTTCATCTCAAGACCCATTTTGTCCAACATTCTCCGCATCTCGCGGTTTCCGCCACGCATCATGGTATATTCATACTCCACTGTTTGTACTTTTTAAACTATCTCTGATCTTTACCGCGACTCCTTTTTTAAATGACAGTATCATTCTTGTAGATAGTACGGCTTTACCTACCGCTATTACTTTATTATTGTGAAGAACTGCTACATCTCCACCTATCATTACGTTCTTTCCACACCATGTTACATGCTTACAAAATACAGAGCTACCTTCTTGAACAAAGGCTTTAGAGTCATCATCAATTCCAAGACAGTTTTCCTTGAACTTTTTACTCTTTATGAGCATCTGAGCAAAAAATGGTGTAATAGCAAGACCACCATCTGTTCTTAACGTACAAAGTAAGTTATCATTTTGGTGTACATGTTTTATTCGTCCTGTATTCTTTGAATATGTAATCATTGCATCCTTTGGAAGATATTTTGATACTCCTTGGCCAAAAAGTGCATCTAACGTATACTTGATTTTAAGGACTGAATCCATGCAATTCATTTCATTTACCTGTGTTAATTATTTTCGCAACATGAAAATGACCTATATAGTAATCCCTAACAACTATATAGAATAATTATCATGTATACAATATGGGATCAAATGAAGAGATGCGAAAAATACAGTTTACAGGTAAATCATCATACATTGTTTCACTTCCAAAACAATGGGTAATGGACATGGGTCTTAAACAAGGAGACCAGGTTGCTGTAGTTAGACAAGGAGTTTCCAATTTACAAATTGTACCATTAAAACATCATAACAAACCTGCAGGTACAGAAGAAGCAACAATTGAGATCAAACCTGAGGATGAAGATTCTACAATAGTTAGGAAATTAATTTCACTTTATCTTCTTGGATTTACTATCATAAATGTAAAATCAAAACTAGGAAGATTAAAGCCATCTCAGAGAAATTCCATCAAAGATGCAGTAAAAGGCATTTTAATGGGAACTGAGATTACCGCGGATTCAATTGAGGGTATTACTATTCAAGTACTCATTAATTTATTCGAACTTTCGGTTGATGGTGCCCTAAAAAGGATGTTGATAATAGCAAAATCAATGCAAAATGATGCTCTTCTTGCACAAGAAGAAGCAAATTTTGAGCTAGCAAAAGAGGTCATAAACAGCGACGATGAAGTAGATAGATTTAGTTTTTACATTATGAGACAACTCAAGATAGCCATACAAAATGAACATATGTTAAATGAGATGGGAATAGAGAGTCCCTATCATTGCTTGGGATATAGACTAATAGTAAAAAACATAGAACGTGTAGGAGATCACGCAACAGAAATAGCAAAAGATTTACTTGAATACAAAAAACCAATCAAGAAATCTGTACTTGAACCCATACATGAAATGAATGCTTTTACCTTAGCGGTATTGGATGATGCTTGCTTATCACTATTCAAAAAGGAATCTAATCATGCAGAACGAACAATACAAAAAACAGCTGAAATTTCAAAATATGAAAAAAAGGTACAAGACAGTATGAAAACATTGAGAGATGCTGAAGAGATCTACAGAGTAAGAAGAATGAGTGAAAACATTCGAAGGATATCAGAGTATGCAAGTGACATAGCAGAAATTGTACTTGATGTAACTATAGAAAAGACACTTCGAAAGCAATAAGATAGTGAAAGACGGCAATATAACATTGAAAGATTCTGCTATTCTCATAACATATGATAGAGAAGATGCACTAAAAGAAGCACTAGGTCTTTGTGATGCTGCAGGATATGAGGTTCGCAAGGTCATACAACATAGATTTCTAAACAAGTCAAAGTATGGTCTTGGAGAAGGAAAGGTAGAGGAACTCAAGGAAATGTTGAGTACAGTAAAACCTGATGTAATAATCTTTGATGAAATTCTCAAACCAAGTCAAAATTATAATTTAGCCTCTACTCTCAAAATGAACATTCTGGATAGGGAAGCTCTAATTCTTCAGATCTTTGAACGTAGAGCAAAGAGTTCAGAATCAACATTACAAGTAAAAATGGCGCAGTTAAGATATGAGATGTCAAGAGCTAGAGAAAAAGTTAGACTGGCAAAGATGGGAGAACAGCCAGGATTCATGGGAATAGGAAAGTTCGAAGTTGATGTCTACTTTAATGACATCAAAAATAGAATGAATGGTGTAAAAACAAAATTAGTAAAGGCATCAACTCAACGTGCTCTTCATAGACAAGCAAGAGAAAGATTTGGATTCAAAACGATCTCACTTGCAGGGTATACATCAGCAGGAAAAACTACACTTTTCAACATATTAACAGGAGAAGAAAAAGAAGAAAGTCCAAAACTTTTCACTACTCTATCTACAACTACACGAAAGATCACTCTCAAAAACTCTGAAGTTTTAATTTCGGATACTGTAGGTTTCATAAGCAAGCTTCCATCATACATGGTAGCAGCATTCAAGTCAACTCTTGAAGAACTTGTGTATACAGATGTTGTAATAGTTGTAATTGATATTAGTGACGACATTTTAGAACTAAGAAAAAAATTCAAGAGCTGTATTTCTACTTTAGATGAAATTGGAGTAAGTAAAGATAAAATGATTTTTGTCCTAAATAAGTTAGACTTGATTTCAAAAGAAGAAGTTGCAGAGAGAGCTAAAGAATTAGGTATGGATGATTATAAAAAATGGTTACCAGTGTCTTCCACAACTAGATACAATATTAATCAATTAAAGACGCTAGTATTCGAGGCAATAGATGCAATACCTATAACAGGAAGAAAAACTGAAATATCAAAACCACAGAAGCAAAGAAAATTCCAAAGATGAAGATCGAAGTTTTACGCATAGGAACACGTCTTGTCAGAGATGATAGAGTAACAACACATGTTACCCTAGTATCAAGAGCATTTGGAGCTTCAAAAATATACATGTATGATGCAAATCCAGATATTAAAGAAACTATATCCAAAGTAAATAAAATGTGGGGCAGTGATTTCAAAGTAGAGATCATTGAGAATTGGAAGGATGTTGTCAGATTAAAAAAGAAGGAATCATTTAAAATAGTTCATTTGACAATGTATGGTGAAAATATTAATGCTGTACAGGATGATATACGAAAAGAAGAAAAAATTTTGATAATTGTGGGAGCCGAAAAAGTTCCAAGAGAGGCATATGATATGTCTGATTACAATGTGGCAATTGGAAATCAACCACATTCAGAGATTTCAGCTCTTGCAATCTTGCTAGATAGAATTTTACAAGGACAGTATCTTGAGAAAAAGTATTCTGACGGAGAACGAGAAATAGTACCAACAAAAAAAGGGAAAAACGTAATTACTAAAACTACTAATTCAGTTGATTAAATATTTTATTTTAAATTTTTAGGAAGTCTAATTGTAAATATAGTTTTAACACCTTCAGATGATTATACAGTTATTGTACCCTTGTGGTTCTCAATAATATTTTTGCAACTTGATAGACCAAGCCCTGTTCCAGAACTCTTTGTTGTAAATAGTGGATCAAATATTCTTGATAAAATTGTTCGTGGAATCCCTTCCCCATTATCTTCTACTTCTATCACTTGACTATTCTCTTCTTCCATAACTCTTATCACTATTTTGCCATTTTCTTTTATTGCATGGATTGCATTAGTTATCAAATTTACAAGTACAACTTCAATTTTATTTTCATCACAATATACTTTAAAATCACTCGTAGGTAATACAATTTCAATTGTTTTTGGTACTTCTATTTTATTAATAGCCGATTGGATTATTCCAAGAATCGAATGATATTCTAGATCAAGAGGACTAATTCTTACAAAATCCAGCACATCGTCTAGTTGACTAGAAATTCTTTTTACAGAATCAATCTGTTTATCTAAGAAACCAAGGGTTTTCTCATCCAAATTAGGATTTTTTTGTTTAATTAACATAGATGTGTTCATAATGATAGAAAGTGGATTTCTAATATCATGTGCAAGCCTAGAAGCCAATTCTCCTATAGTAGATAATCTTTCATTTTTTATAAGTTCATCATGTTGTGTTTGAATTACTAGTTCGTTTTGAAATAACTTTGCGTCTCTTTTTAATATTAAATAAATTAGAACTGAAACAAATATCATACTAACAATAAAACCAAATACAATTTCATTTCTTTGAAGATTTAGAATATCATCAATTTATGAATATACAGATTCATTAGGTGTTACTAGAATCAAATAATATTGAGGTATTCCATTAACAAATACAGGATCATAGACTACTGTTCTAGGTCCTAGCCCAAAATCAAATGATGTAATTCCGGATTTACCAGCAAGTAATTCTCTAGTGTATCTGTTTACTTCAGAATTATTATGAAAAAAACTTTGTACGTCAGATGAGAAAAAACTTTTTCCCACAAGATTTGGAAATGGAGATATCATATATGTTCCATTTTTATCCATCACCATCATAAATGGTAAACTTGAATTATCAATATTGTAATACCTAGAGAAAAATGAATTAATTGGAACTGTAGCCCATACAATTCCTTCAAATTTACCAGATTCATGGGTAGTTATCTTATTACTAATGTATAGTCTGCTTTTTCCATCTAACCCTATAGAATAATCAGATAGAGACAGATCGTCACTTGAGATAGCATTTTGTACATAAGTTCTATTTGTTACATCATAACCAAGAAATCTATTTTCTCCTGGAGGTACTGCGTTAATCCTTACAATGTTTTTAGCATCCGTTACAAAAATCCGGTCTACGATATTATTAATCTCTAAATATTTTTCTGAAACTAGTTTTTCTGTCATATTATCAAGTTTTCCACTTTGAAATTCCTTGGAATCTTCTAATCCAGTGAGTCGTGCTATTACACTATCAAGGTCAGATGATACGTGAGAAGATATATCTTTAATTTGACTCAATTTTTCTATCTCTGCCTGCTTGATTAATTCTGATTTTATATTATTTTCAGTAATTCCCTGAAGATACATCACAGAACTAAAAGTAATTAAAATAACTCCTAAGATAGAAAATAGAATGAGTACTCTAGATTTCATCACATTTACAGTAAATTCTTCCAAGTAAAAGTGTCACGGATTGATTATCAATTTGATAACTACATATTAAATAAAAAACAGGTTTAAAACCATTGATTAAATATGGATATCAGGAAGGAAATGTACAATGTCTGTTGAACATGAGGATCCTTTTGTAAAAATTGCTGCATTAATTGGTGGAGATGAGTATCTCAAAGTTGCACGTTCTTTGCTTAACACAGAGGATGCCACTGATGAAGAAATTGCAAGTTCAACTGGACTTAGAATCAACATAGTTAGGAAGGTTTTGTATGATCTTTTTGGTAAAGCCTTGATAACAGGAATAAGAGTAAAGGACGAAAAGAAAGGGTGGTTTGTCTATAGATGGAGAGCAAGAAGAGATGAGGTAGATAATTTCATTGAGAATCAAAAGAAAAAAATTGTAGAAAGATTACAACATAGAGTAGATTATGAAAACTCTGCAGACTTTTATCATTGTGGAAATGAAGACTGTCAAAAACTAACCTTTGAAAAAGCTCTTGATCTCTCATTCAAATGCCCAACTTGTGGAAAATTAGTCAATCTTTCAAGAAATGAAAAACTCAAGAAAGCATTACAAGTCAAAATTGACCAACTACGTGATGATCTAAAGCACTAACAAGTATAATGTAAAACTATTTCATTTTGTATTTTCTCAATCTTTTTTAATTTAAAGGAATCAGGTATTTCTCCAAAACCGTCACCTTCAACTAGAGAAATTGCCGTACTACCTCCAAGAACATATGGTGTAACTGTTAGTATGATTTCATCCACTAGTTTTTCCTTGAAAAAATACCAGTTTGTTGTACCTCCTCCTTCAACAAGAATTCTTTTGATTCCTTTTTTTCCTAGTATTTCTAATAATTTCTTTAAATCAATTTTATTTTTTCCACATCTTATTATTTCAACTCCTTTTGCAATGAATCTCTCAACCTTTCTTGGAGCATTTTCCGATATCACGAGTATAGTAGAAATTTTTTTTGCGGTTTCTATCACTCTAGATTTAGGAGATAAACTTCCCTTTGAATCAAGAATTATACGAATTGGGTTTTTTCCTTTTACATATCTGACAGTAAGTAAAGGATCATCAATACTTATCGTATTTTTCCCCACAAGTATTGCATCAACTGTCTTTCTGAGTTTATGAACTCGTATCAAATCTTTTTTGGATGAAAGATTAGATCTTCCCGTACGAGTAGCTAATTTTCCATCTATACTCATAGCAGCACTAATTATTACGTAAGGTCTAGATTTTACCATGAACTAATTTTCCTTCATACATTACTGCTTTTATTGTATTTTCCGAAGCACGTTGAACTATTGAGGCATGAGGATTATGCATTGGTTCTAAATCAATTGAATGTTTTTCAATAAATATACAGTCTGCTATTTTATTATTTTGAATAATTCCTATTTTACTACCTAAAAGATTTGAAGCGTTTGTCGTGGCCATTTGAAGTATATTTTTTGGCATTAGTCGTTTTTTCTTAATACCCATTGAGACTTTCCAGAGATAATCCATCTCTCTGAACATATCAGGTGAGTTTATCATAACATTATCAGTTCCAATTGCTACATTACAACCAGTATCAAGCATTAGATTTACATCAGGAATACCTTCTGCAAGAGAACCATTTGCTCTTGGACATATGACAATGTTTATCTTGTTTTTAGATACAATTGCAAGATCTTTTTTTGAGGCATAAGTCATATGAACCAAAAAGTTTGGTTTTGAAAGGAGGGCTCTTTGAGTCTCAGTTTTTTCACATATCTTTTGAGATATTTTTTTACTTTCTTCAGTCTCGGCTGAATGTATAGCACGAATCTTTCTTGTTGTTGCAAAATATCTTAATGCAGAATTACTAAATTCATTTGGACCACTGATTCCAAGTCCATCACAGTTAGTTAGAAGATTTTTTAGATCTAGTTTTCTTGCTTCTGGTATAGATGTATTATTCTTGATAGATTTTGAATCTTGATAATATTCAATTCTTCCCAAGATGATAGGCCTTATTGGAATATCTGATATGGTATTTTTTAATAGATTAATTCCCTCAATACCACCTTCTCGAAAATCAATGAATGTTGTTATGCCTTTTCTAATCATTGAAATGCATGAATTTTTTATAAAACTTGCCAGATGTGATTTATTAGAATTCTTGAGAATTTTTTGTTTGAACCCACTAACTGGATGTATCTTTTCCTCAACGTCAGAGTCTATGCCTATGTCTTTTGCTATAGAATCCCCAATATGAGTATGCGAGTTAATTAGCCCAGGCATCATTAGTAGACCTTCGCAGTCAAGTACCTGCTCATCTTTATGAGGTGAGAGTTTTGTCCCTATTGGTCCAATGTATTTTCCAGTGATTCTTACATGAGCATTTTGAATATACTCTAGTTCTCTACCATAAAGAAGACTGACATTTTTTATCAGCATGTTATCTCTAGAATTCGGGTCTCTCTTTTTCCTGAATCTCTCAGTTCACGAATCTTATCTAATGATTGAGTAGCTAATTTGGCTGCATCTCTTCCAGTCTTTGCTGTTCCAATTCCACAGTTAAATGAAATATCATATTTTTGTTTCACAATTTCAAGAAACTTTATTATTTCATCTTTATTCACACTTGAACTTATTATCATAAAATTATCTCCTCCCATGAAAAATGTAAGAGAATTTCTTTGTAGGAAAAATTCTGACATTTCTGAATATAATTTGATAATAAGTAATGATACTTCATAGGGTGACTTTTTTGCAGAGACTGAAGTAGAACCATCTACATCCATGTGTATAATCCGGATTGAATTTTCGTCTTTTCCTAGTGGGAATCCAAAAATATTATGATCCTTACTTAACATTATATTAGTACGTCTTGCCTGGTCAGCATTAGAACTTGCTTCAAATGGAGTATTACCTTGTCCTATAGACATTGACAACCCCAACTCAAACGACTTTACAAGTTGTTTTTGAATTTCTATATGATCATCAATTGAAAGACTGTTAGTTATTACAAAGATTTCATCAAATCGGTTAGGAAATGCAAGACAGTTTCTTTCTGAAAACAAATTTTGTATTTCTTTGTATAATGATGCTTGGAGCATCTGAAGTCTATGTTCTCTATCACTGCCCAAGGTTAGAGTCCATGGTCCGTATCCAGTGATCTTAATTATGGTTAGTTGAATCATTTTTAATTTTCTCAAGTTCTTCAGATAATTTCTTTGCAGCCTCTACAGCTCTCTCAGATACGGGTCGTATTCTCTGATGTGCCTGTCTATCACTCATTCCGGGTCCTGTTATTCCCAATGTTACAGGTTTTTGATATTTTATTGAAAGTTCTACTAGTGCTTTTGCAGTAACATTTGAAATTAGTTCATCATGTTTGGTCTGTCCTTTGATTACTGCACCTAGAGTTATGACAGCATCAACATCTTTTTTTTGCAATAATTTGTCAATTATAAGAGGCATATCAAATACACCAGGTACTTTACAGGTATATTTTACGTTCATCTTCAATATTTTTGCCTTTTCGGTAGCCAATTCCAGCATTTTTGAAGTTACTTCACTATTAAACTCGGATACAACAATAGCAATATTCAAAATCAATGCTCCTTTGCAAATTTAACAAGCTCAGTTCCATCAAAATATGGCATGGTGTTAGCTATAGCATATTGTTTAGCTTTTTCGGTAGATAACGCAGTATATGTTTGAGAATCCAACATTTCACAGATTACTGTAACTGGTGTTAGTCCTGCAAGTTTCATTAAATAAATTGACATCTCAGTATGTCCAAGTCTATTTGATAATAACCCTTCTGAAGCAATAAGCATTGGAACATGACCAGGTGTCTTAAAGGTAGAATTGAAAATTTCTTTTTTCTTATCATTTTCACTGTTGCATAATTTTGCCATTTCAGAAATTGTTAATGCTCTATCTTTGTCAGTTATTCCAGTGAATGTATTTTTATGATTAATCGAGATTGAGAAAGACGGTCTATCTCCATATGGAGCAGTACCAATAATCATCTTCTTTGATTCTGAATCAAACTTTTGAGAAGTAGATAAAATTTCATGCATATAATCAAGACCTAAACTAGTTGCAAATTCATGATTTATGGACATACAAATTAGTCCTCCCGCATCATTACGCATACGTGCTATATGTTCAGGAGTTACAAATTCTGCTGCAATTACCATATCTACTTCATTTTCACGTTTACCCCCATCATGTAGTAAAATAAAATCACCGCGTCTAAGCGATGAAATAGATTCTTCTAAGGACATACATGATCAGCTTTTCATTATTGTTATAAACTTTACTAGAAAATTGGTAATTACCAAAATAGTGGTAAGTAACTAGCCAGCAGATAAAATATATTTTCCAAGTATATCAGTTTCAATATTAACTTTATCTCCAACTTTTTTGTAACTTAGATTAGTTATTTTCAGGGTATGTGGTATTATTGAAACTGAAAATTGATCTTTGAGTACATCAACAACTGTTAGACTAATACCATCAACTGTAACAGAACCTTTTTTGATTATGTATTTTGATAATTCTTTTGGAACTTTTGTCCATATTTTTATTTGATTTGGTTGTTTATCCATTTTAGAAATTATGCCCACACCATCAACATGACCCAATACAAAGTGTCCCTCAAGTCGCTCACCAACTTTAAGACTTCTTTCAATATTGACTTTATTACCACTTTGCAGGATTCCAAGATTAGTTTTTTGTATTGTTTCACCAACCATTTCAAATTCTGCAACATCTTTTGAAATATTTATTGCAGTAAGACATACACCATTTATTGCAACACTATCTCCGATTTTGAGTCCTTTTGCAATTTTACCTAGTTTTATTTTCATTTTTGCAGCACTACGGTTACTTGTTTTTTTATCAAATCGTACAATATTGCCCAAGCCTTCAATTACTCCAGTAAACATGATTAATGAATTCTTATTTGCATCTAGATGATTTATGTTTATCAAATAATAGATATATCTGTAGCCAGGTCATATATTCAACTTTCTTGACATATTGATTATTTTTTTATTGAATTTAGTAGAGTTGCTGCTCTCTTGTAATGTACTTCATCAATCATTTTTCTGTCAACTGTTGTAGCCCCTTTTTTATTTTTTTTGGCTAAATCATATGCGTTGATAACTTTTTTTGCCCATTCTATTTCTGAGGAAGTGGGATAGAATACTTTATGAACAATATCAATTTGATTTGGATGAATAATGCTTTTGCCCCCATATCCCAAGTTTTTGGCAGCGATGGAATCATGTTCCAATCCTACAGCATCATCAATGTCTTGCCAGATTGCATCAATTGCATATTTTCCCGCAGCCTTTGCATCTACTGGAATTTTTGTTCTTGAATATACAGCTCCTTCTGGATTCGTTGTGTACTCAACACCCAGATCATTTAACAAATCAAACACTCCAAAGACCAATGCAGAGACTCTTTTACTGGATGAGGCTATAGCATAAGAGTTTACAACACCTTTAGTAGATTCTATTGATGCAATGATCTCAATAGGTTTTAGTTTACGTTTCTTTTCTAATCCAATCATAGTTTTTTCAATTTTTTTTATATCACTTGCAGTGTCTACTTTTGGAATCACAATACCATCAATACCTTTTTGAATAATTTCTTTTAGGTCATCAGGTATCAGTCCAGATATTGGAGAATTTGTTCTTACGTAGATTTCGGAATTATACTCTGATCTATTTTGTAGTGCGTTTTTTATCAAATTTCTTGCCAATTTTTTTTCGTCAAAAGGTACTGAATCTTCTAGATCAAAACAAATAATGTCAGCACGTAATGATTTTGCTTTTTCTAAAAAGCGGCTATTATTACCTGGAACAAATAAGAGACTACGAAGGAGTCTTGCCATAAATAAAATTTATTTATGGTTTGAGTAGGATTTTGCCGACTAATCCTTTTCCAGTAAGCATTTTTGTGTGTGCTTCTGCGGCATTTTCAAAGCTATATTCTGAATCTATTACAGCTTTAATTTTCTTTTTACCCATCCAGTACAATCCTTGTTCTAATTCTGCTTTTGTTCCCTGTGTAGAACCTAAGATGTTAGTTCCTTTGAAGAATATATGTCTCAAGTCTGTTTTTGCATCATATCCAGTAGTTGCGCCACATGTTACCAAGGTTCCACCATACTTTAGTAAAGTGAGCTGATCATTCCAGTGAGTTTGACCTATATGATCAAATGAGATATCTATACCACCTAGTGGTTTTGCAATTTGTCTTACTTCTTTACTCCAATCTGGTTTTCTGTGGTCAACAGCAAAATCTGCACCAAGTTCTTTTAGTTTGTCTAGTTTATCTGGACTTCCTGTAGCGATAACGTTACAATTATACAGTTTTGCAATCTGAATTCCAAAGCTTCCCACACCAGATCCTCCTCCCATGATAAGGACTGTTTGGCCAGGATGAATTTTTGCTCTTCCTACTAACATATGCCATGAAGTAAGTAATGTCATTGATGCAGCGGCAGCTTCATCATAGCTTACACCTTCTGGAATTTTTGCAACATTGACTTCAGGTAAGTGAGTAAATTCAGAGAATCCACCCCACAATGGCCCTGTCTGGAACCCCCAAATGCTTCTCTTTAGACAATCATATTCTCTGCCATCAGTACATGCTTCACAAACTCTGCATGACATGTTTGAATGTGAAACAACTCGGTCACCAACTTTGAAGTTTGTAACATCTTCTCCTACTGCAGTAACTTCACCTGAAGCATCAGAACCAGAAATGTGTGGTAACGGAACCGGAACTGGTTGTCCACGCATTCCCCAAATATCATTATAATTTAAGGCAGCTGCCTTTACACGGAAAACAACTTCGTTTGACTTTGGTTTTGGATCAGGTACTTCTTTTACACTTAGAATTGATTTGTAATCATCATTTGGTGCATACTTGTCATAAACAACTGCTTTCATATTTGTAACCGTTCTATTTACCCCTAATATATTTTCCCTAGAACTACTTGCGATTAATCTTAAAATCTCGCTTGGGTTGTTGAATAGACAGTAAAATTTGCTTTAACTGATCGTCGGAGATTTGTGAATTCAGCCTTCCCTGAGATGCGAGTCCTAAGAGATAATTTTCAACCATTGCTGCAAGGTCCGGTTTAACCATTCTAACGTTATTTAGTCTCATTCTTGCTTCAGCAGTTAGGAGAGTTTTTAGTGCATTATCCTTCAAGACAGAAACTTCTGCATCGCTTGGATTTCGTTCATCATTTGGGTTATGAGAGCTCATAATACAACTAGGAATATTTCTTCAGATTTGGATTCTTTGCAATTAATTCATTCAAGATCTCAGTTGATAGACGATCAAGTTTTTTCATACCCGCGTGAGATATTGTTCTGCCTTTTCCTTCAACTTTATCTAAATAACCTAATTTTTCTAAACTATGTATGGCTGTTCTAATTATTGAACCACCAGCATCTTTGTGATGTGCTCCTCCATAACCAATAGGCTTTGCACTTCCATACATTGATCTTAGATCGTTTACTCCAATAGGACCGTGCAAGTAAATTTTTCTTAGAAGAGATGCACATCTTGTGTAATACCAATCACTTTGTTGAGGAGGCTTTACTGCATGTGCACCAGTTTTAACAAATGGGATCCAACTTGGTTGTACAATATCCTCAGTCTTTAAAGTATCAGATAATTTACCAATCAACATATCTGCTGGTACATCATATGCCTTTGCCATAAAAACCAAAATTCAAAGTTCGTCTTATAAATCATTGACCTATTGGAATTTGTTTTTTAATTATCTTTCTGTATGTGTGGTTACAAAAACCACAGGTAATACGTATTGATTTGAGATTACTCCTTCCTATTCTCACCCTTGCTGTAAATCCCGGTACAATAAACTTCTTACATTTTTTACAAAAATGCATCCTCAACTCATAGGGCATTCTAATACGATATTTTGTACAAAGTCTCTTGGCAAGTGCTGCTTGTCTTTCTGCTAACTCTGGATTAGACCTTGCATAAGATATGGCATTTTTAATCAGAATTTGCATCCTTTCTATTAAAAGGTCTTTAATTGCAGGTTTCATGTTGTTTAATAATTCCTACCCTTAAAATACAATCTTGCTCTCTCTGGTAATAGCAGAATCTGCATTAGAATTAGTACCTAAAGAACTACAGAGGCATAATTCAGTTATAGCATCGGCTAGAAGATTTAACAAAAAACCATCTGAAATTTTACTTGACATATCATGGCATTTTGCAGCGATGAAAGGAATCAAAAACGAGATAAAAAGAGGAAGGCCGGATCTTGTTCATTTTTCTTTGCTTGAAGCTTGTAGTATTCCTCTTTATTTCGAAAACAAACTAGATGTTTTTGTCCATACAATTGATGATAAGGTTATTTCTGTCGGTCAAAATGTCAGACTACCAAAGTCATATCACAGATTCATAGGACTTGTTGAAAAATTATACGCTACTGGAAGAATTGAAGAAAATAACAATACATTGCTAGAGATAAAGGAAATGAATTTTGGAAATCTAATTAAAAAAATTAATCCAAAGCAAACAATTGCACTTTCAAGTAAAGGAGTCAAAAGCTCTTACCAAAAAGTAGCAGAGGAAATAAACGATAATACTTGTCTTGTTGTTGGAGGATTTTCAAAAGGACAATTTTTTGATAAAAACAAAGATTATTTTAACAAAACAGTATTAGTAGACAAAAATCCACTTGAAGCTCATATCATAATTTCACGTATACTCTATGAATACGAAAAAAGAATTATTATGTAGGTCTAAGATTGGCACAGTGAGCGGTCGTAGTATAGTTTGGTTAGTACACTGGCCTTCCAAGCCCGTTACCCGGGTTCAAATCCCGGCGACCGCATCTAATTTTCTTATTAAGAGATTATTCCAGTTGAAATGAGATATTGAATAGAACGAACAAATGTATTGTCATCAATTTTATCTGAAAACCACAGATAAGCATTCTTCTCAAGCCAGTGAGGTATTGTAGATATAGTGTTTTTTCCATTATTGGAACTAACTATGTTGTTCTGTACTAGATAATCAATCATTGAAGAAAAACCCTTGTCATCAGTATTTCCACTTGACCACAAACCTGCAACTCGTTTTGTCCAAGCAGGAACAGGTTCATATGTCATATTTTGTGTTTTTTCGTTATTAAAAAGGTAAAACCATGCAAGTCCAGATTTTGTATCATCTTTTAAATGTCCACTAAGAAAGACATCATCTTTTACCTGAAAAAATGAATTTTCAAATATATTACTTGTCCTAAAGGTAATTTTTGTGCCATTTCCAAACAAAGGATAGTCTTGGAAGCTTAATACCTTAATCGTAAATGTTCCATTTTTTGTTGCATCTGGATTGATTTCTTTTGTAATCATTTTTCCTCCCTCTTTATCAATTAAATCAGATGCAAATTGTGTTTGCAAATAGTTTATTATTTTATGATCAGGATCAGCATATGAATAATCAATATTTTCTCCGGGCTTTATGTTACAAGTCTCTTGTTGCCATATAGGTGAACTCTTTATTGCATCAATCATAAGCTGCCCATGAAGTAATTCATGATATAATATGACTAGATTTTCAACACTATGTAATTTGGGATCTATTTGTGTATCATTAGAAATAACATGTGGGTTAATTCGCAATTCGTTGTTACAGTCTAGTACAATTTTTTCACCTTGAATATTTTCTGAACAATGCCATGTGTAGGATCCTCCTGTAACCAAGTCTTGGTGAACTATACTTTCATCAAACTTTGCCAATTTTGTTTTGATTGTTGTTATTACTTGGTTATTGACATCCTGTGAATTACACAAGAAAGTACTTATCAGTGGTTTTTGAAGTGTCTGAATTACATCGGATACATCTTTTTTTGTTGCATTAATTGCCTCAAATTGGGCAAGTAACTGATCAAAATTGTCCTTTTCCTCTCTAGTTGGAGGTTCGTATAATGCAAACACAGGAGTGATACTTGTAATTAATAGTAAAAAACTAAAAAGCCCTGTATACTTCAATTAATGAAAATTGGCTAATTCTGTAATTAAGAGTTAGGAATAGATTGTATTTGTTTGGTAAATTCATCCCATGCAGGTTTTGGATTTTTATCTACATCAATCAAACCAGTACCACATAGATATGCAGCTGTATTATTCAAGACCTCATCATTGTTAAAGATAGAATTAGTAGCTTTGTTTAGTGAATTATAACAGGTATCAACAGGTCTATCATACTGTCGATACCAAGTTAGAAACTCAAAATCAGATTGATTTTTCTTGTAAAAATCAAATACAGTCTTTACAAAGTTTTGTTGATCTTCTTTTGTACCATTAATTGATTTATCAGTACTCCAACCAACTTCCATTAAAGCTATTTTCTTTCCATTTGCGTAATCAATCATCTTTTGTAAATTAGCCCCTTCCTTTTCTGTACTGTTACTTTCATCATATAATGCATCAACTGGAGCATAAGAATATGCTACAAAATCACCTTGGTTTAGCTTCCCTACAATATCTGGTTGATAATGATTTACTATATCGTTTAATGAGAACCAGTTTCCAAATTTGACGTCGGGATGTTTTACTTTTAATTTAGCATATACACCATTGAAGAAATCTACGTATTGCGGAATCTCATTTGGATGATCTCTAAAGTAACTATCAACATTTCCACCAAATATCACATAATCTACTATGTAATATCTTGAAAGTATTGCATCAAGAGTGGTTACTGTTTGATCTTGAAGTTTTTGATCAAGTTGTGGTTTTCCCATCCAATCTGGAAATGGTCCCAAGTCTTGATTGTTTATTACTGAAAAGTAAAGTGTAACATTGAGGTGTTGTTCACGATTCAACCCCATCAAGATATCTGAATAACCCCAGTTGTAAGTTCCTTGTGAAGGCTCCATAAGAGGCCATGAAAGATAGACATTGCTTCTCCCTATTCCTGTTGATGCTGCTTGGGCATATGCATCCTTGACTTCTTGAAGAGTTGATTTTTGGGTAGGAGGTATGATAACAAGGCCTAGTTTTATGTTATGAGGAATATTTGCAGTTTGAGTCTGAGGTATAGTTTGAGGTTGCAATTGTGGCATTATTATTAAAAAAACTGCTGCAATAGCTATTGCAGCTCCAATACCAACACCAATGATTTTCTTATTCAATAATACTTTCAGCAATTAAAGATACTAAAAGAGTTTTGATTTAGACAAGAACATCTAGCCGGATGTACAACCGCTGTATCCACATTCAATACATACACTACATCCTTCTGCAAATACCAAGTTGTTTTTACATGTAGGACAGAGTCTCTCTTCCATTTGTTCTGGTGTAAGTGCTGGTATTTGAGCAGACACTACATTATCTGGAATTTTTATCTGAAGTGCTCTTTCTATCTCAGCTTTTAGATATGCGTTTGTGACATTCTTTGAGATATAATCTGTAACAAATGGACTTGGAGTCACTTGGAAATTCTTTTGAACATCCTTTCCAGTCATGTGTAACACTTGTTCATGTCTTGAACCATCTCTAAATACAGTAATTCCTTTCAAACCAAGATCATGTGCTAATAGATATGCAGCTTTTACATCATCAGATGAGACATCACTTGGCATATTGATTGTCTTTGCAATTGCATTACCTATCCATTTTTGCCACACTCCCTGAGCCATTAGATGGTCTGCCCAGTGAATGTCCATTGCTGTGACAAATATCTTCTGGATCCATTCTGGAATCTCAGCAATTCCTTTGACAGAACCGTAGTTATTTGCAATCTTCTCTAGAATCTGATCGTTGTATAGTCCATGCTCTTTGAGTACTGCTTCAAATATTTTGTTTGTATAGAAGAATCTGCCTACTGTTACTCTCTTTTCAAAGACCAAGGCAAACATTGGTTCCATTCCATTTGAGCAATCAGCTATCATTGATAGCGTACCAGTAGGAGCAACTGTAGTTGTTAGAACATTTCTAATGCCATGTTTCTGAATCTTGGCAATCAAAGCATCCCAATCGTAAGTACGCGCACTCTTTGGTTTCTCATAATATCCGGCAATAGGAATCTTAGCTTCTGGATATTCTGTTTTTGAACACAGTGGGAATGGTCCTCGTGTCTTTGCAAGTGCGATACTTTCTTCCATTGAATAATATGTTAATGCTTCAGCAAGTTTCTCCTGGAATTCATATCCTTCTTGAGAATTGTATGGAATTCTTAATTTGAATAAGAGATCAGCAACTCCCATTACTCCGAGTCCGATTCTTCGTGAATCTTTAGATGCCTTATCAATTTCTGGAATTGGATATGTGTTAACATCAATTACATTATCAAGGAATCTTGTTGTTTTCCTTATTGTTTCTTCATATCTTTGCCAATCAAATTCGTATTGACCGTCTGCTTTTCTCTTGACATAGTTAGATAGATTGATTGAACCAAGATTACATGATTCATACGGATAGAGACTTTGTTCTCCACATGGGTTTGTAGCTCTGATTGGTCCACCTCTTGCTTTTGCAAATACATTGTATTTGTTTATAATATCAAAGAAGATCAGTCCCGGTTCACCACTTTTCCATGCAGAAAGTGCAATCAAGTCAATTAGATTATGTGCATTTATTTCTCTTACAGGAGTTCTTTCTTTTGGACTTCGAAGAACGAATTTTCCATCCTCTGAATTAACTAGTGCTTCCCAAAAGTCTTCCCAAATTCCTACACTTACATTAAAGTTTTCTAAAACTCCTGGTTTTGTTTTTGCGGTGATGAATTTCTCAACATCTGGGTGCCATGCTTCAATGATTCCCATGTTTGCACCTCTTCTTTTTCCGCCTTGTTTTACTACTTCAGTAACAGTATTGATTATACTCATAAAGGAGACAGGACCTGAGGCTACTCCAGATGTTGATGCCACCATATCTCCTTCTTGTCTTAAATCAGAATAATTGATACCAACTCCTCCACCTGACTTAAAAATCAATGCTGCATCAGAAGATGATTTCATTATCCTTTCCATGTCATCTTCCATTGCTAGGACAAAACATGCAGAAAGTTGTCCCAATCTTGCACCAGCATTCATCATAGTTGGTGAATTTGGTAGAAAGTCCTGAGCAATCATTAGATCAGTATATTCCTGGATTCTTTCGGCATATTGTTCAAACTTATTTGCAGCCAACATAGTCAATAGTTCACGGAAGCTTACTTTCATCTGGCCATGTTTTTCTAAATCAATATAGTGATTTATCAATGATCTAAAGTGATACTTGTTTAGATAGTATTTTCCTACTTTGAATTTATAGTCAAAGTCATCAAGTTTCTCTAGATACTTTGCTGCCTCTTCTACACTATGAGTATAACCACCTTCAATTTGAAATACAGATGAATCTCTTATGATATCAGCAATACCTACAAGAATTGCAACTCTTTCAAACATTTCACCTGGACTTTCAGTTATCTGACCTTTGTTATTTCTAAGTAAATATCTCGATGCTAAAACTCGTAAGCAATTAAGATCGAATTTTTTTGCTACATTATCAAGAGCCTTTGATTCTAGAACCTTCATTTTTTCTTCTCTAACTCTTCTTCGTTCGTGTCTATACAGGATGTACGCCTTTGCGATCTCTCCTAGTCCTTCTTCAATTAGAGTAGACTCTACCATATCCTGAACATCTTCTACGCTTGGTGCTTCTGAACCAGAAAATCCACGATTGACAAGTTTTGTGAGAACATGATTTGCAAGCTTGTCTGCCAATCCATGATCTGATCTTCCGCAAGCTACGAGTGCTTTGTATATCGCGCCTGAAATTTTATCTCTTTGGAAATTTGATACTCGACCGTCGCGCTTCTTTACTTGAAGGATCGTATTCTCTATTTGTGAAAAATCTGTCAACTTACTCCCCGTACCCCTATCAAATGGGAGTTAAATAAACACTGCGGCAAAAAATAATTTTCTAAAGCTAAACTTTGGATCAATTTTGTTGACACCATTACGATTTTCATAGTATGAGATCATTTGAAGAACTATACATAAAAATTTAATCCATGCCTAAGATCAAATTTCTAGTCTAGACCTTGGATCATAAATAATAGTTTAAAGAATTATGCATTAAAAATTCAAATAAAAGTTTAGTTTGATTAAAAAATTTTAATTGGATTATCAATCTTTCCTAAGGTGAGAGTTATGCAAGTATGTAAGGTGACTTGCATACTGAACATTTTTCTGCGATCTTTTCTTCTTTGAGACCGCAGTTACTACATATAGGTACTTTTCTTATTGGTCTGAAAGATCCTAACAGATCTCCTGCTTTTTCAATTGCCTTCTTAATTCCCGAAGAATCCATTGTATCTGGGATCTTTAATTGAACTAGTAATCCACCGTTGAGTATCTTTGAGAAATAGTTTGATTCTACAATCTTTTCATTCTTAGGGTTCATCTCTGCTATCTCAGAGGCATCAAGTACAATTCCTTCTGAATAGGACTCGCCCATTACATGTTGATTAATTGATGTCTTACCATATTTTTCACCATCAAGAGATGAGAAACGGCTTGCTGCATCACTTTCAGTCATAGTTACAATAACATTATCTCCCATTTCCTTTCCTTTCTTTGTGGCTACTTCCATAGCAGTGTTTATCACTTTAGCCAGGATTTCCTGTCCAGCCTTGTTGTTTTCGAATCCTAAAATACCATAAACTGCCTCTTTGAGTCCTATTAGATTAACAACTAGAGTTACTGATCCCTTTTGCATATACTGAGTATTGTTTGCAAGAATTGGATTAAGACCACGTCTTGTTAGATCAGATATTTCCTTCTTTCTTAAAGACATGGCTGCAAGTGCGGGTTTCATCAATAGTGCAAGTCTTGCTCTGAAATAGGTTTCATCTTTGTTAGATTCAAAGGCCAATCTTGGCATATTGATTGATAGAGATTCTAAATTGATAGAGGTTGTTCCGACGTTCTTTGCATCTATTCGTGCCAAGCCTTTGTTAGATACCAAGCCTTTAGCAAACATAATGTGTCCTCCTAATGCAATTATATCTGCCAGAATTTCTGAATAGTCACTTATCTTGGCTTTTTCATAATCAACTATCAATCCTATTGAAGGAATTGGTGTTGACTTTACATATTTCTTGTAGGCTTGAAGAATAGTATTAACTAATTTTGGTTCTGTTCCAATAGAAATTCTAAATGAAGTGAGTGTTCCGTTCTTTCCATATTTGGGTCCTGTAGATATTTTTGCAAAGCAGCTTGCAAGTTTTTCTTCAATTTCAGACAAATTCTTGGAATATTTTTGTAATACAGCAACTAATCCATCCATTACTACTTCTTGTGATGCTTCTTTTATGAGAAGACTTGTCAATAGAGACATAGATGTGAAAAGATCATCCAGTGAATTTGGTGGTGATGTTCTTGTAACACCCAAGAATTTTCCTCTCAGATCAACACCATCTTCTATAAGTTCCTTAATGTTTACAAATATGGTATCTGGAAGAAGCGACCATAATCCGGCATTTGTGATATGAAGATCTCCTGAGAGATGAGAGTCAGCAACGTCCTTTGGTAATGTGTTTAATACAAGATATTCGCCAAATACTGTTTGTCCCGTTTTAAACAATAGACCCTCTACTCCATTATGTATACCATCTACGTTGGTCAACAACTCATGAATATCATAGCCAGGTAATCCAAATCTTGCAAGTTTGTGCCTATAATCTTCGTGGCCTTGTTCCAAGAGTACAGAGTTGACCATCTCACGTATGAGTGAGGATGTAAGGTAAGATGTCTGGAATTTGTATATTCTATTTTCTACTTCCTCAGTTATCTTTTGGGCAAGCTCAAGTGGAAGGCTGCCTTCGCGAACGAGGGATTGGATAATCTTATGGGAGTTGAACTCTTCTATTGATTCATGTGAAGTTCGTACATACATTTTACCGCTCTCGATGATAGATCGCTCTTCGATCTGTCTTGCAAGACTTAGGACTAGTTTTCCTAAATTAGTAATTGTGTATCTTCTTTCAGACTTGTTTAGAGCTACAAGAGATTGTCTTAGTAATTTTCTTAAATGATATGCAAACTTGCCACTTTCCTTTTTTGATTTAAAGCCAGCTAGAGATTTTAGTTCAGAATAAGTAAGAGGTCCTTTTGAGTTTAAGATACGTAAAATATCAATTCTGTTTGGACTTGCCATAACAGAGAAGATCATTCTTACACGCTTTGATGCTGATTGTAATATTCCACCACGTTTTGGATCTCCAAAGTCTTCACTTAGCTCCATGGAATTACCTAATTGGCATCGGTAATTAAGATTTTTGACTGGTTTGATCTCTACGGAAGCTTTTTAGATCAGTTTTTCTGTACATCCACACTAAATTCAGATGGAGATAAACTCTGTCCACATGATGGACATTTACTGTTATACGGTCTCATTACATCTTTTATTGATTTTAGCATGCGCATGTTTGCAATTTTAGCTCCACATTTTCCACAAACAACATCTACTGACATTTCAAGTTATGTCAGATCAAATATTATAAAAGAGATTTTTTGAATTTTTTTAATCAGTTTAATAAATTTAGTTTATTGTTTCTCGATTATGATTCCACGTTGATCGTAACCGGTTATTCTTGTTCTTGTTCCAAGAGGAAGTTCTGCTGGTGACTTTATGTCTGCCATAAAACCTGAAATCCTCAATTCAGACTCGTCTAATTTCATAACTACCCATGCATATGGAACATATTCTTCGTATCCATCTGGCGGAACAGTGATTATTGTATAGGTAACAATGTAGCCTTTACCATCAATTATGGTATTCTCAAATCCTTTGTTTCCACAATTTTGACAATAATAAGTTGTAACTAGATGAAGATGACCACATTTAGTACATTTTCTAGTGAGAACTTTTCCCAGTTTAGCATTGTTGGCGAATTCTTCTTTTGTGAGCAATTTATACACTTTTGAATATATGTACGGCACAGCTGGCGCCTGTAGCACCAAAGTTATGGGTTAATCCGATTTTGGCGTCTTTGACTGTTCTTTCTCCTGCTTTTCCTGTTAATTGATCGAAAACTTCTACCACTTGACCTATTCCAGTTGCACCTATTGGATGACCTTTTGATTTTAGACCTCCAGATGGATTGATAGAAATATCGGCGTTAAGTTTGGTTCTTCCTTCCCTAACTGCTTGTGCAGCTTTTCCTTTTTCAAAGAATCCCAAGTCTTCAGTGTCAACTAGTTCAGCAATTGTAAAACAATCATGAACTTCTGCAAAATCTATATCTTTTGCTGTTATACCAGCCATTTTGTATGCAGCCTGTGCTGCAATTACGGTGCTTGGTATAGTAGTGATGTGATCTCTTCCTTGGAGTGCAGCAGGTGATCCACCCCTTCCTGATCCAATAACTTCAACATAATTTTTAGTATGAGCCTTTGCAAACTTTTCACTACATATGATAACAGCACTTGCACCATCTGAAAATGGGCAACAGTCATACAACTTTAACGGACTTGCAACTACAGCTGATTTCATTACATCATCTATTGTAATTTTTTTTCTTAGATGTGCTTTTGGATTAAGTAAACCATTATCATGATTTTTTACTGCGACCATTGCAAGATCTTCTTCTGTAGCTTTGAATTCAGCAAGATATGCTCTTGCCATAGATGCAAATAATCCAGGAAATGAAGCACCAGCTCCTCCCTCATAAAAGAAATCAGAGCAATATGAAAAGTAAGTTGTAGTCCATTCAGTACCAGTATGAGTTACTTTTTCCACACCTGTTGCTAATACTGCATCATAAAATCCCGCAGCAACATTTGCATATGCTTCTCTAAATGAAACAGAACCACTTCCACATGCAGATTCAATTGAAAGTGAAGGAACTTCTGGAATTCCAAGATTACTCATTATAACAGGACCCAAGTGAACTTGCTTGTCTGCAATACCAAATACATTAGAAATGTATCCAGCTTGAATCTCCTTTGGTTCTATCCCTGCACTTTCTATGGCATCAACTGATGCCTGAAGTGCAATATCTATAATGCTGTCTTCTAATTTACCATATTTTGTGCTGCCGGCACCAATAAGACAGACTTTTTCCACAAATCTCGCTGACTAGATTCCATATAAAAATTCTTCAGTAGTTTCTTTAATTCGATAAACAGTATGATATCATCATTGAAGGACCAAATTACTCAGATGACAGTAGTCAAAAAACGATCAGATTCAAGAAATTTAGTTAAAATTTCAAAGAAAAAGGTAGGCAAGATCCAGAGTGAGGTAAGACAATACTATGACAAGAATGGATATCTTTCATGGTCAGAGAAGAAGAGAAAATATGTCATTCTAGGTACAAATACACCTGTTAACGGTCTTGTGGAATGTCCTGATTGTCATATAGGAAAACTTCTCATCATCAGATCTCGCAAGACAAAGAAACGATTCATTGGATGTTCAAATTATTATAATGGTTGTAGAGCATCTGCTCCACTAGTACAAAGGGGAATGATTTGTGCAACAAAGATGCCTTGTAAAATTTGTTTTTGGCCAATTATTTTACTAAGATATTCTAGAAAACAAAAATGGGCAAGACAATGCTCTAACATGCGATGTGAAAGTAGAATTTCTAAATCTTGAGATCTTTGTAAATGTCAGTACGTCTATTTCGTAATAGTGGAAGTCTTTGTCTTACTTGCTTGACTTCATCTAATGAAATATCAACAATTCCAATTCCTTCTCTTTTTTTCATATCAAGTAGTATCTTCCCGTAAGGATCAACTACAATACTTCTTCCACAGTAAATGTTTCCCACCTGATCTGGAGAAATTACATAGCAACCATTCTCAATTGCTCTTGTCTTGTTTATAGCCAACCAATGTTCTTCTTTCATTTTTCCTTTAACCCATGCAGAAGGTACTACTAGAACTTCAGAACCTGATGAGGCCAAGATTCTAGACATTTCGGGAAATCTAAGATCATAGCAAATCATCATACCCATTTTACCTACACTAGTTTTTACTGGTTTTGTAATTGAGGAACCAGGATAAAGTTTTATGGATTCTTTAAAGCCAAGTGCATCATAGAGGTGAATTTTTCTATATGTTGAAATCACTTTGCCATTTTTATCTACAAGAAAAGATGTGTCATACACTCTATTTGGTTTTGGACTTTTTTCATATAGAGTACCAACAACTTGAATTGAGTTTTGTTTTGCCACTTTAGATATGGATAAGACAAATTCACCGTCAATCTTTTCAGCAATACTTGCAAGTTCTAAGGGAGATTGAGAAGATGGAGTATAACACATCATAAATTCAGGAAATGCGCATAGAACTGCACCTTTGCGTGCAGCTTGTGAAATGTATCTTAGAATTTTTTTTAAATTAGTTTTCTTGTCTGTTTCAGCTCGCATTTGAACTACAGCTATCTTTGCCATAAGCTTGTTTGATTAATATAAAATAAAAATGTGTTTAGAGGGGATTTCCTGCCATATACCAATTTTCTTTTGGATTATCTTCAAAAACCACAATAACGTGATTCTCTTTTGTTTTTAGAATTTTCACCGCTGATTTTGTTATGGCTTTTGCAAATTCCTCTTTTTGTTGAACAGTTCTGCCCGGATACATTGACACTGTTATGATAGGCATGTTTTTCAAAGAATTAGTATTGAATTTATTCTTTGATACTATACAGAATTATCAGATAAATAACAAATAGAAAAGTTTAGTGTCTTAGAATTCTAGTCTTTACAGTAAACACTACAACGCTCAATACAGCAATTGCAAGAACTATTGATGCTACTGGACCAAACTCTGGTACGGTTGCATTATTGCTTGATGTTACATTACTTGTTGTTGCATTAGCTGATGTTGATGTGGTTGTCATATTTGGTATTTGTTGCATTGATGCGGTTGTATTATTGGATAATGTTACATTAGTTGATTGGCTAGATTGCGTCAATGTATCCTGTTGTTCTGATACAGTAGAAGGTATCACTATGTTTCCTCTAGCCATACCTATTCTGGAATTATCTGGAAAACCATTGGTTGTAATTGATTTTACTTTAATAGTAATACTATAGATTCCGTTACCAGGCAAGCTTACAGTTTGAGTATCAGAACCTTGTGAAGCAATGGCATCAGTCTTTGACCATAGTACGCTTTGATCTTTGTCAAGTACCTGAATATCATAGTCCACATCTCCTGTAACCTGTTGTTCTGTAAATGAATCATAGAAACTGATATTCAAGTTATTTTGTGAATTTGCAGTCAGATCTGTAGGATTCCATCCAAGCTTTACGTGCCACCCTCCAAAGTCTGTCAACATTGAAGCAGATGTTTGTACATTGGGGTTTTCTGGAGCCACTTTGAATTCAATACTATTATCTCCAGACGGAATAGTCTTTGACATGTTTATCAAATCAAGCTTGTTTAAGAATAAATGAACTATCATGTAATCACCAATTGTATACGGATCCACTATGACTCTTCTGCCAGAAAGACCAAACCCTTCTGCACTTGCAGCATATGATGGTGTATCTGAGAAGGCAGAAAGTGACTTTGGAACTCTTAATTCTTCATGTATGAATATTGGTCTATCTTGGAATCTACTAACATCCCAATCAAATGGCATCTTCCAAGAAAATTGTTTTGTGGATTCATCAAAATTAAAATCAGATGTCTTGTCATAGTAAGAAATCAGTGTTGTGTTATACGGATTATTTTGATAAGTAACATCCTGGTTTGATACATCACCAACACTAAGATACGAATCAAATTTTGGTGGATTTGTTCCATTAACTAGAGTATTAGCATAATCAAGAGCTAAAATAGACAAATTAAGATGATAAAGGCCTCCCTCTGTTAGTATTGGTGCTATAATGTTTATGTCATCACTTTGTGATGTCCATCCGCCCAATACCGGATCTTGATCGCCTTGTACTGTCCATTTGCCCACTTCACCTCCGGGTAAGAAATGTATTGTAAGAAATCCTGTGTGGGTGTAAAAAAGATCATACATCAAATTTTGATTTCCCTTTGTTGCGTTGATGTAAAATGATACATTATTTATTGTCGTATTTGTATTTGCATCAAAAAATCTAAAAAATATAGACTTGTCAACTTGACTATTCGAAGTAATAATTGGAGGACTGAGTTTGATAAATGTCGTAATCACTCTGTTTCCAATGCTTGCCTGTACATTTTCCTGGGTAAAACCATCACCATATGCTTTTTGTGGAATAAATGGAACTGCTGATGAAAAAACTATCAAGCCAAAAATCAACGGTAATACAGTCTTGACATAAAGTTGCATTAATTGAAAAAGTACTCTACAACCTATTTAATTCTTGAGTAAGACCTGTATCTAACATAAAATTATTAACAAGATACAATAAAATTATGAAATGAAAAGGCTCTCGAAAATAACATATATTTTTGCGATATCATCTTTTGTATTGGTTTTGTATCTCGTATCAAACTCTGGAATTTACCACTCTACGAATTCTGTATTTGCACAAAATTCATCTCTTACAATAATCTCTCTTTCAAATGATAACAAGTTGATCGGAGCAAGTCAATTCGTAATATCACCTAATCCCTTTACAGGTACAGGAAATTATACAATTGTAGATAATGGTCCAGATGATACTGAAAAAGACAAGGATGGCGTAATCACTTTATCAGGAATAAAAAATGGAAATTACATCATAATTCAAACGGGTACAATGCAAGGATTTAGTGTAGACCAGATTCAAAAGACGGTGCAGGTAAACAATTCATCAGGTGTTGTAACATTTACGGATTTACCCATCAATAATGCTGTGCAGACAAGTTCTTCAAGAAGTGTTACATATACAACCAAGTTTGAATGCGGTTCCATATACGCTGGAGAGGGACCACTTAGACCTGGTCACTATGATACAGACATTAGTTTGTTTAACAAGCAAAAATTCCAGACTCAGGTTCTCTGGAATTCTGTACCTACCAATGGCTCAAGTTCAAATGCCCTGTTGATGAAAATGGATTCTGAAACAGCAAAGAGCATAACTTGCAAAGATATCAGAAATTCGCTTGGAGATTATAACGAAAACTTCATTGAGGGATTTACCATCATTGACGTTCCATTAGATTCAATGTTGAACAGCGGAATGGTAACAAGTTCTACCTCAAATGATATCAATATTTTAGATGTTCAAGCATTTTACACTGCAAATGCTTTGGATATGCTTCCTCATGAAGTAATTGTTGATAAAATTTCATTCTACATAATACAAGATCAGAGCGGAAAAATTCCGGCTAACATGATAAATAAGACTCTTGACATATCCATGCCATCAGGACTAAATCAAATATCAGATACTGAAAAGAAAGTAAAAAATGCTCTTGCAAGACAATATACTCTTTCTGATGATGACTTGACAAAAATTGTAATCAAGGTAAAGGATGTCGCAGTTGGAGTAGGAGTCTTGATAGATGATCATGCCATATCATTATCTACAGTAAAGCCTGAACTAGGCTCTTAGAAAAATAAAATAAGAAAAAGGAAGTTGATTTTAGAATCTAGGAATTACTCTAGTCTTTGCAGCAAACACTACAACGCTCAATACAGCAATTGCAAGAATTATTGATGCTACTGGACCAAATTCTGGTACGGTTGCATTACCTGCTGTATATGGAGGACCTAGTGGTATTCCAGTTTGATTTCCTGGGGCTGCTGCGCTAGCTGCTGCTCCACCTACTATTACTTGACCTGTCATCCATGGATGGACAGTGCAAAAGTAATTGAATGTGCCTGCATTTGCAAAAGTAAATTGGTATGTACTGCCTGGTTTGATTAAATTACCGCTATCAAACACAGTTCCGGTTGTATTGTCGGATGGTTTACCGCTTGTCACATAGTGACTTACAGTATCAGTATTTTTCCAAGTTACCGTTGTTCCTGGTGCAACATTCATTGGGTTTGGAGCAAAGCAATTATTTGCTGCAACACAAGCCGCAGTTGCGGCAGCGCCTGCTCCTGGCGTCATATCAATTTCATTTGCTGCTTGACCAAATGCTGGTACTACACCTAAGATAGCAACTAGAGCCAATAGACCAAATAGTGCGC
>NZ_FUYK01000003.1 GCF_900167955.1 Candidatus Nitrosotalea bavarica | reverse complement strand
TATGCATCTCTTCTTCTATTTTTAGTGGCTTGTCCATAAAGACAGAACCGCTTGTCTGCTCAGTAGAGATGTGTTTCCAAAGGCAACGTAGTGTAAGATCTGTCAACTTTGAGAGTTGAGATTGAACCAGTCCGGGCTCTACCTCACCTACAATTTTTAATTCTATGATTGGTTTTCTTGCATATGATTTGATTTTTTCTGCAAGTGTGTTTACATCATTTGAGATATCCTTCATAGAAGTTTTTACAGACATCTGAGGTCTGATGTCAAGTTTTATCCATGTTGGTATGGCTTCTGATTTTGAAATATCTACTTGGTAGAATCCCTTTTGTGTATCCTTTATTCCCTCGCTTGATGTGAGTTCGATTGACCCTGGATATGCTAATGGACCTCCTAAATGTGAGAATCGTTTCAAATCTTGATCATGAAGATGCCCCATTGCATAATATGTAAAATTCTTTGGAAGATCTGTAGAGTTTAGTTCAGCTGCAAATTTGTTTATCTCTGCAATTCCTTGGTGCAAAACCAATATCTTGTGTCCCTGATGTTTCTTGGCCTCTGCATCAACTCTTGCAAAATCTTCTTCAAATGTTTCAATCTCTGTCTTTCGGCGTTTGTCAAATCCTACAATGAATACATCTTTGTAAATTATTGGCTTTCCGTCTCCTATGTATTTTGAAAAATCTAAATTGTGGTATACAAAAGGAACAGGGGTTGCTCTTATTCTGCTGATGTCATGATCTCCTAGGATGAAAAAAGAATCTATGTTATTTTGTCTCAAACGCTTTAGTGCATTTGCCAAAACAACAATTGCCTTTCCACTTGGGTTTGGGACGTGAAATATGTCTCCTGCCAGTATGACAAAATCAACATGATCTTTTATTGATGTGTCAATTGCCTCATTGAATGCCAAGTATACATCATTTTCACGCTCTTCAGAGTGATATTGAACAAAACCCAAATGTGTGTCAGAGATATGTGAAAAGATCATCTCAATCTAGCAGTAAATCTTTTTGAACCATGGATTTTGTTGATTCCTTTGCAATCTCTTTGAACTTGTCTGTCTGACTCCATTCTGAGACTGCGTCCAAATCTGAGCCTGATTTCTTACTCTTTACCTCGTCTACATGCACTATTGAAGGCAGATTTACCCATTGGCCAATCAGTACGGCGTCTCCAATGTTTAACGATGAGAGCTGTGAAAGCAGGTCCTTACTTAGTGATTCTGCTGCAGATGCAATCTGTTGTTGATCATCATCTTGAACTATCTTCATTATTGCAAGAGAGCCCATCTGACTTAGTACATTGGGATCAATATTTCTTGGTCTTTGAGAAACAACACCAAGGCCGATTCCAAATTTACGGCCCTCCCTTGCTACTTTTGATGCCCAATACTTTGTATCGGTATGCTCGCCCTTTGGAATAAAGACATGGGCTTCTTCTATTATTACAAATATTGGAGCAAGAAACTTGTTGATTCTTTTATGTGACGACTTGCCTTTTCTTTCCCATACTGCATCTTTTCTTTGTTGTAATAATTCTTGTAAATAATATGACAGTCCTGCATTTGCTTGTCGTTCGCTGAGCTCAGATATGTTCAAAACATTTACTCTGCCTTCCTTGATCAAGTCTACTGGATCTCCGCAGTCTGGGTCAAGGATGTCTGAAAATCTATGTTTTGCATCATCGATCTTATCTAATACTCTACTTGCACTATCTGCATAGCCCTTTGTTGTTCGTCCATAAGATGACACGCTGTCTTCTAATGATTGCCAGAAATCCTTTGACTGTTTTACTGATTCTGTAAGTGATTCACGCAATACTCTTTGTTGCTTGTCTGCATTTTCCCTAAGTTCTATTACTTCAGCTAGCTTGTCTGCAGGCAATAGTCTAGGATTTATCTTTGCCATCATGTAATTTATCTTGGAGACATCGAGACTTTCATAGTCATTGTGATAGTCAAAAATAATCAGTGTACCGTTTAATGAGCTGATATGTCTTGCAATTAGGGAAACAAGATTACTCTTTCCCATCCCTGTCATTGCAAGTATGGCTAAATGCCTTGATACAATTTTGTTGATATTGATCTTGGCTTCGATAGTTGAATTTCTTAAAAGAGAGCCAATTCTAATCCACTCACTTGTTGTAGGGCCAAATATCATGCCTAAATCCTTCTGTGTGGCCTCGATAATCGAAGTTCCTGGCAGTGGGGGAACTGCAGGCAAAATCATCTGTCCTTTTTGTAATTTATCTAAAAATCCAAGTATTCCAATTTTTACCTTGTAGTTTTTATCTCTTGAATTGATATCTGCAACTTCCTTGCTTTCTACTGCTTCGTCAAAATTTCGAACATCGGTTAGTGCTTCACTTGATATCATTGATTTTTCAACAAGACCTAAAATCCTGCCGTCCTGTGAATCAATTATTACATATTCTCCAACCGAAAGTGGCTTTGATGATTGCGCCGTAACATCAGTCGGTCTTGATTCTCCAATTACTACACCTATTGTCAATTCAATACCTCTCTAGAACCTACCTCATTTCCAAGTCCATATAGACTAACAAGTCTTGCCAGATCTGAATTGGTGATCTTACAATTTTCATGTGCAAGTTTTAATGAATATGGATATCCACCCACACTATTTTTTGTTATCATGTCAAGTAATAATTTTATTTCATTTTCATTATGATCTGATCCTAACAGTTCAATCTTGATTAAAGGAGTAGAATCTCTTAGTCTTGCATAAACATATGATACTACTTTACCAGGTCCCAAACTGTTATCTACAAATATCTTGCTAAAGCCAGGCCTCTTGACTGCGTGGTTGTAATAAAAAATATCTCCTGCAACTGAGCCAAGTTTTCCAAAATAGTTTCTAGCAGATGATGTCTTTGATATGAAAATTACATTGTTTCTCTTTTTTATTGCGGTAGTGATTGAACTTCCAAGTGCGGCCTGTCTTGTAAGAAACTGTGAATATAGCGAACCATCTAGAATTACAAGTTCTGCCTTGTCAACAGAGTTGACACAAGCTTCTACTTCCATTCTACTTGCCTGCGTCTCAAGCTCAGGTGTTGGTTGCCCTAATCCCTGGTTGTGGGTCTCTGTTATTATCTGACCGTCTGATTTTATAGATACTCCAGTTACTACCCATAACTCCAGTCCTTGAAATTTTGTACTGTTATAACTACTGTCTATTCCTGCTATGTCAGAGTCCTTTTTCTGAGGGGTATATTCTAGCCAGTTTTCCTTGGCTGTTTTAATAATTTGATCAAATTTCTCACCTTTGAAGATAGATCGTGCCTCTTCTCGTTTCTTAATTGCATCACGATATACCGTATTGAGCATAAGACACCTTTGCCTACACGGATAAAATGTTTCTCGTTTGAATTATGTTTGTCCTCCAGTTAATACAAAATCAACTTTTAGCGAACTAATTAATGGCAGTAAATGGTAATTATATCATGTTTGAAAATGAAAGGACTTGGGGCAGATTTGTAGATAATAATTCAACTGATGAATTTCATAAAAAGTTTGATGATGCTATAGATGAGGCACGAAAAGACTTTGGAAAAAGTTATCCTATGATTATAGGAGGTAAAGAGATATTTTCTGATAATAAATTCCAAGTAAGATCACCTGCTGACAAGAATTTGATCCTAGGACACTTTCCCATGGGAACAAAAGAAGATGCTCTACATGCAATTGAATCTGCAAAGGAGTCATTTCATAAATGGTCTCTTACTCCATATCAAAAAAGAGTCCAGATATTCCGAGATGTTGCCGATGTATTTTCTGAAAACAAATTCCGCCTTGCTGCAATTCTTTGCTTTGAGAACGGAAAGAACAGACTAGAATCCATGGGAGACTTGGACGAATCAATTGACTTTATGAGATTTTATGCAGAACAACTTGAAATTAATACTGGATTTTCAAAGGAGACAAAAAATGCAACAACGGGAGAGAAGACAAACAGCGTTCTCAAACCGTACGGAGTTTGGGGAATCATATCTCCATTTAATTTTCCATCGGCAATTGCAATTGGAATGACATCGGGTGCTCTAATTACTGGAAATACAACTGTTCTAAAACCATCAAGTGATGCACCCATATCTGCATTCAAGTTTGTTGAATCGATATACCACAAGCTTCCACCGTCCACAATTAACTTTGTAACAGGTTCTGGAGGAACAGTTGGGAAAACAATACTTGAGAGTCCTCTAGTTGATGGTATTGCTTTTACTGGTTCAAAGGATGTAGGCATGAGGGGCTACTCTACATTTGCTATGGCTAAACCTCGTCCGTTTATCTCTGAGATGGGAGGGAAAAATCCTGCAATCATATCTGCAACTGCAGACATTGAAAAAGCATCAGACGGTGTTCTAAGAGCAGCATTTGGATATGATGGACAAAAATGCAGTGCGTGTTCTAGAGTATATGTGCAAAAATCAATTGCGAACAAGTTTTTGGAAAGACTGGTTACAAAGACAAGTGCGCTAAAGATTGGAAAACCATGGGAAAAAGATGTCTACATTGGGCCAGTCATAAATGACGAAGCGGTAAAAAAATATCAAAAATCATCCGAACTTGCTAAAAAAGATGGCAAGATACTCTGCGGAGGTTCTATAATCTCTGATGCATTACACCAAGATGGAAATTTTGTAGCACCTACAATTGTTACAAATCTTCCAAAAGATCACGAACTGATACGAGAAGAATTATTCTTACCGTTTCTCTGTGTTGAAGAGTTTGATACATTTGATGAGGCACTTACACTTGCAAACAAAAGTAACTATGGACTAACTGCTGGAGTTTTCAGTCAAGACAAAAACGAGATTGAAAAATTCTTTGAAAAAATTGAGGCGGGAGTTACATATGCAAATAGAGCAGCTAGTGCAACCACTGGTGCTATGGTTGGGGCGCAGCCATTTGTTGGGTGGAAAGAATCTGGAATATCTGGAAAAGGAGCAGGTGGTGCATACTATCTCTTACAGTTTCTACGAGAACAAACTCAGACTCGATGTGAGTGAATAAACGAACTTCCAAGTAACAGTATGTTTCTCTTTCTTTCTCGTAGTCTTCTTATTGAATAAGGTAGCCAGTTGGTGCCATATGGAATATACTCTGACACCAAAAATCCACTTTTTACCAAAATAGGTTTTATCTCATCTCGTATTCCTTTTAGCATTTGAAACTCAAACTTTTTTTCATGTTTTTTTGACAAATTTATAGCAAGATCAATTAGCTTGGAGTCATGTGTTGCTATTGCAAATTCATTTCCTTGTTCAAATAAAGTTAGCATCAATTTTTTGTAATTTTCATCAACCTCATGTCTTGTCCTGTATGCGTTCTTTGGAGTTTCATGATATGCACCTTTTACTAGGCGAATCTTGGCACACTTTTCTAGAAGCATTTTCAGGTCATCTTGAGTACGTTTGAGGTTTGATTGAATGACAACTCCCAATCTCTCATATTTTTCAAAAAGATTCAGGTATATTTTGAAAGTGACATCAGTATGTTCTGAGGACTCCATGTCTATCCAGACAAAAGACTGGGATTGCAATGCTTTTTCTATTATTTTATCAAGGTTCTCAAGACACTCTTTTGTATTAATGGATAGGCCTACCTGAGTTGGTTTTACTGATAATCCTCCAGAAATCTTTGATCTGCGCAAGTTTGAGACAAGTGTGAGATAATCTGAAACTGTTTGACTTACTTGAGCCTTTGATGTCATATGCTCGCCTAACTTGTTCAAAATTGCACCCATTCCATTGATGTTTGCCTGACGTGCTGACTTGAGGGCATCTTCCATGGTATCACCAGCAATCCACTGTTTTGCTATCTTGAATAGGACTTTTTCCATTAGTGTAGATTCTTGTTTTTCCAAATTACTCTAATGATATATGCGGGTTAAGATAATTCAATATTCTGTTAAACACCATGGTTGTCTAATAACAGATTTAACAAGGACGAGTACTTGAGACATTTGTATTGAAAAGAGTAGGACTACTTGGATGCGGCGCAATTGGAACAGAGATTGCACTTGCAATAGACTCTGAAAAAATCTCTGCAAAACTTACTCATGTCTATGATTTCTCAAAAGAAAATTCCCAGAAACTAGTTGATAAATTAGAAAATAAGCCTGTTATAACAGAAAATGTTGGATTGCTTGCAGCTTCTCCAGTTGATCTGATAATTGAAGCTGCATCACAAGATGCAGTGCGAGATAATGTACTGAGTATACTTCAGAATAGAAAAGATGTAATGATATTGAGTGCCGGTGCTCTTTTGGATGAAACTATATTTGATATTGTAATGGACGGTTGTAAGGATTTCAACAAACGAGTCTATCTTCCATCTGGAGCAATAATTGGACTCGATGGTATTAGAGCAGTACAGGATGAATTGGAATCTGTAGTTCTTGTGACTACCAAAAACCCGAAAGCGTTGAAGGGCGCAAAATTCTTTGAAACCTCAGAAATTAATCCTGATGAAATAAAAACAATCACTACAATATACGAAGGAAATGCACAAGAGGCAGTAAGACTATTTCCTGCAAACATCAATGTAGCTGCACTTCTAAGCCTTGCAGGAATTGGTAGTGAAAAGACAAGAGTAAGAATAGTTGCAGACCCTGCCACTGACAAGAACACTCATGAGATACAAGCTCAAGGAAAGTTTGGCAAATTTTCAATAAATGTGGAAAATGTACCTAGTCCAAGTAATCCAAAGACAAGTAGACTTGCTACTTTGTCTGCAATAGAGTGCCTCCGAAAGATTTGCGGCACTACGCTAAATGTGGGTGCATAAATGGTAAATTTTGCCACGATTGTTCCACGTGGCAATAAATTTGTCAATACCATGACCCTTTAAAGACGAATCATTGCTACACTATTCTGCAATGGATATCAAATCTGAGATACTGCGACTAAAAAAAGAAAAGGACATTCTAATTCTTGCTCATAATTATCAACTACCTGAAGTACAGGATATAGCAGATTATGTGGGGGACTCGCTAGGGCTCTCAAGACAAGCTGCGAACACTGACTACAAGACCATTCTATTTTGTGGGGTTCATTTTATGGCAGAGACTGCAGCAATAACTTGTCCAAACAAAAAGGTCTTGATTCCAGACCTCGCGGCTGGATGTTCTCTGGCTGATACGATAAATGCAGACGAGTTGAGAAAATGGAAGTCAGAACACCCGGGAGCAATTGCAGTAGGTTATGTAAATACATCTGCAGAAGTAAAGGCCGAGCTTGATTACTGTTGCACTTCGTCTAATGCTGTAAATGTTGTAAAATCAATTCCTGAAGACAAGGAGATCTTGTTCTTGCCAGATATGTTCTTAGGCTCTTATGTTGCAAAGATGACAAACCGTCATAACATGTTCATCTGGGCAGGAGAATGCCACGTTCATGCTGGAATAAGATCACAGGATGTGCAACAAAAACTCAACGAGTATGCAAATGCAGAATTTTTAGTTCATCCAGAATGTAGTTGCACATCTTCAGTGATGTATGATATTGCATCAGGGGATTATGGTTCAAGGCAAGTCCAAGTTTTATCTACAGAAGGAATGATGAATCATGCTAAAAACTCTGCATCAAAACAATTTGTTGTAGCAACAGAGACTGGCATATTATACAGGATGAAAAAACTCAATCCTGATAAACAATTCATCCCAATGTCTGAAAATGCTATATGCAAATACATGAAGATGATAACTCTAGACAAGGTACATGCCTCATTAAAAGAAGAAAAGTATCAGGTAAAGGTTCCGAAGAATATTGCAACTAAAGCCCAGGTTGCAATAGAGCGCATGCTTGCAATCAATTAACTTCAAGGCTCAGATCAAGCCCTGATACCGAACTTGTCAGTTTTCCAATGGATATCATATCCACACCTGACCTTGCATATTGTGTGACGTTTGAATGATTTATTCCCCCCGAGGCTTCAATTTTTACTTTATTTCGTAAGTTGAGTTGCTTTAATTTTTTTATTATATTTTTAATCTGCATGGGAGACATGTTGTCAAGCATGATTATGTCTACCCCCTCCTTTGCTGCCATTGTAGCATGATGCAAGCTTTCAACTTCAACCTCAATTTTCCTGTGTTTTTGTTTTGCACGTCTTATCAAATCTAAAAGTGAGTCTGTTGCTGCAATATGATTATCCTTTATCATGACCATTTGATCAAGGGCCATTCTGTGTCTATGACCTCCTCCAATCACAACTGCGTCTTTGTCAAATATTCTAAGGCCTGGTGCTGTCTTTCTTGTTGAGTAGAGCCCAACTTTGGGGTTTGCGGCACGAATTTTTTTTGCATATGCGTTTACCTGGGTAGCAATTCCACTCATTCTTGACATTAGGTTTAGTGCGGTTCTCTCACATGATAATATTGGATATACATCGCCAGATATTGTGATTATCTTTTGATTTGGGATAATTGATTGTCCATCTTTTCTATGTATTGTAACTTTGCAATTTCTTGATTGGAAAATCTCTTTTGCATATTGTACGCCTGCCACAATGCCGTTCTCACGAGATATTATACTTGCAACAATTTTTTTTCTTGGAAGTAATCTGCTAGTAATATCACCCCTTCCAATATCCTCAGCAAGAAAACTTTCTAGATATTTTTTTGCACTTGGTTGCAACCTAGGTTACCTTGAGTGCATACTTGCCTTTTTCTTTAATTCCTAAAGATTTGGCAACAACAGAATTTGCTGGGTCTACAACTAAGACTGAACTACTCCAGTCCGGACTCAGATCAGATGATTTGCATATGGGACATACTTTACCTACTGTTACAAATTTACACTTGCGACATGCCAACTCTCTAACCATTTCTTATCATTTTTTCTCCGCTGTCTTTTTGGGCTTGTCCGTAGCTGATGTCTTTGTAGCTGCAGCTGCTGGTGTCTTTGTAGCTGGAGCAGCTGGTGCTTTTGCTTTCTTTATTTCTTCTTCAATCCATTCATCTGCCCCCAAGAATGGTTGTCTACATGTGATTCCAACTTTCATAGCTGCGGTCTTGCCAATTGATACTGCAGTAATTCTTGCACGAAGTGTAGTTCCAATCTTCATTGTTCTTCCACTCTGGTTTGCAAGGATCATGCCAGACTTGACATCGCTTTTGAGATAGTCGTCCATAATTTGTGACAAGTGTAATAGTGCATCTGTTGCACCAATTCTGACAAATGCTCCAAAGTCTGTAATCTCGACAATTTCTCCACGAACAATTTCTTGGAGTTTTGGTGAAAATGTTAATGCAGTAAATTCTACTCTGTGATATGTTCCTCCGTCTCCAGCAATTACCTTGCCCATTTTTTCTACCTTGGTTTCAAGTATCATGATGACATAACCAAGTTCTGGATTTATCATACTCTCATATTTTTCTCTTAAAATTGTAATAGCTGCTTTTTTTAGCGACTCTCCAAATAGTTTAGGCGGTATCCTAACTACATCAGTAAGGGTTGATATAGAAAACAATCAAAAAATTACATAAAATTTGAATTTATGAATCTTTGGATGTGATTTTTGCCTATGTTTAAATATCGTATTCATGATTTTTTACTTTATGGTCTCAGTTGATCAAATCCTTACTACTCTTAGTACCGTAATTGACCCCGATCTCAAAAAGAGCATAGTCTCCATGGGCATGATTAAAGACATTGAGATAAACGGAAATGATTTGAAATTTACACTTGAACTTACTACTCCTGCTTGTCCCTTCAATGATGAAATAGAACAAGATGTACGAGCTGCAATTGCTACAATAAAAGAAGTTTCAAAACTCGATCTTAAGGTTACTGCCAAAGTCATGGAGGGACGTTCCCTTAGTGTAGATCAAATGCTACCAACTGTAAAAAATATCATCGGTGTTGCAAGTGGTAAAGGTGGAGTGGGAAAAACTACTGTATCTGTAAACTTGGCACTTGCATTGGCCCAGACCGGTGCAAAGGTTGGATTACTTGACGCTGATATCTATGGACCAAGTGTTCCGCTAATGCTTGGAATGGGCAAGGCCTCGATGGAAGTTGACAATAATAAATTACAACCAGCAGAATCACATGGGATCAAAGTTGTATCGTTTGGTTTCTTTGCAGAGCAGGCACATCAGGCCGCAATTTATCGTGGTCCGATAATTTCTGGAATCTTAAAACAATTCCTAGTTGATACAAATTGGACTGATCTTGATTATCTCATAGTGGATTTACCACCCGGGACGGGGGATATTCCACTGACACTTGCCCAGACTATTCCTATCACTGGAATAGTTGTTGTTACCACTCCGCAAGAAGTTGCAAGCAATATCGCAGTCAAGGCATTTGGTATGTTCCAAAAATTAAACATACCAATCATGGGTGTGATAGAAAACATGAGTTATTTCATATGTCCTAAATGTACTGAAAAGCATTACATCTTTGGAAGAGAGGGGGCAAAAAGAATGAGTGAAACGCATAACCTTGCATTCTTGGGAGAGATTCCACTTAATCCTGGAATAATGGAGGGTTCTGACAGTGGAAAACCAGTACTTGTAACTGATCCAAATTCTAGCATGTCTCAATCTTTTATGATTGTGGCAAAGAACGTGGCTGCCAAGTGTAGTGTACTTGCGTCTCAGCTAAGTGAAGAACTAAAGGCTGAAGTAGCTACATAAAAATAGTTGAAAACAAAAGAAAATTGTGCGTCTGCCTGAAAATTTACGTGACCAATTAAAAAAACCGCTTGGCATTTTACTACTAGACTCTGACACTACGAGTATCAACATTTCAAAAAATATTCCATTAGGTTCTTTTATAATCACTGTGGGTGACGCCACTACAGAAAAAATGATAAAGTTTGGCTTTAATCCGGCATTGCAGATTATAGACTCGATAGAAAAAAGAAGCAAGAGGGATTTACCAGCGGGACATGCCGAGACAATTCTTACCTGTACAAACCCTGCCGCAGAAATAACTCAAGAAAGCATATCTGTAATTCAAAAAGCATTTGGTATGACACCGCCAGTTAGAATTATTGTATCTGGAGAGGAGGACTTGCTTGTACTTCCAGTTGCAGTATATGCGCCTGATAATTCTGTAATTTTGTATGGTCAACCAAATGAAGGGTTAGTCATTGTACTTGTAACAGAGGAGGTAAGAAATAGAGCTAGGTCCATAATGAGCTCTATGAGTTAGTGGGGAATGAGGAGACGGTGGCTGTATGATTTGTGATTAAACTAACGGATTTCTGACCCTACTTACCACTTTAGTGGTAAAAATAAAAAATTACACAACCGCTGGCATACATTTTGACAATATGCATTAAACTTGGGATTTCTTGCTATCATGTTCTGTGAAGTTAGACTCTGATCTTCGTTTTAAGATATTAGAAAAGGTAGGAATCTATTGTGCACGATTTAGTATCTCAGAGCCAAAGATGTTGCTGACAACAAAGGAGGTACTGGAAATGCCAAAGAGTGTGACTGAAGGTAGAAGGACATCAGCTTACAAGTATCTTGGCGTGTCCTATATTATGGACAATGTTGTCTTTATCAACGTAAGAAAGATTCCAGATGAAAAAGTGCTTGAAAATACTATAGTCCATGAGCTAATCCATATGAGATTTCCATATCTTAGTCATGGTAAGAGATTTAACAAAATGGTTCGACGTGGGCTTGCTGGTATCACATTCAAGCCATATTCTAAAAGAAAATGACTTGAAATTATTTCTCTTCTATCACTGTAGTCATGTCAAGCTTGTCTATCTGAGATTCTATGGTTTGTTTCATTGTTTCTTTATGCTGAGGACAAAATTTGAAAAAAGCATCTACTGTTTCAAAGCATCCGCATATCCACCTTGTCTGAATGTCTCCTTCGATTGAAAGTCTGCTATACTTGATCTTTTTTGTCATGGGATGATATGATATACATGACGCTAATGGTGTTTTTAAAAATAGTGTTTGGATTAAAAAATTAAGTAGATATCTTTACGGACAGCCTTCCATCTTTTGGATGAAATAGCCTTTCGTTTGGATCTCCTTTGCAATGGGTTCTGGTGCACCTTGTGAGTGGCAGAACTGACATTCCTCAGTTGATACCTTTGAATCGGCTTCTCCGACTGTCTTGAGCCATTCCTTTGCATACTGGATTGCTTTTACATGATCCTTCTGACTGGTAATGACGTCAAAATGCATCGTGTGGCCATCCTTTGCCTCTACGTATGTATCGTATACATGAATTTCCATATCTGTACTCTGAAATAGTTCTATTTAGAGGTTCAAAGTTAGATAGTTCAGACATGCAATAGATCAAAGTTACACCATTTCAAGGTGCGATCATTGTTTTTTAAATATCCTCGATGAAGCAGGCATATTCAAGACTTTTTCTTGAAGGCCCTGTTTTTTTAAAACTATGCCCAACCATGCCATTTTTTATGCTCTACTGATTATTTTGTTGTCAGTATTTTCTCTTGGTTGGGGGCTAACTATATGACTAGAAAGCTTACAAAGGTCTAGATTAGATCTATTTCATGGTTTTGGATGATAATGGTAAAAAAGCAATCGCTCTTCATAAATTACTCAAGGGCAAAATCATTGTTACGGGAAAGATTAGAAAACTAAAGCGTAATCAAATAAAATTAATTTATACGCCTGGTGTTGCTGCCGTTTGTGATGAAATTTACTCTCATCCTGAAAAAAAATATGAGTTTACTTCCAAGGGAAACAATGTGGCCATAGTTACAGATGGTACTAGAATTCTCGGGCTGGGAAATATTGGCCCTTATGCTGCTCTGCCAGTCATGGAGGGAAAAGCCGTCTTGTACAGAGAGTTTGGTGGCATAAGCGCTTTTCCAATATGTTTGAATGAAACTAATAAGGAGAAAATAATTGCCACGATTAAAGCCATTGAACCTGTCTTTGGTGCAATAAATCTTGAAGATATAGAATCACCCAAAGTTTTAGAAATCTCGGAAGAATTGGAAAATTCTCTTTCAATACCTGTATTTCATGATGATAGGCATGGTACCTCTGTTGTTGCCCTTGCAGCACTCTTGAATTCACTAAAACTTGTTCACAAGCAATTACAATCCATAAAAATCGTTGTTGCTGGTGCAGGTTCTGCTGGTTATGGTATAACGAAGTTGGTTGTTGCAGCTGGTTGTAAAAATATCGTCGTTACAGACTCTGAAGGCGCAATTTACAAAGGAAGGACAAAAGGCATGAACAAATACAAACATGAGTTGGCAGAAATCTCAAACCCCAAAAGAGAAAAAGGTGATCTTTTTGATGTTATGAAAAACGCAGATGTATTTATTGGAGTTTCAGGAAAAAAAAATCTATTAAATGACAGAATTATAAAAAGAATGAATAAAGACTCAATAATTTTTGCACTGACAAATCCTAACCCTGAAGTAAAACCCGAGATTGCCAAGGCAGCTGGTGCTAAAATCGTCGCAACTGGAAGTTACCTCTATCCTAATAAGGTCAATAACGCACTGGTATTTCCTCATATTATGAGAGTTATACTGGATAAGAAAATAAAAAAGATAACAACTGATCTGTTGATTGCAACAGCACAAGCTATTGCTAAAACTATTCCTGAAAGAAAAATACGTTATGACAACATAATTCCTGATATGTATGATAAGAATATACGAAAGAACATATCTAATTCATTATCAAAACTGCTTGCAAAAAGGTCACAAGTTTAAAAAATCATGCAAACCTCCACTTGTTTCAAATTTTATTTGATCACTGTTTTAAAATAAAATTTTTCTAATGTGGTGATTCAAAATAAAAAGGATAAAGCTCCTTTACACTAGTTTCGTGTAGGTGTGCATGCTTGAACCCAATATTGCATTATGCCTTGGTCTAGCCCAGTGAACAATTTTGCATTCTCGTTGAATGTATTGATTGATTGCTGAGTAGCATCGATTGCAGTCAGTATTGCTTTATTTTGTAGTTCATGTGCCTTGATGATTTCTTCAGTTGTGCCATTTACTATCTTTGCCATAGCTGATGTAACACCTGTGCTCATGCCACATTTGGTTGCAAATTCCTGAGTCATGGATATGGTAGATTCTACTGCTTTTTTCCATGCTGCAATGTATGAACGCTGAAGACTTGTTATTGATTGATGATATTGTGGTATTGATTTTTCTACCTCATCAAAAAATCTGTCTGCGCTATGCTTGTAGACTGAGTGGATTTCTTTTGATTCTGTATTGAACTCTTTTGGTTCCTGTGTTGGTTTACTCATGTATTACCAATGAATGGTATTTGCTTATATATCTATTGGTAATTATTGGTAATGATTGGTAGTTAAAACCAATGGATATACGAGTTGAAACGCCAGCCTAAAATCACGCAAATATGATTTTTTGATATTTTGCTCAGGTACAAAATAATGTCCAACAAATCCGTCCCATGGATTTTTTAATCTATTTCAAATTTTTGACAAATAAAAAATATTGTAATTTTCAGACTTGATAATTAATCCCTAGTTTTTATGTATATTACTTACAAGATATTTCCATGACTACTGCCAAAGAACTAATGCATAACCCACTGTCTATCGCAGAGAATTCAAGTGTTTCACAGGTAATATCCAAACTGCTTGATCTTAACAAAAGTCGTCTTGTGATAACTAATGAACACAAATCAGTTGGCATTGTAACAGAAAAGGATGTTGGCTTTTTCTTGTTTGCAGAAAAATCAAATCAAAGCCTTGACAGAATACCGCTTACACAAATAATGAAAGGACTGGTATATGCAGATGGCGCGACATCAGTCGTATCATGCGCAAAGAAGATGATTGAAAAAAATATTAGCTCACTTGCAGTGGGAAATGAAAATAACCTTGAGGGAATATTCACAAAAACTGATCTTGCAAAATTTTATTCAATACATCATACAAAAAAATACACGGTTGCAGACTATATGACTGATCATGTATTTACAGTACATGACACTGCCTCACTAACACGAGTTATGGCAAAGATGCTTGAGCATAAAATCTCAAGAATAATCACTAAAGATCAACATGATAATCATCTTGGTGTTATATCGTTTAGAGATTTCTTCAGGGTTGCACTTGAACTTGGAGTCGAGGATTTATCCGATGATTATTCGTTATCAGATCATATTAGGAAAGGCTTTGTCTCATCTGAAGGATTTGGAGCCATAACGCTGGCAAGCGAAATTATGACAAGAGGAATATTTTCAATAAAAAGCAACCAAGACCTTGCAAAAGCATGTAGGGTCATGATTGATCACAATGTGAGTGCCTTGGGAGTGCTTGATGCGACAAGTAGAATCTCTGGAATAATAAGCAAAACTGATGTTACACGTGCTCTGGCATCGCTTGCCTGATTTTCTAACATGCTATCTAAAATCACAATCACTCTTCCACAAAACAAATCTCTGGAGATTGAACTTGATGATTCCATTGCACCAAAGACAGTGCATGCAATTCTGGACAATCTGCCAATTTCTGTAGATGTACATATCTGGGGGGAAGAAATGTACACTGACCCAATCCCTGTCATGGTACAAGGAGAAAACTCAAAACCACTAGTAAATTTACTTGATGTTGCATATTGGCCTCCTGGACAAGCTATTTGTCTATTCTTTGGACCGACTCCAATTGGAAACAAAGGTGAGATCAAGCCTTATTCGCCTGTAAATGTAATTGGAAAAATTATATCAAAAGATGTAAAAATTCCAATAAATCTTGACGGAGAAAAAATAATTTTAAGATCATCTTGCTAAAGCCTTTTAGATTAGTTTGCCTAATACTTGTCGATGTGGGGCAAGCACGAATTCAAATGTAAAGACTGTGATACCACTTTTACAGACAAGGACCACCTTGAACGACACAAACACGTTCACAAAAAGTAAAATTACAAAATCTTTACTGGAACTGGGACTAAATCCAAATCGTAGATGTATGCTTTAAACTCGTCATGCATGTTTGAAAAAATAACCCATGGTACTGGATTAATTTCCATGTATTTCTTGTCAGTTGTTGATGGGTGTGCCATGGATGATGGGTGTGAATGAAATATCGCACTTACTTCGAGATTCTCTCTCTCTGAGGTATCATACGCAAGTATCAGTTCCTCAGGTGATATTGTAAAATTTACTGGTGAGTTTTCTATATTTTTTGTAAGAAAAACTTCCTTGACTATCACATTACCATTATCTGTTTTTCCAAATAGTATGGCACACGCCTCGTTTGGAGAATTTTTTTGGGAATGCTGTCTTAGCGTATCAATTTGATTTTTAGATAAAACTATTGACTTTACTGTCATCCTACTGTAACTTTTCCAGTCATCCATGGGTGGACTGTACAAAAGTATGGAGTTGTTCCAACAGAATCAAATTCGTGGGTAAATGTATTTCCAGGTTTTATCAAGTTAGAATCAAATATTCCTGATGAGCCTGCATTAGGGTCTCCACTGGTTACAGTATGTGCTACACTGTCTGCATTTGTCCAGACTATAGTAGTTCCAGTCTTTACTGAAATTTCTGCAGGATCAAAGTATTTCTGACTGGTAGCTTGTTTTGCGGCACCCGCTGCTATTGTTACATTTGCAAATACTGGCTTGACAGGAGCTGTTATGATTATTTTTCCTGTCATAAATGGATGCACTGTACAGAGATAATCATATTCTGTAGCATTAAGTTTTGATGTATCTAATTGGTATGATTTACCAGCTGCTATTATTCCAGAATCCCATACTGAACCATCTGGCGCACTAGTTACTGTATGTGGTACTTTATCATTATTTGTCCATTTTATTATGTCCCCCTTGGGAACCGTAATCGACGCAGGGGTGAAGTTTGGATTTCCTTGCTGTGATGAGTTGAGTGGAATATTAATTGTGACAACTGGAGCAGTGGAGGATGTGGCATTAGGTACTGTAGCCTGTGTTACATTATTTCCCGGTGTGTGAAATGAAAATTGAGCTCCTGGTCCGATAAAACCAAATACTGTATATGATGTAATTGCAGTCAAAGATGCTAGTACAAATATTACTGCAATTGGTTTAAAGTATTTTGGAGTCTTCATTGCAGCAAATCCAATTACAACGGTTGGAACAATTATCATGATTAGTATTCCAACAAATAATGGCAATGATGTGATTACTTTATTCAAACTGATTGCATATGTTCCAACAGATCCTGCTATGCCAAAGATTACTAGCGTAGTTGCCTTGGCACGTCCGCTAGTAGATATTCCACCACTTAGCATTCCTGCTGATAAAAATACCAAACCGATAAACAACGTCAATCCTGATAATGCCTGCATTCCTGTAAGGAATGTGTTGGCAATGCCCATGTATGATAAAATAACGCCTCCAAGACCTATTGCAGATAGTCCCATTCCTGGCATCATTAGGTCCCAGTCACTCATTTGAGGTAGTTTCACGTTGTGTAATACTTAATTCTTTTGAACCGATGCTAAGAGGGAATCTTCGAAGAAATTAAATTCCCTGCAAATTGCCCAAGATCCGTGGGATTAAAGGAAGTACTTGAAATATCAAAACCTAGAATCATAGTTTTACTTGTTATTACGGCAATTACCTCAATGTATGCTGCAAGCATACTGATAATGCATGCTCCTCTGAACTATACTACATTTCTTGATCTCATAATGGCAGGTATACTCTCATCTGCCGGATCAAGTGCTCTAAATCACTATTATGACAGAGATATTGATCCGTTAATGAAACGAACCAGTACTAGACCAATTCCTTCAGGAAGAATGTCTGCACGTAATGTTTTGATCTATGGCCTTGCAGTAAGCTGCATCTCTGTAATTTATGCCTGGTTTACACTAAATCCCGTATCGACATTTTTCATTGCTTTAGGGATATTTTTCTATGTGATAATCTATACCGCGTGGCTCAAGCGCAGTAACTGGTCCAATATTATAATTGGTGGATTTGCAGGAAGTTGTGCGGCCATGGCAGGATGGGCTGCAGCAACGGGCTCTATGGATATTCTAGGTGCATTGGTGGGTATTCTAGTCTTTGTCTGGACGCCCTCTCATTTTTGGTGCCTTGCAATGAAGATGAAAGAAGAATATACAGCTGCCAAAGTTCCAATGCTTCCGGTACTAATTGGAATGCAAAAAACTTCCAAGTATATTTTACTCAACACTGCTATCTTGTTACCATATTCTGTTATGCTTGTAGCATTTGGATTGGGTTATGTATATTTGGTAACGGCTCTAGTATCAGGAGGTTTGATGTTTGTATATCATTACAAACTAACAAAGACCCCAACTTCGGAATTTGCATGGAAGGCATACAAGGTGACTGCACCATATCTTACAATAATATTTGTAGCAATTGCACTTGATGCGGCATTTCACTTTCCGGTAATAAAATAATTTCAATGCCAATTATGATTTAAACACAGACTAGGTGTATCCTTTGAAACCTAAAATTATTTAGGATACTTGATTTGTTTGTATATAGTTGAGAATTCTAGCAATAGATGATAATAGAACTATAACAAACATGATTAGGGAATATCTGAATTCTCGTGGTCATGATTGTCTAGTATCAAATGATGGGAGAGAAGGATTGAACATGATTTTAGAACAAACGTTTGATGCTATATTGCTAGATCTTGCCATGCCAAAATTTTCAGGCTATGATATTGTTAAATCACTGATACAGACAGGTAAAATAAAAGAAAATAAAATACTCGTATTTTCAGCAGGTGATATTTCAGAAGGTGAACTAAAGATATTGCAAGACAATGGCGTTAATTGTTCAATGCACAAAACAACTGATATGCTTGCCATGGAGAAAACAATTCAAAACACGGTGGACAAATCAAATGATTTGCCATGATTCTGTACGACATCTGGGGTAAATCTTGAACAACTGTTTCTGTACAAGTGTCATTCACTTACTATATGCTTAACTAGGAACTTGGCATATCTTCAATCGTGGGTCCAAAAATGCCAGGGATGGATAGATTTCGTTCATCATCAAACAAAGTAGAAGAAGAATTAACGTTAATTCATGATGAAATAGATGTGGTGAATAAAAAAATAGATGAGACTAGCAATAGAATAAAAAAATTAGAAGAGGATCATATACGTCTTACAACCAGGATAGACAAGATGGATAATGGATTGACAAACGAGGCCAAAGTTTTATTTGACAGCATAAATGAGATGGGAAAGCAAAACAGCAATGAGATTGATGTTTTAAAACGCGTCATGGATGTTGCACAAAGAAGACTGGTAATTCTTGAAGCTAACATGAAAGAGCTTGGCAAATAGTTTTTCTTGAAAAATTATTCTAGGTTGTAAAAAAATCAGGCTTGTTTTGACTCTGTTTTCTTTTTAGAGATCATTATGCTCAGTGTTATGTACAATCCGATGAATGCAATCTGTAATATCTCAAGCGATGGCAGCATTCTTCCAAACGTTACAGATCCTCTTGGTGGACCACCACCTCTGGGAAACTCGCCACCTGTTGCATTGCCTCTTGGAAATCCTCCTGGTTGGTGATTCTGTGGACCGCCTTCAGACATACCGCCTTCTGGAATCAAATGTAGTCTGTTTGCATACCATAGCACAAACAATACTACAGTTCCTACAATTCCTATAATTTGCCATATTTTGCCCCATCTTTTTATGACTGGAACTGCCCAGAAAATTTGTAACATTCCACCAATCAGAAAGAATACTCCTTCACCTAAACTCTCAGATAGCGTTCTTGGAACCATTTGCAAGTGTAATATTCCGGCAATTACAGTTGTTGCAGCAGCTACAATTGATAGTATCAAAATTTTCTTGTCACTCAGTATGGTTTGACTCATGTTTACAACACAAGTTTTGATTGGGGGTTATAATATATTGATTAACATTGTTCCTGAACAATTAGATGATTCTTTATTGACTTATTGGAAAAAAATGATTTGAATAGTTGGGTTTGAAACTGTAGGAAGTTTGAATATGTAATGATCTATTCTTGGATCTCTTCTTCTTGCTGGCCGACACCTGGAAAGCCTGACTCGTATTCTTTTTCCAGATTCTCCATATTTTGTCTTTCTATCTCATCTTCATCTTCTACTTTTTCAGATATCTCTATTCTACGTTCATCCTTGGTAAGCCATGTTACTTTGATCATGCCATAAATTTCCAAATTAAGAAGTATCTTGTTAAACTCGTCTTCTGGTATTGAAATTCCTGCCTTGATTAGAGCTTTTGATAATTCAGAATCAGTAAGAGATCCTGCTATCTTTATTTTTTCATATATTGTATTTCGAAGTGGGACTGCCATATCTAACCGTAAAATGCCTTGTCCATTGGCTTTGGTAATGCGTATGAGATATTATCTTTAACTGTTGAATACCATTCTTCTACTACCTTTGTAATTGATGCCTTGACACTTTTTAGAGCGGTGGAAAAGTCAACACTTGTGATCTTAGGACTATTATTTCGCATTGCGTTTACTGCAGATTCTCTGCACACTGCAACCAAGTCGGCACCACTATACCCCTTTGTTGCCACTGCAATCTCCTTCAAGTCAATGTCTCCAGAAAGTGGCATCTGTTTTGTAAGTAGCCTGATTATCTCAAATCTTCCCTTCTCGTCTGGCGGTGGAACAAAAATTACTAGATCTAATCTGCCAGGTCTTATCAAAGATGGGTCAATAAGATCTGGTCTGTTTGATATTCCTAATACAACAACTCGGGAAGCTCCTCCGTCCTCCATCTCTGTTAAGAGCTGACTGAGTAGCCTCTCTCCCATTCCTCCCTCTTCACTTGATTTGGCGCGTGCAAGCGAGTCAAGCTCATCGAATATTATTATACATGGTGACGAAGTCTTGGCCTTTCTGAATATCTCCCTGATTGCCTTTTCTGATTCGCCAACCCATTTTGATAATATTTCAGGTCCTCTTACAAATATCATGTTTGCACCGCTCTCTGTTGCAAGAGCTCTTGCAAGTAGTGTCTTTCCACATCCTGATGGACCGTACAATAGCGCGCCCTTTGGTGGTTTGATTCCCATCTTTTGGAACTTTCCAGGTTCCTTGATTGCAATTATCAAATTGTCTTGCAAAATTCTTTTTGCATCGTCCAGTCCTCCCACTTCCCTCCACCATACTTTTGGACTTTCAACATAAAATTCACGCATTGCGGTTGGAACAATTTCATGCATTGCGTCATAGAAGTCTTGTAATGTGATCTTTAGCTTTAGTAAAATTTCTGGAGATACTTTTTCAGTTTCATTTTCTACATCTGGCAAGAGAGTTCTTACAGCTTTCATTGCAGCTTCTCTGCAAAGTGATTTGATGTCTGCTCCGGTATAACCGTGCAATTCTGCAGCAAGTGTTTTGAGGTCTACATCATGTAAAGGCATACCACGTGTATGAATTTGTAATATCTCTAATCTTCCATCTGCATTGGGTACTGAGATCTCAATCTCTCTGTCGAATCTACCTGGTCTTCTCAAGGCAGGATCTACACTCTCTGGCCTATTCGTGGCTCCTAGAACAATGACATTTCCTCTCTCGTTAAGGCCATCCATCAAAGCTAACAACTGTGCCACTACTCTTTTTTCTACATCTCCATACGCTTCCTCTCTTTTTGGAGCAATTGCATCAATTTCATCAATGAATATCACACTAGGGGAATTCTCCTTTGCTTCTTTGAAAATGTCTCTCAGCCTTGCTTCTGTCTCTCCGTAATACTTGTTCATAATCTCTGGGCCGTTAATTGAATAAAAGTTGGCCTCTGACTCACTTGCCAATACTTTGGCAATTAATGTCTTACCGCATCCTGGTGGGCCATATAGGAGAATGCCACTGTGCGGTTCTATGTTCAGCCTTACAAATATTTCAGGATGTTTTAGTGGCAGTTCCACAATTTCCCTCATTCTCTTTGTCTGTAACTTGAGACCACCTATCTCTTCAAATGTGACTCGAATTTTTTTATCGGTGGTTGTTTCAGTTAGTATGGTAACGGCAGTACTACGCTCAATCTTTACAACAGCTTTTGGCGAAATTTTATGAATTTTAAAATCCATTGAATTCCCAAGAATCATAACTGATATCTCGTCTCCCTCTGAAAGAGGTAGTCCTCTGAGTCTATTTTTTACAAAATCTGTAAATTCCTTGTCTACTGTAACATTGCCATTAACTGGCATCAGGGTTACGCTTTTTGCAGGCTTGGCAACTATTTTTTTTACATTTACTAGATCGTTTATTCCAACACCTGCATTCTTTCTTGTCTGACCGTCAATTCGTATTACATCTGGTGATTTGTTATCATCATCTGCAGGCCAGACTATGGCACAGCTTGCCCTCTTACCTGTTATTTCTATCATATCTCCTGCTTCTACTTTTAAAAACTCCATTGCCTCCGGTTCTATTCTAGCTCGTCTCTTTCCAACGTCTCTTTGTTTTGCTTCTCCGACCCGCATTTGAAGCAGTTCGTCTTTTTTTACCAAAAGGCCACCTACTTCATGTCAACAGATGTTCGACTTAAACCTAATACTTGAAATTCTCCTACGCCTTCGATTGAACGAATCGCATTTTCAAGAGAATCCATTTGTCCTTCTTTATCATCTAGGGAAAATTCGGCATTAAGAAAATAAAGCCCATATGCAAGTGGCTCTTTTGTATACTTTGAAAATATTATTCCTTCTTTTAATACTCCTTGGATCTTTTTTGCAACCTCATCTAGATCTATCTCAGTTCCAGTTGGAAGGATTTTTGCTCGAAGCGAAAGTCGCGCCATTTTTTTAAGGTCCTTCAAAAGTGCATGAATTACACTTGTATGCTCTCGCTGCTTCTCTGCAACTCTCGCATCTCCAAAGCAATAGGGAACCGCAGCTAGGACAGTTAAATTTTACACACATGTCTCTAGGCATTATTGGTCTGTGGCATGAAGTGCACACGGGTAATGCTATTGTTGACGACATGTTAAAAACGCAAGTTTGACCGAATTTATATCTTGCTTATCATTTATCATCTAGTTCAACAATCTTCTCAATTCATTTCCAAGAATTGCCTGAACTGCTTTGACCGACCCTCGTACTCCTAACATCTTTGCAACAGACGTGGTATGAAAATCAAAGCTTCCTTCTTTTGAGATCTCATCTAGTATCTTTGGTGTTATGGAATCAAATATTGAATCAACTGATTTGTTGTCCAGTCTCTCAAGCAGGGAACGTGCAAGAAGCATATGCTCAAACTCCTTGCCAAATTTTCCAGTCCACTCTTTTTGGTATTCTGATAAACTAGATTCTTTTCCTGACTCTAAAAATTTGGAAATCGATCTTCCTGCCAACATGCCTCCAATTCCGGAAGAGTAAATTCCGCCTGCTGTTGTAGGCTTTGCCTGTCCTGCGGCATCTCCTATTGTTACTAGATTTCCTATAACAAATTCCTTGATTGGACCTTTAATCCAAATTGGCGCAAATATTTTTCTAATGGTTGAATGTCTTCCTTTCTTCTTGAGAAATTCTTCTATGGCAAGTGCTGGATTGATTCCTCTTCCTGCAACTCCAATTTTAGCTTCATCTCTTCTTGTAGGTATAACCCATGCAAAAAATCCTGGATATTTTTCTTGATCCAAATGAACTTCAATTCTTTCTTTGTCTATCCAATCTGCAAAGACTTCGTATTGTGCGGATTGGAGTGTACCAGTTCTATCCTTCTGAATGAGCGATGATACTCCTCTTGCATCAACTATTATCTTACACTTTATCTCGCCGTCTGAAGTTCTTACACTGTCTTTTGTTATCTCTCTTAATGATGATTTTACTCTAATCTCTGCTCCATTGACTTGGGCCTGATGAGCAATCTGTTTGTCAAACTCACGTCTGTCCAATACTATGACCTGCTGAGGTCTTGCATCAAGTGTAAAACTTTTTCCAGATGGTGCTACTATTTTAGCAGAACGTATCTTGTTGTCAAGTGTAGCTCTCATGGGAATGATTCCCAAGTCCTCCATTGCAGGAATGCTTACTACTCCTCCGCAATGTTCTGGAGTTCCAATCTCATGATCTTCTTCTATGACGAGGACTTTGTGGTTTTTTGCTGCAATCTCTCTTGCACATAACAGTCCTGCAACACTTCCACCTGCTATTACAACATCATAGTCCATGATATTTTTTTATCAATATCTGTACTATTAATTCAATATGTATTTTGAAAAAGCTGTATTGTGTGTTTATGTGAAAAAATGGGTTTTAGTGGCTATGACCGCAACCACAAGAGTCGTGACTTTCTGCGGCTTCGTGATGGCCTCCCTTGTCTGAACACTTGGAACATTTGTCTGATCCAGTAGCAGAAAAGAATCCAATTCCGCATGATACGCATTTCATACCTGGCATGTATGTTATATCATAAACCCGTTATTTATGGATATGACATTAATGATTATTCTGTCTCTTGTTGTTTTTTCTTATTGTAAAATAATTCAAAAGTTTAACATGTCCTAATATTATTTCAATCTAGTATGGGTGTAATTAAACAGGTAATAGTTGTAAGAAAAGATCTTGGCATGGGTGCTGGAAAGATTGCTGCACAGGTGGGACATGCATGTGTTTTAGGGGCTGAACATGTGCGAAAATCAAAAAGAGAATGGTATGATCAATGGGAGAGATATGGCCAGCAAAAAGTAGTTCTCAAGGTGTCAAGCTTGTCAGAATTGGATAAAATAAAACGAGATGCAATATCGCATGATCTACCATGGTCTGAAGTGACAGATGCAGGACATACCCAGATAGAGCCTGGAACAGTTACTTGTATTTCCATAGGGCCTGCTCCAGAAGAGATGATAGACAAAGTTACAAAAGATCTAAAACTTTTATAATCTGTTATATTTTGCGTTCTCTGTCTTTTACTTTAACATCATACGACGCAGTGATGTTGTCCCCAATTTTTGCAGTACAGGGTATGTTGCGAATGATGTATCCATCGACTGTCTGTGCAGTACATTTACCATCTTCTACATAGACAACCTTCATTTTTTCTGTAACCATGGTTGGAATTAAATTCCAAAATGGGAACACTATGGTTGTCATTACAATTATGGCAGCGGCGATGGCACCATATGCCACGAGTTTCTCATTCATACATTTTGATCGAATTAGTCCGTTATTTAGCATTATTGAGATAAAGTATTGTGTTTGGCATTAAGGGGATTGTACGTGTCGTTTACTGGATTTGGTAATCTTAGAAATATTCTTATGGAAATCAATACTGTCTAATTTCATGTTTGTAGTTACCGCAGAAATTCAGATTAAGAAAGGTTCTGAAAATGAATTTAAGGACTGGATCAAGGAATCCAATGCGGAACTTTCAAAATTTGATGGCTTTGTAAGGAGAAGGCTACTTGAGACGCATAATGGTAAGCATGTAATCTTGGTAGAATTTGAAACCAAGGAAAAGTTTGAAACTATGCATAAAACTCAGGAACACTTTAGGATACAATCAAAGGGACATTCTTTCATGGAAGGTCTTCCAAAGCCAACATTTTACGAAGTCGTATCTCAATAAATAAAATATTCCTAGTTTTTTACTACTCGTCTACAAATAATGTATTTTCATGTGGTTTCTGTGAACTGTTTCAAACTGGGTGAGATGACCACAATGTACACAAGAGAAAAACTGGTCTGTTGGCTGCGTTGGGCGTTCCTCTAATTTGTAATCGTCTAATGGTATTATAGAAATTGTATCTTTTTTCTGTATGACTGCAAAGTGTTTCTCAATAGATAATGACTCTAGAAAACTTTTGATTGCTTTTATGACTCCGGCAGAATCAATTTCTTCTTCACTTAGTGGAGCAAGCATGAATTCATTTATTTTTAATGCTGGTACTGCACCTACCTGGTCCGATGTGTAGACGGCTAGTGGCGATTTTAAAGACGGTATGCCCTTACAATCTACTGTTATCATGCATATCTCAATTGTTTGTTGATATTTTAGTCTAACAAATTACCACTTGGACCTTAATCTCTTGATGGTTGTTGAATTTTATTGTACGAATCTAGCTTGGTATATCTAAGATGTGTCAAATGTGGACACAAGTTGGAACTTGAAATCTTTGAGAAGAACAATGAAGTTGTTGAGGGTATTCTTTCCTGTGTACACTGTACTGCCAACTATCCTATAATTTCATCAATTCCATTTTTATTGGAAGACTTTTCTTCCTATTTTTCAATTAGAGCCAAATTGGGAGGGTATCTATTATTGCACGCAAAAAATCTAAAAATAAAATCTCTGATAAAAAAATCTCTACATGAAATAAAATATGTTGGAGAAGATACTACTAATTTGGAAAAGAACTGGGCTGTCATATACAAAAAAAGCAAACATACATCATTTGAGACAAAAGTGAAAAATATCATAAAGACACTTCCAAAATGCGTCTCTGTAATAGAGCATGGTTGTTCTGTAGGAGCAATATCTGCTGTTCTGGCAAAATATCACAGTCAAGTTTTTGGAATAGACAAATCATTTTTTGCCTTGTTGGAAGCAAAAAAACGTAAAATCAAAAACTCTGATTTTTTTCTAGCGGATTCTTTGTCACATCCATTTGGTAATAAAAAATTTGAACTAAGCGTGGCACTTAATGTATTAGAATTAATTGAGCCTTTGAAACTTTTAAAAATTATACGTAATCAAACTAGAAGATTTGTAATACTTTCAGATCCGTATGATTATGAACGAGGTAAAAACTCTGTCAAAGTCAAACTTGACGCAAAATCACTGAGGCTGCAACTAAATAAAATGGGTTTCAAGCTTTTACGACATACGAGCAAACCAAGTTTTATTCCTTGGAAATTAATTGTAAACCATAGACTTGAATTGAATTACAAGGTAGATCTGATTCTTGCAGTTATATTGAGCAAATAATGTGGTTAATCAAAAATGAAGCCAATCGTAATAATCTTTATTGCAGTGGGTGGGCTTGTAGGAACTTTTCTTAGGTATCGAATAACTGAATCTCCACTACTTTTAGGAACTCTATCAGTAAATGTCTTGATTGTTAATATCATTGGAAGTTTCATTTTGGGTTTGTTTGCAGTCATGTCTCAACAATGGAGCCTTGATCAAAAATATGCAATGCTAATAGCAATAGGCTTTTGTGGTTCTCTTACAACAATGTCCTCTTTTGCATTGGAAACAAGTAATCTTTTTGATAACAAGCAATTGGGACTTGTGGCAGTAAATATAATTGCAAATGTGGGACTATCGATAGGTGCTATCTTTGGCGGAAAATCTTTGATGACTGTAATTCTTCAAGGAGGATTTCGCTAGATGAACAGAGTCAAAATGTACTGTCTTACAATACGAATAAAAAAGAATGATAATACAGACGGAAAAAGAACACATCATGTAATTCTTGATCTTTTGAAAAAATCCCAGATCACAGGTGCTACTGTTTGGACTGGAATTGGAGGATATGGAAAACATGGTGCGTCAGATCTTCACATTGAGGGAATTACAGTAAACATGCCTCTGATTATTGAGATTGTTGATGATAAATCAAAAATAGAATCTGTTCTTCCTGAGATAAAAAAGATAGTGGATGGTAACGGTCTAGTGACAATACATGAAGTAGACTGTCTCTAGATGGTGTAAAATTATTCACAGTTGCGACGATGAGAATTTCTTCTTTAAATTTAAATAGCCATTAGAAAAAGTATGTATGTTGAAAGTTACAACGATGTCGATTATAGTCATGTTTTTGGCAAGTGCCTTGGTTTTGCCAGTTGGTATGTCCTATGCCCAAACTAATGTTACCGCAGTTGCTCCAACTTTTCAAACCATAACTAATTCAGCTGGTGGTAACCATACAATGTATCATCATGGAAATTACACTGGTATGTATCCTGGTATGAACCACACTGGTATGATGTACCAAAGTATGAATCATACCGGAATGATGTCTCCTGGTATGAATCATACAATGTCGATGCCAATGACTAATGCTCCCGCACCAAAAATGATGGCACCCTTAGAGGAGGTAAAATCTGGAGTTGCTCCAAAATCTGTAACATGTGAACAAGGTTTTTCTTTGATTCTAAAAGCAGAGGATGGCTCTGCCGCATGTGTGGATTCTTCTGTTGCTCAAGTACTGGTTCAGCGTGGATGGGCAGTTCATTCATAATATAACTGATAAAAACTACAAGAACAATACCTGTTATTCATATTTTCTCTTCTAATTTTTATCAACGAATTAATTTCCACAAGATATTTTACTAGTTTCATTGTTTTCACAAATCGATGAAATCAATAAATTTTACATTACTAGGTGATGAATCGCTTGCCAAAGATTTTGGAAAGAAAGGAACTTCGACTGATATTACAATTTATGATAGAAAAGAGTCTGATACATTGCGAACATGGACTATTCCTACTTCATTTCCAGACAAGATCCAACCGCTTTTTCAGGCAATTAGTATGGGCGAGTATGTCATACTGCATGTCTCAAAATTAGATAAATTTACAGGAGAGCAGATAATCGCACTAGATGTTTTAGAAAAGAAAAAAGGTATTTTGTCTCATACCTTTGATGTTGACAGAAACACGTTACTTTCAATGATAAAAGGTACTGTTGTAGAACAATACAAAATAGTTGAACCTGAAAATTTAAAAAAAGAAATTGATCAACTAGAGCCTATCTCAACAGACGGTAAACCCAAAATCATAATTGATCATTGTTTTGATGTCAAAGGTGTAGGGACAGTAATTCTGGGTAAAATTGTACAAGGTAAAATAAAACAGTATGACACACTCAAACTTTTTCCAAAAGGTCTCGATGTAATGGTAAAATCAATTCAAATGCATGATGATACTGTACCAGAGGCAGTTTCTCCTGCAAGAGTAGGTATTGCGGCAAAGGGCGTTACCCCTGATGACATTCAAAGAGGTGATGTACTTTCTCTTCCTGATGCATCTTTAACATCACAAGAGATTGAAATTGATTACATACAAAGCAAGTTTTTTAAAGATAAATTATCTGAAAACCAAATGTTCCTTGTAAGCCTAGGGTTACAAATACGACCTGCAAAAATTGTCTCACTTAATCCTATGAAACTCTCTCTTGGTAAACCGGCTGTATGTGAAAAAGGTGAGATCTGTGTAATTCTAAAACCCGAGTCTACCACTATTCGTATTGTGGGGAGCGGAAAAATAAAATAAATTTAACTTATTATAAATATATCCGATATCATTTTGTCTTCTAAATTCACTAAAATAGATCTATGTCATATTGGATTATGAGTTGACTCTGCTTGATACTACTGCCATGGCTTCGTGGTCTGTCTTGACTGCAATTTGTATGGTTGTCATAGGTCTGGTTTATAGAAGATTTTCAAAAATAAAAAATAATGAATCATATACATCTTGAAAAGAAGGGCCTAAGAGGGCTTGCCATTGCTGAGAGCTTCAAGCAAGGTGATGATTTCTCTAGACTTGCAGGTGTAGTTATTAGACGAGATTTTATCATTGATGGATTTGTGTTTGGAAAATGTACCATAGAGGGAGATGATGCAACTGACGCAATTCTTGATATGTATTCTAGGTTAAATCGAGACGACATTAGTTATATTATAATTTCAGGCCTTGTAATTTCTATGTATAATATTATAGACATCAAGAAAATCTGGGAAACAACAAAAATTCCAGTCATTGGAGTAACGTATGAAGAATCTAGAGGAATTGAGGATACAATACGACATCATTTTCCAAATTCATATGAAACAAAACTAGAACAATATTCTAAACTTGGTAAAAGAACAGAGATTACTTTACACACTGGATACAAACTATACTTGAGAAATGAAGGTTGTTTGTTGGAAGAGGCAAAAAAATTTCTAGACTTGGTTACTGTCCAGGGCTCTGTACCTGAACCAATCAAAGTTGCTCAATTGCTTGCCAAGGCATCATCATCCCTGTCTTTTAACCAATAAAACTATATAGATTTCTAGTACCACTTTTAACCACATGAATTCTCAATTATCTTTTGGCTTATTTGATTCTAAAAAACATCTCATGGTTGCATCTGATGATATTGCAATTGGCCACAAAATAGAATTTGAATTCCTAAAAGAGGGTCTTGATAAAAATGAATTATCGATTTATCTTACTCATGGTGACGTAAAACAAGTTGAAAAAGAAATGCTAGTTTTTGGCATTAATGTAAGTCATTATAAAAAGAAAGAATTACTAAAAATTCTCAATATTGGAAATCCGGCAGAAGACTCTTTAGATTTTTTAGATTCCATTCAAACATCACTTCAAAAAATACTACCAAACCCAGAAATATCTTTCAGAATAGTAGGAAGGCTCATTCCTGATGTGGGAACAGAAACTGCAATGGCTATTCAAGTCAAATTTGAAAAAATATTCCATAATAGTATCTTTGACAAACTCAACGGCTCTATATTGTGTACATATGACCTATCTCAGATACAGGCAAATAACGAATGGATGAGATGGCTCACGGAACTGCAAGAAAATCATCATGCATATTTGATTTATAAAAATGGAAAAAGCAATCTTACTGTAAATGCCTGATAATTTTTAATTATAATCCGCACTGGCGGTACAAAATTACTATGTTATCTTCTCTCTTCTTTTGTTACTTTCCAGCCGCCACGTGAAAATCTAGATGACTCGAATTCAACCTGGCCTATTATTCTGTCCACTTTTTTTACCATTCCGTACTCATTTTTGGCCACTTTGACCAAAAGTTTTCTTGTCTTGTATCCTCCTTCTATAACTTTGATCTTAAATCGCTTGCTTGCCTTCATTGTTAACTCTCTTGCAGCTTTAGGATCTGCAATTAATGAATACATCTCAAATGTGCCAAAATTCTTTGTTGTAATTTCGTAATTGTACAGTCTTGCCTCAAACTTTAGGCCGTCTTTTTTTGCTTCTGCATTCATCCATTCTACAGCTAAAATTCCGTATCCTTTTTCTACTCCAAAAGTTTCTGAGTCCATATTATAAAATTGCAAACAAGCTGAATATAACTCAAAACCGATTAGCTAAATAATATTATTAGCATGATGATACTAGAAATTACGTGAAGCGCACTGCTGCAGAGATACGAAAGGCAATAGAATCAAACTGGAAAGAATACCTTTCGCGTTATGGAAATCTTTTTTCCTCTAATCATGTTGACGGTTCTACTCCGCCATCTGTATTTGTGGGAGCATATGGATATCCAAAAGTTTTGGTAGGTCCAATGTTGCCTCCAATTCATGGAGATACTGCAATACTTGATTCTCCTGAAAAATGGGTAGGAAAAAGTCTTGAAGATATAGTAAATTACAGACTGAGCCTAGTTCGTGGAATAAAACCAGTAAAGGTGGAGGATGTTGGACAACGATACATTGAGAGTCTGCAAGAGATGTCCATGTCAGTCAAGTCGACTGACGCACAGATGGAACTTGTAAAAAATGCCTCGCCTGTTGTCTCAGTTGATGGCGACAGCCCTATTTTCGGCCCAATAGGAGAAATAAAATCTGCCACGTTTTCAAACTCATCTTCTGATAAACAAATCCAAAAGTCATATTATGACAAAGACCTCTTGGCGCAAGATGCAGTAGTTGATCTTTTCAACAAGGGAATAGAGATCTCAAGAATTCAAAAGTGTTTTAGTATTGGAATGTTTGGAAAAAACCGTAAACTTGTTCCTACTCGTTGGAGCATTACTGCAACAGATGATACTATTTCAAAAGCACTTGCAGAAAAAATAATTGAATATGATATACTTGACACAACTCTAGTATTTTCGTATAATCACCTGGGCAACTATTTTTGCGTCATAATGTTTCCAAGCAGGTGGATGTTTGAGATGCAAGAAGCATGGTATGACGAACAGGGAAATGTAGGATTTGGCTGTGATTTTGAAGATGTTACAGGACTAAAACACTATCCTGAAACTGCAGGTGGTCACTTTGCATCAAGACTTGCAGTATCTGAATATCTTGATGTGCGTAAATTGCAAGCAGCTGTGATGGTATTGCGTGAGATCAGGCCAGAATATGCGGTACCTGTTGGTGTTTGGCAAGTAAGGGAAGGAGTTAGAATGGCATTAAAACAAAAACCTATACAAGTTACAAATTTTCTAGAGGGGCTTGACAATGCTTGTAAGGCATTAAGCATAGGGAAAAATGAATGGATCTCTCACAGCAAGTTGTATCAGGCAAAAAAACAAAAATCAATTTCAGATTTTTTCTAGTTGCTAGAGTTTTTATTTAACACAATCTGGACGTGATATATTGCAAAACAAAAGCATCATTTTTGCACTGGCTATACTTGCATCACCTGTGATATTTGCACTAGCCGTGTTTCCAGACTCGTTTAGTCTTGGCTGGAATCAGGGCAGGGGTGGATTTCTCTTTGCCATGGCCTTTATCGCAGCAGAATTGATCGGTCTAAAATTAGAGATTCCAAAGAAAAAATTACTGACAATTATTCCTCTTGCAGCAGCAGTGATTGTTTACCTTATCGCTTTACATCTAGGACTGAAAGATTACCTAGTTTCTATTGCTCCTCAATTCCACATACAGGTTGTATATTCATGGACTTGGATGTGGGACTTTATTGTACTTGCCGCATTTTTTATTGCAAGTATGACTATATTATTTGGAAAAAGATGGATTAGAATATCTCCTGCTGGACCGATATATACAGCAGGAACTGCAATCATACTTTCACTTGATGCATTTTTCCCATATGATTCACTAGGTCCGTTGCAATACGTAGTGCCATATCTTGTAAAACTTGATGTTTTTCTAATTGGTGCATTCCACGTGGGTCATGCCACTTCACAAGGTAATGTCATGTTTCTAAATGGGGATCATGGTCCATTTGCATTACAAGTGTTTTGGCCCTCTGCCGGTGTCCACAGTATGATTATCTATTCTCTTGTAATGATGGCGTTCTTGTTAAAGATGAATATTCCAAGGAATAGAAAAATTGGCTACTTTGTCATGGGCGTAGTGGGAACAATTACTGTTAACGTAATTAGGATATTCTCGCTATCCATCTTTGTACTCAAGGTATCAACAAATGTAAACGAGTTTGAGTCATTTCATGGAATTGCAGGAGAGATTATGTTCCTGCCGTGGCTGTTTATCTTCTTGCTCATAGTTACATATATTGAAACAAAACGTATCAAAAAACTAGAGATTGCAAAGCATGAACAGGATCCAAGTAAATAGAGACTTACAAGATGGAATCTATAATCTTGAAGACATATTTGTAAATCTAAAAACAGTCGAGATACTTTTCAAGGTTTTCAAATCTCATGAAGTTCTAGAAGACGTGTTTGAAAACACTCCAGTTATTGTAGATGGTAGTAGTCATTACATGCATGTTAAAAATGAGGACGCATCAATTGTAGTAGGACGAGATCATCTAAAAAACTCTGAAAAAAAAATTCTTTATCTTGATATAATTCATGAATTGGTCCATGTGAAACAGCAAAGGGCTGGTCTTGATCTCTATGACAGTTCATATGCATATGTTGATAGGCCTACCGAAATTGAAGCCTATGAGATTGCAGTTGAGGAGGCAAGAAGGCTTGGAATGAAAGACGATGAGATATTTGAATATCTACATGTGGAATGGATATCTCATGATGAACACAAGCGTCTGGCATCCCGAGTCGGTGTACGGATTTAAAAAAATCTTGTAATGTCTACTTGTCCATGAATCTGTGAAAAATCTGAGACCCGAACTCCTAGTCGTCTGATTAATAGTCTTTGATCTTCTAGTGATTCTTTTAGTAATTGGATTGCAGCTTTTTTTAATTCATCAAGGCCCGATGTTGGATTTTTTAGAGTCCTTGATTTTGTTCTGCTTGAAAGATCAGATTGTACAAATTGTATTCCTACAGACTTGAACAATATGTCGTCTTTTACAATTGCTTGGTGTAGGTCGTCGCATAATTTTTCTAAATCTTTTACAAGAAAATCAAAATCTTTGGAATCTTGTTTTAGTGTGATAATTCTGCTATATTGGACAGGATCGTGTCTTGGAGATACCGCTTCATCATCAATACCGCGTGCAGCATTGTAGATATAGGTTCCAACTTTTCTTCCAAATAATCCGTTTAGTGTAAAGACGTCTACACCACGAAGTTGTGATATTGTTTCAAGGCCAATTTCAGCAAGTTTCTCCTCGGATTTTTTGCCAATTCCTGGAATTGATCTTATTGGCAAAGGATCTAAAAATGACTCTACCTTTTCTGGCTCGACAATCGTAAGACCATCTGGTTTTTTATAATCTGAGGCAATCTTGGAGACAAGCTTGTTTGCAGAGATTCCAACAGTACTTGATATCTTTACTGCACTGCGCAAAGAATTCTTTAATTGCTGTGATAGATGCGCCGCCCTTTTAAAATCAGATTCCACTCTGTTTGTAACATCAAGATATGCCTCATCTCTTCCAACATATTCAAAAACATCGGCATAGCTTCTGATTATGCTCATTGCACTATCTGAAACTTCGGTATAGTAATCAAAATCTGTAGGCAAAAATACCGCCTCTGGAACTTCTTCTAACTTCTTTTTTGCAAACTTGATTGGCATTCCAGATTTTACGCCATATTTTCTTGCCACATAATTGGCAGTTGCAATTGCTCCGCTGTCTCCACCACGGTCTGAATATACACATACTACAACAGGCTTTGTTTTCAAATCTGGCTTGCGAATCTCTTCGCACTGGGCATAAAAATAATCAAAATCGATATGGAGTACTACTCTACTGCTCACAATGAATTTATGATTTGAAATCCTTATTACGTTATTGCTATGTTTAGGAGTTTTTGTCTATTGATATAATCTAAATATCCTCTCACTCTAAATCAAATGTGGATTATCCTATTGTAGTAGAATCCGAAGGTGTCAAAATAAGATCAGAGAAGATGGAAGTTGACAAGCTATACTATTGCATATATCAAGAAAAAATATTGTTGTTTTACAAAGAAAAAAATGATATGCTAAATTGCTATGAAATAACAGAAAAAGATGTAATCGATGAGGTAAAACAATCACAATCTGACGATATTGAAAACATACTGCAACGATATATAGAAAAAAAGAACCTTAACTATTAAATAAAACACAACAAGAGTTGTCGTATGTCAAGACCGCCTAATATCATATTTATTGGTAAAAAACCCCTTTTGACATATCTTAATGCCACTCTGACACTTTTAGCAAATGAGCCTACTGTCACTATAAAGGCAAGAGGTCGAAGTATAATCACCGCAGTGGACGTATCTCAAATGATAGTTAAACGAATGAGTGCAATGGGATACAAGGTAAGTGGTGTGAGGATCTTCTCTGAGAGATTGGAATCAAAAGATGGAAAAGAAAGAAACGTCTCAACTATAGAGATAGATGTTTCTAAAAGTTAGAATGCTCAATAGGCAGCAAAAGTGGATTTTAATTATAATTGCAGTTGGATCTACTCTGGCATTTATCTCATATTATACAGAATCATCAACTGTCTGTCCATTGCGTCAGCTAAGTATTGTCAGTCAAATACAAAATTATGGCAAGACGCAAGATCCACAAACATGTGATATGCTAAATGCAAAAATTTCTCAATTTAATTCTGAATGTAAATCTGATGTTGAAGAATTGGACTGTGGATGATATCTAGTATACAAAAAATTTTGATGTTTGGGTAATCTGGTTTTGTAGAAAGTCAAATGCATCTTTTACTGTATTTTTGTAGATGAATTCATCTTTGCCATTGTTTGAAATGTTTATGCAGTATCTTTTCGAGGTTTTGTTGATAAATATGTGATCTGACTCGCTATCAATTCTTATGCCTTCATCAGAATCCAATGACCTTAAATTTTTTTCCAAGTTATCTTTAGAAATGGAACGTTCCTGGTATGTCATCCGTAAATTGCATCTCGGATTGGACCTGCATCTTGCTCGGTCTGTTTGAGGTTTTCTTCAATACCTTCAGCTTCTCGTAGTAATGATTTAAGATCACATGAAGCCCCTGGAACTAGTTTTGACATTGCCATGCAAATCTCTGCACCTGCCCTATAGTCAGGTCCTGATTCTCTGGCTTTGCACAACAGTACTATTACATTGATATTTGATATCAATCCCTCGTTTAACAAAATTCCAGGAATTCCTGGGATGGTACCATTTTTTAATACTGGAATTTCTGCATCACGTAGTTTTTTCTTGGCCTCATCTGTACTTCCAACTCCTATCACAAAAGGCGTGTCCTCATCACTTTTGATTGCAGAGCTACTGATGATAAATGAGCATTTATGGTCGCTTGCCCACTTTAACATGGTCTTTGCCACTTCGCGATGGATTGATTCGTGTGGAGTAAGATATGATGAAAATACTGCCAGTTTGAGATTTTTATTAACTAGAATTCTTGCTGGAAAGTTTGGCACTTCGTCTCTTACTATGCTGATTGGAGGAAATAGTTCTGAATCAAGAACGCCTGCTAATTCAAACTGAGATGTGTTATTGACAAGTGACTCTGTTGCTATGGCATTGGCTAAACCTGTGTATGGAAAACCATCGATGACATAGCCGTCTTTTACATCGATTGGAATTATCTCTCTTACAAATACAGTATCATTTGCCATACGAGAGTTATCGAATACGCCTTTTTAAATATGGATATCATTTTATGTGGCAAAAACAGACTTTATTCATGGAATCACTATACATATTGATTAACTGTGATCTGGGCTCTGAAGTTGATATTATATCCGAGCTTGCAAAAATTCCTGAAATAAAAGAAGTACGAGGCACATATGGAATATATGACATATTTGTAAAATTGCAAGCTGATTCCCAATCTGCACTAGAGTCAATCATAACTCACAAAATCAGACGACTTGCAAAGGTCAGATCTACTGTGACATTAACTCCTATCCTATCTCAGGGTGGACGTTAAGTCAAAAAATGTTCAAACTTTTTAATTCTTTTTCATCATCTATAGAAGACTTTGTCCCATTTGAAAAAAATCTTGTTAAAGTATTCATCTGTGGTCCAACCGTTTATGATTATACTCATTTGGGCCATGCTAGGATATTTTTAACATATGATCTTCTAGCTAGATGCTTAAATGATCAGGGTCTTGAAACTGATATTCTTGTAAACATGACAGATATCAACCAAAATGTCTTTAACAAAGCCAAAGAAAATTCTACAACCTACCAAGATATTGCTAAATTTTATGCAACTGCATTTGTAAATGATCTTGAAACACTGCACATACAAAGTATCAATAGGCTTGCATATGTTTCAGACTATGTATCAAATATGGAAAAACAAATTCATACATTGATTCAAAAACAAGTTGCTTACATGGCACATGGTAATGTCTATCTTGATATTTCCAAAGTGAAAAACTATGGTAAGATTTCACATCAGACAAAAGAACAATTAAGTCTGCACCGATTAGATATTGGACCTGGAAAGAAAAATCCTGAAGATATAATGCTGTGGAATTGTACTGATGACTTTGATTTCTCATGGAAAAGTGAACTTGGAGAGGGTATTCCGTGGTGGCACATGCAGGATACTGCTGTAGCAATGGAGAATTTTGGTAAGAATTATGACATTCATGGAGGCGCAAGGGAACTCTTGTATCCTCATCATGAAGCACATCTTGCACAGTACCAACTTCTCTCTGGCTCTGACGTTCCTGTTAAAACATGGGTACATGTGGGTCTTGTTTTATCTGGAGGAGAAAAGATGTCAAAATCTCTTGGAAATGTTGTATGGGTCAGGGATTTGATTAAAACGTATGACCAGAATCTCATACGGCTGTACATTTTTTCAAAACATTATCGCGACGACATTGATTTTTCTGAAAAAGATCTATTGGCAAAAAAACCACTAATGGATTTAATCCAATTGGCAAAATCCAGAGTATCTGATAATACCAATGAAGATATTTCTAAACTAATTCACAATTTCATACAATCATTACATGATGATCTAGATACTCCGATGGCTCTTGATACACTAGAAAAAATCTGTATTGAAGTAAAAAATGGAAAGGGCATAAATCAAAATGATTTTAATCGCATCTGTGAAATACTTGGAATCATACCGTGATGCAAAAAACAGAATCAAACGATAATGGTTTTTCAGAAATATGGAGCGTCCCAAGTCAATTGGAATGTGGTACTCTATTTTTAAATCCAAAACTTGCAGGTGATCTTTTTTTTAACAAGTTGACAAATGTGACATGTATAAGCGAAAAAATGATTATGGAATCAATGAAACAATTTCAAAAAAACCATTCTGTGCCATATGTCTACTCTCAAAACTATCCAGAACTTGAGATCTTTCTCAAAAGTAAGGGATTTGTATATCATGATACTCAACACGTGTTAAAAAAAAGAACACTGCCATCAAAGAAACCTAATGCAATCAAGATCACACATGATACTATTTCTTTATGGACTGGGATTTTCTGTGAATCTTATGATTGTAGAGAGTGGGCAGAACCCGTAAGTTCTATATTGAAAAATTCTATTTCCTTGGCAGAGTATTATGTGGATGAATCCAGCAGTTCATGCATGGTTTTATATGAAAAAAACTCTATCTTGGGACTTTATTGTCTGGGAACTGTACCGTCTAGGCGAAAACAAGGCTCTGCTACATCTTTGATTGACTTTGCATTACATGAGGTACACTCTAGAAACTTGGAATTTCTAATGCTTGAAACCTTTGAGAGGGATAATCTGTCGAAATTTTATTCTAATTTAGGGTTTGAGAGTATTTACCAAAAAAACATCTATACTATTTGATTCTAGCAAGTAGTGCCGAATATAGAAAAGGTAGAATCGTTGTTGCCTCTGCATGTATTGTAGTCTGTTTTGCATTCTTTGTAACTTTTCCCCACGATATTGCCTCTCTGACAAGTGCTCCACTCAAGCTACCGTCAAACTCTTGAGCAGTTGTGATATACACTGCATAGTCGAGACCTTCTCTATATTGATTCCACCACAAAGTGTGGTGTTTTGATATTCCACCGCCTATCATCAGCGCCCCAGATTTTTTTGCCTTGAAGATTAATCCTGATAATAAATCTCCATCAGCTAAAATATTTAATTTAAAATCTGCATGAATTTGTGAAAACATCCAGATTTGACTTCCTACTGCCCCATCCATTATTCCTGGAACTATGACGGGAATGTTATTTTTGTTGGCCCAATAAAGAAATGAATCTTCTCCCAGTTGTTCTCCAATCATTTTTGTTATATCTCTAGTTGACATCTCTCTCTTACCATCTTTGTATGCTTGTTGAAGAAAGTTTTGCATTTTTTCTTCAATCAATGGACCATAACTTTTCATCGGGACTAGAATATTTCCTAATCTGTGAATCTCTTTTTCCATGAGCTCGCTGTCATCCATTGTAAATGAACCTTCTAGATAATTGGAATAATGTCTAGCTATATCGTGGTCCAAAGCTCCACAGGTTGTAATTATGACATCACACATTCTGTTTTTTACCATGTCTGTAATTACTCCTCTCAGACCTGTTGATACTATTGCACCAACAAATGACATGAACTTTAGACAGTTTTTATCTTCTATCATTGAAGTTAAAATGTTGAGACCATCAACAAGATTTTTTGATTCAAACCCACCTGATTTTGCCATCTGATCAAATATTGTATCAATGGTATCTCCTTTTTTGATACGAATATCTTTGACAGGCTTGCCGGGCTTTATCATGATTCAATAAATCAATTCTGGGCTATAAAATCCTCTGTTCAGAATCACAAGTAATTAATATAATGGATTATTTGCTATCTATCGAAGTTGGGTAAGAAAATCAAAATTGCAATAGCAGGTATGGGAAACTGTGCTTCTGCAATTATTCAAGGCACAAAATATTATTCAGAAAACACTCATGATACAATAGGTTTGACTGCCTATAACCTGGGCGGATATGAACCAGGGGATATTGAAGTCGTGGCAGCATTCGATGTTGCAGATACCAAAGTAGGAAAAGATGTATCTGAAGCAATCTATGCAAAACCAAATAATACTATCACTATAGCCGAAGTGCCCCACATGGGCGTAACTGTTCAAAAAGGTCCTACCTTTGATGGTCTAGGTAGACACTTGAGCCAAATTGTTACCAATTCTTCAGAGCCAGATGTTAACGTCAAAAAGGTTCTTCAAGACACAGGTGCCGAGATGCTTGTAAATTATCTTCCTGTTGGAAGCACTAATGCAGTAAGACATTATGCAAGTCAAGCACTAGAGGCAGGAATAGGATTTCTTAATGCAATTCCAGTGTTTATTGCATCTGAGCCAAAATGGCAACAGGCTTATGCTGACAAAAAGATCCCACTTGCAGGTGACGATGTAATGAGCCAGCTTGGAGCCACGGTTGTTCATAAGACACTTGTTAAACTCTTTGTAGATAGAGGTGTACAGATTGATGGAACTTATCAGCTAAACATTGGAGGCGACATGGATTTCTATAACATGCTAGACGAAGAGAGACTAGAAGATAAAAGAATCAGTAAGACAAGCGCAGTAAAGGCAATGGCAGATTATGATATCCCGATGAGAATAGGTCCTAGTGATTATGTTGATTTCATAGACAATGAGAAAATATGCTACATAAACTTGGAAGGAAAATATTTTGGCAAGATCCCAGTCAAATTGGATTTAAAACTCAAAGTAATTGATGCCTATAACAGTGCGGGAATAATGATCGATGCAATCCGAGGACTAAAGATTGCACTAGACAGAAAACTATCCGGTCCAATGACAAGTATATCCTCTTATTGCTTCAAACATCCTCCTATTCAGATGCCATATGCCGAAGCAAAGAAAGCTTTTGCAGAATTTGTAGAAGGCAAACGAGACAGTTAGATCTCACATTATAATTTTTATTCAGCAGCTCAATGAAACTTGGCAATAATCTGTTATTTCAGCTCAAACGCTATCGGATGCATTGGTCCATATACGCAAGCTAGAGATATTTGGCTTCAAGTCCTTTGGATATAAGAATACCATAGTTAATTTTGAACAAGGATTAGTTGCAATATCTGGAGCAAACGGTTCTGGCAAGAGTAACATACTTGATGCCATCTCGTTTTCTCTTGGTGAAAACTCTCCTAAGATAATGAGAGTGGACAAGCTTCGTTCATTACTACATGATGTTGATAATGCAAAGCACGGTGCCAAGATAGCACGTGTGAGCTGCCATTTTGATAATACCGACAGAAAGATTCCTGTAGACTCGAATGCTGTAATCATAACTAGGGAAATGGACGAAAATGGAGAGAATGTTTACTATTTAAACCAAAAAAAGGTGCTACGAAACCATGTCTTGGATATTCTCGAGGTGGCAAATTGTGGCATTCATAAACTCAACATTGTACAGCAGGGAACTATCACTAGAATCTCTGAATTTAATGCTGAAGAAAGAAGGAAAATAATAGAGGATATTATAGGACTGGCATATTTTGACGAAAAAAAGACAGAATCACTAAAACAACTCGATGAGGCAGATAGAAGACTTGAGATTGCCCTTGCTAGAATGGATGAGATCAAAAAACGCATCGATGAGCTAGAAGAAGAAAGAAATGACCAACTCAGATTTGATGTTATCGATAAAGAGCTAAAAAGACTATACGCGATTCAATCTTCAAATAAACTACGAGACATTGAAACGGCAAAAATTTCAAAGGAGAGAAATCTTCACGCCATCCAATCTGAATCCAAGAAACTTGATGAACAACGTACACAACTGCGTGATGAAATAAAAAAACTTGAAGAAGAAAAACAAAAGTTCATGGACGAAGTAAATGTGTACAATCAAGCAAAGGCCACAATTGACTCTGAACTTGCATCTGCAATGCATCAATTTGAATCTGCAAACAGCAAGCTTGCCACTAATGCAAGAAGGCTTTCACAGATTGATTCTAGATTGCCTGAAATTCAATCTGATCTTACAGCATTAAATGAACGACGCACTATATTGGAAAATCAAATAATTGAACTAAAAAATTCGATCGCTACAATTAACGAAACAAGAAAGACTACAAATGTTGAACTTACTTCGGTAGACTCTGAAATCAACCAAGTGTTAAAGCAACAATCACAGATTGCAACAAACAAAATGCGCGTTGATGAAAAAATAAGAAGTCTTTCAGACCAATTAAACGAAACAAAGCTTTCTTTATCAAAACTAGAACAAGAAAGCGATGATATTAAAAATAAAATAGAACAAAACTCATCTAGAATAAAATCCATACTTGATGAGAAGGATAATCTCTTGGGTCTTGAGAGAAGACTTCATCAAGTAAGGACCGGTCATGAGGCAGCAATCAATGATCTAAAATCAAGACTTGGGAATCTACGCGAGAGACGTGTCAAGATAGAGAAAGATATCGAGGAGACAACACTGATCTTTGAAAAAGCAAGCAAGGCTGCTGCACAATATGAAGCAAAGATCAAAGTTGTAAAAGAAGTAATGCACGAAGATTATTCTATAGCAAAACTCAAAGAAGATTCAAAACGACTTGGAATACAAGGCCTAGTCTTTGAGATTCTAACGTGGGATAAACAATATGAACGTCCACTATTAGCAGTTGGTTCTGATTGGCTCAAGGGATTGGTTGTAAATGATTTTGCTACTTTACTTGGACTAGCTGAATTTGCACAAGAGAAAAAATTACCAAAGATTAGGATAATACCACTTGACGCAATATCAAACTCTAAAATTTCAATCACTAAAGAACCCGGTGTACTTGGAGTGTTATCTGAATTTGTACAGTGTGAGGAAAAGTTTGACTCACTTAAGAACTTCATTTTTGGAAACATTATACTGGTGGATTCAAAGGAGAAAGCATACGAGTTGTCAAAGAAGGGTTATAGATCAGTAACTACTGACGGACAATTCTTTGAAGCTGACGCAAATGCTGTTGTAATTGATGTAAACTCTAAAGTATCACACCTGACAAAAATAATTCTGTTAAGTACCTCTGTAGACGGACTGGTTGAATCTATTGAATTATTGAGAAGATTTATTCAAAATAAAAAGGCACAGCTAAAAAAACTTGAAGGAATTATGGACCGCCTTGATAACCGATACAACTCATCTGAGACTGGGTTTACAAATGTCAGCCTTGGTCTTTCTGACATAAAGATAAAATTGAAAACGCTAAACATGTCTGAAGAGCAACACACCTCAAGGATCTCTCAATTACGAAGAAGGGAAGAGAGCATCTTGGTTAATTTATCCAAATTACAGTCATACGAGTCATCTCTTGAAGAACGCATCTCTCTTACTAATGAAAATTATGCCGATGAGGGCCAGACTAGGGTAGCAAGTCTACTCTCAACGCTAAATGAAAAGCGCTCTAATCTTCTGAGTTCTCATAGTGCCATCTCGACTCAGTTTAGAGAGTTGACTGGTAATTTGACCAACCTGGGAAATGAAGAAAATTCATTCAAAGCAAATGTGAGGCTTTTGACTCAAGAACAGTCCTCAATAAATCATGAAAAATATGATATCGAAGTCCAGTCAAGGGCACTTGCAAAAGAGAAAGAAAGTGTTGATTCCTTACTTGTTACTTTGAGAGAAAAAGAACAACAATTGATATCCACTTCTGGAACGTCCGTATCCACGCTAAAAGAATATGATTCTAAACTAAAAGGACTGTATGAATCTGAAAGGACTTTGAGTAAAGAAGTAAACGGCATGGAGCGACAATCTGATTCTATATCGCGTGATATTCAGGATCTGGCAGAAAATGAAAGCCGAATCAGAAAGACATTGGAATCCTATGGATATGACACACTTTTGGAGTCCTTTGACGTTGATCAAATTCTTATTGAATTAGAGTCAGAGAAGAGAAAACTGTCGGGCTCTCTGAATACTAGGGCTCCTGAAACATATGTGGAAATCTCAAACGGGTATCGTTCCATGTCTTCAAGAAAGAATGAACTTGAAGAAGAAAGAAACTCTATAGTGAAATTCATTGAAGAGATTGACAAGGGCAAACGTCAGACATTCTTGGAATCATATGATAAAGTAGACAAGGATATCCGTGAAATATTTAGCAAAATGACAGGAGGTAATGCATGGCTTGAGATTCAAAATGAAGATGACATATTTTCATCAGGCATATCATATCTTGTACAATTTCCAAATAAACCAAAAAGAGAATCTACATCAATTAGTGGTGGAGAAAAAACACTTGCTGCAATTACCTTTTTGTTAGCCCTTCAAAAACTAAAACCGTCTCCCTTCTATCTTTTAGACGAAGTTGATGCACACCTTGATGCATTAAACACTGAACGACTTTCTACAATACTTGAAGATAGATCAAAAGGAAGTCAGATGATCATGGTTTCACTTAAAGACTCTGTAGTAAAGAAGGCAACTCTCATTTATGGTGTATTTCCAAGAAATGGAGTATCACATGTGGTCTCACATAGAATTTCTAATGTATCTGAAGTAGCAAACTAGTTTATCTTAACAAAGCATGCAACTTGTCGGCCCTCTGAAATTTCTTCAAGTAATGGTTCTTGCTTGCATTTTTCAATGGCATAAGGACACCGAGCTCTGAATCTGCAGCCTTGATACACATCTACATCTATAGGATCATTGATGTGAATCTTTTTGTCCCTCTTTAGATTCTCTGGATCTGGATATGATATTGAATCTATGAGTGCCTGAGTATATGGATGACGTGGGCTTGATAAAATTTCATTGATAGGTCCAATCTCTACAATCTTTCCAAGATATAAAATTGCAATTCTATTGCCAATATAATTTGCAGTAGCCAAGTCATGTGTAATGTACAGAAAAGAAATCTTTAGCTTTTCCTGTAAATTTTTCATAAGTTCTAAAACTCCAATTCTTACTGATACATCAAGCATCGAAACAGGTTCATCAGCAATGACTACTTTTGGTTTTGTTACAATTGCACGAGCTAATGCAACTCTTTGTCTTTGTCCCCCTGATAGCATGTGGGGATATTTTGCCGTAATCTCTTCTACTGGTTCTAGATTTACCTGACTTAGTGCTTGCAAAACTAACTTGTTTCTTTCTTTTTTATTCCCAATGGAGTGTATGTCAAGTGGTTCTTTTACTATGTCTAGAACAGTCATTCTGGGATTGATGGAAGCATATGGATCCTGGTGAACCATCTGACAACCCAATCTAATTTTTCTTAGATGATCCTGTTGATTTGTAATCTCTTGGCCCTCAAAATTTACGGTTCCTGAATCTGGTTCTATTGCTCGTAATATCATACGGGCGATCGTAGTCTTGCCCGAACCTGATTCGCCTGCCAATACCAACGTCTCACCATTTTTTATCGAAAATGTGCCAATACCAACGTCTCACCATTTTTTATCGAAAATGAGATTCCATCGGCTACTCTTGTGATATCTTTACTTACTCCCGATGATCCTTTTTTTGTAAAGTATTTTTTTAAATTATTGACTGAAAGGATCTCTTCCATTGGTATTTGTTGTGATTGGAAATATATCAAGCGATCACTGGCTGAAAATCTATCCATCGCAAAGTTTTAAAAGGCTCAATATATGAGAGATTTCGTGAACTACAAATTATTGACAGTCATAATGATTACCGGATTCTTATTTAGCTCAGGTTCCTCATACTTGAACCAATTTGTCTTTGCAGATGATCCCCAGTCTGATATTACTGCAAGGATGCAAACATCAGAACAAAAGGCTATTGAAAAGTACAACACATACTATCAATTTGCTAATATGGATGCAGCAAAGAGAAACTGGACTGGACTTAACAGCACTACAACTGATGAAACAAGCAGAGGTAGAAATATTGATGCCGCAGCACAAGTTTCACTACAAAATGCAGTAGCACAATTTAATGACATACATGTTAGACAGTTACAATATGATACTTCTACTGGTTATGCTAATCTGACAAGTACACTAACTGATTCTCAAGGTAGGGATAGAAATGCTATGATTGATAGTGCTACCGCATCATCTCTTGTGCAAGCAAATGATGTTTTGAGTCAATTAGTAAAGATTCAACAAAATTATGCCAACTTTGCCCCAAGCACTCCAACCGATACAGCTGCCACTTATGATAGACAAACCATGATTGGACAGAATTCCCAAACTGCTGAAGCACAAGCAGCATCACTAGTTAGCCAACTTGCAAAGATTGATCAAGTGTATCTTGATCTTACTCCGTATGTTGGTACCAATATTCCATTTACATACAAGCCTGGCTCAATAACCTCTGAGATGAATCATGGTGGCAGAAATCTACCTCCACAAGCGGCTTATTCACTTGAAAAGGCTATAATGATATTCAACCAGATTCATCAGGCGACTATCAACTCCTTGAAATCAAACTACTATGGTTTGACAAGTACCCCAACTAATTCTCAAGGTAGAGATAGAAATACTATGATTGCTCAAGCCCAAAGCGATTCTTTGACCAACGCATTACGAGTGTACAACTCCTACTATAATGGCGTAGGTCTTAACAAGTAAAACTAAAATTCTGTTTTAAAAAATATTTTAGAAATTATTTATTCATATAACCAGCACATCACAAAACCTGATGAAGTCATAACTTTGGGAGGTTCTTTCTTGCATTTTTCCATTGCCTGTGGACATCTATCATAAAATCTACAACCGCTTGGGAGGTTTGTCATACTGGGTGGACTGCCCTTTAGTGATGTGATTTTTGTTGTATTGTTTAGACTGGGAATTGAATTCAATAGGGCAAAAGTATAGGGGTGCTTTGGATTTTTATAAATGTCTGATAGCAGGCCAAACTCTACAATCTGACCTGCGTACATGATGCCTATTTTTTCTGCAATTTCGGAAATTATTCCCAAGTCATGAGAAATTAACATGATTCCTAGTCCGCTTTTTTTGAGATTTTTTAATAATGTCATAATCTGTGCTTGAACCAACACATCTAATGCTGTGGTAGGTTCATCCGCAATCACCATTTTTGGTTTTAAAATTAGAGCCATTGCAATTACAACTCGCTGCTTCATACCGCCGCTTATCTCATGTGGATATTTGTCTAAAACTGAACGTGGTAATCCAACTGAAGATATTGCAGACTCTATTACTTGTTTGTAATCTTCATGAAAATCATGCTTTTTTAGAATTTCCTCAAATTGTTTTTTAATGGTAAAGACCGGATCTAGAGAATTCATTGCTCCTTGAAAGACCATGGATATCTGCTTCCATCGGATATTTTTTGTAAACTCTGGATCTGGAATGGCCAAAATTGATTTACCATCAAAAAGAATCTCACCTGACACACTTGCATTTTCCTGAAGTGTTTTCATAATGGCAAGACCAAGTGTACTCTTGCCACAACCACTTTCTCCCGCTATGCCAATTGACTCTTTTTCTTGCAAGGAAAATGATATGTGGTCTATAGCATGTACCTTTTTTCCTTGACTCTGGTATTGAACATCCAGATCATTTACAGACAAAAATACCATATGATTACACTATGGATGAGCGGTACATTTGAGTTTTGTATGTTTCTTAAATATTCCGTGATGGACTTGACAGGAATGAATGTTCTGTCTATAATTTGACAAAACTATCAATCATAATCTAAAAATAGATCTAAAATCAATCACAAAAAACAGAATATTGACTAATAGATGAAATACAAAACACTTGAGAGCCTACCTTTTTCTGATATTGATCTGGATCTGTGCTGGTCATACGATAAAGAAACCAGTAATGAAGAAAATTTTATTTTTAGTGTATTGGCACCATATGACCAAATACCTGCAGTATTAATAGAAAATACTGATGGGCGATTCAGTTTACAGTTCAAGAAAGAAAATTCCATCATAAAATTAAACAATAATCGATTATGGTATAGTAGGCACGACTTAACTTCCATATTGAAGTTATCCTCTACAAAAGAAGCCCATCACCCGAAATGTAACACGATAAAGAAAAATACCGATCACCCTTCAACTTGACAGAACCTAATTTCGAATAGTTTATCTTTCAGTTTTACAGGCAAAAAATCGATTTCCATGAGAACGCCAATTTGTAATTTTGATGCAATGAATGGCATACTGTGTCCTCAATGTGAATCTAAATTAGATCAAGGCGTACTGACCAAGGCGGATGTAGATGCTTCTATGAAACTAGTAAAACTTTCTCAAAAGATACCACAAATAGAAAAATTCACCTTAAATTCATGTCGTGAATCAAACGGTGATTTTGTAATATATCTTGGTAGCCAGGATATTATGACGATTAGGCAAAGTAGGGAGCTTTATCGTATACTTCAAGGTGAATTTTCAGGAAAAATCTGGCTTGTTCACCAAGACTCTGATGACAAGAAATTCATTGAAGACGTATTCTTTCCAATCAAAATACTTGCAATAAACCAAGTTTGGGCCCTTGGCGGTCTTAGAAAAACCAAAGTCATAGTGTCTGGAAAAAAGACATCAAAATTTCCAATAGATGTAAACCAGGTGATTGCAATTGTGCACGATCTTCGAAAGATAGAACTAGTAGTGGAATTTGAAAGAAAGTAGGCTAGATTTAATGGATATCACAAAAACTCACAACATAGGAGCACTTGGACCTTCAATGAAGGGTCAAAAAGTCATAGTTGCAGGTTGGGTGGAAGATTTACGAGAATTAGGAAAACTCACATTTCTTACTTTGAGGGATATCACGGGCGTATCACAGATTGTAGTTGCGGGTCCGGAAAATCTACAACAAGTCAAAGATCTTAGCCGACAAAGCGTGGTAAGAATTGCTGGTGCGGTACAGGAATCAAAAGCGCGAGATTTTGCATATGAAATAAAGGCTGAAAAAATTGAGATTCTATCAAGGGCTATACATCCTCTACCAATAGATCCACTTGGTAGGCTAGAAAGTGGGATTGATAATAGATTAAACGCACGAGCGCTTGATCTTCGTAACCAAAAAACTGCATCCATCTTTAAGATACGACATCATGTTCTTCTTTCTATTCGCAAGATGCTTACTGAACTTGGTTTTCTTGAAGTAAACACTCCGAAAATTATTGGAAGCGCAAGTGAAGGTGGAGCTAATTTATTTTCTTTAAAATATTTTGACAAGCAGGCATATCTTGCACAGAGCCCACAACTTTACAAAGAGCAACTAACACTTGGCCTTGAGAGAATATTTGAAATATCTTCTTTTTATCGAGCTGAAAAATCTCATACTGTAAGACACTTGACTGAATTTACCAGTGTTGACATTGAATCTGCATTTATGGATTATACTGATGTCATGGATATTTTGGAAAAACTAGTTGTATCTGTTTTTGAATATGTAGAAAAAAACTGTATTGAAGAGCAAAAGAATTTAGGAATTGAAATTAGAAAACCAAATGCCCCTTTTGATAGGGTAACATACCGGCAAGCAATCGAAGAGCTTGGAAAACAAGGACTTGCTCTTGTATTTGGAGACGATTTACTTGATTCTCATCTAAGAAAACTTGGTGAGATTCATCCTGGATTTTACTTTTTGACTGATTGGCCACTTAAACTAAAGCCGTTTTACATCCATGAAAAAGAAGACGACCCTACAACTTCAAAATCATTTGACCTGCAATTTGGATATCTTGAATTGTCATCTGGAGGTAGAAGACTACATGACCCTGCCAAGATAAAATCTAGACTGATAGAACAAGGACTAGATCCGGTACAATTTGAAGACCATTTGAGAGCATTTGATTGGGGAATGCCGCCTCATTCTGGTTGGGGATTGGGTTTGGATAGGCTGATGGCTGTTTTAACCCAGATTGATAATGTTAGAGAGGTTGTACTATACCCCCGTGATCCTGAAAGACTATTTCCATAAAAAACGAAATCTAAGACAGTCTGGGCATTCTTGTAAAATCATCTTATGATAATTATCCTGATCTTTTATTTCTAACCAAAATACTTTGAATTTAACGAAGATCATGAAATATTTTTCCAAATCTAAAGCATAAAATTTATATTCCTATACAGGAATATTCCTGTAGAGGAATATTAAGATCTTGAAATCTACTCTACGTACATTAAGTGTGCTAGCAGAACCTAATCGTTTACATATTGTTGAACTTTTGCGTGATGGACCACGACCCGTTGGAGAGATTGTCAATATACTCCGACTACGCCAACCACAAGTCTCCAAACATCTACACGTGCTAAGTAAAGCTGGATTAGTCGAGATGCATCCAGTTGCACAGCAACGGATTTACAAACTTCGTCCTGAACCGCTCAAAGAGTTAAACATTTGGCTGGAGTCATATCGTAGTACTTGGAACAAGAGATTGGATAGGTTGGATGATTATCTTATCAAACTACAAGAGGATGAAATGAAACAGAGAGGAAAGAAATATGAAAGAAAATAGTGCCAACACAGGAACATCGGATCGAGAACTTGTCATCACAAGAATATTTGATGCACCACGTGAGCTTGTGTTCAAGGCTTGGACTGATCCAAAACTCATAGAGAAATGGTGGGGTCCAAGAGGTGTTACAAATCCTATTTGTAAACTAGATGCTAGACCTGGTGGCGCTATTCATATTGTCATGTTGGCAGGTAAAGACCTAGGCGATCTAGAAGGACAAGAGTGGCCCATGAAAGGAACCTTCGACGAAGTCATTCCGCCCCAGCGCATTGTCTTCACTTCTTCGGCAATAAAGGATGAAAATGGTAATCCACAACTTGAGCAAAAAGTTACAATAATGCTTGAGGATTTAGAAGGAAAGACGAAAATGACACTGCATATAGTAGTGACCAAGGCAGGTCCAGGAACGGAAGGACCACTTTCTGGAATGAAGATGGGCTGGAATCAGAGCATCGATAAGCTTGGTGAAGAGCTAGGAAAACATCGTTAGAACAAAAATATGCTCAACATTCGCTGACCTCCATAAAAAGATAAATTTTGATCAAATCCAGAAGAATTGTGCGACAATGTGATTTTTGTGGTTCTGACTTTGGTGATAGAACATGCTACTTTTGTGATAAACACTGTTGCACTTCATGCATGACTGACGACAGGACTAGGTGCAAACGTTGTTACATTGCAAAAAGAAAACTTGGATGGCGCATTTTTAAAAAAAATAAAGTGTTGTTAGGATTTATTGCATTTGTCTGGGCGTATACTGTATTTCCAGTCCCTTTTATCAAAGGAATCGATCCTACGTTTTACTGGATTTCATTAAGTGTTGCAATAATGATTATGATTCCAATTGGTCTTGCAATGTTCTTTTGGTCAAGAGAGCCGCCTGTATCTGACCTCAAATAATACGTAATACTATGCTCTGTGTGAATTCTTTAGTACTCTTGTTGCCGCCAATGTCTTTTGTCTTTATTCCTTCTTTGACAACTCCATATACTGCATCTTCTATCTTTTTTGCTATATCATAACACGACTTGTCATTGTTTTTCATTCCGAGCCACTCAAACATCATTTTTGCAGACAAGATAAATGAGGATGGATTTGCAACTTGTTTTCCTGCTATGTCAAATGCTGCACCATGAACTGGTTCAAATAACGCAAATTTGTCTCCGATGTTTGCTGCTGGTGCCATTCCTAGTCCGCCTGCAACCTGTGATGCCTCATCTGATAAAATATCTCCAAACAAATTGGTAGTTACTATGACATCAAAAGACTCTGGCTGTCTTATTAGATTCATGGCACATGCATCAACATACATCTGTTCAAATGAAATTTCTGGATAATTCTTTGCTACTTCTTGGCATGACCTTGAGAATAACCCATCTGTCTTTTTCATCACGTTTGATTTGTGGACACAAGTTACCTTTCTCTTCCCATTTCGTTGCTCTGCTGTCATAAATGCATATTTTGCAATTCTTTCTGATGCTCTCTTTGAGATTGTACGTAATGCAATAGATGTCTCTCCAATGTCAAATTCCATTCCTGTGTATAGATCTTCTGTGTTTTCTCTTACTATTACCATGTCTATGTTTTCCTTCAATGCTGGCATGTTTGGATAAGATTTAGCAGGTCTGATGTTTGCATAAAGGTCCAATAATCTTCGCAATACTACAATTACATCTGCAGCACTTTCGCCAACAGGTGCCTTGAGGCATGCATCGGACTTTTTTATTATATCTAATGTCTCATCTGGAAGCGCCTTTCCTGTTTTCTTGAGTGCTGCATCACCTGCTTCTAATTTTGTAATGTCTAACTTTACTCCAAATTTGTCATTTACTGCATTCAAGACCTCGATTACTGATTCTGATAATTCCGGACCTATTCCATCTCCGGTGATAAGTGATATTTTATACATTTACTGTCCCAAGTTTTTTTGTTTGAGAATTTTTTTGAGCATAATTCTGTTTATTCCATCTATAACTGCTTGTACACTTGTAATTACGATATCTTCTCCTACTGATTTTGCAGAGGCTTGGTTTCCATATGCGTCTTCCACTTTAATGGTAACTTCACATAATGCCTCAGAACCTCCAGAGATTGAATCTAACTTGTAATCTTTTACTCTGACTTTGGATATTTCTCCAGTAATTTTCTGGATTGCATTAATTGACGCATCTACTGGACCCACGCCATAGTCTGTACTGATAAAGTCTTTTCCTTCAATGTTTAATTTTACAAATGCATATGGCATATTTCCAATTCCTGTTGATACTGAAAAACCTACGAGGTGGACTAGTCTCTTTAATCCTTGTTGCTGCATTACCTCTCCTGCAATTCCTAAAAGCTCAACATCTGTTACATGTTTTCCTAGGTCTCCAAGCTTTTTGATCTTCTCTAAAATTTCATGCGCCTGTTCTTTTGAAGGTTGGATACCATATTCTTCAAGCATGGCAGAAACTCCATGTGCTCCTGCATGTTTTCCTACTTGGAACCATCTTGTTCTACCCACAAGCTCAGGACTGATTGGTTCATAGGTTAATGGATTGCTCAACACACCATGTGTATGAATTCCTGATTCATGACCAAATGCATTTTCTCCCACGATTGCTTTGTTTGGCTGAACCTGAACTCCTACTATCTTTGAGATAAACCGTGAAGTCTCATAAAGAAGTTTAGTGTTAATATTTGTCTCAAACTTTCTATCCTTGTCCCATTGTAGACATTGTAATCCCATTACTAGTTCTTCTAAAGATGCATTACCTGCCCTCTCTCCTATTCCGTTGATTGTAACATGTGCACATTTTGCACCTGCTTGTATTGCAGATAATGCATTTGCTACAGCTAAACCAAAATCGTTATGGCAGTGAACACTTACTGGTAGGTGCGTTGCCTCAATTGTATCCCTTGTAATTTCAGCAATATATTGTGGAGTGGAATAGCCTACTGTATCTGGTATGTCTAATCTGTCTGCTCCTGCTTCTGTTACCGCTTTGAATACTTTTTTTAGAAATTCTCTATCCGTCCTTGTAGCATCTTCTGCTGAAAATTCAACTTGTAAACCAAGTGACTTGGCGTATTGAACTGCTTCCACTGCTTTTTCTAATGCCTGCTCTCGGGTTAATTTTAGCTTGTACTTGAGATGTATGTCTGAAGTTGCAATGAATGTGTGGATGTACTTTAACCCAACTGCTACAGCTGCATCAATGTCTTTCTTTTCTGTTCGTGCTAGTCCACAAATCTCTGCTTTCAAACCTGCTCCTGTTATGGACTTGATTGCTATCATCTCTCCTTCTGAAATGATTGGAAAACCTGCTTCTATTGCATCAACACCAAGCTCGTCTAATTTTTGTGCTATCACAAGTTTCTGGTCTGGAGTCAAGGCTACACCTGGTGTCTGCTCTCCGTCTCTTAATGTGGTATCAAAAATTCTAACTTTCACTTCTTTCTCCTCTTGCTAATGCACATATTCCAGTTCTTGCCATTTCAAGGATTCCATATCCTCTGACAAGGTCTTCTAGGGCATTAATTCTATCTGGTGTTGCAGTTATCTCTAATATGATAGAAGATTTTCTGACATCATGAACGTCACACTTGAAGGCGTTTGCAAGGTCTGTTATCTCCTTGATGTCAGTTGGTTTTGATACTTTAATCTTCATCATGACAAGTTCTCTGTATATGCTCTTCTTCTCGTCTAATAGTTTTACTTCTATCGTATCAATCAACTTGTCTAGTTGTTTTATTATTTGATTTAGCTGTTTTTCATCTGCCTCTGTAGTAATTGTCATTCTAGAGATTTCGGGATTTTCAGTTATTCCTACAGATATGCTGTCAATGTTATAGTTTCTTGATCGGAACAAGTTTGTAATCTTGAACAAGACACCTGGTTTGTTTTCTACTAGAACGGAAATTATCGACCACATGTTATTTCACTATGATGGTAAGATCATGTCCTTAAGAGATGTTCCGGGTGCCACAAATGGAAAGACGTCTTCTTGTGGATCAATTGGTATGTCTATTACGGTTGTAACGTTACTCTTCAAGGCTGTCTGGACTGCTTTTCCAATTTCATCAATAGTAGTAGCCCTTATTCCCTGTGCGCCATATGCTTCTGCTACTTTGACATAATCTGGACAATTCTTAAGGTCTACTCCTATCATCCTTCTGTCATAAAATGTTCTCTGCCATTGGGCTACCATGCCAAGTGTGAAATTGTTTAACAAGAATACAATAACAGGCAAGTCTTCTAATACTGAAACTGCAAGTGAGTTTTCTGTCATGTTAAAACTTCCTTCTCCTGCAATATCTAAAACTGGAACATCGGGTCTTGCAGCCTTGGCACCTATCGCTGCTGGGAATCCCCACCCCATTGTTCCAAGACCTGTAGAGCTAAAGAATGTGCCTGGATGTATGACATCAAAAAATAATGATGCCCACATCTGATGTTGGCCTACTTCGGTAGTGACAATTGATTGTGCAGGAAGAACCTCTCTTAACTTTTTGAGAACTTTGGAAGCTGCTAATGGATGTGGATGAATCTTGATATTTTCTCTATAGTATTCTTTAGTTTCTCTAACTTTTTTTGCCCATGCGTTTTCACCATTTCGTTTAATGGCCTTTTGGATTAGCATCTTTACCATGATTCTAAGCGATGTCTTTACATCTCCAATTACTGCTACATGTGTAGTCTGATTCTTTCCAATCTCTGCAGGATCTACATCCATGTGTATTATTTTCAAATTTCTCTCAAATTCTTCAAATGTACCAACTGACCTGTCTGAAAATCTGGAACCGCATGCTAGTACACAGTCAGCTTCAGTCATCATCTTATTTGCTTCTGCGTGTCCATGCATTCCAATTGGTCCAAGTGAAAGTGGATGATTTTCTGGAAATGAACCCTTTCCTTTGAAAGTTGTTACAACAGGTATCATGAGTAATTCTGCAATTGATTGAAGTTCTGCAAATGCACTTGAAATTATAACTCCTCCGCCTGCAAGAATAATTGGTCTTTCTGCAGCTAGTAACATATCAGTTGCTCTTTCAATTTCTTTTATGTCAGGATCTACCCATGGATGGTATCCTCTAATTTTAACCTCTGAAGGAAATTGTATCTCTGCTTCATTTTGTTGTACATCTTTTGGAATGTCTATCAAAACAGGACCAGGTCTTCCAGTTGATGCGATATAGAATGCCTTCTTTACTACTTCTGGAATTTCTCCTGGACTCATTGGCTGAAATGCATATTTTACGATAGGGTTTGTAATTCCGATTATATCACTTTCTTGAAATGCATCACGGCCAATCATTTTTGAAGGAACTTGGCCTGTGATTGCAACCATTGGAGCAGAATCTGCCTGAGCTGTTGCAATTCCAGTTACAATATTTGTTGCACCTGGACCTGATGTTGCAAAACATACTCCTGGTCTTCTACTTACTCTACCATAACCGTCTGCCATGTGCGACGCAGATTGTTCATGTCTTACTAGAACATGTCGTATGTTGCTTTTGTAAAGTTCGTCGTATATTGGCAAGTTTGCACCTCCCGGTAGTCCGAAGGCAATATCCACACCCTCTTTTTCCAAAGCGATCATCAAAGCCCTTGCACCTGAAATTTTTTCCATAATTTTCTATCTCCGAAAATTGCTGTGTTTTACAGCATAACCTCGACTAGCAACAAAATACTTGAAATGCTTGTCGAGTCTACTTTTTTCATACTTATCTAATGATTTTCTCTCTAAAATTATTAATAAAGATATTGTCCTAAATCAACCATGTATTGGATATTGCTAGGCACAAATTTAACTTGCATTTATCATGTCATAAGACTTAAAGTAGATTTGTCTTAAGCAATACCGATTTTGAGCGATAAAGACGATATTCTTGATATAATTACGACATTTTTTACTGCTGGAAAGACCAAGAATGTTGCACCGCTAAGCGTCATCCAACTTGATGATTCGAGATTTTCCTCATACAGTGATGTTCCACCATTTGATCTAAAAGACTTTGCAACTACAACCGCATTAGAACAATTGCGATTTGTAAGTATCTCTGATTATGATTTTGAATTAAAAAATACTCGAGTAGACTTGTTTGAGACTTTTGCAGTGGCAACCTTTACTGTAAAACAATCTGGAATGATTGTGGATAATTATAGCTTTAGAGGACAACATCTTACAATGGATAGCAGAGCAACTTTTGTTTTTATGAAAAATCTAAAGTGGAAAATAGTCCACATACATTTGACAAAAATTTCAGATTAAGAATTTATTTTTTTGATTTGTTTTTTTGAGTAGGTTTATTTATTTCAGGTGCTTCATTTTTTATTTTTTTGAAAATTTCATGGGCTTCTTTGACTGTGGCTTTTTGGTGCACTATTGCTCTTACTGCCTTTATCATGGCTACTGGATGATCGTTTTGCCAAATGTTTCGTCCCATGTCAACTCCGGATGCCCCGGCTTGTAATGCATCATGTGTTAGATTAAACACGTCAAGTTCTGTTGCAAGTTTTGGACCTCCTGCAATTATGACTGGCACTGGACATGCTGTTACTACTTTTTCAAAGTTCTCACAATAGTATGTCTTGACTAGATGTGCCCCAAATTCTGCGGCCATTCTACATGCTAATCCCAAATATCTTGCATCACGTTTTTCTAATTCTTTTCCTACTGCTGTGACGGCAAGTACGGGTATTCCATATTCTTCACCTTCATTTACAAGATTGCCTAAACTGACAAGCGATTCATGTTCATGAGGTGCACCGATAAATATTGACATTGCAATGGCAGACACATTTAATCTGATTGCCTCTTTTACTGATGTGGTTATTGTTTCATTTGAAAGATCTTTTCCGATAATACTTGCTCCTCCAGATACTCTGAGCACAACGGGCACTGGAAAATTTGCATCAACGGATGTTCTTAAAACACCTCTTGTAAGCATAAGAGAATCTGCAAAAGGTAATAATGGGGCTATGGTTTTTTTGGGTACTTCTAATCTCTCTGTAGGTCCAAGAAAATATCCGTGGTCTACTGCAAGCATTACACCACGTCTGTTTTGTGGTTTGATTATTTTTGCAAGTCTATTTTTGAGTCCCCAATCCATATCTTCATCGAAAAAATTTGCCTTAGTTAAGCGTTTCTGAATTTGTAATTATTATTTTCATGGAATCGTTTCCCTGATGAGCATAATCCAAAGCTTTTGCAGATTCAGTAAGATCAAACTTATGAGTGATTAATTTTTTTACATCCACTATTCCTTGTTCTATTAGATTAAATGCTTCATTTGTATCCTTTTCAGAAGCTGCATAACTTGGAGTGATTGTAATTTCCTTAGAGTATACCTTACTCATGTCAAGTGACATCTTTGCATCTTTTGAAGGAACTCCAAATAGCATGACAACGCCACCTTTTCTTACAAAATCAATTGCCTGAGATATGGCATTAAGACTTCCAGTCGCAACCATCACTATATCTACTCCACGATTACTAGTCTTTGAAAGAATTTTTTGATATGCATCTTGATCATCTGATCTTATTGCTTCTGTTATGCCAAACTTTTTTGCAAAACCTAATCTGAAATCATTGAGGTCAAAACAAAATATATCTTCAATTCCATGTACCTTACTTAACATGAGGTGCATAAGGCCTGTTGGCCCTGCTCCAAGAATTGCAATCGAATCTCCTTTTTTGAATTTTATTTTATTCCATGCTCGTACACAACATGCTAATGGTTCTATCATGGATGCTTCTTCAAAACTTATATTTTTTGGTAATTTTATAACTCCTCCATGTGATACGTTCCACTCGGGAACAATAAACTCCTCAGCAAGGCCACATGGTGAAAGGTTTGTCTCTGAATATTTCTGACACATTGTCTCATTTCCATGTGTACAAAAGTGACAAGAATAACATGGCACATGGTGATGAGTAAATACTCTGTCTCCCTTTTTGAAATCTACTATTCCTTCGCCTACTGCAGAAACTATTCCTGAAGGCTCATGGCCTAGTCTCATGGAAGGCTGGCTGTATTTACCATAAATCTTTTCCAAGTCAGAACCACATACGCCACATGCTTTCATGGTGACTAGTATCTCTCCCTTGCCAACTTGTGGTCTCTCTACATTTTTTATCTGGACGTCTGATGGTCCTGAAACATATACTGCTTTCATTATTAAAATGAGTCTTGAATGGCGTTTTATCTTTTTCCGAAGTTATAGTGTTTTGTTGTCTTACAAAACAAGAAATTCCATATAAAGAAATATTTCTCATATGATGTCAATTAAATAGGACATATTTCTGACAATTTGTCATGGACTTGTGGCATGACATTGAAACTGGCCCAAAAATACCTTCTGTGATAAATGTTATAGTTGAAATTCCAAAAGGTTCTCAAAACAAATACGAATATGATAAAAAAAGAGGCATCATTAAACTTGACAGAGTGTTATTTTCGCCGTTTTTCTATCCTGGAGAATATGGCATAATTCCACAAACATATGCAGAAGATGGCGATCCAATGGATGCACTTGTACTTGTTAGTAATCACACTTATCCTGGTGTTCTAATAGAATCACGCCCAATTGGAATGCTTCGTATGAAAGATGGGGGTGAAATGGATAACAAGATTTTATGTGTCGCAAAAGACGACGTTAGATATGATAATCTGAAGGATATTGCTGATCTTGACAAACACTATCTCAAGGAGATCGGTCACTTTTTTGAAGTATACAAGCAACTTGAAGGAAAGAAAGTTGAGATACTAGGTTGGAAAAATGCTGCTAGCGCAAAGAAAGAAGTCCTTGCTGGAATAAAGTTATACCAAAAGAAATTCAAAAAATAATCCGATAGATTTAGTTCTCTAATAAAAAAAATTACAACGGAAATGGTATTAACCTGTATTTGTAGATGAGTGGTATGAACGAAGGCGACCTGGCTCCTGATGTTGAGCTTGTAGCAAATGATGGAAGTACTGTAAAACTAAGTTCATTCCGGGGAAAAAAGAACGTAGTGCTATGTTTCTATCCCAAAAATCATCTCTTTGCATGTCCATCAAAGAAGGTGTTTCAAATGGCAGAGGCCATAATTGCTGCATATCCTAAGATAAAAGAGCAAGCTGAACTCTTTGCAATATCTGTAGACACTGTTGAAGATCAAAAGAAATTTGTTGAGGAATATAGCGTTCCATATCTTCATCTGAGTGATATGCAAAAGATCGCTTGCAAGACTTACGCTGGACTAAATATTGCAGGACTTGCAAAACGCTCTACATTCATTATAGGCAAAGATGGTAAGATTTCAAAAATTTTCAGAGATATCAGTCCTGAAAAACATGGTCAAGAAATAATTTCATCATTACAGAATTTGAAATAATTGGATTTTTATAAATTCAATATATTTTTAAAGATGTGAGTTAAGACTTGACTTGTGCTAGATTTAGTAGCAAAAAAAATATTCCTTACTAAAGGTAAGGGTGTGCATCCTGATAGGCTAACAAGTTTTGAATATGCGTTAAGAGATGCAGGAATCGCTGGAACCAATTTGGTTTTGATATCTAGTATATTTCCACCAGGCTGCAAACTGATTTCAAAGGCCGAAGGCTTGAAACTAATAAGACCTGGAAGTGTTACATTTGCAATTTATTCAAGGCAAGAGAGTAATGAACCACATCGATTGATGGCAGCATCAGTCGGAATAGCGGAACCTAAGGACAAGACAAAGTATGGTTATCTATCTGAATACATCTCATTTGGAGAGACTGAAAAAGAAGCAGGAGATTATGCGGAAGACATAGCTGCGCAGATGCTTGCATCATCACTTGGAATATCATTTGATGTAAACAAGAGCTGGGATGAGAAAAGACAACAGTGGAAGATATCAGGACAGATATACAAGACTAGAAACATCACCCAGAGTGCAGTAGGGGATGCAAAAGGTCACTGGACTACAGTATTTACTGCCGCGGTATTGATTCTCTAAATTTTATCTTCTTTTCATGAATATGTATACTGCAGCTCCACCTGCTGCAATTATGCCAATTAAAGCATAAGTGGAATAATCATTGGAAGATTTTGCACTTGGTGTTGCAGATATAGTTGTGGTGTTGGTTTGTGTGGATTGACTCTGTACTGGCGCACTACCTAATGTCAATGAAGATTGATTGCCTGTAAACGACGTTGTTGTTCCAAATAGGTATATTGCAGAAATTCTATTTCCGTACTCTGGGTCGATTATCCAGCCTGCTTTAGTTAGGTCTGTTGGAAACTTTTGACCGTCTTTGATTGTAGTAGGGGCTAAATCTCCACCATGACTTGTTACTGCAATAGTATCATTAGATATTGCTGTGACTTGTAGAATGGAATTCAAAGGAAAGAAACCAATACTATAATAACTTGATCTTTCAAGTTTGTCAACTCCTAGCAACTCTAGTGGATTAACTGTAGTTACTTTGCCCTTGATTGGAATGTGTTTTGAGACCTGTAACTGATAAAGTGATGATCCTTGTCCTGGAGTGATTACAAATGTAACTGAAGAATTGGAATCTTGCGCCATCTTTTGGGCTGCATCAAAAAATCCACCATCATCACGAATTTGTTTTGGAATTAAAATGGATGTTAATCCGTCAAAAAGATATGACGAATCTGGTCTTGACATTGTATATACAACCGATATGGTTCTGTTTCCTGATATGATTCCGGATGTACCAAGAGCCTTGTTGAGTTCTCCTTTTGGATTAACATAAGTAAGCCAAAATGTTGCATCAGTAGCAAATGCCTTGTTAATGCTATTAATCAAAGTGTCACCTACTTGTTTAGCCTGTGTTTGAATCGTTGTAATGTTGTAAGTCTCAATAAGCGCTGGGGAAACTATGTTTATTATGACACATCCTTGGTCCTTCGTAACTCCTATTACACATGTATCTGCATTTGTTATTACTACCGAAGTAACATTGGCAGTATTTGTAATCTTTTCACTAAGATCTGGAGGGACTCTCATTTCTACTGGGCTTGTAGATGCCAATGTGATAAACGCACTAGTCTGATTCTGTATTTTTTCATCGATTAGTATGTTGGCTGTTTCACGGTATGATGCAAGTTGTGGTTGTTGTGCATAGACTGAAACAAACGAAGTCAGCAATAATGAGAAAATTATAGATAATGTAAGCAGGTTTTTCATTTAAAGCAACTTTTAAAATCGAACTATTAAGTTTATTCTCGTAATTTTTCTATCTTTATTGCGAATCTCTGAAAAGGCTCTTCCTTGTAATGATACTTGCAAACCAACATGGTCTGTTGTGGATCAGGTCCGCAGTCATAAGTTACCAAATATTCTGGTTCTCTATTGCAGCATCTTGGATATTTCACTCGTGCATTGATGGTTCTCATAAAATAAAAGTTCTCGATCTAAACTCTAGGTTTAAATTATAATGCGTGCGTAGGATCCTTGACATCGGTTCAAACCGTAGGGGAACATTGCCTGGCAGTTGGGGGCGCTTGACTGCCAGGCGCTTTAATTAATTACTCTTCCAAGTCGTTCTGTTTGATTTCTGATATACTCAAAACCTTCTTGCCAGAAACTTTCAGATGTTATGTCTATTCCATGTTCCTTGAGCAGGTCTTCTGGCTTTTTTGAACCTCCAGCAGCTAAAATATCTACATATGTAGAGGCAAATGATCTTCCCTCCTTTCTGTATCTCTGGTATAATGACAAAGAGAGTAGGTTTCCAAAAGAGTAGGAATAACAGTAAAACGGTGAATGGTAAAAGTGTGGGATGCATGTCCATTCAGTTCCAAAGTCTGGAGTAATATCTACAGAATTACCAAACTGATCTTTTAATGTCTTCATGTATTCTGATGTTATGTCTTGGACCATTGCCCCATTGCCAATCTTTTCATGTGCCGCTATCTCAAATAGTGTAAAGTATGCCTGTCGTCCTACTGTTGCATACAAGTCATCCAAGTGTTCCATGAGTCTAGATTGTTGTTCGTCTTCGGATATTTGATCGAGAATCTTGTTGAACAATAGCATTTCTGAAAACGTCGAAGCTGTCTCGGCTAGTGGTAATGGGGCTTCTGCTATGAATATTGATTTGTCAGAGGCTGCGATACTATGTATTGCATGACCAATCTCATGAGCCAAAGTAAAGACATCATTGGTCCTACCCTTGAAATTTACCATGACATATGGTGTTATCTTTGGAGATATTGTACTGCAAAATGCACCGCTTCTCTTTCCTGGTCTGATAGTAGAATCCACGTGCCTTTGAACAAATACTCTCTTGGCATACTCGCTTAGTTTCGGACTGAAATCATTTAGAGTCTCAAGAACTAGTTTTACCGCCTTGTCATAGCTATATCTTTTTTCTTCTTTTTTCTGAATTGGTGCATAAATGTCATATCTCCGTAACTTTTTCATTTTCAAAATGTGTGCTTTTTGCAAAAAGAACTTTCGAAATACATCCGAGTTTTTCTTACAAACAGAAAGAAGCGCATTTACTGTCTTGTCATCCACGTCATTTCCGATGTTTCGAACTGATATTGGCGATGCATATCCTCGTATCTGAATGCATTCATCTTTCCAGTTTGAAACTATATTTTGATAAATTTCTCCTAGGACTCCCTTGTTTTTGTCAAATTCAGATAATAGTGCCTTGTATGCGATCTCTCTTGTTCTTGGTTTTGGATTTCGAATTAGAACTGATAATTCCTCTCTATTGTATTTCTTGGTCTTGCCGTCTATTTTCACTTCAAACACAAACGCATTTGTTATCTTGTCATAGATTTTGACAAGGGCAGAGTGGCCCGTAACATCTAATGTGTTAATTATTCTCTCTTCTGGTTCAGTAAGGGAATATTTTGCAAGTAATCTTTTGTATCGTAAAAATTCATGCAACTCTCCTGCTGATTTCATTAATCTTTGAGCATTTTTCTCATCAAGTTGTTTCTTCCACCATTGGTCGAAAAATAAAGTCTGATTCTCTAGTTGTGCCCCCAACTTTCGCATCTTTGAAAGCAACGCCGTTGCCTTGTCAGACTGGGTATCTACTGAGTACTCTAAAGAAGCGTATCCTGAAACACTGCTAAAATCTTCTGTTATATTTTCTAAAGTATGAAGCATAGAAAGAAATTTTTTTTCAGTTAATGTAGGTTTGAGAATTTTCTTATTCTTTTCAAAATTTTTGACATCTAATTGTATGGCATTAAGGCGCTTAGTAAATTGGGGCGAATCTGAATCTTTTACAAGTTCACTTAGAACCCATTTTTCCTCTTTGAAAACTTGCATCTGACTCAAGATGGGGTTTCTTCTTAAAATACTATGTGAAAAACAACACATGTTTTCTTGATTTGATAATCTTTGGGTGTATCCTCCTGTAACCCACTTGGATTTTTCCAAAATAATTTAGGTTGTTATCAAATGAACAAATTGTACACATGTCTTAAATATTAAAAATACGTTATAGATGACATGAGCATGACAGCATGGCATTGTTACAGATGTAATCTGACTTTCAAAGAAAAGTCTCATGTTGTTATGCATAAAGAAATCTCCCATCACGACACGAGAGAAGTAGAACTTCCTGAATAGGTTCTACTTTTTATTTTTTGTACTGTATCTGTCTTGAATTATTATTTTAGGAAAATCCTTGCAAGTATTTATTTAGCCCAAAAATAAGTTAGTCGTTCGTGGACCATCACAATTTTAAAGGAAAAGACATCCCCCACCTTAAAATCACACCCAATATGGGGATAGATGACCTTGTTGACATATTTGCTAGTACGGGTTACAATGCACGACAGCTTGGAGATGCAGCAAAATTATATTGTAAAATGATTGAAGATGATGCCACTATCTGTCTTACCATAGCAGGTGCAATGACTCCTGTTGGTTTTGGAGGATTATTCAAATCTCTTATTGAACGAGGTTTTGTTGACTGGATAGTTTCTACTGGTGCAAACGTGTATCACGAGGATCATTTTGCATGGAATCTTCCGGTAAAACAAGGACACTTTGAGGTAGATGATATGATACTATATGCAAAGGACATAGTCCGAATTCGAGACGTATACATCAAGGGTGAGGAGACACTCAAAGCAGAAGACAAGATTGTTCAAAAGATGTTTACAAAAGATCTGCTTGACAAACCGTTTACCACTGCTGAATTTTGTAATGCAATGGGCAAGTATTCCAAAGAACATTCTAAAAACCCAGATCGTAGTTTTGTTGTAGCTGCATATGATTATGATGTTCCGGTCTACGTGTCAACTCTAAAAGACTCTTCTCTTGCATTGGACCTGGCTCCTCTAAGACTTGAGAATAAAATTCATAGTCTTGACTTTGTAAGGGAAATAATAGAGCAAGCTGCAATTTTATATCATTCTAAGAAATCGGGAATAGTTGAATTGGGTGGAGGGGTACCAAAAAATACTGCACAGCAAACAGGCCCATTACTTGATCAAATACTTGGCCTTGGCCACGGCGGTCAAAATTATATCATACAAATCACAGATGCAAGACCTGATACTGGTGGACTCTCTGGTGCAACCTTGCAAGAAGGAAAGAGCTGGGGCAAAGTAAAAGATGCTCATGAAGATGTGATAATGGTTTACACTGATGCAACTATTGCATTTCCAATACTTTGTCTTTATGCTCTAAGTAATGAAAAACCTAGAAAACCAAAGCGATTGTATAAAAAATTGAACAAGTATTATGATGACTTGTCAAAAGCGTATTTTGCCAAAAAGCACTAGTTCCTACTATTGTAAGCACTGTTTTTCTTTAAATTAATTTGACATAGAAACTGGCAATACAAAAAAGTACACTCAAAATGGTTGTTAATTGTCTAGAATCTACTAAATCTAGCTTTTTCTGTGTCTCTGTCGTCCTTTGTTTCTTTCTTCCATTCCTTGTAGTGTTCTTTACAAAGGATGGCCTTTTTCAAACCCCGTGGAATGTCTACCCCAGTTCCTTCTACCTTTGAGGCAGTAAGTGAACGCATGCCATCTTTATCACAGCCTGTAACACTGCATTTTGCACCTTTTGCTATTAGGCCCATGAGAGTTCTAAAACGCACTATTATATCAGATTTTTTAATATTTTATTCAAATCTGAACATATTTTGATAGACATGCTCTAAGAAGATATATGGTATAAATTATTGTCAGATGGCTAGTATCAAATGCTTAACAACTTTAGAGAGAGTCTAAAGCCGACCCTTCAGAATATTGGTAAAGTTTTTGCGTCTACTGGACTGTCTGCAAATTTCTGGACTGCAGTTGGACTCAGTTTTGCATTTGCGTCTGCAATTATTTACGCCGTTCATCTTGAATATTCTTTTATCCTTGGAGGAATCTTGTTGCTTGTTTCAGGATTTTTTGATATTGTTGATGGACAAGTTGCACGTATCACTGGAAAGACTTCTAAAAAGGGAGCATTTCTTGATTCTGTCTTTGATAAAATTGCAGAAGTTGCAATATTTCTTGGAATCTTAGTTGGCGGATGTTCTCAAGGGTATCTTGTATTGTTGGCAATAGGACTTTCTCTACTTGTTAGTTATACTAGGGCAAGAGCAGAATCTCTCGGAGTTCAACTTCAAGGCATAGGTATAGGGGAACGTGCAGAAAGATTACTTGTAATTGCAATAATTGGAATGATTGGTTTTCTAAATTATGCAGTAATAATTGTCATAATAATAGCAGGAATCACATTTGTTCAGAGAATTGTAACAACAGCTCACGGAATAAAAGATTAGGCTTATCTCAGTCTGCCGGTCTGACGTCTTGACTCTGCTGATCTAATTTTTAGAATTCCAAAGTGTATTGCACATGAAATACAATACCATTTGAGTACTGTAGGCGATGCAATGTATGCCCCTTGAGCTCTTAGCTCTTTTGCTAAAGTATGTTCAACTAGGTTTAGTCTTGATGTTACTTTCTTTGCCTTGTCTCGCGGAACTGTAGCACCACAGTTGGTACACTGGATACGTCCAGTGGATCCTTTTCCTCCTTTCTGTCGTCCACGACTAGCACGCTTTAGTGGCATGTTTTACCTGTAAGGTTCCTCTTTATAACGATATTTGAACCACTTTCTTACCGTGTTTGTGATCTGATGGACAAATTCTTAGTTGTCTAACGTACTTGTTTGGAGATTTCAATTCTATTCCTTTGAGGTGTATGGTGAGAAATTGAGAGATTTATTGATCTATGATATCTTGGAAAATTTAAATTTCATATTGATTCTAAAAATGACGTGCGCGGCCTTTGCCATGTCTGTCTGGCCTCTAATGTGGATATAGTTATAGTAAAAGGCAAGATACTCTGCCAATTCTGTCTAAAGGGTCAGAAAAAGGACTAAATGGAAAGGCTGTGGGCATTAAATTAAATGAAGATTGCAATTTTTTCTCATTGTACCATAGATGAGATATCTCGAAATGATATAGTGGTAGAAACTGCGGGTGGCCCTGCATGTTATTGCGGGCTAACTGCAAAAAATATGAAGTTTGAAATTGATCTTCATACCAAAGTGGGAAAAGATTTTTCATTTCGTACTGAACTTGAAAAAAAAGGAATTTTCCTTTCTCAGAGTTCTATATCTGATGTCTCTACTACTAGATTCTTATTAAAAATATTTGGAACAGAACGTGATCTTTACCTTAAAACAAAATGTGAACCAATAGAATCGATAAAATCAGACGCCGATGGTGCAATTGTAAGTCCTGTATTTGATGAAGTTTCTGAAGACACACTAGATGCAATAAAAGAAAACTTTGATTTTACATTACTTGATCCTCAAGGATATCTCCGTCGAGTAGATGATGCTGGTAAAGTCTTTTTAGAAAAAACGTTACTTGACCTATCGGGAATAACTGCAATTAAAACAGATCCTGATGAGGCGTTTTATCTTACAGGTTTGAAAGAAAAAGAAGCAATGATTGCTTTGCAAAAGAAAGGTGTCAAACATGTACTTTATACTGACAAACAAAACATTACCATGCTTGCAAAAGATAGAATGTATCACCTAAAAATTCCAAATGTGGAAATAGGTGATACGACTGGAGTTGGAGACATATTTTGCGCAGCTTTTACCTGTTCTTATTTGAAAGAAAAAGATGCTATCTGGGCAATCTGTTTTGCAGTAGGGGCAGCACAAGCAGCACTTGAGACAAAGGCTACTGGACTTGGAAAAGTACCACTTGGTGGCGACACCGAGAGAAACGCGGCGTATCTTTACAATTTAATGCAATTCTCAAGTGTCTAGGCTTTTATTGTGTGAGGCATAAATCAAACCTGTGAAGGTTGCCATATTTAGTCAGGATCATGAACAGACAGTAAAATCTCTCAAACTTTCACTTGAAAGTCATGGGATAGAATCTATCACTCTTGGAAAAAAACCTCTAGGAAAAGACATTGACTATGTTATTGTAACAGGCGGAGACCGAGGAGTTCGAACATATTTCCATAATATCACAAGCTCTACAATTCCAGTACTTGGTATAAACGAGTATGAATCAAGCGGATTTTTAGCCCAGACTGATCTTAAACAATTTACACTCTATCTTAACAGGTTGAAAAAAGGTGATTTTTCAATTGAAGCTCTTCCAAGAGTTGGTGTAAAAATTGATGACAAGCCAATCTATCCTGCATTAAATGATGTTGCAATATTTTCTTCAAAGAGTGCAACACTAGTAGAACATGTCTTACGTGTAAATGGAGAAGAACTTTGGCACGACAGTAGTGATGGCTTGATTATCTCAACTCCTATTGGTTCATCTGCATATTCCATGTCTGCAGGTGGTCCTGCAATATATCAAAATTCCAAAGTTTTCTGTATTGTGTCGGTAAACTCACTCGATATCACAAGACGTCCTCTAATAGTTCCTGAGGATACTTTGATCGAAATAGATGACATATCTTCTAGTCTGAGATGTGAAGTTATAGTTGATGGAAAAGACAGATTCAAAGTTGACAAGACTGTGACCTGTACAAAGTTTCCACAACCTGCAAATGTCATTAGAATGAAAAAGGATTCTACTACTGTTTCAGCTCTTGCCAAAAAAGTAAAACTTGCAGATGAACTATTGAATATGCCACCAAGCTCCAAGTTGCTACTAAAGACACTTGAATACGAAGGCTCTCTTACCCAAAAGGAACTTGCTGAAAAAACACTCCTTCCTGACAGGACTGTCAGGCTTGCATTGAGTCATCTCCTTGAGAAAGGATATGTCAAACGTAGAGTCTCACTACGCGATACACGTCAGAGAATATATGAAATTCCGAAATAATTCTTAGGCGTTGGCAGATGCTCTGATGAATGCCTCAAATGATTCTTCGGGATGGCCCGGTCTACTGCTAAATTCTGGGTGATATTGAACTCCCAGATAGAACCTATGAGTGGGAATCTCTAATACTTCCATGCGTTTTTTGTTGTCACTGTACCCTGAAAACTTCATGCCCTTTGAGGAAAACATCTCCAAGTATTTTTGATTAAATTCAAATCTATGTCTGTGTCTTTTTTGTATTTTATTAGATTTGTAAAGATTGAATGCCAGTGTATTCTCTTCAACTGTTATATCATGCGCTCCAAGACGTAATGAGCCGCCCTTGTTTTCAATTGATTTTTGTTCTGGTAAGAGATCAATTATTGGATTTTCTGTATTAGGTAATATTTCTGTAGAATTTGCATTTGTCAATCCACACACATATCTTCCAAATGCTACTGCTGCCAGCTGAAAACCAAAACAGATTCCAAGGTATGGAATATTTTTCTCTCGTGCATAGTTTGCTGTACTGATGATTCCCTCTGATCCTCTATCTCCAAAACCTCCTGGAACAATTATGCCATTGTATGATGCCAGTTTGTTTACATCCCCGTTTAATTCTTCAGAGTCTATCCAGTCAATTACTACATTTTTGCCAATCTTCGCACCAGCGTGTTTTAGGGCATGATTTACACTTACATAACTATCTGCAAGTTTGACATATTTTCCAACCATTGCAATTCTGACTGATTCTTTTGTATTTTGAAATGAATTTATGATTGCATTCCACTTGTCCCAGTTTGCAGAAGTGTTAACCAGTCCAACTTTTCCAAATTTCTTGAATATTACATCAATTATTCCTTGATCATATAGCATCTGTGGAACCAAAAGAATTGATTCTGCATCATGGCATGAGAATACATCACGCTCCGTAACGTTTGAAAATAACGAAATCTTTTTCCTTGCTGCAGTCTCAAGCGGTCTTGTACACCTGACTGCAAGTAAATCTGGCTGGATACCAATTCTCCGTAATTCTTGAACACTATGTTGAGTAGGTTTTGTTTTTTGTTCTCCCACAACATCAAGAGAAGGTGCTAGAGTTACATGAACAAAGATTACATTTTCAGGTCCTTCCTCCAATCTCATCTGTCTTAATGCTTCGAGAAATGGTAAACTTTCAATATCTCCTACCGTTCCACCACATTCTATTACCAACATATCCAGTCCCTCAATTTTGACTATCTTTCTTATTCTGTCTTTGATTGCGTCTGTTACATGTGGGATTATCTGTACACAAGCTCCTAGGTACTCCCCGCGTCTCTCTGCCTCTATTACACTAGAATAAATCTGGGCTGTTGTTATATTGTGAGTTCTTGGTATGTTCTGATTGAGAAATCTCTCATAGTTTCCTATGTCCATGTCACACTCTCCACCATCTTCTGTGACAAAGACTTCGCCATGAGCAATGGGATTCATTGTTCCTGCATCATAGTTCAGATATGGATCAAATTTCACACAAGAGACTTTTTGATTAGAAAGCTGAAGTAACTTTGCAATAGATGATGAAACTACTCCTTTTCCAAGGCCAGACATGACTCCTCCCGTTACAAAAATGTATTTTGTAGATTCAGTCTGCATATTCATGATGGATTGAAGGTCTTTTTAATTCTTATTCTGAAATTGTAGCTTTCTTTAGGCTCTTTGTAAAAGATTCAATTTTACCTTCGATCTTTTCTGATGGCGCATTTTCTATTAACCGTAAAAATGCACTTCCTACAATTATTGCATCTGCGCCCGATTTTATTATGAATCTTACCTGATCTGGATTGCTTACCCCAAATCCAACCCCTAGTGGAATTTTACTATCTAGAATTTTTTTTGCATTCTTGATTGCATGTGTGGTATAATCTTGGAATTGTTGTTGACCTCCCGTGGTTCCAAATACTGACACCAGATATAGAAAACCTGATGAAACACCTGCTATCTTCTTGATTCTCTCAGATGATGTATTTGGTGAGATGAGAAATATTGTATCCATCTTATGTTTCTTTGCGGCTTGGAGAAAATCTTTTGATTCATCAACTGACATATCCGGTAGTATCAAACCATCAATTCCTACCTTTTTTACAGTGGATATGAATTTCTCATAACCCTGTCTGTAAAGGAGATTTGTATATGTCATTAAAACAAGTGGTATGTCAGTCTCTTTGCGAATTTTTTTTACTAGAACGAGAAACTTTTCAAAATTCATTCCCTTTTGCAATGCATGAAAGCCGGCATTTTGAATTACAGGTCCATCTGCTAAAGGATCTGAAAATGGCATTCCGAGTTCTATTATGTCTGCGCCTCCCTTTACTAATCCGCGAACTGCAGACAGAGTGCCTTTCTCATTTGGAAATCCTGCCATGATATATGCAATCAAGGCCTTTTGGTTTTTGGACTTGAGATCTTGAAATTTACTTTTTATTCTTGACATTTTTACTCAAATATCTCCCAACTTCTTCTACGTCTTTATCCCCTCTGCCTGATAATGTTACAACGATACTCTCACTCTTTGGCATATTTTTTGCAATTTTTATTGCATATGCAATTGCATGTGCAGACTCGAGAGCAGGTATGATTCCTTCATGTTTTGAAAGTAAAAGAAATGCCTCTACTGCTTCCTTGTCATTTACTGCGTCATACTTTACTCTCTTTGCATCTTTTAGATACGAATGCTCTGGTCCAACTCCTGGATAGTCTAATCCTGCTGATATACTATGTGTTTCACTAATTTGTCCCTCTTTGTCTTGTAGGAGATATGTGAGCATACCATGGAGAATTCCTTTTGAACCGCCTACCAGTGTTGCAGAATGATGACCACTCTTGATTCCTTCTCCTCCAGCTTCAATTCCAAACATCTTGGTATCTTCATCAATTAATGGATAGAAAGTTCCTATTGCATTTGAACCTCCCCCGACACATGCCACAACAGAGTCTGGTGATTTTTTTTCCAATTCCTTCATCTGTACAAGAATTTCATTTCCTATGACTGATTGAAAATCTCTTACCATTACTGGGTATGGATGTGGACCAACAGCTGATCCTAAAAGATAGTAAGTTGTTTTTACATTTGTAATCCAATCACGTATGGCTTCATTGATTGCATCCTTGAGAGTCTGTGTTCCTTCTTTAACTGGATGTACTTTGGAACCAAGTAAATTCATTCTAAAGACATTTAGCTTTTGTCTCTGAGTGTCTTTGTAGCCCATGTATACTTCGCCATGGAGTCCTAAAGCCGAACATGCCATAGCAGTTGCAACACCGTGTTGTCCTGCACCAGTTTCTGCAATGATTCTCTTTTTTTTCATCCTCTTTGCAAGCAGACCCTGACCTAATGTGTTGTTAATCTTGTGGGCACCACCATGCAGCAAATCCTCTCTCTTGAGATATATTTTTGCACCGCCTGCAAATTCTGTTAGGTTTTTTGCAAGGTAAAGCGGAGTAGGCCTTCCGGCATACTGTGTTAGGTAATAGCGTAATTCTTTCTTAAATTCTGTATCATCTTTATACTTTAGATATGCCTCTTCTAGTTCCTCTACTGCTGGAACTAGGGTTTCAGGAATGTACCTTCCTCCAAATTCTCCAAATTTGCCATTCTTTGGGTATTTTAGTTTCATATTGCTAATACCAACTCTGATACTAATCCCTTGATATCTTTACTCTTCATTATGCTGCTGCCAACAAGAAATGCATCTGCACCACATTTACGAAGAAATTGAATATCTTTTGATGATTCTATTCCGCTTTCTGAGATTATGATTCTTTTCTCATCTCTATCTTTTAAGATGGTCTCCGTTGTACCTAGATCAATTTCCAAAGTGTCTAGATTACGATTATTTATGCCAAGTATGTCTGCCAGAGTTTTTGCGGAATCTGTAAACTCTTTTTTCGTATGGGATTCTAATAATACTAGCAGATTTTTTTTGTGTGCATATGCAATAAACTCGTCAATATCACTTGCAAAATTTTTATCAAATATTGCTTGTATTAGTAGGATCATATCGGCTCCTAATTTTTCAGCGGCGTCAATTTGAACTTTATCAACTACTATGTCCTTCATTAAAAGCGGAACTTGAACTTGCTTGCGAATTTTTGTGAAATATTCTGGTGATCCGTTGAACAAGTAGGGCTGTGTCAAAACTGATAATCCAGTTGCACCTCCTTCTACCATTTGTTTTGCAATTAAAACTGGGTTGGAGATTTCTCTTATGTCTCCAAGAGATGGGGATGAGAATTTTACCTCAGTTATTAGAGACGCATGTTTGTTGTTTTTAATTTGTTCAATTATGTTTACTTTTGACTTTGAATTTTTGTAACTAATTTCATAGACTTTTTCATTTATTGCCTTTTGTGAATTCTTGGCAAGTTTTTCTAGCATATCTTTCATTTTTTCTCAAAAGCCTCCAACTTTGTTACATCTCCGCAATATTTGATAAAATCCCTGAAGAGATCATATGCCTTACCTTTTTTAATTGTCTGAAGTGAAATGCTTAATGCTTCATCAAATTTTTCTGAAAATCCGCCAACTATCAACCCTGCTGCAGCATTAAGAGCTGTTATCTCTAACATGGACTTCTTGGCAGTTCCATTGAGAACTGATACAAAGGCATTGATTGCCTCATCACTTGTTGAGACTTGAAGATCTTGCAGTTTAGCTTTACTCAAACCAAGTTCTGCGGGATCTAATACTGAGCTTGTTACTTCGCCTTTGTTTAACTGATAAATGTAATTTTTGGATGTTGTGGATAACTCATCAAGACCATCCTCAGAAATTACAGTCATTACGCTTTCTGATCCTCTTGATTCTAATAGTGATATCACACGACTGAGGTATTCCTTTGAGTATACTCCGACAAGCTGGTGTTTTACAGATGCGGGATTAGTTAGAGGTCCTAGTAGATTGAATGCAGTCCTTTTGCCTATGATTTTTCTTGCCTCTACAACGTTTTTCATAGCTGGATGAAACTTTGGCGCAAACATAAAACCAATTCCAAATTTTTCAATTATTTCCTGAACTTTATTTGGTTCCATGTTTAGGTCATATCCAAAATATTCAAAAATATCTGCACTTCCACTTATTCCAGAAGATGATTTGTTTCCATGTTTTGCCACCACCACCCCTGATGCGGCAATTACAAATGATGCCGAAGTTGAAATGTTAAATGTGCTCAGCCTGTCCCCACCTGTTCCACAAACATCAATTATGTTTTGATCTATTTTGGGACGTATGTGTATTGCATTTTCTTGCATTTCATCCAGCATTGCAAGAAGCTCCTGGTCTGTTTCTCCTTTTTCTGTCAAAGTTCTAAGAAAATTCGTTGTCTCATCTACCGAAATTTTTCCAGACAAAATTTCCTTCATGATCTGAGACATCTCATCATAGCTGAGGTTCTTGTTGGATGAAATCTTGGTGATATACTCTGAGATCATTTTTGCACCAACTTGATAAAATTACTTAGAATTTTCTTACCCTCTGTAGTCATGATTGACTCTGGATGAAACTGGACACCTTCAATTAGGTATTTTTTGTGACTTACTGCCATTATCTCTTTGTCATCCTGAGCCACAGCGGTCACTTTAAGATCCTCTGGAATTATTGTCTTGTCACCGACTAGAGAATGATACCGTGTAGCTCTGAACGGATTTTGTACCCCTTCAAAGAGTGGAGACTGGATGTATTCTACAGGGCTTGTTTTACCATGTCTTACATTTCCTGCATTGACAACTTTACCTCCAAATGCATGTATGATTCCTTGATGGCCCAGACAAACTCCTAGTATTGGTTTTGTTGGCCCTAATTCTTTGATAACTTTGGTACATATGCCAAAATATTTTTCATCTTCAGGAGTCCCAGGGCCTGGAGAAATTATTATTGCGTCATAGTTTCCTTTTTTGATATCTTCTATTGTTATCTTGTCATTTCTGATTACATCTGATTCTACATTTAGTTCTCCGAGTAGCTGGGCAATATTGTATACAAACGAATCATAATTGTCTATGATTAAAAATTTCATTTTGATGCCTCCTTCAAAGCTGATATCATTGCGTTTGCCTTGTGTTCTGTTTCCATCCACTCGTTGTGGGCAATCGAGTCTGTGACTATGCCTGCCCCTGCCTGAACGAATCCCTTTGAACCATTAATGAAGATGCTTCTTATTGCAATTGCAAAGTCACAACAGCCATTAAATGAAAAATATCCAACAGCGCCTGCATAAGGTCCTCTAGTATCTGGCTCTAATTCATCAATTATTTCCATAGCTCTAATCTTTGGAGCGCCTGAAACAGTACCTGCTGGAAAGACTGCTTTCACGGCATCATACATGTCGTATTTTTTATCTAAAATTCCTACTACATGAGTTACTATATGTTGAACATGGCTAAATTTTTTGACTACCATTAGTTCTTTGACATGCACTGAGCCGTATTTGCATACCCGTCCAATATCATTTCTGCCAAGATCTACCAACATTGTATGCTCTGCTAATTCTTTTTCATCGTGCAACATCTCTTCTTTTAGCTCCTCGTTTTTTTTCTCATCCTTTGTAATTGGTCTTGTTCCTGCAATTGGAAATGTCTCTACTTGATTTCCTGTGATTCGTAATAGCATCTCTGGGCTAGAACCGATTATAGTCCGCGGTCCAAGTTTCATGTGGTAGAGATATGGTGAAGGGTTGATCTGTCTTAGAATTTTGTATACTTTAAGATAATCTCCATCTGCATTAAAATTAAATTTTCTTGAAAGTACAACTTGGAAAATGTCTCCATCATGAATGTATTTTTTTGCCTTTTTTACCATTTCCACAAATCTGTCCTGATCTAAATTCTCTGAAATTTCTGAGGCTGAAAACTTGCCACAATCTACATTTGAGAATGATATTTCATCTATTCTATTTTTATCATAATAAAAGTAAAATGATTTTTTTTCTTTGTTGTCATAAAGAATTCCATCTGTGTAAATACCAAACTCCATCAAGGGCTCTTCAGAACCTCGGTGTGAATTTGGAATATCTTCCCACAATCTGATTGCGTCATAATTGATAATTCCAACTGCCCCTCCAACATATCGATACTTTTGATCATGTATCTTGTAGACTAGTTTCTTGATTTCAGACAAGGGATCCTTTGTTTGAATTGTCATGGCACCTCCACTTTTGTAATGGAGCACAACTTTGTCAGAATACCCCTTGATAATTATTGCAGGATCAAAACCAATTAGAGATGTCTCTGATAGTTCTTCGGGTCCTGTAAGGGATTCAAAGAAGAACGAATACTCAAAGTCACGTGATATTTTATTATACAGATCAAATTGGGAGCCAGTATAGTCTAGAGGTATTATCTTAAGGCTTGAATGCCCAAATGTGGCCACCCATGAGGGAACTTATTGTACCTCTCTATTTAAAATTAAGCCAAGTCTATATTTGATAATTACTGTATAGTACGGTACCTTTATATGCGATCTGGATGTATGTGAGACATGTCTCAAATCCTGATTCCAGAGTTTGGCAAGGCAACATCATTGCTATTCCAAGACCTGTATTTTGTAGTAAAAAAAACTCCTGTAAAAACAACTACACAAGAGGCAACCTGTATCATATGCCAAAAGGGTCTTGAAGATGGTGTATCTGTCACTGCAAAAAGAATTGGTATGAAATTGAGGCTTTTCTGCCAATACCATATTCCAGAATAATCGGCATTAGAAAATTCTAGTATTTACCAGATTGGTTTTGTAATTGCACCTTCAGCGGCAGAAGTTACAAGTGATGCATATTTTGCAAGAGCACCACTTTCATAATTTGGTTTTCTTGGCTTCCAATCTTTTCTTCTTTGTGCAAGTTCGTTTTCTGGTACCATTATATCGATAGTGTTTTTTTCAAGATTGATTACAATCTCATCTCCTTCATTGACTAGTGCAATATTTCCTCCCACCGCCGCTTCTGGGGCAACATGTCCTATCATGAAACCTCGTGTTGCGCCTGAAAATCTTCCATCTGTTATCAATGCAACTTTTTCACCTAGGTTTTGTCCGACAAGAGCAGCTGTTACTCCTAGCATCTCTCGCATACCTGGTCCTCCCTTTGGACCTTCATATCGTATGATTACTACATCGTGTTCCTTTATTTGTCGTTTTGATATTGCATCAAATGCATCTTCTTCTCTGTCGTATACTTTGGCCCTTCCTCTAAACTCTTTTGTGTGAACTCCTGCAACTTTTACAACTGCTCCTTCTGGTGCAAGTGTTCCTCTAAGTATTGTTAGAGTTCCAACTTCATGAATTGGGGACTCGATTGATTTTAGGACCTGCTGATTTACATCAAATGAAATCTGTAATGAATCTAGATTCTGTTTTACTGTCTTACCTGTAACTGTAATTATATTTTCATTTATGAGATTTTTCTTTTGTAAACTTTTCATCAATAGTGGGATTCCGCCTATTTTGTCAAGATCCAACATGACATATGTCCCACCTGGTCTCATGTCTGCAAGATGTGGTGTCTTTCTTCTAATTCTCTCAAAGTCATCCAGTTCTAGTTTTACTCCCATCTCACGTGATAGGGCAAGCAAATGCAATACTGCATTTGTTGAACCTCCTATTGCATTGGCAACTGTAATTGCATTCTCAAATGCTTCATATGTCAAAATATCCTTTGGTCTTATTCCCTTTTCAAGTAAATTCATTACAGCTTTTCCGCTTTCGTAAAGCATTTTTTCTCTTCTTGGATCTTCTGCTGGTGGCGATGCATTTCCTGGAAGTGCTATTCCGATTGCCTCACTAATTGATGCCATGGTATTTGCAGTATACATTCCTCCACATGAACCAGAATTTGGACATGCTACGTTTTCTAAATTTTTCAGTGCCTCTAATGTTAAATTACCTGCATCATATGCGCCAACTGCTTCATAAACATCTTGAACTGTTACTTGTTTTCCCTCGTAAACTCCTGGCATTATTGTACCTCCATAAACAAAGACTGATGGTAAGTTGAGACGCGCCATTGCCATCATAGTACCTGGAAGACTCTTGTCACAACCTGCAATTCCAACCAGTCCGTCATACTGGTGGGCTCTTACCATTAATTCAATTGAATCTGCAATGATTTCTCTGCTGACCAGAGATGACTTCATACCTTCATGCCCCATTGCAATTCCATCGCTTACGGCAATTGTTGAAAATTCTCTTGGTGTACCTCCTGCGCTTTCTACTCCTGCTTTTGCATGAGTTGCCAATCTCCCAAGATGGATGTTACACGGTGTAGCTTCATTTCCGCTATGTGATACTCCAATGAATGGTTTTCCTAAATCATTATCATCTAGACCCATTGCTTTGTACATGGCTCGATGTGGAGCCCTCGCTGTACCTTCTACTACGTTTCTACTTGATATCTCCATTATTGTCACTATCTTTTACATCCCCTATTTTATACATACTAGAAATTTTCACGCATGAGATCGTATGTCTCGTACTGTTCTACTTGGGGTTTAGTATATTTTCAATCTAAATTGATTGTTATCATTTCTTTGAATCTACGCATTAACATCAAGTTAAACGTCCAAAAGTGATATTCCTGATAATCATCAATAGTCTTATCAAGTAATAAGACAATTCTATTACATGTCAAAACAAAATCCACCTAAAGATTGGGATAAATTCTGGTTTGACTATAATAAATCGCTCAAGGCATGGATGGGCGCCTTTGAATCTCTTCAGAGGGCAACTAATGATGTTCAATCAAACTATAAAGACGCCATGGCAAATGCATTGAAAGACACTAATGATAAAACCGTGAGAGAGTTTACTGAGAATTGGAAAAAATCTATGAGCGACGCAGGAATTAACGCATTCAAACAATTTGGTGATGATTGGCAAAGGATACTCAATCAATCTAGCATGTATCAAGTAAAAACATATGGCGAAGCAATGAACAAATTTGCTGAAACTTGGCAAAAAATGTGGAAAAAGTAATTAACTTGTACGAATTAGCAGATGCAGTTTACGCATTACGTTCTATACCTTCTAGGATGAAAACCATGACTTTTCCTGTCAAGATTTTTTAGTTTAATTAACACTTCTTTACAATTCTACTGAGTTTTTAATAGTTAAATTCAATGGATTCTTGACATGAATAAAAATCAGATATATCTCGTTGTAATTTTATCCGTTATTTCCACATCTGTCATAATTCCTGTTCATGCCGAAGTGACCTCGCTTCAAACCAGCTCATCATTTTACAAAGCCGGAGACATGATACAATTTTCTGGTACTACGTTAAGTACTGATCCTCATAATGTCACCATTCTAATTTTTGATCCAACTAACAAATTTGTATTACTAGTATCGGGAACCGCTGATAACAATAATGCATTTCAGGTAAGCGTTGATACTAGTCTTCCAAGCAATCAGCAAATATTTTCACTAAAAGGATTATACAATGCAACTGCCTTTGTTGCAAATAAAATAGATGGTAAAACGGTCAGTTTTGCGTTTTCGCCTGATGGTTCATCTCTTGCACCATCACCGCCTACTAACATGACAGCTACGTCTTCCTCTCCCACTGAAATTGATCTTAGTTGGTTACCTCCTCAAAACAACGGGAGTCTACCTATTACGGGATATGAAATCGAAAGAAATGACGGAAGCGGTTTTAACCTTATTGCAAACTTGCAAACAACAACTTATCAAGACATGAGTCTGATTCCAAACTCGGAACACTCCTATAGAGTATCGACAATAAACGCTGCTGGCACGAGTCTTCCTTCCACTGCATCTACTTTGTTTACACTACCACCTCCAACTGCCCCTGCTGAACAAAATACCAGTTCCACTAATCAAAATCCAGGTTCAACTAATCAAAACTCAAACCAATCGTTAAGCGATATTCTTCAACAACGATATGCCGCTGCAAGGCAATTACAAGAACTACTTAACGGACAAAATTCTAACCCTTCTTCTAATCCATCCTCTAACCAATCGCCTAATCTGCCACAAAATACTCAGCAAACTATTCAACTCGATGAAAGCATTGGGGTGAATGATATGGCAGCTAATCTGGGTGCACAAAAATCTATGGTAGTACAGAAAAATAATTTGGCGTCAAGTGGCTCTACAAACTTTGCTACTAGTACCATGCTATATCCAATGATCTCCCTTGTGGGAGTTGGAATAGTTGTAACCATTCTTTATCTTAGAAAGAAACGAAAAACTCCAAGTAGGGCTACTGAAACAAGAAAAGATGCACCAATGCCAATAGAGTCTACACTCGAGAAACATGATTGGGATTATGCAATGACAATCCTCAAAAATAGATTGGCAAAAGGGGAAATTACTTTGGATGAATTCAGGACACTAAAAGACGAACTCTCTGAATCCTAAGTTATTAGTTTGAATCCGTCTAATTTGGCCAACTGGGCATTTATCTGAGTGTCATTCTCATTGCCATATGATATCAACATTCTATCTTGGTCTTTGAAGACATAGTTTTTCAGATCTGGTACCTCATGATGATTAACATAGAACTTTAGTGTGTACTTGTCATTTGTACAAAATGCACGTTGGTCTGGGAATGTAAAGCACTTGTCATCCAATCCAATTTTTAGTGAGCTAAAGAGAAATCCCATTGTAACATTGGTTGCCATCATGTGCACTGTTTCACCATTTCCTTTTTGGAAACTAATGTATGGATTTTTTATCTGGTAAGCTGTAGATGAGTAATCAAATTGTTGACCGTAAATCATAGTCAATAGTCCTGCATGAATGTGAATTCCTCCAAGAGTACCTGAGCCGGGTGGCATTCCACTTGGTGTTACTTGTGAAGATAATATGTAGAAATTATAACTTGATATTCCAAGTACTACGACAATTCCTGCTAAAATGCCTATTGCTATTGCCTTGTTCCTAAATTGGGTCTTTTGTCGCTTTTGGTAAAAACTCTCTCTTTCCTGCACTCGCTCTTCTCTATCTTTTTTGCCCATTTGACGATACAAGTCAAAATTTTACCCTAAATAACAGTATCTGACATGGACGAGTATAATTTTAAGATCTCATGAAGGTGAGTATAAATAAAATACTTTGTGCAAAAAGGCATGGACTGTATTTTCTGCAATATTATTAATAAAAAACAAGATGCTCATATTATATTTGAAGATGAATCCCACATTGCAATTATGGACAAGTATCCAATACAGAAGGGACACTCACTAGTCATGCCCAAGTTACATCATGAAAAAATTATTGACATGCCAAATGATGAAGTTGGAGCACTATTTTCTAGAGTTCCTCTCATAGCACGTAGTATTCTTGCAGCGACAGGAGCAGATGGATTTAACATTGGACAAAATAATGGAAAGTCCGCCAACCAGATTATTCCACATGTGCATGTTCATATTATTCCAAGATATCACAAGATAGGAAATTCCTGGGCAAGAAGAATGATTAGCGCAAATGATGATCTTGACGAATTGGCAAAAGCAATTAGAAACAATATGTTGTCAAGATAATTCTGTAACGATTGAATCCATGTCTGATTTTGTAAGACCGACATGTTTCTTGGCATCTCTTCTTGAAATTATTTTTCCATTTTGAAATACCAGCATTGTGGGAACTGCCTGGATATTGAATCTGTCCCAGAGTGGATTTTCATCCTCATCAATAATTGATCCAATCTTGTCTGCCTTTTCAATTTTTGCAGATTCAAAAGTTGGTTTGAAATTGGTACAATATGGACACCATGTTGCATAAAATAGAACGACTGTCTTTTTGTCTGGTTTTAATACTTTTGAATCAAATTCTTCTGGTGTTACATGCTCCATGAATTTGCGTGAAATCTTAAAATATTTAGAGGTATGGTTTTAGAAATCTGTTTATGATTCCTGAATTATATTTACCATCCACAATTTCATATGTAATAAATCCATTCTTGATTTCAAAATTATCAAGCGATACTGGATACTGCCTTGCAAGTCCTTCATCATCTGGTAATAATTGGTTATACGGAAAATATGTTAAAGATTGCAAATCTGAATGATTATCATTTATTCCATATGCAAGATGTGATATTTTTACTTCATATCTGATTGGATATGGAGTATTTCCTACTTTGTTATGCCATTCAAGTCCTGTGAAATTCTTTGTTATAGTAAAATCAAACAAATTTTTATTTTGCTGTAACGTAAATGAATCTGTCTCACCTGTTGTCTCATCTTTGAGATGGTATGAAATCCTCTGTTCTACTGATTCCATGATGATTTGGCGTAGATATGAATGTCCAATTATTGGTTTGATCTTAAACTCGTATTGATTTACTCCTCCGAATATAGCATGAAATTTACCATCATCATTAAATGAACAAATCAGATTTAGTTCAACAGGAATTTGTTGCGCATTAAATAATTCCAAAAGATAGAGCATCCATGATTTATCGGGAATGTTATTTCCTAGATCTGATACAAGTGTAATTATATCTGAAATTGCAGTGACTTGAGTTGGATATGATAATGTGTCAACATTTTGAACATTACAATATGATCCTAACCAAAAATGCACGACTGATCTTAATTCTAAATGATATTTACTGTTTATTGAATGCTATCTGTATACTACGATTGAATTTAATTTTCTATCAAAAGTTTATTTCATTATAACTAATATTTTAAAAAATTACTGATTGGGATTGTATCTTAAAAATGCACCAACTTTGCCTATGCTTGAAAGCATTGCACCATATTCAGTTGATCCGGTAATGACCTCAACTTTTGCACCTGTTTGACCTGCAAGAAGATCTAGATAATCTACAATGTCACGTTCAGTTGATTCCAAGTCCATGCTTTTACAGCCAGGACAAGGCTGACTTAGTAGTTGTTGTAATCTTGGAATAACCTTTGGACGCTCTAGAATCTCCGTCTGGAGATTCTGGCATCTTCTACATGTGATGTCAATCTTTCGCAGGTTGGTGTCATCTGTAACTAGTACAGTCTCTACAACGTTTCTTTTCATAAGATCAATAATTTCATTGAGGCCATAAGTGGCAAGACCTCTTGAGAAGTGTATGTCACCGAATAGTTTTTCTACCATCTTCTTTTCTTCAACCATTCTATAATCTGTAAGAACATCTTGGGCTTTGGCAAATGCCTCGCGTACTCCTTCTGAACCTGCATAAGAACAGTCCAGAGTTGCAAGAATGTTATTTTGTAGTCTGTATTCTAGATAGTTTTCTCTCAAGAAAGTCTCTTTTGTAGGTCCGGGTCCTGAAACTATGAGACCCTTTACTGGATAAATATCAATAAAATATTCTCGGGTTGTATGAGCTACTCTGTTATAGTAATCATTAAGCTCCATCTCTCTGAGTCTTTCAAATCTTCTAGCAGACTGGCCTCCCTGTCTATGTTTTCCTGCAACACCTGATGATGTCTCTGATAACACATCTAATTTGTTACCGCGCAATAATCCCCAGCCTGCGTCTTTGGCATCAATTGCTAAAAATCCAATCATGTTGTCATCTCTTAACATTTCCTTGAGAAGATCTACGTGAAAATGATCATCACATCTGTATAGAAATGTCTGCAGTTCTTTTGGAGGTTCAATCTCGTATAATTTTATGACCTCACTTCCAATTGGTCCTCCGCCTTCTGGTGGTAAGGCACCGCAAAACATGACTAGTCCCTTATCGGGAGATGTTTTGTACAGTTTTAGTCTCTGGATTACTCTGGATAATGCATCTACTACATGCGTTCTTGTAAGGTCTGACTTGATGTTGTCTGCAGTTCCTTGCTCTTCGCGAAGATTGTTTATGACTTCATGCAATGCCTTTTTTGGAGGGACATAAAGTGAGATTAATTCCGTACCACGTCCTTCTTTATCTGATAATTCTTCTAACATATTTCGTAGCTTGTATAATTTTACAGAATCTTGTTTTTCTATCTTGGGTTTGACCATGAACTATTACCTAACTATTTTGGAATTTGTCCAGAACTTGCTGGAATACTGATATTGGTTGTGCGCCTACTAATTTGGTCGCATTCTTACTGCTAAATATGATAAATGACGGCGTTGCATCTATTCCTATTTTCTCACCGAATTTTTGATTGTCTAGCACTTTTTGTTCGTATTTCTTATCTGACATGCATTTATCAAACTTATCTAAATCAAGGCCCACTGTTGTGGCAAATTTGTCTAATGAATTTTGATTTACCCACCCGGTTTTCTCGCCTCCCCAGTTTTTGTACAATTCATCATGATACTGCCAATACTTGCCTTGGTCATCTGCACAATATGATCCCTCTGCAGCCAATACTGAATCTGGGCCATTTAGTGGGAAGTCTCGAAATACAAAGTTGACCTTTCCGGTATCGACGTATTGTTGGAGTAATGCGTCTTTGGTGTTTTCATGAAATAAATGACAATATGTACACTGATAATCCCCAAACTCTACGATGGTTATCTTTGCATTAGGATCTCCAAGTATTGGTGATCCATTTTGTACTAGCATTTGAGGTGTTAATTCATCCTGTTTGTTTTCATGTGGAGTTGTCATGTAATAGACTGCTGCTATTGTTATGATTACGGGTATTGCAAAGTAATAGTATTTCTTCACTTTTTTGAGTGGGTTTTCTTTGAATATTAACTATTTGAACATCGGCTTTAATTTGGACTCAAAATTATAATTGGTTCTGGTTTTTTAATACTAATTTCTGCCCGACTTATTCTGCTCTTGTACACCTTGAATTTTTTTCCATTATCTGATAAGACCCATTTGTCTACTCTTATTAGAGCAAGTTGCTCTAAATCAGAAATCTTTTTGTAAACAGAACTAAGGGGAATTCTGTATTTTTCTGATAATTCTAGTGCTGTCTTTCCTTCCTTGATGATTGAAAATAATATTGACCTTGATTGAAGATCTGCTAACGCTTCTAGAATTTTTTGATTTATGTCATATTTTTTAAGTTGCGATAATGGAACTTTCTTTTTCAATATTTTTTGAATTAGGCATGCCTAACTATTTAAACGACGCGGGAGTAATTCTACAATCATAGAACTAGTCAGTGATTTAAATAAGTTAGCTTATCCTAATTAAATTATCATGATTAATTATTGGCAACTTTTGTTACTTGGTGCAATAGCAGGTTTTACAATTTTTCTTGGTCTTCCTATAGCTGTATTACAACACCTTAGTTCAAAAAAGAAAGGTTTCTTGAATGCATTTGCACTTGGAATTTTAGTATTTTTAATTATTGATGTTTTTAGTCATGGATATGAGACTGCATCAAGCGCAGCGACAGATGCATTTTCTGGAAAAGGTCCAATTGGTGATGCAGTAATTGATCTTGCCGCAATGTTTGGTGGTATAGCAATAGGTCTGTTAGGTCTGGTATTGTATGAAACAAAATTTATGACAAAACAATTTCCTCAGATACTCTCTGTTGATAACCTCAAAGAAGGTGATGATCATCTTCACCGACTTTTCCATGATGCAAGTGCATACAAACTTGCAATGATGATAGCAATAGGAATTGGCGCACATAACTTTAGTGAAGGGTTGGCGATTGGCCAGTCTTATGTGGCAGGACAGATAGGACTTGCAATCATATTGATAATAGGATTTGGAGCGCATAATACTACGGAAGGCTTTGGTATAGCCGGTCCGCTTACTGGAATATTGAAAAAACCAAGTGCGAAATTTCTTGCCAAAGTGGGATTAATCGGAGGTGGTCCAACATTTGTGGGTACAATGCTTGGAAGTCTATGGGTATCAAATGTTGCATATATTTTGTTTCTATCAATGGCTGGAGGTGCGCTAATCTATGTCTCAATGTTGATGTATAATTCCGGGCGAAAACAGACATCCAATAATGTTTTGATGATTGGGCTTTTCTTTGGCCTCTGTGCTGGTTTTGTCACAGATCTTATTGTTACACTTGGCGGCGCATAAAACTTAACTTTTAGGATTTTTTAATCTATTACAAGTGCGGTTTTATCATATGGTATAATTGGATGCCATCACGTGACTATTTTTGATAGGCTATTCTTACTATTTGCATTCTTTACCTCTCGGGCAATTCTTCGTCCCATGCTCATGGGTTCATCATAGATAAGTGACGAATATGGGGAACCACTTACATAGAGATTTGTTCCTGCTACAATTCTTGCCGAAAACTCAAACGTAGTAAATTTGGCATTTTCATCATAGACTCCCTCTAGACAGAAAGGTCCGGTCATACCTGGAGGAACTAGTCTTTTTGCAGCTTCGACAAATCTCTCACCCATTGCATAGACTTCTTCAAGTAGAGATTCTCGTAATACTAGAGGGCTGTTGCCTATTACATTAAACGATGGAATTAATTCAATATCGATTTGCTCTTGAGCTGGAATTCTGCCAAGACCATCAATGTCTGACTCGTATCTTCGGTCTACTCCAAAAAATTCTAGTTCTCCGCTTAGCTCGGAATAAAAATATTGTAAATATGCTGAGACTCCCAATGCATATTCTTGCAGATACAAGTCAGAGTCTCCTTTGATTATTCCATCTTCGATTAGCTTGTCACGTTTTTTCATGTACTCTTCTTCGTTTGTTGCAAGAAAGTATCCTTTTCCTCCTGCAGCGCCATGTCTTTTTGCAATTACTAGACCATTTATTTCACTTGGGCTAGATAGTGATCTTGGAATTTTTAATTTCGACTCTACCATGAGTTTTTCTTTCATGTTTCTGTCAGACTCCCATCTGAGAATCCACTTGTTTCCAAATATTGGTGTCTTGATTGATTCTATCTCTGCTGAACTCATCTGAGCTATTAGAGTTCCATGTGGTACAATTATTGCATTATTTTCTTTTAGAATGTTTGAGCATCTTTGATCCATTACTTCGGCAAATGAATCAACAACTATGAATTCGTCTATGAAATGAAATCTTCTGTACAGTTTTTCACGTTTTTTCTCACACACTAGAATGGTTTTGAATCCTTCATCTTTTGCGCCCTTGAGGACTTGAAGAGCGCAGTGAGAACCTAGAGTTGCTATTGAAGACATGGTACAATCATTTCCTAATCTTGGGGGTTTATGAAAGTTCCATGGGTCTACTTGCAATGAAGTTAAACACGTCATCAATTAGGTCCATGGATATCTCAGATTTGTATTCTTGAGGAATATTTTTCATAATAAAATCAATAACTGATTGACCATCTGATATTTTTCCCTCTTCCATTTTTTCTGAATATAGTGAAACTAGGTGTGATACAATTATGGCTGTCTTTTCCCTGCCTGTAAGAACCATGTGTATAGTTAGTTTTCTTTTTAATTTAGAGGTTTGTCCGGTTATCTATATTTGACAAGTTCACCACGAGTCATTGATTTTTTAAAATATCTCAACGAGTGATATTTTTTATAACATCTGTTCTAAGCTGGCCGCAAGCTGCTGATATCTCAGAGCCTTTTTCTACTCTGATAGTACAATTCACGCCACCGTCACGAAGTATCTGTTGGAATGCAAGTACTCTTTTCCTGGCAGGGCGGGAAAATCCGCCTGCTGTTGGATTCATGGGAATCAGGTTTACATGTGCACCATTACCTTTCAAAAGTTGCGCCAATTCTGTAGCGACTTTATTTGAATCATTCATCCCGTCAATTAATGCATATTCAAAAGTGACACGTCGTCCAGTCTTTTTGAAATAACGTTTTGCTGCCAATATTAAATCTTCAACAGAATTGGGACCTGCAGTTGGAACTAGCTTTTTTCGTAACACGTCATTTGGTGCATGCAGTGAGATTGCAAGCTTGACTTGAATATCTTCATCTGCAAGTTTGTCAATTCCTGAAATGACACCAACTGTTGAAATTGTAATACTTCGCTGCCCTAAACCAAATGCACGAGGATGTGTTAGCAGTCTGACAGCTCTGACTGTTTCATCATAATTTGCAAGCGGTTCTCCCATTCCCATGAAAACAAGATTAGTTACATGTTCTCCTCTTTGACGTAAAATCTGAGTAAAATAGAGTACTTGGGCAACAATCTCCTCAGCCTTTAGATTTTTTTCAAAACCCATTTGACCTGTAGCACAGAACACACAACCCATTGGACACCCAACTTGGGTAGAGACACAAACTGTTGACCGTGGATGACCGTCTTCTTTTGATGAGCGGTATTGCATAAGGACCATCTCGATAAGAGTTTCCTCATCAAACTTGAGTAGTAATTTTGTCGTATGTCCGTCCTCGCTTGTAACTCGATGAACTTCACTTTTGGGACCTATTGTATATCCTGCCGCAACTAGGGCATCTTGCATCGCAGATGGGATCTGGTGCAAGTCTGAGATTTTTTTAGGTGATTCCTGATATAATGCATGAAGTAACTGGTCTGCCCTATATCGCGGCTGGCCAAGTTTTATGACAAGAGCGTCCATCTCCTCCGGTAATACTCGATAAAGGTCAGTCATCTGTGAGCATATATTCAATGGTACTCTATTTTAATCTAAAATAAACAAAATTTATGATATCAAAATTAATTTATTACAAATTATGATCAAATTCATAAAATTGTTACAAGACGTGTATTTTTTTGAACAAAAGTCTTATTAGTTTTGTACTGGACATGTTGTGATAACAAATGCACTCTTCACATGTCTTACTAACGTTAGGTTATTCTCCCATTGCATCAAAATCAGACAAGGTTCTTCTTGAATCCACTCAAAAAGTTCTCAAAACATTTGGTCAATCATCATACAGGGATTTGATAGATAAACTTCATGCAAAAACTGGCATGTCCGAAAATGAATTAATAAAAAACTTTCATCTGTTTGAAGATGCATTGAAACAATCAACCGGAACCGTTTCTGCAAAGATTATGATAGACATGATAAAAGAAGAGGTAATAAAACACACTCATCTAAAAACAATTAATCATAAAATTGAAGAAATTATAAAGAAAGTGGAGGAGTATGGCGTATACGATTTCATAATTAACACGTCTTCATTTGAGCACATACTTGTACTTTACAAAGACCGGGAAACTATCAACCTCATCTTGTCTGATTTTTTTAGTAAAAAAACCCAGGCACCATTTGGCCTTATCTCAGAACATCCTACAAAAATCAAAGATATCAGGAACATAACTTATGATAAACTAGCTGAAAAGGACAAAAACGGGGCTGTCAAAAAACTGCTTGCATGGGTTACAGACATGCACTCGTGTAACACATCTGCCTTCCCTACCAAAGTCGCAAGTGAAGATTGTACTTGGTATATCCGCAACAATCTTGGCGCTGAACATTTGAAGCTGGAATCTTCCGTGGGTGCAAAACCATATCAAAAAATGATCATCTTGTGTGCCTATAATATTTCAAAAATTTCACCTGATGATCTTGAATCCTTGATAAAAAGTCACAGTTATGTAATTTTGCAAAATGACTCTATTGTATTATACCGCGCTCCTGTGAAAAACTGACCAGGATACAAAACTGCTGTAAATATGCATGATTTGTCATTGTAATACGGTATGATCATATTTTCATTATGATCGATTTTTCATAACATGAATTGATCAAATGTTTTTGATAGTGTTAACACATTTTTAGTTAGAAGATGTTTATAGCAAAAAGTCTCAAAATCAGTGTTGTAGGAAATGAAAATACAACATATTGTGATTATTGCTGTAATTATAGCTGCAATTAGCCTGGGATTACAGGTTGCAAGCAATACCAAATTACAATCTGATATAAAAAATGTGAACTTCAAGACCACAGAACAGGATGTTGCAATACAACATCTCACCATTGGACTGAATGAAACTTTACAAATGAACGATCTAAAAAACAAAACAGCCGAACAAGAAATATTGATACAATCTCTTTCAAATGAACTAAGTGCTAGTAAACAGATTGAGGAAGAAAATAATGTCACAATGACTCAACTTCAACAGAGCACAATGCATCTAAATGGCGAAATTAAATCACTTAGCGAAAGACTTGCATCACTTGAAGATAAAATGTCTCAGCCATCTTCCATGTATGTCAATACAACGTCAATTCAAAAATCTGTTAATACAGCTTCAATTCCAATGGTAATACAAAATAAAACTAATGTTACAAATCAACTTCCGTTTCTAGTGAATCAGACAACTTCTATAACCAAACCTGAAATAAAAATACTGTCTATAGCAATGTCTCCCAATCCATTAAAAGTTGGAGATGCCCCACAATTTACCGTGACATATCAGAATATCTCAGATAAAGAGATTTTTCAAAACCTAGTTGGATGTGGAACTGTTCCGTCTTTACATTGGGAAGTTTATCCATCATCTAGTGTACAAAGACAACTTGTTCAAGATAATGGGCTGACATGTGCGCCACTGATAAAAGATGTCAAATCAAATGAAATCTCTCTTGCAAGTGGAACTGGAACAGATAATGCGTCATATCAGATTACAACTGCTGGCAAACTAGATGTAATTCTTAGAATGAATCTTGAGGATGGAACTATTAGCGGCCTTCAAGCAACGATACAATTTAACGTAAATGCAACTCAGTAAGATATTGCCTATGGCCAAAAATTAATCAAGTAATTTTGAATAAAGCCTGATTTGGAATTCTATCAACTAAGAAATTAAACACAACTCGCAATCACAAAGTATCTCTGGATTGTCTTTAGCGTGACATTTGCTATGTTGACCTGCTTGACATTGAACACATATGGTATTTTTGCCTTCTAGCTTGGTATATTTTGGAGCGCCATCAAAACCGAATCCTCCATCTTTTGGTCCAACCATGTGTTGTATGATTCTAACCTGTATTTCTACATAGCCGTAATTGTTTGTACTATTTTTCACTAATTTTTAAAAAAGTCCTTCATGTGTGATAACAATACTAAATATCTTGGCAAACCATTATTTTGAAGTAAATCACATCAGGATTGAATAGATATTGCAAGACCCTAAAATAAAATCAATTAAAAAATCAACCATGGGGGAATTCAAAACCTTAGTAATAAAGTTGGCAATTTTGATAGTGACAATAAGAATAAGCATCGCATTATTTGAGACCTTCTTTGCACAAAACTTGGGATTAGGGCATAGTCACATTCTGATTGGAGATACAATGATCACAGTTGTTGTATCGTTTGTAGTAATTACTTCGATTAGACGTGCTTTGAAAAGAATTCCAACTAAGATACCAGCTCACCTTGTTGCAAGCATTTCATTTTTTTCAATCATAATAATATCACTAATTGCATCATTGATACTGCTGTACCTGTGGGGGGTACAACTCCAGACGATTCTCGTGGGAGGTGGAGTTGCTGCTATAGTTGTAGGTTTAGGAGTTTCAACTATAGTGGGAAACATACTTTCCGGAGCCATCATGCTCACTACGTTTCCTGCAAAGATTGGTGATTCAATTTTCATAGTAAATGATAACGTGCATGGAACGATTGCAGAGATAAGCGCATTGTATACGAAGATAAATACGAATGATGGAAATGAATACCTTGTTCCAAATTCTGCCATAATCCAGGGAAATATTCGCATCTTAAAAGAAGAGCCTTTGACAACCCACTTGCCATATGCAGAAGGTGACAAGATAGAATTATCAAACGGTTCAGAAAAATTTTCAGGTACTGTTACCAAGATAACTTCAAGATTTACAACCATTCTGGATGGTGACACGGAGATTATGGTTGCAAATAGATCCATTTTGGAAGGCAATTCGATTATCATAAAAAAATCAAAGACTGGAACGACCCCCTAAGATATCATATCATCTGCATTCTAGTCGATTTTAGTAACACAAATTAACACTAACAAAAAGACATTTGATGAAAACATGATAGGTACAGAACTTGGAGACTGGCGCAGGACTATCTATTCTAGTCAACTTGAACCAACTATGGATGGAAAAGAAGTCATCGTAATGGGCTGGATCTCAAGTGTAAGAGATCATGGAAATCTAGTATTTGTCATGCTAAATGACAAAGAGGGACAGATGCAGATTACTGCAAAAGCAGGTGTCTGTCCAGACGAGATTAAAGATAGCCTGGTAAATCTCAAAGAGCAATCAACTATAGCAATAAAGGGAATCATAAAACCATCCCCCAAGGCTCCTAGAGGAGTTGAGATAACTCCAACTGAACTACGTGTATTTTCAGTCGTCGAAAAAATTGCCCCCTTTACATGGCAGACCAAAGTGGTTCCAAACATAGACACAAGACTTGAACTTAGGGCAATAGATCTTAGGCGAAATATCTTACAACATATCTTTAAGATGCGAAGTCTAGTTTTAAAATCAATTCGCAATTATCTATATGAAAAAGAATTCATCGAAGTAAATACTCCAAAGATGATTGCAACTGCAACAGAAGGTGGTGCTGCATTGTTTCCTATTTTTTACTATAACAAGGAGGCGTTTTTAGCACAGAGTCCTCAGCTTTACAAAGAGCAACTAACATTATCCTTTGAAAAAATATTTGAGATTGCACCAATATTCAGAGCTGAAGCATCTAGAACTAACCGACACCTTTCAGAGGCCATCTCAATAGACCTTGAGGAGGCGTTTGCAGATTATAATGATATAATGCTACACACTGAAAATATAATTAAAAGATCAATTGGTGTAGTAAGAGACTATTGTAATCTGATAAAAACAACAGATTACAAAGTTCCAGAAATTCCTGAAAAAATTCCCCAGTATGCCTATACTGAATTGGTAGAAAAGATGCAAAATGCAGGAGCCACTACAAAATGGGGAGATGACTTGTATCCTTCGCAATTAAAGAAGATTGATCTTGACGGATTTTATTTTATCAAAGACTGGCCACTTGCTCCAAAACCATTCTATGTTAAAGCCAAAAATGATAATCAAAAGACATCTGAATCATTTGATTTAATGTTCGGAGATCTTGAATTATCTTCAGGCAGTACAAGAATTGAAAAAAGACTGGAACTAGAAGAGAGGATGAAGAACAAGGGCTTCAAACTGGAAGCATTTGATTATCACTTGCGTGTATTTGATTACGGAGTTCCTCCCCACGCAGGATGTGGTATAGGTCTTGAGAGGCTCATGATGGCTCTTACTGGCACTGAAAATATCCGAGATGCTACCTTTTATCCACGTGATGTCGATAGACTTACACCGTAAGTGAAACTATATGGTAGAAAGAAAAGAGATTGAGCATCTGGGGGATTTGGTCAAAGTTGATCTCAAAGAGCCCGAAAAATACATCAAGCAGGTAGAGCAGATAATAAAATATTTTGATAGACTTGATACTGTTGAATTCAATTCCGATGATACTCTAAGAAACGAAGTTGATTCTGAAAATCTCAGAGATGACAAACATGAACCATATGATATATCGTTAATTGATCACCTAAAAAAAGACCAAGACAACTTTATCCGTGCACCAAAAATGGTTTAAATGAATCTTGGAATCTCGGCCACTGAATTTGTATCCCAGGCAAAAGTCGGTACCATATCTGTAGAAGAGTTTGTTGCAAAAACATTAGACAGAATAAAACTAGTCGAAGAAAAAGTTCATGCTTTTATTACTGTAGATAACCAAAACGCACTTGCAAAAGCCAAAGAGATTGATAAAAAAATAAAGTCAAAAGATAAAGTTGGCATCTGTTTTGGAATGCCTGTCTCTATCAAAGACAACCTCTGTACTGCTGGAATGAAAACAACATGCGCATCTAAAATGCTAGAGAATTTTATTGCGCCATATGATGCAACCGTTGTTTCACGACTAAAATCTGAAGATGCCATAATTATTGGTAAAGTAAATCTTGATGAATTTGCAATGGGTTCTACAACTGAATTTAGTTATTTTGGTCCCAGTAGAAATCCATGGAATGTTGATTATGTGCCAGGTGGCTCATCTGGAGGCAGCGGCGTCTCAGTCAGTGCACTAGAATGTCTTGCCTCGCTAGGTTCTGATACTGGTGGTTCTGTTCGAAGTCCTGCAAGTTTTTGTTCAGTTGTTGGCCTAAAACCAACTTATGGCCTAGTCAGCAGATATGGTCTTGTCTCGTATGCTAACAGTATAGAGCAGGTGGGCCCTATGGCAAGAACCGTTGAAGATGTGGCGTTTCTACTAAATATTATCTCAGGATATGACTCGCATGATGATACAACAATAAAAAATGACAGCGTTGATTATACCAAAGATATCTCTTTAGGAATCTCTGGAAAGAAGATTGGAATCATAACCCAAATGATTGGCCAAGGTGTAGACCAGGAAGTTGTATCTGCAACAAACAGGGCAATATCAAAACTACAAGAACTCGGAGCTGAATGCATTCCTATCTCCCTTGATGCAGTAGAACACTCTGTTGCAGCGTATTATACAATAGCATCAGCAGAAGCAAGTAGCAATCTTTCACGATATGATAATCTAAGATATGGATTTGACTTTGGAACGGAAGGATACGAGTTCAAGGCATTTATCTCAAAAGCACGAAGTAATTTTGGACCTGAAGTGACAAGAAGGATGTTGCTTGGTGCATTTGTGTTATCAGCAGGATATTATGGAAAATATTATCTCAAGGCTCAAAAAGTCAGGGCAATGATAAAGGCTCAGCTTGACGAGGCATTTAAGAAAGTAGACTTTTTGATATCTCCAACAATGCCTATCTTGCCCTTTAAGGTGGGCGAAAAAATTGACGATCCATTAAAGCTATATCTTACTGATATTAACACAATCACAGCAAATCTTTCTGGGATTCCTGCAATATCTATCCCATTTGAGATATCAAGTTCTGGATTACCAATCGGCATACAACTATTTGCAAATTCATTTGAAGAGAAAAAATTGCTTCAAGCTGCATATGCGTTACACAAGACTACACATCTTCCAGAGGTACCGCTTTGACAAGAATAGGACTAGAGATTCACTGTCAGCTTACAAAGCTTGAAAGTAAACTATTTTGTTCATGCAAGGCAGAATATAGAAACCTTGCACCAAACTCTAACATATGTCCAGTATGCGCAGGTCTTCCCGGCTCACTTCCTATATTGAACAAAAAAGCAGTTGAAAAAGCTGCCATGATATCACTTGCACTTGGATGTACCATTCCGCAAAAAATTGGCTTTTTTAGGAAAAATTACTTTTATCCTGATCTGCCAAAAAATTTCCAAATTACTCAATACAATGCATATGGTCCGACAAGTATAGGCTCAGATGGTAAGATAACAATTCAAGGAAAAGAGATCAACATTCGAAGAATACAGCTAGAGGAAGACCCTGGAAGGCTGGTCTATGAGGGAAAATCCATGTTGACTCTGGTCGACTATAACAGGGCAGGAACTCCACTTGTTGAAATTGTAACAGAGCCAGACTTTGAAACTCCAAAACAGGTCCGTGTATTTCTAAACGTATTGGCAGACTTGGTTGAAAATATTGGCGTATCTGACCCATACCTTGAAGGTGCAATGAGAGTTGATGGAAATATCTCTGAAGGAGATGGAAACAGAGTTGAGATAAAAAATGTAGGCTCGTTTAGGGATATAGAAAAAGCACTCCATTTTGAAATGACAAGACAGCAAAGCCTTCTTGAAAGGGGGATTCCAGTTGTTGCAGAGACAAGACATTGGGATGACGCAAGACGAATTACAGTATCATCAAGGTCAAAAGAAGAAGAACAGGATTATAGGTATATTCCTGAAGCGGACATTCCTATAGTTTTGATTAGAAATGAATCAATTGAAACGATAAAAAAACAAATGCCTGAAAGCATTGTTGCAAAAAGAGAACGATATGTCAAAAAATATGGGATTCCAGCCCAAGTGGCAGATGTTTTATCTTCAGACCGATTTTACTCTGACTTGTTTGAAAAATCACACAACGAGAAAAATGCCAAAGAAGTTGCAAATATTATAACAACAGATTTGCTAAGCTATGCAGATACCCGAGAAAAGAAACTTGAATTAAAAATTACAGCACAGCACATCTCTTCTCTTGCTGATTCCATAATGGATAACAAACTGACAAGAAATTCAGGTAAACAGGCATTGCAAGAAATGGTCAAGACTGGAAAATCTCTTTTGGATGTAATGGCAAGCCTTGACTTGGGACACGTAAGTGATGTAAATTCAATTGAAAAAATAATTGATGAAGTATTCAAAGAAGAAGAAAAGGCAGTAACAGAAGCAAGACGGAATCCTGATACCATTAACTACCTTGTAGGAAAAGTTATGAGGAAAACAAAAGGAAAGGCAGATCCTGCAACCACACTTGATATTCTAAGAAAAAAACTATCTTCCTAGAAGCGAGATTGTCTCACCATCTTTGTCCATCACCATGGCTAAACCTGATTCTTCTTTTGGACTAAGTGAGTAAACTGCCTTTGGTGTAAACATGATTACATCCGGAGTCTTGTTCTGACTCATTCTTTCAAATATTTTGCTTGATGTCTTTCCAGTTGCAGACCTTGTAATGACATCTGTAATTCTTGCTTTTTCTTTAGATTCTGTTACAAATGTGACCTTGCCTTTCATTTGATATCCTTTGAGCTCTTTTTTATCAAATACTCCGACACTTACCCATGGAATACTCTTGAAATTTCCCTGTGATTTGTGCTTGAAAAAGTCTAGCCAATATACCGTAGCATCTGTAAAATAAAACGAGGTTCTTGGAGATAGATTTGCAAGACCATTGACATCAACAGAGCCAACTACTATGACTTTTTGACTCTTGAGCATTTCTTGGACTTTGGCTGGAATTTTAATCATAAAGTAGCATTGGTATATGATGTATTAAAGTAAAATGTCAATTATCTATCTTGAAAATACGATCCTGGTGTTAATTTATGCAAATTATCTCATACTGAATCTTCTAGAATTAATTGAGGGTATCCACTTTCAAAACTTGATTGCATGTTGCACAAAAATAGCTGTGGTTTCAAGGCCGATAGGAAAACTGTCCCTTCATGATCAAACAATCTCAAGTGCAAGTCGCATACGCTCTTCATAATCTCTAATGACTTGTATCCGGGTCTTGAAATAATCAAAAAGAGATCCTTGTTGTGTCTTATCATGCGTGAATTATCAATTAGGGATTTTAAGATTAATTTTTCTTCTGACTGGTAGGCTAGCTCTAAGAAACTATAATCTACTGACATCAAGAGTGGTTTGCCATTTTCTTTTAGGCTGCTGTATGTTTTTTGCCATTCTGTATTTGTTGACTCAAAATCCAAACCCTCTCTTTCTATGATGTAATCTGATTTTGTGCCAAAAGTGTGTCCAAATATCCTGAAATTCTTTAATGCGTCTTTATCTACATATGGTGTAAGGTAATTTACTACTGCACTTACATCTTGGTCTGATGAGGATGATATTAGAACCGAATTATTTTGAACCATAAAGTTTAGTGCAATAGGTGAGAGGAGTGGCACAAAAGCAAAACGGTCTACATCGCTGTCAATTTCAATTCCAATTACAGAACCTCTCCTAAAACCTCCGTTTAACTTTGAATCAAAATCCTTGCTACCTGTAGAGTATCGTGCATCTGAATCTGGCAAGGGAGTAAACATTGAGATACTTTTCATGTTGCTACGCAAATTTGAAAATGACTGGAATCTTCCATTTTGAAGCGTAAATGGAATCTTTGGCCTCTTGATGGGTACACCTTTTAATTTTTCAAGGCTTACCTCTCTTATTCTATATGTCTTAAAGTAACGCTGCGATGTCTCTATCACACCATCTACGAGATATTCAAGTGATGCAGTATCTTGCTGCTCGCTTAGGAAAATTATAAATCCGTCATATTTTTCGGCAAGCGATGTCAAAAGTTTCTCAGCCCGCATTCTATCTAATGCATTCATCTCTCTTGAAACTGAATCCCAGACATCAAGTATGATGAATGGTTTTCTAACACTCTCTAGGGCAAGAAAAGGATCTTTGACTTTTTTCGAAGAATTTGCTATTGCATTTACTATGGCAGATATTACAAAGGAAGGGTCAGTCAATACTGCATCTTCTGGAGATATTTCAACAATATTTGAAGGCGAGATAAAGTCTGTAATCCACGGGAATCGCCTATACAGTATTTTATCTGTTTGATTTCTTGTAATAAATATAACATTATACTCTTTTACTTTGCCCCCTGCAAGCTCAAAACAGAGTGTCTCTTTGCCAGTTCCAGATCTTCCCTTTACTAGCAGTGACCTGTTTCCAATTTCTACGAATCTTTCCAGGTCTGAAAGGCCATATCTTTTGGGTTTTTGTTCCATTGCTATTTCTTATCTCCTGATAACAATACAAATATGCTTACTTATCACATTTATCCTGATAATCATTTTTGGCTCTGAACAATCTGTTATTTCGATAATATGTTGATAAAATAAGATATTTAAAAAGAATGTCGATCTTGATGCAGATCAGAAAAGATTTTGGATTGAATCTTTGAGAAATGTCAAAGACAAGGAACATAATCTATCCGTTAAACCCTCAGAAATTTCCTAAAGCGTTTGAGTTGAACGATGATTATGATTTATAGAATATGTCATCTTGTTCTTAGTGTATTTAATATTGATGCGAAATTCATAACTTGACATGCATCTGGAAAAACTAGCACATAGTTTCACAATTGGTGGCACTTTAATTGCAATTTTGTTAGTAGTTATAGCACTAATCGAAGTATATCATTTTGGCGAGCTTGTTGATGAGACACAAAAGACAACTACGAGTTTGACCTTACTACTCAATAAAACTGACAGTTTGTTAACAGAGACGCAAAAGTCTACAGCGGGTTTGGATACGTTGGTAAACAGAACAGATCAATTAATACAAATACAAAACAGAACATCTTCGAACATCTCACAGCAAACCCTGATGACGGAATATCACGCACAGGCACCATTCAAAGATATTATCCCATATTGTTACTATGTAGAAAATGGCACTGATCTTGTTTATACTACAATTATTTTAGATAAAAATGGCGATCCTACAACTCTGAAATTCATGTCATCAACATTATTTAGATCATATACTTTTCCAAATGATAATGGAACTCTATCAAGCGGACAATTTGGAAGTTTGATGAATGATTCAAATTCAGAAGTAGTTGATCCAGTTGAAGAAAAAACACACGTATTACAACTGTCGACCATATTGAACCAAACTGAAAATTCACCTAATCCATATCTGTTCATACGCACAGAGTATAATTTTGCTCCATATTCTGAATCTGCTGGAAAAATGATTACAAAATACACTGATGATAAAATGGGTGAACAAATGATAGAATTTAAGAAAAACGATAATGGTTATTGGGAATTTTATCCTAGCCAAAATTCTGTTTGTAAATAGATAATTTTCAGTGTTGTTTAACTTGAATCAATTGATTCTACTTCAATTTGTTCTTAAGTAATTTTGTCATATCCTCAAAAGGACCACATTTATGATCTCCACATATCTTGACGCTACCGGGATGAATTGCGGTATGTTGTATAGTTGACGGTTTTTCAGATTTTGCCCAGCCTTTGGCAGATGCATCTGTAATGGTACAAGAAACTAGTAGCAATGATACTAACACAAATAGAAAAAGCGATTTTCTCATACTCGTCATACGTCACAACTAATTGCTTTTATTTGCTGTGTATGATTCATTCTAAATTTTTCTTAGATCTTATTCTTTCTAACAAATCATAACTTGCAAAATTATGAGAATCTCGGATTTTTCACGCATGAAAGGGGGTAAACCATTTTTATTTACTGTTGATGTATTCATTTGGAGTTATCTTGATGGATTTATCTAATTTTGAAAGAAAAAACCTGAAATTCTAGGAAAAAAATATTGCAGTTTCAATCGGACAAGTAAATGAAAACTATTTCCTGTCTGCTGAAAAGTATATGGGATATATCTTTCCTGTCACTGGATCGTTATACTCCCATTGTATATCTTGACCTGCAGGAATAAATCTAGTATGTGGTTCAGTCAATTGTTTATGAGCATTTTCTCCTATTGCAACATGTCCAGGCTTTGCAAATCGAATCATTTTTGATGCGATGGTAATGGTATGCCCAATTAAATCCGGCTCTGGACCTAAAAATACAACTTCGTTTGTACCAAAATCAATTGAGATCCTGACTTGAATTGGTGGCAATGCAAAATCTTGAAAAGCAAAGTTGAGTGATTGATCTATTATTGCATTCATGATATTTCCACATCTTACTGCATTTTCAGTTGCATTTCCAAATTCACTAGATGATGGAAAATATGCAATTACTGCATCACCTGCATATTTTAATACAAAACCCCCGTGTCTTGAAATTATAATTGACATCTCTTGAGAAAATACTCGAATTAGGGATGACAACTCTGATGCAGAAAGTTGCGTGGCAAGTTTTGTAGAGCCTACTACATCCACATAGAGTATTGCAGCGTCCAGCTTTTGTTCTCGTATTGAACTCAAATATCTATTTGATAAATATTTTAAAAAGATCTGGGCGTATGAATCACTTGGATTTCTCTGATATATTGACAAATTTCTTCTAATTCTATTTACTGATTGTGATAATCTTGGGTCGTTCTCAGAAACCAGAAGGTGCTCTTTTTCAGGAATTATATTCTCAAGAAGTGAATCCAAAGTTTCTTGCGGTATGAACTTTCTTGCTATTGTATCATAATATCCAAGATCTCCATCTATTACAGATTTTTGAAATCGTGTCCTGTCCTCTGTTACATCGTAGGGAAATGATATCATTGTATTTACTATCATCTGCCTGTTCTTTTTTAGAATTGTGTATTATTATCTGGGAATGATTATCAAACCTGATAATGTATATGTTAATTATATAGTATATTTAGTAGTATAAACTGGACATGAGAGCCCTTGTTTTGGGAATCATACTCAGTATAGTGGCAGTCTCATCTGGTTTTGCTTTTGCAGATTCTACCTATTCCATGAAAGGCAGTGGAGCTGCCATGATAAATGGCGATACTCCAACTCTGTATACTTCAAGCATGAGGCTTTCTATTGTAAATCCCTCAACTATAGACAAGGGTGCAATTCTAGTAGAGGGAAGTAATGGGATTTTTGTAGCCAGATTTACTGGAGACTCGTGGAATTTTACGTATAACAACGATGGTTCATTTCATGCCCAAGGTCCTGCGCAAACTGGATCTTCGGATACCTTTACTGTTTCTCTTGATGGAACACGACTATACGCAACAACAAGTGGTTCAATGTGGAAGGTATCAGCCAACATGCAAGACAGTGTCCAGAAATATGTTCTAAGTTATCTTTTACTTGGAAGCGATCCTATCCCATCTGTCAGTGTATCAAACAATGCCAAGATATTGATTCCAAATGGAAACTTTGCAACAGCAAGTACTGGTTTCTATTTGCCACTTAACTTGGAGATAATTCCTGGAACGACTGTTACTTGGCAAAATCAAGACAACATTCAACATGATATTCAAAGTATAGACTCACATGGAAATATAGTTCCATTATTTAACAGCGGTTTGCTAAATACTGGAGACACGTTTTCTTACAAGTTTGACAGTCCTGGCGTGTATCATTACTATTGTACAATCCATCCATGGCGAATTGGAACTGTAACTGTAAGCTAGAATTTTATTATAATTCATGATTCTAAATAGCTAAGGATATGCTAAGTTATTCCTGTGTTGGCATCTATCTTAAGACCAGTGAAATAAAGTCTATGGGGCAACTTGGTGGGATCTGGATTGAAAGGTAGATGCCCGTGGAACGGGATGGAACAAGTTCAAAGTCCGCAATTAATTTGACTGTGTCAATTCTATCATGTCTTTAGAACGACTGATAGCTTTTACAGCTTCTTTTGGCATGGACTTTGGAAACAAAATCTCAAAGCCTACGACGTGACCCTTGTCATCCAAATCAACAAACCTGTCTTCTCCCAAGGATATTGTTTCCTTGATGTGTTTTTTGCTTGGAGCTACTCTCACGTATAGTGCATTTGCTTCCTTATCGTACTTTACTGAAGCCATTTCTTTGTAATCCTCCTGCTGTCTGCCACATGACTGATATGATTGAAACTTGTGTATTAAACTTGCTAGGAACAACCATCAAGTATGTTTGCTGGTTTGTAAGTGAATGATTGACTAGTGCAAAGCTTTTGTAATTTTCTCTTCTATCATCATAAATTGTTTCGACAGAATTGTTGATAACAAACGCAACATCTTTTTCATTGATGTCTCTTTCCAACGCCCTTTGCTTTGCATGCCTTGTCCATTTGATTTGTAATGACAAATTGTTGCTGGTGTGGACTGTAATTACTTAAGGGTTTTTGTAGTTTAATCTGATTTTTCATAGGTTTAAATTTTTTAAAAATTATATCAACTATGGTCGTGTTCGCTAAAGTCAGAACCTAGCGCAATACTTGATATGACTGTATTTGGTGTAGTGCGAGATTTCATGACAAGACCTGGTAGAAACTCGTGAAAGACTTGTTTTAAGAAAAGTTCTGTAAATAAAGACCAGCGTATTCCAAGATTGTGCTGTATGATAAAATGATGAATGTCTCCCTCAATTCTATGGTCTGATGTCATGCCAGATGCTCGCATGTACTCCTCAAGTGATTCTATTACTCGTTTCAAATCATAACTGCCTTTCATAAACATGACCCAGTCTTTAATCATTGGAGTCATTTTTTGTATTATCTCATTCATTACCCCTCCGTCCATTTTTTCACCTAGTACCATGAGAATCTCTTTTGGAACTGGAATCATGCCAATATTTTTTGCAAATCTCTCCCAACCGACATATTTTTCTAAAATTTGTTTTACCAAAACATTCTGAGATATCTCCTTTTGCTGAGCCTCTGTCTCCAACTCTTCTATGATATGCTCTGGTAAACGATAACTTATGCTTCGGGTCTGTTCATGTTTTGTAGGGTGGGGCTGTCGTTTTACTACCATGTGTAATCAATGGCTGTTTCAGGATTGTTATAAAATTATGCAAAATTTCCCAATTTTGGTAAATTATAGTTTGATGTGAATCCTATCAATATGCTTGCCAAGACTTGCATTGTCTTTGAAATGTAGAGTGCAGTAGGGACATGTTGTTTTATCTGGGAACTCTAGTTCTGGCAGTACAATATCTCTGTCAGTGAGATTTCCGCAGACCATCTTTTGGGTTACAAGTCCAATTGGACGCTTGTCCATTACTACTAGCCTTCTGATATCATGCTTTTTCATTATTTCTAGTGCCTCTTTTACTGGAGCGGTTTTGTTTATGGTAATTAATGGACTCTTTGCTATTTGTTTGAGGATTGTACTTGATGGGTCTAGTCCCTTTGCTACTATATCCTGTAAAATGTCCTTTTCTGTAACCATTCCTATTATTTTTCCCTTTTCAAAGACTAGGATACTGTCTACTTTAGATTCTGCCATTGCCTTTGCTGCGTCTTGAATGGTAAGATCGCTTGATATTGTAGTCATTTTTTTATTTGTAAACTTGGAGACAGGCTCGTTTCATTTTTTTATTTGTAAACTTGGAGACAGGCTCGTTTAGAATGTCCGATATCATGAATTGTAATGGCGAGGTTTGAGATTTAACCTAATGGGTAGTTTTCATATGTGGTATTGTATGATGTAATTGGTAAAAGTATAAGAAGATTAAAAAGAGAAATAAGGTAAAGTTTTCAGAAAATCACAAGCATGTCACAATCACAAAAAACCTACCAGTTAACATCTGACTTGCAAATCTGCAAAATCCTAAACGGTATGTGGCAGGTAGCGGGAGGTCATGGTAAAATTGACCCAGAATCTGCCATTTCTGAGATGCTTTCATACCATGATTCTGGTTTTACTACATGGGACATGGCAGACATTTATGGACCTGCCGAAGAATACATCGGTGAATTTCGAAGAAGACTTGAAAAGAAAAAGGGTAAAGACGAACTTGACAAAATACAGGCTCTAACAAAATTTGTCCCCAATCCAGGTCCCATGACTAGATCAATTGTGGAGCATTACATTGACAAGTCCATTAGAAGAATGAATGTAAAAGCAATCGATCTTGTCCAGTTTCACTGGTGGGATTATAACGATCCAAGCTACATTGATGCATTACATCATCTCTTCAAGCTTCAAGATGATGGAAAGATACGACATGTTGGACTGACAAATTTTGATACGGAAAGAATTGAGACTATGGTAGAAAATGGATTCAAACTAGTATCAAATCAAGTGCAATATTCTATCATAGACTCTAGACCTGAAGTCAAGATGACTCCATTTTGCCAAAAACATGACATCAAACTACTAGCTTATGGAACTCTTCTCGGAGGATTCTTGTCTGAAAATTATCGAGAAAAACCAGAGCCAACGAGGTCTGAGCTATATACATCAAGTTTGCAGAAATACAAGACCATGATTGATGTCTGGGGTGGATGGGCTCTATTTCAAGAGCTACTTGCGGTACTAAATCATATAGCAAAAAAGCATCATGTCAGCATTGCAAATGTTGCTGCAAAATATGTCTTGGATAAACCCGTTGTTGCAGGTGTGATAATTGGTGTAAGACTTGGCATAGCAGAGCACAAGTCAGACAATGCTAGAGTGTTTTCATTAAATTTAGATAAAGAAGATAATGAAAAGATAAGATCAGTAACCTCAAGATCAAATGATTTGTTTTCTTCTATTGGTGACTGTGGGGATGAATATAGGTAATTTATCAATCTAGAATTGCCGACACAGAGCAATTAACCCATACGTTGAAACAGAAAATGGTGATGAACTAGAAAAAAGGCAGACCGCGTGGTTTTCAAAGTTCATTCGACTAAACAATTTGTCAACAAACCTGAGGATGAAGGAATGGATATTGAAATTTATGAATGGGTAGAAAAAACTAGTTTTATCTCTAAAGTAAAATCATTTTTTAATTAATTCTTCAGTTGTTTATTTTTTGTATATTTGAATATCCTTATGAAGAAAACAAAGATCTTATTTAATAGTAAGAAATAACAAAAAAAGTTTACAATATGACTAGAGACATGAGGGGAATTTGTATCGAATGTGGATTTGAAGTTAGGGGCGATACATTAGACGATTTAGATGAGAGTTTCACATTACATTTTGAAAATGATGGCCATGATACCTACTACTTTGTCGATAAAGAAGGCAAAAAAATAGAAAGAGACGTTTCAAAATTATAACCGTCTTTTAGCTGTTCGTACTCGTAATTTTACGCACAAAGTGGGCCCAAAATAAGCCCATGTTAGTAGCTGAATCCCCCCGATGTAGATGCAAGTGGAACTAAAATTATTCCACGTTAGTAGTTGGATCCTACGGGACAAACTATTCTTTCATTATGATGATATGTTCGTTATAGTTACAGGCTCTATATTGTAAAGTTCAAGCAAGAAATATCCAAGAAATCACAACCTACAGGATGATTAAATACTATGTTTGATTAGGATAGCAATTATGGGTGGTGTTGGCTCTGCTACCTGGATATTGTTTCTGATCCTAGTTTCTTCAATTATATTGTTTGGAAATATCAATTCATCCGATGAATCGCCTAATCGTGTCATACCAAACGATCCGTTGTTTGATAAACAATGGCATCTGAATGCCACTGAAGACTATCATATTTCTGCTCCAGAAGGATGGGCAATTCAAAATGACTGCTCCAAGGTTGTTGTCGCTGTAATAGACACCGGTATTGATTTTTCACATCCTGATTTACAAAATAATGTTTGGACTAACCCTGTTGACGGAAGTCATGGATTTGACTTTCCGGATAATACTAATGATCCTACACCAAATCTTTCAAATCAACCTACTGATCCAGACCATGGTACTGAAGTGGCAGGAGTTATAGGAGCAGAGGGAAATAATGGGATAGGAGTAACTGGAATATGTTGGCATGTCAAACTAATGGCATTGAAAGTATTTCCTGACAACTATGTTCCAAATGATCCTAATTTTCAGAATAATTTTGAAGATAGTGTAACAAAAGCATTAGCATATGTTCTTAAAGAAAAACTAGCTGGTGAAAATATAAAAGTAGTAAATATTTCACTTAGGGGACTTGACAGTGTTGAATGTATAAATGGAATATCAAATTTATTACAACAACTCAAAGATAACAATGTCTTGGTGGTTGTAGCAGCAGGAAATGACAAAGAAAATTTTGACAAAATGCGTGCATATCCAGCATGTTATTCAGCACAGTCTGATAATGTAATAACTGTTGGAGGTACTGATAAAAGTGGAAATCTTTGGACTCGTTCAGCGTCTGGAAATGCTGTTGTGAATATTGCTGCGCCTGCAATTGACATACTCAGCACAAGTATGAGTAATGGATTTATTTTCACATGGGGGGACAATTCTCAATTAAATAATTCTGAATTACTTTCATATCTGCATTATCTTGTGGGTACTCAAATCATAGAGCCTGTTAAAGCTAATATCACATACACTTCGAACATGCAAGAGATGGATATTTCATCTACCTTCAGACCAAATGAATTATTTCAACTAAAAATGGATGCAAACAAACAAGGAGTAGAAGGAACATATCTTAATGGGGCCAATCCTGTTCGACAATTCCATCTCACAGTAGTACCCAGCAAGTCCAATAATCTCAATGTGTTTGACTATACATGGAATGATGTTGACAAAGGAAGCAATTCCCAATATGGGTATGTTTATAGCTCTGGGACTTCGTTGGCATCTCCAATGGTTTCAGGCACTGCGGCACTAGTCGCTGCACATCATCCGGATTGGAATTATGCACAAATCAAGAACGCAATTCTTAGTGGTGCAGATATTGAAGAGGGATTAAAGGGTTCAATAGAAGGAGGTAGAATACTTGATGTATTTGGAGCACTGGAAAAAGGTTCGATAAGTGGTTCAATATTCATAGACAACAATAAAGATGGACGTTTTGATTCAGGTGATACGCCAATAAAAGATTCTCCTGTGAGTATACTAGCTGTTGGTGATCTTACCCATTTTACAAATTATTCAGATGCAATTTGGGGTAAAGATTATGGAACATTTCATAACAAAACACGTTCTAATGAGAATTTTACATTTGATAACATAATGCCAGGATATGTGAGTGTATCAATACCAACTATTACAGGATTGCAACTAATACCGCCGGGCACAAACTCATCAAATCCAGGATCGGCATATCCGGGCCATTCAATTAATATTGATTGGTTCTTAGAGCCAGGCCAGAATATTACGGGACTAAATTATGTTTACCAAGCAATCCCAAATAACGTTATCAATGGAAGACTATTCCTTGATACAAATGGAAATGGTGTTTTTCAAAATGACAAACCCGGAATTGCACGAGCTAGTATCTATGCAACTATTTGTGAGCAATCAATCAGTAGCACCTCAACACCGTTATGCATAGCTGATTCAGGAAATCAAATATCAGTACTTGCAGAGATGGAGTATCTCAACAGTTGGACTACGGAAGATGGTGTTTTCACTCTTTGGTCGCAAGATAATATAACACGAATTATGCACTATGCTTATGGCAGTAATCCTATCCCTGCACTGAAAATAGGAATTCTGATAGATACCAATGGAACCCAGACAGGTGACTGGCATGCTCATGTGTTAGGTTACACTCCAACCACTACGAACCCAAACTGTAAAATCGGTCCAGTATTTTCACCCTTTATTCCAGGCAGAGTTATTGGAGATACATATTGTGAATATCCACTTAGTCCTACCAATTTAGTTGGCTTGACCGATCTACAGTTTCCATATCAAACTAATTTTCATATGAAAGTAACAGGTCATGTATTTGTAGATGACAAAAATACTACTCAATACGATCCATCAGACCAACAAATTTCTAATGTTAAAGTCTCTCTAAAAACATTTGAAAATATTGACAATGACAGTGACACTAAGACAATAAATGCTACTACTCTTCCAGATGGGAGTTATTCAATAGATAACGCACCTGTAGGAATAGGAATATTGTCAGCAGAGACGCCAGATGGTCAAAAATTAATCAAACCTGAAAAAAGCTCAGACTTATTCGAACTACTTCCTCTTTGGGAACTGTGGGGCACATTTTCACCTTCCTCTTCAGCAACAAATGGGGCTGAAGAATACGGTAATGAAATTAACAGTACATGTAACGAGGATGCAAATGGAGATTGTGCATTTGGTAATGTATCTGACCAAAATTTTGTTCTTGCAGGTCCAAAAGATCACTTGCCAATAATTCTGATTCCAGGAATAGCTGGAACTGAATTAAGAATAAATGACCATCAAGCATGGCCTATACCAAATCCGCTCTATACAAGTATTAATGATTTGAAATTAAATCCAGATGGCTCATCAATAAATAATGTAGATCTTGGTGGCATACTGGATGGAAAATTAAGAACTGGAGGGCCACTTACAAATGTTTATGGTCCAATGATAAAATATCTTGTAAAAGATCAAGGTTATGTACTAGATAAAGATCTTTTTGTATTTCCATATGATTGGAGACTAGACAACGCACAACATTTTGGTGATCTTGATAACAAAATTAGTGAAGCTATGCAAAAATCTGGAAAGAATGCGGTCATAATTTTAGCGCATAGTATGGGCGGCATTTTAGCTAAAGGTTACATAATGAGTGGCTCATCACATGTATCAAATATTGATTCTTTAATTACGATGGGTACTCCATATTGGGGCGCACCTAAGGCATTTTACGCTCTAGTCAACGGATATCAGTTTGGAAATCCACTAGTGTCTGTCTCAAAAATGAAAACACTTGCACAAAATGCTGCTGCTGCATATCAACTTCTTCCAAGAGTACCTTTTGTTCAATTTTACAACGGCAGTGCAAATGTAACGCTAAACAGAGATGTTACGTATAATACTATTCGTTATAGTGGAGCTACACCATGTTCTCCAACCATCCCTTGTCCGCAGTCATTGAATCAATACCTACTACAAAATGCAAATAATTACTACAGTAAGTTTGGAAATTTTTACAACCCTGCTGTCTTGCCATTTGGAATCAAAAATTTTGTCATAGTGGGAACCGGAGTAGAAACTCTGCACCATTACTATCTAAGGCCATATAATGTAACTATAGACAAGAGCTCCATTCAATTTGCTCTTCCTAATGGTAAGGTTTTCAATGGTGTAATGAAACCAAGTTTCGGTGATGGGGATGGGACAGTTCCTGCATGGTCTGCCTATACTAGGAATGCGACAAAAGTATGGTATGTTCCTGATACGGTAGAATATTCTGCAGCGCATGTAGATTTACTAAAGAACAAGGCTGTTCAAGACATAGTAGGATTGGTAATAAACGCCGAAAGCAAAGGATTTACACCATCTGGAAATCCTGATTGGTCATCTGATAATTATTATCAACCACCACTTCGTCACATTAAAGAAGGAATAATCTTTGATACTGATTTCACTCTACACTCTGATGCCCATATGACCATAATTAGTAACAATGATGGTGGAAAATTAGGCTATGATGGTAATGATACAATCGATGAAAATATTCCAACTGGAACATTTCTCTCGATAGACGGTGTAGAGTATGCATCAATAAAAGATATGCCTGAATCGTATAGGGTTTTGGTAAATGGAACAAACACTGGAGAATTTACATTAACAATTAGTGTATCTGATGGAAACGAAACCCAGTTATTTTCATATCCTTCCGTACATGTTGACAAAGGCACGGTAGCAGAACTTAATTTTAATCCGATTGACATAACTCCAACAACACTACCAAATCTATCTGTTAATTCCAGTGGAGCAATAACTTCTGTATTAGCTACCAATGGTTCAATTTTTAATGATACTCTGGCATTATCTCCTACTATTCTTCCAAGTTCATATGCTTCAAATTCTACCATGTCGAATTTATCCGTCATATCAGAATTTCCATTTGCAATTCCAGTCATGTTGATTGGAATAGTTTCAGTAATTGCATCTTCTAGAATGAAATTTAAAAAATAAAAACTCCAGATAACACCATTTAGGTACAAAGTGGGCCCAAAATAACGACCACAATGGTACCCGAATCCCCCCGATGTAGATGCGTCCAGTTGCTAATGTGCTAACTAGTTACTAACTATATATAATAGAAATACTATTTCTATTTAGTGAATGATCATTCGATCAATAGAAATGGTACTTTTATAAATACAGAGATTACTATCTCACAAAAAGCAGAAAAGTATTTCGAAAAGAAAGGATGGAAGACCTTCCACGAAGTAAAACTAAGAGGTCGAATTGTGGACATAATAGCTACAAAGGATGACAAAATCACAGCCATAGAAGTCAAAGGAGGTTCTGGGGATATATCGCGAGGAATAGAACAAGCACTACATCAAAAGAATACCGCCAATTTTTCATACCTTGCAATTCCAAAAAACCGATCTTCTAAGATAATTTTCAACTCTTGTCAAAACCTTGGAATTGGATTACTACTGGTAAATGATGGAGTAGAAGAGGTTGTAAAACCAATTATTAGTAATGTACTTCCTTCTGTAAAGAATATAGTTTTCAAAGAAAAGAAAAAAACACAGAAAGTCGTATCTATTAAAAGCTCACTTGAAAACCTCTTCAAATCTAGGGCTCAGATCTTGATTCTAAAACTCTTATTCTTGAATTCTTCAAGTGAATTCCATGCAAATGATATTGCAAGAAAAACTGGATTAGCACCTTCCACAATAGCAAAAGAAACACCGCTGATCCAAAATATTGGTCTAGTTACAAGAAGAACTCAAGGTAATCTAGTATTCTACAAGATAAATAATCAGAGTATCATCTTCAATGAATTGAAAAGAATATTTCTAAAATTTGAGATGCTAGATGAAATTATTGCCAAAGATTTACCAAAAGAAAAGATCAAGTATGCATTAATCTTCGGATCATTTGCAAAGGGAACTGAATCACAGTCAAGTGATATTGATTTGTTGGTAATTGGTGATGTAAACGAGGATGCTCTTCTCAGATCTATATCTAAAACAGAAAGAACAATAGGACGTGAAATAAATTACTTGTTATGGAAAGAGAAGGAGTTTATGGAAAGAGTGGAAAAGAAAATACCTTTGATGAAGGAAATCTCAAAGACTCGAATACTGATGATAGTAGGCGATGAGTATGAATTTAAGCGACTTATTGAAGCAAGATAGAGTTGAAGAATTTGAATCTGACAAAGATCAGATCAAAAATGAACTTGAAAATGCTAGTGCAAAACTGACATCGGCAAAGAATGTTCTACGCATAAATGAGTGGGGATTGGCACACACTGCTGCATATGAGGCAATGTTACATGCTGGTAGGGCATTGATGTTTTCTAAAGACTACAGGACAAAAGGAATCGAACATCATGCTACAGTGGTGTTATTTGTGCAGGCGGTATTTTCGGCAAAATTCTCAAACAAGGATATATTGGATTCCTTTGATAGGGCAAGAAAACTCAGGCATGGTCGCACATATGACAATGCAAATCTGATATCTCCAACTCAGGCAAAAAATCTGGTAGAAAATGCAGAAGCATTTGTTGATAAAACAAAAGAAATTCTGAAGATGTAACCAAAATAAAACTGAAATTATATCTTTTTCATGTTGTAATTATTCTATAAAATGTAGCATGAAATTGATTTTTCTATAAAAGTGGGCCCAAAATAACGACCACAATGGTACCCGAATCCCCCCGGGCCCGTATTACATGTGACTACGAGCCCCTGCTATTTTTGACCAAAATTTTGTCATTTGGTAGGGTTGCGACATACTGCCAGCCTTCTGAAATTAATTTTTCAAACTCTTCGACAGTTACGATTTTTTCTGGACTGATGTTTTCTTCTTTTTTTGCATTGACTTCAAGGTCTAGAAATTCCTGACTCTTTCGAAATGATTCTCTCATTTCATCTGTCAACAGTTTTGGAAGTATGCTCTTGTTTGTAGTATACTTTGCTTCAATTGATCCAGTGTGTCCCATAAAGAAGACGCGAAAGTCATGAGCAATCTTTCCTCTTGATTCTGCAATCAATAGTTGTGTGTCAAAAAATGCCCGCAACACATATGGTCTCCACGGAAATCTTGGCCTCATTGTTCTTCTTACTTGTTGGCAGATCACTGATGTTGTCATGAATTTTTTTCCTTGATGTTTTCCGCGGTACGTTACAAGTTTTGACGACGGTGCAATCACTGGACTTTCAGAGTTTAGCATTTCACCGGATGCCATTCTTTCATTAAGATATGCAAGCACTTTTTCAGCACCTGATTCTGATATGAAAGTAAAGTAGGTGTGTCCTGCTTTTGATAGAGTCTTTCGGACTATAACTCTGGGTGGCACCACTTGAAACCTTGCGATTCCAAGGACAATGTCTAGCTCTGGCAGATCTCTTATCATCAAACCGTCTGAGGCATCATGCTTTCCTAGCACTTCAGGTCTGAGTCCTGCCTTTCCTATCATTGCCATTATTGCACCTGCTCTCAGATTTGCCCTGTTGAACAGTTCCTTGAGTTCAATGTCATCTGGCACGCGCTCATTTACAAGCGAAGGTGTCGAGTCTGAATTTGCGATTCTTATCTTTCGCCTGACCTCGATATCATGGTGATGTAGCCACGATTTTACCGCGGTTACCATTGCCTTGATGTATTGAGGTGCACTGTGCTGTTTTTCCATTGTTGTGATGGTGTCTTCAATCAGGTCTGCTACTGCACGCGAGTCCTTTTGTCCCAACTCGACTAGCTCCATTGGAGTTATCTTGTTGTTCTCGCAGAACCGGTTTAGTTTTCGCAGTCTGACCTCAGCTGTTACACCACTGCTTCTTGCAAGGTTGTCATACCATCGTCGTATATCTTGGTTTGAAAGAAGGCTATCTTTTTTTGTGATTTTGTGTTGTTTTGCAGTTGTTGTTTGGATTTTTTCATATGTCAATTTTTTTCCCACATCAGACTGCACAATGCAGTCCTCATCTGTGAGTACGAGACGCTTTGTTGTATTTACCTCTTTGTTGTTTTTGTAATCATTATCATCGACTATTTGCTTTAGAGCTGTCATGATTCAAAATAATCTTAATTAATAAATAAGACATACTAGGAAAAAAGAGAGTAAATTCATGAAAAAAGAAGATGTACAGGATGCGATAATTTGGGCCTTGATGCCAGAAGATTTGGGATATACTCAGCTTCTCAAAAAGGCGGAAGAGCGTCTACGTGACAAAGAACCCAAGTATGATCTGCACTACAGTGTATTCGATGAAGCCCTGTTGGGACTGATGAACAAGTCAGTCTACAAAACCAAACAAGCCGGCAGACATTCTATTTATCGTCTAGCCCCACAAAGAAATGAAAAAAACCTTGACAAAATAGAGGGGCATCTCAAGAAGGTTAGTGCAGAACTAAAAAAGATTGAAGACAAGAATATTTCTGAGATCCTCGACTTTACAGATTCTACAATCAAGAATCTCTCAAAGTCGCATCAGAGATTGCTAATCAGAAAGCACTTTGAGAAAGAGGATGCAGAAAAAATAGAGAGCATCATGGATGCAATAGATAAGGTGATAGCACAAGCATTTGCGTTGACAGAAAGAAAGGGAGAAGAAAAATTACCAAATCTCTACACTTCAGTAGACTATGCGATAAAACGTGAGCATATGGGTACAGAATATAGCTGTCTTCTTCCTGAATTTTCATAAGGACAATATAATTAACTGGTCACAAGTTTGTAGTTAACACTAGTTTAACACTGATTTAACACTGGTTAACACTGATTTAACACTGGTTAACACTGATTTAACACTGAAGTAACACCTCTACCACAAATGCAACACGAAACTGAATATTTACTGAACCAGTTTTACTCTCTTTTTTCCAAGAAAAGACTAATACTATAATTTGCACATTCAGTTTGAATTGATAACATGCCCAAAATGTGAAAAACCAGCGTGGAAGATTGCTGACGGTATTACCAAGAATTCTGTTTTCTTCAAATATCTTTATTCAAGATTTAGGCATCCGCCAGATCAATATGGAAAGATCAAGACATGTTACATCCCAAAGCAAAAGATATGCAGAACATCATCAAGCCGAGACTATTTCAAATGCTCCAAAAAGCATGAAATTCAATGTAGTGGAGGTTTGGTGAATCTATAGGAAAATAACCATTTTGAAGGATTTCATATGGAATAAAAATTCGGTAATTCAAAATGCGTCTACCAAGTATAGATCTTTCAAAATCAACTAGTTTTTTCTGTTTTTCTAGCTCTTTACATTTTTCTTTATTTAACCATAAATATGATATCAATAAAGAATATGTGAGTTGAGCTTTCGAATTTTTGAAAAACCCATTATCATGGATAAGTTAAACTACAAACAAAAAAATATCAAGGAAAAACTTGAAAAATTACATTTTACTGATCAATTGACCAATCGTAATAAAACATGGAGTAAAGAAAAAAAACGACATGAATCCATCATAAAGAAAATTCAAAAACAAAATAAGTGGCGTTTATTAACTGGAATTGCTAATGGGATCAATGCGGGATCTTATGGGAATTTATTCCCCGACTATTTACTTAAATTATACGCTCCTCTATTTTTCAAAAAATATCCAGATGGGAAAATTTGGTTTATCCCCTTCAGTATTGCTGGAATGCATCATTTTTTAATAGAAGGAAATAAGCTGACAAAAAAATACAAACCTGATCTTCACTCTCTAGGATTTTCTCAATCATATGGCATTGATTTTCACGACACATTGATTTCTATTGGTTTAGAAATTCCAATGTTTGTAAGATTTCCATATTTTCAAGGATCAATCACAGGCTCCATGAGTGGAATTGTTTGTTTTGTTATAAATTCACCAATGAGCATGTATGATGACAATTGGAATTTACATGGATTTTTGATGGATAAGACAAAAGGATACTATACTGATTCTAACTGGCAACCGTTCAAAAATACTAGATCAATTTTTAATCCATTGTCTTCAAAAATATTTTCTAAATATTTTAAGTGGTATGTAGATTCTCTAAACCGACTTTATGATTTTGTTCTTAATTTATCTGACTTGGAAACTAAACGTCTTGTTTCTTTCTCATTAGCTAGGATATGTCTTGATACTTATCTAATACAAATAATCGAACAGCCATATTTACGTAAAATACTATTTCTAACACTGTTGGATAAATATGCTAATTTTGTTCATGATTTTTGCTCAACAAAATCGGAAACAGACATTTGGAAGAATCTGTTGTCTTTAACTTTTTTTGAACACAAATTGAAACCAATTGTTAAAAAAACACCAAGATCAATGCAGATTCTTCAAGGAATGAGATTTACATTGAAACACACAGTACGACATGTTCTATATTCAAAACATAATACTAGGATCAACATAAAATCACACGAAAATGAGGTCGCAGAATATCTTAGAGTTTATAGAAATAGTCATCACGGATATCTTCTTAATGACAAAAAGAAACGAATCAAATTTTTAGATCATACTGGAGAAATTCCTAATTATCTTCCTGATCTTTCATTGGATCTTTGGCACACCTTTCTTGCTAATCCACAAGAATTTGTTGATAGTTTTAAATAAATTTAATGACTAACTTAGTCAAAAATCAAGATGACTTTTTCATCATGCTTACATCGTAAATCGTGAAATCAAATACATTGCTAACCATTTACATAGTGCTTTAACATTATTTTAGAAATGCAATTTGCTGAGATAGCCAATTCTCTGCTTGATACTTACAATTGTATAGATATACGAACGGCATCTCTTTTACAAAACAATTCTTGGCATGCTTTTCTTGTTGTCATTAGATTTCGTAGAGAAAAAATGGATCAAATTGAAAAGGAGTATAAAGAATTAACACATAAGCATGGAATGATAAATGAAAGAGACTTTCGTGTAGATCTGTCAGTATTATCCGTGAAGGAATGGGGAAAGATATGTGATAATTGGGGTCAAAATTTCCTTTTAATTAATTCTAATTTTAGAGTCAGTGTAGAAAATCGTAATGAATTATGCCACGAATTATCTGCTCCACTATTTGTTGGAACAACTAATTATGTAGATACGGAATGGGATTCTTACCTTGGCTATTCATATGTCAGTGCTCATGATGTATACAATAAAATTCGTGTGTATGATAAGAGAGCTCAAGAAAAATTCTTTAGAGATATTATTGAGTATCTCGGCATGATCTTTCAGATCAATAAGGATGACATTTCATTTAATGCCAGAAACATAATATGTGCTCCTGTTTTCTTTAAACTATCTAAAGCGACATTTCATGATAAATTTCTAAGTTTAAGGTGTGTCGTATATCCTACTGTACAATTGGATTTTGTAGTCAATTTGTATAAAAGACTAGGTAACACGACCCCAATTCCAAAGGATAAGCAAACTCTTTCACATAAAATTACAGGTGATTCATCAATCAAGCACGATTTTGAAGTCGAAATTCCTCTTGATTCATTTGATGTATTGGATGAATTTAGAATAGATGTTTATAAAAAAAGTGTTCTGATAGGAACATTATGTGGTACAGTAGGTAGCTATGTAGACAAAACCCCTGAAACAATTCAAATTCAAGACGTAGTACCTATTAATGAAAAATTAGAACCTACTCCTCCTCATGTAGAAATAAACTCGTCACGTCCGAATGTTCCATATCTTATTAAAAAATTAGAAGAATATTTGAAAAGGTTACAGGATATTGATAAACCAAATCAGTTACCTGATATTGCTATGGGATTTCGCACATTGCTTAAAGCCGGTTTTACGGATGGAAAAGAAAGATTAGATGAGTACGTTCAATCAAGAAAAAATATAGAGAAGCGTCTACCATCCTCTTCTCAGACTAGCGATCTTACTGAAATTACTAGAATAGATGAATCTAATTTTAAATTAAGAAAAAATTGGTTAAAAGCAAAAATAAAAGAAGTAATGACTGAACTAAGACATATTGAAGCAATTGAACAGACTTCAAGTAATGGAAAACCATATTCTGAAAATGCTAGATTCTTAGACATAACAAATACTACAGATGCATTTTACACCAAATTAATTAGAGAAATTAATCTTACCTACCATTACGAATTATATTCCTCTGCACAAATGCTGATTAGAAAATTATTTGAAAATCTAGTTATAGACATATTACGAAAAAAATACAAAAATGATACTAGTTCTTATTTGAACTCCAAAGATCGTTATCATCAATTTCACATAATAATCACTAACGCTAAAGAAAGAATTGAACAGGGGGATTTTGATAATGTCAAGCGTGATTTCAAAGAAACACTAGATTGGATATCGAAACTTCGCGATGAAGGAAACAAGAGTGCTCACAGTATAACTTTTGATGTTAAAAAACCGGAATTAGATAAAATCCATGATGAAATAATAAGAAATGTAGACCTGCTAAACCGAATATTCTCGATTGTGTAAGGAGTTTTGTAGCGAGTCTTACAGGTTTAGACTTGAACGAATATGATAATTCATGATATATGAAATATCTCTAAGAAGGAAAGAATGTGGATCAACGAATTTGCTTATCCACATCTGATTCAAATTTATTGGTTTTAGTCTTGAATGGAATATCTGTATGTGATTTTCTGCCCAAAAAATATTTTGGCTTTTAACGTGAGCCTACCTAATATGCCGTCCAGAGTTGTGAGACCAACATTTGGTGCCTTTGCTGCCAATATGTAATAAATTGGATCGAAATAATGGAAAAACACTTGATCGAGTTTTTCCTTGTTGATGGAATCTTTCTCCCATTCATCGTAGTATATTTTGAATACTTTATTTTCCAGGTTTTTGCTATGCTCTTTAAAAACCGTCCTTGTATCTCTATCTATGGAATCTCTTATATCTTTTACAATACTATCTGTGTTTCCAATACGATGGCATCTGAATAAGATCTGTTTAAGCCGCATATCTGGATTATTTTTTGATGTAATAAACACGTCAGGATAATTACTTTCCAACCAATGCCATAGTCTGTCCACAATATCCATGAAATCATCCAAGGGCTCTATATCTGCCCAATTGTTTTTCTTTATCCAACTTACATGTTGATATCCTTCTTCTAATTGGTCATGCATCTGACATAGGTGTGATATGATGTCTGTAGGCGAATTTTTTGGAGTACATCCATTACTCGTAAGCATTATGTTTCGACAAATTTCCTCAAATTCATGCAATGTGCCAGAAAATTGTAGGCTCCATTCTACATATGGTTTAAAATATTGCTCTCTTATTTTATAGCGTTCAGTAAGATGTTGAGTTACAAATATGCCAACCAATCCGCCAGAACCTATTATTGCTAATATTATGGGACTGTAGTTGCTAATCGCGTTATTGACCATATCTAATTGGTTATTTGTGTTACCAGTACAACTGCAAGTGGCGTTACCGTAAGAATATCCTGTGTTAATTATAAACGGAGCAAAAAGAAATATTGAAACAATAATCATGATTTTTCTTGGCATATGTCTTGTGGAGTTCAAACTTATCAATCCAGACGAGAATTCAATGTACTGTATTTCTCAGATTTTATACATTCAAGAAATTTTGAAAGTCTATCAAACATTTCTCTACCTTGCTGGGTTGCAATGTATGTGTCAGATCCATCAATGTTACTACGTGTAATGTACCCCTTACTTTGTAACCAATCAAGATATTTTTGAAATGAATCCCATCTCAATTTTGACGCAAGATGTAAATGTGTTTTTTTTATATTTTTTCCATCCATGACAACTGCAAATCTCATAAGAACATGATTATCAGGATTAAATTCGAGCGTCATAGCTAGGTTTTGATATAACCAAATTACCTATTTAAGGAAATTTAGATCTAAATTTCCCTTGAAATTATACTGTGAAGATAAATTCTCTGGTATATGCTAACCTGTTTGTAACACGTGTTACGTGTGAGTTTGCCTTAAACACAAAACTATCTATTTTCTCATTATGAGTCTTCCACATCCTCCTGTAGTACCTCAGATTAAGTTTAATTTATTTTCCGCTAGCTGTGAGTTGACCATAAGCGGCCCAGTTCTACCAGGTCAACCAATTCAACTATCGTGGAATATCTTCAGTCTTATGTTTGATTCAATTGGTACTGGTAACGTAGTAGCTACTATCACCAGTGATAACAATAATGTTCTATATACGAGCAAACCTGTTCCAATTACAAAGAATACTCCTAAGACAGCACCTGGAATTTTCACGTTCTCTTCTTTCTCTGCCGGAGAGAGTGGCATTGCCCTACAGTTTAATCCGGGACAGCAAGGTTCACAAGGATTGTATATGATAGGAACTCACACCCTCACTCTAAAAGTTACAGGTGGTAATGGTCCATTTACTGCAACTGCCCAACTGGTTGTCATCGAAGAAAACATAAACGCATCATGGTGGAATTGGACAAATCCGACAACTGGTGCCCCATCCACTGTCCAGTGGAATACTGCTTACGGTATTGCCGGCAATTTCTTCAACCAAAGTAAATGGAGTGTAATGAAAGCCTCATGTTCACTGATTGAGACCAACACTAATAATAATCAGATAGCTACGCGAGGAGTTCAATCCGTTACTGCCGACATAGGGCCAAACCCTAATCCAATGCAGTATAATTCGATAACCCAGAATTGGGGGTGGGTGGCGTCTCCAAGTGGAATAATAGTTGCCCCCACTTCAAAGACTTTCAACTATGTAGTACAAATGACACTACAGGATTCATGGGGGAATGGATATCCACCACAAAACTCGAATCAACTAAGTATTACAGTTTCTGTTCCATCTAATAAAATCACTGACGCGAACGGATGCGTAGCTGCTGATGCCACCGCGGTAGCCTGTGCAGTTGGTGGTGCCATTTCTGGGATATTCAGTTTCGGCATAGGTGCTGGAATTGGCGCTGCATGTGCTGCAGCCGCTTTAGCTACCGCAGCAGCACTACTTGCCTCGGCACAGGATCCTCCGGCACCAGACTTCATCTACAATGCGATCGTCAAGCCAATTATTCCATCGATACCCGCTAGCACAAAATTGCCACAAACATTAGCATTCTTGAACTTGTCCTTGCAAGGCGTATCTACTTATGATGCATTAAGTGCGACAGAGGGGAAATTAATAGCAGCTCGATTGGACAAGAATGTTGACGGCATTAATCTGCAGACTTCCACATACAAGACACTTGCTGGCCAACTCATAACAAGCACAAACAATTTATCAGAATCTCTAACAGCTGCAATCGCTGAAATCAAAGCTGCTGTGACTGCTAATCCTTCGCTCACTGTGGATAACCTACGCGCAACTCTTCGTTCATGGCAGGCTAACGGAATACCAGCAGATGTGGAACAAGGAATGGTTTCTGCAAAGCTTTCAAACGCAAACATGTCCACCTTACAGACACTCATTCAAACTATGGATGCCAACACATTGCCTTTCCTGACTGATAGTCTTACCACATTGGCAAATTCTATATCGACACACGCTCAATACGTCGCTGCAAATACGGAAAAAACAATCGCATGATAACATGGTTCGACAGAAGAGTTCTACTACCAAACGTTCTGCACTCCACAAAAAAATCAATACATCGCCAAAACAAAGAATATTTGGTCAAAAACGTCCAAGCGGATTAAATTCCAGCATTAAACAGAATTCAACTGGTAACCAAAAGTTTGAACAACTGCCAAATCCTACAGGTCAGAGTCCATATCATATGTCATTAGATGGCATATTGTCTGCAAACCAGATTTCATCAATTAAAAAATCTGGAGAAATGGTATTGCATATTGTCGGGGATACTGGAGGAATAAAGGATCCATACCCGCAACAATCTGTTGCAGATGCAATGGAAGATGACATTGTTAATAATAATTCTAATGCTCCGACATTTTTTTATCATTTGGGAGATGTAGTTTATTTCTACGGTGCCGCAAGTGAATATATCTCTCAATTTTATGAACCATATAACCACTATCCAGCACCAATTGTTGCCATTCCTGGCAATCATGATGGTGATGTAGCTCCGGGAGATAATACTCCATCACTTGAAGCATTTGTTGCAAACTTTTGTGCTCGTGAACCACAAACCTCGCCTGATGCTGGCGAGTGTCCACGTCATACTATGACACAGCCAAATGTATACTGGACACTTGACACACCATTTGCAACAATGATTGGTCTGTATTCTAATGTGCCAGAAGGAGGACAATTTGATCAGGACCAAATTGATTGGTTTGTAAATGAACTAAATACCGCACCAAAAAATAAAGCATTGATAGTATCTGTTCATCATCCGGCGTATTCTCTTGACGCACATCATTCAGGCAGCAAAACAATTGACGGTGTACTAGATAATGCTTTTAGCAAATCTGGACGTATCCCGGACATGGTATTTAACGGTCATGTTCATAACTACCAGAGATTTACACGAAATATCAAGGGACGTCAAGCACCCTATATTGTTGCAGGTGCCGGAGGCTATCATAATTTACATTACATGCAAAAACAACCTGATGGTAATAGTCTACAAGTTCCATATGTAGATACTAACAATAACGATGTAACTTTGGAAAATTACAATGCGGATCATAATGGATACATGATTTTAAGGGTCACACAAAATACCATAAGCGGTGAATATTACATCGTTCCAAAACAAAATGAATCGTGGCAGACAAAGTCACAAAAAATTGATAGTTTTGAGCTTGATTTGAAACAACACGCATTGACTAAAAACACAAATCCGCCATGATTGTAGGCAAGATAATCCGTAAAGGACTTGAATCTATAGGAAACCGATATGCCTGTTGAAGTGCGTGGTGGTGTCTCAGTTTGGGTAGACTACACGCTTATTCCTCCTACTTACAACAAGCCCGAACCCCCGGATCGGGTCCCAAATGGCTATGACATTGAATCAAAGACAGTAACGGGTGATGATCCACATGATGAGTGTACCAGAGTAGACCACTTCAAACTCATGACACAAATATTTGGGCACTTCCAAGTAGATGTGTATGAGTGGGTAAGGAGGTCGTCGTTCTGGAAGGGTTTAGGTGTTGCACTCTTGGCAGTGGGCGCAGTGGTTCTAATTGTTGGAACCGCGGGTGCTGCAATTCCTGCAATAGGAATGGCTGCAGCAACTTCGACTGCTCTGATTGCCGGTGGTACAGGTACAGCACTCGTTGGAGGCGGCATAGCGTATAATGTCGGGGACTACACAACAGGCGGTTTGATCACAAGCTACCAAGCTGATTTCTCCATTACAACCGATAAGGTGCAAGTCGGTACGGATGACGACCGCGGGAAGCCCTACCGATGTTAGCGTTACTACTCCATCTAAAATAGATTCTAAAAGAAGAATGATATTCAATAGGGAAGAAAATAATTCATCTAAATCCTATCAAACTAAAGAAAAATAAAAAATTAAGGAAAGGAGTTTTGTAGCTACTCCAAATTAGCTTACTGCACATTTTATGTCAAATTTTATTCACAAAAATCCTTGGGCCCGTTCCGACTGTCAGTAAGAGAACCCCCGGGCCCGAACCAATGGGATGTCAAATCTTCTAAGACCATTCACTTACCTGGATTCTAATTATCAAGTGTTAACATCATACATTGTTATCACAGATGAGATTTGTAAAAAGCCTATAATCTACCCAAATTATATGAAAATTATTGAAATTAAAAAATGACAGCATCAACCAGGTAATTAAAAAAACAATTGTAGTAACCCCCCGAACTAGCCTCTTGGACGCACGAGCGATCTTGCTAAAGCACGGGATTAGCCGACTGATCGTATCAGAGAAAGAAAAACCAGTAGGCATGCTAACAGAAAAAGACTTGGTAAAGGCAATCTATCGAATTGATGCAAAACCGCTAGAGGCTACACGCGTATCTGATGTCATGTCCAAAGACCTTGTTACAGTCCAAGAAAGTGCAACGTTACATGACTGTGCTAAATTAATGCTTGATAATAAAATCAGTTCTGTTATAGTACTACACAAAGACAAGACCCTATCTGGAATTATTACAAAGACAGACTTGGCATCCGTATTTTTGACGCAAGCCACAGAACCATTACAAGTCTCTAAAATCATGACAAGAGATGTAATTACAGTAAAACCCGCAGATTCGCTTCTATATGTTGAAAGTGTTCTTGTCAACAATAAAATCTCTAGAGTAGTTGTAGAAAGAAACAGACAGCCTGTCGGAATTATCACTCACCGTGATTTCATACCTGCCAAGATGCCTCTATGGCTAAAACAATCCGGAGATCCAACTGAAGTTGAAAACTATAGGATGGCTACAAATCCCAAAGAGTATCGCTCAAACCAACTAAGTTATCTTTTGACTTTTATTGCCACTGATATAATGACATCAAACCCAATAACTGTAGATGTAGCAGATGATGTATCAAATGTCTCGCTTTTGATGATAAGGCATGGAATTAGCGGATTGCCAGTTGTCAAGGGCAATCTCTTGGTAGGAATTGTAACAAAGACAGACATTGTACGTGCTATAGTTAAAAATTAATTTTAATTAAATTACTTGTCTGCAGGCTTCATTCTCAAAAGTATCTGGTCTGTTATCCTTCGCATCTCCGAGTCAGAGCCAATACTGCATAATTTAGTCAAGTCAGTTGCTGTTACTATTCCAACTAGGAGATCTTGATGTACTACAGGAACCTTGTGAATTCTTCTCTGTTTCATAAGTTCTGCCACTTCCCAAATGTTCTCTTCTGGATTTACTACAATCAACGGAGAGGACATTATTTTTTTTATTGGAGTTGTCAGTGGAATTCCGCGAGATACAACCCTCTTGACAAAATCGCGCTCTGTTACTATGCCCACTGCAATATTGTTCTCTATAACAACAACACAGCCAATGCCTGCATCATCCATTATCTTTGCTGTATCCATAACTGATATGGCTGCATCAACTGTAACAACCTGGTTCTTCATTATGTCTTTAGCAGAAAAATTATCCAATGGTTCCAGTATGAAATTGATACATAAAAACTTGACATCCTATTATCATACATGGTAATACTGGAACCATCCTAGTTTGATACATTAATTTCAAATTTTACACTGTAGTGAATTTATGTCTTGATTAGGACATCCAGTATTCCCAGTCTTCTATTAGATGCTGATAGAGAACCTTGTTGTAATTTTCAGAATCTGCAAGCATCTCATGCATGTGCTTGACAAAATCTGTCACTGTTATGATTCCTAGCGCCTGGTCAGAGTCCATTACCACAACTCGCCTAATTTTTTTGTCTACCATTTTCTTTGCTACCTCATCTGTGGGTGTAATGGAACTTACTATGACAAGAGGTGATGCTGTGATATCTGAAGTCTTTACTTCAGATGGCCTCTTGTTTTGTGCAACAATTTTTGATACTAAATCTCTCTCCGTTACTATGCCAATTGGCACTTGATCTTTTGTTATTATGATACTGCTTACCTTGTTTTTATCCATGATTTTTGCAATTTCAGTAGATGATACATTTGATTCAATTGTGACTACTTTACTTGACATTATATCGCGAGCTACTGTCATGAAAATAAATTCATTAATTTAGTATAAAATTTCTGGCAGGATTATCACATGTGATAACCACTTGGAACCAGTCTTGATAATGAAGATCACTTTAATAATATTGAATCCGTCTTTTATGAACATGGTAGAAAGATTCCTATCTCAGGACTTGTATTTTTCACATGAAAAAAAGTTTGTAAAATCTGATGTTAAGCCGCTTACCTGTCATGTATGTAAAAAAGAATTAAATGGAATATCGATTACAGCCAAGGTATTAAATGGAGAAATGGTGTTTCTATGCTCTACTCATTATCACTCAAAGCCGTACCAGGTCGTCTCGGTGAATTAGCATGACTATCCAGCCTGAGGTAAAAGCAGCAATTGAGAAAAACATGGAACTTATGTTAAACCAGACCAAGGCATACTTGCCATTTCTCAAAGTGGCGTTTCCTGCAGTTAGAGACCTCTCTGAATTGACTTTTAACATGATGATGGGAAACGCGTTTACACTCTTTGTAGCTCAGCTTGCTTTTCGAATGCAAACTCCATCTGCAAGTGACTTTGCAGAATTTGGACAAATCGTTGAAGCATACAGAAGTAAAGTTAAGGAATTATTCTAGTTGTTGCTAAAAAATATTCTAGTTCCGTATGACGGTTCACCACTTTCAAAAAAAGCATTAGAGTTGGCAAAAGATATTGCACGAAATTTTAATGCTGATCTAAAACTCTTGATGGTGATTCCGGTCTACTATCCAATAAGTGACTCTGTTTTTTCAGGAACTGCCGTTATGAATTATCAACAGGTTGTAAAATCTCTAACAGAGCAAGGTGAAAAGGAGATAAAAAAAATTACAGAAAAATGCAGGGAGGAAGGAGCAAAGGCATTTTATAAAATTGTCCATGATGATGTATCTAATGCCATCATAAAAGAGGTAAAAAGATCAAAAATTGATCTAATCATGATGGGAAGTAGAAGACTAACAGGTGTTTCATCCCTGAAAAGACTTGGAAGTACTGCAAGGCATGTCTCTGAACACGCAGCCTGTCCTGTTACAATTGTTCACTAGATCTTGTCAAATTGATAATTAGATAATCTTACAAATACCCACGTCATTCTTATGATATATAGGATAACAAATTGAAATTAAAAAAATGTGACTGTAAATGTGGTTGTACGCGAGATATCTGGAATAAATATTATACACTGTGCATATTTTGTACGCTTGCTGGTCACCAAATCTCACTTGCCTAAAACCATTAAAAACTTGAAAATCCTGTAGACTCGAAAGGTCTTGGATTTATCTAGTATCCAAGATATGTGTCTGGTAAACCTTGTTCGTCAACCCAGCTATGTTTACTATTGCATTCCTTGCATATCAGAACAGCTCGCCAGCTCTGTTTTTCGTCTTCTTCATTTGTAGGTGAGAGTTCAGACCACATGCCAACCTTGATGGCTGCAGGACTGCCGCAATAATAACAACTGCCTCTGTCTGATTCATCAATATGGACAGTTTTGTGTTGCTCTGTCATTTTTGTACCACATGTACTACATTCTAGTACTTAATAAATCACAAAGGGATTTTCATATGTGATAACTAGCGTCACTTCAATGTGTAATAGATTGTAATATCTGTGATATTGAATCTAGAGTTATTTTCATAAATTTTATTTATTATATCCATAGGTTGCAGTCTTGTGATAAATGATTTATTTGACTGATATCTTTTTACCGTCTGCAGGCTTTGGCATTGTAATTTTCAAAATCCCATTCTTAAAGTTTGCCGAAATTTGTTTTGTATTAATTCCGCCAGGGAGTTTTACTGTCTTTTTAAAATAATCAAACTCTGTAACTGCACTGCCTCTTGAAATGCAATATGTCTTGGTTAGTTTGGCCTTTACAGTTAGATGGTTCTCTGCTAATGTTACCTCCAAGTTCTTCTTGTCGACTAGTGGCAAGTCAACTTCCAAAGTCCAACTGGCATGCCTCTCTTTTAGATGAGACAGGGGAACTAGTTCTTTGTGTATAAAATCATCAAATAGTGTATTTCCAAAAACGTAATTCATCTGTTTTTCTATGATGGAACTAAAATCTGACATGACACTCACTTGTATATCTGCGGAGGAGTTGATGATGGTTGTTCTCTTTGTGCTTGCATTACATTTAGTGTCTCTTCCATAAGTTGCCTGTTTTGTAGTCTTAGGTAGTCAATTTGCTTCTTAAATTCTGTTAAATCGATATCTATTTTCATTATACGTGATATTGTCTTGATGGTCTGCATTGCAGCATCAGGATCGGGGAAAAAATAATTGCATTCCGTATGTAATGCCATGGTGGGTATTGATGAGTTTTTCAACTGCGTAAGGATGGTGGCATCAGGTCCACTTATTATTCCTGAAAGAAACTTGGGTATTTCATTATCATATAGAGTTTTTTCAAGTTTTTCATTGGTTACTAGTCCATATGTCTTGAGGCTTGTTACGTTTCTATCAGGTACGTGAATGCCCGATGTAAATATTATCATGCCAATGTTGTTTCTTTTTGCAAAGTCTATTACTGATTCTGCAAAGTCTACTACATTGTCGTAATCTACTGGAATGTCAGATAAAATTGCAAATGTTTTGCCTTTTTTGTAAATTCTGACAGGTCCTACAATTTGGCCATTGTCTACAAAGACAATGGATGCAGGGCTGCTTTCTATCTCTCCTATCAGATCCATCTTTAATGATTGAATGATGTATGTAATTGCCATGGTTCCTATCAATCCTGGTCCTGGAATGCCAAGGAGCAGTGTAGTTGAATTTTTTGGCAACTCTTTTTTTATTTTTGATTTTTGCATGGTCTTGAACATTACTCTAATGATTTTGTGTTATAAAAAGAATCATCACAAATTACCATTGTTGATTATCATTGGTGATATTCTTCATTATCATTAGAATCTACATTTACTTTATTTATGACCAATATGCAGGAAGATGGAGGTTAAACATTGGGATTATTTAAAAAAGAACTGGCATTTGAAAAAATTGAATTATCAAAATCAAAAATAGACTCTGATAAATCCGCAATGATTAAAGTTAATGTTAAAAACTTTAAGGAAAAATTTGATAACCTTGTCCTAAAGATAATAACTGATGATGCAAGTAATCAATATGTTACAATTAGTAATACTGTAATTCAACTCCCCCCGCTGGATTTTCCAGACAAAAATACAGGTGAGCATGAAATTACAATAACTCCGCATAATATTCCACTTAGTACAATGTCTTTTAAGATTAAAGTCGAAGTGTTTGGAAATAACAAGGAAAAGCCAATACTACACAAAGAATTCAACTTGACTGTAAAGAAAAAAAATTAGACTTTGATAATTTTTTAATTATGCCCCTAGTTGGTCCTAGTCACGAAGTTCTTGTTCTATTTGCATCAAGCGTTTTACCCGTTCCATGATTGGAGGATGCGTGGAAAAGAATCTCGCAATGGTCTGACCTGATATTGCAGGTATTATAAAAAACGCATTCATTCCTTCTATTTTTTTAAGTTCCTGGGTTGGCGCAACCTTGACCTCTCCGCTTATCTTCATCAGTGCACGGGATAGATTCATTGGCTTGCCTGTAAGATATGCCCCACCTCTATCTGCTGCAAACTCTCTGTATCGAGATATTGCTCTGATGATTAGAAAACTTAGGAACCACACTATTCCTGCTACTATTAGAACTAAAATTGTGTTGCCTCCCTGCTGCTGTCTTCCACCATATCCTCCTCCCCACATTGTACTAAACATTGAAGATTGCATGAGAAACCATGCGATTGTAGAGAACAGACTTGCAAGTGTTATGATTGTAACATCCCTGTTTCTTATGTGAGTGAGTTCATGTGATAAAACGCCCTCAAGCTCGTCCTTGTCTAATATTTTCAAAATTCCAAGGCTTACAACCACTACCGAACTTTTTGGGCCTTTTCCAGTTGCAAATGCATTTGGAACATCACTTTTCATTATTCCAACTTTTGGTTTTGGAATGTTTGCTTTTTGGCATAAACTTTCTACTATTTGATGTAACACTGGAAATTCTTCTTTCGATACAATCTTGGTCCCTGTACTCCATAATACAATTCTATCAGAAAAGAACCACTGTGCACCAATCATCAATCCTGCAATCATTGCAATGGGAAGTATACCTAGTCCAAAATACGTTGCAATAAAGCCCAAAAATACAAGATAGATCAGAGTAAGGACTAGAAAACTAATTGCCATTCTAATAGTTAGTTGTAAATCTCGTTGCATGTTGGCATATTGTGGACTTGTTTCATAATTTAAAACTTGAGAATCAATTTTTGATCGAAATGATTTGGTATGATGTATTGAGAATGGATTAGACCTGAGATTAGAGGTTATTCTTGTTCCAATGGCAATCACAATTGCATCCTTTTTGGCATTTCACTCGCCTGCAGTCAGAACACACGTTTTGTTTCCAGAAATGATCTCCATCCATCTATATCGTATCTGTTTAGAACATCGTTGCATAATAATTGTGATATTTATGTCGCAAATGGGCATTTCCTCTGGCTCGTTAATATGACCATATATGCAAATAATGATAATTGTCAGATGAGAATTCCCAGATAAACATACGACAGACTACCTATGAAGATATTCCAAAGATAGTAGAATTGCAAGAAGTTTCTTTTCCACAGATGGCAATTGAAGGGATGATCTTCAAGAAACATCACTTGGAGAGTCATTTACGGGTCTTTCCTCAGGGTCAATTTGTTGCAGAATATGATGGACAAATTGTAGGCTCGGTAAGTAGCATAATAGTCAAACTGGAGCCAGAGTACAAGGAACACACTTGGGGGGAGGTTTGCGGTGGACCAGAATTTAGAAACCATGATCCTAAAGGTGATAGCCTTTATGGTGCTGATGTATCAACACATCCGGATTATCGTAGACTTGGAATTGCAACACTACTCTATGATGCAAGAAAGACACTTTGCATTACATTAAATCTAAGGAGAATAATTGCAGGTGGAAGATTGTTCAACTATTGTGAATTTGCAGATAAAATGTCTCCTGAGGAGTATGTCCAAAAAGTGATCAAAGGTGAAATTGACGAACCAGTGCTTGGTTTCCAGCTAAAAAATGGATTCAAGTTTATCAAGGTCTTGAAAAATTATCTTAAGGATAGCAGATCAGCAGACTATGCCACTTTCATAGAATGGATAAATCCCGACTATAAACAGGTGATTTGATTGATTATTGATTGTCATACTCATCTAAACCGATATGCCACTATAGAAAATATTCCACTCCTTGAAGACAGGGTAGAGAAATTACTTTTAGAAATGTCAAATCATGACATAGATTATTCCATAGTTCTTTCATCATACAAAGTAGATGAACAACGACCATCAACACGACAGTTGATTGAAGCTACAAAGAAACATGATAACATTGGTCTAGTTGCAGGATTTAGTATTGATAATCATACTGATGCTGATCTGAAACAATATAGAAAATGGATAAAAAATGGTTTTGTGAAAGGACTCAAGATTTACTGCGGTTATGAACACTATTACCCATACGACAAGAGATATCAAAAAGTCTATGATACTTGTGTAGAATTTGGAGTTCCAGTGATGGTGCATACGGGTGACACATTTTCTGAAAAAGGTAAGCTGAAATTTTCACATCCTCTTAATCTAGATGAGGTTGCAGTAGATAATCCTGAATTAAAAATTGTCATGTGTCATCTTGGAAATCCATGGATTGAAGATTGTCAGGAAGTTGTCTACAAGAATGATAATGTTTTTGCAGACATGTCAGGCCTGGCAGTCGGTAAATTTGACCACTTTTTTGAAGAAATAATGGTAGAAAAAGTTGTAGAATTGATAAATTACGCAGGAGAGCCACGCTATCTGCTGTATGGCACTGATTGGCCGATCTCGGACATGGGCTCATACATTAATTTTGTTTCAAAGTTGAAATTAAAGAAAGAATACAGGAACAAATTGATGTTTCAGAACGCAAAAGATCTCTTCAATATTTGATATTCTATATTTTAGAAAAATTCTAGCCTGAGATTTTATCTTCTAGAAGATATCGTGCTTGTCTACTTTTCTAATACTAGTCTTCCAACGTTTCTTGCTGCGTTGAGACAAGTTTCTGATTAATTTGCTACCTAGAGTATCGAAAACTTTTGAGAGATCCCAACCCATTTCAGTATAGTTGTAGGTTCTGTATGGACTGAATACTCTGACACTGACTTCATAATGCGGTCTATTACTATCTGGATTATGTATTGTCTTGATTGATGCCTTGGCCTGCTCTACTTCAGGATATACTTTTGTCAAGTTTCTGATGATTTTGTCAAACTTTGTCTTGACAATTTCTGCACTACTGTAATCTTCAGGAAGGCCAACAATGTATAGTGGAACATCACTTGGTACTTTAGATTCAAGCAAGTTGATGATATCTTTGTAAGTGATTATTCCATGCACATGATCCCATAGAGTAAGCAAACAACATGACGAGTCATTCTTTAGCATTGATTCTATAACTAAACTGAGTGGCGCATTGGTGTTAAGATTTGGAATGCGTGTACTGCCCATGTTTGCTATATTTTCTTTGTATTTCTTTTGTAAATCTAGTCCTCTTAATCCCATCCCTAATCTTTCTGTAGGTTTTATTACTTGCAACAAGTGCATCGATGTCAACACTTGGGAAACTTTACCGCCTTTGATGACTGGAAGATGATCAATTCTTTTTGTTATCATTAATTTTCTTGCAGTTGCAATAGAATCAGTACTGGTTACAGTAATTGGGTCTGCAGTTAGTATGTTACTAGCTGGTATCCATTTTAAATCCTGTTTCTGTAACAGTTCAACAATGTCTTTTCCATTAACTACTCCGACTATCTCATTTCCTTCTACTACTGGTACTGAACGCATTCTGTAATGAGACAGGATTGCAGCTGCCTTTTCCACAGTATCGTTTCTAGTCAGCGGCTGAATCTTTCGTAATAATGATTTTATCTTCACATCACCAATATCTTTGATACCTAAAAGCTCACGTGCGCTTATTGTGAGAACGTCCTTGCCGTCCATGCAGAATACCTCATAAGAATCAGAATTTACCAAAACTCCGACTGTTTTAGATATGGAATCAGAAGAATCGATTGTGATTGCTTTCTTTAGTATCTTGTCTACCTTAAGATCTCTTACTTCTTTCAAATGTCCATAGATTACTTGTGGTGAACTCATTTCTCTTTTTGCTCCTTATTTCCTCAATAATAATCTAGGGCTATAAAAGGAAACCACTTGGTTTTTGTTCCCGATAATCAGAGGTGATGAATAAATCATACATCTCTACAAGTGATTACATGATCAAGACAAAAATTGCCAAAATTCTAGTGCCGCTGGATGGATCCAAGACGTCATTTAATGGACTTGATACTGCAGTCTTTCTGGCAAGACAATGTGGGGCGATAATAACGGGTCTTCACGTAGTTTCAATTTATCCACAACATCTAGGTGCTCTCTTAACTCCATTGAAAGCAAAACTTATCAAAGATGCTGAAAAATTTATGGAACAAGCCAAAATACAATCTGCACAACATGGTATTGTATTTCGTCATAAAATTATCTATGGAGATCCAACATCTGGTATTATAGATTTTATAAAACAAAATAAATTTGATCTTGTCGTTATAGGATCTAGAGGGATGGGAGGAATGAAAGAAGCATTCTTGGGAAGTGTCTCAAATGTTATTGTACACAAATCTCATGTACCAGTTCTTGTTGTAAAGTAACTGCTAATGATTTCTATAATTGGTGCAGGTCGTGTAGGATCTGCAGTCGCATTTTTAGTTGGACAATCTGGACTAGATGACTTGGTCATTGTCAATAGATCAAAGAACAAGGCTCTTGGTGAAGCCTTGGATATTAGTAACGCTCTACCTGAAAAATCACTCATCTCTGTTGTGGGAACTGATGATTACTCCAAGATGAAAAATTCTGATGTTGTAATAATTACAGTAAGCGGTGGAGTCATCCAGGAAGACAGGGCTGAACTTTTGCCATTTAATATTCCAATTGTATCAGACATATGCAAAAATCTTGTAAAATATGCAGATGAGGCAAAGGTGATAGTTGTAACTAATCCTGTAGATGTTATGGCATATCACGTACTACGACAAACCAAGTTTCCAAGAGAGCGAGTTATTGGAATGGGTTCTAGCTTGGATTCCAGCAGATTTCGCTATCTTGTTGCTAAAGAACTGGGTGTGAAACAAGGACAAATAGACGGATTGGTTATTGGTGAACACGGCTCTACAATGGTTCCACTTTTCTCAAACGTACAATCACAAGGTCAGAAAATAAACATTTCAGAAAAAAAAACTGATGAGATAACTTATGAATTGAGAAATTATTGGAAATATCTCGTTGCGTATAAAGAGGCATCCGTATTTGGAGCTGCAAAAAATACGTTTGATATAACAAAATCAATAGTTGAGGGGAAAGATTTTCTCGCATCCGCATCAGTATATCTGGACGGCGAGTATGGCCTTGGTGGATTTTCCATGGGAGTCCCAGTTGTTTTTGGGAAGAATGGAGTAAAAGAAATATTACAACTAAATATTGACGAAAAAGAATCTGAACTCTTGAAACTATCTGCCAAAAAAATCTCTGATGATATTGACAAATTATCGGTATTTATGAAATAAATTCAAGATTTTTTATTTTATCGTATTTTTGTAATAACATGCAAAATAATTATTGAACGGGAATATCTTTGCTTTTAGGCTTTGGTGTAGGATTTATTTTTGGAATTTCTATTGATAGAATTCCATTGTTTAGTTTTGCCTTGGCCTTTGCAGAATCTACTTTTTCAGGCAGTGGCAAACTTCGGTGATAAGAAAATGACCTTCGCTCCTTTCTTACATAGTTCTTTTTCTTTTCTTCCTTCTCTTCTTTATGCTCTGCAGATATCTCCACGTTGTTGTCTGAGACATTGAGTTTGACGTCTTCTTTGATGACTCCTGGCAATTCCGCATTTATGACATAATGATCTCCCTCGTCCAATATGTCACATGATACTGACGAAACATGCATCGGAAGATTCATGGCTGGAAATGATGTCATGGTTCTTTCAAAGTCTCTTCGAAAGTTGTCAAATACCCTGTCCAAGTCTCCCCAATTTTGTTTCCAAAAGGGCACAATTGGTTGGTCCGAACTCTCGGATTTCTTTGGCTTGTCCATGTAGTGAGATATGCTAGTTTACTTAACAGGTTTTCGCTAATTCTCAAATTTGGTTTTTGTCATTATACCGTGTATATCACAAATGAAATTTTGGAATTAACTTAAGTATGGTGTTTTTAGATATTATTTATTGGCAGAATATGTAATTAAAAAAATACTTGTACCAATTGATGGCTCAAAATATTCCAGAAAGGCACTAGTACACGCCATAGAAATTGCCAAGAAATTCAAGTCAAAATTATACTTGGTTACTGCTGTAGATACAAGTGATTTTCCTCCTGGAATGCTGCTTTCCTTGTTGAAAAAAGACACACGATTGGAAAAATCAATAGGAGAATTTGTTGTGGCTGCAAAGTCTATTGCAAGAAAAGAACTTCTTGCAGATGTGGCTATATGCAAATCAAAAGGTGCACTGAATACATCCTATGATGTAGTGGCAGGAAATCCGGTTGAATCAATTTTGAAATTTGAACATGGTGTACATCCTGATCTTATTGTAATAGGAAGTAAGGGATTACACGGTGTAGGTCAAGTCAAAGCACTTGGAAGTGTGAGCAGAAAAATATCTGAGCTTGCAAAATGTCCTGTCATGATTATACATTGATGACTTGATTGAGAAACTTGCTTTATGTTTAGAACTTGAAAGACGTTCTTACTCTGGTATACAAAATTACTACTGTTAGGATGGATATGGCAAATATTGCTGCTGATAATGAGCCAAACTCTGGAACTGCCTGATTTGGATTTGTTTGATTTGCAGTACTGGAAGACACTGGTGGTTGTGCACTGGTTGGTGTAAATGCAAATGTTGTCTTGGAAGTTTTGTCTTGTCCTCCATACGTCACATCGATTTCATAAGTACCTGTAGTTTTCCAGAGATCTCCACCTGCAACTGCTTGGGTCGAATATGTATTATCAGAATTGGGGTTTGTTTGAGCAATGTATACTATATTATTGGAACTATCTTTGATGATTACGGATATTGGTATGTTGAGTTGCTCAGCTACAGTTCCTGATATGATGATCGTGTTGCCGTCTGAATATGTTGGCTTGTCGGTAGTTACTGTGATGGGAGCAGAAGTCTGTGCAACTGCTGTTAGAAATGAAACCGTCAAGAGTGTGATTGCTACAAGGTAGATTCTTGAACTTGTTATCAACAAACTAACCTTCCTAATTTGATATTTAAGACTTGATGCTCATAGTCTGATTACATTGTAGTGCAATGCATTCATGATCATTATATAAAAAAGTGCATAATACTACGTCATGCAAGTCTTACTACAAGGGAAAACAGTTCAAGAACCATCCACAAAAGATGCATATCTTGAAATCCTGGCAGACAAGTACTCGCGAGGTATTTTGGAAGCCACAATGGAGATGCCAAAATCCGCAATCGATCTAAGCAACGAGTGTGGAATACCGATTAGCACTGCGTACCGTAGAGTGCAATTGTTACATGGGCACAAATTACTGGGAATATCAGGCTCTATAAACCAAGATGGGAAAAAGTACTTTCTCTACAAATCCAGAGTCAAGTCCATAATGACATGCTTCAAAAATGGTTCTCTTGAAGTCGAAATTGTTCCTAATTCTGATTTAGAGAATTAGGAACTGTGAAATTTTTATTATATCTTTGATAATCAAGACTGGAAATCATAATTTGATTTTAAATATATTTTTAGATATAGAACATGGGTGGAAATTCCGATGAATCCGTACACTGTATCTGTTGTAACGTTATCAGAAGAAAATATAATACACGATGCGTTACACTTGATGCAAAAAAATAATATTAAAAGAATTGTAATTGTTGAAAAAGATCTTCCAATTGGAATTGTCACGGAAAGGGACATTGGAAATTTTCTAGAATCTGATAAGAGTGCTCGAAATTTAGAACAAATTGCAATAAAAGAAATAATGAGTCGAAATCTTGTAACTGTATCTTCAGATCAGTCTGATATTCTTTCTCAATGTGCAATAAGGATGCATACTTTTCAAATCAGTTCTGTGATAATAACAAATGGAAATGGAAAACTGGCTGGATTGACTACAAAGTCTGACATTGCACGTAATTTCGCAATTAAATATTCTAGGATGTACAAAGTAAAGGACTACATGTCAAAAACAATAATGACGTGTAGAAAGACTGACTCTCTTTACTTTGGACTTGACATGCTAAATAAAAATAAAATCTCCAGACTTGTTGTAACTGATAATGATGGAAAAGCAGTGGGGCTAATAACATACGACTCTTTTCTTAGAAATAGCAATTATTTCAAAAATCCTAGTAGGAACTATTTGCTTCCAGAAGACTCAGGTAAAGGAATGGTGGTGAGCGATATTATTGGTTCTGAGTTGATAGCTGTACGCTCTGAAGATGATCTTGCAAAAGCATCTAATTTGATGGTTGAATACAAAGTGAGTGGAATTCCTGTAATTGATGCAACTGATAATCTAAACGGTGTCATCAGTGCAACTGATATTGTGAAAGCATACACTGAAGTAGAGACTCATAAGCGACTTGCAAAGATGGATCCACATTTTGCATGATAGTATCAGTTAGGTCTAATAACAAGTAAAATCGTGGTTTGTAGGAAGGAAAATAATGTCGCTGTCAAAGAATTCAGAAAATGATGAAGTTGCAAATCAAATATCTACTATACGAGAAACAATCAAGATCATACTCAAAAATGCAAAATATGGCTCAAATGAGAATCTCTTGAGGGATTTATCGAAGATAGATTCTGTATCTTCTAGGATGCAATCAAAACTAACAGGAACATATCCTGTTATACAAAAATACCGAAAAATACTTGTTCCATATGATGGATCTATCTTTTCAAAAAATGCATTAAGTGAATCACTTGAGATGGCAAAAGTATTCCATTCAAAAATATATGTACTTTCTGTAATTGAGGTTGTCTCTGACATTCCATCTGGAATTTTAAGTGAAGTGATAAATAAAAAACTCGACAAATTAAAACGCGAGATAAGCTTGCCCAAAAAATTTATAATTCCAACAAAATTACAACACCAAATCGACGAGTGTACAAAATATGGAGTTGAGGTACAAGTTGAGGTTCTTATGGGACGACCTTCTGATTCTATACTGAAATTTGCAACTCAAACAAAGACTGATCTAATTGTAATTGGTAGTCATGGATTACGTGGAATGAAAAAACTTGCGGCACTTGGAAGTGTTAGCCGAAGAGTATCAGAAGAAGCCAAATGTCCTGTTATGATAATTAGATAATCCATTATTTGATATTTGTATTAATTGCTCTGCAACCAAAACTATTATTTGTTTGATATGATAATGGACGGAAACGTGTTCTTACCTGTCATACCACTGTACGTCACGTCCGGGTTATTACCCCGCGTTTCCGTCCCAATTACTAATACGTGATTAAATTATTTAAAACTGATCCTAGTTGTCAATTACGATTTTAACAACAAGCTTTACATCATCTTGTTTAATTCTCTGATCAATTCATTTTTGCTTGTTACTACAACATCTGAAAATGCGACAGGCCACGGACTGGGAACAGGTTTGCTTGAAAATAAAATGACTTTCTTTTTTGCATTCTTTGCTACAAACATCTCAATTGATGCACCAAAACTTGGCTCTGGCAAAACTACTAGCACATCTGCTTTTTTTATGCAGTCAAGATCGTGCTTGATTATTTTTTTTACAAGCGTGGTTTTTTTCCTAAAATCCTGTATCTTGGAATAATCTTTACCTTTGGAAAACTGTTTTACTATCTCAAAGCCACTGCTTTCTAGAAATTCTCTCATCTCTAAAATTTTACCTATTCCTATTCCTCCTATGGGACCACAAACCATTATCTTCATGATTGTGATTTGTTTGATAAAATTACTATAAATGATATTACTTTTGACAAAATTTTCTAAAATATGCGAATGTAGAGTCAGATTAAAATAGAATATTGTTAGAGGGCTTTACATGCAAGGCTCAAATGCACTTGATAACTATGATGCAAAAAAAGCCCACAAATCTCTTAAAATGTTGCTAAATGACAAGAGTAATGAATTTCGGGAGATTGCTAATGGCATTGGATACCCAACCACAAACAAGGACTGGGAATTGATAATTTTGAATTTTTGTCTTGATTTTAGTGATTGCTTCAAGGCGTGGTCAAGTAAAGATATTGATGCAGATCACATGCAAGTTCACAAATGCAACACCATGATGAGACAGATAGGCATTGGCAAGTCCAACATGACTGAGGTTACGCATCTTGAAAATATTGCATACAGGATTGCAGAGGATTTTAAAGCAATTTACAAGAGAATAGAATAGTTCAAAAAAATTATTTTAAAATGAAATATCTATTGGTGTTATCCTTCAGAAGCTGATTTTCCGCCATCCACATTAAGGATTATGCCTGAAATCCATTTTGCATCATCTGATGCAAGATACACTACTGCATTTGCAACATCTTCTGGCTCTCCAATTCTGTTTATTGGCTGTCTGTTTTCTAGAACCTTTCTTGCTTCTGGATAATCAAGATATGATTTTATCATTCCTGCATTGACAATTCCAGGATTGACACAATTGCAACGAATATTTCGTCTTGCATATTCTACTGCCAATCCCTTGGTGAACATGTTGATTGCAGCTTTAGTTGTACAGTATACGGTCAAGTGAACTTTTGGTATTGCCCTTTCTGCTGAAATTGAACCAATGTTGATTATTGAACCTCCGTTTTTATTTTCAAGCATCTTTACTATGGCTGACTTTGTAATCCTAAATGTTCCAAACAAGTTGGTGTTGACAAGAGAATGCCATGCTTCTTCTGTCATCTCATGAAAATGTATTGGATCGCTAATTGCTCCTGCATTGTTGACCAAAATGTCGATTTTCCCATAATGGTCAGTTATCTGATTTACTGTTTGAATGACCTGTGATTCATTTGTAATATCGCATGGGATTGCCACTGTTTTTGATGCATAGTCTTTGATTGTGGCTCTTGCCTTTTCTAGCTTGACCATATCTCTTCCTAACATAACGACATTGGCTCCTTCCTGGACCAATTTCTTGGAAATTTCTAACCCTATATCACTTGAGGCCCCAGTAACTATGGCCACTTTGTTTTCTAGTCGCATATTCTGTATTTGGAATTATACTAATGAATAATTAAGTTCTTAGTTTTTTATCCATTTTTGGAATTTATCTGATTAATGAGAAGAGACACGTGATACCGCAATAGATCCGGGCCCTGATTTGTTGTATTAACGAACAATGACTACGGGGCATTTTGCAAGTTCTGAAACTTTTCTACTCACACTGCCAAGAGTCATTATTTTAGAAACTCCTGAAAGACCCTTGCTTCCTATAATCACTAGATCAATATTGTAGTCTTCAATGAACTTCAATAGTTTTCCTGTAATGTCTCCTTCTAGAACAAATCCTTTTACAATTACTCCTGAATCCACATATTCTTTTTGTATTTTTTGAAGATACGACTCGACTGAAGTCTTGACTGTACTCTTGATCTGATCTAAGGTCTTTCTAGTATCTTTTGAACGAATCTGCCCAGGAGGGCTAACTGTACTTACATCTATTACATTTACCAGATGTAATGCAGAATCAAACGCTCTTGCCATGTTAAATGCCATCTTGAGCGCCTTTTGAGAATATGTTGAACCATCGTATGGAACTAGTATATTGTTATATGATTTGCCCATGACTCATTTTTGACACTGCTTGGAATTAAATCAGTTTATCAATTTCATTCATGATAACATGAATATTTCTTATGCATGTGTATCCCTGATTAATTATCATTTCTGATAATCTGGGGATGGCTTCAAATATTTTGTAATACGATTTATAATTTCATGGAATATGCACAGATTTTAGATTCTTTGAATTTTCATATTAATTTCTTACAAATATGAATAAAGATACAATACAACAAATGCCGCGAGATGTGGTGTGTACATGTAAAACATGTAATCACGGCATAGCTAGAGACTGTATCAAACTCAAATGTGTTTGTTGTAAAGATGAAGATCATATGATGGTATTAGATGGCATGGTTGGGTATGGTTCTACTCACAAAAAATGAGAAAGATTCTACATTTGTAGAGATCCAACTGGATTTGGTTAAATTGGAGGGAAATCTTTCAATACCGAAAAATTCTATTGGTATAGTACTTTTTGCACATGGTAGTGGTAGTAGTAGGACAAGTCCAAGAAATCGTTTTGTTGCAAGAGAATTAAATCAAAAGGGGATTGCCGCATTGTTATTTGACCTGTTGACTCGAGAAGAGGAGGAAGTAGACATGCAAACTGCGCATTTGAGATTTGATATATCTCTGCTCTCACAAAGATTGGTCGAAACTACTGACTGGCTTTTGAAAAATTCCAAGATATCAAACCTAAATGTCGGATATTTTGGTGCAAGTACTGGTGCAGCAGCGGCCTTGGTGGCAGCAGCTGAACGACCAGATATAGTCAAGGCAGTGGTATCACGAGGAGGAAGGCCAGATCTTGCCGGACCTCATCTTAGCTCTGTAAAATGTCCTACGTTGCTACTAGTGGGAGGTTATGATGATGTTGTCATAGAATTAAACAAACAGGCAATGGATAAATTAAAATCAGAAAAGAAATTAATCATCATACAGGAAGCTACTCATCTTTTTGAAGAACCTGGAAAACTAGAACAAGTTGCTAAACACGCTACTGATTGGTTTATGAGATATATTGGAGAGTCTAATTGATATTCAAAGACCGAGTTGATGCGGCTCAAAAACTTGCAAAGAAACTAGAATGGATAAAAAAAGAAAATCCCATAATCTTGGCAATTCCACGTGGAGGTGTAGTGACAGGTGATGTGATTGCAAAAATCTTGGGACTCTCACTTGACATCATTGTTTCACGAAAAGTAGGAGCGCCACATAATCCGGAACTTGCAATAGGGGCAGTAGCACATGATGGTAGTTTTTTTCCAAACTCTGAATTGATAAATGCGTTGGGCATTCCAAAAAATTATCTAGATGAAAAAATTGCAGAGCAGATGGAAGATATTGAGCACAGACTAGTAAAATTTAGAGGAAGAACTGACTATGACATAAAAAATAGAACTGTTGTTCTTGTTGATGATGGCATTGCCACTGGTGCAACAGTCTTTGTTGCATTGGAATGGATAAAAAAACAAAACCCCAAGCGAGTCATCGTGGCAATTCCTATTGGGCCAAGGGATACCATTGAGAGGTTATCCAAAATGGCAGAAGTTGTTGTATTGGACGCTCCTGAAGCCTTTGGTGCGGTTGGAGAATTTTACCAATCCTTTGATCAAGTTGAAGATTATCAGGTGGCTGAAATCATGAGCAGTTATGGATTTAGGCCAAAGAGTCTCAAATAATGTGACTATATCATGTTTTCAAACCATATTATTACAATTAAACCAAATATGCAATAGATGTCAGACTCACGATTATTGAAAATAAAATCATTCTTCAAGATCTTGGGTCCTGGATGGATATCTGGAGCCGCAGATGACGACCCATCTGGAATTGCAACCTATTCTCAAGCAGGTGCACAATTTGGTTTTACAACATTGTGGATGGCATTATTCATGCTTCCAATGATGTTTGTAATTCAGGAGATATGTGCACGTATTGGGCTTGTTACTGGAAGTGGATTGGCAGGCATTGTAAAAAAAAGATATTCGAAAAAAATAGTCTACCCAATCATTAGTCTTCTTTTGATTGCAAATACAATAAACATTGGAGCAGACATTGGTGCAATGTCTGCATCAGTAAAACTTGTTTTCCCACATTTACCAATAGTTATTGTAACTATACTTTTTACTGCACTTATTATTTGTGCAGAAATTTTTGTGCCTTATAGGAAATATGTTACAATACTCAAGTATCTGGCTCTAAGCTTACTTGCTTATATGATAACTGCATTTATTGTAGGAGAAAACTGGACTGAAATTTTAGTTGCAAGTGTAATTCCTCATATTGAATTTACTCCAGCTTTTGCAATGTTGTTTGTTGCAATATTTGGTACTACGATATCACCATATCTATTTTTTTGGCAAGCGTCTGAAGAAGCTGAGGATAAAGTCCTACAAAATAAAATAAAAAATATCGGAGAAAGTCCTCCGAAAATTCAAAATAAAGAAATCAGGACGATGCGAAAAGATGTTGCAGTTGGGATGGCATTTTCCCAAATAGTAATGTGGTTTATCATAATTACAACGGCGGGAACACTTCATGTGAATGGTATAACCGATATAGCTACAGCAGATCAGGCCGCAAAGGCACTTGAGCCTCTAGTGAAGACATTTCCTCATTCAGGAGAATTGGCAAAAATCATCTTTGCTTTTGGGGTAATCGGTGTGGGACTCCTTGCAATACCAGTACTTGCAGGTTCTTCCGCATATGCATTATCAGAGCAATTGGGGTGGAAGCAGGGATTAAATAAAAAATTCCGACAAGCCAAGGGATTTTACTTGATTATAGCTGCATCCACTGTAGTAGGGCTCTGGATAGATTTTGCAAATATTGATCCGATTAAGGCTCTGATATATGCAGCCGTTATCAATGGTGTTATTGCCGTTCCACTTCTTGTTCTAATTGTGAAAATTGGAAATGATAAGAAAATTCTTGAGGGTAGGACCACTGGAAAAATATCTAATGTCATTGGCTGGATTACTGTTTTAGTTATGGGGTTCTCAGCAGTAATCATGTTTCTAACTTGGCAGACATGAGTTCATCTATTTACAAAAAAATCTAATGGCTGGTCATATCGCCAAGATACTACCTTGCGCGTAATGCATTTAGTATTACACTGACATCAAGAACTTCTTGTAGTAATGCTCCGATTGCCGGTGGAAGGTGGCCAAACATTGCTATTCCCATAAAGAAAAAGCTACCCCCTAGACCAACAAAGATGCTTTGTTTTGCAACAGAGATTGTTCTTTTGCCAATCTCAATTGTATCTACGACCTTTGAAACACTGTCCTCTAACAATACTATGTCTGCAGCTTCTGCAGAGATGGCAGTTCCCCTTGCACCCATTGCAATTCCAACAGTTGATGCTGCCAAAGCTGGAGCATCATTAATTCCATCTCCAACCATGATGACGTTCTCATATTCCTGTCTTAGTTTTTTTACTGCAACTACCTTTTCTTCAGGGACAAGTTCTGCCTCATAATCTGTAATACCTGCCTGTTCTGCAATGTTTCTTGCATTATTTTTGATATCTCCTGTAAGCAAAACAGTTTTCTTTATTCCAATGGTTTTTAGTCTCTGAATCATGGTTTTCACATCTGGTCGTATCTCATCAGCAAATAATATCGCCCCAGCTAGTTTTCCATTTAATGCAACAAACGCAAACATTTTACCATCTTGTTTTATCTGATCTGCCGCAGTGTTTACACCATCAAAAATATCTGCTCCCAAGTTTTCAAATATGCTAGGAGCTCCTATCATAATATGATCTTCACCTATTCTTCCTTCTACGCCCGCGCCAGATATTTCACGAAAATTTTCCGGTACTAGTAATTTCTCAAACTTTTCCTTTCCTTTTTGGACTATCATGGAAGCTATTGGGTGAGATGACATCTGCTCAAGACTTGCAGCTTTTAATAAAATCTCATCACAAGATCTCCCATCAAAGGAGATTATTCTCTCAACAGCTGGAGTCCCAAATGTTATAGTTCCAGTTTTATCAAATATTGCAACTTGTGTTCTTGCTACTTGTTCGATGGCAGCACCTGTCTTGATTATTATTCCAGTTTTTGCCGCCCTGTTTATTCCACTGATAATTGCAACAGGTGTGGCAAAGATTAGAGAACATGGAGTTGCCACAACTAGTACTGACAAAATTGTTTCAAAATTATTGGTAACTAGCCATCCGGCTGCACTTACTACCAGTGTAAGTGGAGTGAACCACACTGCATATTTGTCTGCTAGCCTTTGAATTGGTGCCTTTTCTTGCTGTGCTTTTTTTACAAGTTTTACAATTTTTGAATATTGACTCTCGTCACTTTTTCTTGCAGCTGTGATATCAAATGCATCGCCAATGTTTATTGTTCCACTAAATACTTGATCTCCACAAGTTTTTGATTTTGGTAATGGCTCTCCAGTTAATGATGATTCATCAATACGTGCTTGCAAACTCAATACCTCCCCATCAACTGGAATTAAATCGCCTGGCTTGATGATCAAAATATCATCTATGTTTATTTGCGATACTTGAATTTCCTCTATGCCGTGGTCTGTTTTTCTATGTGCAATCCTTGGTGCTCTTGATAACAAATTGTCAAGTGAGGATGAAGCTCGTCTGTATGCATAATCTTCTAACGCTTTTCCGCCTGATTGCATCAAGACAATAATCACACCTGGAAATGCATCATTGAGTATTATGGAGACAATGATTGCAAGCATTGCAACTATATCTGCAACAAAGTGTTTGTGTAAAATTTCGCGGGCAGTTTGCCAAACTACTGGAATTCCTCCGCCTATTAGAGTAACAAACCACGCAATTTTTCCTGCTTGCTCTTCATGGGATACTTGTAATATTCCTCCTACAAATAATCCGATTAGGGCAAGAACTGGAACTGGATAATGCTTTACAAACCACACAAATTGGCGTATTCCCTCTTTCTTAGGTTCCATGTGTAATTTTTGTTTATTCAAAAATTAAAACCACGCCATTACTATCAAATGTGATAATCCCATAATTGTCATTTCAATGATTGGATTTTGTAGAAATTAAATTTGATTCTATAGGTGTGATCTTAGTGACGTTTGGATAGTTTCTGAATTTCTTGTGTCACTAGAGGCAAAAATGCTCCTACGTCAGTCACTATGCCAAGTGCCTGCCATGTACCTCTGTCCATAAGTTTTGTTACAGTTGGCTGACTGATATCTACTACAATTACTTTGACGTCAGCAGGCAGCATATTGCCTGTGGCAATGGAGTGGAGCATTGTTGAAACCATGATGACAAGTTTTGCATTTTTTACAATCTCCTTGTATTTGCGCTGAGCAACTGTCATGTCTGTAATGACATCTGGTAGTGGACCGTCGTCTCTTAGAGACCCTGCAAGTACAAAAGGAACTTTATTTTTTACACATTCGTACATTATACCTCTAGTCAATAGTTTTTTTTCTACCATTTTTGGAATTGACCCAGCTTTGAAGACTGCATTTATTGCCTGCATATGATTTCTATGCCCTCTTACTGCAAGCGTTCCATCTTGAACATTCATTCCAAGTGACGTACCAAGAGTTGAATATTCGATATCATGAACTGCAAGTGCATTGCCTGCAAGAACTGCATTGATGAATCCTGTTCTTATCAACATTGCAATAGAATCAGATGCCCCAGTGTGTACAATTGCAGGTCCTCCTACAAGAACAATCTTTCCGCCTTGCTTCTTTATTCTGTAAATGTCTTCTGCAACTTTTCTTGCAATGTGTTGTGTTGGTCTCTCACTTGAGCTACCACTGCTCATGAATTGAAATAGGTTTACACCTTCTCTTGGTCTTTCAGGTGGAGTGACACGCATTCCTTTTTCTCCTACAATTATCTTGTCCCCTTTTTTTACCTCTCGAATTGGAGTACAAAATGCCCTGTTTTCTTTAACGGTGATGCATTTGTCCATCATCATGTTTTCTACCTTGATCCATTTTCCTTTGTGAAATATTTCGGTATGATTGTTAGTAGTACTGTAAAAATCATCTGGCATTACCATGTCTTTTTGTGCAGGTTTTAGCGAGATAGATTGCTCAATCTTTGATGTTGCGCCCTCGCGGTATATCGCTTCTAGAATTTTATCAAGGTGAGCCTGTGATTGACCCTGAATTGTAAGTTTTGCATAACTCGCATCTTTTTTGTGCTTGCCAACCTTGAACTCTTGTACTTGAAACTCACCCTTGAGGTCCATGATGACATCAAAAATTTTGGTTAGTATCATGGAATCAATGAGATGGCCTTTTACTTCTATCTCATGAGTGAATTTCTTGGCCATTTCCTAAGATTCTGTATTTGTACTAATTTAATCTTGGTGTCAATTATTTGTCAACATTCTCGAAAATAAAATCATTAAACGGGAAGAACAACATCGCCCGTGTGCTCTTGTATGTTATCTGATTTTATTCTTGTAACAATGGCATCTTTGCGCTCAGCGTTAAGACCTCTAACAAGTGCTTTAGAAATTCCATTTTTATCACAAATTACTATCATAAATCCAGTAGAATCTGACAAGACATATCCTCCTGTATTATTTAGAACCGCATAGAGATTTTCCTCGCCTACTGGTTCCCAGACATTGGTCTTGTTATCTCTGAGTGCTAAAGCAGGCATTGCTTGATCATTGCATAATTTGTTGAGGTACTCACGTGTCTCTTTGACTCTCTTCTCACCAATTTTTAGCGCAACAAAATATTGCATGATTGAAAAACTAGTTCTAGTTATTTATACGATAGTGTATCAAGTATGTCCAAAAGTTCTTTTGATTTTATCTCTTTTTTTGCCGAGTCTACAAACAAACTCAATTTTTCATTTGAAAATCCCTCCGAAGAATATTTTACAGCTTGGATTGCCATCTCTAGCTTGTCAATTTCATGTAAGAGAATAGACTCTTTTGTATTTGCTTGACTATATTCCTGCCATACTTTGTCATATTGCTCTGCAAGATTGTCTGGCAGCTTGGAGAAGATCTCTTTCATGGCATCATCTTCAGCTATCTTCTTGTTCTCTTTTGAGATCTCCTCTGGCATAAAATCTCCAGTGATTGATTCTGCTAAATCATGAAGGAGTGCCATTTTGAGAATTTTTTCCGTGTCCAATTTTTGTGAGTCGGACAAAACCATTGCCATGACTGCAGTTCCGTAAGAATGGTCTGCTACTGATTCTGGGTGTTCTATGCCAACTTTGCTCATCCATCCCTTACGTGGTACTTTTTTGAGTTCTGATACTAGGTAGAAAAAGTCAAACAACACAAGTAATTCTTCCCATGATTCCTGTTTTAATCTTTGAGTCTATTTGGCAGTTTTAAAATATCAATATGTTCAAACAAGATTAAAATGACAAGAATCACTAACGTGTAATTATGAAAATTTATACTAAAACTGGCGATGATGGAACTACTGGATTGATTGGAAACAAGCGTGTAAAAAAATCAAACCCTAGAATTGCAACTTATGGTATGGTGGATGAACTTAATGCATCTATTGGAATTATACTGTCTTCAAAATTAGGAAAAGATATTCGTGATTTGTTGACAAAAATACAAAATGACTTGTTTGTAGTTGGCGCAGATCTTGCAAATCCAAATTTGAGTAACAAATCAAACAGGGTTACATCTGATATGGTATTATTTCTTGAAAAAGCGATTGACAGGTTAGAGGAGAAATTATCACCAATAACTTTTTTCATCTTACCGGGAGGGGACTTGGTTGTATCACAGGTCCATCTGGCAAGAGCCATCTGTAGAAGAGCTGAGATAAATGTCGTAAACCTGTCAGAGGTAGATAAGATAAACAACGAATGTTTGGTCTACATGAATAGGTTATCAGATCTTCTTTTTGTGATAGCCAGAACAATAAATAAAAGAAAAAAGATTTCTGACGTTGCTTGGAAAAAATAGGAGAGACACACTTTAATTCCCGAATACTTTGAGAATCAAACGTGCCGCCGTAGCTCAGCCCGGGAGAGCACTCGGCTGAAGACCGAGCTGTCGCATGTTCAAGTCTTGCCGGCGGCACCTTATTTCATGTCTAGGCCATGACCAAATAATTTATCACGTTGACGTTAAGTCAGGACCATATATTCAGAAACAATAGAAAAATAGAGAAATCACATTATCTCATAATGAATTTGTTTTAAACTCGTCGATTTTCTAATATGGTTTGAAGCATTCTTTATGGTAATATTTAGTAGGTCTTGATCCCACCCGTATTACAATATCGCCTTCATTCAAAGGGGTGGTACATTTTCTGCACCTGTTATTTCCAAGGTTGTTTAATCTGGCAACATCTTTTGGTTCTAGTTGAATATGTCTCATATGAAATTCATAATAATTCCATGATGCCATCTTGTTATTACATGTAAAACAACAAGTGTCACTAGTAATGCAGCAAGAACTGCTTGACCGTGAACCAGTCTGCTAAAGAATTTTAAATTTTTACCAGATGTAAATTTTAGTATTATACCGCTAATCATTGATACCGTCATAACAATGGCCAATGAAAGTGAGATGTAATCAAGGCCCCGCATGAGCATAAATCCATGTGATATGCCTGCAAAGAATCCTACGGCATTCAACATTATATGAAAATTCAATACTGGCTGGTACATTGAAGTCAAACTCTGTGATGTAGTAGAACCACCAACTAGCCTCATGACTGGCATTTTCTTGATCATTTTGAATATGACAAGCGAGAGGTTTGCTGCTATTCCGCATCCAATGGCTAACCAGCCAAGTGTAGCAGCAGTACTAAATCCTCTATTATCATCATCTTCTGCATAGGCCAAAGTTGGAACAAATACTAGAACAATGATTATTGATAATTTCAAGTAAGAGTTGGTAGAAAAAATTTTCATGGAGATCACTTTACTCTCATTTTGGCTGCTCTTCGTCTAATGCTGAATACTTTCCAAATTGAATATCCGACTACGCCAAATATTGCTGATATGGTAATGTATAGCGTCAAACTAAAGATAGTCAGCATCATCATATCTGGCTGGCCGCCTTCTGCTCTTTCATATTGTGCAAGAGCTAGTGTTGGTGCACTTGTGGCAAGTATGACAAGTGCGATCAGCAGGTATGAATGTATTTTCATAAATTATTAGAATACAAATCAGAATAAAACGGATGCTACCATTTTCATCAACGAGAATGGATGCTATCATTTTCATCAACGAGAATGGATGCTATCATTTTCATCAACGAGAACGGTAGGAGGTATTTTATAAAATCTATTATATTGTAATGCCATGATGGCAACTCAAAAAAATCAACCTGCGAAAAATTCACAGGATCAAGAATCAGAAATCAAAGAAATATTGGAAAAGTTGAGACAAAGAGACTCACAACTTTTCAACCAAATCATAGATGCAATACACAGTCAAGATGACCGTGCCAGTAGAGTTTTAGCACATGAGGTAGTGGAGATAAGAAAGGCAATAGTCATAATAGAAAATGCCAGTGCGGATATTCTAAACCATTCAAAATGCCCCGACTTGTTACTCTGCCCAATTTGTTGTTCCCCTGAGATTTCAATTTCTCAAAGCAACACATCATCAAAATGTCACTGCCTTGACTGCGGTAAAATGTGGATTGCTGGAATGGACAATACTGAGCCAAAATGGATTGAAAATGTATGGAGTCTGGCATAGATATGGCTCAACATGTGATATCAAAAAATGTATTTCTACTGGATGAATTCATGCCACCAGAAGGTACCGAATTTGTTTGTATGATAAACAAACATGGAAGGATAGAACAGTCCATCTTCAAAAATGGAATCAATATCACTGAAGACAAAAAAGAGATGTTTGCAATGGGAGTACAGTTGCAAAATTCAATGCAGAGTGATTTTGATTATGAGTTTGGCACCGTACATTATACCATTACAGAGAGGGAAAATGCAAGATTTGTCTCAATACCTACCCATATGGGAATTTTATTGGCAAAATTGAACAAATCGGTAGACCCGTTTGTCTTTGTAAATAAAATCACTGAAATGATGAAATCCTTCTAGGAATTACCCCCTCTCCAATTCCTTCATTATTGGTTAAATCGTGAATATGTGAACAAACCACTATGCTAGAACGTAGTTACACAAATTCAAACATAATACTATGTTAATATCTTATTTTTACTGCCTGTATCATTTCAATAAATTTCTGCATTTCTTGAAAAAACTGCATTCCTTTTTCAGTGATGATAAAAGATTGAGTTTTTTTATTTATGACACATTCCATTAATCCAAAACCAACAAGCTTTTGACATTTATCAATTGCAGCATAATGTGATAGGTTTGCTTTTCGGGCTATGGAGGATATTATTTCGCCTTGTCTGCCACAGTCTATTATCACATGTAAAATATCTGAGATTATGCCCATCTCGGAACGGTATTGTTGTTTTGACATGGCATATTTTTCTTTTTCAGGTTATAATGTCTAACTACCATTTTCATAAACGAGAATGGTACTTGACAATTAAATATAAAATTTAGAAAAATGAAGAGGAATTTAAAAAAATAAAAATGGATGGATTACTAGACTAAGGTCCAGATTCTCCAGCTTCTCCAGATGGTGCAGATCCTGATTTAACTAGTTCTGTTGAAGATACTGTTGTCTTGTTAGTCTCTTGAATGTTCAGAGCTTTTTCTGTATTTTCTTCACCGGGTAATGCTAATGCCTTGTCTCCCAGGGTATTTTTTACACCTACCACTGCAACAGATATTGCAATGATTGCAATGGCAATGCCAACCAGAATTTTTTTATTCATGTTAGTTTTTTCTTTTACAAGTTATAATAGCTAGTTACCATTTCTATTGTCGAGAATGGTAGTTAGATAATTAAATGACAAATGCCAATTACATGTGATGAAGTGGCAGAATGAGAAAATGGCTTTGCCTGATCCCCTGCAAGGATATATGTTGTTGTTAATTGCTCATCTGCCACCCACTCTCCAAAACAAATAAGCCGAATTATTTTCAGTGATGAATATACATTTATCATTAATTATTTCTAACAAATCTTATTTTAGGATCTAACCCTATAATCTCAGTGCAAAAAGATTCGAGTGTTCTGACTGAATCAGCATAATCACATCACAGTGTTACAGATTTTGTAAAATACCTGTATCATTCTCGCTGATGAAAATGGTAGTTAGATAATTAAATACATAATTCCAACTACGAATATTGAAAAAATCTATACAACAGTTCATCATGATTATAGTAATTCTAGTACTTGGAAACAGCGGAATCTATTTTGTTACAGCATATTCTCAAATGCAAGAATCAAGTGATCTTCCAAGCCAGATCCAGACAATGCTTTTTGCAACTGCGGCAATTGTATATCTGCCACTTGGAATATGGATGATAAAGAACAACCTCCACAGCAGGGCCCCATATGTCATAGCAAGTCTTGTCTCAATAGCCCTGATTGGATTGTATGTTGTATCAAGAACTGTTAGCCTTCCAATAGTAGGCATACAGGAGGATGTAGGTCTAGTAGACATACTTGCCAAGATTACTCAGGGTTCTATAGTTGTGATATCTTTACTGCTGTTGCAAAACTGGAAGAAGGCAAAGATAACTATTCCACAATAAAATCAACTCATTTTTCTGAGAATTTTTCCCATAGTCTTTGTATCTTTTCATCCATGGTGAATTTTTCAATTTTACAGGACATCTCACCATATCTAAATTTTACTTCTATGCCTGAGACTAGGCTCTTGTAGTAACTTTCGTCAAGGCCTTCTAGTGTACGAATAACTTTGGTTTTCTTTATGAGGACCAGACTTTCCAGATTTTTTATCTTCCTATAGGTAGTCGATGCAGGGATGCCAAGTTTTGTAGATATTTCAAGCGCATTCATCTCATTTTTTGCAAGTATTGAGAGAATCTTTCTGCTGTATTCATCTCCCAGTATTTCTAGGATCTCATCATCGTTTGTCATTTTCTAGCTTTTCTTGACTGCTATGATTAGTACAATGAATCCTGCTATCTCAAATCCTTCTTCAATTATTTTTCCTACACTCTCGCCGGTAAATGCAAATATGTATTCAATGACAGTTTCTCCAAGGACCAACAGTGTGAATCCTATTACTAGGAGGGCCATGGGAAAATATTTCGTTCTCTTGAATGCTTTTATGGCAAAGAAAATGAGAATAGATCCAACTATGACATGTGCAGCAACAAGTACATAATTAGTAATTGATGATTCGACCATGATTACATCATTCTTGTCATACTTGGTGTTAATAGATATTTTCTGTTCATAGAAATCAATTCTGTATGCTGCATAATACACTACCTTCCATTCTCATAAATGAAAATGGTAGGCATCATTAAAATACTGAAATAGCAACAATTCTTGTTGGCCTCAAATACTGTCACTGTAATAATACTGGGCATATCTATTACTGCAATTGCAATTGCTGTTGCCTTGTTTGCTGTAACAATCCCACTCTTGGCCACATCGCATACAAATAATCAGAACACTCTCCAACCAAATAACACTGCGCAACAATATGTTGGAAAAAAGAAAGAATTTTACTTGTTTGATAGTGAAATACCTGGTTTTAATGAGACTGAAATGGGAATGCCGCATGATATTTACAGTATGCCTGTCATCGCAGTCTTCAAAGGTGATAAAGTTGTAATTCACTTTTTTAACATTGAAGAACCTGGCGGAGATAATCATTCATTTACTATCTATGACAAACCGTACAACGTTGATGTTATTGTACATCCACGTGAGAATAAAACCATAACATTTGATGCAAATACCACGGGAACATTTGCTTACATTTGCACATTCCACCAACCTACCATGAGAGGCCAGCTCATCGTACAACCTCCTCCATAGTTGACTTGGATGATCACGTGATTACATCATAATTGTAGTAAAAAATCATTCTAGTAATCTCTTGATTGTTATTGAAGCAAGTGCTACAAAAGTAACAGTAGCAACAAGTAATGCCAATATGTCAATTGGCAAATTTTCATAACTTCCAGATAGCAGCATGGACCTCATTGCATCCACTACATAGCTTAGCGGATTTACTTTGGATACATACTGGAGCCAAACTGGCATTACTGAAATTGGGTATATTGCATTGCTTGCAAAGAAAAGTGGCATGGTAAGTGCCTGACCAATTCCCATCATCCTGTCTCGAGTTTTCATAAATGATGCAAGTAGCATGGATAGACTTGAAAAACACATGGCAAATAAAATCACCACTGCAAAAACACCCAGTATGTCAGGTATATCAAGTCGTATCTTGACTCCAAGTGCAAGTGCCAAAGCAAATATCATTACTGCTTGAAACATACCTCTCAGACTTGCAGAAAGTGATTTGCCCAAAACAATTGATGCACGAGGGGATGGAGTGGATAATAACTTGGTAATTATTCCAACATCTCTTTCCCATACGACTGTAATGCCATAAAAAATTGCTATAAACAAAACAGACTGGGCCAAGATTCCAGGAGTGATGAACTGAATGTATGAGAAGCTACCAGTTGGCATCGCCTTGATGCTGTTAAAAGTAACTCCAAAAACTATAAGCCATAGTGCGGGCTGGACTATTCTTATCCAAAGCTCAGTTGTGTCATGGCGTATCTTTCTTGCCTCCATCTCTGCAACTGTAACAGCACTTGAAAGAAACCTTGCAATATTCATCTTGTATGCCTCACAAAATCGCGACGGGCACTGGTTGCATGTGGGGAAATTTCCTCATGAAGTCTCCTTTTAGCATATTTCATGAAAACGTCATCCAAGTTTGGTTTGTTGATTGAAATCGAATCTATTGCAATTTTTTGATCTCGAAAGAAATTACTAACAAGTGGAATTGCAATCTCTCCGTTCTCAGCCAAAATTTGAATGGATTTTTCATTACTATGCATTATTGTTCCTATCTCTTTTGGAAATGTAATGCTTGGATAAGCCACAGTGAGATTTACTGTGACTACATCTCCGCCGACAGATTTCTTCAATTCTATGGGACTTCCCAAAGCTGCTATTTTGCCATCCGACATGATTGCAATTCTGTCACAGAGTTCGTCTGCCTCACTCATATCATGGGTTGTGATTAAAATTGTGGTACCAAACTTTTCTTTGAGCTGCTTTATGCTTTCCCATACGTGCATCTTTGATGCAGGATCAAGTCCTATGCTTGGTTCATCTAAAAGTAAAATTCTTGGTCTATTGACAAGAGCTTGAGCTATTTCCAACCTGCGCATCATGCCGCCGCTGTAATGCTTGACAAGATCCTTGGCTCTATCAGTTAGACCCATGTATTCTAGAGCATCTTTTATTCTCCCATTACGTTGCTTCTTGTCTACATAGGATAGTTTGGAAAATATTAACAGATTTTCATATCCTGTAAGATCCGTATCAACTGAGATGCTCTGCGGTACATATCCCAACATGTTTCTAACAGTCTCTGGTGACTTTGAAGCGTCTATTCCAAAAACTCTCAAGTTGCCTGTAGTGGGGCGGGCTAGAGTTACTATCATCTTGATCATGGTAGTCTTACCTGCACCGTTTGGACCTAGTAGACCAAATATCTCACCTGGCTGAACTAAGAAAGTTACATCATCAACTGCCCTGATGCCTCCATGATATATTTTTGTTAGATTTTTTGTCTCTATTGCCTTTGTATTTTCAAAATTACTAGAATCCATATATTGAGACTTTTTTTTAAGAATATGTACCTATAGAGCAGAGTCTAACGACACACGCAAATTGTTTTAATGAATTCAAGCCAAGATCCGTCAATATTTTCTTGGTTGCTATATAATTTCCTTCTAATTCTATTCCCAATTATCCAAATATTTTAAACAATAATCACAGATTGGATACCCTGTTTCTTCTTGATATTCTGTTTTACATCTTTTGCATATCTTTTTTGACACTATTTCTTGTACTCGTTAAACCAAGAAAACATCTTTGAAAAATTGTTAATGTTTCTATTCATCATCTGTTCATAAAATTCCAATACTGTAAGCCTGTGACCTACATAGGACTGGATCACGTTTTCATTTATGTCTATTTGAAGTAGAACCATTTTTTTGACAGATTCCAAATAGACGTCAAACATTTCAAGTCGTGTATCACTTACTCCCATATTGCCAAAGAACTCTTTTTGAGCCAAATATGAGGCGGTGTAGAAATCGCTTGTTATGTGTAGGTATTTTTTGTACAGGTCAGAATAAAGTTTGACATATGTTGGAATTTTGGAATCAATCTTTTCAATTATCTCTGAAGTATTGTCTTTTATGATATTAGGTGAAGTTGTTTTTTGTTCGGGTGAATCCTGTTCCTTTTTATTCATCTTGATTGCATCTATGACTTGTTTTTTTGTTGCGTTCTCAATTGTGGCAATTCTTTCCAGTGTTTCTTTTGACATCTATTCTATTACGCTGATCTAACCATTAAAGATACCTCATAATTATCACTCAAACTTGGTACAAAAATTGAATTATTTTTCATATGGTACAAATATCTACATCTGATATGCATCAACAATATCTCTTGCAGTGACAATTCCGACAATGGAATTATTATCTGTCAAGCCTAATCTTTTGATCTTGTTAGATGACATGATTTTTGCAGCCTCATTTGCCAAAATGTCTTTTTTTGCTGTAACAAGTGGGAATGAAGAATAATCTCCTACACTGTTATCAAGTTTTTCTTCTTTTGCAAGAACTCTGACCAGATCTCTTTGTGTAAATATTCCGTGCAATGAATCACGTGTTACTAGTATGCTGCCGATGTTTTTTTCATCAAGGAGTTTTACTGCATCTAAAATCGTGGTATCAAATGGGCAATGATAGACTGTTTTACTAATCACCTTCTCAAGACTAGGAGCTTTATCTGTTTCACTAAATGCTCTTAGCATGTCAGATGCTGTGATGGTTCCAATTAGTTTGTCTGTATCTGCAAATACCAAAATCCTTGCCTTTTTAGATATCATCAATTTTGCAGCCTCAAGTATAGTAGTTTCTGGCGTGACTGAAAAAAATGGCTGGATGAGTTCTTGTTTGATACTTTGATTCATAGCTTTGCCGGATGCAACATGCTTGATGATTCCTCTTTCTGTAAATACTCCAATGGGAGTTGGGTTTGTTTCATCCATCACAATTAATGTTGAAAACCTACTCTCGTTCATAAAATCAACAACTGTCTCAAATGGAATTTCTGGCTTGACAGATATGGGATACTCTGACATGTAATTGCCAACTACCAGTTCGTCTATCTTCAATCCCATGAATATAATCTATAATTCATGGTATTTTACTTGAGCGATTAAATATCAAATATGATAATCAATCAATTCAGTTTTTTATTTGACTGGTATCTTTCATTTTGGCTTTCTAAAGCCCCATTTGCCAAGAGATTGCTTTAATTCAAGATGAGTTTTTGCATACACCTGTAAAGGTATTTCTTGCATGGTAGATTCAATTGCCTGCATTGCAGCCTTTGCACCAGATCTAGTCCCTTGTGGATGGCCATGAATTCCTCCGCTTACAAGTAGTCCTATGTCATCTCCAAGAATATTCATAACAGATGGCAGTAAACCTGGATGTAATCCGCCCGACGAGATGGGTAATACTGGTTTAAAGTTTGTCCAGTCCTGCGAAAGCATTTGCTGTTCTCCTTTGAGATTTTTTTCAAGTATGTTCTTGGATGTAATCTCATCTTTGATATCCAGAACTTCATCTTTACTTCCAACCAGTTTGCCAACTATAGTCCCTATGTGTATCTGATCAACTCCAATCATTCTCATTATCTTTGCAAGAACTAGCATTGTGATTCCATGTTTCGGATTTCTGTCAAAAGCCGCATGCATGGCTCGATGAGCATGAATTGCAAGTCTATAATCTTGACATACCTCACGCAAGGTCTGCACTGCAGATACTCCTACAGTTACTACATCTATCATTGCATATTCCCATCCAAGATCGTGTAACATTTTGGCTCGCTTTTCCATGAGTTTTGTCTAAGATCAAGTTTTTTTCTTACCTCGTCATTTACTCCAATGGAACCTTTCTTGACATAAGTTGTAGAAATATTAACAATTGCAGTTGTCTCTTTTCTTTTTGAATTTACTATGATTCTTCCTAATGCGGTCACCCCAACCTCGTCGGCATCATGCTTGTTTAGAAAAACTATTGGTTTTCCGCCCGATTCTATTCCTATAATATCAACTCTTAACTGCATTTTCATGATTTTTCTATTTTCTGTAGGATATATCATTTGAGTACAATTTTCATCTTTGATTGTAAACCTTGGATGTTCACGATGTTCTACAATAATTCTCAGATAACTTTTTACGACTAGAGTGGAGTTTCTCATCATGAGTCAAAAAACTATCTGGATTATCAAAGCAAATGGTGCCCGAGTGCCATTTAACAAATTCAAACTACGAGAAACATGTATCAGGGCTGGGGCAAGCAGAAAGGCTGCAAAGAGAATAGCTGATGGGATATCTCAGAAGATATACGATGACATGAAGACATCTGAAATTTACAAAATGGTTCTAAATTACCTCAAAATTGAAGACGACGGCACTATAATTCGACACAAGTATCGCCTAAAAGAATCCATCATGAGAATGGGGCCTGCAGGGTATGGATTTGAGACGTATGTGGGAGAAATACTTGGTGCCTATGGTCATAATGTTTTATCAATTGGAGCCATAGTACAAGGTAAATGTGTACATCATGAAATTGATCTCATTACAGAGCTTGTTTCTAGCGGAGAAAAATATCTAATTGAATGCAAATATCATAATCAATCCGGACTGTATACTGGACTCAAAGAATCCTTGTATACGCATGCAAGATTTTTAGATCTTGAAGATAAATACAAACATGAGATGTTGATATGTAATACTAAATTATCTGATGACGCACGAACATATGCTCGCTGCATAGGTCAGAAAATAATTTCTTGGCGATATCCTCCAGAGAAAAGTCTTGAAATGATGATTGAAGAAAAGGGTCTATATCCCATTACGATTCTTGGATTAAACAAATTTGAACTTGCATCTTTTGCAAGAAATAATATGATGTTAATAAGAGATTTGATAAAAGCAAATTTGGGTTTGTTATCTAATCGAACTGGAATATCATGCAGAAGACTAGAAAGACTACAGAGTCTCTCAAGACAAATTTTACAATAAAACAAATAAAATTTCAATGGTGTTGATATTTTTCTTGAAGAAAAATTATCGCCTACAAGAATTAAACCGCATGTAAAATCTTAGGACCTTTGGGCAAGCCACTTTCCAACCTCTGGCCATAATTTCTCATGTGCGCCTGTACCTATACACAAACCAACATGTCCTGTTGGAAATTCAATTAGTTTTTTGTCTGTACTACCTATCACATTAATTACAGATGTGCTTGCTGATGGAGGTACCAGATCATCACTGGTGCCAACTATATCCAGAACTGGTATTGTAATATTTTTCAAATTTATAATATCGGAACCTACCTTCATCTGATTTTTTATCAAAAGGTTTTTTCTATACACTTGATCAATTATCTCACGATAAACTCCTCCTATTATTGGTGTACTGTCGTATAACCATGTCTCAATTGCAAAAAACTGTGTAATCTCATCACGGCTTCGGGGTTCGCTGAAATACCTTGGATACTTTAGTATTGTTTGCACTGGATCACGTAAGAGAAATGCAAGGTTGATGAGCCAGCCTGGTATATTGCCAAATGTGTCAACAAGATTGTCGGCATTGAGATGGGCAGTCCAGTTTTCTATTATTGTCTTTTCCTTGTTGATGTCAACTGGAGTTGCATGCAAAATTAAATTCTTGACATTCTCTTGATGTGTGGAAGAATAGATTAGCGCAAAAATTCCTCCCCAGCAGTAACCTAATAGTGATACCTTGTCAGCACCTGTTACTTCCTTGACTTTTTCTACTGCATTTTCTACATATTCTTCTGCATATGTTTCAAGTGTCAAGTCCTTGTCAAATGACTTGGGGGTTCCCCAATCCGTTGCATAAATGTCAAAGCCTTGTCTTTGGAGATTTTTTATTATGCTTACATTAGGTAACAGATCCAAAATGTAGTATCTGTTGATAAGCGAGCCTACTACAAGGAGAGGGGTTTTGTGCATAGTGGGAAGATCGGATGTGTAATGGAGCAGATTGAACCTGCCTTTCATCTCTATGACCTCCGATGGCGTTCGATTGACGTTGTCTCTTAACGGTTCAAGCATTCTGTTTGCATAAGAGAAGAGGTCATAGGAATTTGCAGTAAATTGACTAAATCCAAAAAGTTCACATAGTTTTGTCCAAGCTTCGACATAATCTGTCATACTTGATGCCAGTGCGTCATCGTTTAGATCATCTCGTAGAGTAACATCAAAGGAAGATCTAATAGTTTTTCTTATGTTCTGTGCTGTTCCATTTCTTGTACTAAGAAAAGTCTCAAATGCCTTTGAGCCTGCGTCAAAAAGTGCAGAATTGTATTTTACCGCAAATTCAAATCCCTTTAACATGTAATCATAGTATGGATTGGACTCTAACATCTTGTTAAATGCAGTAAGGGGAAACGAAAGTGACACTGCCGTTGAAAGCACCTTCTCGAGTCTTAAACCATACGATTAATCTCAAACCTGAAAACCTACTTGAGCAAATTCGATCCCTTACGTTCCAACAACTTGTAGATTGGACCTTTCACAAAGTCCGTTATCAAAAACCATGCCAGTGCATACCCCCAAACAAATAACGCATTATTCCATCCTATTGCAGGTACCAAAATTCCTTGGGCAGTAATTATTGTCGCAATCGTCTGTGTTACAATGATTGCCAAAAATAATTTCAACGCAGGTTTCACTGTCCAAAAATGACCACGCGTTCTTGCAACAAAAAATAACATGTGACCTGCAACTGACAACTTCAAATAAATTAATGATTGCAATGGACCTGTCTTCAAATCAAAAACGTTCATTCCTATGTATAGGAGTACAAATGTAGAAACTACTCCTATTATGCCAAGACCTGTGGCAATTCCTAAAATTTTTCTCATATCCCATCTCTCTGGGCTAGTTGAGATCTTTACATTGTCATAAGCAATAGTCATAATGGGTAAATCGTTTAAGATAGCAAGCAAGACGATCATCAGTGGAGTAATTGGATAAAAGCTGAAAGCAATTATGGAAAATACTAAAAAGAAAAGGATCCTGATAGTTTCACTGATTCTGTATATCGCATAATTATTCATTCGCTGGAATATTTTGCGGCTTTCTTGGATTGCGTCTATGATGACCGAAATTCCAGGTTGGGTAAGAACGATATGTGCTGCAGATTTTGCAACATCGGTTGCACCAAAGACTGCAATTCCGACATCTGCCTTCTTTAAGGCGGGGGCATCATTTACTCCGTCTCCTGTCATGCCCACAATGTGTCCTTTTGCCTGTAATGCCCCTACTATCTTGTACTTGTGCTCAGGAAAGACTTGAGCAAAACCATCTGCCTGCTCAACAACACTTTGGATCTCCTGGTCTGTCTTGTCAATTATTTGAGATGCATCTTGTATGTTTGTACCAAGATTCAACTCTCTTGCAATCTCTTTTGCAATATCAATGTGGTCACCTGTTATCATCTTGATATTGATACCCAGGGTCTTGGCAGTCTTGATGGTCTCCTTGGAATCTTCTCTTGGAGGATCATGCAATGAGATAATTCCTACAAACTCCCAGACTCCTTGCAAATTTGTCCTTGCCACTCCAAGAGAGCGGTATCCTTTGGATGCAAGTCTTCTTACACTTTCATCTACTTTTGCAGATATGTCGTCTTTGTTTAGCACAAGGGCAAGTATTGATTGGGGTGCGCCCTTTGACACCATGAATTCTTTTCCCGAATTATCTTCTATTTTGGATTCAACTCTTTTTATTATTGGATCAAATGGTTTGAAAGAAATCTGTTTGTAAGGCTTGGATTTTTCCAAGACACCTGAGGCCTTGGCTCTTGCAATGATTGCATTGTCAATATGATCTGTATCTTCTCCCCTTGATGCAAGAGTAGCAAACATCAAAAGATCAGAGTCTGTGAATTTATCAAATGTAACAAGCTCTGCAACACTTAACTCGTTTTTTGTCAGCGTTCCAGTTTTATCTGCACATAAAATATCAACTCCTGCCATCTCTTCTATTGCAGTAAGCTTGCTGACAAGAGCCTGTTTTTTTGCAAGAACTGTTGCGCCCACAGCCATGGTTACTGACAATACAGCCGGTAGTGCTGCTGGTATTGAGGCAATCATTAGCACCAATGCAAATTGTAGAGTTTCAAGAAGGCTCTCGTGTCTGAACATTGCCACTAGAAAGACAAGTGCGATTAGTCCTACTGCAAGTGCAATAAGATAATTTCCTATTTTCATTAATGCTTTTTGGAAATGACTTTTAGTTCTTGCCTCCCCAACAAGTTTTGCAGTCTTTCCAAAAAATGTCCTCATCCCTGTGGAAACAACAAGTGCATTCATCTCACCTTTTTGTACGATGGAGCTAGAATAGACAACATCTTCTACATGTTTTTCCACGGGCAGTGACTCTCCCGTAAGGGCAGACTCGTCTACATCAAGATATTCACCATCAAAGAGTTTGGCATCTGCTGGAATGATATCCCCTAGTCGAACACGTATGACATCGCCTGGTACAATCTCTTGAGATGAAAGCTCAACCCATTTGCCATCACGTAGTGCTCTTGATCTAATGGATAGTTTCTGTTTTAGTAAATTTATTGCATTGTCGGCCTTGTGTTCCTGAAAGAATGCAACTATTCCATTTATCAAAAGCAGTGATATTATTATCCAAAAATCTTCCCAATGAGAAATAATCGCAGAGATTATTGCAGCTGCCTCTATCATGAATGGAATTGGGCCCCAAAAATAACCGAGAAGCTTTCTAAAAGGATTTATCTTTTTTTCTTCAATCTCATTGTGTCCATATTCTTCCAACCGGTTCTTTGCCTCATGAGAATTGATTCCAGTTTTTCCTGTGGACAAGACTAAAAAAAGATCATCCACTGTAGATTTTTTAATTTCGTCAGCAGTAAGAGACTTGTGAAAGGGACTTGTCATTGCAATCTATTTAATTACAAACACAGGATATTTTGAATATCTTACCACGTCGGTTGCAACACTGCCGAGTAAAAATTGCTTAAAACCAGATTTGCCAGTACCGCCTATGATGATGACATCTGCATCCTCTTCTTCAGCACGTTTGATAATTGCTCCTGGAACTGAATAGATTTCTTCTACTGTCTCAGCCTTTATTTCTACTCCCAGTTCTTTAGCTTTTTTACCTATTGCATTAAACCACTCTTCAGATTCCTTTTTGCTTTTCTCAATGAATTGTTTGAATATCGATTCTGTTGCATATGCTAGTCCTGCAGCATGTACATGAATGACATGTAAAATAATGAGTTTAGAGTTGTACTTTTTTGCAAACTCTATGGCATAATCTGCTGCTTTTAATGATAATTCAGAACCATCAATTGCAACGAGTATCTTTGACATACTTGCTACATTATTCATGAACTTGTCCTCTTTATCTCACGAAGATATTTTTGTCGCTCACTTGCAAGTTCTATAATGTCTGTTTTACTTACAACTCCAAAAAGTTTTCCATCTTTGTCACATACAAAGATCTTTCCAACACGCTTTTGTACCATTTGTATGAAAGCTTTTTCAACTTCTGTATCTGGCTGCATTATTGCAAGATGTTCTGTTTGAATCATTATATCCTGAACTGTAACAGTACCTCTTTTATTTTCTGGAATGTTTAGTGTGTCCTTTAGAGTGATCATTCCTAAAAGATAGCCTCGCTCATCTGTTACTGGGAGTTCGCTTTTCATACTGGTCATAAAAAAATTCTCTAGTACAAAATCAAGAGACATGTCCCGCCTAACAGATATTATTTCAGTGTTCATGATATTTCCAACAATTATTCCTTTTAATGCAGATGTTAGCTCAAATTGTGACATGTATGACTGGGCACCATTGTGCAAAAACCAGCCTATTAATAATATCCACAAACCGCCGACAAAATCACCATTGATGAGTATCATAAATCCCAATCCCATGAATGCATATGATATCAGTACGCCAATTGATGTTGCAATCTTTGTTGCATCATGATAATCCTTTTTCCATCTTACCAGTGCTGCTCGTAAAACTCTACCGCCATCAAGAGGAAATGCAGGAACTAGATTAAATGCACCAAGTATGATGTTTGCCATTGCAGCATAGAACAAGACTCCTTTGATTTGCGCAAGATATGAAATGACATTGCCAGAACTTTCACTTGAGACGGCCCAGTAAAAGAAAGCAAAGATTCCTCCTAATGCAAAACTTGCAAGTGGGCCTGCAATTGACATCTTAAACTCTTGATGAAAATCAGTAGGCTCTTTTGCAATATCTGATACTCCGCCGAAAATAAATAATGTGATACTTTTTACAGGTATGTTATACCTTTTTGCAACCATTGAATGTGCTAGCTCGTGTAATAAAATTGAGAAAAATAAAAGCACACTTCCAGCAGAACCCATTAGCCAGTAACTCACAGGTCTAAGACCTTTGACATAATCTGGCATAAAATATGTGGATAGAGTCCAATCAATTAGGACAAAAGTGATGATTAGCGTAAAATGTAAACGAATGCTGATTCCTTTGATATGACCTATTTGAAGAGACATGATATTACCTTGATACCTACTGTGTATATGATCCTTTTAGTCTGTCAGTGTAATTATCACAAATGATAATTTTACAATTCAACTAAAAGCAAGTTTGATTGATAATTTGTCAATGAGGCAGATGGATAGTTCTATCAATTAAAATTTCCAGCAGAAATAATGCCAAAATAGTTATCCATGCAAGAATCAACTATAACCAATGAAATATGTTCGCTGGCTTGAGGATGTAACAAAGGACGACATCCCTATTGCAGGTGGCAAGGGCGCAAACATGGGAGAAATGATTCGAATCGGTCTGCCAGTTCCATCAGGATTTGTTATAACTACAGCTGCATTTGAAAGATTAATCCAGTTTCATAGTGTTTCAGATAAAATCAAGATGATGTTAGAGGTGCTCAATGTTGAGGATACCAACATGCTAATGTCCACCTCCAAGAAAATCAAGGAACTAATTATTTCTCTTGACTTTCCTAATGAAATAAAGAGCGAGATTATAGTTTCTTACAAGAAACTGTCTCATGCAGACAATAAATCCGCGGCTGATTTGACTGAAGATGATGATGAATTTGTCGCAGTTAGAAGTTCTGCTACTGCAGAAGACTTGCCTGGAACATCATTTGCTGGACAGCAGGCAAGCTTTCTAAATATAAAACACGCCGCAAATCTTGTAAAATCTGTACAGGAATGCTGGGCATCTCTTTATGAACCACGTGCCATTTTCTACAGGGCGAAAAACAATTTCAAAAACCCAAGCATAGCAGTTGTTGTACAGAGAATGGTAAACTCTGACAAGTCAGGTGTGATGTTTACTGTAGACCCTATCTCGGGAGAAAATGTTATGATAATAGAATCCATCTGGGGTTTGGGAGAATATCTTGTACTGGGTGAGGTCTCACCTGATCATTACATGGTAGATAAAACAGGAAAAGTTTTAGAGAAAAAAATAGGTCAAAAACCAATTGCACTGGTTAGAGATCATGCTACTGGAAAATCAATTCAGGTAAAGATATCTGATGAAAAAATTAGTGCCCAAGTTCTAACTGATGACGAGATTTCTAAACTAGTAAAGTATGGAAAACAACTCGAAGAGTATTATGGAAAACCCCAAGATGTAGAGTTTGCAATTGAACAGTACAACATGAGAATTGTCCAGACCAGACCTGTTACAACAAAGGCAAAGACAAGTGAAGGAAAGATTACAGGAGTCAAGATATTGCAGGGAATGGGCGCATCTCCTGGAATTGCAATTGGTAAAGTAAAGATTGTAAAAAATATCAGCGAGATTGCCAAGATTGAGGAGGGGGATATACTGGTCACCATAATGACTTCGCCAGACCTTGTTCCAAAGATGAGCAAGTCTGCTGCAATTATAACAGATCTTGGAGGCGCCACATCTCATGCTGCTATTGTATCACGTGAGATGGGATTGCCAGCTATAGTCGGCACTGGAAATGGAACAAGCATTTTGAAAGATGGACAAATTGTTACTGTAGATGCATATGCTGGCATAGTTTACGAGGGATCTGTTTCTATCAGTACAACAAAAACAAGTGAACCAATACATGTTGAAAAAACACAAACCAAAGTCAAAGTGAATCTTGTTTTTGCAGACAAGATGGATGTTGCTTCAAGAACAGATGGTGTTGGATTGCTACGAATAGAACACATGGTCACTAAATCTGGAATCCATCCTGCAAAACTTGTTCGTGAAGGTAGATCTGAGGAATACATCAAGATTTTGACAAATGGGATAAAACCAATAGCTGCTAAATTTTATCCAAAGCCAGTATGGGTTAGAACTTTGGACGCAAGAAGTGACGAGTTTAGAAATCTGGAAGGTGGGGATGCAGAGCCTCATGAAGATAATCCGATGCTTGGATGGCACGGAATAAGGAGGAGTTTGGATGAACCTGAATTACTAAAAGCAGAATTTGAAGCAATAAAGAGAATGCGTGCAGAAGGGCTTGATAATATTCATGTGATGCTTCCATTTTTAATTTCAGTTGATGAGTTTAGAAAGGCAAGAGAGATTGCTAATGAAATTGAAATGGGCGACAATTTTGATTTGGGGATAATGGTTGAAACTCCGGCTTGTGTATTAGATATGGAAGAATTCTGCAAGGAAGGTATTGACTTTGCAAGCTTTGGAACAAATGACCTAACTATGCTTACCTTGGGAGTTGATAGGAACAATACAAAGATTGCAAAGTTGCACTCTGAATTTCATCCATCTGTTTTGTACATGCTTCACCATGTAATTGACATTTGTAACAAGTATAACGTTGAGAGTTCGATATGTGGCGAAGCTGGGAGCAATCCAGAAATGGTAAAACAGCTTGTCAAGTGGGGGATAAGGAGTGTTTCATGTAACATGGACGCAGTCAACAAAATCCGTAAAGCTGTTTTATCGGCAGAAAAAGAACAACATCAGTAATGTTTCAAACTGTGTAATATTTTTAAATCTAGAAATTATATTATAGCAAAAAATCGGGTGGAGTTTAATTTACGTCACGCCGCAGTGCGTAAATTCCTCCTTTGTTCTGCGGGTTTGTCGCTATCCTCTTATCATGTCGGCCCAGAATTTTCTAGGCTCCATTGGGATGAAATGCGCCTTGCCCTCCGATTTTTCCTTGATCAGGTCTAACGCATACTCGGCCTCGATCTGCAGTTTTTCCTTTAGCTTTCCAGGGAAGAAGCGAGATGGACCTGAAATGGTATAATCCATCTTGACTTCAAGAAGTGTTGCACTTCCAAGCATGGTCAAAGACATATCCTTTGTACCAGTTATCACTCCTTTTGTCCATTTCACATGTACTGCTTCTTTTGGTAGGAAAGTTATTGTCTGACTGCATTTGTCGATCTTGTCTATCATTATCTCTCGCACTATCTCGTTTTCTTTCTTTGAGATGTTTCTTTGCACTTTGGTAATATTCCAAAACTCGGAATCATTATCAACCTGCGAGATGACATTCCAGACTTTTTCTATTGGTGCGTCAATCTGTATCTTGACTTTTATTTCTACCATGTATACATATTAGTGAAACTAGAATAAAGCATGGCAGTATACATTGTAAGACAAAGTATGTGTTGGAACCGTAAATCATGCGACAAGTTTATCATTTTCAAATGGACAAAAGATTGGATATATCATGAAAGAAATAACTGACAAGAAAAAAACAGCCACTATCACATTTAGATTTGATACTGAAATTATTGACAAGCTTCAGAATGAGGCAAAGAATCATCAAGTAACAACCAACACGCTTGCAACTCAGGCCTTGAAGCGATTTCTAGAGTGGGATATTTATCAGCAAAGAGTTGGCCTTGTAAGTCTTAACAAGCCAGTGTTTGTCAAGATCTTTCAAAATTTGAAGGAAAAGGAGATAATAGAAATTGCAAGCACGATGGGCAAGGACGAGATGCGAGATGTTGCACTCTTTATGAAAGGAGAGACTGATGCCAAATCATTTATGGACTGGTTTGAAATGCAGATGTTAAACTCGTCTGTTCATGTCAGCCACATGATTGATGATGGCACACATACTTTTGTTATGAAGCATGATCTTGGCAAAAATTGGTCATTATATAATAAAACTATCTTGGAACTAATTTTTGAGGAACTGTTTCAAAAAAAGATTGATGTAAAATATGACAAGAACATGTTTGCTCTCCGATTTTCTGAATAATAAAAAAAAGCCAGTGTCTTGTCAGGGCATGGCATTTCTATGGGGCAAATGTGTGCATTCTCTGCTTTATCTTCAGGTCATAAGTTCCCATGATGTGGTCACCTTGTGAAACATTGTGGTAAGAGCCAGTTAGTTTTACCAAATAGTTGTCTTGAGTGTCTGCCCAGACTCCGCTTTGATCCACTGAAACAACCTTGACTTGTTCAGTGATGTATTGTGGAATTAGGTTCCAGACAGGCCAGACAGCTGTCATCATGACACCTATGATTGCAAGACCTATTACCCATGCAAGCAATGGCTGTAGATTTTTGTGTGTCGTGTATTCTTTTTGATCCGATGTGGTCATGATATCATTATGCACTTGCAAAAATATAACGAGGGCGTACTCAATGTAAGACAACGTATGACGCAAACTAGACTTGGTCATGTAATAAAAAATTAAAGTTTTGTAATTAAAAGCAGACTATCATCATACGATGTAATCTAGTCTGAATGTGAAAATTATTGTAAAATTCGAGGTATCTTTTTGATTATATGAGATAAGGATATTCTTCCAGGTCCTAACACCATTATGGTTAACAAAATGATAAATGCCAACAATTCAAGTTCTATTCCATTTTTACCTGAAAATGATTGCGCCTTTTTAACATAAATTATTGCGCCAAGCATGTCTATAGCAATTACTGCACTTGCTATCCTTGATAGGACTCCTACTATCAAAAGAACACCTCCTACTGATTCTAGTAATCCTATGAGTATTGCCATCTCTGAAGGAAGACCTATGCTCTGAAGAAAACCGCCAAACCCACTACCAAATTTCATCTGACTGTGAACTATGAAGAACACACCAACTACAATTCGTAATCCAAATTGAGAAAGGTCGTGGAATTTGTGTGTTCTAAGATTGGCATCCATTCTATTTTGTATCAAAAAATGTTGTATATACTCGTTGTTAAGTTGTTTTTCTTAATTCTCAGCTAAAATGTTTGGCCTTGAAATGACATATTGTAATTTTAGACAGTTTTATTATTTGATATGGCCTGCTTGTATTTTTTGTAAGCCATTGCATTGGTAATTAGGAGCAATCCTTGCAAGATGTAACCTCCTACAATCAATACAATTCCATTGTAAAATGGATGTAATGTAGACATGATCTCAATATGTTTTGGGGAAAGTGTATTTCCAACAATCACTATTGTTGCAATGATGAAATTTGGAATGTACGCATATCTGAAATTTTTAGCAGCGACTATGGCAAGGGCAACAAATGAAAATTCAAGGGAAAATGCCTGAATGAGAAACTTGGGATCTCCTAGGGGTATCCCAAATACCCCTGTAATGCAAACTGCAACTAGAACTACAACTACGCTTCTTTGGAAATGATTCATTTTTGATTTGAGATGCATCTGTATTCTTAATAAAATTAATTATAATTTGGATAAAATTCAAAATATGCCATAAATACATTGACATTATTGGACCCATGAAATATTGAAACTATGTTTCTGGACATGTTTGGAACTTGTAAAAACCCATGACTTGTAAGCCCTAATTATAAAACACCTGCGAATATCGGCGTATTTCCTTTGGTGGGTGAAGGAAAAGGGCTAGTGGCTCCATTCTAAGACAAGTTTAAAAGGACGATGTTACGTGTTTGATAATCGTCTTATGACAAAGGACAAGAAAAAAGAAGCAAAAAAGCCTGCTAAGAAGGAAGCTCCAAAAAAAGAACATGCCAAGAAGGAAGCTCCAAAAAAAGAACATGCTAAGAAGGAATCTCCAAAGGGTAAGGTAAAGGAGAAGACAAAACTCAAAGAAGACATAGTTCAGGAAGACGACGGCATAATAGTTGTTGAAGATGATACTGGTCTTGACAAGGAAGCAGAGCTCGAAGCAAGAAAGGCATACCTAGAAGAAGCTCGCTCCCAAGAAGCAAGCGACGATTAGATTTCTTCATAATTTTTCAACATAATGCTTATCCGTGATCATTCCATTACAGGAATATGCGATCTCTTTGTTTGATAGCCGTAAAACCTGGCAAAGTTGATGCTGTTATTACATCTCTGAAAAAAGCAAGAAAGATTGTCAAGGAAATCATGGTTGTAACAGGAAGGGCAGATATTGCAGTTGTATTACAAGGAACAATGGAAGAGATTAACAACGTGGTCATAGACTTTAAGAAAATAAAGGAAATTGTTTCAACAGAGACTTTGATTGAAGTGGAGGTAGATATGGGTTGGTCAAAGCCGTAGTTCTAGTTAAATCTCCGAAAAAATTGATAGCGGCACGACTCCGCATGGTAAAATCAGTCTATGACTCTTTTCCAGTGAGTGGTCAATTTGATGCAGTTGCACTAATCGAAGTCAAGGAATTATCACAGATCAAGGATGTCACGACTGATATTCACAATATTACGGGCGTAGAGCGCACCGAGACACTCGTACAAGTAGTATAAGGTACCAAAATCCTTTAACACCTCCACGTGTTTACTTGGGGTATGAATATCAGACACCTTGGGAGCGTAATTATCGCAGTTTCAGACCTTGAAAAATCTCTGAAATTTTACCACGAGATAATTGGTTTGCCAATTAAGAATTCCCGAGAAAATTGGGTAGAATTGGCAAAAGAGGGTGCAACGGTAATACTACATCCTGCAATCAAGGCCATTAACACTGGAACATCCATTGAAAATGGCATAGTTGTAGGACTTGTCGTAGGCGATATAGACTCTGCAGTAAAAGAACTCAAATCGAAAAATGTCCCAATTTACAGAGACATTATTTCACACAAGGCGGGCAAAAACTGTATTGTGTTAGACCCAGACAAATACATGGTGTCATTATTTGAGCCCTCATTTGATGATGGTGCAAAACAAGCACGTGGTTTCCACGGATTTGCTCCACTCTAAATAATTTTTTTAATTTTTAACATTATTTTAACTACAACATCTGGAGATGTGTTCTTGTTTATTGAGATGTAGTAAATTCCTTCTTTTCTTTGAAATGCAATTACCGTGATTTTTTCATGTCTGAAAACTACGTGGTCCATCTTTCCAAGGGCCGAACTTGCTTTATTTCGCATTGTCAATAAAGTCGAAACAAGAAAGAATTCATTTCTTGCAGATTCACGTGATAACAAAGTGGTTAGTCCTGGTTTTAAAATTCCTGTAAGTGTAGTCCCGTATTCATTTACCAACCCAACATATCTTATTGATTTTGATATCTCTAAAATGCTCTGACACTTTTTCCTATATTGAATAATCTGTTCTTTCCATTTTTGATCTGGTGTCTTTTGCATGTTTATAGTAGAACATTTAAGCTTTAAAAAGTAAGAGGTTACTTTTTCTTTTCTTTGTCAAGGCCTGATTTTAACGAAAGATTTTCCTGTCGTAATTTTTCGTTTTCTTCTCTTAGTGTATCAACTGGTTGCATCTTTGCATGCATTGGATGTCCTGGCATGAATGCATTTGGTGTCATGTTAAACAAGCCTGCTGCATATCTTTGAAACATTGTGTGATAACCTGTTAGTTTACCCATTGTCATATCTGAATCATGTACAATCTGGTCCTTTATTCTTCCAGCATTGGCAATTCCTAGTGGAGGATTTGCACGCGGTGGTAATCTTGGAAATGCAAATGGTGAATTTATCATATCAAGTGGTTGTCCAAAAGTTTCCATGATTCTTCTTGCATCGTAATACCACATGAATGCAATTCTTGCTCTCCTCTATTTCATGTTTACTCACAAAATTACTCGTTAGATATACAAAAGTGTCAAGTATCAGTCGTTTTTTATCAAATTCCGTCGATCACTGATCCTTATAGAATGCCCAGATCGACACAAGTTTAATGTCAAAAACAATATCAATGGATTGTATAAAATGTAAAAAAAATATTAATTCTACGGATTTATACAAAATTGTAATGTATATTGTAGACCAAAAATTTACAGATCATCACTATGAACATGTAGAATGTCCAGACAGATTTACTGTCTAGGCATGCATTGCATAAACACGGTATAGTTTTCCAGTCTTCTTATCTTGGTAAGACCAGTGATTGTCTGGCCATTCAACTGTTTCAAAAAGATTCTTCAAGTTGGGGTGAAGTTTGTCGTAAATGTCATGACCGACAAGAATCTGATTTGGTTTTGATAACGCTGTAATCTTGGCAGCGATACTCACTGCAGGACCTAGAATGTCAACATGTGATCTTACTTCATCAGCCCCATATCGTACTATGACATTCTCTCCAAAGTCCATTCCTATCTTTACTCGCAACTCTGGATAATCATATTCACTAAGAATTGGATTTATTCCTCTTTCAATTATATCAATCATGGTCCTTGCACAGTTAACAGCATTATCTGACACAACAAGGGGGCTTTCTTCTGCAATGAAGTATCCTATTACAGCATCCCCTACATACTTTAAGACATAACCTCCATGGTGACGAATAACTGAACGCATCTCTTGTGAGAATGAACTGATAATGATTCCAAGTTTTTCTGGTGGAAGCAGTAGTGCCATATCTGTTGAACCGACAAGATCTACAAACATGACTATCATGTGCAGTTTCTGGGACACGTGGTTACGTAGAAACTTGTCAGACTCGTCGACAGAATAATCATACTCGTATCCTTTCTTAAGCGAACTCCACACTCTTTTTTGTGTCTCTTTGATGAGGCTCTCAGTATCTAACGTACCAGACTTGCCTCCTCCCAACATCATGTCAATGATGTTCTTTGTGGGCACATCTTTTGGTGGACTAGGGGGATCACTCATTGGTATCTACTCTAACGGGAAATTGACTCCACATACTGGACATACTCCTCTTTCTCCCTTGTATTTTATATCAAAGTATTGTATGATTTCTACATCACAATTCCAGCATACTATCTTCTTAAACGAGGGTTTTGGCATTATCCTTAATCCTATGATGAAATTGGCTTTATAGCGTATTTAAAGTACCTATCGATTTTATGTGGATGTTTTCTGTGGATAATTTGTGCAGATTCCAACAAGCAATCCTGATCCTTTTATAAAATCAATGAGTGACAAGGCAGAAAGTGTTCGTACCTTGTTTTCAGAACATATGACTCGTCTTACAACTAAAGTTCCACTAAAGGTAATGCTAGGGGATGGTACAGTTACAGATCAGGAATCATTTGATCCTGCCCTTGTTAGAAAGTTCTTTGATGATATATTGCAAAAAATTCCAGACTGGAGCAATCAGGGCGTTTCTGCAACTGCCGAGAAAGATCTTCGAAGAAGTTTTATAAAATTTGAGATAAAGGAAGGAAACTATCTTCTTTCTGGACACATGTCGTTACAGTACCATGCGTTGTTATTCTACAAGCTTGACCATAGAGTAATCGAGATTCAAAAAGAACTCTCGGACATATCTGATATGATTGCAAAACTTCAGGTAAAGGTGGGACCTGAGAATGACAAGATCATAGAAGAAAAACTCAAACAGGAAGGATACCAATCCATGGATGACCAAAAATTATTTGAAGTATTGTTTAATCGTGAAGACATAACACAGGATATTGTCCAATCAATTGAGGTGTCACACGCTGAACACACAAAACTTGTTTCAAACAGGGATAGATTGTTTGTAGAGCTTGACAATATGTTAATTGAAGTATATCACACAACATCTGTTATGATCGATGAAAACAGGATGATCGCAGCAGAGGAAGGGTGTCTCTGCAACTTTAATTTAGAATATCTGAAAAATAACATACGACAGGGAAACATCAATCTCTCAAGAATCTCCGAGCAGACAAAGACTAACTTGCCTGTGTTGATGGATAGTGTCATAAGAGCTCTAAAAAATTAAAAAATTGTTTATATGATTGTATATTTTAAAATCAACATAATTTAGCCAAGGGGCCTGGACTGTATCATCGGCGCCAGAGTTTGGGGAGTTGACGCAAGATGACGCAGCGTTGACCCCTTGACTTAGATCTGTAAGGTATTCATGATATTATTTAGCCCTTTCCAGATCGTTGAAAATTCTATTAAATTATTAACTAATTATCCATTTTTTGCTTAAAATCGTATTTTGTAATCAAAAATACATGACACATTTTGAAGTAATAGTATTCAACAAGCCAAATATACCGAGATGGGTTGAAAATTCTGTTGAACATCACACTTGAAGATATACTAAAGTCTCAAAGGATCCAGAAAAATGTTATCCGCAGAACTCCACTTGAGAGTTCCTACTCTTTTAGTATCATGACAGGTTCCCAGGTTTATCTAAAATCTGAATGTCTGCAAAAGACTGGCTCGTTTAAGGTACGCGGAGCTTATGCAAAGATTGCAAGTCTTTCCAAAGAAGAAAAGAAAAAAGGAGTGATTGCAGCTTCAGCAGGAAATCATGCGCAAGGTGTTGCGTATGCATCAGCACTTGAAAAAATTCCATGCACTATAGTGATGCCTGTAAACGCTTCACCTGCCAAAGTTTCAGCCACCAAGGCATATGGTGCCAAAGTAATCTTGGAGGGTTCCATATATGACGAGTCATCTGCCAAGGCAACAGAGATTGCAAAAAAAACTGGTGCAACAATGGTTCATGCATTTGATGATGAGATAGTAATTGCAGCTCAGGGAGTAATAGGTCTAGAAATAATTGAGGATCTTCCAGACGTTGATGAAATCTATGTTCCAATTGGTGGAGGAGGACTAGCTGCGGGAGTTTTAAAAGCAGTCAAGGCAAAAAAGCCCAAAGTCAAAGTGATAGGAGTACAATCATCAGGATTTCCAGCAATGAAAAAATCATTTGATGCAGGAAAGTTACAATCAGTTTCAGGTCATAGGACAATTGCAGATGGAATATCTGTCAAGACACCGGGATATTCTACATTTAAAATCATAAACGAATTAATTGATGATATCGTTCTAGTTGATGATTCTGCAATTGTAAAAGCAATGTTTCTTTTAATGGAAAGAGCAAAGATGGTTGTAGAACCAGCTGGTGCTGTAGGGTTGGCATACCTACTTGACAAAAAACCTGCCAAGGGCAAAAAGGTCGTCCCAATATTATCTGGAGGAAATGTGGACATGTATCTTCTAGGCCAAATCGTAGCCAAAGGTTTGACTGAGATGGGTAGGATGGTCAAAATATTCATACTTTTAACAGACAAGCCAGGGGCACTAAAGGAAGTTGTAGACCAGATATCTTCTCTTAGTGTAAATATTGTCGATGTAATCCATGACAGACTATCTTCAAGCATTCCTGCAGGAACAGCTGGGGTAACACTAAGCTTGGAGACACAAGACCAGACACACGCAGAACAACTAGTTGCATTCCTCAAAAAGAAAAATATCCAGTTCAAGGTAGTTACCTAGGATATTTTATTTTTAAAATTATTCTAGGATGTTGGACTTATCAAAGATAGCGCATTGAATACTAGAACTATTCCTACAAAAAGACATGCAATTATTGTAGTTATTTTTCTATTGACAAAAACTCCCATTAATTTTTTGTCCATTGTAAGCATTACTACAGGTATTACTGCAATTGGTATCATCAGACTGAGAAGAAATTGACTGTACACTAGAATGTGCAAAGGATCAAAACCTAACAGTATGGCAACTGTGGTTGGTATGACATTTACAAATCTTGTAATTATTCTTCGCAGCCACATGTTGACTTTTTTCCCCAAGAGTCCCTCCATTATGATTTGACCTGCCAGGGTTCCTGCAGCAGATGATGCTATACCTGATGAAAGTAATGTGATTACAAAAATTGTTCCAGCAGATATTCCAAATAATGGTACAAGTGTCTTGTAGGCTTCGGCAATTGATGCAATTTGAGAATTGTTGGGATAAAATGCAACTGCGGCCATTAACAATATTGCAGCATTTACCAAGGCAGCTATGGTAAGCAAGAATATCGTCTCTGCAAGATGTAATCTTCGCATCTTCTTTCTATCCTCAAGTGTCTTGCCGATTGCCTTTTCCTTTGTAAGAAAAGAATGTAGAAAAACAACATGTGGCATTACAGTAGCGCCAATTATGCCAACTGCAACAAACAACGCACTAGAATTTGCAAAGTGAGGCAAAAATGAACCTGCAAGTATTCCGTGTATAGTTGGTGGTGCCACTAACATCTCATAGACATATCCAAAGCTTATGATTGAAACAAAAAGCAAAAAGAGCTGTTCCATTAGACGGAATTTTCTTGATGTGAGAGCTAGTATTATGATGACATCCACCGCTCCAAAGATTGCGGCATAAATCATTGGCACTCCAAATAATAGATTTAACGCAATAACCGTTCCAAGATATTCGGCAAGGTCTGTCGCCGCCGCTGCAACTTCTGCACTTAGCCAATATGGTATGATGAATAACTTTCTACCTAATTTTTCCCGCAAAATTTCAGCCATGCTTCTCTCTGTTGCAATTCCTAATTTTCCAGATAGGTATTGAACTAACATAGCTATGGCACTTGAAAGCCATACCACCCAAAGTAATGAATACCCAAAAGCAGCTCCTCCTTGGAGATCTGTTCCATAATTTCCTGGATCCATGTATGCTATGCTTACAATTAGTGCAGGACCAGAATATGCAATGAATTTTCTTAGAAAACCTGTAAAATGAGATAATTTTGAATATAATTTAGATGTTGTCACGATTGCATGCTGGTATGGTCTTCATATAAAAGTTAGCTAGGGCTAAATTATTTAGCCAGATCTAAATTTATAAAATATGTTTTTGAAAATGATTATTAGACAACCACATCAAGTATTTGCAAGTTGGCCTCTAATTGGAAAGGAAAGTCTAGTATGTCTTGGTCAGAGATTGAATCATGTGTAGAGATTCTCTCAGCTGAAATCAAAAAAACACGTTTTGAGTTTGATGCAATTGCTACTATATCGAGAGGGGGACTGGTTCCAGCAAGACTGATTGCTGATCATTTTAATATAAAAAAAATACTGGTAGACAGAAATGTCATTCCCAAAAGAACGCTTTTTGTTGATGATATATATGATTCCGGCACTACGTTTGAAAAAATAATTCCTCTCGTTAAAGATCCTAAAAATTTTGTATATGCTACTCTGGTAGCAAGAAAAGGAGCATGGTATCCAAAACAGCTAGTCTATGCTAAAAAAACTCGAGGTCAAGAATACGTGGTATTCCCATGGGATAAATTGGAATCACAAGTGGCTCCAAAATCTGCTAAAGATTAAGTATTACAATATCATATAAAAAACATGAATCCATTTGCATGCTCAAAATGTTTTGTTGGGTATAGGCCTGGAGAATTGATATCGTGCCCCCGATGTAGTCAGGAATTCTGCGGCACGTGTTTTAAACAGCATACTCACTAGATCAAAAAATTAAGTAGTGGTCTTTGTTCCTTGATAGCATGTCAGCTTTTGGTGGGGATGATGTAGATACACTTGCTTTAATGTTTGACAAACTACAATACATTTTTCGAGGTTATGACTCGTATATCCAGACATTTACTGAAATGCATTCTCTATACAAGCAAGGCCAGTTATCTGAGCGAGAATATTATCATGGAATGACTGATGCGGTTTTGAAATATTCAGCACTTGAATTTCTTGGACTCAAATCCATGTTTGAGATAAAAAAAGCGCTAAATCGAATGAACCGGTCCTTCTCCGCACGCACTTTGACATCGGGCTTGGCATCAGGAAGTGTCTCGGGACAATCTGGTCCTCAAAATTCTATTGCCTCATTTGTTAGCGCAAAAAGCCTTCAAGGTAGGGATGATTTGATGCAAAAAACCTCTATGGATGGCAAGCCATGTGATTCATGTGGTACATTTTCCCATCTGGCAACAAAGTTTTGTAGAAACTGTGGAAACAAATTCTAATCTGTTTGATAAATTATACAATAATTCAAGAACTAAATAATACTCACTCTAAAAATAATTTGCGGATCGGTAGTCTAGCCCGGTTAGGATATCGCACTCACACTGCGGGGGTCGCTGGTTCAAATCCGGCCCGATCCATCTTTTTTAAACTAACCGAAAACTGTACACAGTCATGAAAAATTACAGATGTGAAACTACCTGATGGTTATACTGGTACATGTATGTGCATAACAAACAAGCTTGGTCTTAAATCAAAAATCTAGAAAAATCCATTTGTGAGAATTTCCAAGTCTACTGTAAAGAGAATTTCCTTATTGTTTGCTACAACTTTTGCTGTATTAGTAATATGGTTTGGGGTGTATATTCCAGAATTTGAAAAAATACACAATGATTATCAAGTGTATGTGGAACAAGAAGGCCAAGACCAAGTTGCAAATGGTGTTGGGACAGAGTTATCACAACCTTTTCACCTTAGAGAATCATTAATTCAAAAAGTAATTGATACAAAAGAAGAATTTATAACAATTTCATCCGTAATAAGCGGAACAAGAAATGATAATGGCAAGGAGATCTTTCATTCTGAAAAAGAGTATCAGGTAAATGCCTATTCAAGAACATATCAGGATATGCCAACAAAACAATTTGCGTTCAAACCGGGAGTAGAAAAACATGATTATGAATTTTATCACCCATTAGTTTTTGCAGACAGTCCACTAGTTTATAAAAAAATAGACAATATCAACGGTCTTGAGGTGTATGTCTTTCAAGCAGAAACACATGATGTAGATCTCACAGACGCATTTCCTAAATATGATGGCGTAAGGGTTCTCTCTGATACAGTCTCAACTTTCTGGATAGAACCAATAACAGGACAAATGATTAAATTTGAAAAGAGCTGGGATGATCATCAGGTTATAAACAACAAGAAAATATCCCCGATGGAAAAGGGATGGAAAAAGACTACAGATTATTCTGTTTTTATTTTATCCCAGACAGCCAAGACAAAAATAGATAACATCAATTTCAACAAGAGTGTGATCCCGGCATTTTTGGTATCTATGACAATTGGGCTGAATATAATTTTCATTTTAAGAAGCAGACTAAAACTCTCAAAGGAGATAATGCTCAAAAATGAAAAACTAGTAGCTATTGGAAACTTGGCAGCAAGAGTATCACATGATTTGAGAAATCCACTCTCAGTCATCAAAGCAGAAGTGGATATCATGGCGCTCCGAGGGCCTAAAGATGAAAAATCAATAGCTAGGATAAATCGATTAAAACGAGCAATTGATAGAATGGACAGGCAGATAAATGGAATTTTAGATTTTATAAGGGAAAAACCATTAACAAGTGAATGGATGTCATCAAGACTTCTAATAGAATCCGTTCTTAGGACCATCAATATTCCTTATGGAGTACAGATTGTTGTACCCAAACAAGATGTACAAATATTTGGAGATGTGGCACAGCTTGAAACAGTCTTGTCAAACATCATAACAAATGCAATTCAAGCAACAGGCGATACTGGTAAGATTATCATATCGACTGAAGACAAGCAAGATTTAACAATGCTTGGCGTATCTGATTCAGGTCCGGGAATACCTGAGAATGATCTTGCAAAAATATTCGAGCCATTATTTACTACAAAGCAAAGAGGAACTGGCCTTGGCCTATCTAGCTGTCAAACAATAATAGAAAATCATGGTGGAAAGATTATGGTAAAAAATAACCCTACTACGTTTACTGTACAATTGCCTAAAGTAAAACAAGAGTTTGAAAAATTAGTAATAAACGGCTAGTAGTTATGTACAGGACAAGCACAAAAATATCAAGTATGATAGTATCCTAATGAGTTTAAACTTGGATAGGTGATTTTATGAATACCCTGTTAAAATGAAGAATTTACGCACAAATGGAACCAAATAATACATTGTACCTAAGCATGTCCAGCCCCATTCCTCCATTAGTATTATTTTTTAAAACAACAGATTTGGACTAGACAGATATTTGTTACATGGCAAGTGCAAGTCCATTAAAAGAAAATTTAGGCACATATGCTGGCATGATTGATTATCGCAAATGATAATCAAATTCGACATTTTTATGGAATGAAAAATAGTACGTGGTAATGGATACTTTTGTAAAAGATATGATGAAGAAACAAATTGTTTCAATTGATGTAACTTTGACAGTCAAAGAAGCTGCCAAGATGATGGAAGATACCGGAGTTAGTTGCCTGGTTGTTACCAAAGAAAATGTACCTGTTGGCATAATAACAGAAAGAGATTTTGTAACAAAAATTACCTCTCTTGACAAGTCATCATCTACTCTAGTACAAAATGTAATGTCTGTACCCTTGATAACATCTAGTCCTAGTGATACTGCAAAAAAACTTGCTGAACTGATGAAAGAGAAAAAGATCCACAAGGTACCTGTGATGGAAGGAACGCGTCTAGTGGGAATTGTTACAGCAACGGATTTGATAAAAAAGTGTATTATTGATTCGGATTTGGAACTGAGACAAATTTGTAATTCTTTTGCTCAAATGGCATTTTGATTATTTTATACATGATCTAATTCTAGACATAGAATACAACACGACTCATACCTATTATTGATTTTTAAACTAGAATTAACACATGCTCACTATTTTTAACAGGTATTGTACCGTACACTAAGAAATTAATATTGTTAATGCATGCCTTGTGCATTCTTGACAGAAGTAACATTGTTACTGAACAATGTGTCACAATTCTTTATATCGAGTTTCAAGTAATTACGGCATGAATACATCAAGCCTATCAGCACACAAGAAGATGCTTGCAATCATAATTGGTGTGGCAATATTTGCCACAGCAGGAATGGGCGCAGCGTCTGCACAGAGTGCTCCAGCTACAACAAGTACAGCACCAAAAATCCAGGGTTCAATCAATATTGAACAGCTACTTTTGTCTAATGTCAAAGTAGACTTTTCTACTGCAGCAACAACTGCAGCAGGCGGTTCATCAACTGCACCAATTATTGGTGGAAAAGTGATTAGTGGAAGCTTGAAACCAATGCAAGGTTCTCTTGTATACGCCTTCAAGGTAATTGACGGTAACAACATGGTATATTCCGTGATTGTCGATCCTTCAAGCGGTTCAGTACTCTACGCCTCAGCAGGCCACGCATTTCAAATGGGCGGCTTTGGTGGAGGACATGCAGGAGGAATGAATGGCGGTTTCAAACATGGTGGACAGGGATGGAATAAACAAACTCCATCTACCAGCACAGCACCATCAGGAACAACTTCATAATAGTTTCGCAAGAAACGCTCTTTTTTTATTTTTTAACTAGAAGGAAACTATTTTTATTTCTAAAAACTCATTTGACTAGCATTACTGGAATCTTTGATTTGTGTAATACATAACTTGACACACTTCCAAGAAAAATATTCTTAAAGGTATTGACTCCTCTTGCACCTATCACAATCAAATCTATGCCATGAGTATTGGAATATTCAACTATGGCATGTCCGGGATCCCCTGTTAACACTCTGCTAGAAAACGGTATCTTGTTTTTCATGGCAAGTTTTTTTGTCTGAAGAATAAATGATGGTGGAACCTCCTCTTCTCCTGATTTTTGTTTGACACTTGCTTTTTGCGAAAGGGTGTGAATTACATGAATGACAACAAGTGATGCTTCATTCTCAACTGTGAGATGAATTGCAGTCTCTAAGGCGTTTAGTGAATTTTTTGAACCGTCCAAAGGTACCAGGATTTTTTTAAATCGTTGTGCGGACATTAGATCTCACATATGCGGTATTACTGGTTTGTTATATTCTAATCTGTGAGTGTGATATTGTGTAATTACAAAGATTTTCAGTTGTGACGTCTTTTGTCGATTATTATTTAAAAAAGAACTAGACTGCTTTCATTCTTCTAAAGGAGTAAGTACCCAAGGCTCCTAGCGCACAGCTGTATAATAAAAGAACACCCAAGTCAAGACCTAGTCCATGACTTCCTATTCCTAATATGATATTTCTAAGAGCATCTACTGCATATGTAACAGGATCTATGGTTGTTAAAATTGAGAGCCACTGAGGTAGTTTGTCAATTGGAAATAATGCGCCACTAAGAAAGAACAAAGGAAAGACTACAAAGCTTACTATCATCTGAAATCCTTCAAGACTTGTCATGTAACTTCCAAGAGTTAGTCCAAGAGATGTCAAAGCAAATGAGAGCAGCAGAACAATTACTACTGTTTGTACTAGAGCAAGTGGACTAAATTGTACTCCGATGATTAGGCCTACTATGAGAAGTATTGATACTTGAATTAAAGAATTTGTCATACCGCCAAATGTCTTGCCAGTAAAAATGGTGGATCTTGATACCGGCGCTACCATTACGCTTTTTAAAAAATCAAATTTTCTATCCCATATGATGTATGAGCCAAAAAATACTGATGAAAAAACAACCGACATGCAAATTATTCCTGGAAATATGAATTTCTGATAATCTACTGCATGTGCCGATATTGAAGTTGAAGAGCCAAATCCACTGCCTATGACAAACAACCATAAAAGCGGAGTAAAGGTTGATGCAACTAGCCGGCTTTTTTCTCTAAAAAATACCTTTACTTCTCTTAGCCAGAGTGCATAGATCTTGTCAAAGTAAATCCTAATGCTTGTCGTATTGTACATATCTCTCCATAAAACCGCCTTCGGCTTGTTCTTTGATTGGTCTTCCTGTTAGTTTCAAAAATACATCGTTTAATGTGGGACTAGTAGCTTCAACAGATTCAACTTCGACATGCTTTAAAATTTCTGGAATGTTTCTTTTTGCATCATCAACACTTAACAACAGATATCCATCAACTGACTCAATTTTACTAATACATTCTAGATTTTTTAGAGCATCTGTATTGGAATCTTGTTTTAGTTTGAGTTTGACAATATCTCCTCCTAACATTGATTTTAGTCTAGCCGGAGTATCTAGCGCGATAATTTTTCCCTTGTCTATTATGCCAATTCTGTTGCATAACATATCCGCCTCTTCCATGTAATGTGTCGTAAGAATTATCGTAAGTTTTTCTTGTTTTACAAGCTGTTGTATATACTTCCACATTGTCTCTCTACTAGAAGGATCTAGTCCTAATGTTGGTTCATCTAGAAACAATACTTTGGGATTATGAATTAGTCCCCGTGCTATTTCCAGTCTTCTTCGCATTCCTCCCGAGTATTTTTTTACTTGATCCTCCTTTCTTTCTGTCAAACCAACTAGTTCCAGAGCCGCACTGATACGTTTTTCCCTAACGTCTGGTTTTACGCCATAAAGCAAGGCATGAATTTTGAGGTTTTCATATCCTGTAAGAAGGTCGTCGCTACTTGGAACCTGAAAAACAACTCCTATGCTAGACCTGACTTTTTCAGGATCTTCTAGTATGTCAAAACCATTGACTGTTGCAGACCCAGATGTTGGATTGAGCAGGGTAGCAAGCATGTGTATTACTGTAGTCTTGCCAGCCCCATTTGGCCCCAATAATCCAAAAACCTCGCTTTGTCCTATTTCCAAAGAGAGATTGTCAACGGCAATTAATTTTTCATAACGTTTTGTCAAATTACGTATCTGTATCAATTGATTCTTGGATGGATTGACCACATATTATGTTTAGATTTGAATCATTTTGTAAAAAACTAGATTTAGAATCCCCCGTCCTTGCGCTATTTTTACTCTTAGTCGACAAAAAGGACAACTCGTTGTAATGTTGTGTCTCACAAGTAGAATTCTTGGTCAAAGGTTATTCGTATAAATAAATGCAATTTTAAGAAAAAATAATCAATTTTTTAATGTTTATAGTAGCATTATTAAATACAATATGGAAAAAATAACGTTTGAAAATAGATTGTTCAAAAAAATCACATTGGTGTTCATAGCCAATCAAGTACATGATAATTGCAATGACATATGAGAATAAAAATTTCCCAAAAATTAGTGCGATAGTAATTGAAGACGATATTGAACTAAGGGAACTTTTTGTAGAACTTCTCAAAATACACAATATCCATGTAATGGGAACTGGTTCCAACGGAAAAGAAGCATATGAGTTGTATCTGGTTTATCATCCCGACATTGTGTTCACGAATTTGGATATGCAAAAATATGATGGATATTATGGAATACAGAAAATAATAGAATATGACGAAAAAGCAAAATTCATAGTAATATCAGGACCTGTTTCAAATAGGATTTTGTTAGAGGAGTGGAATGTGTTGCACATTATGGAAAAACCCATTGATATGAAGAAAATAGGTGTCATGATAAACAAAATTATGCATGATTCAATCGTAAATAAGATGAAGTGATGTAGTATGATCGCAATTACGGTCTGTTCCTACGAACGATATTTTAAAATTGTTATCTTTGTTTGGATGATTTCCTTTCAGAATTATCTGTTCCAAGGCAAGCATGTAGCAAAATGAATGAACAAAACATTCCAAGTTTAAATTGTCTAATCTAATCATATAAAATCCCCATCATTCTAAAGAATATCTCATGAAGAAAACTAAGCATTCCAAAGAGTTTATCCAGAAAAAATTTGATGAATTAATGAAAAAACGCAAGAAAGAGGAAAATAACTAGTCACAAGTTATTTTATTTTTTGATCTCTGCTCCGATTCTTTTCAATCAAATCAATTAAATTAAAATAATTTTAAATATTTTTGCAGCAAGTTTGACAAGACTAGGCTTTAATCTGGCATATTGGGTTGTCATTTCATGTCATCCGAAAAACTGGCCCTCTTTGAAGGACAAAAATATCTCTGCCTTGAGACATACAAAAAGAATGGTCAGGGAGTAAAGACACCTGTCTGGTTTGTAATGTCTAATGGGATTATCTATATTGCAACAGCCGCGTCCTCTGGCAAAGTAAAACGGTTAAACCACAACAAATCTGTCAAGATATCTCCATCAAATTTTAAAGGTGAACCAAAAGGGGAATGGATGGAAGGTCAAGCATTTTTTGGAGATGAATCTGAATTAAATCTGACCAAGTCATTGCGCAATAAAAAATATGGTCTACTATCAAAAATAATTGGCAAGTTTGTATCAAGAAATGGAAAGATTGTATCAATTGGAATTAAACTATAGATGTCATTCATAACGGAACCATTTTTATAATTGCCAACTACAAAATTATCACATGTCCTCATCTGAATCAAATTCTATTGGTTGTTCATTACTCATCGATCTTAAAGGCTGTCCTGAATTAAAAAAACTCAAGAATGGAACACAGTATGTCATAGATATTGCAAATGACCCTAGTATTGTATTCAAAGACTCGGTAGGAAATAAAAAAGAGATGAAGTTTAAAAAAAACTGTACTATTACAATAACTCTAGAAAAGATTCTCTATAACCGCGAGGATGTCACAATGAAATCTATACAATGACAATGCTTATGGCTGCCTTGGAATTAGTAGTGACATAGATGGAAAATCTACTCAACACAGAAGAGATAGACTGGCTCATCAAATTCTTGTCAGGAAAGGGTAGTAATGATGAAGTGATTGAAAAGATAGTCAGGATTACTACAAAGCTTGAAAAAATGAGACGACGATAAACTATTCTCATCTAGTAAATTAGCTCTTAAAATTTTCCAATATCTAGTATCGTTAATCATAGTTCGTGTTGGCATAAAGTTTAATTCAACAACCAAAACAAAAACAAAACATGCGAATATTGCAGTTGCACTGTGATTACGTAGAATATACTCCAGTAAAAAAGGAAATAAAATCTGCTGAAGAAATTGACCCACAATCAAAACGCCTCGAAGAGGTAGTTGTTGCATTTGTAGCAGTAGAGGAATCAGACAATGTAGATGTTGCCAAGAGGGCAATTGGTGAAATTTCAGAATCCATGAAAAAAGTAGGCTGTGCCAAATTATTGTTATATCCTTATGCTCATCTAAGCTCAAAACTTGCATCCCCGACTACTGCTTTACTATTACTCAAAGAAATGGAATCTAATGCAACAGGACTTGAGGTTCATCGAGCTCCGTTTGGTTGGACAAAGTCATACAAACTTCAAGTCAAGGGACATCCTTTGGCTGAAAATTCTAAAACAATAACTGCCGGTGAAGAAAAAGAATCATCGTCAAATGCACTAAAAGCCGAATCCAAGATACAATCATTTTGGCACATACTGACACCTGACGGTAAATTGCATGAAATTGAAAAATTCAACTTTGCAAAATATCCAAACCTTGAGGTATTGGCAAAATATGAGGCAGCTAAAAAAAGAGCTGTTGACGAACCTCCACCACATGTTAAATTAATGAAAAAATTAGCAATTGCCGATTATGAACCGGCATCAGATGCTGGCAACATGAGGTTTTATCCAAATGGAAGGTTGATGAAATCACTAATCGAAAGATATGTCACAGATAAAGTAATGGAGTATGGCGGATTTGAAGTAGAAACTCCGATAATGTATGATTCTCATCATCCTAGCATGGAAAGTTATTTCCATAGATTTCCAGCACGACAATACAGCATTGATTCTGAAGGTAAACACCTGTTCTTGAGATTTGCAGCATGTTTTGGACAGTTTCTTATGGCAAAAGACTTTCAGCTCTCATACAAGAATTTGCCATTAAAATTATACGAGCTTACAAGATATAGTTTCAGAAGAGAACAGTCTGGAGAACTTGTAGGTCTTAGAAGACTGCGTGCATTTACCATGCCGGACTGTCATGCGATGTGTGCGGACATGAATCAAGCAAAAGAAGAATTTAGAAAAAGATTTGAGCTATCTCGCGATGTTATCAAGGGACTAGGTATTGATGATATAGATTATGAAATGGCAATTAGATTTACTGAAGAGTTTTACAATGAACACAGGGACATAATTGAAGAGACTGTAGCAAAGTTGGGCAAGCCCGTTCTTGTTGAAATGTGGAAGGAGAGATTCTTTTATTTCGTACTAAAATGGGAGTTTAACTATGTTGATAGTTCTGGGAAAGCATCTGCATTATCCACTGATCAAATCGATGTGGAAAATGGAAAAAGATACAATATTGATTTTATGGATGCTGAAAACAAGCCTCAAAATCCTATAATCTTACACAACTCTCCAAGTGGTGCAATTGAGAGAGTCATATACACATTATTGGAAAAAGCTGCAACAGATCAAAGAGAGGGAAGAAAACCAATGTTTCCATTATGGCTGGCACCAACACAGGTAAGACTTATTCCTGTCAAACCAGAGTTTTTGGAACACTGTGAAAAACTTGCTGATACTCTAACTGAAAGTAACATTCGTGTTGATGTGGATGATAGAAACGAGAGTGTTGGAAAAAGTATTCGAGATGCAGAGACTGAATGGATTAGGTATATCATAGTCATAGGCGAAAAGGAAGTAAATTCTACCACACTGTCAATTCGAGATAGGAAATCAAAAGACCCTAGAAATCTCTCCGTCGCAGAATTTATTGCAGATATTCAAGAAGAGACCAAGGAAAAACCGTTTATGCGAATAAACATGGGTCGAAGTGTTGCAAAAAGGCCGCAAATTATGGTCTAATGCAAATCAAGACGCGTCTAAATCTCTTGGGTCAAGCTGTAATGATCTGTTGAAACATTCTATAGCTTCGTCATATCTGCCAAGGCCACGTAATGCAATTCCTTTTTTGTTTAATAAATCGGGATTGTTTGGTTGCATAATAATTGTTTGATCAAAGTAACTCAATGCTTCTTCAAAATTCCCATCTATGATTAACTGTGAACCTTTTTTGATTAATTCAGAAATGTCTCTTTCCACTAGATATGATATCTATCTTCTACCTTAAGTTACTTGCGGGATAGATTCATTGCAATGACTTCGGACATTAGTTTTGCTGCAACAGATGCGGTTGCACCGTTGTCATATGGAGGACATAATTCTACGATATCCATACATCGAATTGTATTTCCTTCTAATGCATATATCATGTCAAATAGTTCACGTGAGGTAATTCCCATAGCTTCTGGGTTGCCAACTCCTGGTGCAAATGCTGGGTCTAACACGTCTAAATCAATGCTTACATAGATTTTATCAAAAGTTGACATGAAATCCTTGACCATTTTAGGTCCCCTGCCTTCTCTAATGTCTTTGTCAGTAACAGTATTTACTTTATGTTCTGTCTTGAATGCAAGTTCTTCTTTTACAAATGATCTTGCACCAACATGAACAATGTTTTCTGGACCTCTTTTTTCTATAATTCTTCTAAGATAAGCTGCATGACTTAACTTGATATCCGCATATTCGTCTCGCAAATCATAATGTGCATCAAATACGATATATCCAGTTTCTTTTGGAAATGCCATGTATGTTCCATAAGTTATCAAATGCTCTCCTCCTAAAATTATCATCTGTTTGTCTCTTACAGCAAGTTCTGCGGTAATTTTTCCTATCATGTCAAGAACCTCGGTTGCAACTACAGTATGATATGTATTTCCAAGGTCTTCGATATTGACACTTTCCAAGTCTACGTTGAATCTTGTTGAGAAAATTTCTATATTGTTAAAGGCTTGTCGAACTGCATCTGGGCCAAATCTTGTACCTGGTCTAAAAGAATGAGTTGAATCAAATGGAATTCCATATACTATGGCAGATACGTCGCCGTCTTCGCTTGGACTGGTAATTAGCGGATTGCGATTCATGTATAAATCAAGAAAACTCATTTGTAACGCTCATCATTTTGTGGTAGTATAATAATATTTCAGATCCTGTTTTTGGTGTGGATTCGAAATATGGCCATATGGAAAGGAAAATCGTTTAACTAGTTTTGAAATTTTGATAACTGACTAATTTAGGACAAGTTCTCTTGTGATATGACTGCATTCCATGTGAACCTGTTCATCACTTGCTCTTCTACAGTGGGCGCAAACGAACTGGTTTACTACGTTACATACGGTGCAATGTTGAAATTCCTGCATAGTTACACCACAGTTTCTACATGAATCTTTTCGCATAGTTGTAATTTCTATAACTTTCTTTATAAATTATAGTAATGATTGTCTTGACACACAGGTGTAATGTTTTGACCAATTTACTGGTTTTATAGGTTTTCTGACAATTACCATGCCTGTAAGCATGAAGATGGAAACGTGCTCTTCCTGTCAACACATGAGATTTCATGCGTGCCTTTGAAGACTTTTAATGTCATATTTAAGATATTAGTTAACATTGTTACTGAACAAGGTGTCACAATTCTTTATATCGACTTTTCAGTAATTACGACATGAATACACAGAGCCTAGTAGCACACAAAAAGTTGCTTGCTATCATAATTGGTGTGGCAATAATTGCCACAGCGGGAATGTCAGCAGCATCTGCACAAACTACTCCGGCAAAACCAACAATCCAGGGTTCAATAAATATTGAACAGTTACTTTTGTCAAAAGCTACAGTAAGCTTCTCTGATGCTGCAAACACAGCTGCAACAGACTCAGCAATTACTGGTGGTGGCAAGGTAATCAGTGGAAGCTTGAAACCAATGCAAGGAGATCTTGTATATGCCTTCAAAGTAATCGACAGCAATAGCATGGTATATTCCGTGATTATTGATCCATCATCTGGAGCTATACTTTACACCTCACCAGGACACGCATTTCATATGGGTGGCTCTGGCATGGGTCACGCAAGAGGCATGATGCATGAACACCAAATGGGTCCAGGCGCATGGAAATCAAACAATGCTCCATCTGGAGGAACAGTTACACCAGGTGCAACTACACCGGGCACTACAACTGGTTCTGACTGGACATATCAAAGCGGATCGCAATAGCAATCCCAAAATCTTTTTCTCTTTTTTTACTCTTAAATTAATTTTAAAACCTTACGTATGACTTGATAGCAAATACAAGTTCGGTCAATTAAAATCCCCTGTGCCCTTTTATCGCCAGAATCATACTCTCAGTATTGAGAATTGAAGTTATAACAACGCATGACCAATTGGAATTTGTAACATCAATCAACAAAGCAATCTCCGATGGAAAATACGTCAAGGACGTCAAATATTCTCATAGTTTTGACAAAGACAACAATATGGTATATTCTGCCATGATTTTGTCATACGAATATCAAGAATTGGAACAAAGATAGGCCTTCTAAATCGGATGCTAGGCTATTTCCAAAAGAATTGGTCCAATCCGGTCTGCTTGGGGGCACCAATTAGGCTTGCAAAATCAAGGTCCATTGAGGATAAAATCTGGTCAAACGTACTTTCCATGAACTCCATGTATTTTGGAGTATCAATCTCATCGGGCCGTGCCATCTCCACAGGTTTTACCCCCGGCTTGTTGATGATTTTCACATATGATATGATGTCTCCTTTTTTTATTTCTCTTGTTTGTTCCAATAATTTTGCAGCTCGAATATGTTGCGGTATAGTTTTTACATATTCTGATGGCGCCTTGCTTATCATGACATTAAACGCAAGGTCTGTCAATGGAATTTGTTTTGCCTTTAATCTCTTGGCATATCCTGCTATCATATCACCAATCTTTGCCTTGGATTGTGAGAATTCTTGCTCATTTTGAACTTGGGACAATATGTCCAATATTTCATAAAACAAATGTCTGATAAATGGAGGCGTATGGGATTTTTTTCCTGTTAGGCCCTTGACATCAACTTTACCGTCTTTTTGTACTCCGAGATAATTTTTCTTTCTTGTGCTAAATACAACATAACGGTATTCTTTGTCCAAATCCAAATCAACTCCAAACTCTATCTTTGCCCAATCAACTACTAGTTGCACTTGATCTCTTGATGGTGCTTTTAAAAATAATGAATCGGTGTTGTGAAGTAATATGTTGCCCAATCCACCACAAAAGTGATGATTTTTTGTTTCCAAGTCGTACACATACCCGTTTATGTCAAATGTTTCAATTTTCTTGATAATGTCAGATTGTTTTATTCTTGTGTCTGTTTGGTCTTTGATTATTCTGAGTCTGCAAACATTTAGTTTGTCCTTTCTTATTTGTAAAGAATATTCTAATCCAAGTTGTTCGAGCATGATTACAATACCAGTCATTACTGTCTTGTGAATTTGATCAAGTATTGTTAATCCATTTATGTCAGTATGTCCATCACCTTCTAACATTCCATTAATGAATGCCTTTTTTGCTTCAATGTTGGCATTTAGTATGGATTGAGGTATGCCCTTTTGATCACCACGATAACAAAGAAATCTGAAATAATCAACAAATAATTTATGATTACCTTTAGGAACAAGCGCATATGTAGAACTACTTTTACGTATGTCCATGATGCTTGTTTCCAAAGATAAATGTTCTAGTATAATTTTCTGTGCTTTTTGTAATAATTTTTTGTTTTGATTTACAATTCTCCAGGAATTCTTTGTATTCTTTTCATATGTGTAGATACCACATGTACCTTCCGCAATAAAAAGTCCAAATAGCCAGCTCAGGTCAGGACTTACATTAACTTTAGATTCTGCTTTGAATTTAATCAGATTAATTTTATCTCCGCTTTTTAGTTCTGATGGTTTTACATTATTTCCATCTATGACAAGACTATGATCCTCTGTGCACTCTACAAACCCTTTTCTAGTAAGAACTCTGTACCCTTTTTTCTTTACCTTGTGTCTGTAGACATATTTTATTTTAGTGAATCCTTTTTCTGTTAACACTTCGACATCTCCAAATTTATCGTATCTTGAACTGGTTACAGTTTGTGGCATCAATGATTCTATAGGTATCACATCTACGACTCCTTTTCTACGAATTATGATGGGTGTGTCTGGAAGTACACTGTCTCCATACAATACCTCGATTCCAGATGATTTGCATTTTTCAATTGTTTCTAAAATTGTATATCGTCCAACTGCCGTTGTGGCTTCAGCAACTGGTAAACAATACAGTGGAAATATTTCTGCACCCATTACCCCATAGCTTGCATTTAGAATAACTTTGAGTGCTTGGCTAACCACTGTGTATAGCTGCTTTTGATCTGCAGAAAGACTTGGGTTTTTGGACAAACTCTTGTAATAGTTTACACGCAAGTCCCTCAGAGAACCAATAAGCATGGCAGTAAGTCCATTCTTTTTGGTACATACCCAGTGACTTGTTCCTGGAATGGTGTTTTTTTTGCATTCGTCATGCGTACAGCGTACTGTCTCATAGGACAAGTTTCTCACTTTTATTATACTGGGATATAGACTGGCAAAATCCATTACAGAGACATTAAAGTGAATTCCCTCTGTTGGTTCTACAACCAGCCCTCCACGATATTTTTTATCTTTTATTATTGCTTCAGTTGATGCGGCTCCTGATTTTAGATCAAGCTCATCCCTTCTTGGAATCAAAAAATTGTGCTTTCTATGTTCATAATAAAATAAACTACGAATCCACTGTGATACTCCCATTCTTGATATGTCATCAATTGGCATTCTTCCAATCCTTGTAATTACGACAAGTAGATTCATCAGAAGATCATTGTTAAAACTAGTAAGCTTTTGCGTTATTCTTGCGTCATTAAAACAATAATTTGCCAATTCATAAAATGACAAATCTTCCAATTCGCCTTCATACTCTGTCTTGGACTCTTCGATGAGTCCTTCACAGATACTGTTTAGTGAAAAATCATTATACTTGTGTGAGAATGCATAGATTTGAAATGAACGATTGGAAAATGCACGGTACAAGTCAATATGAACTCCTTTTTTGAGCGTAGCAGAATCACGCATCATTATTAGCGGAATCTCTTTTAGTGGAACACCTAGACGTTCTGCCCTGTTATACATAAAAGGCATATCAAAATCATCTCCGTTAAATGTCATAACAAATGGATAGCTTTCTAAAATTTTGAATGCGTCTTTTATCATATCTGCTTCTTTGTCTTCTTCATAAAAAGAAATTTTAACGCCTTCTGGAAGTTCGTTTGTTCCCATCGGACGCCCTGCCCTTTTTAGAACAAAGACTGCCTTGAAATCATCACTTGCACAAAATCCAATTGCTGTGATTTTTTTATCTGCAATTTTTGCATCTGGAAGTCTTCCAGTCTCAGATTCTACCTCAATATCAAAAGTAATTCGTTTTATGTTGGGTATGGGTTGGTTGAGAAGGTTTGCCCATTCACTTATGTGATTTTGAAATTCTTTGGAATCTATGATTCCCATGTTTGTTACTTTGTCAAACAGCAGACCTTTGAGTGCAAGTTGGACCTCGTCTGGTATGGGATAATTATATTCTTTGAGTTTACCCTCTTCTACACTGTAATATCTTCCAACAATTAGAGAATTATCATATAAATAATTTTCATAATATTTTATGTCAGATTCCCATGTCTCCATTATATTTCGTATGCTCTTGTCAGTCTGTGTTCCACCAATTGCAAGCGGATCTGATACTGTGATTTTTGTAACGTTGATCATCCTGTCTTTTAGCAAGTCTTGTCGTTGCACCCGTTCTAGTTTTACCACATCAGTTCTACTTGACAAAAATTTTAATTCTTCAGGATCTAATTTTGAGTAACAATATGGTTTGTGGCCGGTATTGTCATACCAGAGTTTTAGTGTCTGTGATTTTGGTTCATAAAATTTCAGTACCGCACATTTTTTCATTCCATCATATGATGCCGAAACAAGTAGTGCAGGTGGCATTGTGGTGGTTACTTCTTCTACTGCGTTTGACATTATATCATCACTTTGGTGTTAGATTGACACTTGGTTCTTCAAGTAATACCTTTATCCAATAATTTATTCTACTTCTATCTAAAACTACAACTTCCAATCCGGCTTCATGTAATAGATCATAATCTGTTTCAGGATAACTCCCAAGGCAGACTATTCTTTTGATCCCTATTGTAATTGCCATCTTACTGCATTCAAGACATGTAACAAATGTAGTATACAGCGTAGAGTCTTTTGTGCCAGACCCTACTCCCAATATGGCACAATGCATTATTGCATTGGCTTCTGCATGATTGCATAAACATCTGTCTAGTCCTTCTCCTGAAGCAACTTTTCCCTCCATACGAAGCTGACATCTCTTGCAGCCGCCCTCAAAACAGTTCTTGACACCAGGTGGTGTTCCATTATATCCTGTAGCAATCTGTCTATTTCCTCGTACAATGACTGCTCCCACATGTCTTGTAATGCAATTAGAACGTAATTTTGCAAGCTCTGCCTGAAGCATGAAATATTCATCCCATGTTGGACGTTCAAATGTCTTGTTCACAGTCAAACTGTATCGTGCTTCAATATAAGATTACAAATTTGTGAAAACAAAAGTAAGCAAAGCTTAGCTCTTAATTTTAAACAAGCTTTTTACCCAAGATTACCAAATGTGGATACAATTGACTGACAACTTTGTAGAGCATCGGTATATAAAAAAATCAAGTATTGAACATAGAGCATATCAGGATAATTTGGCAAAGCAGGCAATCTCTGAAAACTGTTTGATTGTCTTACCTACAGGATTGGGAAAAACAACAGTAGCATTACATGTGATTGCAGAATTTTTGTCTAGAGGAAAAGGTGGCGTGCTGTTTTTAGCACCAACTAGAGTACTTGCACACCAACATTATGAATTTTTAAAAAATAATTTGTTAATTGACGATGTCACACTAGTTACCGGTGAAGACCTTCTTGCTAAACGAAAAAAACTTTGGATTAACAGTGTTATCTGTGCAACACCTGAGATTGTAAAAAATGATTTAGATAGACAAATAGTATCACCAGAACAGTTTTCGTTAGTAATATTTGATGAAGCACATAGAACAGTAGGCGATTATGCATATTCTGGAATTGCGGAAAGATTTTCGAACATGGATGTTAGAATCATTGGAATGACTGCCACATTGCCTAGTGAAAAACAAAAAGCAGAAGATATGGTAAGAATATTAAAAATTGCAAGTATTGCACAGAGAACTGAAGAGAGTCCAGATGTAAGCCCATATGTTCAGCAGACTGATACTCAATGGATAACAGTAGAACTTCCACCTGAGATGAAAGAGATCCAGGCCTTGATCAAAGATGCCATTGATTCGAGATACTCTGAATTGAAAAAATTGGGCCTAAATCTGTCTGGGAATAGGTCTATGTCTGAACTTTTACGTGTACGGGAATTTGTAATACGACAGAATCGCAGAGCTGCCAAGCCACTTTTTACTGCAATACGATTAATTCATGCACTACATGTCTTTGAATCCCACGGTGTAACATCATTTCTTAGGTTCTGTGATAGGACGCAAGAAAAGAAAGGGGCCGGTATAAAAGATTTATTTGAAAATGACATAAATTTTGGAAAAGCGGTACGTCTTGCAAGAGAAGCACAGGCAAAAGGAATTGAGCATTCCAAGATGGAAAAACTAAAAGAAGTTTTACATGGAATTTCTGGTAAGGCACTTGTTTTTACTAGCTATAGGGATTCTGTAGACGTAATACATAAAAAATTAAATGAAATGGGAATTCCAGCTGGATTTTTAATTGGAAAGGCAGGGGAGACTGGGCTTAAACAAAAAAAACAGATAGAGACAATACAGAAATTTCGAGATGGTGAATACAAAGTACTTATTGCAACCCGGGTGGGGGAAGAAGGTCTGGATATTTCTGAAGTTAATCTGGTGGTATTTTTTGATAACGTCCCAAGCTCGATTCGTTATGTTCAGAGAAAAGGCCGTACTGGAAGAAAAGACTATGGCAAATTGGTCGTATTGATTGCAAAAGATACTACTGATGAGACCTATTACTGGATAGGAAAACGTAAAGTTACAGCTGCCAAAGGCATGGGTGAGAAGATGACTAAATTCTTAGAACAGCAAGAGATACCAAAGACAAAGGCAGGTCTTGACTCATTTTTCTAACATTATATCAGTTGTACGAAATTAAATCACAGTTAAATATCATATGGGCCCCAAGAGCTTTTGGATGAAAATTGAAAATAATGTAATTATTCTGCTATCTTTTCTTGCCATATCTTCAATTGTTTTTCCAGCTTATGCAGATACTGGAACAATCACTGCAACATCAGACAAGAGTTCGTATGAGCAAGGGGATAAGGTGACAATTACCGGCTCAGTTCCACAGGTAGTAGATAGCAATCCAGTCACGATAATCATACGAAATCCCATAGGAAATGTATATGATGTTGGTCAAGTTGACTTGTCAAACAATCTCTTTGTTCATGATTTTGTGATAAGTGATGATTCTATTGGTGGAGATTATACTGTCAATGTAAAATATGACACCCAGACATTACAGTTTCATTTTACTGTTACCCCTAGTACATTGACTATAATTCCAGTACTTGACAGTCAGATAGCAGTTAGAACAATTGGAACAAATTTGGTACAATATGGTGAAGTCTCAGTATCTACTACAGATAACAAGATTACAGTTGCAATGAATACCTTCAACGTTACAACAAGTACGGTAGAACAAAAATATCAAATTCCAAAGGAAATAGTGGATACATCGGGTGGGGATATTACACTCACGGTTGATGGAAATAATATTCAATGCACTCAAAGTGAAACTGACACCATGCGAATACTTGATTGTTACCTCCCAATAGGCTCTAAAGAACTTGAATTATCTGGTACATCTGTAATTCCAGAATTTGGTCAATTTGCCACACTTGCCATTTCTATTGCCATGATTACAGTGATAATATTGTCTAGAACCAGGAAGATTTCGGTTTAGGTTTTTACTAGTTTTGCAAACTTTGGCCTATTGTTATGTCCTTTATCTCGTCTTTTAATTGTTGAATCTTTGTATAATATTTGACAATCTCTTTTTCTGAGAGATATTTTTCATTTTCAAACTTTTTGACATGAGATTCGCATATCCATAAAAATTCTAGATCATACGATATGGAATCCTGTGGATGGTTTGAAATATCTGCTGACGGGTGATCTTTCTCAAATTGTATCATTTCGGGCATGCGTTCTACGTTGTTTTTGACAAGATTCAGAAATGAATCAAGCTCAATTTTTATAGATTTATTATCTTGAATCTGCTGGGTCCATACGGGTTTTGTCTTGTCATGATGAATTAGTTCTTGATGAGACAAATCTATTCCAAAAGTTTCCATAACATCACGTGTAATCTCTTCCCGTACTGTTTCTGACATTTTGATCAGTTCATCTGTAGAATTGTTCTTTATTTTCATGTTTGACTTTTTGGTTATAAGATGATACCATGCTATGTTGAAACAATCTAACAAATTGGTTTAGAGGTGATTCTTTTTCAAAAGATATTTAACATCAGATGTTGGTTATGCTTGTGTATGATTACATACATTCTTGCAACATGCATTCCAGGAAATGAAAAAGAGGTAATACAAAAAATTAAAGAATTGTCAAATATCGTTGAAGTAAATGGAATCATGGGTAAATATGATGTATTTGTTAAAATTGTAGCAGATGATGTGACAAAAGTAGATTCCACCATAAGCAAAGTAAGAACTGTTCCGCATGTCACAAGTACAATCTCAATACCTGTACTTTATGGTCAAGGCGGAACCATTGACGACGAAAAGTAGAATCCGATACATTTCAAAATAATATCTTCCATAGGCATAAAATCTCGAAAAGATGAGTCGGGATGGGATATAGTTTGTCTGCCTGCAAAGATTATCTAGATTGGTTACGTAATTAGTATGTGAAAAAGGTAATCGAAGTTGCAGATCCTGAGAGAATGGACAGGACACCTGATAAAACAATTGCATTAATGTCTGGAGGGAAATTCTTGGAACAAGGACACGTCGTAAAAAATGTGACCTTGAATCTATACATCCAAAAAAAGGATGATGCTCTTGGACCTTATTCTCTGATTACGGCACTTGTTGAAACAGACAAGGGGATAATAGAAATGACATATGATGAAGGATGGAGGGGCGCAAATGCACTGGAAGAAGCTGCCGCGTTTCTTACATCACACCTGGGTATTTCTGGTCTGATCCTACGTTCCATTATACAATTAGACCAGTCGACGAACAAAAATAATTTATTGGTGATAGAATCAGATTATCAAGATCCTGAATATTATGAAGTTTGAAAGAAAACCAATAGAAATTATTCCTACATGTGCCATGTGTTCACGACCTGTAAAAGAGCACACCCCAGAACAAATGAAATCTTGTACTGAAGAGCGAAGAAAGTCAATGCAGGCAAAAAAGATTCAATAATAAAATAATTGACTACTCTGAATGTAGATTAATTGGTCGTATGTGACAAGTTATAGAAGCATTCCACATGTTCTTACCTTCGTGTAAAAAAAGGATTGCAAACTGATCAAATGGTGTTCCAGCCTCCTCATTTCATGAATCCACGTATGACTCGTTTGAAATTATCTCTCTAGATGGAAAGGTCGCAGTGTATTATTGCAAGGATGGTACACTTGCAATTCGAGATGATGAGAAAAATCCATTATATCGTAGAATAATACGACTGGTCAACAAACTTATTCTCAAAAAAGATTATCTGTAAATAAAAATTTACGAATTTTATTCATTTAGATCTATAGATTCTATATAGGTAGTCCTTTTATTTCACGATGCAGCATACTATGCTGTCATCCGACCGACAAATGTGAAGACTCGCTTGACAATAAAGAACTTCAGGTAAGGACTTGATTTTCTTGTTAGGTGATGTTTGAACATTTCTGGTTAGGGAAGAGGTGTATGAAAACACCGTTCTTCAGAAATGTACGACAATGGCAAGGAGGGAAAGGTAGTACGATGCGTTGGCATGTTATTACTAGGAATTGCCATGCCCACTCAAGGACGGATGACACTTTTCAATACAATTATGTATTATCTTTATTTGACATTGCTTTTATCTTAAAACATATTTTGAGTAATATGGAATAGTTCACAGTTTGGGGTATTTTTTATAAATACGTCATTTTAGATTCTCAACATGTCATTCGTACAACTGAAAACTAAATTCTCACATGTCTTGCTTTTTTTTCCAGTGTTCTACATCAAATCCAAGACAATTTCCTGCAAATTCTTTTACCATGATGATTTTACAGATTTGTTCTTGCAATTCAGAATGCTCTATGAATTTCTGTCTACAAATTGGACATTTTATACTCTGAATCATTATATACACATAAAAAAAGAGTTAATTGAAATTTTCTCTCATAGGTCTAATCCACTTGCGTCTTGGAGTTTTTCTGTAAGTTCAAGATATGTGTACGGGTCTAGCTGTTTTGCAAATCCCTTGTCTATATTGATTAGATATATTGAATGCAGATGTGCATTTAGTATGTCGTCTGTATCGATTGGCGGATTTTTATAAAATCTATCTACTAGTGATTTGATTTTTTGAATTTCTTCTGGTTTTCTATCCTTTGGAGGTTTTAAGAATAATTTTGGAATTGGTAAAATTCCAACAACTGGTGTTGCTAACGCAAACTTTGAGCAATGCTTGCTATATCTTGCAATTTTACTTGATATTCTTGCTACATAGTAGTCTATAGTATCTAGTGCATGATCTGGTGGGGTAAACCCAGTTTCAATTTCCATAATAAATGTGCCATCTCCTTTTGTTGCAAATACGTCACAGACTAGAATATTGGAAAGTTGTTTTTCTATATCCACAGTGTATCCATGCGCTATCAGATTTGAGGCGCAGATTATCTCCAATACTGAATGGTTAATTTTTACAAGATTTTTCTTGTATAGTTCGATTAGTCTCTCTCTCACGAAATTTATCTTGGCCTTGATTTCCGGCGCCTGCCCAGTTGTTAGGTTTTCAGCCACAGTGTATACATCTTCAGTGAATTTCTCTAAATCCAAAATCTACTCTTATACATCTAGTATGGGGTTTAAGAGGATAGCTGAATTACATGCATAATCTACCGAGTGGATTTTTTATCTGAATGTGTGATGAAAAATACATTCTGTATTAACTAGTCATTTGAGTGACTTCATGTCTATGACAAATCTATATCTAACATCGCTGTTTAAGATTCGTTTGTATGCCTCATCGACTTTTTGAATTGGAATTATCTCAATATCACTTACAATGTTGTTCTTGCTGCAAAAATTGAGCATCTCCTGGGTCTCTAGAATTCCGCCAATAAGTGAGCCTGCAAGACTTCGACGAGTACTAATTAATGATACAAATCCCACCTGTGTTTCCTTTTCAGGAAGACCGACTTGTACCATTGTGCCATCAAGTGTTAACAAATTCAAAAATTTATTCAAATCAAAGTCTGTCGAGACGGTGCTAATTATCAAATCAAAGTATCCTTGTAGTTTCTCAAATATTTCAGGATCTGATGTAGCATAAAATTTGTCAGCCCCCATTTTTTTACCATCTTCTAGTTTTTTGAGCGAGTGACTCAGTACGGTTACTTCAGCACCTAACGCATGTGCAATCTTTACTCCCATGTGTCCTAGGCCTCCAAGGCCAATTATTGCAACTTTCTTTCCCGGACCTGCTTGCCAATGCTTGAGAGGAGAATAGAGGGTAATGCCTGCACATAGCAGAGGAGCTGTTTTATCCAGTGGTAAATTGTCTGGAATTTTGAGAACATAGTTTTCATCAACTACAATTTTGTTCGAGTATCCTCCTTGAGTTGGCGTCTTTCCATCCCTTTCTACACCATTGTATGTTGTAGTCATTCCTTCAAGACAATATTGTTCTAGTCCTTTACTACATGGAGTACATTTGCGACAAGAATCTACAAAACACCCTACCCCCACCCTGTCTCCTATTTTATAATGAGCCACTTGTTTTCCAACTTGAGAAACAACTCCTACTATCTCGTGTCCTGGAACCATTGGAAAAACAGAACCGCCCCACTCATCATTTACTTGATGTATGTCCGTATGACATATACCACAATATTGGATATCTATTACTACATCACAATCACGAGGTTCACGTCTTTGAAATACATGTGGGGCCAGTGGCGCTTTTGCTTGATCTGCGGCATATCCTATAACTTGAATCATAATTTTCTCTTACCTGACTATTTTGTACTATTTGATGCTATTTCTAATTATTGGTGCTAGAGTAATATGACACTTCGATAATTTTTCTAAGAAATTATGTTTTTTAAAAAGATTTTTTATCAAGATAAAACTGATTATAGTGAATGACGGATTTATCCAACGAAGACAAACTGATACTTTTACAGCATGCCATTAGCAAGTATGAAGATGAGAACACCTTGCTTGAAAAACTAAAAGCGGTTTTACCTCAAAAGGATATAGACCGTGGCATTGCTACATTAATTGGGACCCAAAGAGTGAGGAGAATAGGTCCAGATGTGTTACAGAATAACATCAGCCACATTGGTGAATTACCAGAGATTCCACTCCATATTAAAGAGATTATAGATACACTGTAAAAGAAAACAAGGTAGTGCTTGAGATAATTTGCAGACAACATGCGATTTAAAACACATATTTGAAAAAAGATCAGTAACTTTTAGACTTGATTTATTGAAAAGTTAATTTTCTACCCCCGACATGTAAGATATAATTGAAAAAATCGTTACTTTTTTCAGCATTACTTGTATGCCTGCTCTTGCTATTTTTTGTTAAATATGCCCAAGCCGATAGTAGTGCTTCTACAGCATTTGTATTATCATCTAACCAAAGTACTTTTTCCAGTCAGGAAATAACCCTAGATAATGTTACTCTCAATGTGAAAATAGCTGATACGCCAGATAAAATGGAACAAGGATTGCAGAATAGTGATCCGCTTCCTTACACTGAAGGTATGCTTTTCATACCTAATGCCCCTCAAGTTCTTGCCATGTGGATGCCAAACATGAAATTTTCACTTGACATGATTTGGTTTGATAGTAATGGAAATGTATTACACATAGAACAGAACGTTCCACCTTGTACTTTTGCTGACCAGTCTACATGTCCAATCTATAATCGAACCGGACAACCATCTCAATATGCGCTGGAAGTAACTGCAGGCTTTGTAGACAAATACCACATTACAATGAATTCCAAACTTGCTATGCCTATACCAGAATTTGGTTCTCTTGCAGGCATGATTGTAGTCATATCTGTCATTGGTGTCTTGGGAATATCTCGAAAATTTAGATTTTAGAAAGATAATTCACGGGATTAATTCTTGAATTCTCCCATAATGAATTGTTACACTTTTATCAGTAACAATGTTACCGAACAATGTGTCGTAATTCTTTATTTATTGAATTGCCCATATAAAGCAAAATGACATTTACACTACTGATCTTTATTTTCTTTGTGGCAATGTTAGTTTTTCCACAATATGCATTTTCCATGGAATCACTTGGTAATTCTAGCATTATCAATTCGTCAAGCGACTCAGTTTCAAACATATCTACAAATAATGGATCCTCATCATTTCAAATTATTTCAGTAGATGGCACTACAAATTCTCAAAATAATGCTAACAGTTCTACTATACAACCTAGTACTAGTCAACCAACTACATCTCCAAGTACTAACAGTTCTACTATACAACCTAGTACTAGTCAACCAACTACATCTCCAAGTACTAACAGTTCTACTATACAACCTAGTACTAGTCAATCAACTACATCACCTGCCCCACGAAATAACATGACTTCACCTTATCACGGTATACCGCAAAGAGCATTTTCAAACAATACTGCCGGATATAACATGACTTCATCTCATCATGGCATGCCACAAATATCTAATCTGCCAGTAAATTTCATACATTTCACATCAGTTGTTGTAACACCTAATTTTGTGATGAATCAAGGATCTCCAACATCCTTTATTGTGCAAGTCACTGACACATCAAACTTGCCAACCATTCCTACTGGCATAGTATCATGGAGTGATGGAAATGTGGGAGGTTTGTTTAACTCTGCTACATGCGGAATATCATCTGGTGTTTGTATCGTATCATATATGCCACCTCAAAATTATCCAAGTACAATAATAATAACTGCACACTATGGTGGAGATGGTACACATTCTGGTAGCTCTAATACCTCCACTTTAACAGCAAATGTACTTCATGTAGTTTCTACCACCATCATACCAAATATCATTCCAATAACCCCTGGTTCTGAGGTCCAGTTTACTGCAACACTTATGGATACATCCAACTTGCCAACCATTCCTACTGGGACTATATCCTGGAGTGATGGAAATGTGGGAGGCACATTTAGTACGTCATATTGTATTTTATCATCAGGAATCTGTTCTGTATCATATACGCCGCCACAAAATTATGCAAATACGATAATTATCACTGCAAACTATGGCGGAGATACCTCTCATTATGTGAGTGTGGGAACATATTCTGTGCCACCAAATCTACTAAATAATACCACTACCACCATCGTACCAAATATTGTAATGATAAATCCTGGATCTCAAGTTCAACTTAGCGTGACAATAGATGATACATCCAACTTGCCAACCATTCCTACTGGGACTATATCATTAAGTGATGGTAATGCAGGGGGCACATTTAATCCAGTTTCATGCATACTTTCATCTGGTAACTGTATTGTATCGTACACCACTGCAATCAATCATCCAAATTCAATAGTAGTGACTGCCGCATATGATGGAGATAATTTACACTCTAGTAGTACCGGTACATCATCTGTAACTATCTCTTCCAAATCTAATACTGTCACAACGGTCACACCAAATACAGGAACCATAGCTAGAGGGTCTCACGTACAGTTTACTGCAACACTATCTGATACAACTATTTCACCAGAACAAATTGCTGGTACTGTATCATGGAGTGATGGTAATGCAGGGGGCACATTTAATCCAGTTTCATGCATGCTTTCATCTAATGTGTGTGTCGTATCATATACTCCATCCATATCGTCTACAAATCAAGTAACAGTAACCGCAACATATGGCGGGGATAACACACATTCTGGTAGTTATGGCACATCCCAGTCATCCGTAATTCTACTTCCATCATCTCTCTTGTTGAATACTGATCAATTGTATTATGCATATGGAGATGTAGTCACTTTATCTGTAAATCTTCCAGGCCAAAGTCTCCAAAGTATTGCTGTAGGAGTTTCAAATCCAAAAGGTGACAATATCATATCAAGAACGATAACGACAGATGATAATGGAACAGGGTACATTCAATTCAAAATTCCTGACACTTATCAAACTGGAATCTATCATGACGTTGTCAATACCCTTGTGGATGGAATGAATTATACCAACTCTACCCAGTTTACAGTACTCAAATCTCATGGTGTTACAATTGACTCGGTACAAATCACAAATCAACAAGGAAATCCTGTTTCAATGCTACCAAAGGGTCAAAATGGATTTATCAAGGTCTCACTTTCATCCGATGAAAAAATGCCGGCACTCTTAACACTTAACCTCTTTGATGCCAATCAGAGCAGTCTTGGTACTACCTCTATCCAATCAACTGTAACCCCTGGAACTTCACAACTGATCTTGTCATTTTTCATTCCTTCTAGTGTCCAAGCAGGACTAGCAAATGTTTTTACCGACGTATATTCGGATTGGCCTAACAATGGAGGTATACCGTTAAGTCCAGAGTCATGTCTTGCAACAGATCTCCAAGATCCTTCAACACTTCCCATATCATATGTTCCAGTTCCTCCGCAAAGCTGCACAAGTTCATCGAATGGACTATCTTCGGGGACAGGAAATACAATATCTACAGTAATGACAAATAACCAAGCTTATGCAACACTTGGAGTTGTAATTCAAAATGATACTATGACATTCATGAGTCCTAGTGAGGCACGTCTTCTCGCACTTTCATATGAGAACGGCACTGCAAAAAATACTGCAATCAATTCTGTAGGAACAGTGAATGTTGATCTAAGCAGTATTAATGTAAACGGTACAAGTATCCCAGTTTCTGGAAATCAATCCAATTCAAGTTCAATTCAATTCACAACACTAGCAGGCCCAAGTCTTCAAAACAATCCGATGGCAATGAAAATTTTGCAAGAAATCAATACGTCCAAACGACAGGTAGCAAATATTTTAGGAAATGAGACTGCTGATACTCTAAACCAACAATTGGTTTTACAACAAAGACAGGCCGCATCTAGCCAACTCAAACAAGATCTTACTACACTTGAACAGGCAAGTGCGTCCACTACATCTAATGTAGCATACTCAAACTTTCTTACAACCGTGAGTGACAATAGAACTATCCCAGTATTCCAAGCCGAATTTAATTTTATGAAACAGAGAATGTCTGTGGCAAATACTGCAATGCAGAATACACTTAACACCGGAGGAAATTTAGATCAAGCACTTGCAGTCTTTAACCAATATGCTACCATAAACCATGTTCAAATGGTTAGTCTTAACAATGAACTAAATGTTGCATATGGTCTTGCAGACAATAAAATCCAGTCATGCTTTAATGGGATGGGACAACTCACAGTCATAAATGGAATAAATCCCTGTGTTACAAACGTAGAAAATAATTCTACTGGACCAAGTGGAATCACAATTATATCAGTCCAACCCACTGATCAGCAAGGTAATCCGATATCCTTGATCCAAAGAGGACAGACAGGATATGTCAAAGTCGTAATTGACTCAGCAGTAACTGCACAATCTCTCATAACTGTAAATATCTTTGACTCTAACGTGAGCAGTCTTGGTACTGCGTCTGCCCAGTATGCATTAAGCCCAGGGCAATCAGAAGTAATTCTTCCTTATTATGTCCCCTCAGATTCTGGGATTGGATTAGCCAGTATCTATGCCAATGTATTTACAGACTGGCCAAATAAGGGGGGTGTACCACAATCCAATGAACTATCATACTTTGTCGGACTTTCATAGGCAAAATCAGAATAGATTCCTATCTTTTACCGTGATAGCATTGCTTGCTTCTTCAGGAGTCTTGAATTCTTTTGCTCAGGTGGATCAATCAATAACTCTTGTAACTAACAAGGGCGCTTATCTTCCAGGAGATATAGTTCAACTAAGCGGTATGGTGACAGGACAACCAAACGTACTGGTTGCATTACAAATCAAAGATTCTTCTGGAAATCTCATACTCATCAGAACCATATCCTCTGATCAAAACGGAAACTTTGCACTACAGTTTAAAATTCCGCCTACTGCAACGTCTGGTAATTTCAATATAGCAGCTAGTGCAAAGATCAATGGCTTCATTGTCACACAGACCAAGACCATGACTGCAACAGTTCCAGAGTTTGGCACTTTTACCATACCCATGTTTGGGATTTCATTTATCCTGATTGTTACAATATTTACTTTTTCGAGCAAATTCAAAAATTATCTGAGATAGATATTCAAAAAAATCTTTTGTAAACTGAGAACTATAACTTTATTCAAATTAACTTTTTGTACAACATGCGGTATGAAATATTCTGATCGGTCAAAAATTAGGAAAAATTTGTTTGTTCAATCTAAACAAAATTCATCTAATATGCATACTCTGCATTTCATAAAACAAATGGTAAGTTATTCTCAGCCTTATCCGGTAAATGACAAAAACTCCCTTACTGCCACAGTGATTGATGATGATAAGGGAGTAGTATCTATCCTGTCTGATTTTTTACAGATTAAGGGAATCCAGGTAATCGGAAAGGGGTATGATGGTTCTGAGGCAGTAGAGACGTATAAAAAACTTAGACCAGACGTGGTATTTTTAGATGTCTTGATGGAACGATATGATGGATTTTACGCATTTGAGAAAATCAGAAAAATCCAACCAGATGCCGCAATCATAATGATGACATCTGATTCGTCAGATATTATGCGTGAAAAGTTGTTTTCACTCAACGCGTCTGCAATAATTTACAAGCCTTATGATATTGACGAGATAGTGCATGTCCTGAATAAAATATCTCCGGTAAGGGCAATTACTCTATGAAACAAGAGTTTCTTGAAGACCTAGTATCCCAAAAAAACTTACTTCAAGAAATGAATTTGGATCTTAAGAAACGTTTGGATGCATTAGAAACAACTACAGTTCATCTTGAACATAATATTGCAGAGAAAACTAGGACCATTGAAACTCTACACGAAGACAAGAAAATTTTAACTGGATTATTAAGAGAACCGCGTAAAAATAAGATTTTACGAAATATTACAATAGTAGTGGCGCTAGGACTTGCAGTTTTTATTTTTGTTTCTTATGTTCCAAGTGATTTACAGTTATATCGTAATTCTAACAATGCTCCACTCAAAACACAATTTCTGATACAAGACTTGAGGAGTAACACAATTGACACATGGAAGCCATGGCATTTGACAAATAATCAAATTCTTAACGTCAATATAGTAAATGCAGATGATATTTCAAAAGAAAAGATTGACGCCATCAAGAATGCAATTCTCTCAGAAGAATCTATGAAAATAGATAACTCTTTGGTAGATAGGGGCCCCGTTGGTACTGTTTCAACTTATTACAAAGGTTGGCAAGGTGCAATCGAGTCCATAAAAAATGAAAATTCTAAATTTTACATGCCAACCAAGTTTAACATAATCCAATCTCCAATGGAAGAGGGGGACATAACAATAACTCTCTCCAATCTTGAAAATCCAGATGGGTATCACGGATATACAAAAACTACAACAGACGGGCAGGAGATACTCAAATCGTCCATAACTGTTTATGATGTGGACCACCTTTCACCAGAACGACTGGGGGCAGTAATCAGGCATGAATTTGGCCATGCGTTGGGACTGGGGCATTCAACTGTTCAAGAAGATTTGATGCATTATGTGATTGAGACAGATTTTCCATTCATATCAGACTGTGACACTAATGCCATAAAGGAACTTTATGATGGAAAAGATTTAAACGATATAGCCTGTGTATAGCACAAATTCATTTGGACTTTTTTTTGAAATGAAATATCTTTTTTACTCTTTTACTCTTGGGTTCAAAGTTTTTGCTTTCCTTACATGTCCAATAAAACGATATATTCCAGTATGAAACAAATTATGAATTGAATTATTTTTGTATTGTATGCTGTGGAATAATTTCACTGTGTACAGCATTTGGAGTTTTCACTGTCATTCCAGCGTTGGGACAAGTACAAGCAGAGGTGGATATTCAGACAGGCGCAAGTTCTAGTGCAAACGCTCCTTGTGTAATTGCAAACAATTGTTTTTCATCAAATCCACTAAATGTTGTACCTGGAACAACCGTAACTTGGAAGAATTTAGATTCTGTGAGTCACACAATTACAAGTGTAGGTAATCTATGCAACGGACCTCATTTTACAATTCAAGTAGAAACCGATAGCAGGAACGTAGATCCAACGGTAATGGTTCGCACATCTCTTACTGAAACAATTTATGCAAAGCTTGCCCAATACCAACCATATGCTGCAGATAATGTAATTGCGCCTATACGAAAACTGGTCTATGAGGCCTACGTCTCTCCAGCAGCAAAGTCGTTTGAAGTTGTTGTAGTTGAAGGAATTGGTCAAAATACGTACTCTGTACATAAAACAGTAAATGTTTCAGGATGTGATGTAGGTTCTTTATTTGATAGCGGTGTTATCCCGTCTGAAAAGACATTTGAATTTACATTCGCAACATCTGGCAATTATAATTATTTTTGTGCAATACATCCGTGGATGACTGGTCAGGTGATTGTGGGAAATCTTGCATCTGTGAATCAAGCAAACTCTACACAGTCTAATGTGATAGAGATGTCTAATGAAACAATTCAAGCGATAATTCCAGAATTTCCAGTATCAACAATATCTGTAATGATAGTAGGGTTTGTGTTGCTATTGCTAATAAGATCCAACCCCTTGGGAAAAATATGATAAAATAATCGATTATCTCCAAAAACTTACAAATAGATGCAAATTAGACTAGTAAACATGACGATAAAAAACATCACGGTTTTGGGGTCTGGAATAATGGGTCATGGTATTGCCCAGGTATCTGCAATGGCAGGATACAATGTAATTTTGCGTGATATAGAACAACAATTTCTTGATAAAGCCATGGAAAAAATCAAATGGTCTTTGGATAAGTTAGTATCAAAACAAAAGATAACAGAACAACAAGGACAAGAAATATTCTCAAGGATTACACCGATAGTTGATTTGGCCCAATCTCTCAAAGACTGTGACTTGATGATTGAAGTAGTACCTGAAATAATGGAATTAAAGAAAAAAGTATATGCCGAGGTAGACAAAGTTGCTCAACAAAAGACAGTCTTTGCATCAAACACCAGCACTTTACCTATCACCGAGATTGCAAACACTACATCAAGACCAGAGCGATTTATCGGGATCCACTTTTTCAATCCCCCGCAATTGATGAAGCTAGTAGAAGTAATACCGGGACAAAAAACATCAAAGGAATTGTTAGATATGACAATTAATTTTGTAAAATCAGTATCGAAAGAACCAGTCGTATGCAAAAAAGATGTACCCGGATTCATCGTAAACAGATTGTTTATTCCGCTAGTGCATGAAGCTGCATATGCAATGGACCGTACAGGTGCTACAAAAGAAGAGATTGATTCGGCAGTAAAATTCACATTACACTTCCCAATGGGCATATTCGAATTGGCAGACTTTACAGGAATGGATGTAATTCACAAAGCTACGATAGAGATGCATTCTAGAGACAAAAAGGTCATCAATCCGCATCCATTAATTGAAAAACTATACAATGAAAAGAAACTGGGACAAAAAAGTGGGGAGGGGTTCTACAAGTATTCTGGTGAGCAATATGAGAGAATCAATCTAACTGAAGATCTGGCAAAGAAATTCAATCCAATACAGCTACTGGGAAACATACTAAATAATGCGGCATGGCTTGTAACAAATCAAGCAAGTGATGTCATAGAGATTGAAAAGGCTTTGTCTCTTGGAATGGGGCTCAAAAAGCCATTGTTTGATACCGCAAAAGAGTTCGGCATACAAAAAATCGTAGATGAATTACAAAGATTATCTAAAGAGAACAAGTTCTACGAGCCAGATCCGTATTTGAAATCTATGCAGCAAAATTAATTTTCTCTAAAATTACTTTAACAGCTTCTTTTGGAGTATCTACTCCGATTATCATGACATTTTTTCTATGATCTAGATACTGGTCGGCATATTTTTCTGCAACCCCTCCACTTGTTTTGATTGCCACAATTGGTTTTTTGTGCATGTACGCAGCACAAGTCTCAGATAAAGTTCCAGAACCTCCGCCGATAATTATGACACCATCACCTGATAATGCAGTAAGAAAATCTCTTGCAAGGCCCATGCCGGTTGGAATTACGATATCACAATATTCATTTGCAAATGATGCATCATTTTGGGGTATAATTCCAATAGCTAAACCTCCACCATCTTTTGCACCATGACTTGCAGCTTTCATCACACCATCTAACCCTCCTGTAATTAAAACCGCTCCTGATTTTGCAATCTCAATTCCTGTTTCATATGCAATCTTTACAAGTTCAGGAGTAGTTCCATTTTCGTTATTTCCAATGATTGTAATCTGTATCTTTCTTGGCAATCAAATATGATCAAAAATGCGATAATAAAAATGGTATTTAGAAAATGAAAAGAGAAAATACCTAAGATGAGGTACTTGTTTCAGTCTTTGAAGTCTCAGTTGTAGAAACTGTACCTTCTGGCTTTGTTGCAGCAGTTTCTGCTTTCTTCTTTCGTGGTGCACGTGGTTTCTTTACTTTGACTTCAGTACTAGACTTTGCAGTTTTTGATTTTTCAGTTGTAATTGTTTGTGGTTTTGGCTGTGATGGTTGTTGTGGTCTTTGTCCTTGTTGTGGTCTTTGTCCTTGTTGTGGTTTCTGACCTGGTTGTTGTGGTCTTTGTCCTTGTTG
>NZ_FUYK01000002.1 GCF_900167955.1 Candidatus Nitrosotalea bavarica | reverse complement strand
AAAAATACACACTGGTCTTTTGAATTGCAATTCCACTGTCTTGCCTCTTACACTAGTAACTTTGGATAGTAGTGGGGCAGTTCCTAAACTTAATCTCAAAGATTCGCCTGTAGTTATTGGAGAAACTTTGAGCTCTTCACCTGAACCTACAGCTGTATCAAATAGACTTACTTCAATTTTTGCACTGTAAGAATTTTCTGGCAGAGTACCAGGTTTACCAATTACAGAACCTATTAGTGAATCACTTCTAGTCATTGCTGGATCAAGCTTTGTTGCTATTGCAATCAAGCCTCCAGATTTTACTTCTTTTACTATTCCTGCACCAGTTCCCAAAGATGCAATCTCGGTGAAAATGGGTTCATACTTTCCTGTTTTTTCATTAGCCAGACCAGGTTTTATCTCAATTTCATCTCCTACTTGAAATGTTCCTTGAACAATACTTCCTCCAATAACACCACCTTTGATGTCTTTAATTTTAGTTCCAGGTTTGTTTACATCAAATGATCGTAGTACATGCATTACAGTATTTTTTTTATCTTCCCTCTCAGGAGTAGGTATCGAAGATTCAATTGCACCTATCAAAGCATCAATGTTTAATTTTGATTGGGCCGAAATTGGAATGATTGGCGCTTTTGCTGCAGTTGTTCCTTTGACAAATTTTACTATATCCGCATAATTTTCCATAGCCTGTTCATATGATATCAAATCAACTTTATTTTGAACTATGACCACTTGTTTTATTCCAAGTGTTTGCAAAGCAAGTAAATGTTCCTTAGTTTGTGGCTGTGGAACTTTTTCATTGGCTGCTACTAAAAGCATTGCACCATCTATTAGAGCAGATCCTGATAACATATTTGCCATCAAACTTTCATGACCTGGACTATCTACAAAACTAACGACGCGTGATAACTCACTTTCTTTTCCACAATTATTACACTTTGGTGTAACTGAATAACATAATGGAACCTCACATTTTTTACATTTGTAAAATGCTGCATCGGCATATCCAACTTTAATAGTAATTCCTCGTTTTAATTCCTCACTATGTGCACTAGTCCAGACGCCAGTCAAAGCTTGGATAAGAGTTGTCTTGCCGTGATCAACATGACCTGCAGTTCCAATGTTTACACATGGTTGATAACCATATTTTTTAATATACCAATCAGGAAGTGTTTCTTTCCAGTGCATGTACAAACTAGTAAAAGCAGATATGTTAACCTATGCCTTAGTTTTCTCTGCAGAATCTTTTTCTTGTCCTTCAGCTGGTTTTTCTTCTACCTTAAGTTCTCCGTCAAAAAAGCAGTTTAATTGATAAACTTCTTCTGTTACAGTATTTCCTCTAACAAGCTTGCGGACTCTTTGTCCCTTTTCAGCATCTCTCAATCCTACACCCCTTGATAACAAAATGTATTTTCTAGCACCACCATGAATGTCTTCTCGGAGTGGAACTCCTGACTTGTCACTACCTCCAGTAATTTTTAATTTGCCAGACTCTCCTACTATAGCAGCATCTAACTCGCTACCTACTTGTAGACCCAAAAATGGTCCAGCATCCTTCTCTTTTACCTCTTTGGTGATAGATTTTCCTTTTTTGTCAGATATATTCAGCTTGAATGTAGCCAAGTAGTAAAAAAAATCTTTAAACTATTAATTAATCTTTGTACCTAAATCTTTTAAAAATGCAAAAACCTTTGCTAGATATTGAATGAGTCAATCAAGTGTCCTCGCTGTGACAAGATAATGGTTTCAATGCAAGCCTGTCATATGATATGTACAAACTGCGGAGCACACCTGGATTGTTCAGACAAGGGCTCGTTTTGGTGATTAAAAACCAGGTCTGTCAAATTGAAAGTTTTCTGACATCTCACCAACTTTTTGTTTCATTAAATTAAGATAATCATCATATTTTGCCTCAAACCCACAATGGGGACATTTGACATTTGTTATCTCATCATCAAGTATTGCAACTTTGTCACATTCTGGACATTTTGCATCCATGATTTAATTTGTCAACTAAACTATATAATGTTAGATACCAGATCTCGATTCAGCGGAGTTAGTCCAGCCTGGTAGGACGTCAGCTTCCCAAGCTGAAGGTCGCGGGTTCAATTCCCGCACTCCGCATCTTGGTTTTATTTATTATTTTGAATAATTTTTTTTATTTCTTCAAATTCGTTGTCGTCAAGCGCTGGTCGTTTTACAAACATACTATGAATTGGTCCTGCGCCATCAGAAGAGTTTCTGGGAACAACATGAACATGTACGTGTGGTATATCTTGACCACTTTCTTTTCCATTATGAATTGCAATTAATGATGACGAAGAAATTGATTCAAGTTTTCCAGCTATAATCTTGACTGTTTCAAAAAGATCTTTACTATCAGACTCACTCATGTCTTGTATCTTATTGTAATGGTTTTTTGGGATCACAAGTGTGTGACCTCGAGTGAGTGGAAAGGCATCCAAAAAGGCAAGTGAGTTTGGAGTTTCGTATAATTTTTTTGCGGAAATATCTCCACTCACTATTTTGCAGAATATACAATCCATAGATTTTTTCCTCAAGAGAGTGTTAAATCTTTTACCTTAGATCACATTTGTGATATAGCCTGCTCAATGCTAATTTTGTCATTTGCTTCTGGCATTTGTTTTATATACATTTTAAAATCTTCTTTGGCAATAGTTAATTTTTTTTGCTCAAATCTTGCCAATCCACGATTCTTGTAAATTGGCGCAAACCTAAACGAGTCAACCTCAATTGCCATGGTATAATATTTCTCAGCATTTTGAAAGTCTTTGGCTTTCAAGTAATAATTACCCAATCCTCGATAAGCCAGATAATACTTTGAATTTAGGTCAATAGTTTTTGTATAATAATCTAGAGCCTCGCTAGAATTTTGTTCATTTAGTATTCCTGCCAAGAGACACATGGCAGTTGAGTTCAATTTGTTTATCTCAAGAGCATTTTTCAGTGTAGTTATAGCCTCGTCAGTTTTGCCTTGAAGTCTTAACTTTTCTCCATCAAAACACAATCTATTAGATCTGATTTTTTTTTCATCAAATGTATTTACATCAGAAAGAATATCCTGAGGAACTATCAAGAGCATCAAGCGGTCATCTTCTTGCCATTGTTCATCAAACCTTTTCTCAGGAATGGCCCCAATTTTTTCAGGTTCTGGTATATAATGAAAAATGGTTTTTTCTATTTCGTCATATCCAACAATAAGTGATGCGTGTTGTACTACATCTTTTATTCCTGGAATTATCACAATTGGTGGAACTCCTATATCGATCATTTTTTTTAATTCTTTAAGATTAGAGTTTGAAATAATAGCTGAAAGACCATGTCGTTCTGCAAGCTCAACTCCTTCTATGAGAATACTTCCTTTCATGCGAGGATATTTTTTTGCAATTTCTGTAGCCTCTTTTAACGGCAAGTCTATTCCCCAGTATTTTGATACTGCATTAACAACTAATGGTAGACAGATGTTTTCTTCTTGTACTAGCGGTATCTCTAGTGTATGAGTCGAGTCCATCAATTAATCAATCAATTATACAATATTAATACTATTTAATGAGACTAAATTTCTCCAATAGAGATTTTCCATCACTACTCATTTCGGGATGAAATTGCGTTCCAAAAATATTTTTGTTATTATACTGGAATATCTCAAATTTACAATCATTAGATGTAGCTATTTGTGTAAAAGAAGAATCAAGTTTTGATACCATGTATGAATGGCTTTCAAATCCTTTTATTTTGCCACTGCAAAGGGGATTATTTTTTGTAATATCAATTTCATACAAACCATGACGTGATGACGTCATTTTTTTTATTGTGCCTCCCAGAGTGAGTGCGAGAATTTCTGCTCCATAACATATACCTAGCAATGGTTTATTTTCTTCTACTGAATATTTTACTAATTTTGAATTTACAATATTCATTTCTGGATTATTCTTTCGTCTTCCTGATAATATAATAGATGAATAATTATCAAGATTAATCGATGATACATTAGAGAATGTATGAGATTCAAAATCAAAGTTTAGATCTTGAATACATTTCAAAAGCGATGGTGTGTAGACAGAACCATTATCTACAACTAACAGCAAACTATCTTACACCTATAGTTATGTAATGCAGTTCTGGTACGGTATCTTCTACTGCTATAGCACCTAACTTTACTGTGCCATTATCTTGCCAGAATAATATTCTGTTGTTTTCTGGATGAACAAAGTTTTTCACAAATGTAGAGATAAGACCTTTTGTATTATCTAGATCGGATTGTTGTGTAAATGATACTTTGCCCTCCTCAAAAGTAAGCGGAAATTGAACCGTCTGGGGAGTTAGAACACTAATCTTTAGTTCCTCAAGTATTGATTTTATTGTAGATACCCTAGTAGACTCGTCAAGCTGTAATGCAACAGTAACATTAGATGGTTCAATACCTGCAACCTTAGCCAAGTAAGCAGTAAATGCTTGCTGAGGTGTACTTCCTAAACCAACATAATACTCACCATCAAATGCAGCACCCACTGCTGCAATTGTTCCTAGTTGTGTTACCACACCACCAGAACCTGCAGTATAAACAGGAATAAAGTAAACATCTTGATTTCCTATTCTGTAGAGAATATTATCACCTACTCTAGGAGTTCGCAGCAATGTTTGCAATTGTGCAAAGTCTGAATCTCTCGATAATGCTTCACGAACTGCGGATGGTCCTAGGAGTTTTGTCTTTGAATCAAGTGGAACTTGATAGAACTGCATTTTACCAAGATTTGGAACGTCATTTTGTACAATCATATAACCTGCCAAGTTTCTTCCCTGAGAACCTTGTAACTCAAGAGAGAGTAGACCAACATATGTCGTTTTATCAAATCCCGGTGGTTTTTCTTCTACATAATAAGTTCCAAGCCCATCAGGGACTTCATAGAAGTCTTTTGCCTGTATGAATGTTGAAGTATCTGTTACATGATAAATGTTGAACATGTCAACTTTCCAGTTGAAGAGTGCTTCTGGATACCTGAGTTGTTTGGAAAGCCATTGAGGCATATCGATGAATTGATCTCCATATTGACTTGCAAACATATTTGTGAAAAAGTCATCGCCAGTTTTTATCAGAGTTACTTTACCGTTATAAACATCAACCAATGCATATCCTACCAATCTCAAATATGGATTACTGACTGACCATGGAACATTTTTAGTATCAAAACCTACAATCAATGGTACAAGCCAGTATGTGTTTTGACCATCACTTACTGGAAGAATGTCCAATTGTTTTCCAAACAGATCATACTGGAAATATGGGTATAACAGTTGCATCCTGTCATGTACATCTCTATATCTGATAATGTGAATTGGTTCTGTAGGATATGATAAGAAGAAGTTTGGCTCAAATATTTGGCTTATCGGAGGTTTAACAGTTATTCCTCCAGTTCCATGATATGATGCGTTATTTAATTCGGCAGAGGTTTGCCTATTTTGTGGGTATGCAGCCCAAGTTTCTGAGAACAGTCCACCCTCTCCATAGTACATCAGTCTCTGCTTGAAGAAGTTATTACTATCAACAATTGTTCCATCATGGGCATCAAGTGTAAGAAAACCATTGTCAACGTGGGTATAAACAAGATGCTCGTTGTACCATGTGTTTTCCACGGTAACTGAGGATGGCAGTATGGGCTTCATTGATGCTGTCCAATATAATGTATCATTGAATCTTAGAATATCATTATTTTCAAAATCAACATATGGTATAAGACCAATCTCAGGCTTTAGTTTTGCAAATGCGGCATCCCAGTCCCATACTCTAATTTTATTTAATAGTTCATTATTCTGTGAGACGTAACTAGGAATATCATTTGCAGAGATAGAGCTAAGCTTTGTTTCTTGTGGCACTATAGTTATCTGGTCTAATTGTCCCAAGTAACGATTTACGCCAATTTGCTCTGCTTTGTAAGGTCCAAGATATTCAATTTTTCTTGCATCGGCAATACTATTGTTAACCATCATTATTGAACCTGCAACTAGAGCAATTATTACTAGAGCCAATACACGAATGTAGATATCTCGTTTTGAAGGAAGTATGATTACTTTAGATTTGAATTTATCAACAAAGTAAAATCCAATAAGAGTAAACCCTGCTGCCAGTGTCCCTCCAATTGCATACTTTGTGTTGTAATCGATCTGATCTGTAAAGAACATGTTTATTCCAGTCCATATTACTCCAATTCCAATTATTGCTTCAATTGTGGCAATATAGTCTAGAAACTTTGGTTTGCTTTTTGCTGCATCTTGGACATATTTGGTGACTAGTCCTACAATATTGTGCAACCCAACATAGAGAACAAGTCTAAGACTAATTACAGCAAGAATTGGAGGAACAAGAACTGTTAGTGCAGGAATCATTGGTACAACATGTGTCAGTGCATATGATGGGTCAGTAGGAGGTGTAACAAATGGAAGTGAGAATATATTCAAAACACTTTTGATACCTAGATCATGGTGTCCATCAATCAAATATGCTAGAGTAAATCCAAACATGAGATTTGTAAAGAAAGCCCCAAAAAGTACAACCTTTGTTATCTGCCAAATTATAAAGTTTGGAACACTAAGCTTGTATTCCTTAAAGTTAGGAATATTTTCTGCTACAGAGTAGTTACCCCCTCGCTTAAAAAATGTCAGGACAAGATTGAGACCATACCATGAAATTGAGGATCGGTTTTTGATGTTTACACGTATCAATGCAATAGAAGCCAATACAACTGCAGAAAGTAATGAGAAATAGAGTGGTTTTGTAAATAGAGTGCCAAACTCTTGTGAATTCATGTATATAATTACTGCCTGGTTACTTGTCAAGACAAAAATTACAATGGCAATTAGAGCAACAATTCCTATCCTAACATATTTTCCAGAATCTCGTGGAGGTGGACTGGATTGAGTAGATGAATTATACAAAATTATGCTGCCTTCCTCTGTGTCAAATTAATTTCTTACCCAATTTCTTTTCCAAAACACCATTAATAAGTCAAATAGAGTGGTTCTCTAGATTGCATTTCCCAAGCCTTTGCATAACATGTAAACTGCAGCATATTTTGGTAAGGAAACTAGCTCATTTTTGTATGGTCCAAATTTCTTATTTTTGAGTTTAATTTGTAATGGGCAATCTGCTAGAATCTGTACATTGTCATCACCAAGTAAGCATGCCTCTAAAAATGGATCAAAAGAGTCCAAATTATCGCACTGAATTTTTGAAAGACCGCTTTTACTGTTTATGGAACCTTCAAGTCGGAATATCCTGTGAATGTCCATAGTTACTTTAGGATCTACTCTGACTCCCATTGTTTTTTTGATTTCTTCTAATTGTACTTGAAATGCAGTATAACCACTGGAAATTATCTCCTTGGTAATTTTAGGAGTCTTTGATTTTGATGTAAATAACCTATGAGCAATTCTACCTCGCCATCCTTTTTCCTCAAGGGTTGGAAGAGAAGACTTGGAATTATTTTGCCTTTTCATTCCAAAGGATTCTGGAATTGCTCCATTGAACATGATATAGTCTACAAGGTCAGCCCTTTCTTGCGAACCTAGTGGTTCATAATCACTATTTGTCACTCTTATGTGAAATCCCTCATTTCCGGAAAAATAGACCTCAATCTCTTCTTTTTTAATATCAAAGTCAGATGTCAAGATATCAACAAGTTTGGTTACCTCTTTTTTAGATTCTGAAATACAATTTTTACACATCACAGATGCAGTCTCAAACTTTGTGGAACCACATTTGGGACATTGTGATTGGAACTCAATTACAGAACTATTACATGAGCTGCACTTGAATATGGTGTGATCCTTTCTGCATGGTAAAGCCAGGTCTTTTGCATCTATATCAAATATCAAGTCAGCTCCTTTCCAGTCTTTTTCAGACATTGGAAGATTTGGAAATGTATAGTATGCATTTGAACAATATACATCAGATGGAATTTCTTTCATTAGTAAGAGATGAAGTTCCTTGTCATTTTTAATAGCTAGGTGTCTAATCATTCCAGAGTTAAATTTCTGATATCCAAACTCCCTTTCAGTAGCTCTTTTGGGAACATGTATGAGATCAAAACGATTGAAATAATATTCCTTGAATGCAGATTCTATTAACGAGATATTTTTCTCATTCATTTATTTTTCCTCTTTTTGCCAAATTGTATTGGGTTGATAATTCCATCACAGTCTGATGTAGCAAAACAAAGACTTTCACTTCGTAACTTTTCACACGATGGACATTGGTATTTTGTTCCGCTCCCAGATGAGCCAGATATATGTTCTAGTTGGTATTTTGTAGTTCGCTCATTGTAATCTGGAGCATTTTTGAATAGTGGAGCAATTTGATCAACTGTTTGGCCCTTTGATAGAAGATAAGTAGCAAGTAAGAATCTCCCAGAGTGTGGCAAGTTCTCTCCCTTTTCAAGAACTTCAATTCCATGTTTTACACATGGTGGATATTCTGAAGAGACAAAAGTTGTATCTGAAAACTTTTTGGCAAGTATAACCAAGTCTTCAACTCTTTGCTTGAAGCCTTGCGGAATAGATTGTATGTTAACTGATTGAATTTTTCCATTGATATACTCCCCAAGTTCAGCACGTATCAGTCTGACTGTTTCATGGGCACTCAGATATACAAATCCATTTGTCACCCTTCGATTTACCAACTTCCATTCCTTTTCATGAAAATGTACAGCTCGTTGTAGATAATCTGGCACTTTAATCACAAATTCATCATTATCAATTGATACCTTAACTGCAAAGAGATCTTGAATTATTTTTAATGGAAGTTCCAGATTTTTTTTATCTCTACTTACCCAAAGATCTTGTTGTAAGAATCTCTCAGATCTTCTAGCTTCTGCCAGAGAAAATCTCCTGATTAGTGTAGCAATACCTGCTGACTTGAGCAATATTATAGCTACAATAAAAGAGAGTAATTCAGAATCATTATCTAATGATTCTAGATCTGAACCATAAATTTGTCCAGAAGAGGCAACAACAATTCTACCATATGCTTTTTCTACTATAGGCTTCCAGTCAGGATGACTGAGTTGTTCAAGACTTAATCCGGTATTTGCAAGATATTCGCCAGCTTCTGTCAAAAAAGGATACTTGGCTAGATCCTTTATTCCTATTTTTAGCACATTTTCTTTGTTCTTACTAAGTTTAAAAATTTGATTATCTTGCTGATTGACTAGTGTTTTGCCATGACTAGGAATTTTCCAAATTATTTCATACGAGTTTAAATTATCCTCAAATAAATTAGTCACATGCTAGTTGGATTACATGTATCCATCGCAGGCTCGATAGATAGAGCAGTAGATAACGCAGTTACAACTGGATGTACAGCATTTCAAATCTTTACTCGCAATCCCCGTGGATGGGCTGCAAAACCTCTAGCAAGTAAAGATGTTACTAGTTTCAAAGAAAAACTTGCTGCAAGTAAAATTGATAGATTGTCTACAGTAGCCCACATGCCATACTTGCCAAATTTATCTTCCCCAGAGGAAGATCCCTTTGCAAGGTCTGTGGGCTCACTTATAGATGAGATAAAAAGATGCAGCAAACTAGGAATTCCATATATCGTTGCACACCTAGGAAGTCACAAGGGTGAAGGAGATGCAAAAGGAATTGAAATGCTAGTAAAGGCATTTACAAAGGCTGCCGCAGAAACTTCAGATGATGTCATGATTCTTCTTGAGAATACTGCAGGTCAAAAGAATAGTGTAGGATCAGATCTTGATCAGCTTGCTTCTATTTTATTTCAGCTAAAACCTGCAAAACGATTTGGCATATGTTTTGATACCTGTCACGCTTTTGCTGCAGGTTATGACATGAGAACTGAAAAGGAGGCAAAATCAACACTTGAAAAATTAGATAAAGCAATAGGTTATGAACATCTCAAGATTTTACATTTGAACGATTCAAAGGGAGAATTGGGATGCAATTTAGATAGACATGAACATATTGGATTGGGGCATATTGGAGAGAAAGGACTAGGATATGTTATAAAAACTATAAATCGTAAAAAAATTCCAATAATTTTAGAGACTCCAATTGATGAAAGAAGAGATGATGTTGGAAACTTGAATAAGGCAAAAGAATTGGCTTAATTTGGAAGAATTTGGATTTTTATGAATTATGAACAAATAATACAACTTGCACTGGAACGCGGATTTTATTTTCCTAGCTGTGAGATTTATTCAGATGCCCATGCTGGTTTTTGGGAGTATGGTCCGTCTGGGGTAAATTTAAAGAACAAATTCATTGAACTGTGGAGAAGAGAACTTGTCAGAAGAGACAGAATGTGGGAGATTGATGGTTCTCAGATTATGTCACAGAATGTCTTTGTGGCCTCTGGTCACCTTGCAAGCTTTGCAGATCCTATTGCAACCTGTACTAAATGCAAATCAATCTTTAGAGCAGATAAGATGATAGAAGAGATTACTAAAATAGTAATTCCTGAAAATGCAGACTTGGTAGAATTTGATAAAATAATAGAAGAGAAAAAGATCACCTGTCCAAAATGTAAGGGAAGTTTTGAAGATATCAAAAAATTCAACATGATGTTCAAAGTTGGAATAGGGGCCCAAGGAGAACCTGCATACCTAAGACCTGAAACATGCCAATCAATTTTTGTTGATTTTCCAAGGCTTTTCAAGACAATGCGAGGAAAACTACCAATTGGGATTGCCCAAATTGGAAAGAGTTTTAGAAATGAGATCTCGCCAAGACAGAGTCTTCTTAGACTAAGAGAGTTTTATCAGGCAGAGATTGAGGTCTTTTGCAATCCTGGCAAGCTTGATGATTTACCAAAATTCTCAGAAGTTGAAAATACTATAATCAGAATAATGATAGACGATACGATAAAAAGCATGACTTGTAAGGAAGCTGTAGATTCTAAAATAATTCCAAACAAGCTTGTGGCGTATTACCTTGGGTTGCTTGTAGAGTTTTATCAAAAAACCGGAATTGATGTTAATAAAAGCAGATTTAGAAAACTTGGAGAAAAAGAAAAAGCATTCTATGCAACAGTTGCTTTTGACTTTGAAGTTGAGACCAACATTGGCTGGTTGGAGCTTGTTGCATGTAACTATAGATCCGATTATGACTTGACAAATCATGCCAATACAAGTAAAGAAAAATTTGATGTGATGGATGATGATACCAAGGTTTTACCGCATGTGTTTGAGATATCAATGGGAATAGACCGTAGTCTCTATACAATGATAGACCATAGACTGCGAGAGGACAAGGAAAATGAGAGAGTTGTTCTTTCCTTGGAGCCTTATCTTGCACCTATTCATGTAGGTGTATTATCTCTTGTAAAAAAAGACGGCTTGGCAGAAAAGACAGATGAGGTTTACATCATGTTAAGAAAAAAATACGATGCATTTTTAGATCACTCTGGTGCCATAGGAAGAAGATATCGAAGATTAGATGAGATTGGTGCGCCCTTTGCCATAACAATTGATCATCAGACATTAGAAGACAATACAGTTACAATACGAAATCGTGATTCGATGAGTCAAGAAAGAATAAAGATTTCAGAATTAGATTCACATCTTGCACAAGCTACTGCATTTCCCTGAGTTAGAAATTAAATAAAAAATTCTACTCAGACTGGAATGGTAGCACTACTGGTCTGAAGGTTATCTTGAGTGGCACAGTCTCCATTATTTGTGTCTGTGGTGTGAGGTCTACCTGTGAATCAATCTCAACCTTCCATGTTCCAACTATTGGATCTACTGATGTGATAGAGAATCTCTCTAGTGGGTCACTTGTTCCAGAATATCTGACTCTGTAAACTTGGTCACCTACAACTATACTCTTAATTTGTCCTGGCATGCCAAATGTCGAGTCCTTGACAAGACAGTTATCAGATGGACCTATCACACATGTTCCATCAGGTGCAGTTACCTTGTATCTCATGTTTCCTTCATTGTTAAATGAGGAATAGAGAATCTGTGGAGTAGCAATAGCATTACTGCTGTTGTCATTGATTGGAGATATTGTAATTGGCTGTGCTATGGATTCAGTCAATATTGATGAGAAGGTAATGATGTTAGCTTGAACAGTAAATGACTTGTCGTAAATGTTGGCTATAGCCTCAATCTTGTGATTGACAAGACTATCTGTTGGTTGAGTCTGCCATTCTAGTCCTACTGCAGACTGTCCTTTGGTGAAGACTTGTCCTGGAGAAGTATAGACAGTATTACCATCTACTACAAGTGAGATTGTACCATACACTGGCTGTCCGTTGTTTGTAAAGTAGGCAGCTGGTCTTGCTGTTGTTCCTGCTGCTCTGTTTTGTGAAACATCCAACTCTAATTTACCGTCAATTGGATAGTCTGGTTTTACTCCAATTGTGGCAGTATCAGAATCAGCTATCTTGTTGGCATTGTTTTCTACATGGATCCAATATTTCATACCAGGTGCATGTAAGAGGTCTGATGGAATTGTTGCAGATATGAGATATGTGCTGTTGGATATTGGTAATGGTACAATGTTCATTGCTGTAGCATGATATGTACCAGAATCAGTATTTGCAATATCTGTAAACCTTAGGTCAGCAGTGGAAATTGGTGTTTGTGTATCTATTATAGCATATACTGAGAGCGGTTCATTGTTTACAAATTGTGTTGTTGGCTCTGTTGCAAGTTGTTTTGTTCCGTTACCTACTTGGAATTTAAAGTCAAATATTCTTGGTGCTGCAAGGTCAACTACAGTTGGAGGTACTGCAATCTCAATTTGTACTAGATTAAGGTCTGCGCTACAGCCAGTAACCTCAACAGTCTTTCCTACTGAAAATACATTGTTTCCAATTGCCTCTATTGCAACAACTTCAAATGATTTTTCATCTGGAGATATGGTAGCTTGGTATACTAGTTTTCTAATTGTAGCGTTAACATTTTGGTCTGCATAGGGTTGATCCGGTACAAGCTTTGCCTCTACTACTCCATTGATAGATGTTCTTACAATTACAGATGGATCAGTTGCGTTGCTACCTGTTCCAACCTGTATTGTTACAACTTGCTTGTCACATACATCATAAGATATCCTTTCGATCTTAAGATAAGGTCCTACTGCTGCTCCTCCTGGACTTGGTGCTACAGATGGACCAACTCCTACTCCTGCTGCTCCTCCGGCTGCAAATCCTATTGCTGGTGCTGCTGGGGCAGATGGTGCAGCTACTGCAGGAGCACCTAATGCAAATTGTGAGTAGTGCGGGGCTTGGACTTTAACATCACATGCATGAGTAGTTGCATTGTATGTTGAAGAGAGTATTGTTACTGCATTTGTAGTCCAGCTTCCTGTAGATGGGTCATACAAGAAGACATCAGATACTGGACATCCACTGGAATCTACCACTACTCCAGGTACATTCTTTGGTAACTGTAATGTCATCTGTGGTGGTTTTGCAAAGTTTTGTGGTTTACTCCAATCAAATCCAATATTATTTTCTGCATGTTGATAGTCTACATTGACATATAGTATGGCCTTGTCACTCTTTGGAAGCACTGGTAATGTAGATGGAAGTGTGTTAACTGATTTGATTACAAACCAATCATTTGTTGCATTGCTTTGAGGTGACGATGAGTTGGACTGGGCATCAATCTCTTTTACACCACCAGTTGATGGAATGGCATTCTGTTGTACTGGGATGATTATTTTCTGTCCTGGAATTGTTGCATTAAGTGGTGGCGTAGATATTACCTGGTATGAGCTAGAGCTTCCTGTTGAAATTATACTTGGTAATACCGATACCACTTTGTTTGATTGTGGAACAGAATAGAGCGGCACCTTAAGGTAGTTGATTATAGAAGTACCACTCATAGCTGAGGTATCAGATGTTGATAGTACAACTGATGCTTGGTTCTGTATTGCCTTGTTAATACCAGATGTGTTGTTTATTCCAGCTGATTGGATATCTGGTAGTGTAGATACTGATTTTATCGTTTTAGTAGTACTACCGTTGATCACTTTTCCATCAAATGAGTAAACCCATGTATTCCATGTTGTGGCATTTAGGTCAGGAGCACTAGTGATTGTTGTATGTGTCATGTTAGCCAATACTGTACCAACTGGAACCATTCTGAATATTGTAGTTCCATTAAAGTTGGTTCCATGAAGTGTGTATATTGTCGAGTTGCCAAGTACGTTATATCCTGTGGGTATTGTTGTCATGTTTATTTGGTATGAGCCAAATGGTACCTTTGTTACTATCACATTTCCATTATTGTTAGTACCTGAGTAACTATCATAATCTCCATTTGGTGCTACGTAGTTTCCATCAGATATTACAAGAGGAGTAGATGCACCGCTTGGGTTTGGATATATTGTGTATATTGCACCTGGAATTGGTACATTGTTCAAATCTCTTGCTTCAATTATCAATCCTCCACCAAATGATAGTGCTGGTGATGCCAATGGGATTCCATCGGACAAGTAAGCTACTCTGTATAATCTATAAGAGATTGCATCAGTCATTGCAAATGAATCTGATAATGTAGCTTGTTTTTGAGTTGTTGCCGATAGCTTATCTGATAGTGGGATGGAGTCTACAAGTGAGGCAGAGGTGGATTTGGTTATTGTTAGCTTGTCAGCTAGTGGGATTGCATCAGATAGAGATCTGGTAAGGGATTGTTGTATTGAAAGTTGGTCTGCTAGTGGGATTGTATCAGATATGTGAATGGAGGTAGATTTCTTTTCAGTTAGTTGGTCAGATAATGGGATTGTATCAGATAGTGATGTAGAAGTAGATTTCTTGATTGTTAGCTTGTCAGCTAGTGGAATTACATCAGATAGAGACTTTGATGTGGATTTTATGATAGATAATTGAGCAGATAGTGGGATTGTATCTGATAGTTTAGCAGAGGCTGATTTCATTGTTGTTAGTTGGTCTGCTAGTGGAATTGTATCAGATAGTGAGGTAGAAGTAGATTTCTTGATTGTTAGCTTGTCAGCTAGTGGGATTGCGTCAGATAGAGACTTTGATGTGGATTTTATGATAGATAATTGAGCAGATAGTGGGATTGTATCAGAGAGTTTAGCAGAGGCTGATTTCATTGTTGTTAGTTGGTCTGCTAGTGGGATTGTATCAGATAGTGAGGTAGAAGTAGATTTCTTGATTGTTAGCTTGTCAGCTAGTGGAATTACATCAGATAGAGACTTTGATGTGGATTTTATGATAGATAATTGAGCAGATAGTGGGATTGTATCTGATAGTGATCTGGTAAGAGATTGTTGTATGGTTAGTTGGTCAGCTAGTGGAATTGTATCAGATATGTGAATGGAGGTAGATTTCTTTTCAGTTAGTTGGTCTGCTAGTGGAATTGTATCAGATAGTGAGGTAGAAGTAGATTTCTTGATTGTTAGCTTGTCAGCTAGTGGAATTACATCAGATAGAGACTTTGATGTTGATTTTATGATAGATAATTGAGCAGATAGTGGGATTGTATCAGAGAGTTTAGCAGAGGCTGATTTCATAATTGTTAGTTGGTCTGCTAGTGGAATTGTATCAGATAGGGATGTAGAGGCTGTTCTTTGTGTAGTTAGTTGATCAGATAATGGGATTGTATCAGATAGGGATGTAGAAGTAGATTTCATTATTGTTAGTTTATCAGATAGTGGGAGTGAATCAGAGAGATATCTGATAAGTGATTGCCTTACTGAGAGTTGGTCTGCTAGTGGAATGGAATCTGATAGGGAGGTGGAAGATGATTTCTTTGTTGTTAGCTGGTCAGATAATGGAATTGAATCTGATATGAATACAGATGGTGTTCTCCTTACGGTTAGTTGGTCTGATAATGGAATTGCGTCGGATAGGGATCTGGTAAGTGATTGCTTTATTGTTAGTTGATCAGCTAGTAGAATGGAATCTGATAGGGAGATATATGCTGACTTCTTTGTGGTGAGTTGGTCAGATAATGGAATTGCGTCGGATAGTGAAGTTGAAGTTGATTTCATTGTTGTTAGCTGGTCTGCTAGTGGGATGGAATCAGCTAGTGAGGTTGAAGTTGATTTCATTATTGTTAGCTGGTCTGCTAGTGGG
>NZ_FUYK01000001.1:79361-164480 GCF_900167955.1 Candidatus Nitrosotalea bavarica | reverse complement strand
TGTGAACCGTATTTCACACCTGAAATTAAAAACCAATTATTTTAGTGATATTCATGACATCATTTGGAAATAACTGGCAAAAGCCACAAACACCAAGCATTGGTGAAAAATTTCATGATGCACTAAAACCACAAGGAGCGTTAAAACCAAGACTAGAGAATGGAATAAAAAGACTCCAGGCTCAAGTTGGAAAACTTGATGGAATGATTACAAAACTAAAACAAAAAGATGAAAAGTTATTCAAAAGAATTGTAATTGCAACACAAAATCACGATATTACTACAAGTAAGGTTTTATCAAAAGAATTATCCGAAGTTAGAAAAGTAACAAAACTCTTAGGAAATGCCAGAGTTGCTCTTGAGCAGATTGAGCTTAGACTTACCACATTCCATGACCTGGGAGATACTGTAGTAACTATCATGCCAACAATAGGCTTGATGAAGAACCTAAGATCCTCGCTTGTTAAATTCATGCCTGAAGCTGACCATGAGCTATCTGGAATGACTGAAATGCTAGGTGGTCTTATGACAGATACATTCCACAGTGGAGACTTTGGAATTGACTCAGAAGCTACAAGTGAAGAATCAGAGAAGATTCTTCAAGAGGCTTCGGCAGTTGCAGAGGCAGCAGTCAATGACAGATTCCCATCAATGCCTGCAGGTCAATCTTCTATCTCCGAGCATAACGTCTAAGACTATTTTCAGAGATAGTTATATAATAGAAATATACCTTGAACTTCTAATAGCCACAACTTGCAACTATTGTAGTGTAAATAGTTTGAATCGGTGGTTCTAGATACTTTTTCTATGATTTATGGTATATAGCGTGCCTATTATCACATGTACAGTTAATACACAGGGGCTAACACCAAAGACCATGTCGTCAATAGATAGAGAAATGTTTCCTACTACATGTGCAGACTGTAAAAAAGAAACACAGGTTCCTTTCAAACCAACAGAAGGCAGACCAGTATATTGCAAAGAATGTTTACCAAAACATCGCCCAGCACGCTTTTAGGCTGAAAGACGCTTAAACAATTTTTTTTATTTCAATCTTAACCTATGTCATAATTTAGACATAAAACATACCATATGCAAAAACCTAAGATCTTTCTGTCTTGACTCCAATCATGTTTTTCATCTTGATATTTTAAAGCAACTATAAATGATAGCATTTTAATTTTTATGTAGTGTTCAAGAAACTTTCAAATTACATTTTACCTATGATAGTTACAAAAGGCGATAAATGTTGACACCTCTAAATATTGCAGTAATTGTCAAGTTAGAGCCAGACTTCTCGGAAGGAAATGTAAGTTACAATCCAGATGGAACTCTTAATCGAGCTGAGACTAAAAATATTCTAGGTCCACATAGTGCTCTTGCTGCAAGTGCTGCATTTTATTCAAAGGTAAGATACGGAGCACATGTATCAATAGGAACAATGGGTCCTCCAAATGCCGATTTAATTCTTCAGAGCGCACAGCAGATATCTGATGCAGACGAGACTTACCTTTTCAGCGATAGAATTTTTGCAGGTGCCGATACTCTTGGCACTGCCGAATTACTAAAGGCTGGAATCCAAAAGATGCAGGGAAAGATGGATCTAGTATTTTCAGGACATAGAGCCTCCGATGGAGAGACTGGCCAAGTTGGACCGCAGACTGCATGGAAACTCGGGTTTACATTTCTTGGCAATGTTATTGATTATGAAGTAGATGTAGAAAAAAGAACTGTAAGAGCCAAACGCTCAATTCGACTACAGGGATTTCATGATATTATAGAAGAGGTTGAGGCTCCACTGCCAGTCTTTATCGCAATTGACCCTTCATACAAGTCTGTATTCAATACTGCTTCACAAAGACTAGCTTGTGAAAAATATAAAAAAGAGGCAAACGATAGAGCACAAAATTTCAAACAATACCTCAAAGTTTTAAATGCAGAACAACTTGGAGCAGACCCAAAACTCATAGGACTAGCTGGTTCTCCAACTATTGTATTCAAAGTAGAAAAGATTCCAAAAGGAAAAGCTGGCAGACAGGCAGAGGTGGTTGATGGTTCTAGCAAGGAAGAGATGGGAAGAGTTGTTGCAAGGCTACGTCAAGCATTATCTACGATGGTGATAAAATGACAGACGGAGATTATAGGCATCTATATGTTGTAATGGAACAAGAAGAAGGAAAATTAGTTCCAGTAAGTCTTGAGATGCTCTGTGAAGCAAGAAGACTCATGGATGATTTTAATATCAAATATTCTTCTAAAGAAAAAGTTGTTGCACTGCTTCTAGGAGATGGTGTCAAAGAAATCTCAAAAGATCTTATTGAACATGGTGCAGATGTTGTAGTACTTGTAGATAATCCTGAGTTGCGTTATGTAAGAAATACAATTTACACCAAGTTGATTGCCCAGATTGTAACAGACCAAGATGTAGCAGCTAAAATTGAATCAGTCGATGTTGGTAATTTCAAAAAGCCTCGCTACATGTTCTTTGCAGCAGATAGTGTGGGAAGACATCTTTCTTCCACTGTTATGGCCGAGCTTGATTCTGGTCTTGCATCAGATATTAACAAACTTGTAATCGAGGATCTTCCACTAACCCACCAAATTAAAACAGCAGGTAAGCCTCTTATATATGAAAAAACACTTGAGATGTATAGGCCTGATTTTTCAGGCTTTTTGTGGACTACAATTCTCTGCCTTGATAATAGAAATCCTACCATTGAGAGAGATTATCATCCACAGGCATGTAGTATAATACCTGGAGTTTTTGAAACTAAAGAAGCTGATTCTAGTAGAAATGGTAAAGTTATCGAGTATTCTCCAAGATTTGACCAAAAGGATCTATTGGTTAAGATTCTTGATCGTAAAATTATAAAAAGCGAAGTTGATTTTGATGCCTGCAAAACCATTGTAAGTTTTGGTCGGGGAATCAAGGAATCTCCAGAAGAAAATGTCAAACTAATAGAACAACTTGCATCAGAATTAGATGCAGAGATTGGAATATCTCTACCGTTGTCAAAAAAGCCAATTTCAATCAATCAAACAATTGATTCAAAATATTTTATTCCAGACAGAGTGATTGGCAGTAGTGGAAGAAAGGTAAGTCCAAAGTTGTACATTGCAGTGGGTATTAGTGGAGCAATACAACATCTTGCTGGTATGAAAGATTCTGAATTTGTTCTTGCAATAAATCCTGATGAGAATTCTCCAATAAAAGATGAATGTGATATGTTTATCAAAGGAAAAATGGAAGATGTACTTCCACTATTAATTGAAAGTCTTAAAACACAAAAAAAGGTCGTCCAAGCATAGGTGATGGATATTGGAAAAGTATGATGTTGTAATTGTTGGTGGAGGTTCTTCTGGACTTGCAGCTCTGAAGCAGTTATCAAACAGAGGCAAACAGGCTATTCTTTTGGAATCAGGTGGTAAGGTTGGTTCAAAGAGTGTCTCAGGAGGAATACTCTACTCAAAAAAACCAAAGAAAGCAAATGTACACAATGTTGAGGATGTCTATGAAAATTTTCTTACTGATGCTCCTGTAGAGAGAAAAATTACAAAATACATTTTACATTCTACCTCAAAGGACAAGGTCTTTTCGATGGACTTGACATCGGCTCATGAGTATGAAGCAAACTTTGGGTATTCTGTTCTTATGAATAAATTAAACAAATGGTTTGCAGATCAGGCAAACGAGAGCGCTCAAAAATACGGTGGGGGAATTATCCCGGGAGTACATGTCAGAGATATAAAATGGGATGGCGATAAAACAATAATCTATACTGATGAACTTGAAGAGATTCAAGCAAGTGCAGTTATTGCCTCTGATGGAGTAAATTCTGAAATTGCAAATATTACAGGTGCTAGAAAAAAATTCTCTCCAAGTGAATTATACCAAGGCGTAAAAGTGGTAGTAAAATTACCAGAAGATATAATCAATGAAAGATTTGGAGTTAGCTCACAAGACGGTGCAGCTCATCTATTTGCAGGAGATGTCACTCTAAATCACATTGGTGGAGGATTTGTTTATACCAATAAAAATACCTTGTCTGTTGGCGGAGTTTATCATTTGGATTCCTTGCTTGAAAATCCGGTTGAGCCATATGAGATGATAAATGCTCTTCTGAAAAATCCAATGATAAGTGAATTTGTCAAAGATCAAGTACCTGTAAAAAAAGAAATAGACAAGAATCTATCGAAAGAAGAACAAATTCGAATTCGCTTTGCAACAACTAAACTAATCAAGTCATGGCAGGAAACAAGGGACGCAGTCCTTTCTTCAAGTGGTAGGGACAGGCTAATCAAAAGTGGAAAATATGCCTCTGAAGATGAAATACGAACACAGTTGTCTTCACTTCAAACTCAGATGGCTGACAAATATGGAGTTACACTTGAGACCGATTACGTAGAAGTAGAATATAGCGCAAAACTCATTCCTGATGGAAAGCGAGGCAGAATGAAAAATCCTTTCATTAAAAATGTCTTATTTACAGGCGATGCAGCTGGTAGAGGAATATTCATTGGACCAAAAATAGAAGGTCTTAACGTAGGAATTGATGATGCAGTAAGAGCCGCAAATACTATTGCAGACGCCCTAGAAAAAAATAACTTGTCTCATGATAATCTTGGCAAGTCATATTCCAACTCTTTAGAAGAAAGTCATTATACTAAAGATATGAAAGAGATAGACAAAGACTACCTAAAGATCTTCCTAGATACTGCAAAAGATATTCCAAGAGATATACTAAGTTCAAAATATGGCATGGTTATCAAACTGATGTCAAATGACACTCTGAGAAATTTTTCAGTAGGATTTGCAAATATTTTAGGCTATGAAAAATTATTGCCACTAGTCGAATCAGAAGAGACCTATGTCAAAGTTCCAATGGAATTAGCCGACAGATTGGGCGAAAAGATTACTTCTTCTTATACTATGAGCATACCGTCTATTGCTACAAGAATTGGAAAACTAAATTTCAGCGATGACGAGATGTCTCACATCAAAGTAATAAAACCAGCAAGTGACTTTATGAAAAAAATGGTGACACTGTGTCCCACAAGATGTTACTCTATAGAAAACGATAAGGTGATGATACAACATGAAGGGTGCATTGAATGTGGGACATGTTATGAAGAAACAGATTGGAAACATACGCGTGGAGAAAAGGGAATCACATATCAATATGGCTAAAATCTAGATTTTTTATTATCTGTAATTTTTTTAGATTGGATATTTTACAAATGATTTGATTTATCTAGTAATCAAGTCAGGCGTGTTTTTTTCTATTTTTCGTAGCTGTTCATATGCATCCCTGATATATGCATAAAAGTCAGGCATTGCGGGGTCTAGCATTGTATATGCCAAGTAAAAGTCTTCGGCCTCTCTTACATACCTCTTAATTTTTTCATTCCCTGGAATTTTGGAAATGAATCTCATGTTGTTTAATCGATCTGCCAGTTTAACGACCTTCACATCGTAATCTGATTTTGATAAAATATTACAATAATCGTGGAACCTTTCAAATTCGCGTTCTTTATTGTTAGAACCCTGGTAAATTTCTAATGGCTTTGTCTTGAGAGTTGTAGCCAGCTTGTTAACATAATAACCAAATCTATGCTCAAAGTACGCATCAAAACCATATGTCTTTGAAGCATACAGGTCTAAAATTCGTTCATCATCTTCCAAAATATCATGTAACATGGCAGAAACTATCTGGGTGCTTGTCACAGATCTATTTACTGACATGTAATGTCTTATCACATCCATCGTGACTGGCCAAATGTGAGTTTCAAGAAAGGAAGAAGTACCATCCTCTCGTTTTACTCCAGCATGTGCCTCTTTTGCCAACTCTATTGCGCTTTCAACAAAATTAGCTACGTGGAGATTGGTTTCTTTTTCAATAAGTGGTATGATATTATCAGTTTTGATCGATTCCATGTTCTATTTACTAACGCTATACTGATTGAAAAATATGATCATTTTTGTGTTATACGTAAATTCTATGAAATTTACAGATCCTTTATTATTTAGAAAGTGCATAATGTGTCAGTGGTTGAATTAATACTTGATTTCAAACCTTGTAAAGTATGTGAAACCATGATGGCACAGTTAAAGGACAACTCTAACTGGGTTAATCAGATTGAAAAAAATCACTCTATTTACCAATTTATTTTACATATATCTCAAGGTCACAATTCCCCATTTGTCTCCCCAATAAAAGAATTGAAAATAAAAAAAGTTAATGCCTGATTCGAATATCTATACTAGATTTTTTTATTTCAAGTTTAGTAAATTTATTGAAAATAAATTCTCACTAACTAGTTGTTAATTCAGTAGGCTTGATCTTATTTTTCATATAAGGGATTAATTTTCCCATCTCTTCCATGGCATCTTCGATATTTTTCTTCTGTTGCATGCCAAGCTTGGAACCAATTCTTTGCTCATATTCAGAAATTTCTACATAGAGTTTTTGTCCCTTGTTCATAAGCTCATGTGCTCTTCTGATGGGCTCAGGGTGGTTGTTCCAACCCCAGTTAAGTTTTGAAATCTCTCCAGATAACTCGAAAATTTTAATTACCTTAAGTAGACCTTCTTCATCAAAATATTCTGTCATACAACAAGCACTTGGAGACTGTTTTTAAAGATTAGTCTGTGTCAGATACTCCAAACACGATACACTCTATTATGATGGAGAGTATTTTATACGTAATTTTAATGGACGCAGATCTTGTTTACTAGGTCCTTGATTTTATTCGTATCAAAGGGCTTGGGAAGAATTGCAGTAGCACCATACCCTTCTAATTTTTCTTCAATATTGACTGAGCCTGTAACTAGAACTACTGTTGCATTTGGATCATTCTTTAATTTTTTTTAATCCATAGAATCCGTCATATTGGGGCATTTCAATATCCATGAAAAGAATATCCGGTCTGTGTTTTTGATACAACTCTACAGCTTCTTTGCCATTTCTTCCTGTGTCTATGACATTTATGTTGCTAAACTGGAGTAATTCAACAAAACACGCAAGCAGTTCCTTGTTATCATCAATAACTATGGCATTAATTCCCATCCTTTTATGGGGATTATTTGCCTTCTATTAGTAATTAGTTTGTTTTTTGTAAACAAAACTAATTACACATACATGAAGCCAAATACGCATTATGATACATATGATGTAGAGTAAGTTTCTTGTTCTATTATAATTCCTTCAATCCCTGTGCCTAAATTGACAAAATTCTAATCAATCACAATAAATTACTGACTTGAAAATAATTATTCGCCCCAATATGCACGCAGACGGACTGGGATGATGAAAGATGATTTTTGGTCCACCCAGCCGTGCTACAGGGCACCCCGGTAATAGAACAAGATGAGGATTAAGGCTAAACGTACCAATGACTCTATGTGGGTCAGAACCGGGGGACATTCTTTTACCTATATTTTCTAAAAATATCTGCAATCAAAAGGATTTTTGAGTTTTTACACAATAAATCAGAACTTAATTCAACTATGGTGGTATAATGATCCTTGTACGAGAACGACAGATCCATTGATATATTTGCATTGTATAGGTAATGCATGGCAACAGCATATGTGCTAATAAATTGTGAACTTGGCTCAGAAGAATCTATAATTTCGCAACTCAAAGCAATTAACGGAGTCAAGGAAGTTCACGGTACCTTCGGGGCCTATGATATTCTAGCAAAGATAGAATCTCCAACAGTGGAAGCACTAAGAGAGATTATCACCTGGAAGATTCGTAAAATAGAGAAGATTCGTTCAACTCTAACCTTGATGGGCATAGAAGGTCAAAGCTAAAATCTCTGTGGAAAAATTTCCGCTCATATTTTTAAAACTATCCCAGAGGATTCTCTAATTTTTATGCAAAGACCTTTTAATTGTGTTATAATCTTTGCACCATGTGCTTCTTCACTTTATTTTTCTAGTAAAAGAAGAGGAACTAGAACCGAGACGATGGGAGTTTGAGTATGTACAAAAAATGGCCAAATTCTACAAGACCTGGATAGAAAAAACGTTTTCTAGAACAGTCGAGGTCCAAGCAGATGAGATGATAGTAAAAACTAGTGGACGATTTAGAATTGTCGATACTCCAACGTTGCTGCTAGACCATGAAAGCAGAGGAACTGATATTTTTCATTTTTATCTCACTTACTTTAGGCCAATCTGGACTGATTGTACATGTGAAGGATACTTTGCAGATAATTTTGGTATGGTCCAGTGGACCAAGAGCCCGCAACTAGATGATATCAATTATCTAATGGAGATTAACTGCCCCAAAGTATCACATGAGATAGCTCATGAATTTCTAAGACAGGCTGGATACAAAAATTACAAAGAAATAGTTCATGAAATATGGGACAAGCATCTTTTTGCATCGTTACCGTATGAGCATTACGATTCAAATTATTCCCAAACAGAAAATAACGCACTCTTTGCAACTTTAGATGCTTCGAGTCTGCATTCCTAGTATTCGCGATTTGTTTGTAATGGCGATAAAAGACTATAAGTAAGTAATTTAGAGATTTTTTATGCCAGAATTTACTTGTCCTGATTGTGGTAAGAAACTATTTCATGAAAATGAAACCACGCTAACTGTGGAAAAACAAGTACACGGAAAATTTTGCCCTGCTAAGAAAAAGCACTAGCACTTGGTAACAGAATAAATTCTGTCTTGGAAACTTGCTGTCTTGAAATCAATTTTATTTTGTGGATCTTTCTTGCGAGCTGTACTTAGTTTTTCCAAAGTAACTAGTGCTTCTCCGTCAAATCCAACTGAAGATCCGAAAACTCCTTCGGCAAGCTGATTTCCATGCTCGCCTTTTTTGATATCATCAACCATTTCATAAAACTTGATTGCTTCTCTTTTTGATGCTGCGCCACCTGAAGACTTGTTTAAACCAACTGCGATATACATGCCGTTATTTTTAACTGCGATAGGAACCTTGTAGACTTTGCCTGAATTGCCTGGAATTTTTTCGTTCAACAAAATTTCACATTTATGAAACATGCTTGAGATGTATGCAAAAAATCGATAGTTTGCATATGAACCAGATGCATCTTCATGACAATCAACAAAAACCTTGTGCAAAAGTTCAAGAGCTGAATCATTCATGCTTTGCAGACGTTCTTCAATTCTTCCTTTTCTAACCAGATCAGATTTGCAATCAGCGGCAATTTTTTCTAAAATGAAAGGAGGTAGATTATAATTTTTTAGTGTGGAGACAAAAGTTCCAGTCTTTGAAGCTCCAAATGTTGGAAAGTTTCCTCTGCTCAAATCAGTTTACCTCCAACGTTTAATATTTTAAAATTCATTCCCAATTCCCTAGCGACAATACTAGGAGCCTTTTTCCTTATAACTGTTAGGTCAAAGGAGAGATCGGATGGTGGGGCCGACCGGAATTGAACCGGCGACACACGGGTCACTACAGCTCCAAACTGTACATCATCCTAACGTCAGTGAAGCTTGTGAAACCACTGGAGCCCTTAGCGGTGATCAATGTGATCTAAACTGTCGCCATACCAGGCTAGGCTACGACCCCACGTAATGAACATAAATGCACTTGAATTTTAATTTACTCAAGTTTCTGAAGATTTATTGATGGTATAATGATACTTTAAGCGTTGAACTACACCAAATTAAGGAGTGGAAAAATTTAGTCCGTCCAATTATCATAATATTGGGAGCAATTCCAGTTTTGGCGGCACTTTTCATTGTAGTTCCAACACTTCTTAGACCTGAAATTACAAATGTTGCAGTCAATGCTGATGATGTTATCTCTATACAATACAGCAAACAACACATGAAAAAAATTTCATTTGGTCTTACACAGAACATTGGTGCTGAAACAACCGAAGTTTTGACTATCTCTAATGATGGTCAGACAAGTTATAGTTTAACAAAAGATGGCTATTCTGCGCCTGATGTGAAATATCAATTACCAAAAGAAGAGGTTACACGTATGACTGCTCTTGTTAAAGAGACCGGATTTATGGAGATTCCACAAACATCCATTCCAGTAAAAAGTGATCTAAATGAATATGACAAGTATGGACTGCAAGTTACTCTGGACGGTAAATCAGTCAATATATCATGGCCTGACCAGAATTCAACTGACCAATTTATTCCTCCACTAATTAGCCAAGTTCAAACCAGTCTAGACGGTATAATTGTAGAAATAACAAAATAAATAGCCTAATGCACGATCAAAATTTATGATTCCTCTTTCTGGTGATATTGGTAACACAAAGGGAGTAGTTAGGGAAAATGTTGGCTCGTTTGGAACTACACGAGGTACTTCTACTCTAAAACGTGGTTTTGCTCACATGCTAAAAAATGGAGTTGTGATGGATGTTACAACTGTAGAACAAGCTCAGATTGCAGAAGAAGCAGGTGCAGTTGCAGTAATGGTTTTAGATAAACTTCCATCAGATGTTAGAAAAGCTGGCGGTGTTGCAAGAACTGCAAGTATTAGAATTATTCAAGAAATTATGGACTCGGTAACAATTCCTGTTATGGCAAAATGCAGAATAGGTCATGTGTACGAAGCAATGGTTTTACAAGAAACAAATGTTGACATGATTGACGAATCTGAAGTTCTAACTCCTGCTGATGAAAATCATCACATATGGAAATGGGATTTTACAACACCATTTGTAAATGGTGCAAGAAATCTCGGTGAAGCATTAAGAAGAATAGAAGAAGGTGCAGCAATGATTAGAACAAAAGGAGAGCCTGGTACTGGAAATGTAGCAGAAGCTGTAATTCATATTAAAAATGTCAACACAGAACTACGACGCATAAAATCAATTTATGATGCAGGAGATGAGCAAGACTTGATAAGTGTTGCAAGAGAACTCAAAGTTTCATATTCTATTTTAGAAGAGACTGCAAGTTTAGGCAGATTGCCTGTTGTAAATTTTGCAGCTGGTGGAATTTCAACTCCTGCTGATGCGGCATATTTGATGACACTTGGATGTGACGGAGTCTTTGTAGGTTCTGGTATATTCAAGGCAGATGACGCAAAAGAGAGGGCTCAAGCTATTGTACTTGCAACAACATTTTGGGAAGATCCAGACAAGGTAAAGGAAGCACAAAAAATGATTGATGAGAGACAATCAATGTTGGGACTAGATACAAAGAATCTTGATCTTCGAATGCAAGAACGTGGTAGCACGGCATGAGCGGAATTAGTATAGGTGTATTGGCAGTTCAGGGAGATGTTGCAGAAAATATCATGGCAACAAAGATGGCACTAGAAGAACTTGGCCTTGAGGGTATAGTAAGTGAGGTCAAGACCCCTGAGCAGATCTCAGACATTGATGGATTGATTATCCCAGGCGGAGAAAGCACAGTAATTGGCACTTTATCGATGGTAAATGGTTCACTAAAAAAAATTAAAGAAAAAATTGCAAGCGGAATGCCTGTCTTTGGAATATGTGCAGGAATGATTATGCTATCAAAAAAGGCAAAAGATAGAGTACTTGGAGAGATGGACCAGCCATTGTTAGACTTTCTTGATGTCAAAATAGAAAGAAATGCATTTGGAAGACAAAAGGATTCATTTGAATCTGTTATATCCATTGACAAAATTGGCATCTCAAAATTTCCAGGAGTATTCATTAGAGCACCTTCTATACTAGAAACAGGAAAAGATGTAGAAATCTTGTCAAAGTTTAATGAAAAAATAATTGCAGTAAAACAAGGAAACGTCCTAGGTACTTCATTTCATCCTGAATTAACAGGTGACTTGTCACTGCACAAATACTTTGTAAATCTCATCAAAGCAAAGCATTAGGGATTTTTTAGATTCTATAACAGAAAATACCGATTATATTAAATCCAGATACGTATTATACTGGATTAGTAATGCAAATAGAAACAACTCCTGATCTAGTTTCAAAGGTTTACACCAAAATTGAAGAAAATATTGCAAAATATAGAAAACTTGTCAACAGACCGCTTACTCTGACTGAAAAAATTCTAGTTGGCCATCTTGATGATATACAAAGCGCAAAGGATCTAGATCCTGGTAAGAGCTACTCATTTCTTCAACCTGACAGAGTTGCATTACAAGATGTAACGGGACAGATGGTTATTTTACAATTCATGCAGTCTGGTCTTAAGCGAAGTATACTTCCAACAACTGTACACTGTGATCATCTCATTCGTGCTAAAGTTAGCGGAGATGTCGATATCAAAGTTGCACTAGATGAGAACAGCGAAGTCTACAAGTTTCTTGAATCGTCTTGTAGAAAATACGGAATTGGATTTTGGAAACCAGGTGCAGGAATTATTCATCAGGTTGTACTAGAAAATTATGCTTTTCCAGGAGGATTGATGATTGGAACTGACTCTCATACGCCAAACGCAGGGGGTCTAGGTATGCTTGCTGTTGGTGTGGGCGGACTTGATGCAACTGAGGTAATGGCAGGATTTCCTTGGGAACTTCTATATCCAAAAAGAATTGGTATACATCTCAAAGGTGAACTTAATGGCTGGGTTGCACCAAAAGATGTCATACTGTATGTAGCAATGAAGCTTACCGTATCAGGTGGAACAAATGCTATAGTTGAATATTTTGGACCTGGAACAAAATCAATTAGCTGTACTGGTAAAGCGACCATAACCAACATGGGTGCAGAGATTGGCGCAACATGTTCTGTATTTCCATATGATGATAAAATGGAAGTTTATCTCAAATCAACTAATCGTGGAGAAATTGCACAACTTGCAAACAAGCATAGAGAAATTCTTGTTGCAGATCCTGAAGTTGAACAAAATCCAGAAAAATATTTTGATAAAGTAATAGAAATTGATCTATCTACATTAGAGCCATATATTGCAGGTCCACATACTCCAGACCTTGCAAGACCCATATCTCAGCTTGCAGATGATGTCAAGAAAAATAATTATCTTGATACTGTATCTGTAGCTCTTATTGGAAGTTGCACCAATTCTTCTTATGAAGATATGACAAGAGCTGCATCTGTTGCAGAACAGGCAAAGTCTCATGGAATTAGTATAAAAATTCCTCTTCTAGTAACTCCAGGTTCAGAACAAATTCGTGCAACAATTGAGCGCGATGGGCAGATGAAGACTCTAAATGATATTGGAGCAACTGTTCTTGCAAACGCATGCGGCCCATGCATAGGACAATGGAATAGACCTGAGATGAAACCCGGTGAGCCAAATACTATAATCACTTCATTTAATCGAAATTTCCCTGGACGAAATGATGGTAGCAGAGAGACGATGGCCTTCATGGGTAGTCCTGAACTAATTGTCGCACTTGCACTTGGTGGGAGATTATCATTTAATCCGCTTAAAGATACTCTAAAGGGATCTGATGGAAAAGAGTTCAAACTAGAGCCTCCGAAAAAGGCACCAGAAGTTCCATCCAAGGGATTTTCAAATATAGGAGACATTTACGTTCCACCTGCAGCAAATCCAGACGAGATTACAGTTGTGATTAATCCTACAAGTGGGAGATTGCAAAAACTAGAACCATTTTTGAAATGGGACGGTAAAGATTTTGTTGAATTGCCACTATTACTAAAAGCTAAAGGCAAGTGTACAACAGATCACATATCTCCAGCAGGTGCATGGCTGTCACTGCGTGGTCATATAGATAAAATAAGTGATAATGTATTTCTTGGTGCAGTTAATGCATTTACTGGAGAAGTTGGTAAAGGAAAGAACGAACTAAATGGAAATACAGAATCATTTCCAGTTATAGCAAGACAGTACAAAGACAAGGGACTCAAATGGATTGTTATAGGTGATAATAATTATGGTGAAGGCAGTAGCAGGGAACACGCTGCCATGTCTCCAAGATATCTTGGATGCGGTGCGGTAGTTGCAAGAAGTTTTGCTCGTATACATGAAACCAATCTAAAAAAACAAGGAGTACTAGCACTTACTTTTGTAAATCCTGCAGATTATGACAAGGTACAAGAGACTGATAAAATTAGCATCCTAGATTTATCCCAGATGCAGCCAGGAAAAAATATTAAATGTATTTTATACCACAAGGCTGGAATAAAAGATGAGATTTTACTAAAGCACTCGTACAATGATTTCCAGATAAAGTGGTTCAAGGCAGGCTCTGCTTTGAATATTTTACGTGAAAGAGAAGCTCAGGCCAACTAAAAAAAGCAAGAACTAATAGTTTGAGAACCATTATTTTCTATCAGCCTTGAGTCATACATTTGATCCCAACGAACTCTACAACAGAGTAGTTCATTATTATATTGATAAAAAGGGATATTCAAAAGAGCAGGCAAATGAGATTGCACGCAAGGTTGTTGAGAGAGAAAAAAGCAGGTATACGTGTAAGAATGTTAGTTGTGGTCATGGCATGTATGATCATATAAGACACAGCGAGACTTGTCTTGTACTAGACTGTGATTGTAGACAATTTGTCAGTTAGATACTTGCAACAAAATCTTTCCAAACTGGTTACTTTTTTCCATCTTTTGATGTGCAATTTTAGCATCTTTTAGTTTGAAAACACAATCAATTGCAGGTTTGATCTTTTTTAATTTCATAAATTTGTGTAGTGATATCAATTGTGACTTTGAACCAAGATATGCACCAATTATTTGAGCCTCTTTACTGTAAAAAGCTCTAATGTTTACTGTAGCTTCCCCTCCTGTTGTGGTACCACATACAATCATTCTGCCTTTTACTTTGAGAACTTCAAGGCTTACAGGCCAAGTCTTTGCACCAACATGATCAATTACTGCATCTACTCCAACTTGATTTGTAATCTTTAAAACTTGTAATGTTATATCCTGAGTACTTCGATCTATTACAAAATCTGAACCTAGTTTTTTTGCAAATTTTATTTTGTTCTTATCTGATGCAATTGTTATGACTTGCAATCCTTTGGCTTTTGCAAGCAATATAGCTGCAGAGCCTACTCCACTGTTTGCTCCCCAGATTAGAATTGTATCACCTTTTTTACATCTTGATCTTTCTAACATGTTCCAAGCTGTAAGATAAGAGACATTGATTGAAGCAGCCTCCTTATCAGATAACCAATCTGGTTTTTTTATTATATTTCTTTTTGGAACTGAAATTAATTCAGCATAGCCTCCACTATATTTCCCAAATCCGCCTATGATTCCAAAAGATACTCGTAGTGCATTGCTGTCAAAAGCAGGATATACAACTACCTTGTCACCTTTTTTGAAACCTGAAAATCCTTCTACCAAGGTGCCACTGATATCGCAACCTAAAATATGTGGAAATGATACTTTTTTACCTATAATCCCGTTTCTTACCCAAATATCCAAGTGGTTTACTGCACAATAATTTACCTTGACTAGGACATCTCCTTTTTCAGGTACCGGATCTGGTATTTTTTCATATGACAAGACCTCAGGTCCACCATGTTTCCTAATTACTACTGCTTTCAACTGATATTTCCAAGATGGAATTATTATTTAAATAAAAAATAAAAGCAAGTTCTGCGTAATTAAATGTCCATGAATAGTCCTAATTCAAAAATGCAAGTCAAACAAGTTGGAAAATATGATTGATTTTCATGATTCTTTAGCAGTCCTTTCAGTAATCGTTCTAATAATATCCATAGGTATTGGTGGAATATACTATATTGACAAGACTATGCGAGATAGAAAAAATCGAACTCCTATTTTTGGTAAATTTCAAAGAACTAGATACGGAGATGGGTCATGGTCAATATTACTTCATTCACCTAGTAAATCTATGGCAAGATGTAATGTTACATTTAGAGACGTTCCACTTTTTGAAAATGGATCAAATCTTTACGAAAAAAGTCTAGCATTGGAGGAAGGTATGGCATTTCTCATACCTCATGCTTCTGAAAATGATGATGGATTAATAAAAATCAGAGATGGAAAAATGGTTTTAGTTAAAGAAAAATTTAACACAATTCCAATACGCTAATAGAATTAACTCTTACCTTGACAAAAATAGATGAAACCATATCTCTCCATTTGTACAGAACCCTGATTATTGGATATTTTATAAGAGATCTAGCCATGTATTTGCTTTATATGTAAAAAAATAAAAAATTAGGAAAAAGAGTTTTGTAGCGAGTCTTACAATATTTGAATTAAAAAGAAAAGGAAAATCTATGGATTTCGTACCGGCTTCCAAGATGAAAACCATGACTGGATTATGCTTGTGTCCATAGTTGTAAATGCCTTCAAGTTGTCATGAAATGTCTTCATGTTCTGTCTTGTTGCATCTATTGCAGTTATTAGCGCCTTGTTCTGCAGAGAATTGGTTTTTACAAACTCATCTGTTGCATCGTTGATTGATTTTAGATAAGACTGGGGAAGATTTGATCCTAATCCACTCTTTGTTACCATTTCTTGCTGGAATGCCATTGTATTATCTATTGTATTCTTGCATACCAAGATAAACTCCTGCTGCAGTTGAGAAATAGCGTCCATGCATTGCGTTACATTTTTCTCGATTTCTTCAAAGTAACGGGTAATATTTTGTCTGTATACTGCATAGATTTCTCGGGTCTCTGGCTTGCCTGTCTTCTCGCTTAACATCTCTGTTTTACTCATGACATTATTGTACTTCATAATCTCATAAACAGATTGACAATAGAATCATTAGAACAACATAAGATATGAAGTGAATTATTTACTATATGATTATTTTAGAAATATCACTAGCAAAAAAGAAAAACGAGTTTTATATCTAGTCTTATAGAACTAGTTAAAAAATAAAAAAGAAAAAAAAGTTTCTTGCGAAACTATTGGGATCCAGTTGCTGATGGCGCTGTGCTGGCAGATGGAGCTTGTTTATTCCATCCTTGTCCACCATGTTTGAAACCACCCTTCATTCCTCCTGCTTGACCTGCACCAAATCCACCCATATGAAATGCGTGGCCTGGTGAGGTGTAAAGCACTGTTCCACTTGAAGGATCGACAATCACGGAGTATGCCATGTTGTTATTGTCAATTACTTTGAAGGAGTATACAAGAGAACCTTGCATTGGTTTCAAGCTTCCACCAATTACTTTGCCATTGGTAACTGCTCCTGCCGCAGTGGTTGCTGCAGTAGAAAAGTCTACTGTCACTTTTGACATAAGTAGCTGTTCAATATTTATTGAACCCTGGATTTTTGGTGCTGTACTTGTTGTGCCTGTAGACACTTGTGCTGACGCTGCGCCCATTCCTGCTGTGGCAAATATTGCCACACCAATTATGATAGCAAGCATCTTTTTGTGTGCTGCTAGGTTTTGTGTATTCATGCCGTAATTACTGGAAACTCGATATAAAGAATTGTGACACATTGTTCAGTAACAATGTTACTTCTGTCAAGAATGCATGAGGCATATATTAACAAAATTAATTTCTTAAAGTGTACGGTACAATACCTGTTAAAAATAATGAGCACATATTTCTAGTTTAAAAAATGAAAAAGAGTTTGCAGATGTTTGCAAACGAAACATGTTATTTTAATAACTGATTTGGTAATGATTAGTAGTTCTGTAGAGAAATATCTCCTACCAAGAAAATATTCTCTACAGTTCTAATTTACGTAAATTTTTACAAAACGAAGATTTCTACTTGGCGCTCTTATCCATCTGGATCATTCCAAAGATATTTCCTTCGGTATCCATGCATGTTGCAAAATACCCAATTCCTAGAATTGGCATCATTGGTATGAGTATCTGACCGCCTTTTGACACAATTTTACTTGTATAATCATCAAGGGATGGCACCTCTATGGTATTTGTCATGCCTATCTGCCCTGGCATTCTTCTTGCAAGGCCCCCATTAATTCCAGGCTCGTTATCCTCACCAGTCTTTATCATCCAGTATTCCATGGGACCGTCCCACTTGTCAAACTTCCATCCAAATACTTCGGAATAGAATTTTTGTGCCCGTTCTGGGTCGTCTGATGGAATAGCAAAATGTGTAATTCGCGGCATTGTACAGTAATAATTTTAATATTATTTAAATCTCAAACACTACACTAAGATTATTTTATGTTGTGCATAGCTTTGAGGTCTTTTGCAAATTGTTCCAGTCCTTGAGGAATTGCAATCTCTATGGTATCCTTTAGGGATAAATTCATGCTCTTTTTCTTGTTCCACACCTCAGAGTTAAACTCTGTAATCTCTTTTGTATATTTTGTCCAGTCTTCATGTTCCTCTGGCTCTACAAATTTTTCATGGTGTATTGTTTTTTGTGAATAAAGATTTTGCCACAAATAATCTGTAATAAATGGAGTGATTGGTGCAAGCAATATTAAAACAGAAGACAGTACTTTATGTAGTGTAAAGATTGCACCATCTCTCTCTTCTTCTGTAAAGTCAGAGCTGTATGCTCTTCCCTTGACCATTTCAATATAATGCGCTGCAAATAAATTCCATGTAAATTCTCTTAATGCCGTAGCTGGAATAAAGAAATTATACTCACTATACCCCTTTTTGCATTCTGAAATTACTTTATCAAGCTCTGAAAGTATCCACTTATCAGAAGCACTTGGTTTTCCAGATTTTACTATGGAAAATCCAGAAAGAAATCTTGAAACATTCCAAAGCTTACTTAGGAATTTCTTTGTAGTCTCAATTTTTTGCTCAGAACATCTAAAGTCATATCCTATGTTAATCTCACTTGCACTCCAGAATCGAAAAGTATCTGCACCAAACTTTTGTATGACTGGTAAAGGATCAATTACATTTCCCTTGCTTTTACTCATCTTTGCACCATGCTCGTCCACACCATACCCCATAATCCATGCATCAGTCCATGGAGTCTTGCCGGTGAGTTTCTCACATCGTAATATGGTATAGTAAAGCCACGTACGTACGATATCCTTTGACTGGGGTCGTATGGTAGTTGGATATGTTTTATTGAAAAAAGCCTCATCTTGCTTGTATTTTGTTATATAAAGAGGCGATATGGACGAGTCCATCCAGGTATCAAATGTACGCTGCTCTCCTACAAATTCTGTAGAATTACACTTCATACATTTTGGTATAGGACTGGAATCTTTCCAAGGTCTGTAATATTTTCCAGGTTCTGGAACATGTGGCTCGTTGCATTTTTTGCAGTACCATATTGGTATTTCAGTTCCATAGAACCTTCTTCTTGATATTGGCCAATCAATTGAAATTGATTCTAGCCAGTTCATCAAGATCTGCTTGTGCATTGGTGGATGGAAATTAATTTTTGAGCCAAGTTCTTTAATTTTATCAACCGAGTCTTTTTGTTTTAGATAATATTCCTCCATGGATATTATCTCAATTGCAGTCTTACTTCTCTCAGATATTGGAGTTCTGTGATTGATATTGTCAATCTTTTCAACAAAGCCTTGGTTTGTCAAGTCTTCAATTATTTTTTCCCGTGCTTGTTTTACTTTAAGACCTGCATATGATCCTGCAACCTCTTTCATTCTTCCATTCATGCCAACTGCAGCAATCTCTTCAAGTTTTAGATCTCGAAATAGTGCAACGTCGTTTTGATCACCATAGCTACAAACCATTACAGCACCAGAGCCGAATTCCTTTTCAGCAGATGGATGCGCCTTTATCTCAACTTCTCTGTTTATCAGGGGAATGATTACTTTTTTTCCAATAACATCAGTATATCTTTCATCTTCTGGATTTACTATGATGGTCTGACATGCACATAATAATTCAGGTCTAGTACTTGCTATCACAATTGTTCTCTGAGGATCTTTTACTTGGAATTTCATGTGGACTAGTTTTGTAGGAATATCTTCGTAAACTATCTCGGCATCTGCTATGGTAGTACCTGTTACCCAATCATAATTGTTGGGCCTGTTTGCAAGATAGATCTGTCCTTGTTTCCACATGTCAATAAACGTGGACTGGGTTAGAGTGCGATATTTCTCAGAATCTGTTCTATAATATTCTGCAAAATTGCCACTCAAGCCAAGACTCTTCATTATCTGGATCATTTCTGCCTCTAAATCATCAAGCGCAGTTTCGCATAGCTTGAGAAACTCTGCCCTGTCTGTCTCATGCATTCTAATTCCGTGCTTTTTCTCTGTGTACATCTCAACAGGAAGGCCGTTTCTGTCAATTCCTATTGGAAATAGAACATTCTTTCCTGACATTCTTGCAGTTCTTGCAATCATGTCTATCTGTGCATAGTGGGAAGCTGCTCCAATATGCCATGGTCTTCCAGATGGATATGGCGGTGGAGTATCAATTACAAAGACATCTCCCTCTGGCTTGAAATCATAAATGTGTGTCTCCTCCCATTGTTTTAGTATCTGTTTTTCAATCTCGGGATTCCAAGAAGTTTCCTTGATAGTTGGTTCCATGTCCTAAATCTTTGAGATCTGTGATATGATATGGGCTCCCTTGTTATAGCCCTCATAAATGTAGACACCTACTGCTTCGATATTTTTTGGCATCTTTGGAACTAGCAGTTTAATTAATTCTGTGGACAGATTTTCTACCGTTGCCTCTCCTCTCAAAAGATAAGTTGTATGTTTTGGAACCTGAAGATCAAATCGTCCCTTTGGACCATCAAATGCAATTCTATAATGTTCTGCATCTTCTTTTACCAAGTATTTTTCATTGATGAAAAATTTATGATCCATGACTCCTATTACTTCTTTGATTATCTTCTTTGCATCTCCAAAATCCATTAGCAAATTATTTTTCATCTCTCCGACTAGTTCTACTGTAACAGATGATGTGTGGCCATGTAATATTGAACACTTTTCAACTAATGGTAAAATGTGTGCATAATCAAACGCAAATGCAGGATCCTCCATGAATATTGATCCTGTCTGCACCTCCTGAGTCTTGTAAAGTATGATATCTTGTAGCTCTGATAGTCTTGCTGCAAACTTGGGATGACCCATTGCTATTATTTTTACATCTGTTAATTCTTGCTTGAGTTCCTTGTATTTTGTTATGTCACTTTCAACATCAATCACTTCAATTATTCCCTTGTCTGTCTTGAAATCTACTTTTATCTTGTTACCGTTTTTCAGCGTAACGCTATAATCATATTGGTATTCTATTTGCAAAAATTCCAACATCTGAGCAATTGAGAGCTCAGTTCTACTTCTTAAGAGATTTCCTTTTCCATCAATATACTTAAAATCCGCATCCAAGATTGCAGAGCCAGTTGACATTTGAAAAAATGTGCCTAGTCCGTATATAAATTCTGTACAGGTGGAAAAGTGAGAGTTCTTACTTTTTGAGTGAATTTAGAGTCCTTGCAAGGACAATATCATTTTGTGTAATTCCTCCAGCATCATGAGTTACCAAATCTACTGAAAGCTTGTTGTATACGTTGAACCATTCTGGATGGTGATTCATCTTTTCTATGTGAATTGCGGCTCTAGTCATAAAACCAAATGCCTCTACAAAGTCATCAAACACATAATCCCTGTGTAATTTTCCATTTACTACACCCCATCCTGACAATTCTCTCAATTCTGTTTTAATTTGTTCATCAGACAGTCTCATCATTTGTATTATTTTTTAAGGAATCCTATATTTAACTCTCAAAGCAAGTCCACTATGGAATGGTCAATGTAATCTTGTCAGGTCTTGAAGAAGAACTGTATGAAATTATAGTACAATCTTTAGAAAGTGTTAAAGAATCAAAAACTGTGGGAATTTCTTTTTCAGGTGGAGTGGATAGCTCACTTTTAGCAAAAATTGCAAAAGATCTTGGCTATGATATTGTGCTTTTAACAATGGGTTTTGCAGATTCACATGATGTAGAGTTTTCAAAAACTATGGCAAAGACACTTGGCATACGACATGAAATCGAACTAATATCTGAACAAACATTCTCAGATATGGCAAGAAAAATTTCTGACATGATTAACGTTGACAATTTATCCTGGAATGAAAACTGTATTGCATTTTATTATGTTGCAAAACTTGCAAAAAAGCATAATATTTCCAAAGTCGTAACTGCTAATGGAATAGATGAATTATTTTGTGGTTACAACTCTTATCGAGACTTTATTCCAGAAGGTGAAGAAGCAGTTGTTGGATTGATGAAAGAAAAGTTAGACAATGAAATACGTATGATGAAGGCAGTAAATCAAGTCACTTCTGAGTTTGGAGTCCAGATTGTCCAGCCTTTTCTATCTGAGAAGTTTATCGAGTTTGCAAAGACAGTTCCATTGGAACAAAAAATAAAGGACAAGGATGACTTGATGAGAAAACACATTGTTCGAAAATTAGCTTTATCAATTGGTGTTCCAGAAGAGTCTGCACTAAAACAAAAAAAAGCAATGCAGTATGGTTCTTTAATTCACAAAAATTTCTTAAAAGTCAAGAAAACTTGGAACATGAACTTTTAACTTTGTTTGATACATTTTTAATTATATCAAATGATGCTCCAAGGTGATTTTCAGGAACAAAAATTTTTCCAATCTCGTTGTCTGTCAAGTGAGATGATATTACCTTGTCATTTCTTACTGCGTCTCTAAAGTCTGTTCCTTCTGAAGATGATGCAAATGCAACTCTCTGAATGTCTCTATATGCTTCAAATCTTGGAACTCTTTTTTGGATTAATGCATCAAGTACAAATTCAGCAAAGATTTGACCTCTTGTTATTTCCAGATTTCCTCTAATCTTGTCTTCATTTACAAATATGGAACTGAGAATCTTTGTCATGGCTTCAAGCATTTCATCTAAAAGTATTGCAGTGGTTGGAAGAATGAATCTCTCGTTTGCAGAGTTTGACAAGTCTCTTTCATGCCATAATGGAATGTTTTCAAAGGCTACTGAGATCTGACTACGTAATAATTTTGAAAGTGATGTTACACGCTCACTTTTTACAGGATTTCTCTTGACTGGAACTGCACTACTTCCCATCTGACCTTTTTTGAAGGGTTCAGCGACTTCGCCTATCTCAGTTCTCTGGAGATTTCGGATCTCGACAGCAATTTTTTCAAGTGTTGAACCAATTAGTGCCATGACAAAAATATATTCTGCATATCTTTCGCGTGGAACAACTTGAGTTGTAACATCTGCAGGATAGAGTTCAAGTTTCTTTGCTACTCTTCTTTGTACTTCCAAAGCTTTTGAACCCATAAGGGAGCCAGTCCCAACAACTCCAAGTGTCTTACAAATCAAAATTCTCTTCTTTACTTCCTCAATTCTTTCTACATGCTTTGACATCTCAAGTGCCCAGTTGGCAAATTTCAAACCAAATGAAATTATGCTTGCATGCTGACCATGAGTTCTCCCAACTGCTGGCAGGCCTTTGTATTTTACGGCTTTATCTGCTAATATGATGGCTAATTTTGCTACCTTTGGTTCTATGATTCTAAGAGTATCGCGGAATTGTAATGAGTTACTTGTATCTACTAGATCATTACTTGTCAAACCATAGTGTATCCAGGGTCTTGCAGATGTTTTGCATATCTCACTTAACGCCTCAACAAGAGATGCAGTATCATGATCACTTTTTGCTTCTAGTTGTTTGACTCTATTTACTGAAATTTTTCCAGACCTTGCCATTTTTGATATATTCAAAGCTACATCTTTTGGAATCATCTTGATTTCTGACTGGGATAGGGCTACTGCTGCTTCGATTTCTAATTGATACGAGATCTTTTTTTGGTCATCAAAAATATCTTTCATAGCCTCAGTACCATAACGACCTCCATCAATTGGAAGAATTGGCATGTATGTGATCAATTGATCATGGAAAATAAATCTACTTGTATCAAACTGGGATTAAGATCGACACTTTTTTTATCCTCATGGGCAAACTACATCTATGAATTCTGACAAAAACCAAGAAAAAAAGAACTTGACAGAAGACAAAGTTTTCAATGATTCTGAAGACAAGACTGACTTGCTTGAAGGCAAAACATTACATGACTTGTACAGACATACTACAAAGCTGATTAAATGATATAATAGAAATCGCATACTCATGATTTAAATTGTGTACGGGTACCTTTTTTCGCAGAAAGAGATGTCCTCACTAATTCCAAAGAAAATTCGAGAGATGGAATATCGTATTGAAGCTGATCCATCAAAAGGTATGAAAGTTCCAGTTACAATTTATGCTGATGAAAAATTGTTGCAAAAAATGCTTACGGACAGAACAATTCAACAAGCAATTAACGTATCCACCATTCCTGGAGTTCTAAAACACGTTGTAGTTCTTCCAGATGGTCACGAAGGTTATGGTTTTCCTGTTGGTGGAGTAGCCGCTATGGATGCCAAAGAAGGCATGATTAGTCCAGGAGGAGTAGGCTATGATATCAACTGCGGTGTAAGACTCATCAAGACAAATCTTACCGAAAAGGAGGTTCGACCAAGACTTAGAGATCTTGTCTCAGAGTTATTTACATCAATTCCGTCTGGTGTGGGTTCTAAAGGTGCAGTCAGATTATCTTCATCTGATCTAGATGAGGTTCTTGTAAAAGGAGTGCAATGGGCAGTTGATCATGGATATGGTTCAAAAGATGATGCAGACGTATGTGAAGAAAATGGTCAGATAAAAAATGCCGACCCTTCAAAAATTTCTCCCACAGCACGAAAAAGAGGCGCTCCTCAACTAGGAAGCTTGGGTTCAGGAAATCATTTTCTTGAAGTACAACGAGTTGATCAAATTCATGACAAGGAAGCTGCTAAAAAAATGGGAATCTTCAATGAAGGTCAAATTACTGTACTGATTCATTGCGGTTCTAGGGGATTTGGACACCAAGTTTGTAGTGATTATCTTAGAGTATCAGAACAAGCACTTTCAAAATACAAAATAAATCTAGTGGATAGAGAACTTGCATGCGTTCCAAATTCTTCAGAGGAAGGAGAATCATATCGAAGAGCAATGTTTGCTGCATTGAATTATGCATGGAGTAATAGACAGATGATTACTCACTGGACAAGAAAGGCCTTTGAGCGAGTTTTCAAACAAACAGAATCTGATCTTGACATGAAATTAATCTATGATGTAGCTCACAACATTGCCAAAGTTGAAAAACACAAAATAGATGGTGAACTTCGTTCAGTTGTAGTTCATAGAAAAGGTGCAACAAGAGCATTCCCACAAGGAAGAGAAGAAATTCCTAAAAAGTATAGAGATATTGGTCAACCAGTCTTCATACCAGGTTCGATGGGTACTGGTAGCTGGATCTTGTTGGGAAAACCAAATTCTATGGATCTAAGCTTTGGCTCTACTGCACATGGTGCAGGAAGAATGATGTCAAGATCTGCTGCAAGAAGGGATTTTACTGAAAGTCAAGTACAAAAAACTCTTAGTGATAAAGGAATTTTCATAAAAGCTCTTACAAGAGAAGGTGTAGTAGAAGAGGCGCCTGAAGCATACAAGGATGTAGATGCTGTTGCAAACGTATCCCACGAACTTGGAATAGCAACAAAGGTAGCAAAACTTGTTCCAATTGGGGTAATCAAGGGTTGAGCGAGGAAGACCGAGAACTAGACCGTCTCAAGGCAAAAAGGATGCTTGAGATGCAAAAAAATATCTCCCAAAAACAGAAAATTGAAGAATTAAAGAATGAACCAAAAAAACCAGAGATTTCTCCTCGCGATTTAGTAGTAAAACAGCTTGGATATAGAGGAGTTGAGGTTCTTCAAAATGCCGAAGCTCAATTTCCAGAAGAGTCCAAAGTTGTCATAGAAAAACTTGCAGAGCTTATTCGAGGAGGAGAAGTTTCTGAAACCATAGATGGAGGAAAATTGTTGACCTTGTTTAGGTCTCTTGATATTCGAGTGAGAATGCAAACTACCATTAATGTTGAACAGGATGGAAAATTGGTATCTTGGTCTGATAAACTAAAAGGTGATGTGAAAACTGAATATGAACAATCATCAGAACCTGCTACTGAGCCTTCGACTGAATCCATTGTCGAATCTTCTGGACAATCAAGTCCTGAAAATACTTAACTCTACTGAACAATTCTAAAATTACTAAGACCGTTTGACTAAATATTCAAAATAAGTTTATTATTCGTGTATAACGCTAGATGATTGTTAATGCACGGTAGACCAACTATACTTCAAATTGCAACAACCAACTATGAAACTGATAGGGAGATTATTTCAACTACTATGGAAGAGATGCAAACTCTCTGTGGTATCAAAGAAGGTTTTCTGATAAGTAATTCTATGGAAAGATTTGGTTGGGCTTTTTTCAAAGTATTGATAAAAACAGAATTACTTGCAGAAATAGACTTAAAATTCGGAGATCGGATTGCTAAAACTAAAGGAAAGAAAGTTGAAGAAAAATTTGTAACTTTTATGACAGAATTTTTTGAAACCAAAAATGCCAAAGTAAAAGTAAAACTTGTAGATGCTTAGACTCTTCTTCCTCTTTTACCACCCTTCTTTCTTGTGGTATCATGAGGAATTGGTGTTACATCATCAATTCTTCCAATCTTAAATCCGCCTCTTGCTAGTGCCCTAATTGCTGCTTGTGCACCTGGGCCTGGAACACGTGAACCTACTCCGCCTACTGCTCTTACTCTAATATGAAGACCCGTGAAGCCTTTGTCATGTGCTGCCTCAACAACTGCTGCTGTTGATTTCATTGCGGCATAAGGAGATGATTCGTATCTGTCTGCGTTAACATGTCGTCCACCAGAGCTAATTGCTACTGTCTCAGCACCAGAAACATCTGTGATGTGTACTATGGTATTGTTGAAACTACTGAAAATGTGAGCTATTCCCCATTTTTCCTTGGCAGTCTCTTGTTCGGACAACATTTCAAGACTCTCGAACGGGTTTAAAAAACATTTGTTCGGGAATATGTGAATAGGCACAATTTTGGAAGAATCTTACTGAGAGAATCTACGCCAGTTTTTTAAAGTTTGAACGTTGAATGATATTATATTTTGAAAACTCTACATCTTTCGATAATCGCCTTTACGATATTGTTACTAATTCCTGCAATGATACACAATCCAGCTAAAGCACTATGCATGCCAAATTCTGATTGGTCTTCAGCACCATGTCATAGTGGCTTTGTACCATCTAAGGAAAAACAGCGAGAGGAGTGGGCACCATATTATCAATACAAAGGAGCAAGCTGGATGGAGATGATGAAAACACAAATGATTGGGGCTATGAAAAATGGTACCATAGAAGATTGGGTAACTGGTAATCAATCAAACTATAATGTTTGGAGTTATTATTATGTAAATGACCAAGCACCATTCTTTAGAAGCTCGGTAAGTGGTCTAAATGATGAACATCCATATTTCCCACCTCCTTTACAACAACTCAAAACAGGAATTACCCCCAAAGATGTTGTTTGTAAAGAGGGTCTAGAATTAATGATAAAAACAGCTGATGGCTTGTCGGTTTGTGTAAGATATCCAACTGCAAATGTTTTGTCGGAAAGAGGATGGGCAAGGGAATCTGTCTCTACCATGACAAGTCCTGAAATAACCATAATAATTCCTGTAAACTCTTCACTCAAATCTAATGGTTTTACATTTACGCCATCTCTTGTAAAAGTAGTCATTGGAACTAACAATACTGTACGATGGATTAACATGGACAGTGTCACAAATGACATAACAAGCAGTTTTGTATCTTTTAGGTCTGGCTTGATTGAATCAGGCTATGCATGGACTCATACCTTTGATAAATCAGGCATATATCATTACTATAGCGTTATTCATCCATGGCTCAAGGGAATAGTAATAGTTGCTACAAACCCCACTATTGGTAATTCAAGTGGTAATTAGAGAATGAAAACTCGCTTGTTTCCAAATATCTTATATCAATCTGTGTTTAGACCACTGGATTGCAGTTGATTAAAAAACATTAGGATCTGAGGTGTATCCAACCACACCTTTTGATTTTCTTGGGCTTGAATTTCTCCATGAGAACCACATCTTTGCCCCTGGCTACATAGCCTATTTCAAATAAAGGTACTTGTAATTTTCTTGCCATTTTTCTGATTTGGTGCAAATAAAGCGGTGATACCGTAAAGACCATTTCATATTCTTCTCCACCGCAAAAAACCAAGTCTTTCAAATCAATTTTGTTTTTTGCTGCAAATTCTACTATGTCATATTCTGTTGGAAAACCAAATATTACAAATCTCTTTTTGCTCTGCTCACTCATGTCGTTGAGTGTTATGGAAAGTCCATCACTAGAGTCCATTGATGACGAAAAATATTTTGCTGCCTGTAATCCAAATTGTAACCTTGGAGTTGACCTCATAACTTTTCCCATACATTTCTTCAAAAATCTTGGATTGGCTTTGTACTTGTTCAAAATGATCTTCAAGCCTGAAGAAGAGTATCCAAAAGGGCCGGATGTTGCAATGATGTCTCCAATCTTTGCACTACCCCTTGATGGTATCTTTTTGTTACCTGCTCCAAACATGGATACTTCGATGACCAGTTCCTTTCCTTGATTTGTATCACCGCCTACTATTTTTAACCCGAATTCTTTGGAGGCTGATGCAAAACCGTCTGCCAGATCATTGATCATTTTCTGTGTAAAACCACGGGGTATTGACAATGAAATTGTAGCAAATTGGGGCTTGACTCCCTTACAGGAAAAGTCGCTTACACATGCCACCATGCTCTTTCTTGCAATATCAGCAATCTTCATTCTTGGGGGCACATCAGTACTCTGAACCAACATGTCAGATTTTGCAATAAACTTGCAACTGCCAATTTTTATAACTTCAACATCGTCTGCAAGAAACCCAGTCTTGCCAAATCTTTTTTGAAATGTCTTGATTATTTCTCTTTCATCTGGATTCTTCATAACTTTGTTTAACCAGCATAGTGATTTGTTTTTCTATTGATTTTGCTTTATTGAGGTCATTTGACTCTACAGAGACCCTGATTATGTGCTCAGTATTTGACTGTCTCACTAGAACCCAACTGTCTTCATCTATTATGGACTTTATACCATCAATTGTTATAATCTGACTAGATTGTTTTTTCATCTTTTTCAATAAAGTTCCAAGTGTTTTCTTGTGGAGTTTTGAATCTACACTTACTTTGGTTCTTACTTGATGATATCTTTCCATGAATTTTATTATCTCGTTGAATTGTTTTGTTCCGACCATTGATGCAATAAGACCACTTGTCAAAATTCCATCTCTACACATGTTAAATTCTGGCAAAATAAATCCAGCACTGCTTCCCTCTCCACCTGCTTGAGATTTTGTTTTTAACATCATGTCAACTACATTGGCCTCTCCGACTTTGGATCTGTTAACAATACCACCTTGATCTGTGATGAACTTTTCAATTGCAATACTTGTATCAATACTGAGAACAAATTTTTTGTATCCCTTTTCAAGTGCACCTGCAATGCCAAGACCTAATGTAACATCAGGCGATTTTTTCTTGCCGTCTTTTACTATAACTAGTCTATCTCCATCCAAATCAAAAGCAAAACCAATCTCTGCTTTTTTTGAAGCTTGGACTAGTCCTGATAATTTATCACTAGTAGGATCAGGACCTCTATTCGATTTTCCAGGTATTCCATTTATCACACTTACCTTACAACCTATTTTTCTTAGTAACTGTGGGGCAACCTCAAATGCTGCACCGCCACCAACGTCAACTACTATCCTTGGTGATTTTTTTATTCTTCCAATTACTTTGGCTGCCTCATCGATATAGCTTGATTCAACCTGTGTTTCAGTCCCAAATTTTTCTCTTTGAAATTGGTATTCCTTTACCAACTGTTCTAATTCTGACTCGTTAATTCCTCTGCCTTCTAGGATAAACTTGAGACCATTCCATTCTAATGGATTGTGTGAAGATGTAACAATCAGACCGCTACCATATTTTCTTGCTTCTCTGAATATGACAGGTGTAGGAGATATGCCTAGATTATACACTGAGATTCCTCTTTCTAAAAGAGAGGCAACTGCAACATTGGTTACAATCTCGCCTGATGGCCTTGTATCTCTTCCAACAACACATTTTTTTGACTTGACCAGAGGTGAAAAATTTCTACAATAATGAATTATATCTTTAAGATTGAGGTCATTACCAAAAATTCCACGAACTCCAGAAATTGATACCTTCAATGAATCAAAAGCACAAAGGCTTTTTATAAACTCTAATTACATTTCGAACCACTGCCTCGATAGCTCAGCCTGGTAGAGCGAACGCCTCGTAAGCGTTAGGCCGTGGGGTCGAATCCCACTCGAGGCTTTAATCAAGTAAATACAGGAAATGATTTTTTAATTATTTTAAAGTCTGGTGTCTTCTACTTTTTCATCAAGGGATTCGATATCTAATTCAAGTTCTTTTGCAAGTCCCTTCCACCATACTAATGTCTCTGCCACCATTACTCCCCTTTTGATAAACCAAACTACGCCTTTATAGATCTGTCGGTTTGCTGGTCGCTGACTCAAAAACTAATTTTTTTATCTAAAAATTATTGTTCATTTCATTTTAAGATCTTTTTTGATAATTTTAGATCGCATACAATTTTAAAATAATTCTAAAAAAAGTCTCGAAAATTTCAACCAAATATTGTATATGTGATTTTTAAAATTAAAATAATAAAAAGTAAAGAGGCTTAAAGATCTAAGCCAAAAGAGTCTGCAAGACTCTGGAATCTTTCATATGTCTGCAGATATTGCTTACCTTTTGATGTTATGACAAATGTATTCTTTCCGTCGAATTCTATCTTGTTGATTAGACCTGCACCGGTTAGGTTGTCTACGAATTTGGATAGTCTTGAATGTGATAAATTGGCCCTTGTTAGAAGTGATGTTACGTTAATTCCGCTCATACCGCTTTCTTCTGTTACAGTAAGCAAATCTCTTACTATCTGCATGCTTGTTCTATATGCTACCATTGTTAGAAATTATAAGATTTGGTGATATAAGGGTATTACTATTTATCCTCTTTGTAAACCTTATAGGGCTGGATTTTTCTGCGATAAAAGGAAATTTATCCCTTTTTTGATAGTATGATATAATTGGATTTTTCATGTATAGAGGACTGTTCCAAGTGTTGTATTGAAAGAGAGTATTATCCAACAAAGAAATTTGGCAAGGTGGGTGTTCTTATCTTACCGGATGAGAAAAAAAAGATCGAGTTACTGGCAGAAAAAAATGGCATCAAGGTTACAATCCTGCCCAGAATAGGCATATCTGAAAAGTCTGATGGGCCTGATACCATACTTGCATATCAGATGATGGGTAAAGATCCCAATGGTAATACATGTCCCTTTCTGGATATGAAATCTAGTAAAAGATCACCACATGGTGGATATACTTGTAAAATCTATGATTCCCGTCCACTCGCGTGCAGGACATATCCTGTAATAGAATCTACTCCACTTACTCTAGATTCCAAGTGTAAATTTTGTGAAATCTGTAATACTCCTACTGGAAATGTAGATTCTGAACTGGAATCATTAATTCAAATAAAAGACAAGATGAAAACTGATGCACCTTACATCTGGCGTTATGCAACAGGTATGGGAGAATTGCAAGATAAAGATCTGATTGAAAACGGTTGGTTTCTAGTCTGATTTACCTACTCTTTCATGAGTACCTGGATAGTGTTCTCCGATTTTTTTAGAATAACACTTGCTGCACAAATTACCCTTTATGTTCCATGATTGCATTGGAACGTAAACATGATCAAAAGGACCGCTACATAATGCACAATGTCCGACCTCTTTCATGTCGATCTTTGTCGCCCGACTTCGTTATAAAAATCATGATTGTAAATAGTATGTTAAATACTAGCATATTCTAGAATAAAATAGCGGTAGGATGGCTGGCCAATGTGGACCTCCTGCAAGAGAACCTATCGGTCAACCGTTCTGCCGCATTGATTTAAAATTCTAAAAAAGATCTTGGACTACTTTTTGGATGCTTGCAATCTCTTCTTCTTCTTGTTTTATCTTCTTCTCTATGACACGAACCATGGAATCCTGCCAAACATGGTGAGAGAAGAAATTGTGGTAGGTATTTGCAGCAGTCATTTCATCATCTACTACGGTGTCTTCTAGGAACTTTGTCACGACGGTATCTGTCAATTTTAGGATACGTTGATTTAGTTTAACACTCTTGAATATTGGCTCTAGCTTGGATATGTCTTCTTTAAAGTCATCCTTTGAGAGTAGAATCTTTTCATGGAGGATCTTAAAGTATACTGCAACAAAAAACAATGTTGCATACCTCTTTGTCTTATGACCTCCTTTCTTTCCATAATTTAATGACTTTTTTGCATATTCTTTGATAAAATATGGATAAAGAAGCAGTCTAAAATCGTCCTTTAATTTCTCATTGAATACCTCGTCATATTTACTGCCTCTAGGTAAAAATTGTGCAGGCGAACTATATGCCTCAGTAGGTCGTTGTTCTGTTCCTGCAACAAAGGCCTGTATGGCATCCTTTGCTACTATGACTTTTTTGTGATTATCTGGCAGATATTTGTTGTAAATGGTATCACCAACAAACTCACTTTGATGTGATTTTGTCTTGGTATCAAATGAGCCTCCTTGAATTTCATAAAAATAATGTATGTTTTCCATTTGTGACTTTATTGATTTATGAAAATCCATTAACGATACTAGATCTTTTCCTCTTACTGCATTCTGAGAGTTTCTATACTTTGTTATGTTATTTTGATCAAGTTCATCTGCAGCTTTTATGATTGTGACAGTTATACTTCCATCCAAATTATGAGTCCGTCTTGCATGATCCAATACAGAATTTGACGTCTGTGCTCCGTTTACTATTTGAGGTGAGTGTAACACTATGGAATTATCTTCCAATTCCTCAAAATCGCTTACCACTATGGTTATTCCATTGTTGTAATAGAAAAATTTGTGAGGCACTTCCTGTAAAGTTTCTCTTAATCCTTTGTTTACTGTCGTCTTGAACTGCATCCATTGTCTAATGTTTGATTCAAAAACATAGTCCTTGTTCTTTGTAACAAAATTAGTAAGTTCTCTTAATTTTAAAATACCTAAAAGTGTATTTTGATATCTTAATTTAGTTTCAAGTTTGATGGATGCCTTTTTGCCAGCAGCTGGTTTTTTTATTCTATCCCAAAGTTTTCTAACTATGACATCTACATCATAAATTTCAACAGACTCAAAATTCTCATCCTCTACCTTCTGGTCTGTAACATAGATGCACTCTATCTTGAGATTTTTTTCCTGAATCTTTGTGACAAGATGTGCAAGCTCTGGACGCATTTTTGCAATATCTTTACCTTGTAATCTTTTGACATCTTCTCTGAATTTTACTATGGCTTCAATGGAATGAGATGTTCCATACTTTGACTGGAATAGATAGATCTTGTCTTCTGAAAAATCTACTGGCAGATACGCATCTATTCCTAGATCATTTGCACCATCAATTATTGCATCAGTTGCATCATCTTCAGTTGCCTCAAAGACTCTGGTAAGTACCCACTGCAAAAAATTATGACCCTTCTCAACCTCATTTTGTGCACTTTCAGCATATTCTTTTATGCTATCTTTGACATTTTGTACAAAACCATCTAACGGTTGACCGCCGGTATTCTGATATGAAATAGGTTTTGCGCCTGGGATGTATTCTAGTAGATTATTACTTTCTGCCAAATTCACTCTGTATACAAACTGCCCTATTTAGAAAAGCGGGTTATTATGATATAATAAAAAAGGTGAGGAAGGGATTTGAACCCCTATAGATTCGCTTTGCAGGCGAACGCATAGCCACTCTGCCACCTCACCGCGATCAAAATGGCTTTATTTGAACAATTAAATCTTTTAGATTAGAATTTTGAAAATTGCTTTGCTGCAAGTCTAATGTCTTCTGATTTTATCGTCTTCCTACCTGCATGTACTGACATCTCTACTGCATTTTTTGCAATCGAACCACCAATCTCTTCTAGTATTCTTCTAAGTTCGTTGGCTGATTCATCACTTACTCTTTCTGCACCTGCTTTTTTCAAAATCCTATACATTACAGAAAGGCCAAATTCTGTTGTCATACAATAAATCCAAAAACCTCTGATAAAAGACTTTGAGTGGAAAAAAACTATGCGGGGATCGATTTATACACACTATTTTGTGCTCAAATAAGTGACTAACCATGACCTGGCTGACTGATGCTCATATTCATCTATCAGACCCTGAGTACTTGGCTGACTTGGAGTACATACTTGTAGCCATGGATAGATTGAAGATCAAAGCATGTTGTGTTTCTATGGATAATACAACCTCAAAATCTACACTTGAACTAAGTAAACGCAGTCCTCTGGTTTTACCATTTATTGGAATTCATCCTGAAAAGGCAGATGATGATCTAAATGCAATGGTAGAGTTGATTGGGAATAATTCAAATAAAATATCTGGTATCGGAGAGATTGGTCTTGACAAAACGTATGTTTCAGACGAAGCAGGATTTTCAAGACAAGTATTAGTATTCCAAGAGATGCTCTCACTTGCAGAAAAATTAGGAAAACCTATATCTGTTCATTCTAGAAAAACTCTGGATGAGATATTTTCTATACTTCCATCTTATTCGATCAAAGGTGTTTTACTTCATTGGTTTTCTGGCAGCAAAAAGCAATTACAAAAAGCAATGGAACTGGACTACTTTGTATCATATGGACCTGCGATGGTTTATTCTCAAGACAAGCAAGTTCTTCTTGCACTGACCGACTTGGATAAAATACTGCTTGAGACTGATGGACCTGTGAGGTTCTCAAGATGCTTTGGTCTGAAAACCGCACAAATAACATTTCTACCTAGTGTGCTTTTTTGTGCAGCTGGGATATTGAACAAATCATATGATGAAATGCATCTAATTGCAGAAAAGAATGCTAGTTCATACCTCGGTGTATAGGTATAAAAAACCCCTTTAGGCAATCAAGTCAGTGAACAGAATCAGAAAAATTTCCCTGGAATTGATGACTACTTATAAAGGAAAATTTGACAAAGATTTTGCACACAACAAACAGGTTCTAAATGAAGTTGCAATTGTAAGATCTAAAGGTCTCAAGAACGAAATTGCTGGTTACATTTCTACATATATCAAACGAGAACTTGAGGCGAAACAAGAAAAAGAATCTGAAGCAGTTGCTCACAACGAACCAGTTGATGAGACTGAAGAGATTGAAGAGCAGATACTCAACTAGGTTTTTACAAAAATCCCATATACGCCAGTCCTTCTTTTGGTAATATGCTAACTGTCAAGTTACTGGGAGGAGCAAGAAAGTCATTTTCATCTGATAAACTTGAGATTGAAAGTGACCTTATGACAATATCTGATCTACTAGACCATCTTGAAAAATCTACTCCTAGCAATCTACCACACCTTGATCCTAACAATATCCTTGTTGCAGTAAATGGCATTGATTCATCTGCATTGCAAGGAAAAGAGACTTTACTAAAAGGTGGAGATGTCATTAGTATAATTCCGTTAGTTCATGGTGGAAGATCAAAGAGGATCCAATTTGGTCTGATGAAAAATATTATAGAGTTAGTCCGACTCAAAAAAACTGCAGAAGATCCAATTACATTTATCGAGTCACTTAGAGAGCGATATCCAAATCTTGTCATCCAGGGAATTGGGGCGTCATATGTCTTGAATGTAGAACATGTACAAAAGACAGTTGCTATTTCTTTATCTGCTCAAAAGGCAGGCACCTTACTTTCTAATAAAATTGAGACTGATATTCTAATGAGATTTGCATGTACTAGGCAAATTAGTGATGCAATCTCTAAAGTAGGTGTAAAAAAGAACACCGATTCTATATTGATAATAATTGGGAAAAAATCACTGATTGAAAAACTCTACAATCACATTAAAGATCTTTTGCAAGACAATGTATTTTCAAAAGATAATTCCAAATTGATAAAAAAAGAATTTAGAATAACAAAAAAGCAACTTGATTGTGTGTTTTCTAAAACGCCCTTGGAAGATTTACTTGCAGAAAAGTCTGCAACACTATTCCATTGAATCTCGTTTGAGCTTTAACGTACTGACAATATCCTCTTCTTTTAGTATTGAAATGCCTGTTATCCCACCCATGATCTGAATCATGACATTCCAGTCATAGGACTCTAGAGACACCTTGTTTGGAATTATTCCTGCAACTGAATCTATTAGCTCCTTTGAGGAAATATCTGAGCCTCTTTTTTCAATTGTAATTCTGTATGCATCTGTATCTTTCATTATTTTTATTTGGTTTCTCACACTTTCTACTATGTTTTCAAGACTAGACGAAGTGGATTGTCTAATTGGAATGAATCTGTGACAATACCTCATTCTCCATGGTTCATCAAGGGTTATTTTTTTTATCTCTGCTATGACAACAAATGGATCGATTATAGTGTCAACCCAAACTATTCCTGAGAAACTTGACTTGCCTATTCTTGGAGATGTATCTCCAAGTTCCTTAATAATTTCTGCAATTTCATCACACGCTTCCTCCTCCATGTGTCTACTACAGGTTGTAATCAAATTCAAACTAAAGACTCCGATTTTATTTTACCTTCTCTTACTATTTTTAACTCATTACCTTCGAACTGTACTATTGTAGATTCTCCCGAATTGACAATTTTTCCTCCATCTAACAATATATCATAGCCTGAGAATTTGCTTGCTATCTCACTTGAATCGTTAAATGAGGACTGGCCAGAAAAATTTGCGCTAGTTCCTACCAGTAATTTGCATTCTTTTAAAAGAGCAAGCACGCATGGATGATTTGGAACTCTGACTGCAATCTTACCTTGAAGACCCAATGACTCTTCAATTTTCTTGTCCTTGACTTTTAGAATTAATGTAAGGGAACCAGGCCAGAATTTATCTGAGATTTTTTCTGAATTTTCGTCAAAATACGCTATATCTTTTATCTCTTTTTTTGAATATGCAAGAACGGGAAGCTGTTTTGTTTTATCCCTACCTTTGATATTGTATATTTTGTTAATTGCATCCTGATTGTATGGATCGCATCCTACTCCATAAACTGTATCCGTAGGAAATACCACAACTCCTCCTTTTTTTATGGCATCATGTGCAGCTTTAATTCCACTTTCATTGCAAGGAAGAATCATATTTCTTTGGGTGTTTAATAGTAAATTATCTCTTCTTATGAAAATGATATAAGTTGGAATGCATATTATATCTGATGGACGAAGTATCACAATGCCAATGTCCTCCTGGTGGAGAAACATATGAAGACGAAGATGGGATGCAAATCTGCATTTCATGTGGCGGTTGGGTAGCGTAAAATCAACCAGTTGAGGTAGCAATAGTAATGTTAGTACTGTGCAAGTCTTTTATAGGAAAATATTTTCTGTGAGTGATATGGCCGAGAATTACGAGAATGACTTTGAAGATGCCTTTGAGGACGACGATGTAGAAGATGAAACTGAAGAGATAGTAGACGAAGGGGAAAGTTAAATTCTTAATCCAAATGAATCGGCAAACTCTCTGAATCCACGATATGCCTGAAGAAACTCTCTACCTCTGTTGCTTATTCTATATTTGCAGGCCCTGTCAGAATTACTCTGTTCCAAAAGTCCTTGTGAAACAAGTGTATCTAAAATTTTTGAAAGTCTAGCATATGAAATATTTGCTTTTCGTATAAGGTAAGTTATACTAGCACCTGATTCATCTGGAACTTCATCTCTTGCTGTGGAGAGAATGTCTCCAATTATACTCATATGAGTTCTATATGTTATTGCCAAATCTTGCTCCTCTCAGTGGAACCTGGGAAATTGGAACGAAAAGTGCTCCCAATCCTACTATCTTTGTTGAAACTGAAATGAAATACAAAACTGATTTTGGAAATACAATAGAATACCAACCCAAAAATTCGCCTAATGCTAGCAACCCAAGGCCTGCGGCTACGAAAATAGTACTCCTCTTTCTATTTTCCATGTATGACAATATTGTTTCAATTGTCCCATATACCAATAGGATAAAAGAAATTGACCTTATAATGTGCTCAATTGAATTACCTGGAATAATGAAAAGAGGCATTGCAATTGATTTGAAATATCTTGATTTTGGGAAAAATGATTTTATTCCATGAGAGAACGCTATGAAAAAATATCCTATAGTCTGAATCCCTAGTCCCAGAGTCTGAATCCAAGTGTCTAGTTTGGCATAACCCAAGACAAGAGACTCGATGAGAAAACCAAATCCTACAACTCCAAATCCTATGCTGATTGAAAAGAATGAGATGCTTAATCTAAAGAGAGTGGGACTACCAGTATTTTTGAATCCGATATATGCAAAAATACCCAAGACCAGTCCTACTACAAAGCCCAATAGATTTAGGGCAGACTCGAGAACAAATTCCAATTAGGTATGTTGCCTTATGAAATTACATAAGGCTTGTAGTGGATTTTTTTCTACCATTCATCAAGAGTTCCGGATGTAGTACCTTTGGTATCTGATGTATAATCTCCCAAAACATCCGAGTATCTTGCGTCCTTGTAAGCAATAAATTTGATATATTCACCATATGACATGTCAAGAGAACAATGTGAACACTTGACGTATGTGAAATCATCTCCCAATTCGGCAATTTTATCACACTTGGGACATTTTATTTTCATGTTCTATATTGTCGCCAAGACCTATTATCTCTTCTCAAGATAACAGGAAAATACTCTCTTGATAAAATTAGAACAATTAACGTACTCTATACCAATGGTCTCTTAAAGAATTAAATTGCTATGATTCGGTGTCTTACTATGGTAAAAATATGTACCAAATGTAAAACAGAAATTCCAGATGGCGTCGAACTTGATCCTTTTGCTTCCGCGTATCCTTGCTGCAACAAATGTTGGGAAGAATGGAGGCAGTACCGAATCATGGTTATGAATGAAATGAAATTAGACATGTCAATGGCTGATCATAGAAAGGTAGTTAAAAAATACGAAAAAGTATTCGTTGGTGTTATGACTCCTGAGGGAGATGTAATAAATTTCGCTGATGAAAATAAGAGAAAACCAGACAGTCCGCTTTAGATGCCGATTTCCTTTTTTGCGCTCTCTGGAATTATCATGTTTATTTTTTTCCTGTCCTTCTCATCAAACGATCTGACTATCTCCTTAAGGGTTGCTGAAAGTACGGTTCTTTGTTCGGCGGGTAGTGACATGAAGATCTCAAAAATTCCATCCAGGTTAAAGGCAATTAGTTTTTCTGGATGATTTGTTATCTCATTGATATAATTAGAAAACATGATTGTTCTCTGTTCTTCGGACAAGCTACAGAGAATTTCAAGCCATGTCTTAAACAAGGTAGAAAATTTGTCAAATTGTATTGTGGGCCCGGCTTGTAACGCGTTATTTATGATCTCTTTCTTGTCCTCTTGATTCATGGTGAAAAACTCTGATAATCTCTTTTTTAATATCGGCTTTCTTAGAAACTCTGGAAGTCCTGCTAAATTTACTATGATGTTTCCAGCATGATTTGGAGAAGACATGTCAGTTTGTGACTGGATCGATTCTAAAATCCTATTGATAAGATTTGGCTTAAATATCTCCGGTTGTGCTCTCCCTGTATGCCTTCTACAGTTATCGTTGGTGGTTTTTATGGCGATGAGGGAAAAGGAAAGATCGTTTCATATCTTGCAATAAAAGACAATCCTACTGTAGCTGTTCGGGGTGGAGTGGGACCTAATGCAGGCCATACAATTGAACATGCAAATAAAAAATACAAAGTTAGAATGTTACCAAGTGCATTTTTGAATCCTAACACAAGATTACTAGTTGGTCCTGGAGTAGTAGTAAGTCCAGAAGTGCTTTTAAAAGAGATTGAAGAATTTAGCACTCAAGATAGAACTTTTGTAGATTTTCAATGTGGGATAATTGAAGAATCACACAGAACAACAGATTCTGGTGGTAGATTAAAACAGTCTATTGGTAGTACTGGGACTGGTACGGGACCTGCTAATGCAGATAGAGCAATGCGTACGCTCAAACTTGCAAAAGATATTGAATCTCTTACTCTGTATCTTGACGATGTTCCTAACCAAGTAAATTTTGCACTAGACAGAAAAGAAAATGTAATTGTGGAAGGAACACAAGGAACCTATCTTTCATTATGGCACGGAACATATCCATTTGTTACATCAAAGGATGTTACAGCATCCGCAATATGCGCTGATGTTGGAATTGGACCCAAAAGTGTTGATGAAGTACTTGTTGTTTTCAAAGCATTTGTCACTAGAGTTGGAGAAGGTCCTTTAAAAAATGAGATTTCTCCGGAAGAGGCAGTAGCAAAAGGATGGCAAGAAGTGGGAACAGTTACTGGAAGACAAAGACGAGCGGCTGAATTTGATTTTGATCTTGCAAAGAGATCAATTATGCTTAACAGCGCATCTCAACTTGGAATTACAAAACTTGATGTAGTCTTTCCTGAATGTGCACACATGCAATCATTTTCAGACCTGAGTTCCCCTGCTAAATATTTTATTAAAAATATTGAAGACCAGCTCAAAGTACCTGTTACATTGATTGGTACTGGACCAGATGTATACGATATAATTGACAGAAGACAATAAAGAAAAGAGAATCACAAACGACTACTTTTAATGTGGATGATTTTTGAGAAATCCTATGGCAAAACTTCCGTTTTACATCGAAGTCACAGATATGACTGAATTCTCAAGAATGGTTTGTGCATTAGAACGAGTTCCACGTACTGCCTTTTCCTTTGAACTTGACGGAAAAAATATAATCTCAGTACAGATGGATCTTCTAAAAGAAAGATCTGTTAATTTCTATGTCCAAACTGACAAAAAGGGTCATTATCTTTCATATGGATTCAAGGCAGGAAAAGAGGACTATGATATGGTAAATACTATATCAAATCCAATGTACCTCTATTCTCCAATTGTTCGAGTCAAATCACTTCCTGAAACTCTAAAACCCGAAACAGCGTCACTTCCCGAAGTTGTATACGAATCAATAGAACTTGAAGATCTTACAAGTTTGATTAAACTAAGTTATGGATTTGAAGAATCACCGTTTCCACTCTTTGCTTTTCCAGATGGAACTAATTGGTATGTTGGAGTTTTCATGAATTTTAACGAGTCTGACGAGACTTCGTATTTTTGTCATGTTAAACTTGATTACGAACCTACGAAACCATTTTTGAAATATTCTAGCAAAGATGGCATAGAGCCATCTTTTGTTAATACGGTAAATGACCATGGATACTCGTACCTTAAAGTGATAAAACTCAAAGGTAAGCATCCTCTAGTCAAGCTATGAGTAATTTCAGAAAAAGAATGAAGGATTCTTCTTTGAGAAGTTCCATAATATTAGCAAATGATCTTGATGATAAAAATATTGAACTACTTGAGAAAAAAACTATGAAAAATATCAAAACACTGGGAAAATATCTCTGTGCTATAAAATTTAATTTTCATCTATTGTTACCACTTGGTGAGAAAAATATAAAAAAAATAAATAAAGTTGCACACGATTTTGGATTACAAACAATAGCTGACATAAAACTAAATGACATTGGAAATACTAATCTGATAACTTTACAAAGACTATGGCAAAGTGGATTTGATGCAGTAATTGTAAATCCAATTATGGGACCTGAAAATTTATCCGAAGTTGTAAAAAATGCCCATAATAACAATCGAGGTGTCATAACTCTAGTACACATGAGTCATCCGGGAGCAAAATTGGGATATGGCCTAAGAGCCCAAGATCCAAGTACTAAAAAAATGTTAACCCTTCATGAACTTTTCTTAAAATGGTCATATTCTTTACATGTTGACGGCATTGTTGTTGGAGCAACTGTTCCAAAACTCATAGAATCATCAAGCAAAAAAGTAAAAGGAAGATTTGAGATTTATTCACCTGGGGTTGGAACTCAAGGAGGCAATCCAAATAATGCCTTGAATGCAGGTGCAAATTATTTAATTGTAGGAAGAACAATCCTTAATTCAAAAAATCCTCAACTTGAAGCACTAAAACTTCAAGAGCTAACTCTCAAATCCTAAATCTTTGACTTTTTTGAATAATTTTTGAGCCGTCTTGTAAGTCAATTTCTTGAGAGCATCATTGAAGTTTAACCATATGTAATCGCGATGTTCATGTGATAATACCACATCGTTTGTTTTTGTACTTGCCAAAAAAAAGACAACTTCCTTGTGTATTACTTCGCCATCTCGCTGATAATGATACTCTACCTTATCTTCAAATCCATCAATAAAATCAATATCCGTAATTCCTGTTTCTTCTCTTACCTCTCGGAGAACAGTTTGCCTAAAAGTCTCACCTTTCTCAATATTTCCTTTGACAAAATCCCAATGACCTGAAGGATAATTCAAAAGCAAATACATCTTGCCAGATGGAGATTCTTGGTAAAGAATTGTACCTGCTGATCTTTCTTCCAACATTTACAAAATGAGTTCTAATGTCCAGTATTTCTCTTTTCTATTTTCCTAGCCTACGACCTCTCTTTTGAAAGGTCCTTATTGCTCGCATAAGGTCGATTTTCCTAAATTCTGGCCAATAAATGTCCATAAAAACAAGCTCACTATAGGCACTTTGCCAAAGTAAAAAACCACTTAATCGCTTCTCACCAGATGTCCTCAATATCATATCAGGTGATGATTGAGGTAGGTGCGAAGTATACAAACTGGATTCTATTACATCCTTGTCTATTTGATTTACATCTAAAGAGCCATCTTTGATTCTTGATCCTATCTTTTTGATTGCATCCACAAGTTCATTTTGTCCGCCATAAGCTATTGCTATATTCAAGTAATGATTGTCATAGTCTTTTGTATCCTCTTCTAGTTTATTGAGAATGTCTCTTAGAAAGTCTGGCAACAACTCTATACTGCCGATGGCCTTTACCTTCATGCGATTCTTGTGTATTCTGGGATCGTTGTATAACTTGAGTAGTCGTTCATTGATCAAATCATAGAGATAATCCAATTCTTCATCTTGTCTACTGAGATTTTCTGATGATAGCACATACAATGTAATTATTTTGATATTTAGTTCCTCACACCAGTCTAGCAATTTTTCTACAGCGTCTGCTCCTCTAAAGTGGCCCTCTAACTTCATGATCAAATTACGTTTTGCCCATCTTCTATTCCCATCAAGAATTATGGCAATGTGATTTGGCATCTCTCCACTATGGATGTCCTTTTCTAATTTCTTAGAGTATAGGCTGTACAAACCACCTAAATTGAGAACCTTATCTTTTATTCTGATAGTGCTTCACCACCCTTCTTTTTTCTATATTTGTGGAAGAGTAGAGATGCAGATATCAGTATTACTGCAAGACCTAGTAACAATGGAGGAATTAGAGTAAATGGACTCTCTCCTTTTATCATAATTGTAGTAAACTGGGAAACAATTGGATAGAGTGTAACTAGAACTATCAACCTTAGAATATCTGTAATTGATCTAATACTTCCCTTAAACCAACTACTTAGCAGTGAACCTCCAAAGATGCATCCTATTCCCATCCAAAGAAATGGCAACATTCCAGAAATAAAGAGACCAGTTGTTTGTTGATTTAAAACTAATTTCAATATGCTATCAGGTTTTGCAGTAATACCGGGTATGACAGAACTAAGACCAGATGTAAACGATGCAAGAATCATAACAATTCCTGCCACTAGCGTAAAAGTTCGTATGAATCCACCAGGTGTTGGTTTATTCCAATTGGTCCAAGCTCTGTCTATGTCAAAAGCTCTGATTAGAAATGCTCCGCCAAGAATGCTGACTAGAACTGCAAATATTTGCGTAGTTAGCCCAAGAACAGTTCCTATTCCACCGATTAGTAAAAGCATTCCAGGAACACCTAGAAAGAATTTTGAATATTTTGAATCAAAAGCAATAGCTTTGAGATATCTTCCTAATACTGCATACGAGTATTCCACCGTTCTACTTACTCGCATTACCACTCTCTTTACAGAAACTATTGGTAATACATTTTGAATTATTGGTATGACACTTTCATCATCTTCACCATCAGATACTATGACAGCTCCATTTGCTGCAAATTTTGTTGCCAGGGTCTTTACTTGAGAAATAATTTTCTCATCTCCTTGGACTCCTTTATTCTGGGTACCTGCAACTATTGCAACTTCGGCTTGGTATCCCTTACTTATCAAATCTTCAAATGTTTTAACAGCTGCAAAAATTGAATTCGAATCGGCATCTTCTGGATCTTCTAATGCAAGTCTTTGAGCTGCATCTATGCATGCATTGCGTCCAATTACTGGAGTAACAACACCTGCTTTAACTCCAATATCATCATCTCTATCAACACAAATCACTAATAGCCTACTAGTCTTTGTCTCCGTTGTTTCATTTTGTATACTATCTTCTTTTACTGACATGGTATAGACGAAAATCGCATTTCCTATTAATTAATGTAGTTTCTATATAGTTTTACAAATGCTTTAAGAAATTCAACTCAAATTTTGATCTCTTGATTCTATCCAGGTCGAGTCTGGTCAGACTTGGTTGCTAGTGCATCTGATTCTTTCTTGAGAGCATCTAACTTTGACATCTCATCATTTAGATCACTTGTTGATATTCCATTTTTTATCTTGTTTGCAAGTGATATTGTCTCAGAAAGATAATCATTGTACTTTTTGAGGGATTCAAAATAGGCTCCATAGCTTTGCTGCCATTCCGTGGGAGCGTTGCTTTCCACTAGTTCACTTATCAATGAGGTAACCTGAGAGGACGATATCTGGGTTTGATTGATAAATTCATCTGGAGACATACTCTTGTCTGATAATCCTTTGAGGTTGGAATCTATTGCAGTAGTAATGAGCAAATGCCTCTCTTTTACACTGTCCAACTCGCTTTTGAAATCTGAGACAACAACAGAAGAACTATGATTTTGCGGGAGAATCCATACTACAAAACTTGCACCTGAAATGACTGCCAACATTACTATGGTGATGATGATGCCTTTCTTGGATGCCATTCAAGTGAGTCTCTTAGGGCGCTTTTAAAAGCATAACTACATTCAACAATTTGATTATTCTAATGGCTGATTTGTTAATTTCATGCAGTTGGATCATTTCCTCATAAGAAATATGACAAAAATATACATTTTTATGAAAATTCTAGATCTATGATCTGAATTAGGTCATGTAAAAATTTAACTCCATCTAGGCGTATAGTGAAATAATTTTTACTGAATCTTGCTATATACCACTTCATTCGTAAGATGTTGAAATGACTCAAGCATACTGCGTAAAATGCAGAAAAAAAGTCGACATCACAAATCCAAAGGAAGTTAAGCTAAAGAACGGACGACCTGCGGTAAAGGGCACTTGCCCTAAATGTAGTACTAATGTATTCCGCATAGGAAAGCCTTAGTACAATATTCTTCTTTTTCTAGAGTAAATCAATATAGGTAGCGATTCTATAACTGATCTAGTTGACAAAGGCAGAATATGAAAAATTATTGAAGGGGATACAAGATAAAGTATCTCAGATTCAAGCAGGTTCTACATCCAGATTTGAACTTCCTAAAGTGGATATAATGTGGCAGGGAAACAGAACATTTTTCAGAAACTTTTCAGAATTTCCAAAAATATTGCGAAGAGATCCTGAGAAGCTTCTCCAGTATTTATCAAAGGAATTTGCAACTCCGGCACAATTTGGAGGTGACAAGGCAGTATTTGTAGGGAAGAAAGACCCTCATGAATTTACAATTCGTTTGAATAGATATCTTAAGGAATATGTAGAATGTCCAACCTGTAAGAGTCCTGATACTAGGGTTGAAAAGGAGCATAGGGTAACTTCTCTCAAATGTGAAGCCTGCGGAGCCAAATCTCCTCTAAAGGGTCAATATGCGTAAATGAATTTTGCAGTGAGAGTAGTGAATCAGCAAAGAAATAGGATGTTGAATATGTGTGATGCCGAATTAGTTGGCAGAACACTCAAACAATCTGATTTTGAGGTAAAAATCTCAAAGAGCTACTATGGAGACCGAGTGGTTGATGAAAAAGAAGCAGAATCTCTTCTAAGAAGTTCTTCAATAATTAACATGGCTGGTAGAAAAACAGTTGATCTTTCAATAAAGATTGGAGTGGGAACAGCAAAAGGTGTAAAAGAAATTGAAGGAATTCCATTTCTTATTATTTTCAAATTTTGAAAATACAACGAATATATACATACTGAACACTCTGTTGTCTGAGAATTTTGGGTAAGCGAAAAGTACTAAACGAAAGTGAGTTAAAAGAAATGTATTTGCCTGGAGAAGGCGAGCTGTTAGGTAGAGTTGTAAAACTTTTGGGCAGTGATCACATACTGGTTAGATGTACAGATGATAAGACCAGAATGGGACGAATCAGAGGAAAACTAAAAAGAAAAATTTGGATTAGAGATAATGATGTTGTAACAATTGCCCCCTGGGATTTTAGAGCAGAGGATCGTGGTGATATTACTTGGAGATATACCCTCTCACAAGTTGATATACTAAAACAAAAAGGACTCTTGCCGCAAGATTTCTGATAGTAATAGATTTTACAAAGTTTGTTTTACAATTAATGTTGTCTATAGGAGTAAAATAAAATGAATAAAGAATCTATAGATGAATTTGATGATGAAGTGATTGAGGATGAAAATGACCTACAGATTGCAGAAGAAAGTGATCTAGACTCACCAGAAATAACAAGTGAAGTTGAAGAAAGTGATCTAGATTCACCAGAAACAACAAGTGATGTCGAAGAAGATTCCAGCACTGAAGATTCTGATTTAGGACTACAAGACAAATTGGCAAGAAAAATGAATCTTAAACTTGCTGGTAAGGCAAGAGGAAGAAAAACAGAGAAGGACATATTTGACAAAGACAAAGTGCTCGAGGCAGTCTTTGACAAGTCTACTGTGATGACCCTCTCACGGCTGATCAACAATGGCATTATCTCTTATGTCAATGGTGCAGTAGGTGCGGGAAAAGAGTCTCAGCTATACTGGGCAGTTGACCCATTTGGCAATGATCTTGCTGTAAAAATTTATCTCGTTACAACATCGAACTTTAAAAAGCGATATCCTTACCTTATTGGAGATCCAAGGTTTACTAGAATAAAAAGCGGTACTAGATCTCTTGTAGAGTTGTGGGCTAGAAAAGAATTCCGTAATCTGAGTAAGGCCTTTAATTGTGAAATCCCATGTCCTGAACCAATAACCGTGGTAAAAAATATTCTAGTAATGAAATTTGTAGGAACTGGCGGTGTTCCATCTAAGACATTGGTTGAATCAGAAGTAGACTATACTGATTATGAAAAAACAATAACAATTATTTCTGATCTCTATAAAAAAGCCGAACTTGTTCACGCAGATCTTTCAGAGTATAATCTTTTCAAAACAAAAGAAGGACCAGTAGTTTTTGATTTTGGCTCTGCGGTAGATATAAGACATCCTAAAACCAAAGAATTTCTTGAAAGAGATATTAGTAATATTACTAAATTCTTTGTTAAGAGAGGACTAACGGTGGACAATCCAATTGATGTGTTTAAGAGGGTTACAAGATGATCTTTGAGAAAATTATACTGATCCCAGTTGATCGAGTTGGGGTGTTGATTGGTAAATCTGGAAAGGTAAAAGCTAAGATAGAAAAAATTTGTTCTGTTTCATTATCAATCGATGGTCAAACAGGCGAGACAGTCATAAAGGGAGTGGGGGATGTTGAAAATATAATGCCATTTAAGGCCGAAGAAATTGTAATGGCTATAGGTCGTGGCTTCTCTGCAGAAAATGCATTACGTCTTATTCAAGAAGAGACTTCATTACATGTTATGGACTTGCGTCAATTTGTTGGAAAATCTCCGGCTCAAATTGAGAGAATAAAGAGTAGAATAATAGGAGAAAGTGGACGAGTTAGAAAAAATATAGAGGATCTAAGTGGTGCAAAAGTATCTGTTTATGGTAGAACCGTTGCCTTGATTGGGGATGGAACTCAACTAAAATCTGCTGTTAATGCAATAACATCTATTTCCAGTGGTAGTACTCATGGTAAAGTTTACAATGATCTTCAAGAATCAAGGAGGAGACAAAAACTAGAGAGACTTCAACTTTGGGAAGGAGGAAATATCCTTGAGTAAAGAAGTCTTCAGCCAAATATCTCCAAGTGAATTCTTTTATAGAAATAGAGATCTTGCGGGATTTAGTAATCCAACTAGATCACTTTACACATCTGTTAGAGAATTTGTAGAAAATGCACTTGATGCATGTGATCAAAAGAAGATCCTTCCAGACATTCATCTTTCAATAAAAGCAGTAGATGCAGAAAAACCAGATCCAAAACATTATGTCTTGACTGTAAAAGATAACGGGCCAGGTATTGATCCTGAACACATTCCTCTTGCTTTTGGTACTGTTCTTTATGGTTCTAAATTTGGTCTCAAGCAAGCTAGAGGTATGTTTGGTCTTGGTGCTACAATGGCTATTCTTTATGGTCAGATTACTACAAACAAACCAGTTACTGTGAAGAGCTGCTCAGATGGTAAAACACTTGACGAGTTTGTAATGTTACTTGACATTCAGAAAAACAAACCTGTAATTCTAAAACATACAACAAAAGAAGGTTCAAAGACAGGTCTTGCAGTGAGTATTGTTCTTGAAGGAGATTATTCAAAAGCAGGATCCAAAGTACGCGATTATGTATATCAGACTTCGCTGATTACCCCCTACGCATCAATAACATTTGAAGATCCAAGTGGTGAAAAATTCCATTATCCAAGAATTGTAAAAGATATGCCTCATCCACCGACAGTCATCAAACCTCATCCGCACGGTATTGATGTTGAGACTATAAGAAGAATGATCACAGATACGCATTATCAGATTCCAACCATTGACAACAAGATGATTGATAAAGTCAAAAAAGAATTAGGTCTAAAGAAAAACCTCTCTCACAAAGAGATTTTAGAAAAAGCACAAAAGCGTTGGTCTGATATCTCAAAACCTGTAAGAACTGTGATTTCGGTCATGTCTTTTCTAAATATTGATTTTGAAGGATTGAAAAAAATCAGAATCGATGATATTGATATTGCTAATAAGACTATAACATACTGGGACTTTGGCGAGTCTCAAACACATGCAATAGAATTGGACCCAGAGAGTCCATATTACAAACAACTTGCAAGTACCGTTCAGGGTGATACACTCCTCACCTTTTTGACCAAGCGATTCCAAAGGGTTGGACCCACTACCGCAGAAAAGTTCTGTGATTTTGCCAAATTCAAGCCAGATAAAAGAATAGGCAGTATGACAAATGAGGAGTTGGTAAAACTAGCTGACGCACTCCAAAAATTTGAAGAATTCCTTGCTCCAGATCCCAGTTGCTTGGCCCCTTTAGGGGAGGAACCTCTTTCTAAAGGAATAATGAAGTTTTTCAATCCCGAGTTTGCAGCTGTCTGGCAACGTAACGCATCAGCATATTCTGGATTTCCATTTGTTGTAGAAATGGGCATTGCCTATGGAGGTGATATTCCACCATCTGGTCTCAAAGTTTATCGTTTTGCTAATCGTATACCGCTTCTATATGATGAAGGAAGTGATGTAGTCCTCAAAATAGTAAATGAGACTGAGTGGAGTAGATACAAAATAAAAGGAGATCCTCCTCTTGTGATTGTATCTCATATTTGCTCTACAAGAATTCCGTACAAGACAGTAGGAAAAGAAAATGTGGCAGATAGACCTGAGCTTGAAAGGGAATTAAAAAATGCGTTACAATATCTTGCAAGAAAATTGGCTGTTCATATGTCTAGAAAAGGAGCAGATGATATGGCAAAAAAGAGGGCGAATCTTTACTCAAAATATGTACCACTAATTGCACAATTTGCAACTGAACTTGCTGGTAAGAAAAAAGAACCAAATTATAATCAACTGATAAGGATGGGAAGTGAGATTGAAGAACAAGTCTAGTGCAAAGACAGCTGAAGAAAGGAAGAAAAGATTACTATCTTTATTGGAGCAACAAGGTATTAGCATATATGATAATCTTGACAAAGGAAGATTTCCACAATTTGTAATTCCTAGTAGATCAGTAAGCAATATTGTTTATGACAAAAAAATAAGACAATACATTTTGGGTAGTGCAAGTGCTGTACGTAGTTCTAGAAACATGTCACAGTTACGTTCCTATACACAGCTTGCTTGGCTTGCTTTCTTTGTCAATAGATTAGTTCGAGAAGGAAAATCATCTACATTAAGAGACATTTATTATTCTTCACAGGCGTTTAGTATTGATTTTGAGGATCAGCCAGAATCTGATAATATCATAGTAGACTTGGAAGCAGTTCTCACAAGCCCTCGTGAAGAATTTCACATATTTCCTGAAGAAAGAAGTAGTGTCTTTGGAGACTTGACAATTGAATATACTGTTCCAGGCTACGAAGGGAAAAGAATGAATCTCTCGGATCATCCTGACGGATATTTGATAGGTCCAAGTTTGAGCAGTGCAGAACTTGTTGATACTAGTGCAGAACTTGTTATTGCCATAGAAAAGGGTGGTCTTTTCACAAGATTTGTTGAAGAAAAAGTTCATAAAAAATTTAAAGCTATAATTGTTGATACAGCAGGCCAAGCTCCTAGGTCAACAAGAAATCTCTTGAGACGATTAAACACAGAAATGGGATTACCTGTAGTTATTCTAGCAGACGGTGATGTGTATGGAGAACATATTGCAATGGTGATAAAATCTGGCTCTGCAAATGCAGCTCATTTAAGAGAATTGACCGTACCAGACGCAAAATGGTTAGGTGTTTGGGCAACTGATATTGAAAAATACAAGCTACCAACAATCCCTATGACAGAATCTGACATAAAGAGAATTTATGATCTTCAAAAAGATCCTAGATATCAAGAAGGAAATTGGAAAACACAACTAGAGGTATTTCTCAAGATAAAAAGAAAGGCAGAACTTGAAGCATTCTCAAAGTACGGTCTTACTAATATTACAGACAAGTATCTGCCAGCAAAACTAGAAGAATCAAAGAGTTTCTAATTTTCTAATTTTTAAAGTAAGAACACCGTTTCTGTATTTGAAGTCATGAATTCCCATGTCTGGTGTTGTTTCAATTGGGACCTCTTTTGAAAAGTGTCCAGATCCGCGTACGTATAAAATTCCATCAATTAGTCTGACAGTTACCTGATCCTCTGGACCTGGTACCTCTGCTACAAATATTATTTCTTTTTCACCTTTTATTAGATCATATACCCAATTTTTCGTATCTGCTTCTTTTGGTGTATATTGTGGAACGTTCTCAGTTGTCATCTTCTTTAATACTCTTACCCAATAAATCATAATTGCAGCCGCTATTCCAATTAATATGAAACTGACATATCCTTCCGAAGATCTTATTGAGAGCATGTATACCACACCCAAAAATAGTAAAACCATTAGGGGAATTATAAAATCAAATGACTTGTCATTAGAGTATCTGCTCTTGTAGCTTGCCAAAGATATTCTATTTCATTCAAGCATAATCCAAATATAAACACTCGTAGAATTTTGACTCAAATTGGATGAGAACGTTTCATAATTGAACTCGACTAATTGTATGACTTGTAATTTAGGTGGTTTCCCATCTTTTGAATAGACTGTGCTCAATTCCAAATTGATCGAGGCATTTTCCTACTATGTGATTTAAAATATCGTCAATGTTCTTTGGTCTATTATAAAAGCCTGGCATGGCAGGTAATACTACTACCCCAATTCGAGAAAGTTTGAGCATATTTTCAAGATGTATGCTGGTAAGTGGGGTCTCTCTTGGAACCAGAACTAGTTTTCTAGATTCTTTCATTGTAACTCCTGCGGCTCTAGCTACTAGGGTTTCTTCATAACCATTGGCAATACTAGAAAGTGTTTTCATTGTACAAGGAATCACTATCATTCCATCAGTCTTGTGAGTTCCACTTGAAACACTTGCTGCCATATTTGCATCATCAGAATAATGTTCTGCCAGTGATCTTACGTGTTTCAAATTGTAATCAGTTTCTAGCACTAGACATTTTTTTGCCCATTCTGTCATGATTAAATGGACATCAACCTTGCACTGTTTGAGAATCTCTAGCATTCTTACACCATATAGAATTCCAGAACTTCCAGTTAATCCTATAATTAATCTCATGAAAGAATTATCTTTATTCCATATTTAATTTCAACTGTGATTTAACATGTTTATTTATGGCGTTATGAGTCTCGATATCTATGAGTGTTAATATTGATACAGTTGAAGAAAATATTGTTTCAGAACTTAGACTATCTACTATTCAATCTAAAGTCTATGTTTTAGTAGTAAAAAAAGGCAAAATGTCTGCTCAAGATATAGCAGAGCATCTGAATATTTCAGAAAGTGAAGCAAATCAAGCTGCAACAAGTCTTATTCAAAATGGAGGATTTATTGATATTACAAAGACAGAGTTTGAATCAATGCATCCAAGATTTGCAGTTGTTAATATGTATAGAAGAATGTGTGAGCGAGAAAATATTCAATTTAAGAAGAATCTTTTGGTAGATAATATATCAATTATTTTAGAAAAACCATATGACGATGCAAGAACTAAATATAACCGATAATGGAGGAGGAAACATGTCTGTAGATACAGAATCTTGTAATCACGAAATAGTTTACTTTGGAGTGACCAATGTTAATTATGAAAAAAGAACTATAGGCTCAGTTGATACATGGCGTTGTGTAAAATGCAAGAAAATTTTCTGTGAAGAAAAACAACTTGGTATTGAAAGTATAGTAGATTATGTAGGAATGCCAAAAATATCTCCAGATCAAAAATGGGCTGTACTTTTATGCAATCTTAAAAAACACAAAGACAAATGGAAATTAGTAAAGATAAAACAAAATGATGAAATTCAGCATGAATGTGTTGATGAAAAAATAATACAACTTAAGGTAAAGGACTTTAAGATTGAAGATGATAAACACTGGAATTTTCTTATAGAGAATTCTATTAACAAAGCAATAGAGATCTAAGTTTTTCATGGATATTCAAGTTCATATTAATAATGTTCGCGGAAGTCAAATAGCCGCCAAGATAACTGGCACTTTTAATATTGATGGTAATCCATTCAAGTTTCAAGCAATAGCTTTTGGAAGAATTGGTGGGCATAATATTGGCGCAAAGATTTCAAAGACAGTTGAGAAGAATCTGATTAAACTTGGTTATGACATAGATGCAGTGATAAATGAATTACAGCAAAAACTTGTTCGTGGAGATATCACTCTCCCAGAAGGATTGACAAAAGATTCCTTTGCCGATGGCTAGAACTGAGCTTCGTCAAATGCCTTGTGGCATGAGCAACCACGTTGCTGTGGAATCAAGTCAAAAAGCAGAGCAAGCATGTTTTTTGTAGTGCCTACATTCTTTGATAAAGTCTCTAAAACCTCTTTTGCAGTAACAGGTTTTTGAGCCCATACATCATAATCAGTTACTGTTGAAATCGACACATAACACATCTGAGCTTCTCTTGCAAGCTGACACTCTGGAACTAGAGTCATTCCTATGATGTCTGCACCTATGACATTTTTGTAAAATTTTGATTCTGCTCTTGTTGAAAACCTAGGTCCCTCAATGCAAATGTATGTGGCATCTTTATGGATGTGGAGATTCATTTTTTTTGAAACATCTAAAACAACATTTTGAAGCTCCGGACAAAATGGATCTGCTACTGATATGTGAATTACTTTACCGTCTTCATAAAGTGTGTATTTTCTTGATTTTGTAAAATCTATAAATTGTGATGGAAGTACAACATCTCCAGGTTTTAATTCTTTTTTTAAACTTCCAACTGCAGATGGTGCAATAATTCTTTTAATTCCCATCTCTTTGAATGCCCAAATATTTGCTCTAAAGTTTATTAAATGAGGTGGAATAGTATGTTTTTTACCATGTCTTGGCATGAATGCAACTTTTCTTCCTTTGTAAATTCCAACTGTTATGGAATCTGAAGTTTTACCGAATGGTGTTTCAACATTGATCTCTTTGCTTTCAGCAAGTAAACCAGAATCATATATTCCAGTTCCGCCAAAAATGCCTATCTCTGCCTGCTCTATCAATATTTCACCAGCGCATTATGTTTGTAATCTTTGATAATTTTTGATCCTTTCAAATCTGTTAATTCTATGATAAACGCAAAACCAGATACCTTGCCGCCTATCTTCTCAACTAATTTTGCAGCAGCTTTTGCTGTTCCACCAGTTGCAAGCAAATCATCACAAATGTACACTTTTTGCCCTTTCTTTAATGCGCCAACTTGGATCTCCATCGTGGCACTTCCATATTCGATATTGTATGATACCTTATGAGTGGCACCTGGCAATTTTCCTTGTTTTCTAATCATAATCATGCCCTTGTTATATTTGAGAGCTAATGCGCAAGCTAATGGAAAACCTCTCGACTCTATGCCTGCAAAAATATCGACATCATTTGGATGAATTATTTTTGTAAATTCTTCTATTAATAGTGATAACGCAGCAGGATCTCTTAGAAGGGGACTGATATCTCTGAACAAAATTCCTTTTTTTGGGAAATCCGGTATTTCTGCAATCTTGTCTCTCAGATTCATAAATTGCTGTCAAGTTGTGGATGTAAAAAATATTGCTAAATAGACTTTTTATTGAATCGTTATGCTGAGAGTGGATTTGCCATTGGGGGACGATATCGCAATTGTATATGTTCCAGGCTTGATATCATTTGGAACTACCCAATCTGTAGTGTAGTCGCCTCTGTTTGTTGATGATGTTTCTAAAGTGTCAATAGATCCAGCACTGTTTCCAATCGAGATACTAAGGTTATTGTCAGTACCAGCATCAGTTCCTGAGATTGCAATGATATCTCCTCTTGTGTAGAGGCCAGAGGCTCTGTCTACTTTAATAGTGATTGCCTGTGTAGATGATTTTACAATTATGTTTTTGGATACGTGGTTTATTCCACTTGTAGCATCAAGTTTCCATGTTCCCGGTGTTGCAATAGATGGTATACTGAAAGCAAATGAAGAAAAGTGACCGGATTTATCTGCAAATGTTTGTATTGATTTTACTAGTATGCCATTAGGATCAGTCAAAGAAAGTTGGAGCAGAGTATTTGAATTGGTTGTTCCAATAATTATAATTTCATCACTTGGTAGATATGTGTCCTTTACTGTATTGAGCACAATCGTTCCAGAACCTACCTCTAGACCTACTGCAAAGTCTTTTTGGATTTTTTCATCTGCATGAGTAACTACTGCTGTATAAATGCCTGATGTGTATGAGGTTAAATTAAAAGAATATGTTGCCTCTCCCTGTTCCCCTAAGGAAATAATATCCGAAAACTTTTGTTTGTCTGATGGATCTATTATGATAAGATTAAGGGTTGATGATGGAGGACCTGTTACACTAATGAGGGGTTTATCAGTATCTGAATAGCTGAGTTTATCCAAATTCATTGTTATGGGAGGGGATGGATCTACTCCTACTCCAAAGTAAAGTACTGATTGATCATTACCTTGAATTACAGTTATTGAATATGTTCCTTCAATAGCAGTGTTTTGTAATTGATATGATGCTGAGACAGTACCGGCAGATGTTACATTTGCACTTTTTGAATAAATTGGAATACCTGTAGGATCTGCAATAATGAAACTTACCACCTGATTTGAAATTGAAGTGCCGTTTATGACAACCGTTTGCCCTGAGTCATATTTTTGTGACGACGTTGAGACTGAAACCTGATGGGTAGTTACAATGCTGAATCCTTTGGAGACTTGATCTTTTCCGTCTGAGATAGTTACAGTGTATTTTCCAAATGCTGCATCTACAGGTATGCTTCTGGTTAATACGTAATTTCCATTTTTATCCGCCTGCGCAGTCAATGTCGTTACTGAATTTCCATTAGAGTCTGATATGGTAAAAGTTATAGTGGATTCCGGAGTTGCTGTCCCTGAAACTATTTTTGTTTCTCCTCTGTGAAATATTGGATCAAAATTTACTGTTAAAGGAATGTTTTGAATCACACTGCCGCCATGTTGTTGTGATACTTTGAGATTTGTAGAAAATGATTTTTGATTACCCTGTTGATCCTTTAGAATAAATTCAACACTTCCTGCTTGTTCAGAATTTGGTATAACGAGAGTTGTAACAAAATTTCCATCACCGTTAGATGAAAATGAACCTATCTTGTCATTGCCTATGTACAAATCAAGGTTAGTTGATGAAGAAAAACTAATACCGACTACACGTACATGGCCACCTATTGCAGGAGTTGAGGGAATTATTCTAAATGTTGACGTATCTAATATTCCTCGTACTGTTTGTTGTACCTGAGTATTACCAGGTGTTTGAGTATTACCAGGTGTTTGAGTATTACCAGGTGTTTGAGTATTACCAGGTGTTTGAGTATTACCAGGTGTTTGAGTATTACCAGGTGTTTGAGTATTACCAGGTGTTTGAGTACCTATATTGCCAGAACCAATTTCTATGTTGTTTGTATCTGATGCACTCCATGTCATACTGGGTATCTGCTGGTCTGTTTTGATTTGGAAAGATGCTGATTTACCAGGCTTTAGTGGATCTATTGCACTAAATGCAATGGTGGTTGACGAAGTTTTCATACCTGCCCAACCATTGTCAAGCTTGAATGATTTGAAAGATCCACCATTTATTTGCAAAATGAATGAAGCTACATCTAACGTACTGTTTGCATTATTGTTGACAGAAAGTACGGTCATTCCCCCAGTGTTTGTAGTAGTTACAGTTACAAACGTAGGAGATGCATTAACTTGCTGTACTGTATATGTTGTAAAGATACTACTGAGAAGTAGGGCAAGAAGAATAACTGATTTTAATAACACTTTACTCATACACTAAAAAACTAATCTCTCAATTAAATCTTAATAAGAAATCATACTTTTACATCTTATATTATAATGTGATTTATGAGCAAAGCACAAATGTTGATATTTTTCAGCTCTATCTGCTAAAAGTTGTAGATGTCTGGGATACTAGGTTTTGATTCTGTCTTATTCTCTCAGCAATCAATCTATATAATGACCTGAATTGGTCCTTTGTTTTATCTGATAAAAAGTCAGTTTCACCTAATACCATTTTTTCACAAATATATCTGCAAATTTCTTCTCTGTCAAACTTTTCCCAGCCTAGGTGTTGATTTTCTTTCCAAATCTCATTTAGGTTATCCAGTATGCTTTTCTTACCTTTGCTTAATACTTGATCTTTAGTCAATGTAACATATCCTTCTTTTCTTAGTTTTACTTCATAAGTTTGGTTTACAGCATAAAGATAATCTTCATCTACTAAAAGGTCTTCTATGAATAGCCTTGGTTGTCCGGCAAGTTCAAAGAAAATCATCTGGACTGACTTGAATTCATTTGACTGAAGCTCTGTAGAAATTTTTCTTGATTCTTCTGTATTATCTAATAAAATGAAAGTATCATATCCATGATTTTTATAAAATATTGCAAGCGACATAACTGAGTTCTTGTTGTAAGCTGGAACTATGTTGAGCGGATTCATGGATAGATTAGGATCCTTAAGGAATCTATCAAATGCATTTAGATACATACAATCAGACATGGTCTCAACTATTATCACAGGTCTTGAATTGAAACCAATTTGCTTGTCTACTATGGATTCAACAAGACCTCTTGAAAGGCCGTATAAAATTGGAATGAGGGTTTGATCGTCGGCATTCCAGTAGTCATAATAGATCTTACTTAGATGTTTTCTCTTGTCAAGCTCTACTACAAGCAGATTACCTTGAGTATAATCAAATATCATAAAAGGTGAGTGAGTCGCATACAATATTTGATTTGAACCGGCTAGACCCTTTAGCAGATCTGAAATTCCTCTCTGTTGAGCAGGATGTAAGTTTCTGGCAGGTTCATCAAGTAATAATATTGCTTCTTTCAATTCTGCCTTTTGTGTTTCTGCAGCAAAATTTACTATGAATGAAAAAGTCCACTTGAATCCTTCAGCTCTTCTGTTAAGCAGTCCTGTATTTGTAACGGTACCATCTTTGTGAACATCTGATATGACTACACTCAAAACATTTCCTGGATTCCATCTCAATTCGACATGAATTGGATCTCCTTTCCATGCTGGATTGAGTCTCTCACTAAGTCTTCTACTTGAAATATTTAATAATTTTATAAGTCTTGATGGACTGTTCTTCGCCTCTTCAAGCTTCTGGGCATCAAGCTCTGCCAAATAAAATAAATTGTTGACTGTTTCTGCTTTGTCAAACTCTTCAACATATTCTAATCCTTTTGCTCTAATTCCCTTTGATTCTCTCACAAATTCCTCCAAGTCTATATTTCCAAGTATCTTCTTGTAGTCTGAAAAGTAAACAAATCGAGGATGTAGTTTATCCTCAATGAAATTGTCTAATGCTGAACGTTCGTTTGTTCCTATTAGCATATTATCAAATATGCTCTCTAGGTCTTGGTAGATGTTCTTCCACTCTGATATTACTTGTTGATCTTGTGATGCAATCAGGTAGATGTTGTTATTGAATTCAGCCATCATGTCCATAAAGACTTCACGTGTTCGTGGCGCAGGCGCATCTAGAAATTTGGTGTCTACTCTAATTCGTATAGGATTTGGCATAGCTAATACAAATGACTTGATTCTATCTACAAAGTTTTCCCACGAGTTGAGTCTCTTGCTTGCCTCGCCACTGATTTTTACTTCGCCAAAATCATATTGTATTCTGGGATTTTTGTTAGTCCTGTAAATCTTCATATTTTTTATGTCTTGGAGATTTGGAAATTTTTCTCGAATTAATGAAGTCTCCTTTTCATTTAGTACAAATTCTCCTTCAGCTAATTTTATTTCTGACTTGAGAACTTCAGTCATTTCATCGCATAAATCTAAATCCGAAACCTTTGTGTCCTTGTTGAGCAATGTAAGAGCTTCTAAAATCGTAGTTTTGCCACTTTCATTTCTTCCTACAAATGCCGCAAGATCTCCTACTTTAATTTCGCCGGAATCATGAATGCAACGATAACCTTGCACTCTAAATTTTCTAAGCCGCATCTAGCGGCTATTGGCTTGGCTGTGATTTAACTTATTCGTCAAATTTATCAATTAGATGTTTTTCGACCAAATAGATATATGGGAACTAGAGCGGTTATACTACAAATTGGCAGTAAAAAAAATTGCTTATCTTGTTTTCGTCTTTCCTGTTATAGTTTCATTGATTTTTGGAGGATTTGTACTAGCTGATGTTTTAGGACAACCTGATAGAAAATTAAACATGTGGCAATTTAAATTTGAAACACAAACTGGACAACAAGGAGACAAGGACATACGATTGTTGAATCTGAACAGTTCTTATCCTATATCTACACCGCTTAACTTTAGAGTTATGGTAAACAATACCGCATTTGATTGTGGAGATCTGTATATGACAATATATGATCCAAGTACGTCTCCAATGCAAATTATAGTCCAACATGCCTACTTTTCACAATGTTTTGGACAGAATAATTCTACTATGCCAATTCAAGATACTTTTACACCTGTTATTGATAAAACAGGTCCTTATCAGATTGTGGTAGAAATGAAGGACAAGACCAATCAAAATAGTACTAGTGTTAAGGCTAACTTTAACGTACAATAAGAAAATTATATGTTATTATATTGCACGAGTATCTGTAATCTTGAGGAATAACATTCTTGTTATTATTAAATAATCATGGCTAAAAAAGAAAAAAAATCAATCAAAAAAATGGAAGAAAAGAAGGAAGTAACCAAGACTGAAAAGAAGAAAGTAGTCAAGACTGAAAAGAAAAAGGAAATTACTAAACCAGAAAAGAAAAAGACCAAGGCTGAATTGAAAAAGGAGGCTGAACTTTTAGAGGAAGAAGAAGAGATTGATGAAAAGGAGATAGAAAACTTCCAGATAGAAGGTCTGGATATGGAAAAATTAAAAACAACTGTTTTAGGCTTGGTTGCAAAACGCGGAGACAATGGCATGTTCCAAAGTGAACTTTGGAAGAAACTCAAACTATCAAGTAGAGATGGTTCTAGGCTTGCACTAAAGCTTGAGAGACAACATCTTGTAAAAAGGGAAAAAATTCTTGAAAACGGTCGTTGGACTTACAAACTAAAGATTGCACATGTACCAGTAACCACACAATCAATAGAATCAGCACCATGTCTAATTTGTCCTGTTGAATCAAAATGTACTCTTGAAGGAGAAATTAGTCCACGAACTTGTCCCTTGATTGAACAATGGGTTTTAACCGAAATTTCTACAAAGAAGGTAAAGAAATGAAGTTAATTGATGCAAGGCGTGACTTGTATAGAAGACTAGCTCACAAAGAAGGATATCGAAGTAGAGCTGCATACAAACTAAAAGAACTAAACACTTCTTATCGAATAATTGGTCCTGGGTTTTTTGTTTTGGATTTGGGATGCTCCCCTGGTGGATGGACTCAAGTTGCAAAAGAACTTGCAGGAAACAAAGGACAAGTTATGGGCATTGACAAAGCATTTGTAGAAGAAATTCAAGATGTTCATATCATCAGGGGAGACATTGAGGACGAATCTGTTGTAGAACAAATTTTCGAGTATTTTGGAGGTAAAATTAATGCCGTTATTTGTGATCTATCACCAACAGTTACTGGACAATGGGATGTGGACCATGGAAGACAAATCTCTCTTAACTATGCAGCAAGTAAAATCATGGACCAAGTTTTGGCACGAAAGGGTAACGCACTCTTCAAAGTATTTGATGGTCAATATTCGATTGAATTCAGAGACTATATACGAAAAAAGTTTGCCAAAGTTCAGCTAAGAAAACCTTCAGCAAGCAGAAAATCTAGTAGTGAATTATACTATGTTTGTTTAGGGTATCTTGGAATTTAAACTAGAGATAAAATTTCGTCAATTCTAGCATCAGTCTTAAACCCTGTGGGATTCATACTTGTTTTTGTAGCCCTTAGTCCAATACCTTGAATCTTTTCTATTATTTTATCTAGAGATGGTGGGGCTGACCGGTTTCTATGTCCTATCTCATCCAAGGTAAAATAGGCAGGTGGCATACCTACTTCTTCTTGACACTTTTCCAAGAACATTTTACAAGACTTGTCAACCTTCAAGTTTTCTTCTTCTGGTATCATCGCATCTACAAAATTCTTGTCTTGCATATTATCTATCCAAAGCGGTCCTGCAAGTTTTGCCTTTGATTTACAGATATTGCATATGTGTTCAACTTCCTGTACAACTTTTCTGTTACCACAATTATCACAATGTAGGATGTATCCCATGCAATTTTTGGTATTTGTTCTAACAAGTATCTTGACATACGCCTTGTAGTAATGCATACTATGTTGTACAAATAATGGTGCTACCATGATATCCATTCTACCTGCAACGAGATTCATGCATCCGAGAACAAGTCGTAATGCTATCTCATTTCCATATGTGGTTCTAACTGGGGTTCCATAATACTTGCGTTTGCATGCTTCTGGAAATATTCCATGTAATACAGTCAGGTCAGTAGCAGTAACTGACAAGAGCCCTCCATGAAACGTAGCTCTGATTGCACAATCCAGATAGCGTGAAGGTGAGCCAAAAGGATCTACATCTACAATTGCACCACGTCCGTCTCTTGACGAATGAAGACTTAGGAATCTACAAGCCTCATTTTCAGAAAACTCACAATTTGTTACTCCATTTACCTTTGCGATGCTTTTTCCAATCTCGAGGGCTTGAGCATTTACATCATTTGCAACAACTTTTTCTATTGAACTTATTTCATTTGCAACTCTTATGCTTCTTGCACCAATTCCTGCAAGTGAATCCAAAAAGATCTTTGGACCCTTGAAGTTTTTAAGAAATGCAGAATATGCTATTATGGAAAAATCTCTACTAACTCTAGCCCTTGGATTAAAAAATGCTGGTTCCTTTGGAGGTGTTTTTTCTGATAGTGAATCTCTTGGTACTAGAAGCTTCGTACTTCCTTCTACTATCTCAGCAAGGTCAAACTCCAACATCTTATCTTATCTAAAATGATTTAATACATCTAACGCAAGAATAACTAAAATGCTAGTCTGCGGAGTAGATGACGCAGGTCGAGGTTCAGTCTTGGGTCCACTTGTTATAGCTGGAATTTCTATTGAGCGAAATAAGATAAAACATCTTTCCGCAATAGGAGTCAAGGATTCAAAACAACTCAGCCCAAAATCGCGAGAAAATCTATATGATAAGATATTGTCACTAGTGGATTCGTATTACGTGGCAAAAATTCCACCAAGAACGATAGATAGACATGTCAACAAAAACCTGCTAAACCAACTTGAAGCAGACTATATGGCTAAAGTTATAAAAAAACTTGGGGCAAGTTCTTCGTACGTTGACTCGTGTGACGTAAATCCCAAACGATTTGGGTTGTATATCTCAAATATTGCCAAGACTGGAAAAATTATCTCTAGTCATCATGCCGATAAAAAATACCCAGTAGTCTCCGCAGCATCAATTATTGCCAAAGTAAACAGGGATAGGGAGATTGAAAAACTACGAAAGAATCATGATCTTGGAAGTGGGTACCCATCTGACTCTAAAACTATGGGATTTATCAAACAATGGCTATCTCAAAATGGGGATGTTCCAGTCTTTGTCAGAAAGAGTTGGAAACCAATCAAAATATTATTAAGTAAATCATCCTAGGTATTTTGCTACAATCATACCATGATCTCCTTCATATGGCTCGAGATTAATCTCCTGAACTATCTCAAAGTTTGCCGATAATTTCTTTATCTCTGAGCGCATTACTTGGGCAGGTTCTCTTGTAACATCGATACTTCTTGTTTTTACTACAAGCATCATGTATCCGCCTTTTTTTAGATATGTCTTACAATTTAGGATTGCAATTTCTGTCTGATCTGGTTGAGCAATATCGACATAAACAACATCAACTGGACCATACACTGAAAAATATTCCTTGGGACTACGTGCATCTTGTAAAATTGGAACTACGTTTGATCTAAACGAAGCTACTCTTTCCAAAAAGTCTCTGGCAACTCTACTTGAATGTTCAACACAGAAAACTATCCCACTTGGACCAACAATATCTGAGACATGGCTTGCAGTAGTTCCTGTAGATACTCCAAGATAGAGAACTTTTACTTTTCTAACAATGGGTAAAAACTGAAGACCGTTCATTATGGCAGCTCCGAGTTTGCTACGATAAGGATCCCATATCCTAAATTCTTCATCATCTATTTTTACTAATTTTTCTCTATAGACTTGATTTCCGGGTACGAGATTTATGGTTGCAAGTCTTTTTTCCCCTTCACTTTTTACCCAAAAAATATTATCTTCTTCGTTTTCCAAACTTTTTTCTCTTGCTCTTTTGCCAGTCGTTTTGCTTGTCTCCCTCTCTGCCGCCTCTACCTCCGCCTCCACCAAATCTTCTATCTCCCTCTCTGCCGCCTCTACCTCCGCCTCCACCAAATCTTCTATCTCGTGTGTCTTCCTGTCTACGTGGCTGGAAAGCTGGCCTTTCTGGCTGGTCTTTGTATTTTACTCCTATCTCTGTGACTCGTATGTTGAGTTTTTCAAGTAATGTATCATTTCTACCTGCTCCATAGACATCTACTCTTGCAGCAATTGCAGCTTTTGCAGCTATCGCCCTTGCAATTTTACCTCTTTGCCATCTTGGAGCAGCGTGAACTAACTGATGCTGGAACAACAAACCATGTTTTGGTGGCTGGGCGCCAGTTTTGAGTGATCTAAACAATGCCTTTTCTGCACCCAGAATTTGAATTGTACTAGCTGGCATCATTGCAAGTCTCTTTAGACTTCCTGCCTTTGCAAGTATTCTTGCTCCAACAGCAGAACCTAATATGACAGAAATGTTTGGTGCCACTAGCTCCATTTGCGATTCGATGTGTTTTTCAAGTGATTGTCTCAACTCAAAAAGTTCTAAAATCTGTTTTGAAATACTTTGAACTATTGCAAGATTCTCATCTGAGATCTGACCGCCCCTACTCTTTTTTTGTAATAACGATAGCATCTCTGCTTTCTCTTCAGGAAAACCAGCCTCAAGATACGTATCCTGAGTAAGATCGTCTCTTCTCCCCGCCGTGACAATTTTTGAATACCCACTAATTGTATCAATTAGATTGTCAAGTTCTGGAAAATGTAATCCGTACCACTCTCTTACTCTGGAACTTAGTAAATTGATTATCTTGTCTGTCTCGTCTAAGGTACTGATTGCCTGAATTATGTGCAAATCAGGACTTTCAGAAATCTCTGTTACTCTAGATGATGATAGATTGAGTGCAAATTCTCGTAATTTTCCTCTGGCATCTCCTTCATCTGTGGCAAAGCCCGAGTCTACAAGGACGTGCAATTTTGAAGATTGTATAGTCTCTATTTTCTTCTCATCCATGAGATCTGACTCTATGGATTTTTTCCTCAATAATTTCAACAACGAAGAATCATTTACGGTAACAATGCTTCCTAAATTGGCAAGGAATTGTTCTAATTCATTGAGATTGATCTGTTCTTTTTTCAAATCTACATACTGAACTGCAGGATTTGAAAATGGAAATGATTTTACACATTTATTATCATCAAAAACTGCAACACCCAACTCTGTTAAAATGACAGAATACATAGAGAGCATTTTCATGTCTTACTAAAAAATGTAACAGTATGGATTCCAAACCACATCAAACGTTATAAGACAACCATTTTTTATTATTAGAAGTGAGTCCTGACATTTCAACCAGTGTAGGTCCCATTGTACTTGAAAGACCCACGATGCTTGCATCTGGCATTCTTGGTATATCGCTTGACGTTTTTGGTCGTCTATATAAAGAAGGAGCAGGAGCGCTGGTCACAAAATCGCTTAGCAAAGAACCATGGGATGGATACCCAAACCCTACCATAATCGGACTGGCAAATGGGTATCTAAATGCAGTTGGACTGTCAAATCCAGGGGCTCCGTACTTTGCAAAGATGTTGTCATCAAATCAAACTATTCCGATAATTGTTAGTCTGGTGGGCTCTATTCCTGAAGACTTTACATTTATGATAAAACAATTTGAGAATGTAAAGATTCTAGGATACGAGCTAAACCTGTCCTGTCCTCATGTTGAAAAGGTTGGGCTAGAAGTTGGCGATGATCCAGAACTTGTTCGCACTATAATAAAATCCGTAAAAAAAGAATCCAAAGTTCCAGTAATTGCAAAAGTGGGTCTTGGTTCTTCAGACTATCTGAAAACTGTTAGTACTGCATGTGAGAGTGGAATTGATGGCATAACTGCAATAAATACACTTAGGGCAATGGCAATAGATGTAGAAACGGGCAGACCTTTCTTAAGTCATAAGATAGGTGGATTATCTGGGCCTCCAATCAAACCTGTTGCAGTACGATGCGTCTATGAAATCTCATCAAAGTTTGATATTCCTATTATTGGGTGTGGTGGAATTTCAAGGTGGGAAGATGCTGTAGAATTTTTACTTGCAGGGGCAAGTGCTGTACAAATTGGCAGTGCTGTTGGAGAAAAATGGACTGGAGTATTCTCTGAGATAAATAATGGAATATCCAAGTATATGGAAAGAAAAAACTTTACAAAAATAAAGGAGATGGTTGGGATTGCAAAAAAGTTTTGATACTCCAAAGATGGTAACAATCGAAAAAATAGTGGATGAAACTCCAACTGTTCGTACTCTGTTCTTTTCTGATGAAATATTATCAAAAGTACTTCCAGGACAATTTGCGATGGTCTGGATTCCTGGAGTAAATGAGATCCCGATGAGTGTCATGATATCACAAGAAAATGGAAAAGCTGCTTTTACTGTAAGAAAACATGGGCTTGCCACAACTGAATTATTTTCCAAAAAAGTTGGTGATCAAATAGGAATCAGGGGTCCTTATGGTAATTCATTTACAATAAAACAAGGCAAGATGCTTCTAGTGGGAGGCGGAACCGGACTTGTTCCTCTAATACGTCTTGTAACATTTCTCAAGAAAAGTGATGACGTAACTATAATCATAGGAGCAAAGACTAGAGCCGAAGTCTTTTTTGAAGGTCTTGCAAAAAAACTACTTGAAGGAACTTCACATAAAGTCATTGTTGTAACTGAAGATGGAAGTTATAGTGAAAAAGGTCTTGTTACTGATGTTATGGAGAAATTGTTAAAATCTAATAGATTTGATGCGATATACACTTGCGGTCCTGAAAAAATGATGTACAAAGTTGTACAGATTGCATCCCAAAACAAGAGCTATGTTGAAGCAAGTATTGAAAGAATGATGAAATGTGGAATTGGAATATGTGGTAGCTGTTGCTTTGGTGATGTGATGGCATGCAAAGATGGAACTGTCTTTGATGGTACATCTCTTCTTGTAAACAAGGAGTTTGGTTTCACTCATAGAAACAAATCTGGCATGATTGAGAATTATTAGACGGTAGAAATGTCGGAAACTTAAAATGCTATCAAAAATCATTCAAATTGAAAATTGGGCCGTCCTAAAATTGTATTAACTGCAGATCGTACGCTAATGTCTCCCTATCGTGGGATATCTTTGGCAACCTTCTTTGGTTGTGCTCCTGCAGTAGATCCACATAGACCAAAAAACAGTTTCTGGTATTATATTCTAAAAGATCAAGTTACTCCAAAAATTCTCTTTGATTTTATTTGTAATCCAATAAGCCATACAAATGGTGTTGCAAATTATGCTCCCTACGGATTACGAAAAGTGGAAGCAGCTCTTCTTCGAGATGGATACAAAAGAGAAGATGTTGTAGTAGCACATCCTGATCATGTTGACAAGTTCATCGGTCCTGAAACTCAGGTAGTTGGTACTTATGAAATGGATCCTCTTGGAATGGGTCCTGTAACTATGACATTTACTTATGGCAGAAAACAGACATCGTATGACGAATTTTACAACCGCGACTTGCACATGAAGATTAATGCTGCAAAGAAGAAAAACGGAAGTAATGCCAAAGTCATAGTTGGAGCTTCCGGAACTTGGCAGTATAATTATGATCCCAAGAAAATTCAAGAATATGGACTATATGCAGTACTAGAAGGAGAACTTGGCGGTATTGCTCCGGAGATAGACGGACATGCTGGAGAATTCTTTAACAAACTTATCGGTGGAGAATTTGAAAATATGAATCCATTTGTTAAAAGTGATTTCAAGGTTGAGATTAAAGAATTTGGACAAGATGAAAACAAATTCCATGGTAGATTTATCCATTATTGGGATGAGCCAGGAGTTGATGAAATTCCAAACATCGTAGAACCAAGTATGCATGGAATGGTAGAAGTCATGCGAGGTTGTGGGAGAGGTTGCAAGTTTTGTGATGTTACATTAAGGCCATTAAGATACTATTCCCCTGAAAAAGTAAAACAAGAGATTGAAGTCAACATAAAAAAAGGTGGACAACGAAATGCATGGCTTCACAGTGATGACATCTTCGTCTATGGCCTTGATCCAAGAAAGACAAAGAATATGGCTCCAAACAGAGACGCGTTAGAAGAACTCTTCAAAGCAGTCATGTCATGTGGAATAGAACATACCAATCCAACTCACGGTACTTTAGCCGGTGCAATTGCTGATGAAAAATTACTTCCAAGTATTTCAAAGATAATCCGTTCAGGTCCAAACAACAAGACTGGAGTTCAATGTGGATTTGAGACAGGAAGTCTTAGATTGATTGGAAAATATGCTGATAGAAAACTTGCTCCATACAAACCAGAGGAATGGCACTGGGTTGTAAAAGAGGGAGTAAAAACACTAAACGAGAATCACTGGATTCCTGCATTTACTCTAATAATGGGCCTTGATAATGCTGAAACCGAAGAGGATGGATGGGATACAATACGCCTCATAAACGAGCTAGAACTAGAACAACCTGAATCGCAGTTTACAGTAACTCCACTTACATTTGTCCCAATAGGACTACTTGAAAAATCAGAGTTCTTTGATATTGGAAATGAATTGACTGCTCCACAACTTGGTGTCATGTACAAGACATGGCAACACAACTTCAAGTATGGAATTCAGAAATTCATGGACAAGACAGGAAGCAACAATACTCTAAAGAAAAAGGCATTTACTGGCCTTGCAAGAGCTTTGGGTGGTGTTCCATTGACTGCAATGGAAAAATATGCAAGAAGAAAGGGCCCAGAACACGAGAGAGTAATTGAGACTATCAAGACAAAGTACTGGTAGACAATAACCAAATACATAAATTGAATTAAAATAAAGTTCATTCGTGCCAACTCACGGATCGCTTACTAAAGCAGGAAAAGTAAGAGGACAAACTCCAAAGGTTCCATCACGAGAAAGACATGGGACTATATCCATTACACGAAACAAAAACAATTTTAGAAAAAGATTTATCCTAAAAAGAGTCCCAGGCCAAAACAAGCCAACTCAGAGAAAAAGAAGAAAGTAGAGCAGAAATTTTAAAAAATCATACTAGACTAGTGTAATTTGATAATTAGTCAATAGTTACCTACTCTGTTATTTTAATTCAAAAATTGGCACAATTTGACCTTGACACTAAATCCTATAATTTTGCCTAGAAAGATTGTAATTTTTGAAATATTGGGGTTTGTCGTTTTGAGTTTTGTTATATTTTCAGGCTTTGCTTCGTTCAAATCGGCTCTTATTTTGGGAAATACTCTGTTAGTTCTTCCTACGGGTGGAATATTTATTGGTCTTACAGTTTTTGCCTACGAGATAATTGATTTTCTGTTTAAAGGACATTTGATCCAGTCATTTTTGAATAAAATAAAAAAATAACAGACTCTATTCGGCTCATGCTCTAAGGTATTACCCTTAGAACACGAACCGTTTTCGTGTGCAGTATAGAGTCTGCATAAACAATTATGAGGTATAGATTCAAAAGATTATGTTTGTTTATTTTGAAATTATCTGATCCGATCTGTTACATGGAAAAATCAATGATATTCCACGTATGGAAATAGATGTAACACTACTACTAATCATTATTTAGTACATGTTAGTGATAATACGGTTCTCCCAGAATTAGTAAAACCTAATTTTAATAAATAATCAACTCATCATCAACCGAATGGAACAACAAGAGAAATCAACAAAAACAACCGATTAGGTAACAGTTCCTTATATCACTAAACTTATTAGGTACTCGTACCGTACCATACGGTAAGATGGACGATTTAAGATTAGAAAATCTAGATGGGGTAGGCCCAGTAACTTCCAAGAAGCTAAGTGATGCAGGAGTTCATAACATTATGGATCTTGTAATAAGAGGACCAGTGGACATATCAGAAATTACTGGTATGGATCTTGACGCTGCTATAAATCTGGTAAATAAAGCAAGACAACAGCTAATTGACAACGGTCAAATTGCTAAAGAATTTGTCACTGCAACTGAGATTTACAAGCGAAGACAGGACATTGGAAAGATCACAACCGGAACTAATGCACTTGATACTCTATTTGATGGAGGAATTGAGACACAAGCCGTAACAGAAGTTTATGGTGAATTTGGTGCTGGCAAGACACAACTCTGTCACACAATATGTGTAACTGTTCAAAAACCAAAAGAAGAAGGTGGATTGGATGGTGGAGTATTGTATATTGACACAGAACACACATTCAGACCAGAAAGAATTGTTTCAATTGCTAAAGCAAAAGGACTTGATCCAGAAAAAGTTCTTGAGAGAATTATAGTAGCACGAGCATACAATAGTGCTCATCAGGAATTAATCTTGCAAGAGGCAGGTCCTATAATTGAAGAGCATAAAATAAAATTACTTGTTGTAGACTCTGCTGTGGGACTTTTCAGAGCAGAATTTCTTGGCAGAGGCACGCTCTCTGTAAGACAACAGCGATTAAACAAATTCATGCACTTGCTTTCAAGAACTGCAGAGACATACAATATAGCCGCAATTGCAACAAACCAAGTCCAGTCATCACCTGATCAGTTCTTTGGCGACCCAACAAGACCTGTTGGAGGAAATGTTGTTGCACATGCTTCAACATATCGTGTATACCTCAAGAAATCAGGTAAGAAGAGAATTGCAAGAATGGTTGATAGTCCGCATCATCCAGAACAAGAGGCTCTCTACACCCTAACAGAAGGTGGTGTTTCAGACCCAGAGGATGAAACAAAGAAGAAAAAGAAAGAAGAAGCTGAAGAATAACTGGTCTCATCCTGTCCCGTGGATGGAAGTGCAGTACTTCCATACCTCACTACTTTTCTTTTATGTCCAGTAAGTGTTAAATTATGGTCATCTCAAGTCTTAGCGATTAATGACTACTAAGAAACCAAAGGGTCGCTCACACGGCTTTATGCATAAATCTCGATCCGTTATGACTAAAGATAAAGTCAGAGGAGTCTCTTTCCTACTTCGAGAGTATGCTGTAGGAGACAAAGTTTTGGTAATCATAGATCCTTCACAACACAAAGCATTGCCACATAGAAGATATCATGGAAAAGTGGGAACAGTGACAGAAGCTGGTCGTAGAACGGTAAAACTAATAGTTAAACTTGGTAACAGGCCAAAAACCTTAATCACTAGATTAGATCATATCAAACCATTCGGTGTTGTTTAAAGAATGGAAGAAGTAAAGAAAAAACAAGGCATTTCTATTCCAGAAGTAAAAGAAATTATGGAAAAAGTTGATACTGAATCAATGGATCAGATACAACGATGGACATATGATTATGTTACCAAATTTTCAAAGATTGATGCAAAGGCTGCAAAGAAACTCAAGCAGCAACTTGTAAAAGACTGTGGTATACAAGAAGAAGAAGCAGTAGAAATTGTAAATAATCTCCCAAGTACTGAAGCTGAATTGCGAGCATTTACTTTTGGCTGGAAGAAATTAATTCTTGCTGAAACGCTCGACAAAATGCTAAAGATAATCAAGGAGAATTCGTAAGTTCAGGAGTACGGTTTTCTTGGAACACACTCAAACTAGAAAGTATGAGGAATACGCATACGTATTAGACTTTGTCACAAGGGGAAAATCAACTACTGTTAGAGGTAGGGATGGAATAATAGTTACAGCTCTTGGAGAAGAGCGACTTACAATACTTGAATTGTTAGCAATGCCAAACTCTACCTTTGAGATAGGAGAACGAGTATACATTGGTAAGGAAGGGAGAACAAAAATCCTCTCAGTTCTTGGCAGACTGGAACACAATCAAATATCATCTTCTGCTCAGAGTGAACTCATCTCCGTGGTGGAAAAGATCGTATTACAAAACGAAAAAAGATTTATAGATTATCTAAACAATGCACAACCACTCACTCCAAGAATACATGCACTTGAACTAATTCCTGGTATTGGAAAAACCTACATGAAGACAATGTTGGAGGAAAGAGAAAAGAAAAAGTTTACTGATTTTAAAGACTTGCAAGAAAGAGTTGGACTAAAAGACCCTGCAAAACAGATTGCAAAGAGAATCATCGAAGAGATAACCGGAGAAACAAGGATGAGTCTCTTTGTTAGAAAATGATCAAACGTAAGTCATTAGGACAGCATTTTTTAACATCACACTCAATCGCAAAATCCATAGTTAACTTCGCCAAGATTACAAAAGACGATATTGTTCTTGAGGTAGGTACTGGTAAAGGTATTCTTACACCACTTATCTGCGAAAATGCAAAACATGTAATCTCAATTGAAAAAGACCCAGTGCTGTATTCACAAGCAAAGGAGACATTTTCACAAATCCAGAATCTAGTCTTAGAAAAAGGTGATGCTTTCAAGAAAAATACTGAATTTACAGTCTTTGTATCCAACCTTCCATATTCTGAGAGCCGTGCTGCTATAGAATGGCTTACTCAAAAAAAGTTCAAGCGCGCAATTATTATGGTTCAAAAGGAATTTGCCCAAAAATTGCTTACCAAAACGGGTAGAAAAGAAAGAAGATCCATATCTATTCTTGCAAGCTATTGCTTTGATATTGAAAATCTAATGAAAGTGAAAAATACCAACTTTAGACCATCCCCCAAAGTTGATTCTGTAGTCATATCTCTTGTTCAAAAGCAGGTGCTTTCCAAACAGATTGTACAAAATGTCAACAAACTGTTTTCATTTAAGAGAAAGACCATACGAAGCATTGGAAAAAAAATGGGACTAGAGATTGATTCAGATAAAAGATTAGAAGAGATGCATGAAGGTGAGATAATAGAAATTGCAAAAAGAATCACAAAATAGTTACTATGTTCCAGCAGAGGACTCAATTTTTCTAGCTGATTATCTAGAAAATCAAAAAGGCAGATTTGCACTCGATATTGGAACTGGCTCTGGCATTCTTGCAAAAGTTTTATCCAAAAATTTTGAATTTGTTGTTGCAACTGATATAAACATTTTTGCGTTAAAGAAAGCACATGAGATTACTACCAATTGTATCTGTTGTAATGCAGCTGATGCACTACAAACTAGTTTTGATCTGATCGTATGTAACTTACCATATCTACCGTCTGATGAATTAGTTGATTCTGCAGTAGATGGCCTGCATGATGGTACTGAGGTTCCAACCATGATTATAAAATCTGCTAGTCAGAGAATTGGGGAAAGTGGAAAAATAATATTTCTTACTTCATCACTTGCAAATTATTCTATCTTGATAAAATTATGTGAATCACTTGGATTTGATGTAAAGATAGTTGCAAGAAAGAAATTATTCTACGAGGAGTTACTACTTGTAGAATGTGTAAGAAACACATGAAAGTTATGCTACTTTCTTAGTTTTTGTTTTGCAATCTCCGCGATTGCTTCAGTCATCTTTGTTCCGGGAGAATTTCCGCCAATATCATATGTGACATACTTTCCTTCATTGATGACCTGTTCAGTTGCAGCAAAAATGGCATTTCTTATGTCGGGTTCTCCGAGATATTCGACCATCCATGCACCAGAAAGAATGGCAGCGGTAGGATTGACCTTATCCAATCCCTTGTATTTTGGTGCACTTCCATGAGCTGGTTCAAACATGGCATAAGTGTCTCCGATATTGGCTGAATATACATTTCCGATTGAACCGATATTTCCTGACGCACATTCTGATATTATGTCCATGAACAGATTAGTACTCACCAAGATTGAATCATTGAATCTCTCGGGGTTTTTTACTAACTGTTGAGTCATATTGTCAATATAATATTCCTCCACTTCGATACCTGGATTCTCTGCCTTTGCTTTTTCAACCTCACTCCAGAAAATACCATCTGTTTCTTTGAGAATATTCCTCTTTGTTATTGGAAAGATCTTCTTGATGTTATGTTGTTTTGCCCACTCAAATGTAGCCTTGATGATTCTTTGGCAACCTTTCCTTGTTGTCTTCCTTATGGCAATAGCTACATCCTCAGAAATTTTAAACTCAATACCTGCATAGAGGCCTTCTGTTGCCTCTCTGAAACACACGAAATCCAATTTTCTATTAGGAGATAATCTATCGTAAGTCTTGATCGGTCTGACATTACTATACAGTTGAAATTTTTGTCGTATTGTAACAGCTACGCTCCTTGGTGCGTCTGGACGAGGAATTGTTGTGGTAGGACCCTTGTAACACGCATTACATTCCTCAAGCAACTTCATAGTAGAATCTGGAATGTATGTTGCACCACCGTGTTTCTCCCACTGCTCAGAACCTGCGTCACACAAAATAAGTTCTGTTTGAGTATTGCAAGCTCGGAGGACACGTAACATGGCATCTACAAGTTCTGGACCCGTGCCATCTCCCTTGATAACTGCAGCTTTCTTTCCCAAATCAGCCAACGTGATAAGATAAGCATATTTAACTCTAACTAGAAAATTATTTGAAAATTTTATTGTATAATGCTAAAGCTTAAACTCCTCATTTATCGGATGTTTTGTTGTGCAAATAGTACAGATTTCAGATATTCACGTAGGATCTCAATTCCGAGAAGAAATCTTTGATCTAGCTGTGGAAGAGATAAACGAGCTAAAACCATCTGTTATTGTAGCTACGGGTGATCTTACAAATGAGGGGCTACTCAAAGAATATGAGAAATGCAAAGCAAAGTTTTCCCAGTTTGAGGCTGAAAAAATAATCACAATTAGTGGAAATCATGACTATAGAAATACAGGATATCTTCTTTTCAAAAAGTACTTTCCATTTGATTCAGTAAATGAGCTTGATGACGATACTGTACTTGTAACAATTGGTACTGCAAGACCTGATAGAGACGAGGGCGAGGTAGGTTATAGACAGAATCTATGGCTAGAGCGAACCATGAAAAAATATGAAAACAAGACCAAGATACTTGCAATGCATCATCACCTAATTGGCGTTCCTGATACAGGAACTGACAGAGTTACTGTAATAGACTCTGGCGATGTTTTAAGGACTGCATTGGATGGCAAGATAGACCTAGTCATATGTGGCCACAAACATAGACCATGGTTTTGGCATTTTGGAAATTTATCAATAGCAAATGCTGGAACTGTATCCTCTGAAAGAATGAGAGGACTTTTTGAGAATACGTACAATATCATAACAATTGAGAAAGGCAAGATTAAAGTAGATTTAAAGATTGTAGGCGGAGAAAAAATTCATCTCAAAGATCTTGTACAAAACTACAAACGTTTTGGCGAAGAGTAAGTAAATTCATTTTAACTTCAGTTCCAAAGTTATAATAACAGTTTAAATTTCAGCAACATCTATGCGGGGGTCGCCTAGCCTGGTAGGGCGTGGGATTGCTAATCCCATGTCCGCAAGGACACGTGGGTTCGAATCCCACTCCCCGCGCTTTTTGCGATCTACGCTTAAACTTAATAATAGAATCTTCAGACTTGAAACAATGGTAAGAAGAAAAACAGTAAAGCCAAGAGCAAGCGGTCCAAAAAACGTTACAACTGGTCTATGTCCTAAATGCGGAACTATAGGAAAGATTTTGATTATAGGTGTGATTGGAAGCGAGAAAGGAAAATGCCAATCATGCAACTCTGAATTTACGCTGTAGAAAATACTGACAAAACCCTCAATAAAATAAACCATAAATTTTTAAGATCACATCTAGTGCAGATTGAATATATGGCAGGCGAAGATGAATCCATTTATGAAAGAGTAGCTAGGCTGGAAGACGAAGTTGCTAGCTTGAGAAATGAAGTGGATATCTTGAAAGGAACTATGCGAAACAAGATAGTACGTTATGAACATAAATTGATCAAAAAAGGAAAAGACGTACAATCAATTATTGAATAGATTTCTCTTTGATACTTTTTATCATTTCTAAAATATCATCAACATCATCTGCTTCAGGAGCCAATTCGAGATATCTGTTAAGTGATATTAATGCAAGATCTTTTTGTAGCAGTCTTAGCTGAACAATTCCCTTATCTCTAATATCTTCCGGTGACTCAGATTCAAGACCTAGTACCATGTTGATACAATGCATTGCTTTTTCATAGTTAAATGATTCAATGTAAGAACCCTTTAGATTTCTTAAAATTCTGATCAGAATCTTTTCTGATTCTACATCGTTTAGATATTCTGGTTCAAATTCTACTCCTTCTCCATAAGTTGCATCCAATATGTCTTGCAGATCCTCGATATCTAATAGACTGCCTCTGTTAAAGGGATCAAGAATTAACTCTTCAGAATATTTTACAAGAAAATGACCTGGAAATCCAACAGGTTTAAGCTCAAGGCCTATTGTTTTTGCAATCTCAATGTAAATTATAGATAATGTGATTGGTATTCCACTACGTTTGTCTATTACGACATTTAGGAAATTATTTCTTGGGTTGTAATAATCATCATTATCTCCCTGAAATCCTAAAATGTCAAACATGTATTCGTTTAACATAGAAACTAAATAGATTGGATTTTTCACATCTGAAACATGATCGCGTAATCCCTGCTCTAATGATCTTAATTTCTGGATATACTCTGATATGTCTAGATTGGGAAATTCTAGTATCTGAGATAACTTTAGACATTTTTCAACCAGTGTGTATTGTGGACTTTTTGCATAAGATATCCACTCCGCTGCAAATGGATCGAAATTACTCATCTTCTATTTAGATAACTTTCTGGGTTTTTGAGTTCTCGAGTTGTGGGAGGGTTATCAATTAGAGTTTTGTACGTGTCTTTGCCTAATTTTGAAAAGATATGTTCTGTGAAGTCTGTTCCCATACTCTTTCTAATCTGATAAGATGATATGTCACTATTTGCAAATGTGACTAGATAGTTCTTAAAGTCTTGATCCTCTTTTAGGATGTTTTTTACTGCAAATTCTGCCATTCCTTCCATTGTTGTAAATGCTGCATGGTGTGTCTGTATTGGCTTTAACCATCTTTGGTAAATATCAAGAAGTTGTGGAATCATTTCTAAAATTTTGGGGTCAACTGTTACCTTGTTAAACGTCATCACATCTGGGCCTAAGACTTGAACTATGAAATTATCTGGATTTAATGTGAAAAATAGATTTGCTCTCTTTGCAATTGGATATTCATCTGGAACTTCGGGTAATTGCAAGTAATTGTAAAGATTTTTTATTGTAGGATCATCAAGGGCAAGAATAATTTTGGCAAGCTCTTCATTTATTGCGTTTACTTCAGAGACTGCCATCTTGTTTATGTTGTAAAGATTGTTTTGTATCGAATGAACCTGTTCTTCTAAAATGGTCATCTTCAACGCTCCAATGTAACCAGAATTTACCTGATCAAATCTTGATTCATAGGGCTTACCTTGTTTGTATAATATGATTTTAGGATAGCTGGATAAAATGAACTTGTTTAGATAAATTACTGACTCATAAAAATCTCCATATGTTGTAGATATCTGTGAGATGTATCCCTTGGCATATGTGGAATAAACTAGATATCTAAAAGTCTGCTTTTCTGCAAGCGATGCTATTTTTTGAACATCTTCATGTGCAATTGCTATAAAAAGTTCATCTACAAACTCTGCAGATTCCTTTGTGGGGTATACTTTACGACCTTTAAGACGCTTAAACTCTACAAGCTCTGGAAATTCTACTTTGTTCTGTGTTACTGGAATTCCGGTAAATTCTGTTATCTTCTTTGACGTATCTGCAAATAGTTTATTGCTAATTGTTTCAATATCTTCAAATTTTGTATTTGAAGCAAATTCCTGATCTGCCTTTGCCTTTGAATCTGTTATCTCTTTTTCCTCGTTTAGCTCCACTGAGAGCTGGTCCAAAAGGGCATATGCAAACTCTTCAAATTCTGTCACTATGAGGTTGGGTCAAACATGCCAATTTAACATTAACTTTGGATCTACATGTCTACTTTGGGTTGTATACCACCTTGGTTTTGGCAAGTCATTGACATCCTTTTGTGGTAAAGTGATTTACCATTACATCCCATGGCATATCTGATGGAAGTGAATAGGGATGAATGAGTGGTGGAACTGTTTCAAATGTCTTTACTGGACAAGATTTTTCATAGATGCTCTGAGTTTGTATCAAGGACGAATCACGTTTGTCAGGGGGAATACTATCTGCAAAATATACTTCATCAGGAATTTTTTTCATAAAATTGAAACTAAAAACATCTGTAACTTGAATATCGGGTCTGAATTGTTTTATGACCCAGCCATAACCTGGATTTGTAACCAATGTAGAATTCTTTGGCAGTGTACTTGCTAGGTATTGTATTGCTTCTCTCTGGGCCTGTCCTGCATCAAAGGATGTTATCCATACTGTAATTCCAATTGATGATAACACCATGACTATCAAAAGTAGATCAAATGTTCTATCGCTTTTGGTTGATTTTATACGAGAAATTCTATTTGCAAAATCATAAAGCGGTTTTCCTGAAAAAATACTCAGTATTGGTAAAATTGGTATTGTATGAACAAATCCGACATAGCCACCTCTGAACAAAAATCCTAGATATGGTACTGACAAGATTGACGCAAAAAACTGTTTTTCCTTTGCTAATCGTACTATTCCTGTAATTCCAAAGACCAATCCAATTGGTAACACTGTGACAAGAATTTGTAATGCTATACCATATGGCAATGAGGATGCTCTGCTTGCCTGCCATGATTGAGTGGATATTATGTGAAATAAGCCGTGTTGGCTTGACATTGTAAAAACCCATGAGAGAATAGTTACAATGAGAGGAACCGACCATGTTATTCCATAGGATGCTTTCTTGCTTCTTAAAACATAGATGATTATTCCAGGAAGAAAGAAAATTGCTGAAAATTTAGCTAGTAATGCGCACCCAAAGAGTAATCCTGAGGTGATTAACCTAGATTTTGATAAGACGTTATCATTTCTTGGGCTGATTAAAAATAATGATAATAGTACAAAAAGTATCATCAACGGATCAAGCAAAAGATTTCGAAATGGCCAAAATGCTGGAATTAAACCAAAAGTAGCAAGTGAGATTAGAGCAAATTTTTTGTTATTGTATAATCGATCTGATATTTTGTAGACAAGAATTGCAATTGGTATGATATATGATACAGCAACTAGTCTAGGAATTAAAAATAGCAAAAGTAATTGTAAATTCATATCATGAGTTTGCAAATGAATTATTGAATTTGGAAATCCTACTGCTGAAAAAAATAATGATGGTATAATCCATCCTAAAGGTGGATGGTCTATGTAGTTTGGATCTTGATACATTTGAAGTGTATTGGCAAAATTTATAGCTCTGTCAACATATGCTCCTTCATCCCAAAAATACTCGGGAAATGAAGCAAGACCCAAACAAGAATTAAAAATTATTACTGAAAAAACTATTAAAAATAATTTTTGATATTTTGTAACATGCAACAGTTGTCTATTCTATTGCATTCCTAAATGTGTTCATAATGTGTAGAAAATCTGAATTCATGAGGATTATTTTTGAAATGTTGTTAATGTTGGGTTATTTTGAACCAGTTGCATTGACTATTGGACTAGTTGCATTGACTATTGGACTAGTTGCATTGACTATTGGATTGGGCATTTCGCTTACTGTACGACTTGAAGGAATTGCAGAATTTTCCTGGCTTGATTTTGCTAGTGAATTGACAAACAATTGATGCATTATGACCATTCCATTATAGCCACCCGTAGCTTTTGGAGCACCTTGACGTTGTGATGCCAAAACTGCATATGACCAGCTAGAACTTCCTCCTGGATGGCATATTCTATCACCACAGATCTTGCTTGGATGAAAGCTTGCCGTTGTGGTACGAGTGTACTGTCCTGATGAATTTGTTAAAGCACTAACCTCTTGGGTTGCCGTCATGGATAACGCAAGGGAAAATAGTATCATAAAGACTAGGAACTTTTTTGACATTTCACAGTCTCTATTTTGTATGAAAATAAAAGTATTCGCGTTATATGACGAATGAACTAATCCTAATTAGCCGTTTACTGAATTATTTGTAAACTCATTTCTGGGTGAATTTGCTAAAAACTTGATATGGATTCATTGGAAGATCAATGGTGAATCTGGTTCCTCTGTCGATTTCTGTATTGACACTTATTTTTCCCCTGTGACTTTTTATGATATTATTACAACTTGAGAGACCTAATCCTGTACCTGTCTGCTTGGTTGTAAAAAGAGGATCAAATATCTTTGGTAACACATCTTCTAATATTCCAGGACCGTTATCTTCTATCTCTATTTGAACCTGATTTGCAACTTCAGCTATTGTTATGTCAATCTTACCTTGATAATTCATTGCTTGAACTGCATTTAGCAAAATATTTTTGAATGCTATCTTGATCTGTTCCTGATCACAGTCTATTGTAACATCCTTGTCATACGTCATGTGTAATTCAGTTTTATTTTTTGGCAGTCTTATTTCAGACCATGCATTTGTTATAATCTGAGAAACAAAACATGGTTTTATTTCCAAATTTTGTAATTCTACAAAATCTAAAACATCCTCTATTTGATGCGTGATCCTAAAAATTGCCCGTTCAATGGTATCACACTGCTGTACTTTTTGCTCCAAACTAAGATTTCTCTCTTTTATCATGGATGTAGAATTCTTAATTATAGAAAGGGGATTTCGTAGATCGTGATTTATTCGAGCAGAAAATTCGCCCAACACTGCAAGTCTCTCTGCTTTTAGAAGCTCTTGGATCTTATCTTTGATATCAAGTTGAATTGCTTCTTTTTTTATCTCTAGATCATTAATGTCATCTCTTACTATGTCATCAGAAATTTCTTGAGTGAAAATCTCTTTAATTTCACCCATTTTATTTTTCCACCAGTCCAGACAAAATTGTAAGCAGGTGAATCAAATCTGACATGTTCATATCTCCACAAATTCTTTAGAATTATTCCAGAGATATTCGCATAAACTGAACATATTTTGTACAAATTCAAGCGAGTTTGTATGGATGGCAACATCACTATTACCAGAATCTGCTGAACTCTTTGATGATTCAGACATGACAAGTTGTCTTTCCTTTTCAACGATCATTCGTCCTCTTGAGGGTAATTCTCCGACTCTTACCTCGCTTGCGTTCAACCTCTTTATCATCTCTGAAATGGCTTTAGTTGGTTTATCCTCTGTAATTACTCTGATAATGGCATGATTTTTCTTGGCATTTTGTATCTTCTCAGGAATTGAGGTATAGTACATTTTGGCAATATCATTAGTTGTTGTAACGATATAGACAAGATTACTATCACTTTCATCTAGGATTCTGCCAATTCTATTGTAGATGATTGTTCTACTTTGAAGTACTGAAAACGAACTAGTATCAGATGTTCCAAAGTCTGTTTTATTGGTCTTCAGATTTGTGATTACTTTTTCTGACAACTTTTTCATTGAATCAAGCTCATCACGTTTTTTCTCAACTATTGTATCTAATGCCTTGCTTGGTTCTGTCGCAGTAACTATTACTGGATTTGAAAATGATGTAGTAACAAGACCATAATTTCTTAATTTTGTCAATGATCTATACATCTTGCCTCTGTCTAGTCCTAACTTTATTGCTAGATTGCCAATCGTAACTGGTCCTATATGTAATAGTCCTAGATACATGATTGCCTCTGATTCTTCAAAACCCATATTCATCAAATCTGCAAGCAATTCTTTTCGCTCGTTTAAGAAATGAATTGAATGCACCTTCTCTTCATTTGTAACAAATGGCGAAGTTGTTCGTCTCATTTGTAATTCTGCTTTTCTACTCATGTACCATTGTCAATTATTTTAAACTAACATAAGCAGTACGGACTTTTACAGAATCATTTGTTTCCGTAGTGGTAACAACAAAAAATGATCGATACCAGAAATGATCTATCAATGATATTTCCACCGTTTGATAAAATAAAACGGTGTATACCGGGATGGGTTTGCTTAAATTAGTTTGATACTCGCCTGAGTTTTACCTTGATTTCTTACTCTGGGCATACAAAACTTACCTTAAACATCAGTTCTACGGTCTTAAAATTATCACATTATGGCCTTCACGTATGCATTGAGTATGATTGTTAGCAATAATTGCATTTAATCGATCATCAGAAAAATATTTCTCGTTATATCTGCCTAGTTTTTTCTTACAGGTTGAACAGTAAATCTCCTTACTTCCCATTTGTAATCATCCTATCAACAGCTAACAACAATCCTTGAATCAACACTTCTGGTCTTGGAGGACATCCTGGAATGTAGACATCAACAGGAATAGCCTTGTCAATTCCGCCTGTTGTTGCATATGTATCACCAAATATGCCTCCACTACAGGCACAGGCACCAACAGCAATTACAATTTTAGGACTAGGTGTTGCTTCATAGGTTCTCAGTAGAGCAATTTCCATATTTTTTGAAGCGGGTCCTGTCACCAGCAAGACATCTGCATGTCTTGGCGATGCAACAAAATGAATTCCAAATCTTTCAATGTCGTATATCGGATTGTTGAGAGCAGTAATTTCGATCTCACAACCATTGCATGATCCTGCATCAACTTCACGTATGGCAAGTGAACGCCCAAACATTTTTTTTATTTTTTCTCTGAGTACATTTCCAATTTCTTCAAATGATTTTTCAGACTGGATCTGAGAATTAGAATATTCTGATAATTGTTTTTTGATTTTAGTTGGAGATGCCGGTTTACTTTGAATCGTAATAAACTCTGGTGATGCCTGACTGCAATATCCGCACATTATGCATTTACCGTGATCTACTGCTATTGTTGTTCGCTTATTATCCTTGGTTGCAGATAACGCTCTTGTGGGACATGAATCTAAAATGGATTCTTCATTTCCGTTGAAAGGCTCTACATTAAATGAAATACTGCCCCTGTAATTTGATGAAATAGAACGATTGCCTATATCCCTGACTGTTTCAATATCATTTCCCAGTATTTCCTTATCAGATTTTTTCTTCATAGGTCATTCCCTGAATATGACAAGTCTAGGCTTTTGTTGACCAATGGAAAATCTGGAACAATATCATTTAGAACAGATTGCTCAATTATTGGCCAGTTGAAAAATGAGGCTGTTCTCACCTTGTATCTGAATATTGAATTATTTTCCCCTGTCATAACCCAGTGAACTGTTTGCCCTCTATGTGACTCTGTATACCCTAGAGCAGATCTAAATGGTTCTAGATTTTGTGGCCTATTGACGTATAGGCTATCATTTTCTAAATTGAGTGATGCTCTTATGATGTCAAATGATTCTAGTACCTCTTGCACTCTAACTTCAAATCTTGTCAAAACATCTCCATTTCTTTTTTGCATGGATATCTCACGTTGCATTACCTCATGCGGAGTCTCTTTTTTATGTAGTAAATATGAAGAGTATGGATGATCACGTCTTGTATCAACATCTATTCCAATACATCTTGCTGCAACTCCTACCAATCCAAGATCTTGTGCAGCTCGCTTTGGTATTATTCCAGTATCTTTTAGTCTGTCAATAAAGGATGATTTTGATTTGAGAAGAGTTACAATGTTTTCAAAATCAGACAAAATGAAATCCATGGATTCCGTAATTATTTTTTTACTTTCATCTGTGATGTTGCATCTTACTCCGCCAATTCTGTTAACTCCAAAAAGAATTCTACTTCCACTGAGTGATTCATTTAGCTTCATTAATCTCTCTTTGAGTATGTTGAGTCTTGAGGAACCAAATGGAAAACCAACATCCATGGAAATCCCTGCCAATGAGCCCATGTGATTGTACAGTCTTTCCAATTCTCCAAAAATTGTTCTTATCTGTTGGGCTCTCTTTGGGATTGTAACACTAGCAATCTTTTCTATTGATTGGCAGAAAGCAGTAGAATTTGCAATTGATTCATCACCTGCAATACGCTCAGATAAAAGCAAGACATCATCAATTTTCATGGACTCTGCAAGTTTTTCTATTCCTTTATGGGCGTAAAATAGGCGTGTCTCAAGATTGATTATGTTTTCCCCCATTACACTAAACCGAAAATGACCAGGCTCTATGATTCCAGCATGAACTGGTCCTACAGGTATCTCACAAATTCCCTCTCCCTGTACCTTGAGAAATGGATATTCCCTTTCTTGTCTTGGGATCTTTGTGTTTAGACCAAAGTCTTTTCTCAGAGGAAATATGTTTTTGTCCCAATGGTCATGTAAAACAAGTGGTCTAGTATCAGGATTATCAATTGGTATAATTCCAAACATATCATGTATCTCACGTTCATGAAGAGTTGCAGCAGGAATTGCCATGGCAATACTTGGATATGACAAAATAGATTCGTCTATCTTTGAAGTTACAAAAATAAACACATCTTCTCCATTTTCTTTTCCAAAAACATGACGAATCACAAAACCATTTCCTAATTTTCGTTCATCAGTGCATATCACGGTAGTAAGCCGTGTACCTAAATTGCCATAGATATAATTGCAAATTTCAGGTATGTCTTGTGCATTCTTCAAAAAAAGATGTAGTTCATTATAGTTTTCCAATGCAACGTCTATCTTATTTTCAAATTTTCCTAGAATTTCTTTTTTGTATTTTTCTATCCAGATTTTATTCATGTAGATCCTCCTTGATTAATTATGGCAGATGCATTGTGTACAAGTGTCTGTAATTGTTCTGGGATGTATACTCCAAGTATGAATACCAATGAACCAAGAATCACAACTGGAATTATGGCTAGTCTTCCCATGGAATCATTTTTTATTTCAGGGGATGGATTTCCAAAAACCATTCTGATTACATGTCTGAGAAATACTGCAAATGTAATAACAAGGAAAATGATGACAAGTGATGTGGCAAGGAATTGTCCTGACTTTAGACCGGCACCTAGTATCAAAAACTCACTCAAGAAAATATTGAATGGTGGCATTCCTACCAAGGCAAGCCCTCCAATCAAAAACAAGACGCCTGTAGCGGGCATCACCTTGATCACTCCAGTTATTTTTGAAATTGCCTTTGTCTCATATTTCTGGGTAATTGTTCCGCTTGCAAAAAACATCATTGGCTTGACTATTGCATGATTGATTATCTGAAGAAGAGTGCCATAGACACCAAGTAGGCCTCCAAATCCAATTCCTAGCGATATCAAGCCCATGTGTTCTACGCTGGAAAAGGCAAGCATTCGCTTCATGTCCTTTTGGAAGTAGATGGATGCCGCTGCTATTCCTACAGAGATTACAGCAAGTATTATCAAAAGTTGACTTGAAAATGCAGGACCTATAGTACTACTACTGATTATATGAAAACGTACTATGCAGTAAAAGGCACAATTCAGGAGAACTCCAGACAATAATGCACTAACTGGTGTCGGTGCTTCACTATGTGCATCTGGTAGCCACGTGTGCATGGGGGCAAGACCTGCCTTTGTACCAAAACCAATCAGTATGAAAACAAATGCAATTTTTACCAAATTAGGATCAAAAAGTTTTGAATTATGCATCATCTCAGTCCAGTTCATTGCATCTGATGAATTTATCACATTGATATTTGCATAATAAAAAAATGTTATCCCTATCAAGGCAAAAGATAACCCGACTGTTGCAATTATCAGGTACTTCCATGCCGACTCGATGGCATTTTGTTTGAAATACAACATTATCAAAAGAACAGAGACAAGTGTGGTAGCTTCAACTGTAACCCACATTATTCCCATATTGTTTGCAATTGGAACAATAAGCATAGTCAACAGAAAGACATTGAAGCCTTGATAGTATCTTGTGATATGTTTCATGTCTATCATCCCATTGTCATACTGTCTTCCCATGTAATTTACAGAGTACATCGCAGAAACTAAACCGAC
>NZ_FUYK01000001.1:0-79343 GCF_900167955.1 Candidatus Nitrosotalea bavarica | reverse complement strand
GATATTCTTTTTTGTCTTATCACAGTAACAAGAATTGCTCCTATGACTGGAGTCAAGAGTAGTGCAAGTATAGTACCATTTGATCCACTGAAAATATCTGTCAACTCCATCTAATCATCCCTCAAGTTTTGCAGTTTTCCCACATCTAGGCTATCAAATGTGCGGCTAATCCTAAGCAGCAATATGGATGAAATTATGATTCCAACCAATATGTCTGCAAAAATGCCCATCTCGATGATGAGTGATACACCATGCGTCAATGTCAGGGTGAATAGAAAGAGCCCATTTTCTATTATCAAAAGACCAACTACTTGATTGAGTGCAGATCTCCTGTTTACAATTACAAAAAGACCTATGAGAAATAATGCGATAGATATTGGCAAGTAAGTGCTTACTATTGGATCTGACTTGAATGGTATTTGCTGTGTTAAAAAATATGACAACGCAACAAGAAATGCGGAGATTATTACTGATGCTCTAAGACTTACGTATGGATTTGTTTCTACCTTGAATTCTATCTCAAGATTTCTTGTTACGTAAAGTAAGACTTTGGGAATTATTATTGATTTTATTACAAGGGTGAGACCTGCAGCAATATAGATCTCCCAAATTCCTGTCACATATGCAATTAGTGCAGTCACTGCTGCAAGAACAATTGATTGATATCTATATGCACCAAGCCAGTCCGCAAATCCACGTCTTGTGACAATACCAAAGGTAGCAATGAGGAGTATAGCACCAGAAAATATCATGATTTGATGTGTGTCCATAATTATCAACTAGAGATAGTAGAAAACAACTCCAATCATGGAACTAGCAATTGCCATCGCAATCAAATCTGGCAATCTAAAAAGACGCCACCTGGCAACTCTTGATTCTAGAAATGCGATAGATACAGCAAGTAATGAAACTTTTACGATAAACAATAGCAGTCCTGTTGTAAGTAATGGTACTGATACAGATGAAGAGATTCCCCACGGAACAAAGATATTGATAATTAACGATAACAGTATGAGTTGCTTTATTGCTGATGACCATTCTATGAGAGCTAAACTCTTACCTGAATATTCTAGAACCGTTGCCTCATGAATCATGGTAAGTTCAAGATGTGTTGCTGAATTACCAAATGGTAATCTACCCGTTTCACCTAATATGATGACAAACATTGCAATCATTGCAAAGATTAGTTGTGGATGAGAAATCAATGAAGAATCCGCAGATGTAGTTACTATGCCACTAATGTTACTTCCTCCATATGTGAGAGATACAACAAATATTGTAAGAAACAATGCAGGTTCCAAAAGCATAGACATCATCATCTCCCTACTACTTCCAAATCCGCCAAAGGAACTAGATACGTCAAGACCTGCCAACATTGTAAAAAATCTAGCAAGGGCAAACAGGCCAATAACTAGCAGTATATCTCCTACTAATCCAAACGGTGAATATGAAAGAAATATGGGAATAAAAAATGCGGCAGTACCAATAGCTACAAAGTTAATCCACGGTGACGATCTAAAGATCCATGAACTCTGGTCTGACACCACTTCGTCTTTACGTACAAGTTTTATGATGTCATAATAGGGCTGAAATACGCTTGAGCCGATTCTTTTCTGCGTTCTTGCCTTGGTTTTATTCATTATTCCAACCATCAGAGGCGAAAATGATATGATGAAAAGAGATTGGACTATACCAATTACAATCTCTGCAAGACTAGGCATTAATGGCTCAACCTCACAAACAAGAGAAGTGCGACTGCGGTTATCATTATGTAAAGCAAGTATGAGTTTATCTTTCCAGTCTGGATTTTTCGTATCTTGTCCAAGACTCTAAGAGTGGAAGATATTATTGGTTGGTACAGGCTTTCCTCAAAGATATTTTTTGTTATAGAATTGAATTTGATAGATTTTATCAAGTATTGATTTGTTGATACAAAAAATTCCTTACTTGTAACATTATGTGGCTTGAAAAAAACTTTGAAGACAGCACGTATTGGTTGAGATAATGATGTTGCAGTGTATTCCATTTTTTCATTTAGATTTCCAAATCCACAATCCCATGTTCCGTAGATTGTCTTGCTGGTTTTTCCACCAATTGTTCGAATAAAACCAAAAGCACCAACTGCTATAGCTGAGAACAATATCAGAACAAATGGCATGGAGAGATGTACTGCATTCTTTGCATTATTTTGCAACGTTATACTATCCAAGGGACTGGAAGGTTGTGAAGGTAAATGGAATGCGGAACTTATCAACGAAATTCCTAAAGATGCAAGTATTCCAAGTAGGATGCAAGCAGCTGCCAACACTGCCATTCCAATAATCATGCTGCGTGGAACTTCTTTGATATTAAGAGCATGTTTACTTCTTGCTCTTGAAAGAAATGTTATTCCAAACAATCTAACAAATGTGGCAGATGCAATTCCTATTGTGAGTGCAAAAGGCAAGCTTGCAAATGCAATGGATATTTGCAGTATTGTTGACGGTATCTGATAACTTGAAAGAAAAGCCTGCAACGTCAACCACTCGCTTACAAAACCATTGAATGGTGGCAATCCAACTATGGAGACAGCCCCAATTAGAAATAACAGTGAAGTCCATGGCATCTGCTTGATGATTCCACCAAGATCTTCTATGTTTCTAGAATGGGTAGCATATACAACAGAGCCTGCACCCATGAAAAGTAATCCCTTGAAGACTGCATGGTTTATGGTGTGATACATACTTGCAACAAAGGCCAATACTGAGAGTGATACAAGGTGATATGCCGCAAAGACAACTGAGAGTCCTAATCCGATTAGAATTATCCCTATGTTTTCTATGCTAGAGTAGGCAAGGGCTCGTTTTATGTCATGCTCAATTACTGCATATAGCACGCCGCTTACTGCAGATATGGAACCTACAGCAATCATGAGAACTCCCCACCATGCAAAGTCAGGGGAGGCACCAAAGCCAGAAAAATCAAAAACTGTCCTAACTATGCCATAAATTCCCATTTTTATCATAACTGCAGACATTAATGCAGAAACATTACTTGGAGCAGATGGATGTGCATGGGGCAACCAAGTATGTAGCGGTACAATTCCCGCTTTTACTCCAAATCCAATAAATGCAAAAGCAAATACAAGATTTTTTACCAACAATGGAAATGAAGCAGACGATTCACGCAGTGAATCAAAACTAAAACTACCTGTCTGAATATATCCAAGTAAGAATGACACAAAAATAAGAGCAGTTCCAAAATGTGTCATCACAAGATATGTAATTCCTGACTTTAGATTTTCTTCCTTGTCATGATCATAGATTACCAAGAAAAACGAAACTAGTGACATTAATTCCCAAAATATCAAAAAGAAAAAAGCATTGTTTGATGACACAACAAGAATCATTGATAGGATAAAAATATTAAAAAGAAATCCAAAGACCGATATTCTTTTTTTAGTTTCGTATTCCTTTGAATATCCGATCGAGTATAATGAAACAGCAAATGATACTATTCCAATTATTAACATGAAAAATGCAGATACTCCATCAACAAAGATTTCAAGATTAAAGAAAGGAAGTATGTTTGGTATAGCCAATTTTAATGATGCGCCAGTTATGATGTCGATTGAAAATATGATGGTAAAAATTGAACCAATCATGGCAGGGACAAATATCATTGGTCGTGCAAGTCTGCTATTTCGTGATAACAGACCAGATAGTGCTCCTACCAAGAACAGCAAAATTGGAATCTGGAACAAAACAAGATTACTAATCATTATTGTCAGCCAGTGTGGATCCCATGATATTGTTGAAATTATTTTTCATAGAATGGATCTTTGAGGCTAAATTCATACAATATGCATTTAATTGTTTATAAAAAAGACATATGCATATATGTATAGGTGTGTATGTATGCAAGATTATAACAATGCTGTCCAGCTACTAGCTCAAAAGCCGGAATATCTCAAGACTCTTCAGCTAGCAGTACAAAAAGAAGAGGAGAATCTACCCAACAAACAATATTTGGGATGGCAATGGTTTGATGTGGAAACACATCCCGCAAAACTTGTAAGGCTTATTACAAGTGGAATTACCAAAGTGGGGTTCAAATCCAACAGTTCTACCTACTATCTTCTTAAGAATAGAGAATCAGTCAAACGAGCCATCAAGCGTTCATAAATTCAAAGAGTTGGTTTATTTTTGAAAAAAGATATTGTAAATATGGTTGGTTTTGGATTCACTAATATTGTACCTCCATGTTGTTTGATAATACTCTGGCAAGTTGCCAAACCCAGGCCTGTTCCTTTAGCTTTTGTGGTAAACAGAGGATCAAATATTTTAGGCAATATTTCATCTGAGATGCCAGGACCAGTGTCCTCAAATTCAATTACTGATTTATTCTCATCATCAGTGATTCGTATTTTTATCGTGCCATTATCATTCATGGCTTGTATCGCATTTAAAATAAGGTTAGAAAAAACATTTGAAATCCTTAATTGATCACAAATAATTATTGCGTCATTTTTTGGAAATTCTATTTTAACTGTATTTGGTATGACTATAATCCCTACAGTATTTTTTAATATATCTAACAAGGAGTGTTTTGCCAACTCAAGTGGGGATTGTCTTACAAAATCCATCACATCTTCTATTTGTGCTGTTATCTGATGAATGGCATTCTCAAGTCTTGCATATGATCGTAGTTTTACCTCATCCATATTTTTCTCATACATTTTAAGCAATTCTATACCATTCAGAATTACAGATAATGGATTTCTTATGTCATGAGCTAATCTAGAAGCTGTGTTCCCAATTGCAACCATTTTTTCATTTTGAATCTTCATCGCTTCATTTAATTTTATACTGGTAGTCATTTGATTGAAATCTTTGGCAAGATCTCCTAATTCATCGGTAGACCTTTCATCTGCTTTTACATCTAAATCTCCTTTTGATACTTGAGATACGACATGTCTTATCTTCAAAATAGGATTCACTATTGATTTTGATATGGAAATGGAAAAGATTCCTACAATTATAGCAGATGTTGCAGTCAGTATCAAAAGACTGATCTCAAAAGCATCTGCGGACACCATTTCTTTTGTAATTCCATAGCTTAGTACGCCTAGAAAAATAATGGGAGTCATAGAGATAATCAGAAATAAAGACATCAATTTTTTCTTCATACTCAGAGACTCTGTACCAATCTCTTGATAGTAAGATCGTAAGAGAATCATTCCAGAACCTAATATCACAAATAACACACTTGTATGAAGTGCCATTGCGGTGCTCACTCCAGGACTAGCATAATAGAGCAATGGCAAGTTTGTGATATATCCTACAAGTGATACTAAACCGACTCCAATAACAAAATATCCTACCCCGAATGCAAATTTTCTAAGCCTGATAGAGTCAGACATTGAAAAAATTCCGTATACAATTATAAAAATAAAATTTACCATCGTTCCAATTGAGGGTTTGCCAGGAATTGTTGTTGATATGGCATTACCTGTTTCTTTTACAAAGATATTCTCCAATCCGGTTTGGAAGGGAAGAAAACTAGATATCAAATTGGTCACCATGAAGAGTGCTATAACTAATCCTGATGCTGGTATAGCTATTTGAGCAATAGCGCTTTTTCCTTCCTTGAACCTTGAAATAAAATATAGTGTAACCCCACTGAAGATAAAAGATACGCTGGTGCTAAATTTCATTGTTACATAATTTGGAAGAATTGACTTTAGACTTGCAATGTCAAAAATCCAACCAAATGTCACCATAATGCCTATGACTATTACAATAATTGAGAAAATTTTGGTTACAGTTAATTTGTTCATTACACTTGATTCACTGAAAATGTTTAGATCTCTCATTATAAACAATTGTGGATGAAATTTTCAACAGACAGATCTTTTCTTATGAGTTTGAATATGCCGTCCGTTAGTGTATCATAGTCGTAAACCGAAGATTTTTTGAGATTAGAAGTCTTTTGGCTCAAGCCTGCATAATACGCCTGTTAGAGTATTAAACAAAACGGTGTATACCGGGGGTGGGTTTCGAACCCACGACCTCCAGATTATGAGTAATACCCTTTGTATGGACTGGCACTCTAGGCCAGGCTGAGCTACCCCGGCATAATTAACGCCTAAATTCTTGATGCAATTAAATGTAACTTGCTTAGGTTTGTGCGATGTTTTTCCAATTGGTATCAACCTTGGATACCCATTGGAATTTCTTTTGAAGTGCAGATGTGTAAAGTTTCTCCCATTCTAGTCCAACTGCATCTGACCAAGCTTTGACAACTCGCGGGTCGATGTAATTTCTAAGCGATGTTCCTAAATTATAATCTCGAGTTTTTTCAGTTAATTCTAGCGTAAGTTTTAATTTTTCTTCGCGTTGTTTTAATTTCTCGGTTTGTTTTTCAGTTTTAGGTTTAGTTTCATGTAGTTTCTTAATTGCATCACGTCTCTTCTGTAAAGCTTCATCAAAGTTCTTAGGTATGGTTCTCTTGTGATTACATGTTATTGCAGCATCCAAGTTGGCAAGTCTTGCATGGTATATCTTGATATTTTCAGATTTTGATTTTAGGTTGTCCACTTTTTTAAGATAATTTGTAACTACCTGCGTTGCAAGATATGTTCTAAATACTTTGGCAGTGAGGCCCTTTACTATACCGCCAAGAAATTCATTTACGTGTCTTGAAGTAATTCCATCAAATATGAGATCATCCTTTTTCTTTTTCTCTGTAAGTTTTTTGAGATTCTCATAAAACATTTTATCTTGTTCTGTTACCGGTAGTGGTTTTTGCCATCTCACACTGTCTTTTCCTAAAAAGTCAAATTCTATTACGCCTGGTCTTAGACTGACATGTTCGACTCTCAAAGTTGTAGCACCTACAGTATCTGCCTCATCTGGATCCTTTTCATCACCTACTCTCATTGCAGTTTTGTAAATTAAATAACAAACAGTTGCAACTCTTCTTACCTTCTCATCCTTGTCTGACATTTTTTTAATCACTAATCCTAAAACTTTGTCAATTTCGGCTGCAAGTTTTGTTGCCTTGTCGTATTTCATCTTGTCACGTTCTTGTTTGAGGTCAGATGTATCAGATAGCCAGACGTATTTTCTTTTATCGGTTAGTACATCCATCCAGCTTGCAAGCCACATAAAATCAGACTCGTGAATAATCTTGCCCCAATTCCCAGGAGGTACCTTGGCTTCTTTTCCAAGATTCAGTGTAACGTCTTTTTCTGTAATCTTTGGTTTCCATTTGCCCCTGAGTGGATGATCTCCTCTTCCTATGAAAAGTCCTGGAGGCTCTGCCATCCAATTTGCAACGTCAACCTCTTTTCCGTCGATTACTGCCGTGCCATATTTTGCCTTCATTTTCTCCTTGATCTCCTTTCTTGTAGATGCAATCTTTTTCTTCTCCTCTTTAGTCATGGTTAATTTGGAATCTTTTTCCATATCGACTACCTTGAATGCTTCAGAAAAGTCGATATCAGTTAGTGAATTATTTTTGAATTTTGACGGAAGTATTTTTACAAATGCTGCTAGAAAGTTTTTCTGGAAAACTTGATCTTTAACATAAGGCGTGTCTTTCTTTTTTGCCCATTGGTACACCATCTCTTCAGCATCAATGCTTAGAGGAACCTTCTCTCCCTTGATCTTAATCGTAATGCCTTTTGACTCGTAAGGAGGAAGAAACGCAATGCCATTGTGTTGAAGGGTTTTCCATTTCATTTTTGTTATCACTAAACTTTTGATTAAATCTGTTGACTTTGACAAAAATTGACTTTCCGACGTATATCAATCTAACCAAAGTAATAGTATGAAAATCATGGAATTTTTTGTTCTAACCTTTTTGAATTAATGAATCGGTGACTAAATTGATGTATTTTAGCTAAAAAGCTCTTTTTTTATGTAATTTTCAAACTCAATGTCTGTCTTGTCTTTTTTTGCTTCAAGAAACATTATGGCGTCATTTCCAACAGGATAGCGAGGTAATGGGTTCTCAGATGTAATTGCCTTGATTATGGTCTTTGCAACCTCTTGTGGAGGCGTTCCCATCTCTGACATCATTACCAATCCCTTCATCACCTTGTCTGCCATCTCCTTATATGGCGAGTTTGCCTTGGTTGTATTTTTTAGGGTCGCAAAAAGATTTGTCTTGATTACACCCGGTTCTATGATTATTGTTTTAATTCCAAATGGAAATAGCTCATACCGCATTGATTCACTCAAACCCTCTAATGCAAATTTTGAACTGATATATCCGGGAGTTACTGGAAATCCAATCCTTCCTGCTACTGAACTTATGTTTACTATGATTCCTGATTTTTGACTTCGCATTGTGGGCAGAACTGCTTGAATTGTTCTTACCACTCCAAAAAAGTTTGTTTCAAACTGATCTTTTAGGTCTCCAATTGATAAATCCTCTAAACACCCAACAAGAAAATATCCGGCATTATTTACTAGAACGTCAATTCTATTTTTTTCATTTACTATTTTTTCAACTGCTTTTTTTATAGTAGATTCGTTATTGACGTCAAGTTCTACAACTTCGATTTTAAGATCTTCTTTTTTTGCAATATCTAAAATTTTACTGCCTTTTCTTATATCACGCATGGTTGCATATGTATGATATCCTTCACGTGCTAGTGCAAGTGCAGTCTCAAAACCTATTCCACTTGAACTGCCAGTCACTATTGCAACTTTATCCATGTTTTGGTATTTGTTTATGTGATTAATAATTTGTATTGTTCTAGGAATCTAGTCTTAGAACTATCTGGAAGACAAGGAAATGTTTAGTCAGAAATCACTGGAAGAAGAAAAATTAACTCATTAAGAGATGGAATGGTGTAAGTGTGATATTGCTCAGCCAAAAGGTGGTGATTGCGGACACGTGTTAACAGAACACTATCACTTAAAATCTGGGGGTGTGGGTGTATTGGAAGCTAAGAAATGCATTTATGCAAAATTTCTGATAAAATGACATTTTTTACCACTGCCGTTGTGAATGGTAAAAATGATGAAAATATTATGAATGCACTGCGTAGTAAATTCTACAAATTACAAGTAAAACACTTTTATTTGTAAAACGTATATCAAATACTCTAATGCCTATTTTTGTTGACGGTCACAATATGAAAGGTCTTAATCCTGAAGATCTGGAAAAAGCAGTAAATTCGCCAGTTGATAATTTTGGTGTTAAACATTTAGAGATATTTTACAACAAAAATGAAGACAAGTTATACTGTATCTTGGATGCTCCCAACGAAGAAGCGATTTGGAAGCATCACGAATCACTTGGATTAAGATGTGAATTTGTTACCAGTGTACAACAGATTAAAACTGAAAAAGACATCAAAAAAGAAAAACTGGAAATTTTGGGTGAATTGGCATCTGATCTAGCCCATGACCTAAGAAATCCCATGTCTATAATCAAAAATGCAGTAGATGTAATGACCATCCGATATAAAGACAAGATTGATCGGGAAATTTTTGAACATTTTGCAAAAATAAGCCGTTCTGTTACTAAAATGAATATGCTCATAAGCGATGTTTTGAATTTTGCAAGAACACAGCCGTTGATGTTAGAAAAAAATTCTTTATTGAATATAATTCACAATTCATTAGAAGGAATCCGAGTTCCAGACAATATGAAAATAATCATACCAGAAAATGATATTTCACTAAAATGTGATGGTACAAAATTGGAAGTTGTTTTTTACAATCTGTTAACAAATGCAATACAATCAATTGGCGAAGATACATCTGGAGAAATTTTGATAAGATTTGTCAAGAAAGCAAATGAGATCCAAATAGATGTTCAAAACTCTGGCTCTCCAATACCTGATGAATCGATGCAAAGAATTTTTGAGCCATTATTTTCTACAAAAGAACACGGTACTGGTCTAGGTCTGCCAAGTTGTAAAAACATAATTGAACAGCATCACGGCACACTCTCCGCAAGAAATCATCCTACTACTTTTACCATATTATTGCCAAAAGATATTGAAAAATTACCCCCTATTGTTAGATGGTAAGAAAAATACACGTGTTACAAATAATTCCCAACAAACCGACATCTCAGTTAACTTGTAGATGCACTCACAATTTCGTTCTTGGAGGGGGATTCTATTTTTACTCTTTATTAACAAAAAGGCAAAGCCTGTCCTTTGTGAGTAAAAACTGAATCTGACTACGTAATACGGAACGGTTATGATTTGTTGGAAAGTCTTGAAATAATACAAATCCTGATTTTAGTAGATGAGTAATCAAGATAATGATGATGATGCCATATTTTTGACGAAAGACTATTTTCTAGACTAGAGGTTTATCCCCCTCGACAGGTTCTGTAATCTCTGTTTTTTCACCATCTGTAATTCTCTGGAGAATCTCTTTTGCCGAAAGCTTGTGTAGGTATTCATTATTGTTACCACATCTGTAAGAGAAGGTACAGCGAGGACAGCCAGATTCGCTTTGGCATGGACACTCTGATACTATATTCAAACTACGCTCAAAGGCCTTCTCAAGCCTATCAAATAGTGCTCTACTTGCACCATTTCCTCCTATGGCAGAATCATAAACAAAGACAAGGCCTGATGTTCCAAGAGAAATGCCGCCTAGGTCCTGTGATACCCCGCCTGTTATCATATTACTTCCTTCAATTACTACATGCTCTGTGGCATGATATCCGCTAGCTTCTACATATTCTTCATTCTCTGTTTTACTTATTTCATCTAGTGGTCTTGGTGCCTTGAAGACAATTCCCTTTGTAACAAAATCATAATCAAGTGGTTTTTCTAAAATTATCTTTTGACCTTGTGCTGCCTCTTGACCCAGCTCCAAGTTGACATAGCCGTACACTCTTTTTTGAATATGTAATTTACAAAATGCAACTTCGATTCCATTTGCAAATCTTTTCTCAAAAATTGTTTCAATGGTTGGCCATTCTTCTGTTAAAGACTTTGTATAGTATGGATAATTCTTTGGAAGGTATTCCAATTTTGCAGTCATCTTTTCTGGGTACCCTATTTCTTTGACTTGATATCTAGTACCAGCCAAAAAGTAAACCGCTTGTGGATGAAGCTCTTCTAATGCAATTGGTAATACTCGGTCTCCAACTTTTTTACCATTTAGAAATATGTCAATTGATCTTCCTATTCCTCTTATGCTATAATCTTCTAAAATAGATTTTATCTGATCATAATTTGGAACATATCTATTTTCAATTAGAACTAGATTGCCTGAGCCAACATGTCTTTCGATAACCTCTTTATGTTCAGGCAATTCGTGTTTTGCAATTGGTTTGTCACACGCCATTGCAATAACCTGAAACTCTTCAACAAAGGGATTTTTTGGATCAATGTAGATTTGTTCTACATCCTCAAAATAATCTCCTGGATGGTTCTTGTAATATTGCGAGATTGGGTCGTTGCCAAGCACTAGGAATGCGTATCCTCCTTGGCCTTTTCTTGCAGCCCTGCCTATTCTCTGCGTGAGTCTATTGACTGGTATGGTAGATGATATCACCCCATCGACATTTCCTACATCAATTCCAAGTTCAAGTGTAGGTGTGGCAGATATTGCAAGTAACTTGTCAGTCTTGAACAAGTTCTCAACTGATCTTCTATAATTTGCCATAAGGCCTGCCCGATGAACCTTGATGTCGACTTTTTGTCTTCTTGCCTGAAGTGCCAAAAGTTCGGAATTTAGATGTGAGTTTGAAAAGACCAAAGTCTTGTGTTGTTTTGCTGTCAATTTTTTTAGAATATCAATCATCAGTGCACGTTGTGTCATCAACGAAGGAAAGAGCATTGAAAATTCTATCTTGCCTTTTTTGCCAGAGCCGGAAACCTGGACCATCTTTACTCCAAACAACATCTGGCAAAATGATAACGCGTTATCCAAAGTTGCAGATGCTGCAATTATCTGTAGTCTTGGTGCAATCCTTTTTAATCGTTTTATGATATAATGAACATTGGAGCCAAAAATTCCAGAGTAGACATGAGCTTCATCGACTGCAAGAAATCTTGTTGTACTAAACAAAGAAGCAAATCTAGTTCTGTGCCATAGGTGATAGTGTAGCACATCAAAGTTTGTTATTATTACTTGAGGTGGACTGGCAAGAATTTCAGTTCGCTCTATTTGTTTGGTGTCCCCGTCAAATACTGCACATTTGATATCAAGCTTGTCTGCAATTTCTTTAATCTTTGGATATTGGTCTCGTGAAAGAGACTTGGTTGGATAAACAAAAATTGCTTGTATTGCTGAGATGGAACTTTTTGAATTGCTTATTCTTTCTATGATTGGTACTACAAAGGCCTCTGTCTTTCCTGATGCAGTGGGGGCAGTAATTACAACATTATCGCCAGAAACAATATGGTGTATAGCCTCTTCCTGGAATTTGTAGAATCTCTCTATTCCTTTTGATTCCAATGCCTCAACTATTCGTTGGTCAAGACCTGAATCTGTCACAGTAGAGCCCATCTCAGGGTCGGGCTCTTCAATTACCTTAAAGTGTGAGACATAGTGCCTCTTTGAGAACAAAATAGACCTTGTAATTTCTGCAATCTTGGAACTGCCTATCATTTTGTTTATCTCATCTTCTGTCTGCAAAATTCCTTCTTTTTCCAGAGTTGTTCCAGATTTATCACTAGCTGGTAGCTCGTCATTGTCAAATTTTATTAAAAATTCTAAAAATGCCTCATCCAAATTCTTTTTAGAATCTATGATGTCTTCGATCTTACACTTGGGACATCCAAAATGTATTTTTTGATTAAAAGTACGTTGTACGTCTATCTTTGATTTACACTTGGGACAATAGTACACTAGTCCAGAGAAAGATTGTGGCTGATTTAATTTTTGGTAAAACCTTTGAGTGTAACATATGTCAAAACCCTGATGACATATAATGTCGTACCATTTCTAGTCTGATGTGGGCCTTGGAAGTTATTGGGGTGAAGTCCTCGATGTCTTGGAGAAAATAATTCCTGTCTATGATAAAGTTAATTCTTTGATTTCACTTGGAAGGGATTCAGAGTTTCGTCAACGCGGAATCAAGGGAAGAGTAAATCAGGGAGATCATATACTTGATGCCGGTTCCGGTTTTGGAAACATGTCAAAGACAGCATCCAAGATCTGTTCTGGTAATCTGGATATAACTTTGTATGATCCATTAAGACCAATGCTAAAAAATACTAGTCGATTATTTTCTATAGCTCCCAAACTAACATGTGGAGTCTTTGAACACATTCCATTTCGTGACGAACAGTTTGATGTAGTACTTGCAGGCTACTCACTTAGAGATGCAATTAACCTCAGAATCGCAATATCTGAAATACATCGCGTATTAAAAAAAGGTGGAAGATTTGTTATTGTTGATCTTGGCAAGCCTGATAATCCAATAATCAGAGTAGGGGTGTCATTTTATCTCCGAGCAATACTTCCTATATTGGCAGTCATTGGTGGAGGAAGACTTGGCCTCAAGTTTGCTACTCTATATGGCACCTACAAACTCTGGCCTCAGAATAAAAAACTCGAGTCACTCCTTCTTGAAAGATTCTCACGTGTGGAATTTGAGAAAGGAATGCTTGGGGGCGCAATTATGGTTGCGGCATTCAAGTAAAGATGAACAGAAAAGTAATTCTTGTCTATATCATAGCGCTAATTGTTGGATTTTCATACGGAATGCATAATCCAGTGGTTCCATTATTTTCTAAAGATCTTGGCGCATCGTACTTTGACCTTGGAGTAATTGGATTTTCAAATTTTATTCCTTACATGTTCATTCCGCTCTTTGTAGGATTATTACTTGACAGATTCAACAAGGGCCTTCTTCTTTCTCTGGGATTAGTTATTGATACAATATCCATCTACTTACTATCTGCAGCAGACTCTGTACCCCAAGTTATAATATTTAGAACCCTAGTTGGAGTTGCACATTCATTTTTCTGGCCTCCATGTGAATCAATAATATCGCAATCTACTACTCCCCAAAATAGAGTCAAGGCAATATCTCAATTCATGGCATTTTTTGTTGCGGGTCTTATGATTGGACCTCTGGTTGGTTCATTCCTGATTGAACACTTTGATGTTTCATATAGAATAATTTTCCAGATTGCTGCATTTTCAATTGCAACTTCGCTAGTCTTTTCACTCGTGCTATCACAAAGTGGCAAGACACCTCGCACTGGAATCATATCCATTGCATCTGCAAAACATTTGATAAAATTTCCAGCAGTGATTGCCATTTTATTATTTTGTAGTGTAAGTTTTGGTGTCTTTTTGGCAATAATTCCTGCGTATATGAGTGAGAGAAAGATCTCGGAATCCAACATTGAGCTACTCTTCTTTGTCTTTGGAATTTCTCGGCTTGTTTCATTATTTGTATCTAACTTTTTAATGAAAAAATTTCTTGCTAGTTTACTGCTAGTTATTTTATCAATATCTGGAGGAATGCTGATGCTGTTTTACTCTCATTCTATGGTGGAGTTTAGCATAGCGGTACTCTTACTTGGATTTGGATTTAGTGTGTACTTCCCACTAACATTTGAGATTATAATGAGAAGGGCAAAAGAAAATGCAGGAGCATTAATTGGTGCATATGAGGCAACCTTTGGAATAGGGTGGGCCTTTGGACCTCTTATTATAGGTATAATTGCCAATTCATTTGGTAGCTCCCTTCCGTATCTTATTTTATCTATTAGTGGACTATTTGTCTTGGGATTTGTTTTTTTCAAGAAAAAAGAAGTCGTTCTGGTCTAAAGCTTTAATTTTAGAAACAGGTTTGATGAATTCATGTTTGATTTTTCACTGAATATAATAGGCAATGATTGGATTATGATTGCAATTGTAGTATTGGCTTTGTTACTTGGAACAAAACGACTACCAGATGCAACAAAAAAACTTGCAAGAATTATGGCCCAGTATGATAAAACAAAAAACATGGTCCAGGAAGAAATTAAAAAAGCTAGGGGGGAATTTAACATCAATGTCTCAGGTCCTGTCATGTCCGAGAGACAAAAACTAGATACACTTGCCAAATCCTTGGGAGTTGACACTGAAGGTAAAACAGATGATGATCTACGTAACTTGGTAAACGCAAAACTTGGCGGATCTGCAAAGCCCGATCAGGATAACACATCAAAGCAGTGAGTAATCCTCAACAAATTTAAATACAATATACCGTTCAGACATATCGGTAAAGATTGACTAAAATCGATCCTTGGCAAAATGCACTCAAGCAACTTGCAGACGCTGCAAAAATTCTCAAACTTGACGCTGGTGTTCATGAGATACTTGCAAATCCTAAAAAAATTCTAACAGTTTCACTACCAGTAAAGATGGATGATGGTAGAATCAAGGTATTCACAGGTTATAGATCACAACATAATGATTTTAGAGGACCACACAAGGGAGGGATCAGATATCACCCAGATGTTACAATCGAAGAAGTAAAAGCACTATCCATGTGGATGACTTGGAAATGTGCAATTGTTGATGTTCCATTTGGTGGAGGTAAAGGAGGAATCATCTGTGATCCAAAGAGACTCTCAGCAGGAGAAAAAGAGAGAATGACAAGAAGATATGCATATGCAATATCTGAGATAATCGGACCAGGAAAAGACGTCCCAGCTCCTGATGTGTATACTACCGGAAAAGAGATGGCACAGATAATGGATGTTTATAGTGTAATGCACGGACAAGGAGAACCAGCTGTTATCACAGGAAAACCACTCTCAGTAGGAGGTTCTCTTGCAAGAAACGTAGCTACAGGTCTTGGTGTTTCTTATTGTGTACGAGAAGGTGCAAAGAAGATTGGATTAAAGCTCAAAGGTGCAAGAGTTGTCATACAAGGTTTTGGTAATGCTGGAACATATTCAGCAGAATATATTGAAAAGTTAGGTGCAAAGATAATCGGAGTAAGTGACTCCAAAGGTTCTATAATTAATCTAAAGGGACTTGACCCAAAGAAGGTTTTGGAATACAAAAATAAACATGGAAGTGTTGTTGGATATCCTGGAAGCAAAAAGGTATCAACAGAAGAACTTCTTACTACTCCATGTGATGTCCTAGTACCAGCAGCACTTGAAAATCAAATCACACCACAAGTTGCAAGAAAAATCAAATGTAAGATAATTGCTGAAGCCGCAAACGGTCCAACCACTCCAGATGCAGATGATATTTTATTCAAAAATAAAATTATGGTTATTCCAGATATCTTGGCAAACTCTGGCGGTGTATGTATTTCATATCTAGAATGGGTACAAAACTTGCAAAGATACTATTGGACATTTGACGAGGTTGCAGGCAAGATGGAAAATCACATAGTTCGTGGTTTTAACGATACATATGCACTATCAAAGAAACACAATGTTGACATGCGAAAGGGAAGTATGGTGCTTGCTGTTGGCAGAGTACTAGATGCATTTGAGGCACGAGGCCTCTGGCCGTAGAAATACCTAATACGCAAGATTACGATATTATTTTATGAACAAGGCTTTTATCGCGATTCATTGTGATACTGGAAAAGAAAATCCAATCATTAGAAAGCTAATGGAAATAAAGGGTGTTTCAGAAGTTACAGGAACCTTGGGGCTGTATGATATTATAGCCAAAGTTGAGGCACAAGATTCAAAGGAACTTGAAAGCATCATTACAACAAAAATACGAAGGATTCCAAATGTTCTGACTACAATGACATTGATGGTAATCTAGAAAGAGCTAAAATTTGTAATATCTACAGGATTATTTTACAATATGAAATTCATTTGTAGAGGATGTGGAATAATTGTGAGATACAGTCACAGAATACCTCCCTAGTTCAGAATTCTGCCCAAGTTTGTAGACACTTTGAAATGCTCCAAGATATGTTCCATATTCTACTATCTGAGCAGTCTTACCACTTGGCGATTTTATTTTGAGAATTATTGGTTGACCTAGGTGATAATTATTGACATTGCCATGAATTACAATGCTTGCACCATTCCCTGGTACTATTGAATACTCATTTTGGTCAGTTGAAACTGTACCACCAGAGGTTGAGATCCCATTGGTATTGCCAAAAGGATTGATGAAGACGATAACTTTGGAAGCTCCTCCCCTGAAACCGGGCTTTATTGCATCGGCATACCATGTGTATGGGCCTTGATCTAATGTGTTTTGATTTAACAGTGTAAGATGTGCATAACCTGATGAGTCAGTCACAGTTAAAAATGCATTATGCATTTCTGCATCATGCAAGCCTCCCATCATCCAGAATTGGACTCTAGCTCCTTGCACAGGCATATCACCACGAGTTACCTTGATCTCAAGATTGGCAGGGAAGTTTGTTAGCACAGCACCATCTTGAGGGAATATCAAAGAAACTTTTAATGTCATACTTGTCACCCCTTCTGGATTCGATGTCATAGTGGAATAGATTGATGATGTTGATTCGTATGATGACGGCAAAGATGGTTGGAAAAGGCACAGGCAAAGCATGAATGATATCATTTCAGTCCATAGACATCTTTTTTGAAAATAGGACTTGGTGTTCTTATTTTTTGATACCACAAATAATCATACACCATTTCCTAAGTAAAATCTTATTACTAAAATCAAGCATGATCACTAGTAAATGGATGATCCTCATCAAAATTGAGTATGTATTCTAGATCTAAAACTTTACTATACTATGACGGCATATCCTCACGAACAATCGGGGTAAACCATTTTTACTCTATGTCAACTAATTCGTTTGGATCAGACTTTTTGTATGCACAGAAATCAATTGATGCTAAGATAATATTTGTATAATATTGTCTATACGATCCCAAAACTAGAACCTTATATTGTAAACAATATTTAAATTCAAACAATTGTCTGAAAGTAAAAGATCTGATCGGTCAAACGAACATCTTGCTAATGAGCGTACTTTTCTTGCATGGTTGCGCACTTGCATTGCTCTCATGGGATTGGGCTTTGTTGTTGCAAGATTTAGTCTCTTTCTTAGAGAATTTGGCATCATAACAAAAAATCAAACAATCCCGTCAAATCTACCAGATCCCTTCTCATCAACTATACTTGGTATGAGTATGATTGGTCTCGGAATTTTGTTAATAATTTATGCGCTAGTAAATTATATCAAGACTCAGAAAGCCATTGAAGCAGGCGTTTATGTGCCAAGACCTTCTATTGTCTATTTGTCAACCATAGTTATTGTCGTATTTGGCGTTATCACTATTGCATATTTAGTTATAATATCTAGGTAACATAATACGTAAAAATATCTGTCAATTTTTTCTCTGATCAATAATCTGTAACCTTTTAGAAATTTAATGTTGTAATGATTTTGTTTTCCTTTTACCATAATAAAAAATAATTACTGGAATAATGATCTTAAACAATTTCCAATAAATCCCACACTAGTTATGATTCTAGTTGTATCGTCGTTTTTGTGCGTGAGAAGGGGTTCTCTTTTTGATTATATATGGTAAAATACAATGACTTAATACAACTCAAACTTACTATTTGCGATGAAGACAGAACTAATTGTTGCAGGCATAATTGTAGCTGCAGTCGGTGCCATCGTATTTTACATAAGAAGTAAGAAAAGCAAATCTTTACCAAAAATACAGCCACAAACAAATACAACCAAACCAGATACAACTAAAGAATAACTGTATCTTACATTTTTTATTTCAAAGATTGATTTTTAGTAAATCAAGTACAACATTAGTGAAATGTATTGAAGATTACAAAATAGATTTTACAGAGCAGGGAAAAAATTCAGAAATAAAAGGCTTGGTAAAAATTACTATGATGCCATATCAGAGCTTGAACCCTTTGTAGATAAATTCATCTAAAGAAATTATTGTCACCTTTTAGTTGACTTGTAATTGTTTATTGTTAACACTAGGATATGAAATAAAAATTAAAGAAATTTCGGAATCTAAGATGTGTTAAATGAATGGCCACAGGAGCAAGACTTGGTTACGTTTGGATTGTTGATTTTAAATCCAGCACCCATTAGACTTTCTATGTAGTCAATGTTTGCACCTTTTAGATAGTCAGCACTGTAACTGTCAATTAGCATCTTTACACCATTTTCTTCGATTACAAGATCGTCTTCTTCGGCTGCTTTTTCAAATCCCATTCCGTAGGATAATCCGGAGCATCCTCCTCCTTGTACGTAGACTCTGAGAAATTGTGGCTTTTCGGCTTCTTCTGCCATAAAAGCAGTTACCTTTTCTGCAGCTTTTGGTGTAATTGTGACCAATTTAGTGGTCTGTGTGTTGCTCATTAAACCTAGTTCGTGCTTTAAATTATAATAATCTTTTCCTACCGGACATAATAGGAATCAAAGATTAGTCTGAGCTTACTTTTTTGACTTGTTGACAAACGCAGTCATTCGCTCAGCTCTGTCTGGGTGTGTAAAGCATAGACCCCATGTGTATAGCTCTAATGCAAGACCTGTATCAATGTCAGAGTTTCTTCCCTTGTTGATTGCAATCTTTGACATTCTAACTGCCATTGCAGAGTTTTGAGCAATCATCTTTGCAATATTCATAGTCTCTTCCATTAATTTTGCAAGCTCTACTACTTTGTTTACAAGGCCCATCTCTTTAGCTTCATCTGCCTTTACCATTCTTCCAGTAAAGATCAAATCTTTTGCTTGAGATATTCCGATTATTCTTTGTAATCTTTGAGTTCCACCCCAACCTGGGCATACGCCAATTGTTACTTCGGGTTGTCCAATTCTTGCAGTATCTGCAGCTACTCTGATATCACAAGCAAGTGCAAGCTCACACCCTCCCCCTAATGCAAATCCGTTGATTGCTGCAATTGTTGGTCTGCTACAATTTTCAACTGTATAAGTTAGAAGATGACCAAGTTTTGCATAGGTCTCAGATTCTATTGGTGTAATTGTTGACATGTATGCAATATCTGCACCTGCAGAGAATGCCTTGTCACCTTCTCCTGTTAAAACTACAACCTTGACAGAATCATCTGTTTCAATTTCTTTGAATACTTGGATGATATCATTTGCAACATCCATGTTCATTGCATTTAGCTTGTCTGGTCTGTTAACCTTGATTGTACAGATTCCATCTGCTTTTGAAACTAGAACTAGGGACATCTCAAGACTCCTTTGGTTTATGCTTGCCCCACTGGTGTAAAGCAGATGCTGCTGCAACCCAGTCTCGCAAGTCGTCATAGACTGGAACATTGTGCTTTTCAATTAATCCAGCTACTTTGGCTGTATAAGGACCGCCGTTTCCACCTACAAGTAATGGTTTCTTGCCTTGCTTTGAGAACTCGCCAAGATAATCAATGATTGTTTCTTCAAGTGGATCATCTTGGAAGACAAACCATGGCATTACAATGTCGATGTTTGGATCGTCCATGAATTTTTGTATGGAATATCTATAGTCGTCTGCATTTGCTCCTCCAGTTACATCTGCTGGGTTGCCGTTTCCAATTACATATGTTGGAGGATAATGTGCTTTCATTTCCTTGAGTGTTGCTTCTGTTACCTTACCAAGTTCTAGTCCGTATTTTTCAAATTGGTCTATTGCACCAATCATTGGGCCTGCACCATTACTAACTAGGCCAACTCTTGGACCTTTAGCTGCTGGTTGCCATGCTAGTGCCTTGGCATTTGCAGCAAGTTCTTGGTAACTTTCTACTGAAACAATTCCTGCTTGTTTGAATGCTCCTTGGATGATTGCATTAGAACCTCCAAGTGAACCTGTGTGTGAAGCTGCTTGTTTTGCTCCAAGTGTACTTCTTCCACTCTTCCAGATTAGAATTGGTTTGTGTTTTTCTTTCATTACTCGTTTTGCTGTCTCGATGAATTTTCTTCCATCACCAAAACCTTCTACATATAATGCAATTACTTTGGTTTGAGGATCATTTGCCAAGTACCAGATCATGTCTGCTTCATCGACATCTGATCTGTTGCCATAGCTTACCATTTTTGATAATCCAAACGAGTCTGCAGTCTCTAAGAAACTGATTCCCATTGTTCCACTTTGTGACAACAATGCAACTGGACCAAGCTTTGCACGGACCATTCGCTCTTGGCCTTGGAATGCACAGTCTAGTCTGTTTGCTGCATTGAACATACCAATACAGTTTGGACCGATAATTCTTATTTTGTGCTGTTCTGAGAGGCTCTTAATTTGTGATTCAAAATCTGCTCTTTCTCCTCCAAGTTCCTTTCCACCACCTGATACTATTACGACATTGTGAATTCCTTTCTTGGCACATGCTTCTAGAACTGGTGGTGTAACTGACAAGTCAACACATACTACAACTAGATCAACTTTGTCTGGGATTGATTCAATTGATGGATAACATTTCAGTCCCAAAATCTCTTCTGCTTTAGGATTGATTGGGTATACTTTGCCCGTGTAATCGTGCTTTGCAATGCTGTCAAGTACAGAGTTTCCTATTTTACCTGGAGTTGATGATGCGCCAACCAGTGCAACTGATTGTGGTGTAAAGAATGTCTCCATGAATTCGATGTTTGGTTTTGCAGTAGAGATTGCATCCTTTTTGATCTCTTTTCTTAGAATTATTTTTGCGTCAACAACATAGTATGACTTTGGATATACTACAATTGGATTGAAATCAATACTGTCAAAGTAATTTGCATTGTCAACACCAATTTTTCCAATCTGGACAATTGCTTTTGCAAGCATTGTCAAATCAATTGGTTTTGTACCTCTATACCCTGACAGAATCTTGGAGCCCTTTAGCTCTGCAAGCATTGATTTTGCATCATCTAATGTGATTGGTAGCATTCTAAATGCGACATCTTTGAATATCTCAGTCAAGACACCACCTAGTCCTACCATTATTACTGGACCAAACTGTGGATCATTTTGGAGTCCTATGATAAGCTCAACTCCTTGTGGTACCATCTTCTCAAGTAAGATTCCTTTTACTTGTACTCCTTTTTTCTTTGAGAGTCTTGGGTACATTTCAAGAAATGCCTTTTTGACATCTTTTTCGTTTTGTAATCCTACCTTTACTCCACCGACATCACTTTTGTGAAGTATTTGTGGCGAGACTATTTTCATTACAAGTGGGAAACCTAATCTTTTGGCAGCCTTTGCAGCATCATTTGCACTTTTTACAAGTGCATAGCCTGGAACTTTGATACCATATTTCTTTAGTACGGATTTTGATAGATCTTCGGTAATTACCTTATGATCTGTTGCAAATGTTTCTTCAAAAATTTTGACTACTGGATTCAAAAGGATCTCTCCTCTTTATTTTCAGATCGCAACGATATGATCTGGGTTATTTTTTGTATCATAACTGGATCGGAAAGCATATGTGTTTTATATTAAACTTTTGACAGAAATTGAGCTGTTTTTGGCACATGCCAAATTTCTTGTGAATGGAACTTTTAGTGGTTATCAGACGTGATACATGGATCTAACCTTTTATTTTACAAGTTAGAGATAATATCGAATTGATGCGAAATATTCTATTTTCAAACTTGGGGTGGAAATGAAACCAAACATCATCACTAAAGCAGAAAGGATCCAACAAGGAAAGGTACTTCGCGAAAAATGTTCACGTAGCACGCATGCCAAGTTTGAACCTCGTTCGTCTTCGATTGATCCAATAAAACTATTAGAAGATACTAATGTTGACAGAATTCCTGGTCTTATCGCCATTAGATATCAGAGAATGTCAGAATCTACTTTCAAATTCTTTCGTGGTACATCAATCATTCAAGCTCGGGATCTAGAGCATTCTCCAGTATCTGGAATACATGTCCAGTTGTGTGGTGATTGTCATTTGATGAACTTTGGAGGTTTTGCATCAGCAGAACGCAATATGGTTTTTGATATCAATGATTTTGATGAGACATTTCCTGGTCCATGGGAGTGGGACATTAAACGACTTGTAGTAAGTATGGAACTTGCCGCAAGGGATCTTGATTTTTCAAAGAATGTTGCAGAAAATGCAGTCAGAGCAGCTGTTGCATCTTATAGGGAACACATGTCAGAATTTGCTGATCAGACTGTACTTCAGAGATGGTATACGCAAATCACAGTCGAAAATCTTTTAGAATTTTTTAAAAAAGATAAACAAATGATTGATCGTTTGAAGAGTGCACAACCCAAGGCACTCTCCAAAACATCTGAAGCTATATTTCCAAAGCTTACAGAGGCTGTAAAAGGAAATACAAGAATAAAGGAGGATCCTCCACTTATCTATCACGTCCAAAATCTGGACATAAACAAGCTAGCACAGACAAGTCTTGAGGATTATAGAAAATCATTACAGACTGACAGACAACATTTGTTGGAGCGTTTTCATTTTCAAGATGCTGCCGTAAAAGTTGTTGGAGTTGGTAGTGTAGGACTGCGTTGTTATGTATCTCTGTTTCTTGCCGACGAAGATGATCCACTATTTCTTCAAGTCAAGGAAGCAAGAAGATCCGTATTGGAGCCCACATTTGGAAAAAGTCTCTTTGAACATCAAGGTCACAGAGTTGTGCACGGACAACATCTTATGCAGGCATCTAGTGACATATTTTTAGGCTGGTATCGCAATTTCAATGGACGAGATTTCTACGTTAGACAACTTCGTGATATGAAAGTCTCCCCTGAAGTTGAAACCTTTAACCCTAGAACTCTCACCGCATATGCAACCGTATGTGGTTGGGCATTGGCACGGGCCCATGCAAAAGCTGGGGAAGTGGAGATGATTGCAGGATATTTAGGAACAAAAGAAAATTTTGATGATGCCATGGTTCAGTATTCAATTGCATATGCTGACCAGGTAGAACGTGATTTTAAAGTGTTCAAAGCAGCTATTAATTCTGGCCGCCTCAAAACAAAAGTTGGTTCGCCAAAAACTCTAGAGTTTGACCTTTAAGATGTGATTATTATTATGAAATCATCAATGATAATTACCCTTTTGTTTTATTTCTGAGCAAAATACTTTGAATTCATCTTTGGCAAAACTCGCGAAAAACATTGACCTTGGAAAATGTTTGTTTTTTTCACTATTGATATTGTTGTTCTACACACTATTTACTACCAATCCTGTAATGGCTCAGAACAATGCCCTCCCAAGTTTGCAAAGTGAACCCATTGATAACCAGACCAATCTTTCAGGAATTCAAGAATACAAAGTGGGAATTCAGTTGATGGATGTTAAAGATGTTAATCGACTCAGTGGAACTTATGATATGACATTTTGGGTTACAATTGTTTCTGACAAAACCGATTTTACTGTGAATCCTCCTCCTGAACTAGATTTTGTAAATGGTGATCAAATTCAAACTTCTGGTTTGGATCTAGAGCCACACCTAAAAAAGTTTAAGGTATCTGGTGTTTTCCAAAATGGGTTTGATTTCCGTATGTATCCTTTTGAAATACTGGATATGCCAATAATTGTAGAACCATTTTTTCCTCTAACTGCAGATAAAGTGATACTTACAGCAAACAAAGCATACTCTGGTCAGGATTCATCTGCTGATAGCGATATACCTGGTTGGAATCTATCACCCGGTACTGTTGAAAGTACTATTCATGATTATCCATGGGGCCATTTTTCGCGTCTAGTTGTACATTATGATGTTTCATCTCCAGCTTTTATGACACTCTTGAAGAAATTATTCACAGTCCTTATCCTTGACGGATTAGTTATTGGAGCATTTTGGTTTAAACCCGATTCTCTGTCAGAACGAACAGCTATTGCCGTAGGAGCAATACTTGCAGCTACATATTTCCATGCCCAATTTCTTTTGGGAGAACTTCCGCCGTTGGGATATCTTACAGTTGCTGACAAGATAATGATGGCATCATATGCACTGTATACTTTTTGTATAATCTCTGTTTTAGTTCATAACCGTTTGAGTCTTCGTTACGGTGACAAGTATGATTTGAACTATTCGCGTAAAGTAGATTTTAAAATGCGCATAATTGCACCCATTGTACTTGTTGGCGTATTTCTAATTCTTTATCCATTGTAGATATTAGGTTCTATACGGGAAACAAAAAGGTAGCACACAAGAAATTTTCATTATTTTCAAGACTTTGACAGTTTGATAAAATCAGTTATTATGATGAAGAATTTTGAACTATTTTATGTTTGATTGCACTTGTAATAATTCCAATTCCTATGATGAGTATGTTGATTGACAACAAAATGGTTATCTCTGTTATTGGCAAATTATGTAATTCAAAAAATGTTCCAATTAGAGATGTCATGATGCCAGCTCCGATTATGATTTTTGGAATTCTAACTGCTTTTGACTTGTTACTTTGAGTAATTCCCGTAGCAATAAATCCTACACTTTGAATGATAAGAAATAATGAAATGAGCCAACTAAAACTCGATGAAGTATCCGATATGAACGCTTTAACAAATATTCCTACAACTATTCCAATTATTCCTATGCCAGTTTCAATTGTTCTTGTCATTTTAGAATCATTTTTGCTTAAAATTCCTTGTAATATGTTGACAATTCCAATTATCAATACAGCTAGTCCTGGATATGTGGACCAAATTGGTGACACATTAGTGATGTTAACAAAACGATATGTCGCAAAACCAACAAGAATTCCTCCTATGATGAATTTAATAATTCTTACCCGTTTAGCTTTTTGAACATCCATTGTCATATGATTTCTATAGTGTCAATGCATATGACTAGTATACTAGTTTTCACAATTGATAATTATGCCTGATCTTTTATTATCATAAACCTACTTTACTTTTACATGGCATCAATTCCAAAGGAAGAAAGAGCAGTGATTCTCCAAGGCGGAGGCTCACTTGGTGCATATGAGGTTGGGGCTTACAAGGCAGGATACCAATTCATAAAATACCGAGACAAAAAAATAGGAGATGCTGGTAGACAGATATTTGATATTATTGCAGGAACTTCTATTGGTGCAATAAATTCTGCAATTCTTACAAGTTATGTGATAGAAAACAAGACATGGGAAGGATCAGCTGAAAAACTAATTGACTTTTGGAATTATATTTCAACAGAATCCATTCCGGATAAATTTGCTGATTACATGATGTCGTGGTGGGGATATTGGAACAAATTTTTCGATGTTGCTAAAGGAGAAACGGCAAGGAGATATTACTCATCAAAGGAATTTGCTATAACCGGAGCACCCAATGTCTTTTCTCCGCCTCATGCAGAACCCGATAAAAAATTCTTTGATCCTCTTAATTCATGGTACCGATATGACAATCATCCGCTAAAAGCGAGTCTTGAAAAATTTGCAAAGTTTCCCATTGCTACCAGTCGTGAGGATAATCAACCCAGGTTGCTACTGGTTACGGTAGATGTAATGGAAAGCTTGCCTGTAGTGTTTGATAGTTATGCAAAAGAAGATGGTACTAGAAAATCAGGATATGGGAGATTAATTGTAGAGAATAATAATGGTTCAAATGAGAACCAAAAAATAATTGGTTACGAACATGAAATAAAATATCCTCAAGGAATAACTTCTGATCATGTCATTGCAAGTGCTGCAGTTCCCATAAATTTTGATTATACTCAAATTGAAGCGGAGCGCTATGATCCTCAAACAAAGAGCTATAAAAAAGAGACACGTTATTTCTGGGATGGTGGTATTCTAGCTAATACTCCATTATTGCAAGTGGTTATGGCTCATCGGCAATATTGGTACTTTGGAAAGAAAGTAAAGGATGCAGTGCCAAAGCTTAATGTATTTCAGGTAAACTTACACCCCGCAAGAGTTGACAAGGTTCCTTGGGATCATGATGGAGCAGTGAATAGAAATTCTGACATATCTTTTGGTGATAGATCCAAAAATGATGAGACCGTATTGTTAGCTTTCCAGATGTATTCGCAACTAGTAAAAGAGTTGATCCAGTTGGCAAAGGATCATGGCACAACCCAGAAAATGATTGATGAATTACTTGATAGACCAATACCTGTTCAAGAACGATTAGAAGGAGTAAGAGCAACTATGTATCGTGATGGTGTTGAAGGAGCTTTCAATATTGGTGAAATAATTAGAGTACAAAGAAAACATGATGATTATTCTGTCTCAAATAAAATTTTTGATTTTTCATCAAACACAATAAAACATCTCTTACAGGATGGTTACAATGATACCGTTGATGCTGTCAAAGCGCGTTTTGGAATAGAGATGACCAAGGAATCTATTGAATCTGATAAAACTGATGATTCATTAAGCAAGACGTCGTCTTCAATGAGAAAAGATTAACATGAGTGACAAAAATGAATCGACTGATAAAAAGATCGGTTTTGTGACTGCAATCATGCTACCAATTGCAACAAGCTCTCCTCGTATTAGATATTTTTAGTCACAATTTTTCAAATCTATCTAATCTGAACTTACTCCAAATTAGTATTAGTCCATCAAATGATTCTATGTTTCTTTAATTGGAGAACTACGATCTGTTGAAGGGTGACGGCCTTTTGATGCTTGAAAATGAATTAACTTGAGAACTCCTTCTAGAATGCCAGTAAATATGATAAAGATTGTCAATTCAAATAATATTATTGGAAAGTGTTCTATGGAACTAAGAATTTTATTAGTATCCAAGACGGGATTTATTAAAAGTGTAAAAAGTAAACTAAATGGCAAAAATTTCATAATTTCTTCAGCAAGCTTCTCATTCCAATATGACGCAATTCTTGCTGCAAAAATAATTCCCACCGTGATAATCATCAAAGCTCCAAAGCTTAGAGAAGTATTCAAGGCATACATGAAGAAAAAGCAGACAACTATCCATCCATATACAATAATTGGAAAAATGATCAGAATTTCTACACTGTGGATGATTTTCTTCCTTCTAGCAGAGATCTCAACTCCTTCGGCAGTGTATCTGCGTTTCGAAGTAAAGATTTCACGTTTGCTGAGCAGTGTGCTAGTTTTCACTATGAAGAAACTAAATGCCAGAATTCCTATTGCTACAGGTAATACATTTCTTAATTTTACTCCGTGTTGATAATCAGCAGTGAACTGATCAAAGATATTTTGAGATGTGGTATTGTTAGTATTCGTACTATCTTGAACTGTATTTTGTTGACCATGGACTGCAAGAAATCCAGGTATGACAAAAAGACTTGCAATAAATAATACGGTAATTTTATTCATATGGTATGTTTTTCTTTTAGTTTAAAAATTTTGTAGAAAAAAATATGATTCAATTTGTCATGTTTTTGTGCACTGTGTCTAGAAAAATCAATCTTCTACCTATCGCAGAATCTGTGATTTTACTCACAACCTATCTTGCTTGAGTGAGATACATTTTATGGGCCGCAACTGCAAGATATGCAAATCCCATAAAGAGTAATGAATATGTTATAGCAAGATCTAAAATTTCTACTATTAGAAGAGGCGCAGGAAGGAGTAATTCTATAAAATCAAAGATGAAAATAACGATAGTGCATGCTAAAAATATCACAAAAGCTTTGATGAGATTTTTCTTTGTATGTTCCATTAGATGTGCATATGTGGGATCATCATTGTTGTTTTTACTAATTCTAGTTAAAAATGTCGCACCGGTTAGAGATAGGGCAGTCAGTGGGGCAGCTATGCCTATGTCCAAAAGCTTGTCAAACTCATTAATTTTTACTGCAAATTTTGATTCCTCTAATCCCGAATTAGAATTGACATCTTGAGCAAATGCGGAATAAAACCATAATCCGCTAGAGATTAAAAGTACTAGAATGATTGGTATTTTTTTATTTATTCCAAGATTTTCTGGCATGTTGATTTAATTACATTGTGATGACCTATATTATTAATGTCTAGAACAATCATAGGAATTGCGCTTACTATTGCACTAGTCTGTATTTACTTGCATTTTCCAACCAGTTATGCTCAAACCCAAGTTCCAACAATTGTAGCCGCAACCCAGGCAGACCCGTATTATTTTTCTGAGGGAGGTTTTGGCATTGGTATACTCAAGTATTATGGTATTCCATTAACACCATATCTTACACCGGGAACAACTGAAGACTCGCTCTTGTCAGATATTTTAAATTCGTATGACTCGGCAAATGAAAAAACGGTGATAAATCCGATTGTCAATGATCAGAGTCGTGCAACATACTATGTAGTTCATTTCTGGGGTACCTCAAATGGTTCAATGACATTTACAACATTTCCAGATTTCCAACCTATTATAACAAAAAATCCTCTTACTCCTATTGGTTCTCAGAAATATAGTACTGGATTTTCTCTAGGGTCACTCCCTAGCAAAAGCAATCAATGGTTTTACAATTCTATAGTCAATGATTACATCAATCCTGGGAAAGTACCTAATCCATTTAATGCTGATATAGATATAATCACAGGTGATGGAAATACTCTTCAAACGTATTATTATAAAAATTGCAAAGTAGATGGATATGTCCCATTTTTATCCAGTACTTTGATAAGAATACCATTCTTCAAACAATTCCAATCTGGAGTTAGGGATGAAACTGATTTTACATGTAATGGTTTTCTAGTTAACTTTGATTTACGTAAACCTTCAGCTGATTGGGCTACTATTAAAAATACAATCAACTCTGTTCCAGATCAAAAAGATCTAATTCAAAAATATGTTGTAACAATATCTAGTGACATATTCAAATCAGGGCAAACATATCAAACCTTTTCAGCGTTTACCCCGATGGGGACACAAACTTCTCTTCCATTACCTATTCCATCAAATCCCATATCTGGACAATCAAAGGGCTTTTCTTTAGAATCACTTCCAAGCAAAGACAGGGAACAATTCTATCAATACGTGATTGACAAATTCAACAACAAAAGACAAGTCCAGCCTGTGGATATCTCAGTAGACATGGTTACTGGAGATGGTACTATATTGCAAACCTGGAAATATCCTAGATGCGATGTTACAAATTATAGCACTTATCGTCAAGAAATTTCCGCTATCTGGAAATTCACACAATCAAATGAGCCTGAAATAAGAGACAGGACATTTTTTGCATGTAATGGATTAAAAGTAAATTTTATACCTAATTACATAAACTCATCTCAAACTTTCAATGGACCTGTTATTCCGCTAGACTCTGATCGTGCTCAAGTCTTTAATGTTCATTTCTCTGGGGGTGACATGAAAAATGGATTTGATTATACTTTTCTAAAATTTGCACCATTTTCAAAAGACTATCAGAGTTTTGCATTACCTGATTATACATTTGGTGACAAACCAAAATTCTATTTGGAGTCCTTACCAAGCAAGGACAGGGGCACATTCTATCAATTGGTTAACAAGTATGTTGCCCCGGGTTCAGCTCCACAACCATTTGATGTATCAATTGATCTTACAAGTGGAGATGGTAGTACAATACAGACATGGAAGTATGCTAAATGTGATGTGGCAAAATACCAGCCATATCTACAATCGTTTTTAACTGTAAACATGTTTACAGGAAAATTTCAACCAGAGATGCGAGATAGGGCAATTTTTCAATGTGCCGGACTTTCATTAGATGGACCAAGCAAAACAACATATCTGAACAATACTCAAACGATTACACCTGTAGACTATATCACAAGTGATTCTGATAGGGCACAATTTTTTGTAGTAAAATTCTCAAATGGCGATTTTCAAACTACTCAAAAATTCTTTTCTTTTGCAGACTTTCAGCCTGACTTGAGTGCAAGTGACCAAGTAAAAACAACTTATCCCCAGATAAAATCATCGTCATTTACATTACTTTCGCTGCCAAGCAAGGACAAGATAGAATTTTACAAGCTAATTAGCAGATTTGTAAACCCAACTTACAAGCCAAATCTCTTTGATGTCTCTATTGAATTGGTTACTGGAGATGGCAGTGTAGTTCAAACTTGGCAATATCAAAAATGTACCGCTTCCAATTATCAGATATTTCTTCAAAATACTCTTCTTTACTATACTTTCAGTGGTAAAAAGGCAATATCTGAACCTCACGACAAGACCACATTCCAATGTGGAGGTTTTTCAATAAACTTTAGCGGAGGTAATGAAGACCTATCAAACCAACCATTGATTCCAAGTGATAATTCTAGAGTTGTGACATATGTAGCTCATCTTACAAGTAATCTGTTTACTGCAACAAGAACCACTGGACTTGTACAAGAGTTTGACACACTTGGAAACCAACAATTCCAGATAGGTACATTACCAAACAAATATGGTAAAGACGGATACGAGATAGTTAGCAGATATATCAATCCTTCAGCTCCTGTGGAATTATTTGATGTAGATGTTGATTTAATCACAGGCGATGGAACCAAACTAGTTTCTATAATTTATCCAAAATGCAGTGGAACAAATTATTCTATATTTTTAGACAATAATATTGCTGACATAAAATACACTCCTTCGATAAAGTTTGAGATGAGAGACAAGTCAATTGTCAAATGCTCTGGAGTAAATACAATTGTACTTCCAAAAGATACGCCAACCAATATTATTGGTCCTATAGTGCAACAAGCAATAGGAATACCTTATGATGAAATTGCCTGCAACCAAGGCTTTCAACTAATAGTAAGACCACCGTTAAACAACACCGCATGTGTAAAAACCAGTCATCTACAATATTTGATACAAAGAGGTTGGCTTGCCGAAACAACAAATCATAATCTTTCTAATCTGATACGACCAATTATTCCAACTGATGGAGAAAGAGCCATGTCAATTAGAACAACGTTCCAGGGCACTGATATACCAACACAGACAATTACCACGTTTTCAAATTTTGCTCCAATATCACAGGGTTCACCAACAAATCCATCTTACTCACTTACTGGAGGTGGCAAGACAACTCCAATGTTCTACCTTGAATCATTACCAAGTAAGGATAAGGCAGCTGTCTATCACTTGGTTAGCATGTACGTCAATCCGGGAATAGTGCCAAATCTATTTGATGTCAAAGTTGAGATACTACATGGAGATGGAGGTACACTGCAGACATGGAAATATGCCAAATGTCAAATTACAAACTATGAACCATATCTTGACCAGAATGGATTGACATACAAACTCCACCTGAAATGGCAACCTGAGATTAAAGACAGGACAACATTTGGTTGCTCTGGTCTGAATTTGGGTCTTGGATAATTATCTAATCGTAACAAAACTTTTTACAAGTGATTGACCATATGATGCATTGAAAACTTTCCTGATTTTCTTAATGATACTATCGCTAATCATTTCTCCAAGTATTGTAACTGTATCTGCAATATGCAGCACAGGTCCTGGAGGTACAAGTCTTTGTGCAGGAGCAGATTTTAGCGCAACATTTGATAAGATAAATTCTCAAAATACTGATTTCTCAAGGATTGTCATATCTGGACCAGAAGGCAAAGTTCTAAGTATCAAAGTTCTGGATAGTTCACTACTACAGAAAATTTCTGATACGATAACAATAGGACCAAATGGAAAAACAACTTATGCGTTTGATATTACAAAGTACAGCTATGGGAAATATCAAGTTCAACTAAGTGATGGTACTAGCATAATAAAACTAGATTTTTCTGTGGGACCAACTATCTCTACTGATATAACAAATTCAGACAAGGCAACTTTGTTGATTTATACCAACGTCCCATGGAAGGCAGACATTCAGACGTCGTCAAACTCGACATCAATTAGCGGTATTACTGCAGCACAATATTCCTTTACCTGTACAAATAATGATACGTATGATATTACGATATACGATCCGCCACGTCATGGAAACGGAATTCCTTTGTGGACTGTGGCAAATCTAGTTCAGAACAACCAGATGTTAAATGTAGGAGTAAACCATTTGGCAAACGGACAAATCAGTCTCTCAGGAAAATGCAATGTTGCACAATTCCCCTTGTCCAACAATGGATTGATATTTTTTACAACAGACAAATCTGTATACCGGTATGGTGACCCAATCCAGATATCTGGACATGTCTTACCTGATATGATGTACGCACCTGCTCAAGTTTTGAGTAGTACTATCATAAATTCTGCAGGGCAAGCAATAAAAAAAGATAGTTCAACTTTTGGAACAATAGATACTTTTTCTTTTAATGTAAATACTCAGGGAGGACTGTGGAAGCCTGGCAAGTATAAAGTGGTATTAGAAATTTTTGGCTCAAAAGCAGAGTCCAGTATTGTGATAAATTCTCCTGGACAAACACAACCTACTAATCATATTCCTACTTGGTTCAAAGGCACTGCAAAAAAATGGTCTGATGGTCTGATTACGGATTCTGAATTTTCACAATCAGTTCAATACTTGATTCAACAAGGAATACTCAAGGTTCCATACTATAACTCCCCTGCAACTTCATCACAGTCGTTGCTTTCATGAATCAAGACAAGTGCATCAGCATGGTCTAATGGAAAAATATCTGACGATGACTTTGTAAGTGCATTAAAGTATTTTAATTTTGGATAATTACATTCAAACTGGCAAGATCTGTTGGAAAGTCTTTAAATTCATTGATCATTATCTTGTTTGAATTGGACGACGATCATAATTTTCACAAAAAGTTAACACATTACGGGTTGCTTTTTACAGTATTTGTTACTGCAGGTTCTATTATAATTGGCATGGGAATAACTCTTGTAAATTTTTCCACGGGATTGAGTTTAGATGCCTTGGATAAACAGGGGGAAACATATCAATTCTTTAAACAACTTAGCAATTATGACAATACTAGAGGATATGTGTTAATGAGTGTAGGATTAGTTGTTATTTTTGGTGCATTGGCATTTTACTGGCAGAAGATTAACAAATTAAAATAATTTGACACTCAAAGATTAAACTCTGACTTGAAGTTTTTGTAAAATATTTCAAGATTGTTTCTAACTGTCTTGATATGTTGGGGTATCTGCTTTTCAATTAGAATCGGGTCTATGTATGGAGTATTATCAAGTTCTTTTCTTGATTTTTCTATCCACAATTTTATTGTGGGCTCGTCTACTTCGAGATGAAACTGGACTCCAATTGCACTTCCAATCTTTATTGCCTGATTCTGATAGTCCTTTGAATGAGCCAATCTGATGGCATTTTTAGGCAGATCAAAAGTGTCTCCATGCCAATGAAATACTGTTGCAGGACTTTTTATTCCATTAAATAACTTGGAACCAGCATCAAATTCAATATCATTGTAAAATCCAATCTCTTTTTTTGGTCCCTTGTATACTTTGGCTCCAAATGCTTTTGCAATTAGCTGAGACCCAAGACATATGCCCAACACTGGAATGTTTTTTTCAACTGATTTACGAATCAATTCCAATTCTTTTTTCAGATATGGCAGATCATCATTTGCACTCTCTGGCGCTCCTAAAATTATAATTGCATCTGGCTTGATGTCTGGTATTTCTTCACTCTTTGCAAGAACTGTCTTAAAATCAATGCCATCTTTTTTCAGTAATTCTCCTAATACTCCTAAACCTTCGATCTTTGTATTTTGAATCACTAGAAATTTTAACATGTAATCTGAAAATTGCTTAATACTATTCCTTGTAAATAAGTTTGTGAAGATCGAAGTTGAGGATGTATCCAAGGTTCAAGGATTCATCAAGTCACTCAATTCTGCTCACAATAGCATTGTAGTTGTTGAAGGAAAACGAGATGAAGATGCCTTGACAAAATTAGGATATGATGGAAAGATCTGCCAATTTCATAGCTTCAAGGGACTAGTAAAATTTGCAGATAGTATGCCCAAGTACAAAAATTTGATATTATTGCTAGATTCTGATAGAAAAGGAAGGTATCTTACAAAGAGGATAATTTCTCAGCTCCAACACAGAATGACAATAGATCTTTCATACCGAAAAGAGCTGACAATTGTAACCAAAGGGAGGATCAAGAATGTAGAAGATCTCTTCATGTATGCCATTGAGGTGTGATCCACGGTAAAAACGAATAAGCACTTATATCGAACTATTAAGAAAAATAATTGATCAAAAATTAAGAGGATAATGAATTGGTATACACAGGAATTGTCAAGTATCATGTTAAGCTCAGCTTCGAAGTCGACGGATTAGTTGAAAAAGCAGATATCATAGGCGCAATTTTTGGCCAGACAGAAGGTCTGCTTGGCCCGGAGATGAACCTAAACGAACTCCAGAAGATGTCGAAGGTAGGACGAATAGAGGTCAATACTACGGCATCGTCTACTCAAACAAAGGGAGATGCCTTGATTCCTATGAGTACTGATATCAACACTGCTGCACTAATTGCAGCTGCTATTGAGAGTATAGATAAAGTAGGTCCTTTCCAAGCTCATTTCAAATTGGATGCTATTGATGATGTTAGAACTGCCAAGAAAAAAGAGATTGTAGATAGAGCAAAGGATATTGTCCAAAAGTGGTCTACAAAGACAATAAGCGAAGGTGAAGAGATGCTCAAGGACGTATCTGATATTGGCTCTGCAGGAAAGATTGCCGCATTTGGAAAAGAAAAACTCGCATGTGGTTCTGGAGTGTTTGATTCACCATGGATAATTCTTGTAGAGGGTAGAGCAGATGTGATAAATCTACTAAGAGCCGGTTTTGATAATGCACTTGCAATAGAGGGTGCAAGAATTGACGAATCAATAAAATCGCTTTGTGATTCTAAATCCAAGGTAGTTGCATTTCTTGATGGAGATAGAGCAGGCGGTTTCATACTAAAAGAGCTAAAATCTCTTGTTACCGTAGATGTTGTACTTAGAGCACCAGAAGGTGTAGAGGTTGAAGAACTGACTCCAATACAGATTGCAGAAATTCTAAAAGATACTGCAGAAGACATGAAAAAGGAGACTGCAAAGCCTGCACTCAAGGATGAAAAAGATGCACCAATCGCTGATCTAGTAAAAAAGATCTATTCAGAACTCAATGAATCACTGGAAGCAATTGCACTTGATGATGGTACAAACCAAGTCTTCAAGGTACCAGTAAGTGAAGTTGTAGGAAAACTTGCTGCAGGTTCTGGAATAAAATATCTAATACTTGACGGAATTATTACACAAAGACTAGTAGACTCTGCAAAACAAGCTGGAATTGGGTATCTAATTGGCCACCGAATGGCTAATCTAAAATCCACTGATGGATTGATACTCAAAACATTTACAGAGCTTGGTGTTGCATAAAATTAATGTCAGAACTAAAGATTCAACACATTCTAACTCTTGCAGAACTTTTTACCAAAGGCGCACGATATAATTTTGTCCCAATAACTACATCTTCTCTAGGAAAAAGTATTCGTAAATCACAGCAAGCTGCATCAAAACATCTCATGGATCTTGAGGCAAATGGCTATGTGGAAAGATTGCGTAGTGGCCAAAAGGTATCTGTTAGAATAACAACCAAAGGTCATGCCGAGATGTTAAAAATATTTTCTATACTAAAATCAAGCCTTGAATCAATTCCTGCCTATTTGGAATTTAAGGGAACTATAAGCTCAGGCATGGGCGAGGGAGCATATTACATGTCAATGAAAGGATATACAAAACAATTCAAGACAAAGCTTGGATATGTTCCATTTCCTGGGACATTAAACGTAAAACTAAAAGACAAGGAATCAATCGAGGCTAAGCGTTCTCTTGATGCGTATGACGCCATAATGGTTGATGGTTTCTCAGATGGAAAGAGAACATATGGCTGGGTAAAATGCTATCCTGCCAAAGTTAACAATATTGATGCAGCACTGATTCTCTTGGAGCGCACTCACCACGATGATTCTATAATTGAGTTGATCTCAAAAGAGAATATCAAAAAGGTAACAAAACTTTCTACTGGTTCCAAAATATCAATTAAAGTTCCAGTACGGATAAAATCTAATCGAGATTAAATTCCATAAATTGACTTGCCATAATCATTTTCTATTTTAGAACTCTTGATATCTGGTATTGGTGATTGTAATCTTGCAATTGATACATTGATTCCTATTTTTTTGCAACCATCTACGATAAATTTCTCTTGATGCACTTGATCATATCCTAGCGCAATGGTATTTGGCTTGATTATCTCAACTGACTTGAAAATGTCGCCTTCGTATCCAACTACCGCATAGTCTACCATTACAAGTGATCTGACCAAATCTTTGCGAAGCTCCATGTTGTGTAGCGGAATCCTATTCTTCATTTTTTGTGCTGTCTTGTCTGTTGCAATTACAACAACTAGTACATTGCCAAGATCTTTTGCTGCCTTGAGGGTGTGGATATGTCCTGGATGAATTATATCAAAAACTCCTCCTGCTAGAACAACTCGTAATGCATTTCTTCCAAGTTCAGTGAGGTTTTTTTTGTTATTTTCAATAAACCCCTTCTCAACAAGATCCCTGATTCGCTCTTCGATATATTCTGGATTGAGAGCAAGTTTTTTTCGTATAATATCAATAGCAATCTCACCTGAAAGTGCTGCCACAAAAAAGGCTGCGATTATTTCTTTATCAAATGCGTCCAAATCTATCACTAAAGCGAAACTATTACAATTTGATTTATCTATAAACTCTATGCCCAGGGATCTATTCCTTTTGAGAGGCGTAGTGCATCCATTAGGCCTTCGGCGTATCCTATACTTAGCACTGCAAGTTCCTCCTTTCCTTCCTTTTGGAATTTTTCAGCATCATCAATGTATAGCTGGGAATTTTCTATTACTGATTTGAGACTTGGGTCATCTTTGAATATACTTACAACTTGTTCAAGTGCCTTTCTTGCTTTTGGGATATATTTTGATAGCATCTGGTCTGATATCTTTTGAATCTTTGATGAATTATCAAATGGCTCGTCCAAACACTTGGAAAATATCTTGATTGCATCTTGCTCTGTAAAGTGTAGTCTTCCAGGAATTATGATGGTATGTGGTGGTTTGCCAAAGTCTGTCTTCAAAAGCGTAGATAATTTTCCAGATATTATGCCCTGATTCTTTGCGCCAATTCTTGACGCAACTATGGCAAATGTAGACTCGTCAATTACATTTCGTCTCTCGCCGTTTTCTGTATTGAGCAAACTAGTCAATGCATCTTTTGGATCTAAAAAGAAATTAGAACTATTGTCATATTCTAAAATCAATAAACTGTGACTTCCCCTTACCAAGTTTTCATAAATTGTATAGTATACAGTACTTAATGATGGTAATTCTCTCATTATGGTCACAGGTCTTCCAACCTTGTAATGATGCAGTCCGCATTCTCCTATTAGGGATGTAATTGCAGATGCTCCATGAATTGTCTTTGTCTTGATCTTTTCATTCTCTGCTCTTGTTCTTAACTCTAGGTGAGTTGTTGCCACGTACGGATCCCCATATGCAAGCAGTACAACATTTTTCTTTTTAGCAAGTGACAAAATAGCTTTGCCATCTTCGACCATCCATCTTGGAGCTATAGTCAATTTTCCTCTGACTAGTTTTTTTATTTTTAACAACTCGGATTTTCCGATTGGGCTTGTAAAAATTTCAAAGTATGTCATGTCTGCCTTTTTTAAAACCTGTATTGCATTTGCACTAATACCGTCTAGTCCTGAAATGCCTAGCCCTACAAACCATAACATAAAACAAAACTCCAATCGCTCTATATTTTGAGCTTCGTTTTAGGATTTAGCAGGAGAACTTTTGAACTCGTGCAATCTTTTCAGATGGGATAGCATCCTCTTGAAGACCTCAACACTTCTTAGAAATTCATCAGTTGATACTCTTTCATCAATTGTATGTGATGCATGAGGATCTCCTGGACCATATGTAACAACTGGAATGTTTAGTGAATTTCCTATGATATTCATGTCTCCCGTGCCTGTCTTTCGAATTAATTGTGGCCTTGCTTTTTCTACATCCATAATTCCAAGTGTTAATGCTCTAACAAGTGGAGAGTTGTGTGGTGCCTCAAATGGCTCTGTCTCATCTATTACAGAATAAAATGCATTGACTCCTTGTTTTTTTGCTATATCTTGAACTGTAGTTGCAATTCTTTCTCCCACCATTTTGCAATTCATGTTTACAGGAATTCTGATATCCATTATTGCATCGCATTCTAATGGTGTTACATTGTGACTAGTACCTCCTTTAATTTCAGTCAGAGATGAAGTAAGCATCATGCTCTTTGCCAGGCCTTCTTGATTTTCTTCTAATGATTTCTTTAGTGCGGCTGTAAAGATATATGACTCTTCGATTGCATTTTTTGCAAGCCATGGTGCACTGGCATGCGCACTATCTCCTACATTTACTCTCAAGTTTATTGCAATTCTTCCCTTGTATGCAATTGTAATATTTTTAATTCCACTTGGTTCTCCAAATACTGCGTAATCTATGGCTGGTTTTTGTTTTACTAGGCTCTTGATTCCTGTTGCATTTCCTTCTTCGTCTACCACTGCTGCAAATGTTATTGTTCCATTGTTCTCAGGTTGAACGGAAGATGTTGCAAGAAGCATTGCAATTAATGGTGCCTTGGCATCCGATGCACCTCTTCCATAGATAAATCCATTTTCACTTCTTACCTTTATTTTTCCTGGGACAGTATCCATATGCCCACATAGCATTATCCTTGGATAGCCAGAACCTTTGGTGGCAATTAGATTTCCTACATCGTCTATGCGAACATCTTCAAACCCAAAATCATCACACTTGTCTGCTAAAAACTCTGCAAGTGGTTTTTCTGCAAGAGATGGTGTATAGAGCCTTAGAGCCTTCTCTAGCGTCTTTACTGCATATCTTGGTGTGTTTATAATCGAAGAGTCCAATTCTATTTTCTCAACTGTATTACGTAATCAATCATCATTGCTGGTATATTTACGCCAGTAACTCTGACAGTATTTTTGTATTCCGTTGTATTGTTAACTTCGTGAACAACAAGGCCATTTTCCTTACTTTCCATAAGATCCACTCCTACAATCTGTCCATAAACTGCCTCTTTTGCCTTGATGCAAATATCCTCTAGTTCTTTTGTAACTTTTAGCTCTTCTGCCCTGCCGCCAAGTGCCATATTTGTCTTCCATTGGGCTTCTCCAGAATATCTGTAAATTGCAGCAACAACTTTGTCTCCTACAACTATAGCTCTGATATCTCGAGGAGGCCTATTGACAAATTCCTCCAAATAATATACCTGATAAATTGGATACATTGTCTCTCTACTTTCTATTATTGCCTCTGCAGCTTCTCTGTCTTTTAGCATTGCAATCATTCTTCCCCAGCTACCAACAGTTGGTTTTATGACCATTGGGTATCCTTTCTTGTCTAGAAGTTCTAATGCGGCTTCTTGTGAAAACGCCACTGCACTAAATGGTGTAGGTATTCCTTTTTTTAGTAACAGCATGTGAGTAAATAATTTATTTCCTGCAAATATGCTAGTGTTCAAAGAATTAATTACATTGACTCCTTTTCCTTCAAGAGCTGCAGTAGAATGAAGACTACGATAGTAACTAACACATCTTTGTATTACAGTTCCATAGTCTTCTGGACTTTTATCTAAATTAATGGACAGATTCTTACAGTCTACCATCTTTGCATCAATGCCTTTTTCTTTTGCGGCATCAAAGAGTGCTTTTTCTTCCCACCGGATGGTATCGTAGAGAATTGATAAACCTGAGCTCACTGGCCCCAGTCCTCACCAACAGTTTGTGCTGGTTTTAGATCTAGGCCGGTAGAACCTTTGACAAGTTCAAAACTTGCGCCACAGTCTGGGCAAGTTACAATCTCTCCTTCTATGGAATCCTTTGGAGGGTTGATGTTTGCATCACATTCTAGACATTTCATATTATTTTCCTGTTTTCTCCTTCAGTTCTTTGACATTAATTATCTTTTGTTCGAGTCTATCATCAAGGGGTATCTCTAGAAGGTCTCCCATTCTTAGGTTCTTCAGACCTGCTGCTACTGATTTTGCATGTTCTTCATTTTGTTCAAGGCCTAGCAATGACATGAGATATGCCGCACCATTCTTTCCTGCAAGTTCTCCAAATACGATTCTTCTCCTGTTTCCCACTACTTTGGGCTCAATTGGCTCGTATGCTGCAGGGTTTCTCAAAATTGCAGCCAAGTGAGTTCCTGCCTTGTGTTTATACGCAGTTGGACCTACAATCGGCTTTGAATCGTATGGAACTATTGTAGTATACTGTTCAATTAATCTTGAGAGGTCCATGAGCATATCTAGCCTAAAATTATTTGGAGAATTGTATAGATATGTCAGCGCAACTGCAGTCTCTGCAAGTGCTGGTATTCCAGTTCTTTCTCCAATTCCATCAATTGTTGTATGAATCTGATCTGCACCACCATCGCATCCTGCTAATGAATTTGCTAAAGCAAGTCCAATATCATTGTGGCAATGTACATCAAGTGGAGTATCTATTTCATCACGAATTGACTTTACAAAATTATACATTCCATTTGGTCTCATTATTCCAACGGTATCTGGCAAACTTATTCTGTCAACACCTGCTTCAGAGATTGCTTTGCACACTTGCATTAGAAATTCTGGGTCTGCTCTGGAACCGTCTTCAACAGTAAACCTCATCTTCAGGCCATGTGCTTTTGCATATTCTACAGTTTCAACTGATCTTCTCAATGCTTCTTCTCTTGTAATTCTTAGCTTGTCTTTCATGTGAATTTCAGAAATACCCAGATAAGTTGCCATCCATGTTGCATCGCAATCAATTGCAACATCTACATCTTCTTTTAATGCACGAACATGTGCAACAATGTCTGCCTTTAACCCTTGTTTGATGATTGTCTTTGTTGCTTCCTTGTGATCAGGTGATACAACAGGTGAAATTTCAATTTGATCAACTCCAAAATAATCCAGCATCCATGCAATTTGGATTCTTTGCTTGTTTGAAAAAGTAACCCCTGGATGCTGTTCTCCTTCTCTTAGAGTGCTGTCAAGTATTCTAATTTTTTTTGGCTTGACACCCATCTCATTATACTTGTATGCGTAATAGTTTGCGGCGTCCATTCTCATTTTTCTTTGAGTTTTACAAATATAAACATATTCGTACAGAATTCGTCTAGTTTTGTTGTTTTTGGAACGATTTTAGGCGGTTTTCGAAACTCTATGACGAAATTCGTTTTATGTGACTGTACGTAGTATAATTACAGTATTTGTATCAAATACGCCAGGAACCTTTCGTAATTCGTCTATGCATACGTTGATGTCAGCAATTGTTGGTGCTCTGATTATAGTAGCAATATCGTACTGACCTGTTATCTCAAACACTGTATGCACTCCACGTAGTTTGGAAAGTTTTGCAGATACTTTGGATGTGTCAGTTGATGAATCAACTGAGATCAAAATAATTGCACTTGTAGAATTTACATCTCCTGTCTCAATTGTAAATTTTTTTATCGTTCCAGCATCTGTTAAATTTTTAACTCTTCTTCTTACTGCAGATTCTGACAGTCCTAGTTTTTCGCCAATCTCTACAAACGATTGTCTAGAATCTTTTTTTAGCATCTCAATTATTATTTCATCTGTCTTGTCTCTAGACATTTCTTCTCTGCTCCTCCTTTGTTATTATCATATCTAAAGTTTCTAAAGCCTTGTTTATGTCAGACTCTGATATCACTAGAGGCGGTAATAATCGTAGTATGTTTTTACCAGAATAAAGCAGTAATAGATTATTTGCAATTCCATCAAATAGTATGTCTTTTACTTCAAACTTCATCTCAACACCAATCATCAAACCCTTGCCTCTTACTTCTCGAATTATCCTGTGTTTTTCTTTTAGTCTTTCTAGTCCATCTCTGAATAACTTTCCATTCTTTTCTGCATTCTCAACTAGCTTGTCTTCTGTTAGGGCATCAATTGCTCCAATTCCTGCTGCACATGATAGTGGGTTACCTCCAAATGTTGATGATTGCTCTCCCTTGCTAATTGTAGCCAAGATATCTGGTCTTACTAAAGTTGCACCCATGGGAACACCACCCGCAATTCCTTTTGCAAGGCACATGATGTCTGGCACTGTATTCCAGTGCTCACTTGCCCACATTTTCCCAGTTCTTCCAAGGCCTGCCTGAATTTCATCAAATACTAGAACAATTCCCTTTTCGTCACATAATTTTCTGACTTCTTGCAAAAATCCATCTGGTGCTACAATGATTCCACTTTCACCTTGAATTGGCTCCATGATTACCATCGCAGTATCTGTATCTACAGTATTTCGTAATGCTTCGATATCTCCAAATGATGAAAATTGGACCGTATCAACAAGTGGTTCAAAGGCTTTACGATATTTTTGATTAAATGTAACTGATAGTGCACCTAGAGATTTTCCATGATATGATCCGTTCATTGCAACCATTTTCTTCTTACCTGTGAACTTGCGTGCAAACTTGATTGCAGCTTCTACTGCTTCTGCTCCACTGTTGCTTAGATAGACTTGACTGAGACTCTTTGGAGAAATTTTTATCAGTTTTTCAAGAAATTCTTCTCTTGTCTTGTTGTATAGTGAGCTATGTACTGTGATAATTTTGTCAAGTTGAGCCTTGATTGCTTTTACTACTCTAGGATTACAGTGACCAACTAGTGCAACACCATATCCTCCCATGCAATCGATGTACTCTTTTCCATCTGCATCCCATACATGAGCTCCTAATCCACGTTCTATTGTTACAGGGAATCTCTGGTAGATATTTCCCATAAATTGATCTTCAGTCATTTTGATATCACCGTACATTTGTCATGAGCAATTGCCGCTGATATTGGGTTTTCTTTTTTACCATTTGCAATTAATGCCTCTTTGACTCCCATCTCTAATGCCTCTGTTGCAGCAAGTATCTTTTTTTCCATTCCAAATCCAATCTTTGGCAAGATCTCCTTTGCCTCAGCTAGAGTTAATTTTTCGACCAGCTTCTCATCCATTAGTAATCCATCTACATTTGTAAGAAATAATATCTTATCTGATTGCATCTTGCCTGCTATGTATGCAGCGGCCCTGTCTCCGTCAACATTGAGAAAATCACACTCTTCGCTAATTGCTATTGGTGATATGACTGGAACATATCCTTGGTCTAAAATTGAGCGGATCAATCCTGCATTAACATCCTGTATCTTTCCTGTATACCCACCGTCTATTACCATCTTACGACCCTTTTCATTCATTACAATCAGTTTCTTTTTTCGTTCTGCTTGGATTATCTTTCCATCTACTCCTGAAAGACCAACTGCATTAATTCCATGTTTTTGCAGCATCATAACTATCATTTTGTTTATCTTTCCAGACATGACCATTGTAAATATCTCCGCAGTCTCTTTATCTGTAAACCTGCTTTTGATTCCGCCTGGGGATACGATGAATCTTTGCTCTTTTCCTAATGCTTCAGAAATTTTTGTTACTTCTTTTCCTCCACCGTGTACCAAAATCAGTTTCTCTTTTTCTGAAACTTTTTTCAAGTCTGTTATAGTGGTAGGATGAAGACCATCTACTACACTTCCTCCTATCTTTATCGTAATCATTTTTTTACACTGGAGTTAGCGGAGTCTGGGCGATTCCTTCCGACTCGTTGAATCCTGCCATGACATTCATGTTTTGAATGGCAGAACCTGCGGCGCCTTTCATAAGGTTGTCTGATGCAGAAAGAACTACAACTCTGTTATTATCTTCGTCAATATCAAATCCGACATCGCAAAAGTTAGAACCTACGACAAACTTTGGATCTGGGAATTTGTAAAATCCTTTCTTATCGCGGATTAGTCTTATGAATCTCTCGTTTTGATATTGTTCGCGATATATCTTCCACAAGTCCATCTCACTTAATGGCTGTTTGAGAAATACATGATTTGTACATAAAATTCCTCTTACAATATCTACTGCATGAGGGCTCATTGATACTTTAATTTTACTTCCAGCTGCTAGAGATAATTCTTGTTCAATCTCTCCAGTATGTCTGTGCTTTGCTGGTTTGTATGGTCTGATTACACCTGACCTCATTGCATGATGTGTTCCTGAAAGAGTTCCAGCACCTGCGCCTGAAGAACCAATCTTTGAATCCACTATGATGTGTTCCGTATCTATGAGATTCTTTTTGATTAAAGGATATAATCCTAGTATTGATGTTACTGCCATACAACCAGGGCATGATACAAGCTGAGATTTTTTGATCTCTTCTCTGTGAAGTTCTGGAACTCCAAAGACAGACTTTGATAATAATTCTGGATGTGGATGTTGCCAACCATACCACTTGTCATAATCCGCAGGATTGTGCAATCTGTAATCTGCACTCAAATCAATAACTTTCATTCCTCTGTCGTATAGTGCTTTTACTATATCGACTGCAGTTCCATGTGGCACTGCGGTAAATACTAGATCACACTTGTCTGTTAATTTATCATAATCAAGTTCTGAAAATGTAAGATCAGTAAATCCCTTCAAAGCTGGTTGGATTCTTGATATGTATTCTCCAGCATATTGTCGTGAAGTCACCATTGCAATTTCTACATGTGGGTGGCTTACAAGCAATCTGAGAATTTCTCCTCCAACATATCCTGATGCTCCGACTACACCTACTTTCATAGATACTTTCCTACCATAACATAGTATAATTTAAACTCTAAAATTTTTTTCAACTGTTACGATTATCGTTTTGCATAGCTTATTGCATAGTCGATCATTTCTTTTGGGATGTTTTTTTTGGCAACTTTTGCCATTCCTTTGAATTCTACAGTGTTATTTACTTCGTGAACTACAAATCCGCGTTTTTCGTCTTCCATGACATCAATACCTAAAATTCCTCCTCCCACAGCCTTTGATGCCTTTATACAAATATCCTCTAGATCCTTTGTTATATCACATGCAATTGGCTCTGCCCCTAGAGCAATGTTTGTCTTAAAGCCACCAGTCGAGGTTCTATACATTGCAGCAATCAACTGGTCTCCTACTGTTATGGCACGGATATCTCTTGGTGGACGATTTATCATCTCTTGCAAATAGTAAATTCTGTCTAATGCCCCATCATTTAGTTCTCGGACTTCAATTATTGCATCTGCAGTCTCTCTATCTCTTAGAGGTATCACGCCTCTTCCCCAGCTACCTATGATTGGTTTTATCACCAATGGGTATCCTTCCTTTTCTAATGTCTCTACTGCTGCCTCTGATGAGAATGAAAAGTATGTTTTGGGAGTTGGTACATTGTGTTTCTTTAAGAGAAGTGAGGTTATCATTTTGTTTCCACAATTATTTGCAACCTCGGTTCTGTTTAGTACTGGAATGTCTAAAAATTCAAGTGCTGCTGTAAAATGAAGGCCACGAAAGTAACTGACACATCTTTCTAAAACGACATCTCCAAAATCATAATCGTTTTTTTTACTTTCGGTGGTAAATTGGGTAGTTTTTGCATCAATCATCTTCGTATCGTGTCCAAGCTCGATTGCTTTTTGCTCGAGCATTTTCTCCTCTAGTCTTACTCTATCGAACACGATTCGAACTTTAGGCATTTACTCTCCCCAGTCTTCGCCTACTTTTTCTGCATGCTTTAATTCACATACGGCGCCATTTTTGGAAGCAATCTCAAAATCTGCTCCACAATCAGGACAGGAGACTATCTCTCCAACACTTGCGTCGTCTGGAATTTTTATTGTTGCATCACATTCTGGACAATTCATATTTGATCATTTCACCTCTTTTTTAGTAATTTATTAGCTTCTGTTGATTGTAGTCCCCATAGCTCAACGAATCCTTTTCCAAGAGTTTGGTCAAAAGTAGATCCTGCTCCATATGTTGCCAAGTCATGACTATACAATGAATATTCTGATTTTCTTCCAACAACTCTGAGACTTCCTTTGAACATTTTGAGCTTGACAGTTCCGCTAACCCTCTTCTGAGTAGCATTGATAAACATATCTAAATCCGTTTTCAATGGATCTTGCCACAATCCAGAATATGTTAACCATGCCCATTCTACATCAACCATCGCTTTGAATTTTAATTCATGTTTAGTTAGAACCATCTTTTCAAGATCAGTATGTGCCTCAATTATGCATGAGGCGCCTGGTGTCTCATAGACTTCTCTTGATTTTATTCCTACCACTCTGTCTTCAATGTGGTCTACAATTCCTACTCCGTTTGCACCTGCTTTTTTATTGATGTATTTTATTAATTCAATGGATTTCATGCGTTTTCCATCCGCTGTAACAGGTATTCCATTTTCAAATTTTATTTCCAAGTATTGTGGTTTATCTGGTAGATTCTTTGTCTTGACCCAAATGAATGCATCATCTGGCGGTTCAGAAAATGCATCTTCCATCTCTCCACCTTCGATAGCTCTTCCCCACAAGTTTTGATCGATACTGAATCTCTTGGCAGCTGTATCAATTGGAATCTTGTGTTTTTGTGCGTACTTTAGCTCTACATCACGTGTTAGATTCAGATCGCGTATTGGTGCAATTATGGGCAGATTGGAACCAGAACGATATGTCACATCAAATCTTACTTGATCATTTCCTTTACCTGTGCAACCATGAGCTAATGCTGTTGCATTTTCTTTTTTTGCAACTTCTACTACTTTTTGTGCAATTAATGGTCGTGCAAGAGCAGTTGCAAGACAGTATTTCTTTTGGTAAAGTGCATTTGCTTTAATTGATGGAAAAATGAAATTATCTACAAATTCTTGACGTGCATCAATGTTGTAATGATTTAGTACCCCTAGACTTTTTGCTTTGGCTGAAATCTTTACAAGATTATCTTCCTGACCAACATCAACAGTAACTGTTACAACATCTAGATTGTGTTTTTCTTGGAGATATTTTATGACAACCGAAGTATCAAGTCCACCAGAGAAAGCTAGAACTGCTTTTCCTTTCATCGAGGTTTTGTGTGACCAGATTTTAGCATTTATCTTTTATGATCAGACCATAGATCGATTTTATTTTTTAGAAAATATGTGAAACTAGTTTTCAATTTATCTTGTAAAGCAAATTAGTCCAAGCTAAAATTCGATTACTATTTAACCAATAAATTATAACGCTGTTATATGAAATTCATATCCTATGCGGGAATCATAGTTGTGACTATTCGTCAACATGAAAGGCGATTTTGAGAAATGACCAAACTTCAAGCCAAAAATATTGTAAAACACTTTGATCATAATGGAAATTCTGTTACTGCTTTAGATGGAATTAATCTAAATGTCGAGGAAGGTGACTTTGTATGTATAGTTGGACCGTCTGGATGTGGAAAATCTACCTTTCTAAATATTGTAGCTGGACTTGAAACACCAGACTCTGGAGAAATACTTCTAAATGGAAAACCAATCTCTACTCCTGGTCCTGACAGAACTATGGTGTTCCAAGAAGGTGCACTGTTTCCATGGCTCAAAGTAATTGACAATATAGAATTTGGATTAAAGATAACAGGTATTCCACAAGATGAACGCAGAGAGATATCTCAGAGATATTTGGATATGATGCAGCTTACAAAATTTGCAGACTCGTATACGTATCAACTCTCAACTGGAATGAAACAAAGAGTTGCAATAGCAAGAGCTCTTGCAATGGATCCTGAAATTCTTCTAATGGATGAGCCTTTTGCCGCACTTGATTCTCAAACAAGAGATTTGTTATTAGTTGAATTACAACTGATCTGGGAAAGAACAAAGAAGACTATCATATTTGTCACACATAATATTTCAGAATCTGTAATACTTGGAAATAAAGTTGAGATCTTCAAAAACCGTCCATCTAAAATTAAAAAAGAAATAATAATTGATTATCGAAGACCACGACTGGCAGAAGATGAAAATCTTCAAAAATATTATCATCAAATTCTTGACGAACTAAAAAGTGAGGTCATTGCACAAACAAAGGATGAATTACAATGATTAAAGATATTCAATTAAAAAAATCTCACCGTAATCTTGATGATGCTGCAAATGCCGCATTGTTTATAGCTATATTCACTGGCATTTGGCAAATTATATTTATGCTTGGAATATGGCCAATAATTTCTCTTCCTTCTCCAGTCATGGTGGCTGAGACCTTTGCCAAGATAATATGGAATGGTTCGCTGCCTCAAAGTATAGGTATAACCCTTGGACGATTGCTTGGGGCTTTTGCAATTTCCATTACTCTTGGAACCCTAATTGGATTTACAATGATAAAATTCAAGGGCTTTGGAAAGACTTTGAACTCATTTTCAGCAGGCCTACTTTCGTTTCCTAGTATTGCTTGGGTACCATTCTCGATTCTATTCATAGGCTTTAATGAATTTGGAATAATGTTTGTTGTAATAATGAGTTCAATTTTTTCTATAATGATTTCAACGTATAGTAGTATTAGAAACATACCTACAATCTATCTTGATGCTGCAAGAAATATGGGAGCAAAAGGTTTTTCATTATTTAGACACGTTACAATTCCTGCTGCTACGCCATCTCTGATAATTGGTCTAAGACAAGCATGGTCATTTGCTTGGCATGCCATAATTGGTGCGGAGATACTGATGTCAATTGTAGGTCTTGGACACATTCTCTCTGTCGGAAGAGAATTTTTGGATATGAGTCAGGTAATTGCAAGTATGGTTACAATTTTTGTTATTGGTTTGTTGGTTGATAGATTCCTTTTATACAAGATGGAAGATAGAATCAGAAGAAAGTGGGGATTGGATCATCATAGATAGTGATGTAATGATGAAACCAGGATTAAAGTTTGCAATTGCAGGAGGAATAATTATTGCAGTAATAATTATTTCATTAACAACACATTATGATATTAGATCAGTAAATTCTGAGAATACTTCATCTGATGTTCTAAGAATTGGATACTTTGCCAACATAAATCACATTCAAGCCGTAATAGGAATTGGTAATGGCGACTTTCAAAATGGTCTAGGTGATGTTAAGGTTCAATCGCAAGTATTTGATGCAGGACCTTCTGCTATTGAAGCACTCATTGCAAATAGGATTGATGTAGCATATGTGGGACCAAATCCTGCAATCAATGGATATCTAAAAAGTGATGGACAAGCACTCAGAATAATATCTGGTGCCTCAAGTGGAGGTGTAGTTTTCGTAATTAGAAATGATTCTGGAATAACGAATGTCCATGACTTTGCAGACAAGAAATTTGCCTCACCTCAACTTGGAAATACACAGGATGTGGCATTACGATCCTATATCCTAAAAAATGGTTACAAGACTACTGAAAATGGAGGAAATGTAACAATAATTCCTGCAAAGACTGCTGATATAGTTACTATGATGTCAAAAAAAGACATTGACGGTGCTTGGGTTCCAGAACCATGGGGAACTATACTTGCCAAGCAAGCAAATGGAAAGATCTTTCTTGATGAGAGAGACTTGTGGCCAAATGGGGAATTTACAACTGCACTAATAGTAGCAAGAACTGATTATCTGAACAGTCATCCTGATGTTATACAGAAATTTTTAGAAGCGCATGTAAAAGAAACAATTTGGATTAACAATAACAAAGATGAATCTATCAAAATTTTCAATGATCAAATTCAGAAACTAACAGGAAAAACAATTCCAAACGATGTAATTTCAGAGGCCTTGTCTAGAATGGAGGTTACCTATAATCCTGTAAAATCATCTATTGACAAATCTGCTAACGATGCATATAGTCTGGGTTTTCTAGGTGATGAGAAACCAGATCTGTCTAACATATTTGATTTGACAATTCTCAATAAAGTGTTACAAGAACAGAATCTTACAACCATTCCCTAGTTTTTCTTCTTTTTCCAGATTATGATACTTACTGCAGCTGCTGCGATTGGTATTGCTATTAAAAGATAATTTTTACTGTTGTTTGCTGGAAATTCTGGAATACTACTAATTGCTCCAAAGCCAGAAATTTCTACATTAGACACTGATCTTTGTGGAACATTAAAAGATACATGCCAACTACCTTGAGGATCTTTACTCTGAAGGAATTCTATTGGATTGCCATTTACTTTTACTGTAAATTTCTCATCACCTGTTTCTTGAGTAAACATAAAATTCACAAATCCTTTTTCAGGGAAGGGCTGACGTACTGTTAAACTTAGGGTCTGAGTAAGATCGTCATATTTTGGATATGCCACTGCTCCCGAAGTTATAAAACTAAAATAGAATTTATTACCATTTCTTTCAACCCATTCGGTTTGTGAGCCATCTCCACCAACCACAAAACAGCTATAGTAGCTTACGTTTGAGGCAAATTGAGGATCAGGGTACATTGAAAATGCAATTTTTTGTCCTGGATCCATTCTTTCAATTGTCTCAATACTTTTACCAGTATCTAGCATCTTTCCATCCTTGCCATAGATTACGGCATAAACTCGTACTCCATATGCAGGAGAAGTGTCATTATTTAAGATAAATCCAGAAGTATGGCCATCTGGGTGTTTGATCAAAGTCCTGCCATAGATTACATCGATGTCTAAAGCATTATGACTTGATGTGACAAAACTGACTTGGGGGGTCTCAAGAGTTGCATTCTTGTCACCTACTTCGGGTATTTTGATCTTAAATGGAATATCTGTTTGTGAATTTATAATTGAAAAGGTATAGTTATCTGAGATTTCCTTGTCTCCATCTTTAACATTGATTGTAATGGAAGGAATCACTGGCATATTTTCTGTATTTTTTACTGCTCCTACAACTGTATACGTGCCATTGGAATCATAATATCCTAGAAATTCATTATCTGGAATCCATACATTTGCTGAAGCCGCATGAGGGGAAATTATTCCAAAGCCAATTAATGCTATGCATATGGATATTACAACAAGTAACCTCATGTTATGACGCTCTCTTGAATGCTAATCTTTAATTTTAATCTAGGTATTGATTTCCATCTTTGTTATATCTACTAAATTATTTTAATCTGTGTAAAAGATCTAGTGCGCCAGCAAAGTCATTTGGAGAACTTATCAATACATTTCCTGCAATCTTGTCTACCTGTTTTACAAATCCTGCCAAGTCTTTACTATATTCTGACCAGTCTAGCTTTAGCATTTGAGCTGATTTGAGATTCTTCTCCGATGATACCAGCACACAAGGAATTATCCTAAATCCTTGTGGTTTTAGCTTGTCTACCATTCTTGTCACTTGGTCTATGGAATTTATGACCTGAGTCACAAACCCTTTTGGCTGGGCTTCTATTTTTTTATGCATCTTTTCAAAATTGGGATTACTTGAAATGGATAGATACATGTCAATTCTCTTTCCAAAACCTTGTTCATTGAATTGTTTTACAACGTCACTTGGAACAAGTCCGGAATCTGTTGGACCTGCCGGAGGTGAATCGCCTTTGAGGACTAGAACTCCATTCAAATTTAGTAAAATAGCATCACATATGGTTTGTGTTATCGAAGTGAGATTTCTATCTCTTACCCGAATACTTGCAGTTATTCTTATTTTGTTGTTAGAATTTCTTATGAAAAATCCCGCAGTAATAGGTGAGACACGCGGAATTCCAAGTACTGAGTCAGTCAGATGAATTCCATCACATGCTTGACCAATTTTTCCAGCTCGCTCCTTTAGTTTTTCAACTGATTCAGATAACTGATCATGCGATAATATTGTATCCTGAATAACCTTTGGAGGGTTGATCTCATAAATTACGGTCATAATTGACTGTCCTGACTACTTGATTATAACCTTTGAAGATAATCACATTGCCACAAAACAAAACAGAATTAAATCGTTGATACCACATCTGAGTTGTACTTGACTGGAAAAATTCCTTTAGATCAATTGATGAAACAAAAAGTTGTACTTTTTGATGGTGCAATGGGAACAGAGATTCAGAAACTTAATCCACAACCAGAAGACTTTCCTGATGGCAAAGAAGGATTCAATGATGGATTATCGTTTACACGACCTGACTGGATTAAGAATATCCACAGATCATATTTGCGTGCAGGTGCAGATTGTATTGAGACCAATACATTTGGTTCAAACAAGCTAAAGTTAGAAGAATATGGTTATGGTGACCAAACACTGGAATATAACAAAAAGATTACCGAGATTGCAGTTGAAGTCACTAAAGAATTTACAGACAAGCCACGATATGTCATTGGCTCAATGGGTCCAACTGGTTTTCTTCCAAGCTCAAACGATCCGTCCCTTGGACAGATAAAACTTGATGATATCAGAGAAGCATTTGAGATCCAAGCTGAGGGTCTAATACTTGGAGGAGTTGACGCACTTTTAATTGAAACAAGTCAGGATATTTTAGAAGTAAAACTTGCAATTGAAGCCTGTCATAACGCATTTAAAAAAACTGGCAAGAAAGTTCCAATTATTGCAAATGTTACATTGGATAAATACGGCAAGATGCTTCTTGGCACAAACATACAAGCTGCATATACTACAGTCTCTGAGATGGGAATTGATGCTTTTGGGCTGAACTGTTCCACTGGGCCCAATGAAATGATTCCTAGTGTACAATGGCTCAACGAGCAAAATGAATTGCCGCTACTTGTTGTACCAAATGCTGGAATGCCAGAAAACCAGGGGGGAAGGGCGGTATACAAAATGACACCACCTGAGATGGCCAAAGTAATGATGGATTTTTTATCGCAATATCCCAATGTGAGAATAATTGGAGGATGCTGTGGAACAAATGTGGACCATATCTCTCTGTTACGTAAAGTAATTGACGAAAAGGCGACAGAAAATAACCGCTAGGTATTTAGAAAAAGTGATTGAGAACAACATTGTTGAAAACTCCAAGAGTCAGTTCTGCATTAAAGGCAATAGATCTTAGGCAAAATCCAGCTCCCATGATAATTGGAGAGAGACTAAACGCACAAGGCTCCAAAAGGGCAAAGGAATGTGTACTAAATGACAATTTTGAGGAACTGGTAAAACTTGCAAGAGACCAGGTAGATGATGGGGCGCATTGTCTTGATGTCTGTGTAGCAACAACTGAACGCTCAGACGAACTTGAATTTATGAAAAAACTTGTAAAACTACTCAGCTTAGAAATTGATGCACCTCTAGTTATTGATTCCACCGAACCCAAAGTAATTGCAACTGCACTTGAACAAATTCCAGGAAAGCCCATCATAAATTCGATAAATCTGGAAGGTGATGGAAGTAAATTTCATTTGCTTGCTCCCTTGATGGTAAAGTATGGTGTTCCAGCTGTTGCCATGTGTATTGGACCAAAAGGAATGGCAAAAACTCCTCAAGAAAAACTAGAGACTGCAGAACTGTTGGTTGAGACTGGGAAAAAATATGGACTAACTGAAGAGCATTTTATTTTTGATGTCTTGACATTTACTCTGGCTACCGGAGAGGCTGAATTCCTAGATGCAGGAAAAAATACCCTAGAAGGAATTCGTCTTGTAAAACAAAGATTTCCAAACTCCTTTACAACTCTTGGACTAAGTAATGTTAGTTTTGGTTTAGCACCACGTGCAAGAAAAATCCTTAATGCTGTATTTTTGTTTCATGCAGTAAAAAATGGATTAGATACAGTCATAATCAATCCAAAGGATGTCATACCTTATACTGAAATCGATGAAAAAGAAAAAAAACTTTCAGAGGATCTAATATTTAACAAACATCCAAATACACTTGCTGACTTTATTGCATATTTTGAAATCTCAAAATATACCACTCGGGCAGCAGCCAAAAAAGTAGATGTAGATCCTACCTGGCCAGCAGGAAAGAGATCAAACTTTAGAATAGTAAACAGGCTAAAGGATGGAATAGAAAATGATGTTGTAAGTGCTATAGCTGAAAAAATTTCTGCAAAATTTAATCTGGTTGAAAAAGATGGCAGAATTGCAATTGATGCTCCGAAAGATGTTACTCATCAAGCCGCTATTTTGACACTAAACGAGGATCTCCTGCCTGCAATGAAGGAGGTTGGTGACAAGTTTGGCTCTGGAGAATTAATCCTTCCATTTGTACTCAAATCTGCAGAATGCATGAAGGCATCTGTTGTAGAACTTGAAAAATATCTCTTAAAAGAAGAGGGCTCAAGTAAAGGAAAACTAGTTCTTGGAACCGTTTATGGCGATGTACATGATATTGGAAAGAATCTTGTAAAAACTATATTTGAAAACAATGGATATACTGTATATGATCTTGGGAAACAAGTTCCTCTACAAAAATTCTTGGAAAAAATAGAAGAGGTAAATGCCGATGCCATTGGGCTTTCTGCACTCTTGGTATCGACATCAAAACAAATGCAATATTTTGTAGAACATGCAAGAAAAAACAACATGAATATTCCAGTACTTTGTGGAGGTGCTGCAATTAACACTAATTACATCAATAGGGTGGCAAAGGAAGGTGGAATCTATACGCCAGGTGTCTTTTATTGCAAGACCATGTTTGATGGATTAAAAATGATGGACAAACTTGTCTCACCTGAAAAACAAAAATTTGTACAAGAGTGGCAAGAGAAAATTGAAAAGTGGAAAGAACCGGTCTTTGAAAAACATGAAGCGCGAGAGTTTGCACATAGTGGAATAGTTCCTGTAACATCTCCTATTCCACCCACATTTAACACTCCAATTAGACTGGAACCAAAAGATATAGACTTGAACGAGGTTTGGAAATATCTCAACAAAAAATCGCTGTTTGTATTGTCTTGGGGAGTTAGAGGACAATCTGCTAAAGAATCAGAAGAAGAACATGAAGTATTATTTGAAGAATGGAAAAAGAGAATACTGCAAGAAAAACTGTTTGAGCCAAGAGCAGTATATGGTTACTTTAGATGTCATAATGAGGATGGCAAGTTATCTGTAGAACGTCCAAGCGGAGAAAAATTGGTATTTGATTTTCCACGCTCTTCAAAATCTAAGCATCTCTGTCTTACTGATTATTTTGGTAAAGATGATGTGGTTATATTCCAAGCAGTTACTGTAGGTACTAAAACCTCCGACTTGATAGACAAATGGAATAAGGAAGACAGGTACGCTGATGCCTATTACTTGCATGGTATGGCAGTAGAAACGGCAGAGGCAATGGCTGAATGGATTAATCATAAAATACGAGAAGATCTCAAGATTGGGGATAAAAGAGGTCTTAGATACAGTTGGGGGTATCCTAGCTGCCCAGATGTATCACAGCATCATATTGTGTGGAAATTGTTGGAACCACAAAAATCTGGAATGACACTAACAGAAGCAGGGCAAATAATTCCTGAACAATCAACTGCTGCTATAGTAGTACATCATCCGGAAGCAGAATACTTTACTCTCTAGTTTTCTTATTGCATGTACCATAACAAACAATAATGAATTCTGATAATCACAAAACATTGGATGTTGAAAATCTAAAACAGATATTGACAAATTCAATAATGCCTGAGGTACAAGGCGATTCTAACAGTAAACTTGCAGCAGTTATGATAATTATCTTTGGAAATGAACCAATGTTATTGATGACTGAAAGATCTAAAACAATGAATCATCATGCTGGTGAAATTTCATTTCCTGGAGGTACGTGGGAGGCGGAAGATGGAGATCTACTGGGAACTGCAATTAGGGAAGCAAGGGAAGAGTTGTGTATGGAAATTTCTAGGTCTATGGTAATTGGAAAACTAAAACCTGTCACAACTCTGAATTCTGGTTTTACAATAACTCCTTTTATTGCAATACTTGATGAATTGCCAACAATTGTGCCAAATTCTGAAATTGAATCAGTCTTGAGAATGCCACTTTTTACACTTCTTAAAACAATTGAAGATGACAAAGATCCTTCCCACAAATCTATTCTAGAGATGTATACTTTCAAATTCAAAGATCATTTGATTTGGGGAGCATCGGCAAGAATGCTAAAACAGATACTTGCCAAGATATCGTAGTAGTTTACCTGATATTTCTGAGATTCATTTAAAAAGAGGTTGAAATGTCAAATTTTTATGGCTGCCCGTAAGTCAACTCCAAGAAAGAACAGACTGATGAAAAAAGTGAAACAGAATTCATCTGTACCAGCTTGGATTATAGTTAGGACAAAGCGTAGAGTGCGAACCAATCCTAAGAAGAGACAATGGCGCAGAACTGATGTGAGTGTGGGATAGTTGTCTACTGAATCATTAGAGAGAATTTACACTATTAATCTTGGAAAAGTACTCTTGTCTCCAAACAACCAGAGGGCAAAGAGAGCAATCAACATGATTCGTGAATTTGCAACAAAACACATGAAGTCTGAAAATATCAAAATCGAAGAAGAAGTAAGCCATTTGGTTTGGGCCCGCGGTATTAGACATCCTCCAAGAAAGATTAGAGTCAAGATTACAAAAGATGATGGTAACGTTATAGTTTCAAAGTATCAAGAAGAAAAGACAGTAGACGAGACATCAAAGAAGGGTGATAAGAAATCTGAAGGCAAGTCAAAGAAGGGTGATAAGAAATCTAAAGGTAAGTCAAAGAAGAGTGATGAGAAATCTAAAGGCACACCAAAGAAAGATGAAAAGAAAGTAGTAGAAGAAAAGAAGACAGAAGAGAAACCCGCAAAAGAAGAAACCAAAACAGTGGAGACTCCAAAGAAAGTAGAAGAAAAGAAAACAGATGAGACTCCAAAGAAAGTAGAAGAAAAAAAGAGTACTGAATCTAAACCTGCAAAGAAATCAAAGAAAGAATAAACTTCTAAAAAACTAACTTTATTCTATTTGTAATAAATTAAAAATAATTTTAAATCTATTCTATTTGATCTAAGTTAAGATCAATCTTTACACTTGCATCTGGCTCATCCCAATCAAGAACATTTTCTTTTGGTATGAAACCAAGTGGGTCGTATCTGTCAAAGCGTGTTTCACCTTCAATTGAAGTAAGTAGAACAACTTTGGAATTTTCACCTGCGGTGACTGACATGCTAACTCTAGTACTGTCATTTCCGAAAATTCCGCTTATTGTATTTACCATTGAATTTAGAATTCCTATTGGAACCTTGTTTCCGCCTACTACATACATTAGAGTTTTCTTGATGCTGTTTGCTGATACATCTTCGTATAGCATCTTGATTGAATCTCTAAGGGATGTCTCTATATCTGAGATGTCTTTACTGGTTGAAAGTATGCTTGTTTGAAGTGGCAATGATGAGTTCTTTAGAGTGGATATTACGTGCGCTAGAGCCGAATTTGTTATGACATTGCATGCATCTGGAGTAAGGTCTGGATTACTCTCAAGTAATGCATCATTGTCTATTATTACAGTGCAATCAGAATTTGCCTTTAGTCTCTTTAGGGAAACTCCTGAGAAGAATATTCTATCTTTTTCAAACTTGAATGGCATGATTCCAAATGAAAGTATGCTTTTTCCTAACTCTTTGCCAATTTGAGATACTACTGGAGCCAGAGCAGCGCCTGATTTTCCTGCTAAATTGGCAATAATCATTATAGTGGAATATCCGTTTATCTTGGCCTCCATGGAACCTCTTGCACCAAATGAGACACCTCTTATGAGATATGCCGATGGATTTAGGACTGGACTTGTGTTGATCAGTATTTTTGAAGCATCATGATTTAGATCTCTTGCGTCATGGCTTACCAGAAGGCAGTCATAGCCAAGTTTTTCCTTGATATTGATAGCAAGTTTACATCCTGCGCCGCCTAACCCTACAACTAAAACTGGTTCTTTCATTTGAAATTCCATAACTCTCCTCTTGCTTACAAAATTGATTAAAAAACTTTGTTGCTTAGTTTTGATCCAAGATCGGATCTAAAATATTTAGCTCACTAAAACGCCTTGAAGGCCATTTGGCATAGCTTTTGTTATCTTGACCTTGATCTTCTCACCAAGTTTGACTTTGTTATCCGTAACCACTTGCTTGTATGCAAAATTTCTTCCCTTTGTAATGCCATCTGATATCTCATCAAACAAGACTTGTCCTTCCCAACCAATCCATTCTTCATTTCTCTCTTGAGATATATTTTTTGCAAGGTCAAAAACTATCTTGCTTCTGCGTTTGACTTCTGATACCTCGATCTGTTCCATTTGAGACGCCTTGGTACCAGACCTTGCACTATATCTTGAAAGGTTTACAATATCTGGCCTAGTTTCATTTATCAAATCAACAGTTTTGATAAAGTCTTCCTCTGTCTCAGTAGGAAAACCCACTATGATATCGGTAGCTATGGTAAACTTGTCGTATAGGTTCCTAAATGCATAATCTACTTCTCGAAATATCTTGGAAGTGTGTAGCCTTTTCATCTCTTTTAGAACTTTGTCGCTACCACTCTGAACTGGCATGTGCAAAAACTTGAAGATTTTGTCGCTTGCAAAACTTTCCAAAAGTTTGTCCTTTATGCGTGGAAGGTACATTGGATTCATCATTCCAACTCTGACCATAAAATTATGCTCTATTTCAGATACTCTCTGTACTAGTTCAGGCAGGCTTGATCCTATATCAAAACCGTAACATCCATTGTCTGTTGAAGTTAGCCATACTTCTACACATCCATCTTCTATCTCATGTTTTACTTGTCTTACAATGTCTCCTAGTCGGTAGCTTTGTAACTCTCCTTTGGCTAATTTTGTTTGGCAAAATGTACACTCGCTCATACAACCACCTGCTATCTCTATAATTCCTACAGCTGGGTTTAGTCTGACCTTTGGAAGCCCAATCTTGGTAACATCTGTGTCGGTGATCTCTATTCTTCTTGTTCCCTTCAATGTGGAATTGATCACATCCAGGGTCTTTCCCAAAGAATTTGGTCCAAGTAAACTTGCTTTTGGGCTAAATTTCTCTACAGTGACTTGTTCTGCTTTAGGAAGGCAGCCTGCAACAACAAGCGGTCTTGATTTTAAACTCTTTATTCTGTGAACCATTTTATGTGCAGTTACATCTTTGACAGAGCAAGTAACAATAACACTCAGGTCGGAATTTTTTTCATTTTCTGCAAGAGTATGTCCTCCATTTACAATAAGACCTGATATCATCTCCGAATCAGCAAAACTTGCAGAGCAGCCATACGCCTCTACCCAGATCTTTGCCATTGTTTATCCTAGTAACGCCTTTACTTCTTTCTCGGTCAACAATCCCTTTGAGATAACAAGTTGTCTGATTGTTTTTCCTGTCTTTAGTGATTCTTTGAAGAGGTCTGCAGATACTTGATATCCAATCTTTGGAGTTAGAAGCGTTACTATGACTGGACTATTTTCTATGTATTGACTAAGCTTTTTCTTGTTTGCAGTCAATCCATCTACTAAATTCTTTGAGAATATTGGAACAAAATTTCTTAGCATGTCCATAGAATCTAGAACTGACTTTAACATTACCGGGAGCATTACATTGAGTTCAAACTGGCCTGCTTGTGCAGCAAGTGCCACTGTAGAATCTTTTCCAATTATGTCAAAGCATATCATGTTCATACATTCAGCAAGTGATGGATTGACTTTGCCTGGCATGATTGAAGACCCAGCATGAACTGCAGGAATTCCAATTTCGGATAGACCTGCAACTGGTCCTGATGCCATTAATCTTATATCGTTTGAGATTCGTCCAAGTTCTAGTGCAAGATTTCTAAGAGTAGATGAAACCTTGACAACTGCAAATCTACTTTCAAGTCCAAATTGCATATCTGGTTCTGGTTTGAGTGGAAGCTTTGATATTTTTCCAAGCTCTGATATTGCCAAGACTCTGTATCCCTTTGGAGTGTTTGCTCCAGAGCCTACAGCTGTTCCTCCTAATGCAACGTATCCCAATTCTTTTTTTGCTTCAAAGATTGCATCGCGTGCTTTTGCAATTGCAGTAGCATATGCGGCAAATTCACTTCCGAGAGTTACAGGAAGTGCGTCCATCAAATGGGTTCTTCCAATTTTTTGATAACTTGAAAACTCCTTTGCTTTTTTTATCAATATCTTTACAAGATCATCGATAGCTGGGATGACTTGATTTACATCAAACAAAATTGCAACATGCATGGCAGTTGGGAAAGTATCATTACTAGACTGGGACATGTTTACATGATCATTTGGATGAATAACTTCATAATTTCCTTTCTTCTTTCCAATACTCTCTAATGCAATGTTTGCAATTACTTCATTCGTATTCATATTAAATGCAGTTCCAGCACCAGAGTTGATTGCCTCTACAACAAATTGATCAAGATGTTTTCCTGTCAAAACTTGATCACAGGCCTTGATGATTGCATTGCCTCTTTTTTTATCTAGTACCTTTACTTTCATATTTGCAACAGCAGCTGATCTTTTGATCATAACAAATGCCATGATGAGATATGGATGAGATCTCTGACCAGTGACATGGTACTGTTTGATGGCTCTAGCTGTAAAAGCTCCATAATATGCATCAATTGGAATTTCTACTTTGCCTAAAGAATCAGAATCTGTTCTAAACTTCACGCCAAAACTAAAATTAATTTTCCTAATATGCATTCGCATTTGTAAGTTATCAAATAGGGAAAACCTGTGAATTTCCTACGAAAATCCCCAATAAGTTAATATATTTAGATTTAAACATTCGAAACGATGAACAGACGATACAGTATGATGTCTATTGCCGCAGTAGTGGCAGTAGCAGGATTATTGTTCGCAAGCACATATTCACAGACTCAGATGACTGCATCTAGTCAGAGCGTACCTAGTGTATCAACACAGGTCTCTACAAAGGCAGTCGATGACATGGGCGGTATCCAATTACAAATGCCAAGTGCATTTGCACAGATACCGTTGGACCAAGTTGATACTATGGTCGCACAAGGACGTCACCTAGTAGATGTACAGCTAGTAGCTCAAAGTACTAGCTTGCCTATTATGGGAGGCGGAACCTATTATGCACTGACCTTTAACGGTCAAGTTCCAGGACCAATTGTAAGAGCAACTCAAGGCGATATTGTCAGAGTAACTCTTACAGTTCCATCAACTGAATCAACAGGACACTCTATAGATATGCACGCAGGTCAACTTAGTGCAACAAACTTTGGAGCTGTTAAAGTTGGTCACAATTCCACCTATGCATACATAGCTGAGGTACCTGGTGCATTCAAGTATCACTGTGAAGGAGTCAATCTTGGTGCAATGGATCAACATGTGTTATCCGGCATGTACGGAGTAACAATCGTTGACCCATTGAATGGATACAATCCATTGATAGTAGATCACACTGATGTCCAAAATGGCAAAGTTGTAATCGTACATCAAAGATATGAAGCTGCAGCAAAAGAATTTGTGTTACAGTACAATCAATTGTACTTGAACGCAGATGGCAGCTACAACCAGCAAGCAATGTTCCTTCATAATACAACACAAACTGTTGTAAATGGTATGGCATTTGGTTACACACCTAACGCAGATATTAACAAGCTGATAAAAGGTGATCCAACCAAGAATGTCTTCCCAGTGCAACCTTGGAATGCCGATAGTTTGAAACAATATCAAGGACATCCATTATTTGTTGATCTTGGTACTCACTACAGACTCTTTGTAGTAAATCAAGGTAACATGCCAGTATTCTTCCACATTGTTGGTAGTATGCTAGCTCGTGTAACACAAGGAAACCATGTCGAAGCTCAAGGAAGTCAAACTTGGTTGATTGGTGGCTCACAGGATGCAATTGTTGATGTTGTCTTTAACAGTCCAGGTGCATATGTTGCAGTCAATCATGACTATGCAGCAATCTTTACAGGTGCGGCTACAGTATTTGTCGCAGGCGACCCGTTCAATTTAGGATATGGTCCAGGTGACATGCCAAACCCATCTGACGCAGTACCTCCATTGGGTATGAACTCTATTGCACAAAAGCAAGTAGTTCACTGTGAATGTACTGATGCAAGAGCTGCAGAAATTGCGACATCCATTAGCGGGTAAATCCCCATCTTTTCTCTTTTTGTTTTTCTAATTCACACAATGATTATATTCTGTACTTGATGGTCTCATTTCATGTCCATGAATCAATCTGTTTTGATATGTGATCAAGTAGCTCCCATTCTAAATGAAATTTTACAAAAAAATGGTTTGAAAATTACATACGAGCCAGAAATAACACCAGATCAAATCAAAGAAAAAATCTCTAGTTTTGATATTATTGTAGTTAGAAGTAGAACAAAGATTACCAAAGAAATGATCGATTGTGCTACTCAATGTAAAATAATTGCACGTGTGGGAGTAGGTCTTGATAATATTGATGTTGATGCGGCCAAGGCAAAAAATATTCGAGTCATAAATGCAGTAGAGGGAGCAATGAATGCTGTAGCAGAGCTTGTTTTAGGATTGATGCTTTCTATGGCAAGAGAAATTCCAAGAGCAGACCGAGAGATACGAAATGGCAAATGGCTCAAAAAAGAACTCATGGGAATTGAATTATCTGGAAAATATCTTGGAATTGTTGGTCTAGGAAACATAGGGAAAAGACTTGCAAAACTTGCAAGAGGATTGAACATGAATATCATTGGTTTTGACGTTATGCCAATTGCCGATGATTTTGCACGTGATGTGGGATTGATCAAAGCAGATATTGATACACTAATCTCAAGTGCAGATTTCATTTCATTTCATGTTCCACTAACTGATGATACTCATCATCTAGTTAATGCCAAAAGACTTTCTATGATGAAAAAGACTGCATATATCATTAACACATCTCGGGGCGAAATCATTGATGAGGACGCATTGTATAACGCACTTAAAGAGGGAAATCTTGCAGGTGCTGCATTGGATGTATTTGAAAAGGAACCTGCAGTTGGCAACAAACTTACAACACTTTCAAACGTAGTATGTACACCGCATATGGGGGCACAGACAAAAGAAGCTCAGACCCTTGCGGCAAATGTTATAGGAGAAAAAATAATAATGATTCTTCGTGGAGTTATCTAGTTCGACTCGTTTAACTTGTCTTCCTATCGCTTCTGTTTTTGATAATATCTTTTGTTTCTGTAACTGCTAACACTATTGTAGACCTAGAAATAAAACATCTATTTGAAAATAACCTATATTACAATAATTCCTTTCTGAATCAAGTATTGTATGCTCAAACCAAATTCATTGTCTGATGTGTAATCATCTGACCATAAATTTGCACTATTCTTGAACCACTGTGGGATGTGCACCTGATTTGTTTGATTATTATAGTTTGTACCATTGATGATGTTGTCATTTATTAATTCATGAATTAGTCCTGCGTAGTCTTTATCAGTTGGAGATCCTTGTTGCCATGTCTTGACCAAAGTTTTGAATTCATTTGGTATGGCAATTTTGCCAGAATCTATTAGGTCAAAAGAAACAGTTGCATTGTCCTCTCCGTATCTTGCATTGATTTGATACATTCCTGGACTAAAAGTTGTCTTGTAAAAAGGAAATGGTGCAATCTTTGTGTAATTCAGTGTACTTATTGGTATGTTGATTGGTGAACTTGATCTGCCCAAATTATCCACTATTTGTATTATGATATCATTTCCAGTCAATTCTGAAACTTGAAAATTTATAGAAAGAAAATCGCTGTATTCATAAACCTGTTTGCTGGTTGATATCTCAAGAGATGCAACTGCAGAACTCTGCTGTAAACCAATGGATAGTACTACAACCATAGTTAGTATGAGAATATTTCTAGACCAACTCATAGAAAATAACAAAAATCAATTTCATAAATAGTCTTCCTTGAAACTAGAACTAGTTTACTGACTATGGCACGCCTGATTTTCTAACAGAATATAAAGGGTAAATCTGTAGTGCCGAGTATGCCTAGTATCCAAGATCAGATCTGGATAAAAATGTGGAAAGAAAATTCTCCAGAGCTTAGAGCCAAGGCTGTAGAATGGAGAAAACAAAATGCACTAGTACGTATTGATAGGCCAAGTAGGATCCAAAGGGCTAGAAGACTAGGATACAAAGCAAAGCAAGGTATTGTTGTAGTCAGAATGCGTGTGGGTAAAGGTAACATGCGCAAGAAAAGGCCAGTTGCAGGAAGAAGACCAAAACACCTTGGTGTACTTAGAATAAAACCAGCGCTTAGTATGCAACGAGTTGCAGAACGTAGAGTGCTGGAGAGATTTCCTAACATGAATTTACTTGGTTCATACTATCTTCATCAAGACGGTTTGTATCTTTGGTACGAAATAATTCTTGCAGATGTATCACACCCAAGAATTGTAAAAGACAAAGAGATACGTGGTAAACTAGCTACTTTGAAAAATTGAGAACTCAAATTTTCTTATCGTGTATATTGTTAATGGGTTTGTTACCAGTACCAGCTTATGCACAACTAATCCCTGCCCCTGAAGGTCTTAATCATCCTGGGATAAAGTGGGACTGGCAAATTAATGCAGGAAATTATACATTTGATGTGAGTACAGTCTCAAACTATGATATGAAAAATGTTACTTTTAACGAAATCAACAAGGAATTAATTTTTACTGGTAATAGTACTCACGATGGAAATATTGCTGAAATTGAAATACCACATAATTTGATTGGGGGAACTCTGACCGTATCTCAAAATGAAAAACCAATTTCCGTGATAGTAATTCCAGGTACGAACAGCTCTACTATGATGCTCAAATTTAATCAGACTGGTTTGACTAAAACAAGTGTTGTAGGAACCACATATCTTCCAGAATTCTCAAGTATTGCTCCTCTCGTAATGGTATTATCAATTGTAATGGTTCTATTTACGACAAGACTGAGAAAACTCTAAAACCCATTGTTATAGTCTTCCCACATGTTTGCTCTTGTGGTAAGTTTATTCATTTGATAAAATATTCCACCTACAATACCTGCCTGATAGAATGCATATAGGTAAACTTGTGAATGTGAAGGATCTGTATGACTAAAAGTTAATGCAAGCATGGAGAAGAAGATGTATGTTCCAACAAATGTGAATAATTTACTAAATATTCCTTCCATTCCAACAATTCTTTTTGTTGCAGCCGCCATTATCGTTATGCTTGATACAATTAGAAATGTCAATCCTCCATTTGTTTGAATGAATTCTGTTGCCCATGGAATCAAACCGTCACTAAGAATTGATTTGTGTGATGGTTGCGCACCCCCGTGAAGTGCAAAAGAGACCGAAGTAAAGATTGCACCCATCATGAACAAAAATAAGAATCCTTTGAAGAAGGCACGTTTTAGAGGACTTCGGGATTCGGAAGGTTGCATTACTCTGTCAGTCATTTTAAGACCATACAGAAGGCCTATTCCAAAAGAAGGGGCAAACATTAAATCGATAATTAATGGAGTCTGTTTTGTAATTTTATCGATATCTGGTCCAAATGTCAGATATACTACAAGTGCCAATATTCCTTTTTAAAAAATGGATTAAAGAAAGAAATCCAAAGGATTTTGCCTATTTTATCAACTCATTTTGCCTTTTATCTGAGGCTTGGGTGTATTCGCGTATGAAAATGGGTTTTGTAATAACGGGTATTGGGATCATCACTTTGATTTTCGGTATTATTTTCTATTTACAAGGAAATTCTTTAGTTGGCCCTACTTCCTCGTTTATGTATTCAAATCCGAAATGGATTGTTAACGGACAATGGATTGCCGTCAGCGGGGTATTGATCCTAGCAGCTGGTCTTGGAATCAGCTTACGATGCCCAAGGTCATAGTTGATCTAACCTTGGATAACTGACGAATTTTTTTTGTAATCATGTGGTCCATCTGGGCTTCTGTGTCGGTCTCAGCTTCCACTACAATGTCGTAATCTCCGTATACTACTCTTGCATCCTTTACTTTGTCTATTTTCTTCAATTTTTCAACAATTTCGTTTTCGGCACCAAGATCGCAACCGATCAAAACGTATGCTTTTTCCATATTGTATTACATTAAAACAAGCTTAAATCCTTTTCATGGATCTAGTCACAATTCTTGTTAAATTATGTCACTGGTTCTTTTTTTTTGCAATTTTTCTTATAAGGCAGTTCAGATAATGAGCATGGAATTAAATGGCGGCTCTTGGAAATATCATTATGGGTCTATTTGGAAGGTCAAAACAAAATGATGCCACAGTTGAACAGATGAGAATATTGCTTGATAACTTTCAATTTGCTGATCTTCAATCTTTTTGTATTAATATCCTGGGGGAAAATCCAGCAATTGATAAAGAACATCTGTCCAGCATAGAGATACTTGATTTCATCTGGGACAAGTATCATAAGGGAAAAATACAGTTTTCACAGCTAAAAGATTTTGCACTAAAACATAATATTGTAACGGAAAACTTTTTTGAATAAAATACTAAATTCTCATGTCCAATGTTTTTAGAATATTTGTCTTAAGATCATATACTCTTATGAGGTGATTATTGGTATCAGCAATGTACAATTTGCCTTCATGATACTCTACATCACTTGGTTCGTAAAGTTCTAGGGCGTCACAATTTGGGTCATCTAATTTACAAATTCCACCCATTCCATATCTTCCGATTATTGTTGAAACCTAGAATCCTGCAGAAACTGGATCTGACGGCTTCATTATTTCACGTAATAGAATGGTTGCATATGAGCCTCTTGAAAGCGTAAAATCAACATATGGTTCGTTTATTACAAAATCATCGCATCGCATTGTAACTTGTCTAAATCCTCCCTCTTCACTTGCTTCTTGCATCTCTTTTACAAAAAAATCTTTTGGGGTTATTTGTTGCTCTACAAGTATTTGAGATATAAAACTATCAAATCTATTCTTTTTTGAATATGAATATCCTACAAGTGGTATTGTTAATCTTTGTTGAGGATCATTTTGATATCTTCCAAGATTGTCGTCTTTATCAAAACAAACATCACCTAGTTGTGCTTGTAATAGATTTTCACCAACCTCGTATGACATTGACACCGTTTGATTAAACACAAATGATTGAAATGCTTCCACAAAAAATCTCCGCAATTGTATTGGTATTGCACGTAATGCTCTAAGTGCATCTCCATGGTTTATCATTTCGTCCAAGACAATTCTTTCAATATCCATCTGTGGTGGAACCTCGTTGAATGTTTTTGAATAATTTGATTTATCCTTGAGCCTTTCTCGTATCTTGTTATTATGCGGTAAATCATATTCTGAGGTGTATGACAGTAAAATCTCTACGGCGTATTCAAAATTTTTCTGCAAGATGGCCTTTCCTATTAGATGTGATACTGGTCTTCTACTTCCAAATCTCTGATAGCCAAAAAAGTTTAGAATCTTGTCTTGTTCACTGAACTGGGAGATCTTTGAAAAGTCTGCATCCTCTATCTTTATCTTGAAATGATTTCCAATCATGTCTTTTTTTGTTAGAGGCTTTTGTAGTAGGCCGATTTTCTCAAGGGTATACCTGTTTGTGACTAGGGTATTAGTAGACCTACCAGTTGTCATGTCACAAACATACTGTTCTGTTGTAGCATTTGCATCCTTGAGGCCCAATGCCTTGAGTCTTAATCCATATTTTGTGAAAATATCTGATAATGCGTGATTTGTATCAATGCCATGTTTCTTTAGCTTGTATACTGCATAGCTTCCTGAAGCTGAAATTTTATCAAGGGATTTTTCTCGTAATATTTCTGAGACAAAGAATTGTTCTGGAGCTGATTTTATTCTGCCTCCAATACCTTCTGTTTTAGTACAATATGTGAAAATCCCAATCAGTTTGTCTAGATTGGGAATCACTTCTTACTCTAGTGTTACGGTGATGTATTTTGATACTGTAATGTCATGGTATCTTACACCTAGTAAGAGTTGGTAAGTTCCTGCACTAGCAAAATTATCTGCTAATATTGTCACCTTTACAGTCTTTGACTTGTCAACTGTAACTAAGGCATCTTGTGGTATGACGGATATATTTTGTGCTCCTGCTGTGTTTGATGTGATGATTGATACTGGTGATGTCAACTGCTCTTGTGGGTTGATGTTAAATGAAACAGTTACATTTTGTCCACGCTGTATAGTAATTGAAGTATCAGACGCATTTACTTCAATTGGTAGCGCTATGCTAGAATCCAAAACTCCTATGTTGTTTTCAACCCATTCTGCAAACCAAACCTTATTGTGATCTACTGTAAAGTCAAGAACTTGGGCTACTCCACAATCTTGCAATGTTCCACAATCAGACCAGTTGGGATTCTTGGAAGGTACTAGATATTCTACAAGAGACTGAGTTGATGAATCATATACTCCTAAACTATTTGCAACTTGTTCATTAAACCATAGTCTTCCTTTATCATCAAAGTGATTCCAGTATGGTCTCGATATTGGTGTCTTGATGAGTCCTGATGCATTGCCATACGAAGATATTGGTGGAGGAGAGGTTAGGTGTTTTGTAAATTGGTTACTATTAGGATCAAAATCAAAAAAGATACTACTTGCAGTATCCATTATCCATAACTTGCCTATTGAATCAATTGCAATTCCATTGGGTGCTTGAATTTCTTGAGGCAAAGTATATTGCGTAGAATTACCAGTTTTCGGGTCGTATTTTACAAGATTTCCTCCTTGTTGATATTTCCAAACTGTATACCATACATTACCTCCAGGATCTGTTGTCATTGTACTTGTAAAGTTGTAGTTTCCAGGAGATGAAATGTTTGTTACTCCAAGATCAGGACCAATATGATCTGTGGTAAAAGTGCCGATTTTTTTACCAGTAAAGTCATTGACATAGGCATTTTTACCATCTATGTAAAGCATTTGTGGAAAAGAACCATCTGTTCCATTACTCTTGGGGAATACAAATCTTGTATAACTCTTGTCTGTTGGATTGAATTTCCAGATCAAACTGTGCTGAGAATCTGTAAACCAAATATTTTCATCTTGGGCAGTGCCAAGACCCCACATCATGGATTTTTCTCCTTTCTGCCATTGTTCATTGGTGAATTCTTGGAATGTCTTTGAAGAAGGATCAAACTTACCCAAGTTACCAGTATTTGACTCTGTAAACCATACATTGCCAGCAGGATCTGCAATAATTGCTAGTGGTTGAGTACAAGATGTTGGTATTTTGTATTCTGTAATGTATTTGCTGGACTGAGCAGGACCTGTTTCACAAAAAGTTGTTCTCTTGTTGTCTGGATAATTGTCTGCAGGTGTTCCAGTGAGTGTAATGCCTGTATTCTGATTACTAGGTGTTGCAACTTTTCCCCCTCCGAGAAATGCTGCGCTTACGGTAGAAACGATAAAGATTGCCATGAATACTATTGCAAGAAGCTTTTTGGTATTCTTGTTCACAAAATCTTGGCTGTTTTTACCTTGTTATATCTTATACGTAGAATGCTGAGAATGAGTATGAATGGTTTATTATTTTCTCTTGATTGCTAATGTCTTTTGGACCTCATTTAAACTGCTCAAGAATTTTTGTTTGGCCTCATACTCATCGGTTACTTTTATGACAATTTCAGATGCTGAAAACATTACATCTTTTACAAGTATTGGTGGGGAGAGGCCTAATAGCTCGCTTAGTATTGCAAGTATGTTGTTAAAAGTGACATTATTTTTGTAATGAAAAATTGTATTTCCATCTGCAATCTTTGGGTTTGGCTCTAAAGGAATCACTAGTTCCTGTGAAGTGAATTCCGTTATGAACGTCGAAATGTCTTCTTTTATCTTTGTACTCAAATCTTCTTTTTGTGCACTGAGTTTCTCTTTTGCACTTTCCAAGTCTGTTGTTGGATCATGATAATCTTGACCTATCATCTTTGCAAATGTTGATTCTGTAGGGCTTTTGAGTGGAATTTCATGGATTCTGAAATTTACTGTTGCAAGCTCATCTTCTATATCCTTTAGATTTGTTCTATTTTCTCTAATACGGGTTGCGACCTGTTCTAAGAATGTAAAATCTGACATATCTAGCTAAACTCATGGACTACGTCCATGAGGCTTGCCTTGAATTCCTCAGTGGTCAATCCCCACTTTCCATATTCCTCTTTGAAAGCATCCCATGAAGCCTCTGCTTCACTTGCAATCTCTAAAATCTTGGTTCCGATTGCTTTAGTGTTTACAAGTATTGTGATATTTGCCTGTTCTGTTTCTAAGATTGGAATCTTGATGAATATCATTCTGGATTCTTCGATGTGGAATCTGTCTTTTATTATGTTCTTTAGAATGTCTCTTTCCTTTGCTTCAAAATCTCCGCTTATTTTGACAAGTATACAACAAGAGTCTTTAGGTCCGCCTTTATCTCTTATGTCATTTTCATCAATATCAAACAATACTGCATCTTCTTTCTTATTGATGTGTTCTACAATTCCCTCCATTGTGTTATGTTTAGTACCGGTCAAATCAGCACCCCATTGTCTTTCTTCTGGAACTACTGGAATTACCCAAGTGATTGCAAATCTTGGTCTTTTTGTTGCAAGCCACGTCCTATAGTTTGACATGTCCCACTCTGTTTCTCTTGCAAATGATGCCACAAACATGGACATTGCATTTGCTGCAATCAAGTTCATCCCTCTGTAATCCTTCCAACCTACTTCATGCTCCTTTGGAAGGTCATCTATAATTGATGACATTTTATCTAATCTTTTCTCATGCTTTTGTGCTAACTCTCTTAGTCTTTTATTTGAAAATAGAATTGAACAGTCACTGTATTTTATCTGGTGTTCTAGATTCATTACAATGTTGATAGCAGATGCTTCTAAAATTACTGGATCCCATCCAAACTCTGGTAATAATCCAAATGATGCAATTGTTGCATGTTCTTTTGTATCTTTTTTAATATATTGCATAAAGGCACTGGCAAATGAAGCACCAGTACCACCACCCATTGCAAATGGAATAGTAAATCCTCTCACTGGTTCAGGAGAAAGACTAGCAAGTTGTTTTTGCATATCATATTTTGTACTTACTTCTTTGATGAATCTTGTACGACCCTCTGCCCAATTTCTTGCAGCGCCTCCAGCTCCTGATATTACATGCTTGTCTCTTAACGCAAAAAGATCTGGATATGACTGTAGTATCAAATTGGCGGCTCTTGGGTCTAAATCGATTAACAATGCTCTTGGAATTAATGGAATTTCACTTCCACCGTATGCATTTGGAAATCGCAAAATAGTACTTCCATATCTCTTGAGTATACGGGATTCATCCTTTTCACCCTTTAAGGTTGGTTTTAGGGGATCAGCGCCAACATCAATTAATAATCTCCTATATGTCTCTGCACCTAGACCAATTCCACAATGACCAAAACATGTCATAATGACTGGTGCGGGTGGTAATGGTGCAAACTTTGACAAGTCTAATCACTATCTGGAACTGAAACTTGTCTCTTTAACCATATAGTGCAAGATTGTAAAGTCCATACTTGATAGTTATAGACATGATATTGATTTTGTTCCAATTTCAATCTTATATTCAGCTCTAGCCTTTTTGAATTTAAGATTTAAGAAGAATTTCTTCTTTTATTCATCTTCTGTAAGAGCGTCCTTGAGTTTTCTAAACTCTTCAACTGTTATCTGACCTTCTGCAAGTCTGACTCGAAGCAGTTCTAATGATTCGTGTCTTTTACTTGGTTTTATACTTGGAGATTGTTCTCCATCAACAACTTTCAAAGATTCGGTCAATGTTTGAATATATCTATAATCTGACATGACTACAGGTTCTCCTTTTTTTATAACCTCGATTATTTCTCGTAATCTCTTTGAATCTCCTTTACCGGATGTGATCAAATTCTTGACGGTTTTTAGTATATCTTCAGACATTTTATTTCACTATAGTCTTGAATTTGGGATCCCCTTTTAGTTTATCGAATGAAGAATCTTTAACTGCCCATTTCTTTATGGTTTTACCATAGTGGGAGATTGCCTGTGCGAGAAGAATTAATGCATCACTATCTTCACCAAGTTGAGCTTTACTTCTTGCTTTTGCATAAATTATAGTGCCATTTTTTGGAAATTCCTTTAGTATTTTATCGAAGATCAATATTGCATCTTGATGTCTTCCAATCTCAGATAATTCAGTTGCCTTGTAAAATAGCGCTTCATTATTTTCTGGTTCTTTTTCTAGAACTTTATCAAGAAAGTATATTGCATCCTCATGTTTTTTTTGTTTACCTAGAACCAATCCCTTATAGTGCATAGCTTGTATGTTTTCTGGTTCCATATCTAGGACCTTATTCATGCAATCAAGTGCATCATCATATCTCTCAAGTCGAATTGTTGCAATTCCCTTATTGTATAATGCAGGAATATAATTGGACTCACTTACTAGTGCTCTGTTGTAATATGTAACTGCTTTTTCAAATTGTTGTAATTCTGCACACTGATTTCCCAAATTATTTAGTGCGTCAACATGATCATGCTTGTATTCAATTATTTTCTCAAAGCATAATACTGCGTCCTTATTTTTCTTCAACTCTAACAAAGACATTCCTTTGTTGTAAAGTGCGTCAATGTTTTCTGGGTCTTGTTTTAAGGCCTTGTCAAAAAATGATATTGCATCTTTATGTTTTTTAAGCTTGGCATAACTAATACCTTCTAGGATCATTTTTTGGGTTGATGTTTTATCTGAACTCATTTTACTATGTTTGAAAGATTCTTGATGTGATGTTTAATGTTTTATTTTGCTATGAAAGTAGGGAATTAGATAAATCTAAGATCTTTATCAATAAAGCAGAATGAAAATAAACTCCCGAGATTTTCTTGTCAGGCCAGGGAAAAAGGTCAAACTTAAAAAATGGCCAACAAATGTCGAGCCTGTTTACACGTCAAAAGAGCAGTATCACCAAATCCTTGCGGAACACATCCGTGAGATGAACTCTCTACAAAATCTCCTGTATGCATCAAATCAGTATTCTTTATTGATAATCTTTCAGGGAATGGATGCCTCGGGAAAAGATGGTGCCATCAAGCATGTAATGTCTGGTGTCAATCCACAAGGGTGTCAAGTGTTTAGTTTCAAACATCCCAGTGTTGAGGATCTCGAACATGATTTTCTCTGGCGCACAACTCGTTGCCTTCCAGAACGAGGACGAATTGGTGTCTTCAATCGTTCCTATTATGAAGATGTGCTAATTGTTCGTGTACATCCTGAAATACTATCTAGTCAAGGACTTCCAAAGGAATCACTAGACAAGAAAACCATCTGGCAAGATAGGTATGATTCTATTATGGATTTAGAAAAACATCTACACAGAAACGGAACTAGAATCATAAAGTTTTTCCTTCATATTTCAAAGGATGAGCAACAAAAGCGTTTTCTTCAACGAATAGATGCGCCAGACAAGAACTGGAAATTTAGTCTTGCAGATATTGAAGAGAGAAAATTTTGGCAAGATTACGTGATTGTTTATGATGATTGTCTAAGNNCTAACGCGCCTTGGTATGTTATTCCTGCAGATGATAAAGATAATGCAAGGCTGATAATTTCACAGATTATTCTAGATACCCTTGAGGATCTTGATATGACTTATCCAAAGACGAACACAAAACGTCGCCAAGACTTATACTCTTTCCGAAAATTATTGACCAAGAAATAATTCTGATTACTGTATACTTAATTATTTACAATTATTATTTTTGAAAATTAAATGAAGAGATTTACTAATCTGGAAGTTATTATCTAATTACTTGTCTCTGGTCTTGCATCAGGAAACGCCTTTTTGATATATCTTGAAAGTATTGGATATTGGATTATCAAAGAAGATAAGACTACTCCAAATGTGATGGTCTTTAGTATTTCTTTAAATTCACTCTCGGGAAGAGTTGCAACAAGTGCAACGGAAAGTGCTCCTCTCATACCTCCTACCATGACTATGTTCCGCCACACTCCTGTTGTTTTTTCTTTTGTAAATCGATTGGTTGCTGCAAGTATTGGATATGTAGATGCAGCTCTTGCTGCTAGTACAATTATGACTGCAAGTGCAATTAGAGGCAGATTTTGACCTATTCGAACAATATCCATACTTAATCCTAGATACAAAAATGCAACAGAATTTGCAAAGAATGCAATCATCTCCCAAAAATTAGATGCGTATGCCCTTACCTTTTCACTTATGATGTGAGGTTTTCTCATGATCACACCAAACCACAATCCTGCAGCAGCTGCTGCAACAAGACCTGAGAGACCAAGTGAATTTGCAATTACAACTGAGCCAAAAAGCACTGCTACTGAAAGTGCAGTTTCAGAAAATGGCTCTTCTAATAATCTATGTAAAAATTGTGAACCCACTGCAAGTCCAATTCCTATTGCAATTCCTCCAAAGAATACGATGGCGAATTGTCCAATTGTTTCTAAAATGTTGACATTAATTGCAGATGATGTACTTGGTGAAAGAAATGTTCCTTGTGCTACTGACAATGCTATGATTGATGAGAATATGATTGCGCCAGCTGCATCATTAAAACTAGCCTCTGATTGCATCAGTGTGGCAAGTTGGCCTGGAACTTTTACTCTCTTAAAAACTTCAATTACAATTGCTGCATCAGTAGGAGCAATTAATGCAGCAAAGGCAAATGCAACAATTGTTGGAAGTCCTGCAAGATATGATAGTAACAGTCCACCAACTATGGTTGCTACACCAACTCCCACTGTAGATAATAATAAAGACGATATTCTGACTGTCATGAAATGTTCACGATCTATTCTCATCATTGCTTCAAAAATAAGAGGTGGAATGACAAAGTATAGTATCAATTTTGGATCCACCTTGAACCCTGAAATATTTGGAATGCCATGACCTGTAAAATCTAAAATTGAAATTGCAATTCCAATCACTACCAGAATCATTGTATAGGGAACCTTCACTTTTGTCGCAATCAGGGTAGCAAGAAAGATTGTTACAAGAAAGACTGGAATGATATATTCATTTGATAAAAGGTGACCTAGGCTTAATTCTGACATCTTTAGACTCTAGTATGCAAATTATAAAAATCGTTCTTAGATAATGATGATTTTTTGATTATTTTCTTTAGTTTATCTTTCATTCTTAAAATTAGAAATCCCAAAAAAATTCCAAATGATTTTGATTTAATGACATTATTCAACATTGAGAGAATTACACTAGATTCTGAAAATCTGGGAAATAATTTGTAATCTATCTAAATTCCTTTCTTATGCTTTGGACAAACCTGGCATGAATTCTTATTCTCTCCAATGTTTGTGCAAGTTTCATCTCAGTACCAGGAACGTGATGTTTTGTAAAGAATTTCTTAATCTCTATTTCTTTTTTCAAGTCTGCTTCAATTGAAACACTACCGATTATTCTATTGAGAAGTGGATTTCCAACTCCGAATCTTGATACAATCCCCTTCCAATTTTGCTTTATCCATGGCCAGACAAGTTCTTTTCCTTGTGGATTTGTTACCATTCTTGCAATTGGCTGAAATAGATTCTGGGTTCTAACCTCTTTTGAGAGTGTAAATGAAAGTGTTTTTGATAGTAACTTTTTGTCCTGAAAGTTTGCAAGTGAACTTAATAATCTGACCATCTCCTCTTGCGTCGGTGCTTTACGATACAAACTAAGCATTTTTTGATATATGGAAGCGTCCCCACTCCATGCTATTGTAGAATAGATTGGACCGCGTAGATCCGGGTTTAACTGACCAGTTTTTAATAGATTAGAAAATCTTGATTTTGCTTCTGAAATTATTTCTTTATCTTCTAGTCTTCCAAGTGAACTGATTATCTGCCCACGAAGAAGTGTGGTTGTTGGTTTTTCTCCCTCGACCGTGTCCCATCCTAACTTTGAAAACACCTTGTTAAAGAAATCCTGATTGAATTCTTTAATCTCTTGCCAAAATTCTTCTTTTGATAATAGTGTATAGAAAAAGTTCAAACTGCCTATGATGTCTGACAACACCACATAATCATCTTCATCTTCGTAATGTCTTATAAAGTCCAAATAATTTTTGAATGATATTTGATTTGAAATACATAATGCAAATAGATCATGGTGAATGCTCCATCGATCAACATTTGATATTGATTTTTCTTCAATTCTCCTTCCAAGTACTTCTAGAACAATTTCGTCGTATTTTACTCGATAAAATCCCTTTTGACCATCGTTTACCTTGAACCAATCTGCCTTGTAGGGAATTGTCACTGGTCCTTTCATCAGTTTGTTAACTACTCTGTCTCCAATTCTAACAGAGAGTGGAATTATCCAATTTCCTTGCTTTGTTTTTCCATTACTTTCCAAGAGAAATCTTCTTTGGGATAATTTTAATTTTGAATCTTTCACATGTGCATCAATAACCGGATATCCTATCTGTCTTACCCATGTATTCATCATCTGTCTTACTGGCTGTCTTGATATTGAACCCAATGAGTTCCAAAGATCTTCTGTTGTAGCATTAGCATATTCGTGTTTTTTGAGATATCGATGCAATCCTTTTTGGAAATTATCTTCTCCGATAAATTTTTCAAGCATCATTAATACACAGCCGCCCTTGTTGTAACTAATTTCATCAAATATCTGCCTAACATCTGCGGGACTTTTTACTGGAACATCAATTGGATGAGATGATTTTAAAGAATCAAGACTTAGCCCACCTGTCATCTCTGAAATAAGAAACTGATCCCAAAAGTCCCACTCTGGATATAATGCATCAACTGCCTTTGTAGCCATGAATGTGGCAAAACTTTCATTGAGCCATAGATCATTCCACCATTTCATTGTGACCAAATTGCCAAACCACTGATGTGCTATCTCATGGGCAATGACTTCTGCAATATGCTGTTTTGTTTCTGTCGATGATGTCTTTGGATCATACAATAGTATTGTCTCTCTAAATGTAATTGCGCCCCAATTTTCCATTGCCCCTGACGCAAAGTCTGGTATTGCAATCATGTCGAGCTTGGGTAATGGATATTTAATTTTGAAATATTTTTCAAAATATGAAAGGAATTGTTTTGTAAATTCTAATGATAATTTTCCTTGATGTTTCTTTCCGTACGTTGTGATTACTCGTATCAATGTCTTACCGGACTTGGCTGAAATGTATTCAAATTCCCCTACTGCCATATAGAGAAGATATGTGGACATTATTGGAGTGGTATCAAATCTGTATAGTGTCTTTAGGCCTATCTTTTTCTTTGATATTACTGGCATGTTTGAAATTGCAGTATGGTTGTTATCCGCTAGAAGGGAGACATCAAACGTTGCCTTGGCTTCTGGTTCATCCCAGCAAGGAAACGCTCTTCGTGCATCGGCTGCCTCAAATTGGGTAGTTGCAAGATGTTTTTCTGCCCCTTTGTACTTGTACTTACTTCTATAGAATCCAACGAGCTTATCATTTAATTGTCCAACGAAATCGATTGAGAGAATCGCAGTGCCTGATATTTTCTTGGGTAGTATGATGGTTAATTCCTCTGTTTTCGCATCAAGTTGTATCTTTGGGTTTATCTCTATTCCATTCCAAGATATCTGACACTTTTTTATTTCTAGTTCGGCAGCATGTAAAACTATTTTACTTGTTAATCTAGATGCCTGAATTGAAATTTTTTCTTTTCCCCTGAAAATAAATTTCTTAAAGTCTGGTTCAAATTCTATATCATAGTGTATGGGAAAGACGTCCTTCACAAGATTTTGATTCTAATATACACGTAATATACTTTCTAATGTAGGGATCTAACTAACCAATGTATAAAGTGAACCCCAAAAAATACTATTGCAACTGATTTTACTGTTTTACCTGTTGTCATTGCGATAGTATATTTTACAATACTGTATCTTTTTGTTCCAGCTATGATTGACACAACATCCCCAATTATGGGAATCCAAGGCGAGAGAAAAATTATTGTAGACCAACCATACTTTGTCATTATGTTGATGCTTTTTTGTTCATATTTTTTTTCTGGAGTCTTTCGGAGTCTGCGTAATAATCTTCCATTGTAACCAAGATAATATGCAATATATCCACCAATTATGGAACTAAATGTTAATACTAGAAATACATCTAGCGGTTTTATTCTTCCTAGCAGTAAAGCGGAGACAGTTAACTCTGTAGGAATTGGAATAAAACTTGAAAACATTCCATTGAAAAAGAGACCCCATAGTCCATATTTTATAAATATGGTATCACGTAGTATGGAATTTATTAATTCATGAAGCATTGTCTAAAATCTCTTCTAGCTTGTTTTAAATGAATTGCCATATTTTACATCATGATCATATATTGCGTTTCCAATTTTCTTGAGTAGTTTAATTTTTGACTTTCGTGCTTTTTTATCATGACTATAGTCTTTTCTCTCTATCAAATCATGTAGTCTTTCAAGCTCTTCCCTTGATAGTGCATTAACTCCTTTTGTAAATACAATGTCTAAAAGTTGGAGTCTTTCAAGATCATCGTTATCATTTTCCATGATATCTATTACTCTATCTTTAATATTTGTCTTACATGAAAATGGATTATGCTTTACAAGGTATCTGTATCGTTTCATAAGGACCATATTGAAATCATTGGCGATTACATTGAAATTGGTATTATGGTAAAACCTGTAAAAGGAGAGGCTAATCTTGAGATACTGAAAAAAATTGCAAAACATCTAGGCGTACCGAAATCTAATGTGAGAATTGTGGCAGGAGAAAAATCTAGAGACAAGATAGTAGAAGTAACACAATAATTTACCAAACCCTAAAAAATGAGAGTATTGAATTCTTATTGTGAACAAAACTGTTGTT
>NZ_FUYK01000017.1 GCF_900167955.1 Candidatus Nitrosotalea bavarica | reverse complement strand
CTGGAAGCACCGGTCCTTTTACAACTGATACTGCACTTGGTACTCAACAAGGACACAAAACTATTGCAACCACTTCTATTACTACGGCAACTCACGGACAAGTCACATTAACAGGCGTATTTAATCCAGGAAAGATTACCAACTCTACAACTCAGACAATAACAGAGTCGGGTGTCTTTGATAATACTGCAACAACTCTGAATAGTAACTCTACTAACATGTATGCAAGACAGACCTTTAGTGGAATTACTATAGCATCTTCAGATACGCTTCAAGTAACTTGGAACATAACCATAACTTAGATCGCAGATAATTTGTATATTATATTGATATCAAATGATCCATTTTGGCACTTGTAATATTGGATCTATTGCAACATCTCTTATATTAGACTAGAACATAATTAGTACATTGCACCATATTGGGAATGCTAGGTTATTCTATCTACTTTTAATTATCATAGGATCTTCTGTTCTCGGACTAGGTATTCATTCTGCATCGGCCGAAACTCCTTCCTCTGATTGTTCTGCTACTCCTGGTCCAGGTGTAAACTATAATGACTGTGACTTTACTAGCATCACACCTCCTACTTTTGCTGGCACTCCTGGTTCTCCTGTTAATCTAAAAGGTGCAACTTTTGTTGGCGCACAACTTAGTGGTGTGAATTTTCAATATGCTAATCTCCAAACTGCAAATTTTACTAGAGCTGATAATAACAACGGAGGTCCTGGTGCTAGTACAAACACAATATTTGATTATGCTAATCTTACCAGAGCGACATTTGAATATGTAAATCCAGATGAAGGCACACTTTCTTTCCAAGGTGCAGACCTTCATTATGTTGATTTTAAAGGAGCTGATCTATCCTATTCAGAGCTTACCTCAGGAGCTGATATAACAGGAGCAAACTTCGCTAGTGCAACTCTTTCTGGTACAGACTTTACACTGGCAATTATGGAAAATGTGATATTTACTAGTACAACTTACTTTCAAAATACAATTTTTAACGGTGTTGACTTTAGCGGTACAAAACTTACTCATCTAAATCTATCAAATAATAATTTTGATGGTGCTAACTTCCTTAATGCCAATTTGACTGGTACATCACTTGCAAATACTTCTCTTGTAGATGCTATTATTGGTTCTTCTTCTTCAACTGTAGCTACAACCTTCCAAAATTCAGATCTTAATTATGTTGACTTTACTGGAGCACAAATGTCTGCTGATACAAACTTCGCTGGTGCAACTACTGTAGGAACAATCTTTACTGGTTGTACAGGTAATCCAATTTGTACACCAACAACCAATCTTTCACCAGTCATTTACTTTGATAAAATACTAATTACTGGTGGTTCAAGTTTAGTACAAGTTAACTCTACAGCATGGAAGATAGGTGCAGCAACTAATTCTGGTACTCATGTGCAATACACTGGAGTTTATGCAACAGTAGGAACAACTACAATCCAGCAGGGCTCAAATCTAGTTTGTACTCCAAATAATACAATATTTCCTTTAGGTACTACTCAAGTTACATGTACTGCAACAGATCCGTCTAATCCAGCAAATACTAGCATATCTCATTTCTATATAATTATCACCGATACCATTCCTCCATCAATTTCTACTCCTACTAGTGTAGTTGCAGAAGCAACAGGACCAAACGGAGCCATGGTAACTTATCATGTAACTGCAAATGATCCTGTAGACGGAGATGTTACATCAAAACTCGTCTGTACACCAGCCAGCGGTTCTCAATTTGTCCTAGGTTCAACAACAGTAACATGTCATGTAACTGACTCTGCTGGAAACACTGCAACACAATCATTTCCAGTTATAGTACAAGACACTACACCACCTACAATTACTGCTGCCAATCCACAATTTCAAGAAGCAACAAGTTCAGCAGGAGCCAATATATTTTATCATGCAACTGCATTTGATTTGGTAAGTGGAAATATTCCCCTTACAGGAAGCAATGCACTAAATTATTGTACACCAGTTAATGGCACTCAAGAAGCACTTGGGTCAACAACATCCGTAACTTGTCATGCAACCGATGCTGCGGGAAATGCTGCACAGGTTACATTCTCAGTTACAGTACATGATACTACACCACCTAAAATTGTATTTTCTCAATCAGTTATCACCATGGCAGCAACAGGTACTCTAACCCAAGTTAACTTGGCAGGAACTGCAACTGCTGTTGATACAGTTGATCCAAATCCAAAATTGACAAATAATGCACCAGCAGCTGGTTTCCCAATAGGAACATCTAAAGTAACATGGACTGCAACAGATGCATCCGGTAATTCTGCAACTGCTGTTCAGACTATAATTATAACAACAAATCCATCACTAGTTACAATCACACCTCCATCTGATATTACATCACAAGCAACTGGTCCACTAACTCCAGTTTCACTAGGAACTCCAACTTGGACTGATCCATTTGATGCAAATCCTACAATAACAAACAATGCATCAGCATCTGGTTATCCAGTACGAACAACTACTATAACATGGCATCTAGTAGACCATGCAACTCCACCTAATACTGCTTATGGTCAACAGGTAGTTACAGTACAAGACACTACACCACCTACAATTACTGCTGCCAATCCACAATATTTCCAAGCAACAGGACCGTTGGGAGCCATTGTATTTTACCAGGCATCTGCATCTGATCTTGTAGATGGAAAAGTTATACCAATCTGTACACCACTTAACGGTACTCAATTTACAATTGGAACAACACCTGTAATATGTACTGCAACTGATAGTCATCATAATACTTCAACACAAACATTTTCAGTAATAGTTCATGATACTGTTGGACCTGTAATGACTCTGACACCTAATCCAGTAATAGTAGAAGCAGTTAATCAAAATGGAGCACCTGCAACTTTCAACGTTACTGCAACTGATCTTGTAACAGGTCATGCCTCTGCTACATGTACTCCATCTTCTGGCACAATCTTTGGATTGGGACAAACACCAGTTACATGTACTGCAAGTGATAAGCAAAATCCACCAAATACCAGTACGCTTTCATTTTTAGTTACAGTGCGAGACACTACACCACCTACAATTACTGCACCACCAAATATTACTACTAAAGCAACAGGTACTCTAACCCAAGTAACACTTGGAACTCCAACTGTTTCTGATACAGTTGATCCAAATCCAACAGTTACAAACAATGCACCATCTGCTGGGTATCCAATAGGAACAACAATTGTAACATGGACTGCAACAGATCACTCTGGTAACAAGGCAACTGCCACTCAGACTGTAGTTATTTTACCACAGAATACTCCAGGTAAGGTTAATGGTGCAGGTTCAATTGGAAATGGTATATCCTTTAACATGAATGTAATGTCCTCTGATGGACTAACTTTCAAAGGACATCTTGACTATAATGACAAATCTGCAAAAATTGATCTTGATTCTGTAACTATAACATCATTATTTGTCGATAGTACTGGTACCAAGGCTAACTTTACAGGTACTGCTACACTAAATGGAAAATCTGGATATACATTCAATGCCTATGTGATTGATAATGGAAATCCTGGTAAAAATGACTTTTTCCAAATTACTATATTCGATAGCACTGGTCACATAGTCTATACAAATAATGGAAAATTAACTCATGGTAATCTTCACGTAAGCAACCAAGCAGATGGAAACAACAATAACAAATGTGATTCTGACCCAAGAGATTATTCCAACTCAAATAGTTACCCCTCAAATAATGACTACTGGAATCCTAGCCACTGGAACAATAATCACTGGGATAACCACCAAGGCAACAATTTCAATAACGGACACTAAGACGTTTAAAAAATAACTAACTTTTTTTACAAGATTTAGATATGAAATTGGCTTTCTTTATGTATTAAGCAAAACCAAATTTCAAATGTTGCCATAGTCAGCCCATTTTTCAGTTAAAGATACAGTCTTTATCTGAAATGACTATCTCATATGGAATAATGGTTGACAAATCATCTTTTACTCTATATTCCTAAAATGAGGTTGATACGTTAAGGTCTTCTTTTCATGTTGGAAATTGACAAATCAGCCTGAAAATCATATGAATACTTATCTCATAATCTACAAGTCAACCACATGAATGCAAATATCCCTTAAGTTCTAGCTCTAGGTTTTGTCATATTTTGTTAAATTTGTAATGGAACAAAGTTTTATGACAATGATTATTTAGTTAAACAAATTAAAAGTAATGAATTTTATTCATGAATAAATTTAGCGTTGTAATAATCTATTTACCACTTTAATGTAATTATATTTTCATTTTCTCTTCAACAATCTGCCTATATTTTGGAAAGTTTGTTATGATATACTCAGATTCTGATGTTTCAATGAATATGGAATCCTCTAATGCAATGAATAGATGAGCAATATCTTTTGGAATGTGTATAATTGCAGGTGCTTTGAATGTTTGAATTGTTTCTTGGTTAGTAGAAATATCATTGAATCTGACTTCAACTTGACCAGAAATTAGTGCATGATCTTGATCATATTTGTGATAATGACCTCCACGGGCAAATCCCTTCCTAGTCTCTATAAGATTGATTTTCATGCTATTATATGAATAGAAGATGATCTTACCCCTTACATCATCTATTTCTTTTTCAAATTTTAAATTCATAAAATAATAATTGAATAATTACTATTTCAAGACTTTCAATTTTTATCATTATCTAGCATGTACAATATTTAGAAGTAAATTATTTTGCGATAATAAACAAGATAAAACACAACATTTACAAATAAAAAACAAGATATGTCTAAAAAATAAAGTTGATTATTATGAATCATAAATTGGTAAAGTATCTAATTAATCAAATAATGTTATAATTAAAATGGTTCATGTTTTTAGATAATCTTTAAGATAAAGATAAAAAATATGATACTTGTGAAAAATTTTCAATATGCACCAAAAAAGATCTATGATCAATTTGGAAAATATTTTCCGTTTTCAACTGTAGATGTAATAATATTCAAACAAGACTCTGTTCTTTTAATAAAGCGAAAAATAATTCCTTACAAGGGAAAATGGCATTTTCCTGGCGGACTTATACGGAAAAATGAAAAAATAAAAGATGCAGCAAAGCGTGTTGTTAAAGCAGAATTGAATTTAGATATAAAACTTGAAAAATTTTTAGGAGTTTACGAAAATCCTATTAAAACTCGTCATGATATAACACATTGTTTTATTGCAACTATAAAAAATAAAATTAATAATGATTATGATGCTGAATCAATAAAATTCTTTAAAAAAATTCCCAACAATACAATTCCATATCATAAATTAATTATCAAAGATGCACTTGAATATATGAAAACAGAAAAGAAAATTTCTTATCATCGGCAAATATTTTATTTTTTATAATTTAAATCAATTAAAAAATTCTATCATTTATTTTTGTAGAAGTAGATGATTAGTTGCTAACAAATGATATTGTATAATTTGTTGAAACTGAATTTTATTTTTTTAAATTATAAAAATATAAAAATTAACTTTTGAAAAAAATATTTTTTTATAATTATTGATTTACATTTTTATTGAAAATTTTTTAAACAAAATTAAAAAAATCGATTTTATCTCCTAGTCCAAAAAGGACACCTAAAATGGCCTTGTTGCCAGAATGGTTAATCTATCTGTTGGATAATTCCTCTCCTCTTTAATCCAATGTTGAACAATTTTACAATGTTGGAAATTATACAATATTTCCCAGATTCTCTAGAATTGATCCTAGATGATTCTATAATTTATTTTAAAATTTCTGATCTGAAAAAATTTAATTTTAGGAGTTTTGAAAAATGAAACTTGGTATTTTAATTTCATGTTTATTGTTGATATCTGTTTTCAGCTATGCATATGCTGATTCAATTATAATTGATGCTGATGTAAAACAAGCTGATGCAAAACAAAACTTACAAACTTTATCAATACAAAATTCTTTGCCAACTTATACAAAAAAATATTTTTCAATAAATCTAAATGAAAAAATTGGAATTTCTGCAAATGATCAAAAACCATCTTCTGAAAATTCTAAAGCTGTAATAATTGGATCCATAAAAAGAATTTCCCTTTCTGAATATATTTCAATAACTACAGCTGGACTAGATCACAATTCCATTGCAATTTTTAAAAATAATAACATGGATAAAATTACTACACTTGAACAACTTTCTTATCCTGAAAGAATAAGACTCCATGGAAAAAATATTCTAGTTGATAACTATAACGCAAATCTTGTACTTGATCAATTTCCAATTGTTAAGATCACAAATAGTCTTTTGACAAATCTTTACTATGAAAAAATTAGTTATTGTTGTATCGAAGAAAAAATTGAAATTGTACATGATATTGCATTTGTTGATAATTTCTTACTTGAAAATAACATTCCACAATTCTATCAATTAGGTATCATTGCAAACACTGACTTTGCTGATGTTGTACATGATTTGTCTACCAGTACAAATCCTACAATTCTTCTTTTGTTGGTACTCCTTTCGAGTTATTTGTTATACTCTTACGAGGACGTAAAAATAAAGTATAACAGAAATAGAATTTTTTCATTTTGTTTTATTTTGATTCTTGCTTTATCGTCAATCTTTACCCCGTTTTCAATATCTCAAAGTTATTGGGGTTATGCATATGGTGAGGTTGAAAGTAATTCCTCTGGTGCAGTGTACTCTACCACCTCACAAAATTCATTATCTCTTACAAACTTGGCTAATTCGTCCAATCCTCATAATTCATTGATATCGCAAAATACTACATCTCAGACAGGCAATCTCACATCCCTAAATGGATTAAACATCAATCCGCCAAGTACATCCACTCGTGTATCCCAAAATACTAAGACAAGCAGCCCTACCACCCCGCAACTCACCAGTCCTGTCACCCCACAACCTCCTAGTGGATTAAATGCAAATCCAGCACCTGCAGTCAATGGTGTTGGTATGGCTGATGTACTAACTATAACAGTCACTAGAGCAAATTCTACTACAACCTCTATTTCCAGTCTACCAACTATAACAAATAGTCCTAAAAATGCTACTTCCTCCTTCACAAACCAAGTACCCATGTCTGATTCGGTCTTGGCAATGCTTCGTACATTATCTGGCTATGTAAATAACGTCTCAATCTCAAATCACGTACCATTGAGCGATTCTGTTTCATTGGTGACTACCAACTCAAATGGTACCAAGATTGTGCCTGTCTTCTTAAACCAAGTAACCATTTCTGACTCTGTAGTGGCTATCAAACCAGGAGTCACCGTACCTAATGCTACCCAATCCTGGAAATTCAACTCTATTAACAGTACAAACCATGTAGGCAATGTAGCCATAGTAAATAGTACCAATGGAAACTCGCTACAACTCCAAGGAAACGGCTATCTTACTAGTAACTTGACCCAGACAAAAATACTCAAAAACTTTACAATATCTGCCTGGGTCAAGCCAGATTACAGCCAAGGATCCCCTGTTTTTACGGTCGTAAGCAAGGAAAACGAGTTTTCCCTTACTATTAACAACAACATAAACCCAAGAGGAGTTGCCACATTTAGCGTATATGACGGTATTAAATGGACAACAGTAAACTCTACAGTCCAATTAAACCAGACCTGGAGCCACCTTGTTAGTACCTATGATGGGTCCACAATTAGCATCTATGTTAACGGTACCCTGCAATCGACAACCCAGATCAAAAGTAATCTAGTCTTGGCCGATGACGGTGATCTTGTTCCCAAGACTCCTGACCAGCTATCTTCCAACAAGGACCTAGTAATTGGAGCATTTGTAGACTCGGCACGAGGCTATGGTTTCCCCTTGAACAGCTTCTCAGGTCTAATCCAAAAGGTCTCATTCTACGAGCCATACCTAAACCAGCAGCAAGTTGGTCAATTATATACTCAGGAACTGCCTGCTTTTGCCCCTCCAGCTCCCTATACCTCTCTAGTATCTGATGGAATTGACATTGTTGATACCATTGATACTTGGCTTGATACTTCTAATCTAAACACTACATCACTTGCTGCAGTACCTACAGTTAACAGCACACAACAGACCTATCTTATTACACAAAATCCGGAATTTATTTACCAGTATCTATCTGATGCCCAACTTTTGACAATTACACCTGCAATAAAGCCATCTCACAAGCAGCCACAAACAGAAGGCTGGTCTGATTCTGAGAAATCAATTTCTATCGAAATAACAGGTCCAGATGGAAAGAAGAAGACATTCTCACCAACTATTTCAGAGATAAGACAAGGAAAATACGACATTAAGGTTCCATCAATGCGAGATGTAAGGGCTGGTATTTACAATGTAAAGATAACCATGGTAAGAAACGGCCAAAAGTTTGTAACAAATTCCCAATACCAGTGGGGTCTTGTCTCTGTTAACACAGACATGAGTACCTACAAGCCAGGAGATGTTGCAAAACTGATCCTTGTTGTACTAAACAGCACTGGAAATTCTGTTTGCAATTCTAATATCTTGATGACAATTACCGATCCGCAATCCAAAAAGACTACACTTGCAACTGGACTTGGAATTACACCAAGCAACGAGTGTGGTCTGTATAACGCAAATTACACAACCACCACACAAGGTAATTATTCAGTAAACGTCTCTGCACAGACTCAGACAGGATATGCGTTCTTTACAACCTCATTTTTAGCCCAAAATTATACTCAATATCAAATAATACGACAGGCAGATTCCAAGATAGACCCAGTTGACTATGCAAATAACTTCAAGGTAACACTTGACGTACAATCCTTTGTTGGCAATGCACCTGTTGTTATCAGAGAGTATGTGCCTGCAAACTTTACTGTAACTACAGATGGGCAAGTAAACCAGACTGGGGACACCAAAGTGATTACTTGGCTGAAAAACTTGGGTCCTGGAAACAGCACAAACGTATCATACAATTATTCCGTACCAAAGATTTATCCAAAACTGTATGCTCTAGGTAAAGCTCAGATTGGCCAAAGCAACTCGACATATACAGAGGCAAGAAACTGGTTTGTAGCAGTTGATCCTCTAACCACCCAAGTAGATACTACAACTGCTGCCAACACCAACTACTTGACCATGACAAAATCAACCAAGCAGAATGTCTGTATTTCATCTACAGTATGCTATTCTGCCTACATTACATCCGCTAACAACGCAGTAATGGCAAAATCAACAGATGGTGGTAATACTTGGGGTGCACCAACAGCGCTCAGCTCAGGTCTTACCGTTGTTGCTCTTGGTATATGGTATGACAGATGGACACCAGGCAACAAGGTTGGAAATAACATCCATGTGATTTTCACAGACAGTGGTAACGACCGATTTAACTATGTACGATACAGTACAAATAATGATTCTGCCACAACTTCAATTCAAACAGACATTTACTCACTAGGAACTCAAACCGCTAACAATGATGTCGGAGTAACAGAAGGTTCTGATGGAACACTCTATGCAATGGCAGATGACACTACTGGACTAACTAACGGTCATTCATTTATGGAATATTGCCCATCAAGCTGTACTGTTGCAGCTAACTGGACTGAAGCTCCTCAACCATTTGCTAGTGGAAATAAAGTTGGTACACTCTGTGAATGTGATACACTACTGCTTCCTTTGAATAATACCAATATCATGATGTTGATGCAAAATGTTACAACAGCCACATTCAAGGGAGCAATAGCCTATAACATCTACCAAAGAGCATCAAACACAACTCAATTCTCTGACTTTCAAGTTATCACTGGAGGAACTGTACACGGATGGAAGACAAGTTCCACTTATAGACATACACTGTCTGGAGCAGTAGATCCATTGTACAATACCGTCTACATTAGCTATGTCAATAACACCAATGTGGCAGGTGTCAATACAGCAATTGGAGTATGGAAGTATGTTCCATCGTCTAGTCCAACTTGGACTCAGCTTACAAAGATACCTGCTACCAACTCTTCATCAGTTATACTTGATTCGTCAATTGGAATTGCCAACTCGACTGGGTTGTATGTGGCATATTCTGAGGCAAAGAATGTAGGCACTGATAATATCTATTATGCAGTATCTTTAGATGGAGGCAACACCTGGACTAAGGATCAGCAGATAAACGACATTGCAGCAGGTGACTTTAGGAGTGTCTCTATTGAAGCATCATCTGATACATCTTTACATGTAATGTGGCAATCTAGGACTACTGGTCCTACCACTATACACCTGTATACAGATACCGTAACACAGGTTGCATTCCAAAGGGAATCTATGGCAATTGTTGACCAGCCAGTAGTTATTGTCAGAAGAAGGTCATCAAGCCAGTCTGATTCTATGCCGTTATCAGATGCGCTAACAATAGGTGGAAAAAGATCAGCTCTTGTTTCATATGCAGTCCCATTATCAGATGTACTAAGTACAGCTGGTGTACATCATCTCACACTAAACGAAGCTTCATCGATATCTGACACAAGTTCCCGTCAAAGATTCAAGATTGCAACTGAAACAGATTCAATGCCGTTATCCGATCAATTGACTATAGTACAAAAATTATCAAGATCATACTCTGATGCTATCCCATTATCTGATAAACTAACAATAATGAAATCAACATCCC
>NZ_FUYK01000011.1:35494-75196 GCF_900167955.1 Candidatus Nitrosotalea bavarica | reverse complement strand
GTATAATGCCGTGGAACTTTCCATACTGGCAGGCATTAAGATTTGCAGCTCCATCACTTATGGCTGGAAACACAATTGTTCTAAAACCTGCAAGTGTCACTATGCAATGTGGTATTGAAATGGAAAACATGTTTAGAAGTGCTGGATTTCCAGAAGGAATTTTCCAAACGTTGGTAAGTGATTCTAAAATGGCAGAAAAATTAATTGATTCTGATATTAACGCAGTGACTTTTACTGGCAGTAATATTGTAGGGGCAAAAGTTGCACAAAGAGCTTCTTCACAAATCAAAAAATGTGTTTTGGAATTGGGTGGAAGTGATCCATTTGTAGTATGCTCAGATGCCGATGTGGAAAAAGCTTCTACTGGAGCAGTTAAAGGTAGATTCATCAATTGTGGACAAAGCTGTATTGCATCAAAGAGATTTTTTGTAGTAAAAAATCATGCAAAGGAGTTTATAGAAAAATTTGTCCAAAAAACAGAAAAACTCATAGTGGGCGATCCAATGTCTGATACAACTGACATGGGACCACTTGTAAATGCTGAAGGTTTGCAAAGAATAGAAGAAATTGTAAAAGATGCAGTAGACAAGGGTGCTCAAATTCTCACAGGAGGAAAGAGGCTCAAAAGTAAAGGTTATTTTTATGCACCAACCGTGCTTGACAGGATTACTCCTGACATGCTAGTAGCCCATGAGGAGGCATTTGGTCCCGTGGCACCAGTAACTGTGGTCGAAGATGAAAATGAAGCAATCAAGCTATCCAACTCCTCACAATATGGGCTTGGAGCTAGTATCTGGACACAAAATCTGGAAAAAGCAGAAAAATTATCTAGACAAATAGAATCAGGAATTGTCACTGTAAATAATGTAGTCATATCTGATCCTAGAATTCCATTTGGTGGAGTAAAACAGAGTGGCTTTGGACGAGAACTTTCAAGATATGGAATGATGGAATTTGTAAATGTAAAATCTGTCAGATACTATGATCAACTTACCATACATCACAGAGTAGAATGAATTTTAATTAAAAAATAGTTTATTGTATCTGGCTTTTAACTCGTCTTATTATTGTTAAACTAAAATGCTCAAGTGATTTAATTGTCGACTTGGCGTGAATGCCTGACTATGCATTAGCTTATCCTACTGCAAGTTAACCATATGAAATACTGTAGAATTGTTAAATATTTTAATTCACATGTTTAACCAAAAATGAGAATAGATACATGCCGTCATTGTGGATATGAACTTCAAACCCTAAAGACTTGTCTTGTATGTAACAAGCCATACAAGTTCTACTGCAAGTCTTGCCGCAGAGAAAGTGATGAACAAGTGCACGATCTTTGCCTTGGCAAATGAATATGTAATCTATTTTATACCGCCCATCATTTTCATTATATTGTATGAAATATGTTATAGTGTCTGCAATACTACTTGCAAGTTTTGCAATTCTAGCTTTTCTGATTTCTAGTAACAATGAAGTTGCCAAATGGGATGCATCTTCATTTCTAACAATTAACAATCCTCATGGAAAAACTTTCAATAAAATAATGGTTGACTTTACAAAATATGGCAGAGAAGTAGTCTGGATATCTGTAATTCTATTACTTGCTGTACTGGGTAAAAAAGACGGTCGAAAAACAGCAGTGTTGCTTACAATTGCCTTTTTAATTCTAATTCCACTAGGCACTGTGCTTAAAAATGAGATAGATAGGACCAGACCCTCTAGCGAGAATCTATTGGTACGCAATGAATCCGACCCATCTTTTCCTTCAGGTCATGCCACAATTGTTTCAGCGGGAGCCGCAATTCTTTTCTTGAGATTTAATAAAGGAAAACAAATTATATTTTCAATAATTCTCGGAATTGAGGCATTATTAGTATCATATTCTAGAATCTATGTTGGGGCTCATTATCCGCTAGATGTGGTAGGTGGCATACTTCTTGGGACAGGTATTGCATGCACTGTAATTGCTTCAAGTAGATATCTTGCACCTGTATTTTCTTATATTGATAACATGAAAAAATAATGCAATGATGCACATTTTTTTCAATAGCTAATCTAATGTTACCGTAAAAAAATCTATTACATCAAGAACTCTGGTTTAGTAGATTGTTAGAAAAGTACTGTTAACCTTAAGTATCAAAGACTGCCTGCAATATTTATGATAGACCAAGAGGTTGGGAAAACACGAAGTACCACATATGAAATTAATCCTGTGATAGTAAACCGGTGGTCTCCAAGATCATTTGTAAATGACGAAATAAGTGATAAAGAACTGTTTTCTCTTTTTGAAGCTGCACGATGGGCTCCATCATCTTCAAACAGTCAGCCATGGAGATTTATCTATGCAAAAAGAAACTCAAAAAACTGGAATGATCTTTTCAATCTTCTTATTGATTTTAATAAACAGTGGTGTTCTGATGCTTCTGCTCTAGTTGTTATAGTTTCTAGAAAAAACTTTGAGAATAATGGAAAGCCATCGATAACACACCAATTTGATACCGGTGCTGCATGGGAGAACCTTGCAATCCAGGCAGTCTCCCAAGGGCTGATTACTCATGCAATGGCAGGATTTGATTATGAAAAAGCAAGAAAGGATTTGGCGGTGCCTGATGATTACGAAGTAGTTGCAATGATAGCAATTGGAAAAAGGGGACCCAAGGAAAAACTATCCCCAGAACTTCAGGCACGTGAAATACCAAACACTAGAAAGCCTTTGTCAGAAATAGTGATGGATGGCAAATTTGGAAGCAAGGCAGAACTGCCATGACTGAAACTGGTATGATATCTCCAGAAGTAGCAAAATTACTTGAAGACAAAAATTTGGCATTTGTTGCTACTTTGATGAAGGATAATTCTCCCCAGATAACCCCTACTTGGATTGATTTGGTTGATGGCGTAATCATTGTAAATACTGCTGAGGGGAGAGTGAAACAAAGAAACGTCTCAAGAGATCCAAGGGTTGCAATTTCTATAGTTGATCAAAAAAATCCTTACAATATGGTTACAATACGGGGCAAAGTAATAGAGCAGACAACTCATGATGCTGACAAACACATAGACAAGATGGCAAAAAAATACTTGGGAGTTGACAAGTATCCATTTGCAATGCCTGGTGAAAAGAGGATTCTTCTAAAAATTTTACCTCAAAAAATATTCCATATGCCGCCTCGCTCCTAGTATGTGTTACAAGATCTAGACTATGATAATCTAGAATATATTAAAATACAAAATTGACATCCTAGATAATGATGGCTGGATTTGAAAAGAACTGTCCTGTATGCAAGAAAAAATTTACTAGCCTGCTAGAGTATACAAATCACATTGGTATTGATCATAAAGATATCCCACCTGATCAAATATTACAAATGAATACGGAACAAAAATGGACTCTTTCAGACAAATAATAATATTATTTTGACGAGTCTTCTAATTTTTTCAAAAGAGTGTCCATTTTCCTATTGAGGTCTTGCACTGCATCAAACGAATGCTCATGTTTATCATCAAAGTCTTCTAGTTTTTTTAAAATATTAGTATGATTTTCTTCTAGATCTTTTACCCTGCCTAGAATGTGATCTTGTTTCTCAGAAGTATATTTTTGTCTGTTGTAGATCCACCAACTGACAACTCCTCCAACTATTGCTCCTCCTACAATTCCTAGGTATGTGGAAGAGGCATTTGTCATGTCTACGCAGTTCTTGGAAAGTTCTGGCATGCATCCCCAAAGGTCTAGTACAAAAGGCAACATGTTGATACATGAAAATAACATTCATTGCTATTTTTACATTGTCTATGAGTATCAATTAACGAGTTTGTAAAATTTAAGAAAATGAAAAAAATCAAAAATAGTGTTTTTATTAAATTTTAATGGAAAATACACGATATTGGTTGTTATATTATAATTTTCCAAAAAAAATCAAGTTAAAATGAAATTTAATCAAAGTCTATAAACTCTATTGATATAATACAAGTTAATGACAACTCGGAAAAAAACTATGCTTGTAACACTTGCTGCGATTCTAATTGTTTCAACTGCAATGTTTGTTAGTTTTGAGATGTCTCAAAAAGAGGCTGATGGACAGCAAGTACCTGCAATAGCTGCATCGCAGGAGAGAACGGTATCTTCTACAGGTTCAGCAACTGCATCCGTATTGCCAGATCTGGTCACTGTACAGTTTGGCGTTGATACTCAAGCAAAGACTGCCCAAGATTCAATCAGCTCAAACTCTCAAATGATGAATGCTATAGTGAATGCTCTTGAAAATATTGGAATAAGTAAAGACGAGATTAGCACAGCTGACTTCTCCATTTATCCAGTATACAATGACTCTATACCAGATCAGACTACTGGCATACACAAGTCAGAACTGATAGGTTATCAAACTTCAAATACTTTGTATGTAAAAACCACCAAATTATCAATGGCTGGAAATATTACTGATACTGCGGTCAGTGCAGGTGCTAACCGGGTAGACAACATATCCTTTTCACTCTCTCCTGAAAAAGAACAGAGCATGCAAGATGATTTGCTAGACAAAGCTGTCTTGAATGCGAAATCTCGAGCAGAGAAAGCAATTGATCCTTTAGGTCAGAAAATAATTGGCGTAAAAACGGTAAGTTTGTCTGAATTTAACGCGCCTCCTCCTCCAATATATCCAGGTGCAATGTCTGCCATGGTTGATAGGTCCACACCAATATTTTCATCAAATCAGCAAGTAACAACTACTGTAAGTGTAATATTCTTAATTGAAGACCAGTAGTTTTACATTATTTATTTTTTAATATGACTAATCTTGAGGTAAAATTGAGATTTCTAATTATCTGATGTTGACCTAAAAGTATTTCAAAAAATATGTTGTTTTAAATAATTAATTTGTAATATATTTATAAAATCGCAAATTATGATGTTTTAGAATGGACTAATACCAAAAATTTCATATATTATGAAGGTGATATATTGTAGTTGGAAACTGCCTATGTCATGATAAATTGTGAAATGGGAGCAGAGGGAGCAATTGTTGAAGGAGTAAAATCAATAGATTCTGTAAAGGAAGTTTCAGGTGTATTTGGTAACTATGACATTGTAGTGAAAATAGAGTGCCCTAATATCGATGAGATTAGTGAAACAATAGCAAAAAAAATCAGGCAATTGGGAAAAGTTCAATGTACTACAACATTGATGTGTGCTAACTAGAACAAATCAATATGACGTAAGAACTATGGAAACTTGGTATGTTAAATTTTAGTAATACTCGGATCTGAGTTACTGGATTTTTTTCTATCTATAAAAAATGTAATTGCACCAATAAACAAAACTATGATTCCAAATTGGCTGACTGTAGTTAATTGGTTACTTAGAGTCACCATGTGATAATTTGTATCTGCTATTACGCTTGAGTTTGCTGGATTGATTGTTGGAATTACATCCAGTACCATCTGTGAAAGAAAATGGCCTCCTATGAGCATACATGCTCCTCCAATTATGATTAAAATTCCGCGCTTCATTTCTTCACTAGTCTTGGAAATGCTATGATCATTGAAAATATGATTGCAATTATTAGTAGTGCTCCTGCTGGGAATTCTGGAACTATTATGGGGCGTGAAACAATTCCTGAGAATTCTGAATCGGCAAAACTGTTTCCATTCAGATTCTCAAAAGCAATTGTAATTGGACCAGTATAATTAGATGGGAATGGAACGTCGATATTATTCATATTACCATTGTTGTCAGTCGTACCGCTGTTGTGAAATATTACGCCATTTTTTCCAGCAATTATGGAAAAGTCATAGTCTATGGAATTAACTGTCTTGTTTACCAAATAAGGATCTAGAACTTGAAAACTAAATCTAGTTGTTGAACCTGGAAGAATTTTTGGCGGATCCCAGCTGAGACTCATTTTGTATTGTGCATTTCTTGTATATTGTACAATTGGAAAACTGGTCGTGTTACTAGGGGACAGTAAAAAGTCCATCTCTTGTTTTGTACCGTTCTGCTCTTTTGCAACATTTGCTACATCTGTTTTGTATAAAATGAGGTGTACAATTCGTTCATCTGATGAATAATCATCTATACTGATTTCTTTATCAGGTATTTTTACTCCATTAATGGATGCATCATATTTTGTAACTATGAAATCACTAAATGATTTTGGTATCTTTAATTCCTGATGCACAACTGATACCTGTTTTACATTATCCTGACTCCAGTCAAACGGCATCACAAAACTCATAGTCTTATCGTTTGAATTGTATTGAAAATCATTAATTTGATCATAATAGGCAATTACTGTAACTGTCTGATTTCCATAGTCTTTATCATAGATTTGATAATTGGTGGTTTCTGGAAGTGATACTCCAGCATCAAATGATTTGCTGACTTGATAATCATATGATCCCATGGTGAGAACTTCGATTTTGAATTTGTACAATCCCGTGGTGGAAAATGCGGGTCCTTTGATGTTGTATTCTCCGCCGTGACCTAGCAGACCTGGAAATGGTCCGCCTTGCTCATCAATTGAAGTATTGTTTGTTGTTGGGTCTGGAATTAAATCAAGTAGGAAATTTCCACTATCGCTCATAAACACATGACCCAATACAGCTTTGTCATCCTTGAAGACTGAAACTGCAATTGTTGCTTCTGGAATTGGTTGCTGATCAGTGACATCCATCAATACGAAATTTATCTGTGTTCCGGCATGATAGTTGTCGATCAAAAATGGTGATGTGTTGATTGATAATGTGACATTTTTGTTGCCAATCATTGATGGTGGTAATGTTTCACTTGCAAGTCCGTCTCCATAGGCTAACAAGAACATGACGCTAGGAAATAAAATACATGTTATAGTACACAGGATTGCAATTTTTATCAAATCTGATCGAGTTTTACTCTTTGACTCTAAATAAATAGTGAGTAGGTTCTCATTTGCTCGTATTTAGTATTATGGTACAATAATTGGATGATTCATGAGTGTACTTGTGAAATTGTATGAATTATGATTCCTAAAGGTTTGCAAATGTGTCTGCAAAATTATATGCCGTTCTTTCAAGAAGAATTGGATTGTATTTTTCAATTATCTCATGAACCATGTCTGCATTTTTTAAAAAGTAGACTTTCTTTAGTTCTATGATCTTAACTCCTACTATGTTATCCTCAACGAGTTTGCCCAGAAATGTGGAAACAGTTGAAGGCGATTTTCTGACTTTGTGTACTATTTCATTAAATGAAAGTGATTTGCCATCAAGCAAAGACAATAAAATATATCGTTGAGTGTCTCGTCTAAGACTTGTTATAAGATTTGATTCCTCATCTGTAACGCAAAGGGGATAGAATCGCGTCTCTCCAGACTTTCTATCTATCTTTACACTTCCATTTTCCTCTAATTTTCTTACATGATAACTTAGAACTCCGTTTTTAAGTCCAGTCTCTCTCATGATTTCTCGAAACTTTATCCCTGGATTTTTCTCTACAACGTTTATGATCTCTGTCTCTCTATTCATTCTAATCTCTCCTAAAGACACTTAATGCAAACATCCCCAATGTACATAATTCAAGAATATGTCCTACCTCATCTGCTGAGACAGATCCGAAATAATAAGTATATTGCCATGCTGCATCTATGACTGAAAATACCTCTGCAACTGCAAATAAACCAAATGCTATCATTGTAAACATTAGTCTTTTTGTTCTAATTCTTGTATATGCTAATGTGGAAACTATGGTGAGAAAACTGGCGATTGCAACTCCGCTTAGGTGTAATAGTATGTGGAAGACTTGAAATTCATGAAATACGTGAGGCAATATTACCGGTACTGCAAAAACTGCGATTACGGTGAAAATGACTATGGCGAAAAGCTTTGGCCTATTTTCCAATAGATGGCTCTCTTTTAGCACAATGAATTTACTCTTTTTAGAAATTTAAACGAACTGGTACAACTATAGAACGACTCATTCGTGGATGAACAAAGTATGTTCCTAAATGGTATATTCGACTAATGTACCAATTTCTTTATCTTGTAAAATGGTGTGATCTTATTACTGCGTAATGATTTGACTTCATCCTGCTCAGGTCTTTGCTGTATGGATAGTGCGCCCATGCAGTAAAGATCGAGCTGAAAATTTTTGCATAAAATTATGGTAAAAAGTCTAATGTGTTGATAAAACAGATTTTGAGTTCATTTTATTTTTGATATCTGTTGGGTGGATTATGCTGTAATAATATTAAGCAACTTCTACATATGTGATGATGAGTTGAATGTCATTTACTCTATGTTTCCAGTATTCTATGTTGGTAAGGAAAAAAACTATAACATATGTAGTACATTCATCGAATGTACCAGATCTATTAAATTGAAAATTTTATACTTTGTACGTAATGACGAAAAACAAGACAATCTCCTTAGGGGCACTATTTGGCCTATTGGCCTTAGCTGCAATTGTCATTATTCCTAATGTGTCTGCAATGGACATGTCAGGAATGGGTTCTATGCAAGACATGCAAAACACGATGCAAGCTCAAGCAGCAAGTCAAGTCACACACCCGACCTTGCCTATCTGTACTCAGGTGACTCCTTCAGTCTTTGGTACGAGTATGGTGAAAACTTACACTATACCAACAGGATTCACAGGTGATCCATCAACAGCTAATGGACAATGCATTGTTGACACTACAAGCTATTCGATTCAAAATGCCTGTACCATTACAAATGGAATCGCGACAGCAGGTCACTGTGAAATGTTTAGCACTTCGTGGAAAGTTGACGCTACAGGCCCACCAAATCTTCCAACTGAAGAGTGGTTCAAACTAGGCGGATTGACACTACATCCAGGTGAATATCTTGACTTGGCTGACACCACTCCATTCATGACTACGAAGGGACACATGGCAACAATCTTACCATGTGATGATCTTGGACAACCAAGAGTTAGAGTCTATGAGGGAATACTTGATGGCGGTGTTAATACTCTAGAGCCGGCTAATATTCAATACCTCCAGCATATCTCAGATCCTGGACGTGGAATATGTGCATACCACTTTGACATTGGTAATACAACCAACAACCCCGATGGAGCATCAGATTTTGTGATGATGAACGACGGTAAAAATTCGGTAACCTTTACAGACAGAAATACTTCAACATTTTCTGTTCTAGAGGGATATCTGAATGGTATGGGATAATCACAAAACTATCTTCTTTTCTTTTTTCTTATGATATTTTAGGCGTCTTTAATTTTTTCTTTTTTAAAAATATTCTCTATATGATTCTCTGAATCTGATAATCTACTTTTTAATCCGACATGCTAAAACAATCTTTCTACAAGTTTTGGGGAAAATCAAAGGAGATTGGAATTGAATCTGGCGGTAAACCATACACCAGTACGATCTCATCATGGGCGTTAAGCTGAATTTCCCTAAAATCTCCTGTGAATTCTTTACCATTTACATATGACTTTGGTGTTCCAGTGGGAATCCCAGAGTTTTCAAATGATTTAGACCATACATCAAGGAACTGTCCGAGAGTGAATGTCTTGTATTGTGGTGCCTCGATGTGAATTATGCCAGTAGGATCATGGGTATGCAACCAGTAAAAGCATGTATTTGGAATAATTCCTATAAATTCAGGCACCGTTCGATGTTGTCCATCTACATACACATCCAGATGGGCATGTATGTGAAAGACTGCCTGTTCCATTTGATTACACTCTATTCCATCAATATCTGGGAGTGCATGTAATCTGAATTTCATGTATGTTGCTGATATGCCTACAACTAAAATCAATACTGCGATAATTACAATTTTTTTCGATAGTTTGAAAGACTCTTTCTTCACAGACACTTTTTCTTTAACCATGTTTTATAAAATTAAAACCGTCACATAAATTATTTCATAAATTGAATTAAAATTGGAGGTGCTAAAGATTACTTTTTAGCATTACACTGACACGAGGGTCCACAAGTACATTTTCCTGTTGTTTCACAATTACAATCTGGAGATATGCATTTGTCTCCGCCACAACCGCATTTCATGGTGTGATTATATCTTTTATAGTATTTAATCATTTGACTAATTTTTTCTTATTTTACATAGACATTTCTCGATTACCTGTCCAGTTATCATTTGTAGTCGATGCCAATGGTTGTTGAAATCTTGTGCCGAAATTAATAATATTCGAAGATTGTACCATTACATTTTAATATTATTTTAAAGATGTGGGTATAGTTTGACAAAGAAAATAGTTGCATCATTAATGGTAATTGCACTTGTGGGCGTGCTATTCGTTCATCCAGTATTTGCTCATTCCTTTGTAAAAAATTCTGATGCAGATCTTATTGCAAAAATACAAGAATTCAAGGTAGAATCAAAGCTTATTGCAAATAATATTTCTGACAGTAAGATGTCTCACTGGCATATTGCAAAAAGTCAAGAATATTGGGGGTTGAATGATATGAATACACTTACTCAACAAAACGCAACTTTGGCTAATAGTCTGTCAACAGCAATTAATGACTTGTATTCTTTATCTGGTAGCACTAATGTAGATCCGACTATTGCATCACAAAAATCTTATGCACTGAATCAACTTTTGGATCAGGTTGAATCTACAGAAATTTCAGCTTCTATACAAAATAACGCAACTGTAAAATCTCTTGCAATAATTAATGTCTTAAATCAAGTACTAGTAGATTATGGTGATGCTATTGGCTCAAATGTTGATCTCACTAATATGGCAAATATGAACATGAGTAGTATGAGCATGAATAATTCATCATCTGTGAGTTCTGGTAGTATGTCAGGAATGAAAGGTATGTCTGGGATGCAGTCTGGAAGCATGAGTGGTATGTCTGGAATGTCAAGTATTATTGTTGATGAGGCAGCATACCAAAGTGCTCAAGAACTCACAACCACAGCTCAATCCATGTTTCAAGATTTGAACTCAATGGCTCCATCAAGCACATCTTCCTATCTTGATAAGATTGGAACCGCATTAGGTAATTTGCAGCAAGCTATTGGCGCAAAAGAATCTGGAAACAATGTTATGATGATAGTGCATATGTATATACATCCTAATTTTATATCTGGATTGAATATTCAAGTAGTGCCAGAGTTTCCAATGCCTATCTTGCTTGTAATGCTTTCATTTATTTCTGTAATTATTATTACCAAGGCTCTGCCAAAGATACGCTAGCAACAAATTTTTTTACTAGTATTAAGATTAATTTTTGAAAAATTGTATAAATAAATTTGTACAAAAATTGTAATTGACAAATACTTGATTAAAAATTTGCGTTAGTTGTAGCTTTTCTTTACTTGTTTTATGCTACTCCTAAGATCTATTACACTTTTTGAATAGAAAAAGGCAACAGCTACTAATCCTGCTGCTATTGAAGGACCTGACACATCTGCATATCCTACTCCTAATGGTAAACCTAGCGTGACACTTGTTTCAGTGTTTTCAACAAATCCTGGCTTTAGACTAGTGGTGATTATCCCAAGTGCATTTGCACGTTGCTCTGCTATTATTAGGTCTCCTTGAGAATCGACTGTTATCCATTGAGTAAATGATGATGGGGATGGTATGTTAAATTCAACATTCTTGCTAGTTCTTGGATCTATGACTGTTATTTTGTTTAGAGTATGTTGTGTCAACCAAAGATCGTGATTTTGATCAAAGACCATGCCAAACGGTAAACCTTGTGGATCTGTGTTATATTTTTTGAAAGTCTTGAGTAACGGATCAAAAGCTGATACTGCCTTGCCGTCATGTTCTGAAACAAAGACCTGGTCAGTCACAGAATCAAATAATACAGTAGTGGGACTTGCAAGCGTACTGTTGAACGGACTGTATTCTGTGATCTTGTAGTTTTGGGCAGGATCTATATTTGCAATCTTTCCTGAGCCACTCTCTGCTACCCATACTTGGCCTGTTGACTGGTCAATGGAGATGCCAAGTGGCACGGAATTATCTGGTAACTTGATTGATTGGAATGTTTTTGTTTTTGCATCTAATTTCAAAACCTCACTAGTACTTGATACAGTTAACCAGATATTGTTTGAATTATCTACAACAATGCCTGATACAGTACCATTGTTTGGAATGTGATATTTTTGATCTTTTCCAACATCTGGCATGTATTGACCTATAATTTTTGTTATAGGATCGATATACCATATGTTATTTTGAAAGTCCATTGCCGTGCCAGTAATTATGTTTGTTCCATTAATTTTATGCTCTGTATATTGTTTAGAGTTTAGATCAAACTCCCATATTCTTCCACTATTAATTTCAGAGTCTCCAACCCAAATTACATTTCGGATGATGTCATAAATTGGATATAGTGGCAAAGCCTTACTGTCTGGTATTTTGAATTCTGTTATGTTGGCTTGTAACTGATTCAAATTTGGCTTTACATATAGATCATTAAAATTTGTAACAACATTGAGTGCTCCATATGTTGTTGTTATACCTTCTACCTGTGCTTCCCAGTGACCAGGTATTGCCAGTGCGGCAGTATTTACAGAAAATACTCCTTGTGATATCTTCACGGCATCATTAACTGCAATTGGACCAATTCCTTTGTCTACTTGGTTAAGTGTTATTTTTGTTGAGTTTATGTCTATTGGATTATTTTTTGAATCTACAAAAGATATGGTGATATTATTTTTTCCGGCAAAGAATGGATCTGCTGTTAGTATTATGTTTCCATTATTTGTAAAACTTGTTTCAGTAAATTTGTTTTGAACTAAACTCTCGAGTGAAGTAAATGCAAAAACATGCGGAATTTGTTGCTGCTGTTGTACTAATTCATCTTGAAATTGAATGGCTGGAAGTCCGGAATCTGCCAATACTGCAATTGAGGCAATTAGAACTAACCCTATTATTGCCTCGATTTTTATGCTTTTGTCAAACTTTGCAAGAATTGATCTTCCTGTATTATTCTTGTTAGTTTCGCTATGTTGAGTTGTTGTAGAACTCCTTGGAATATATGACAAGGCAATTGTTTTGAGTGCGTTTCTATGAATGACGTTTTGATTAAAAGCGCCTATTCCAATCATTGCTCCAGCTAATGAAAGCTTGATGATGAGAATTTCACCGTATATTGATACAAGCGTTAGTGAAAGATTATTCTCAAGTACATAGAGGAGAAATGGCCCCGTGATCACTACTAATCCAAGAAGCGCAACAACTATGGTGGAAAATTGTGGTATTATCAATGACAAAATAGCCATGCTACTTTTTTCATCTTGTAATTGTCTTAATTGTGGAACTGCAACAAATGCCAAGTAAATTATACTTCCAATCCATAATGATGCTACGACATTGTGTACGAAATCAAGTATTGGAGGCAGCAATTTGCCGCTTGCTGCACCATGACTTATCAAAGTAGTAGTGGTAAGTACTGCAATACCTAATGCAAATAGTATGATGATTTGGCTTTTTGATAAAATTATATTTGATTTTTTTTGTTTAAGATAGGAAAATAAAGCAACACCAAATAGTACTAATGATAATACCATCCTGACAATCCACAAATTTCCAAATGTTGTGCCCATTGCTTCTAGTATGCCAGAATTTATTGACAATGCTTCTGATGCAATCATTGCCAAATCTCCTGCCAAAATAATTATGGAGCCAATCAATACAATCTTGGTTGTGCTCTTATCGATCTTGAAACGCATTAGTCTTGATGCATCATTTAGTGCAGGAATTCTAGAAACTGGTCTCCATAGCCAGAATGATGAGAAGACTGCTCCTACAACAATAATTTGTCCTACTAGTGATGGATATCTTGCAATGGCATCGGGAATGGATACAATATCTGCAAAACTAATGTTTGTTTTTGCATTCAAAAGATTTTGTGGTATTGGTTGTCCTATGGCAAAAACAAAAGCATTTGTAGTTGTATGGCCGTCTGTTGCATCAAGTACTTTGGTATACACCGTATAAATCCCATTTGGAGTATCTGGTGGAAGGGAAACAGCAGTTTTTGTATGTTCGTTATTTGTAAAATGCCAGTCATTATTTTGTATGGCTTTACCATTTGCATCCATGACTTTAATCTGACTATAACGCATGTCAATGGGATCAACAAACTCTATCTCAACCTGTGATGGAGCCGTGTTTACTGATGACGCTGGTGCAGGACTACTGTCTATGACAAAGGCATGTTCATATGATTTGGGAATGTCGGAAATTATTGCTAAAACAAATAGTGAAACAAATACTGACAAAATTATTTTGTTCGACGGCTTTGATAATGCGTTATTTTTAAATCTCATTATATCACATTCTACTCTCTGGTATGCATTTAAAATTTAATATCATTTGGTACAAATTTCAAACAAGAAAAGAATTGTATGCTATTCTACAGTTGTACCATAATGTATATATTCGAATATTAGACACATTCCAATGAATATTAAAATGAACACTAAAAAAATAATTATCCCAGTCATACTTGCATTGGTTGCAGTTATTGTTGCACCATATGCTCTCCATCCTGCCGAGGCACATATTTTAAAGAATTTTGCGCCAAATGTCTCAGTAAAAATTGGTTGGGATAGTGAACCGCCACTTATTGGAGATACAAACAAGATTGATGTTTATCTTTACAACGGTACTAATGACTCTGCTGCACCGATAGCAGGTAACGGTCTGGATAATATGACTATCACTATACAATATGGTGGTCAAACCAAAAAGCTTAGCTTTGATGCAAGTGATGACACACCTGGCTTGTATAGTTCTGCTGTAATTCCAACTCAACTTGGAACCTACAACACTATAATCCAAGGAACCATAGACGGAGTGAATATTCCTTCTACTACTTATCCAATGCAAGAAGTTGAAGCCAAGGACAAGTATAACTTTCCTTGATGATGGAGACAAGTAAATATGAATAGAAAAATAATAATCCCAGTCATACTTGCATTGGTTGCAGTTATTGTTGCACCATACGCAATCCATCCTGCAGAGGCTCATACTTTGAAAACTTTTGATAAGATTTCAGTAAAAATTGGCTGGTTAAATGAACCACCGTTTGTTGGTGACTTGAACGAAGTTGATGTTTATGTGTATAATGGAACTAGTGATAGTGCACCACCGATAGTCGGAACTGCATTAGATCAGATGACTGTTACTGCTCAATATGGAGGTCAATCTAAAAAGCTCAGTTTTGATGCAAGCGATGATACACCTGGATTGTATGTTTCAGCTTTGACCCCTTCTCAAATTGGAACTTATAACATGATTATTCAAGGCAGCATAAACGGAACTACTATCCCATCTACCACCTATGCTATGCAAGATGTTGAAGCCAAGGACAGTTATTACTTTCCACCAATGTCTGGCAACATGACTGGAATGAATATGTCTGGCAACATGACTGGGATGAACATGTCTAACAACGCAGTGCCAGAATTTGGTCCTGTTTCATCACTAGTTCTTGTAATTGCTATAGTTAGTGTTATTGTAGTAACAGGAAAGACTAGAGGTTTTCTAAACTTCTAGGATATTTATTTTGATCTTGTACCAAAACATATTTAAGAAAATTGGCAATTTTTGATAACACATGAAAACTAGAAATTTTATAACTTCACTGGTTCTTGCATTGTGCTTAATTGGAGTTTCTAATTTTATGATTCATCCTGCATCTGCACAAACATCACAAAATGTTATCAATCAACTAACTAGTGAAATTAACGATGCAAAAAATACAGCTAATGGTGCTGCCCAGAGTTATTCACGGGTGGCACAATCTTTTCAGGATGTAAAAGATACTACTGATAAACTATACATGATAAGCATGACTTCAATTGGTATTGGTATTGCCGGAGTAGTAATTGCAGTAATTGCTATAACGCGAAATAAGCAACAAAACTGATTTTTTAAAATAATTTTATTAAATTATGTCGTGGTACAATTCTCGAATTAATTATCAATTGTGATATTCTAGCTTTAACTATAATATATAGAAAAAACAAATAAAATTATGAATAATCAATACGTTTGGATAGCAATAGTAATTGTCGGCATAGTTGGAGGAATTGAGATCGGCTATGCGGTTTCTAGTCATCATGATTCATACCGGATGCATGGTCATTTCGGTCAGTATGACGGATGGCATCATTATGGAAAATATGATGGATACATGATGCAAGATTCTGAATTTCGACAGCAAATGTATTCCAGTATGTTTGATAGTACTAAATACAGAGAAGAAATGTCACAGTATTTGACTGATCATCCACAAGCTATGCAATCGTGGTGTAATACTATGATGAACAATCCACAATCTATGCAATCAATGCAGAACATGATGGGTCATGGAATGATGGGTGGTATGATGCATGGCATGGGTGGTATGAGCAATATGAGCGGAATGGGAGGGATGAATAGTAAGTCAAATCAAGGTTCAATGGGTGGCATGGGCAACATGAGTAGTATAATGCATCCTTAAATTAACACTCGACGAATTCTGACAGAGAGAATTTCCACGCAGATTTGACAGTACAGATTGTCATAATTGATAATTAAAGTTTAGATTTTATGGCCTCCTATATTGGATTATCTTAATTCTACAATCATCACACCATGGATATTTTAGTTCATAATCATAATGGTGGATTCTATTACAAAATAAAATACAAATTTATTTTCCTATTCCAAAATAGTTTTTATGTTTAACAAAAGTTTCTTCAATGATTATCAAAAATGATATTCTCCAATGTCTATAATAGTCTAAAACCCAAATACAGTTTATGGTAAAAAGTTATTCTAGTATACTTGTTCCATTGGATGGGTCCGAGTATTCTAAAAGAGCATTAGACGAAGCAATCGAAATATCAAAAAGACTTGATTCTGAGATTGAACTCTTGGCAGCTGTGAGTGCATCTGCCGCACGACCTGCTGGGATAGTTCTCTCAGGTGCCGTCCGAGGCAAAGGCGCAACCAAATCAATAGATGCATTTGTGAAAAAAGCAGTGAGTGAATCCACTGGATTTATGCAAGAATGCGCGGCATATTGCCAAAACAAGGGAGTGAAGGCTATCTACAAAGTAGTATCAGATAATCCTGCCAAAGCTATTCTTGATCATGCAAAAAGAAACAGTAATGGTCTCATAGTTATGGGCAGCCAAGGACTACGAGGCATTAACAAGATCAAAGTTCTTGGAAGTGTCAGCCGTCAGGTACTTGAGAATGCTTCTTGTCCTGTAGTGATAGTTCACTAGAATAAACTGTGGACTACAATACACCAATTTTTTGTGATATAAAATAAGACGAGACCTACATGTGTTCAATATGGTCTGGCGTGGTTTTGTCGTCCCTTTCTCAAATGATGCAATGTGACGTAATAAGATCGATGGTATAATCGAGAAATGTACCATATTAGAAAAATGAAAATTAATACATCGTAATGGTGGAAATAAATTTTTTTGTTTACAAATATTGAAAATAAAAAACTGGAATATCATATATGAATAGCAATTTGCTCGTTGACAAATATACTTATGACATTCCAGTCATTGTATGATGATAGATTGTAAGATAAAAAAAGTCTGGTACAATTACCGAATGTACCAACGATGTTATTAAAATTAAACTCTCATGATATTCATGAAAGACGATCAACCAACAATGCTCAAAGAAAAATCAAAAAGAAAATGGTTTTCGTTTCTAAAAAGAGACAAAAATTAATTCTATTTTAATGGATATTTTTTATTACTTTCAATTAATGTGTATTTTGATTGTATGTGACTCATTATTCTTTGAGCAAATTCATGGTACAATTACCGAATGTACCATTTCACTTATTATTTGAACTGGTATGATTGTATTCAAACATAGTGTATCGTTTGTTCATCACAACGATGACTCTGGCAGATATGATTGGACATCCTCTGCCAGGGTTCACTTGAAAACGTATTACATGCTATCAAAATATGGAAAATAGGCTAATCTGTACTTATTCATTGATGATTTAGTACATTCTACGAATGTACCATTCCTTTTAAATTATGTTCCAAATACATTCAAACGATCAAAAAATGACCAAGAAAAACTCGGTGTTGTTAATGGGCATTATCTCAGTTTTGTTGATTATGTCCGTCTATGTTTCACCTGCGTCAGCATCATCTTCTTTTGTGCAACCTAAAACAATCATTATGTCTAATAATGTAAAAATATGTCTTGGAACACCAACTCCAAATAGTGACTGGAGTAATTGTAACATGGCCCAGAATCAGTATCATTTTTCTAACTTGGCAGGCATAAATCTCTCAGGGACTGTTATGCAAAACCCATTATTTTATGATGTAAATCTTTCAGGTGCAAACATGACAAACTCTGTCATGTCTGGAGGTGATTTTTCATACTCTAATCTGTCTGGTGCAGATCTTAGAGGTGCAGATCTGAGAAATATTGACTTTTATCACGCAAATCTCTCCGGTGCAGATCTACGCGGTGCAAATGTCCTTGGTGCAAGATTTGTAGGTGTAGAATTTAGTAATGCCAATTTATCGGGTCTTGACATGTCGCATACTAATATGATAGGTGCAGATCTGACTGGCACGTATCTTGTAAATACTAATCTTGTAGGTGCTGATATGAGGAGTGCAACTTTTATTGATGCGGCTCTTTATGGTGCAGATCTTCAACAAGCATCTCTAGATGGAGGTAGCTTGGCATATTCTGATCTTACTGGAGCCAATGTGAAAGGTTTTGACTATTCCGGTACAGTCATGTCGTGTCACGGAAGTCCAATCTGTCATAACTAGTCTTATCCTCTTCATCTTTTAGATTATAATGAATTATTTTTTTAATTTTCAACTCATGGTGCATTACATGTTATTAGAATTAGAATCTGTTTTCAGCAATTGTGTCAGTTGAGCCAATTAAATACTTGTTACAATTAGGCTTGCCTAATGATATCAAAAACTATCATAATGTTTGGTATAATCATTGTACTTTCATCTGCATTAACTGGAGTTGTTGTTTATCACTTTACTGCAAATTCAAATCAGGCCACAATGATAACCAAGACGGCAACACCTACTGTATTCCAAGGTGTTACCAGAACCTATTACATTGCATCAGACGAGGTAAAATGGAATTATGCTCCAACTGGGATGAACGTGATAACAGGAAAGCCACTTGCAAATGATTCCGTAACAGCACTCTATACACAAAATGGAGTAGACAGGATTGGTAGCGTGTATCTCAAATGCCTCTACCGAGGATATACTGATGATACATTTACCACACTACAACCGCGAACCGCTCAATGGGAACATCTTGGAGTACTGGGACCTGTGATTCATGCTGAGGTAGGCGATACAATCAAGGTAGTATTCAAGAACGATTGTCGTATTCCTACCAGCATTCATCCTCATGGAGTTTTGTATGACAAGGCTTCAGAGGGGGCACCATACAATGACGGAGTGCCAGATTCTGAAAAACCTGGTGAAGCAATACCACCAGGTGGCAACTTTACGTATGTCTGGAATGTACCGGAGAGGGCAGGTCCTGGACCACATGATCCAAGTTCAATATTGTGGATGTATCATTCACATGTCAATGAGATAACAGATACAAGTGCAGGGCTTGTCGGACCGATTATAATAACAAGAAATGGAGAAGCAAACCCAGATGGTACTCCAAAAGGTGTGGACCGAGAGTTTGTTACATTGTTTACAATATTCAATGAAACTCGTAGTCCGTATTTAGCAGATAACATCAAGACATTTACTGGTGAGGATATGTCGCAAGTAAACATGACTGACCCAAATTTCTGGGAAAGCAATCTAAAGTATTCTATTAATGGTTACATCTTTGGAAATACGCCCGGATTGGATATGAAGCAAAATACACATGTGCGTTGGTATGTAGCCGGCATGGGTGGTGAGAGTGATATACACTCACCACATTGGCACGGCAATACATTGTTAATTGATGGCATGCGTACAGACATGGTAGAGCTTCTTCCTATGAGCATGAAGGTGTTAGACATGTACCCTGACAACGTTGGCACTTGGCTCTTTCACTGTCATGTAAATGATCACATGCAAGGTGGAATGTTGGCATTATACACTGTAGAAAAAAATAATGGGACACAAGGCACAAATTCATCTGGCGAAAATCTCAAAATAGGATTTTCAACTGATGTTGCAAATCCAACTACTGGACAACCAACTCAACTCAAGGTAGATTTTATCAACACCCCAACCAATTCAATTGAGGAGCACGTTGATTACAAAGTTACAGTCATGAAAGGAACAACTCAGGTATATTCTACTTCACTTTTACACACCGCAGATGGCTCTGTTACTATCCCATATCAGTTTCAAGATGTAGGATCTTACCAAGTAGTAGTTGAAGTGGATGGAATCTGGTTTATGCCAGTTTCAGAAACGGCAGAATTTCAAATTAACGTTGCAAGTTCATACAAGTTGATGTAAAACGGAATATGGATAAGACGCAGGTTATCCAATCTGCGATTATTGTTTGAAATATCTGGATGATTGGGAATAAATAGATTGAACACTTGGAAACACTAGAAAAAGACGGGAAAACTGAAGGTCTTTGATATGACAAGAGTAATTTTTCACTTTACCCACTAGTGAAGATTAGGATCACACTTTTATCCGAGAAAATAAAATAGCAGGTCTGTTATGGAACCAAATATAGGAATTTTACCACAAAACCGTAAGGCTGTAATTGAAATTCTAAAAAAGTTGTTATCAGACGAATACATATTGTATACAAAAACAAGAAACTATCATTGGAATGTAACAGGACCTCAGTTCAATGATCTACACAAGTTCTTTGAAGGACAATGTGGAGAACTTGATATCATAATCGACGATGTTGCCGAAAGAATCCGAGAACTTGGAAGTAAGAGTATTGCAACACTTGTAGAATTTACAAAGAATGCTAGATTAAAAGAAGAACCAAACACATACCCCGATGCAAAAACTATGTTAAACAATCTGCTAAACGATCAAGATTCCATAATCAGAACCTTACGCAAAGACCTTGAGGCGTGCACAAAATATCAGGATGCTGGAACTGCAGACTTTCTAACTGGATTGATGGAACAGCATGAAAAGATGGCGTGGATGTTGAGGGCTTTCATAGAAGGAAAGTCGATCTAATCTATTTTTACTTCACACATTTGACTAAATGAAAGTTCTAATTTGTGGAACTTGTTCCTTGAATTTTTTTCCTTGTAGCAAAAGCATATCCAAATGATGCCGAGACTATTGTCACTGCCAAAACTGGACCTGTTAATTTAGGAAATATCTCTGAATTTGTCAACGCTTCATATGCTGTAACTGAAGCAATGGTCAACGCCATTGCACTCAATGCATATGACATGTATCTGAATCCTTTTGCATGAAGTATCTTGGAGAATGCAGAACGCAGTATGATGCTGTCAAAGGTATCTACTGGAATCATACCTAATGCAAAAAAGCCTGATAGGATCAAAGCAGTTTGAATGCCAACTGCCGCCGATGCTACTGCAGACAAAGTTATGGCAGAAATTTGTGTTGCAGTATCAAACCCTAATCCAAACACAACTCCTGTGACTAATGCAGAACCCGTAGGACCTAAAACTCTGGTCCTGTTCAAAATCTTGCTTGCAAGTATTGCAGAGCCACTCTTGCCCCATTTTTTCATTGAATAGATATTGATTCCTCCGATTGTACCTAATGCAATAGCGCCTATTACTCCGCCCCAGAACGCAAGATTGTTGGTACTGGTTATACTTCCAATTATGTAAATTATGAAAATCATCTCTGCTAGGACAGAGATCATGTGACCTGCACTAAATCCAGTTCCTACCCACCGAGATTTTTTTACGGCATTATGTAGTCGTACTAGGCTGTCTATTGCTGTTATATGGTCCACATCTAAGGCATGACGCATCCCTAACAAGATCATTGTAGGAATAGATATTGCAACTAACGTCCAAATCTCTACCATTTGCTCTCTTTACTTACTGATTGTAGCAAGTATTTATTTTTGGACGAGTATAAAAATACCTGTGACTGGGTTTTACTGATCCTAGTCTATTTTATTTGAAATGTGGTATTGAACAGTAAGGCTTGAAGTGCAAAGGAATTTGCTATAGGTTTGCAGTAAAAAAACCATTGGGAGGATATAGATTTGCAGTGGGACAGAGACCTTGTTCTGTATGTGGAATATTTGTAGACTCGCTATCGTCTGGAATACATTGTCCGTGTTGTAATAATAAACTAAGGTTAAATTCAAGAAATACCAAGTCAAGAAAAAATAGATTTAATCTACCACATTATTCTATGCTAGAAAATGCAAGTAATTTGATAAAATTTAGAAATTCTATAATATTGGAATCAGATCAAGTGTTAACAGCTAAACTAGTTTTAAATAAGTAATACGCACAATTGTGATAGTAATGCAAAACAAAGACTCGCAAGAAAAAGTGGACAAGCCAGTAAACGAAAAAGAGGTCAAGGTGGATGATAAAATGGTTCAGATTATAATTGATAATTCAACTGATGTATCGCTTGATGATTTTCAGACAAACGACAAAAAAGTCTTGTCGGTATTCAACCAGGACAGTGATATTAGTGATAACCAGTATACGTTTAACGGTCTTGTACGAAAGTTGGGAATTCACCAACAAAGCCTAACACGCTCATTATATAGACTGGAAAGTGCAGGCTTGGTAAAAAAAACAGATTATGGTTATAGACTCGCAAAGAATTTGGATTCCATACTTGTCAAAAAGTCTAGAATTGATCTTGAAAATTTATCAAAGAGAATATCCAATCAGTACGAACAATTTGAACAGATACTCCAACTATACATCCCAACTGATATCAAAGTAGAAGATGTAATAAACAAATTACTTGGAAAATGGTTTGGCACTCTACGCTGGATAGGGATTGTTCAAGGAGATGGGGGATATGTGCTCCAGTGGGCAAGTAGTGACAAATATCATGTCAATCTAAAACTTGTCTCGCGATATGCGGTTGTGGAAAGTGACGCTTCAGGTGCCAATCTCAAGTCAGAGTCTATAATCCATGCTCACAAAATACTTGAACAGATTACAAAACTACTAAAAGAAAGACAAGAAAGACCTGATGACAAAAACAGATTTAATTCTTTTAGTTCGTATAATTAAAAATTAGTATCTAAAATGCAATAATTGATATCAATCTTGCAGATAATTTCTGTTTCAAATCCATGTCGGTGATAGACTGTACTACTCCATTCTTTTGTAAATTGATTTGAAGTCTTCTGCGATTAGATATGCAGTATTCTCAAGGTGTGTGACTTCGGTCATGTTTGTTTTGCCTCTTGTAATCTGTCTAATATGTGTCATACACTTGTGAATCTGATTGTGATCAAGCTGATTTTCTCCTGCCATTTCTTTGAAACACTCTACAAAATCAAGGCAAAAATTCAAGACTATGACTTCCCAGTTTTCCGTATTCGTTGGGTATTCAATACCATGGGCAAATACTCGAAATTCGTTACTTCTATCGATGAGTAGCATTTTCAAAGCTTTGTGAGCTTTTTTTAAATCATATTTGTCTAATGCACTTGAACCTTGCATAGGTATACTTATCACTGAATCGTATTTTAAGATAGATCTAAATTATTATGCTTGATAATATATACAAATAAGATTAATTCAAAAATTACAACAATATTGACTTGGTCGAAAAATTGTTTATCACTTTACAATCATGTATTAATTATTTTTATTTAGGATATCCTTTTCAATTTTACCGTCTTTGATTAGAACTGATCTGTCAGTAGCTGCTGCAAGTTCAGGATTATGTGTGACCATTATGATAGTGCGTCCAAACTTATGCGATAACAGCTTTAGCATATCAAATATGTCTTGACCTGTCTTTGTATCCAAATTTCCTGTTGGCTCGTCTGCTAAAATTATTGCTGGATTGTTAATCAAACATCTTGCAATTGCAACTCTTTGCTGCTGACCTCCACTTAGGTTGGCTGGTTTTTGTTTTGCCTTGTCTGCTATCCCAAGCTCTTCTAAAACTTTCTTTGCTCTGCGATTTGCCTCTGAAGTAGACATTCCAGCTATGATTGCAGGAAGTTTTACATTGATCTCAACTGTGCTCCTGTTGACCAGATTATATGATTGAAAGATATATCCTATGAGACGATTTCGCATGGTCGCAATTTCAGAGTCTCCCAGCGAAAATATCTCATGTCCATTTATGGATACATTGCCTGATGTTGGCCTATCAAGTGCACCTATGATGTTGAGAAGTGTAGATTTTCCGCATCCGGAAGGACCCATGATGGATACAAACTGGCCACGTTTTACTGTAAAATTTATGTCTTCTAGTGCAACAACTCTGCCAGAAGCTGAATCGAATATCTTGGTGACATGTTCAATTTTTAGTACTATGTCATCGGAGGTTTGTGGAGATTTTGAAATCATACCTGTAGTGATATTTTTTGGTAGGTTCAACTCTATCATTCATTTGCACATGTTGTATTTTAGTTGCTGGTAGATTATTATTCCTGAATCTAGAGCGGGATCGACTTTAGACTATTTTGCCATCTTGATTATGTGTTCTGCATCTGAGACTTGACCAGCAATTGCAACAGCTAGTGTCTCATCTATCCTTGCAATTTTTTGTACCATTTTAGATCCGATGAAAAAGCCCTTGCTTGCTCTTTTGTCTGAACCCCGTACTCCGTCTTTTGTTTTGATTCCAACTATTGTTGTCATGCAAGTTATACTGTACCCATGAATTAATTGATTAGGGATTATACGAATCAGTCACTCTAGAATCACACGTATGGTTTTTCAAAGTGTTTTATATTTTTCATAAGGTAAATGCATAGTATTTTATCCCATGATTTTGTATTATGTTGTAACATGCGAGATATCAACGAAATTATGCCCAAAGTTCCTAATATGAAGTGGGGAGCGTTAACCAATGCATTTCCGACAAATGCCAAAATAAAGGAAATGGATAAACTCTTTCCACATGACGGCAAGTGGCATACTGTATTTGAGGAACCAGAACAAGTCTTCGTTGATGGTATTAGAATCTGGAAAAAAAATGCTGAGAAGATGAGCTAAAATCTAGTCTACCATGAATCTCTGATCTGCAATTCCTACAACTCTTAATTTTGTCTTGCCTTCAATTGGATGAATTATAAAATACGGATCTCCCCATTTTCTATAATGCATTAATTTTTCATCTCCTGTCATGTGAACGGCAAGAACATTTCCCTTGTTTGGAATGTTAACAGTATGAAACGTACACAATTTCTCAGTTTTTACATTATCATATTCTGTTTGCATGAATATGAAATCTACAGAACCATATTCGTATAGTGATATTACTGGTTCAAATGGATTTGATGCTGAGTTTTCTACTTCATTTATGACATAGCTGTTGAAATGGTATCTTGCATATTCTTCCATATGTTCTACCTCATTTCTATATGTCCAGGGTGAGTCTCTATCAAATACTATATTGTAAATGGCTCCCGTGTTTGGAATGTCGTTTTTTTGGCCCTCCAGTGCAGAATATAGTGCTGCAAGGCCAAATCTTTTGGCTTTGGCATTTGTTAACCCAAATAACTCTTGAAATGCCTCATAATTTCCTGACTTTTTGGACATGGAGATTGACTCCATCATGGGAACTCCCATAGATGCACAAAGTGATGTGTGATATTTGTTGGCAAATGGTCTAAATGATTCAGTTGCTTTTTCTTTTAGGCTGTTTAGCTTTACCAGTCTCTTTTCAAATTCTACGAGAGGTTCATATCTGAAATTTTTAGATTCGTTTATTGCGTTTATTCTATTTAGAGATTCTCTCATCACAGAAGCAGTCTTCTTATCGATGTGATATTTTATTATGATCTCATCTAGTATGGTCTTATCAATTTTATCGATCATGGTCTCTTTTTTGATGTTACAATAGAGTTAAATTTCCTTTGGAGATTACTATCCAACAAATGGCCCAGCGTATAAAACAAGCAAATCCATATGCTCAGATCCTAAGCCTTGACACTGACATTCGTTTTGTTGGCCGGATAAAAGATAGAAAATTGATTACGTTTGTCAGAAAGGCCAATGCATCACCATTGCTTGACGAAGAGCTAAGTAACATGGTGCATTATCAGGCATCTGTCAAGGCCTCATGGGATGAAATGTTCAACGAAAAACTAGGTAGGACAAACTGGATGATAACATCCAAAGAAAAAATAAAACTAATTACATTGTTTCTTAATGATGGTCTTTTGATACTTTCAACCGCCCCTGATTCAAATCATGATGAAATAATTACTAAAATCAAAAATCTAAACAGCCCACTTTGATTATATTCTAAATTGTTGGGAAAATGTCTTGATATTTTGACTGTACTGATGTTGTAAAAACTAATCTTGTCTTTTTGAGGAATTTTTATCACATCCTCCATTTTCTGACTAGATCTAAACTTTGATCCATTGCTTCTTTTTACCATATTCTGTGAGAAGTGCATATACTCTATCAAATGATTTCTGGGATATGCTGCCCTGCTCTACCATTCTCTGAACAATGGATTCTAACTTGATGTGTTTTTCACGAATCATTTTCATGATCTCATCAAACATTTGCTTGATTAACTCGGATTCTACATCCTCTGGTTTTGTAGGCATGATGTATAGTTGACATTTAATCATAATAAAGTTAAATTTTAACTCTAAGCTTTTATTTGATCATTTCCTATATATCTCATGATTGCATATATCTTTGCAACATGTATGCCGGGTCAGGAAAATGACGCAATATCTAAAATTAAGAAATTGTCAAATGTTGTCGAAGTAAACGGTATCATGGGCAGATATGATGTATTTGTCAAGGTATCTGCAAAAAAGGAAGAAGATCTACATGCCGCAATAACTGGTGTAAGGGATGTACCAGATATTACACGTACTGCAACCTTTGCCGCAATTAGAGGTCAGGGTGGTTCTATAGATGAAAAAAAATAAACTTGTTTGAAAAGTTAAAGATTATTTAATTGAACATATACTGAAAGTCATGAGTGCAAATACCATAAAAAAGGCCACAGCCCTGGCAAAAAATGGTGTTGTTATGATTGAAGACGATCTGTTTCAGGTAAAATCATCAAGTGACCCATCAAAGTCATACATGGTAACATCTGACAGCTGTGACTGCGAGGGATTCAAAAATTTTTATAAATTTCACCATGGCAAGGGACTAAAGGCAAACTGCTCACATCTTGAAGCTATGAGGATCTTCAAAAAAATGTCAGATGAAAAGACTATGAATGAAAAATAGAAATTAACTTGGAAAAATAATTGATATGAGGTTGTCTTACTGGGCTCCTTTGTATAATATTAGATATTCATCTGGACGGTCTCGTTCTTTTTTTGCATTGAGCGCATCTTGGTATTTGTCATAATGCTCTATGAAATAGAGCCTTCTTCCAAGTGATTCAAAATAATCAATTCCACATAGATCAAAACCTGATTCCGGTGTCAGTGCATTTTTTTCCTCTCCTGTTACATCTGAACTCATAGTCTATCATGCTGTATGATACACTATTTGAAATTAACTTGGAGAGAATTTTATTTTAGTTTTTCTTTGAGTCAGAGTGTAGTATTGTAACTAATTTGTTTACTAGTTCCTTGGTTGGAATTACAACGCTCTCATTTCTTTCATTGGTGACTATTACGTGGAACATTTCAGAAGAAGTGATTGTACCTGTTATATCTCCAATTTTAATTACTTGGCCTACTTTGTATATGGAACGATTTTGAGATGCTCCGGCCATAGTTGGCAGTATCTCTTTTAATGTAAACCCGAGACCTATTGCGATTGCAGCGCCCACTGCTACTGCAATACTCCATGAGAATGCTGCAACAAGTGTTGGTATGACTGATTTGCCAATGCCTATTTGAGTGAGACCTACTGCAAATATTATGCTGTAAATAACTATCTTGATACCAGTGCCAATGTATCTGCTGCCGCCATAGTTGTGTGTAACAAGCTCATGATTTACCCACTTTGTGACATAGTTTGCTATTATAGAACCAATGATTATGATCATTACAAATGCAAGCAAATTTGGAATCCAAAGCCACAGAGATGTGAGTGCGCTTGTAAGCTGTTGGAGATGCAATTCGTTTACTGCTGCTACGATGAAAAACAAGTAGACAAACCACTTGACTGTTGCTGCAATCAGGCGTGCGGAATCAATCTTTCCAACAGTCTCTTCGACAATACTAGATTCGGAAAGGGTGTTCATGTTTGCCTTCGTTAGGATCTTTCTTGCTGTTTTTTCTATTACTCTAAATACAATTTTTCCTACCACCAGACCGATTATCAATAATGCAGCTGCAGCAATTATCTTTGGTGCAGCATCTGCAATCTCTGTTGCAAATGCCTTTAATGCTTCAGTTTCAGGACCGTAAAACTGGTTAGTGATGGATGTATCTTGGGCGTATGCAATTCCTGTACCAGAAGCTGTTAAAAATATAGTTAACAAAACAATAGATCTTAAATTTCTAGTCAAGTAACACTTGATCAACTGTATGGACACATATACCTATTGATAATCTACGATTATAATGACTAAAGTTATTTTGTTCAAGATGTTTCTACTAGCCTAAAATTATACTTTTGAGCTCTTCAGGTTTTTCTACAACATGATCCGGGTGGGATGTTAACAAAGCAGTTTTAGTGTTATACCCCCATGTCACTCCTATAACTTTGATTCCTGCTTTCTTGGCAGCTTCGACATCTCTTATCTCATCTCCAATGTAAATTGGATCTGCATGAGGTATTTTCTTTTCCTTCATCAATTTTTTTAGCAACCTACTTTTTCCAAACACTGCCCTACCAGAATATATAAAATCAAACAATTGTAAATCATTATTCTTTAAAAACTCGGTAACATTTTCTCTAGAGTTTGTAGTTAAGATTCCTAGGATACAGCCATTTTCTTTGAGGTGGACAAGTGTATCTTTAAGGTCTACGGCAGTTTTCAAATTAACGATTTCCTTGTTCATCTCAAATCTTATCTTCCTTACCACTATGGGAAGCTTGAATATTGATATCCCCAAGTGTTTTAATACTGCACTTGGCTTTTTTTCTCTAAGCTTCGGCAAGTCACTGAGGGGAATTTTTTTATAACCGTAATGGTCGGCAAATTTGTTTGCAATTTTTATGACTACTGATAGCGTATCTGCAATTGTTCCATCAAAATCAAATACTATGGTAGGCATTAGAATTTCGCAAGAAAATGCCGTTAAAGACTGTTGTGAATTAGAATTTCTTGAATTTTCTAGTAGAGAAATTGAACATATTTCATGTATTTGCAGACACGGGATCTACATAGTCAGTAATCGCTGGTTGAACCTGAATTGTCTTTTGTATCTTCTCCTGCAAAAGGTTGACTATTCTTGATTGAATCAAATAGGCACTTGTCAGAGCAATGCGTGTATTGGGAATTTTCTAATACCTTTCCACAGTTTTCACACTTTGGGCTTTCCAAATTATATGAACATCGATCTCGATAAATATATGCACTATACTGGTTATCAGATCTGATAATCAATATGGCACGCTCCGATATGATGTCTTCTAAAAGAATAATATCTACAGATTTTTAACTCAAAACAATGAAAAATTCTTCCCTTCTTGATGAAGCATACGAACTATGTGAAGAAGGGAAATACACTCTTGCACTAGAATATTTTGATCTTATCTTATTCAAGGATCCGAAAAATATTACTGCTCTAATAAACAAGGGCGTTACACTCCAAACTCTTGACAAGCATGCTAAAGCAATCAAGTGTTATGATGAAGCACTTGAAATTGAAAAGAAAAACATGGATGCTCTAGTAAACAAGGGTTCTGCCTTGCACACACTTGGAAAATACCATGATGCAATAGACTGTTATGATAAAGCATTAAAGATTCAACCAAAATATGCCATGGCAATAGCATACAAGGGTCTATCGCTTGGAGAACTAGGTTTGCTAAAGGATGCAATAAAATGTTTTAACGCTGCATTAAAGATAGATAAAAAATTTGATTTGGCGTTAAACAATAAAACAATCGCACTTGAACTTTTGAAAAATAACGTAAAACTAAAACCAAAATTTTTAAAAAAATAATGATATAAACAGTTTTGAATTTTACTTTATTATGAAAAGAAAATTATGTTGTCTGGACATATTCGATGAACTTGTCAAATCCATATCCGAGAGCATCTGACACTGTACTATCTGGGATAAAGTTAAGCATCCACGATAGAATTCCGGTTGTTTTTACATTCAAATCTATATTTGCAATTGTTCCTCCGTCTTTTTGACCTTGAAAGCCCCATGTCTGCTGTAGGCTTGTGGTCATAACGGTTCCATTGAGGTCGCCAGAAACTATTTGGACAACATAATTCCCATTTGCATCGGTTGTGCATATTGCCTTGGTGTCAAAAAATATGCCATTTATGCCAGCATCCATTTCAACAAGTTTTGTGTTATTGTCTAGTATCTTGACATATTTTACATTGTCAGGAAATATCTGTGGGTATTCTGATACGTTAGATAATGCATTGAGCAGTGATAACTCGTTTACGTTGGAAACCTTTTGTATTGTAATGACTCGGTCCGCATAAGATGGAGGTATGAATGAAAAGACTCCGATTACTAGTAAAACGATGAAAAAAAAACTAGATGGCGATTTTAAATTAAATTTATGCATGACTTGACACCGTACCTGGAATTTGGATGTAATTCGCAGGAACATGACCATTTTGATCAAATGGTATCACTCCAGTTTCAACCATGTTTGCTTTGTTTTGATGATGAATGTATTTGTCATTGAGCGCCTGATTCACTGATATCATTTCAACATATTTTATTGCTGCATATTTTGAAAATTGTTGCATTGCTTCATCCCACGTGCCTCCACTTGCAAGCACTTTATGCATTGCAGCATCTCCTGCACCTACTCTCTGTTCTGTAAATGCAAATTCGTCATGAAATACCATCTTTGTATCATTGGTTGGGATGGAGGCAAGAAATCTACTATATGCATTTTCTGAGCTATTTTGTGCAACTTGTATCTGAAGCATTTGATATGCTTGATCTTGGAGCTGTTTTGCAATCAATCTTTGCTGTGCAACAAGTTTCTGATTCGCTTCTTGATCTTTTTGACTTTTTTGCAAGTCTGCTATTTGTTTTTTAGAATATTCTATCTCACTAAGGATCTTTGCAGCCATGGGATTGTTCTTTAGATCTATTCCTGTTATGGTCTGACTCTCAAATTGGGTTGGTGTTGTTGCAAATGCTGGGTTGTATGTGCCCACATATGCCATGCCTGAAAGTGTGACCATGGCAAGAGTGAGTATCCTTGTAGATGTCTTACTTTGTGTAGACATGACATAATATTGACTTGAAGGTATATAACTATTGGTATACCAATCATTTGTATACCAGTGAATATATTATACACTATGCGTAAATTGGACCTCAATGATAGTATAGGTATGCTTATTGCTCTTGCCTCAAAATCGCAGGAAAGGTTGGCAGATCTTGAGATGAGAAAACAACTTGGACTGACACCTGCTCACTGGAGGGTTATACTTGCATTAAATATCTCAGACGGGCTTACTCAAAAGGAACTTGCTGACAAGATCTATGTTGATGGAAGTACGCTTGTTCCAGTGATAGATAAAATGGAGCAAAATGGATTGGTGGAAAGAAGAGCAGATCCAAATGATCGAAGAATGAATAGAATTTTCCTTACAAAAAAATCTGAGTCAACTGTAGATTCAATAACATTGATTGTTCTCCAACTGAGAAAAATGATCTACCGTGGAATATCCGGAGACGAAATTAATTCAACTAGAAAAATTCTAGCAACTATGATTAAAAACTCCGATACGATAATAAACGAACTCAAATCATCTGAGCAATCTGCGACATGAAAAGACTTTTTCTCATTCTGCTTTTGTTGCCGTTATCTCTATGCTATGCAGAGCCTGCTGTACCTGGCACCATTCTGACTTTTTATATTACTGATAGTAATCTGTCAACTGATCATCGTGCAGTAATGACTATACCAACAGGAGGTCTGGTTGATTTTACAATAAATGGAGTTCCAGTCTCTGGGCCTGATGCCATGGTAGAAACTGGAATAGATACTGGGACTTTTCAAATTCAACTGACATTGCCAGACTCTGTTAACGGGCAACCTTTGCAAGACGGCGACGTTGTAGTTATGACATATCATCAACAAGCAGATTATTCGGGACATCCAACGACACAGACTCAATCAAAAGTTCTTACAACTACTGTTTCTAGTCCTGTGTCAAGCTCGGCTTCAAATGTTATAATTGGTCACTATTTCACACTTGATATCAATGCTCCAAATTATAATTTAGATTCTCAAACGCCTGATGATATTTCATTAAATATGGTTGAAGTTCACATGGGCGGAGCTCAAACTACATTAGCTGATGCGGTCTTTCAAGCAAATCCATATGCATTGAGGGAAACAGGGCCTAATACTGGTATATTTGCAGTAACTGTCAAGATCCCTCAAGAAATTGGTGGATTTCCAGTACTGATGGGTTCTATATTGGAATTTAGATTCGATGATCCCTCTGATCCATCAAGTGTTTTCGTAACCGTTGGAGGTTCTTCTGGACCTTCTATGTCTAGCTCTAATTCAAATGTAAATGCTGCACCATACTCATCTCCACCATCTCTGGTTTTTTATGCAACAAATTCTGTTGGAACCACTGTAAATTATCTAAATTCTAGCCTGCTGTCTAACTTCCAGTCCCCTGTCTGTGCTCCACCATCTGGTTCTTTTTTTATGGTGGGTACAACAACAGTCACATGTGCAGCTAAGGATCAAAATGGGAATTCTGTAATCAAATCATTTGTAATCAGTGTAGCGGTAGGTCAGGATAAAATCCCATCATGGACCAAGAAAACGGTGGGATTTTGGTGTGATGGATATGTAGATGATCAACAATTAGGTTCTCTTATGAAATATCTTGTTTCTAATAATCTGATGTCTGTTCAGGGTGAATCTGAAATTTTAGGTCAAGTGCCTGACAAAACAACGATGTGTTCGTGGGCTAACGGTAAAGTATCTGATCAAGATGTTGCCCAGTCGCTTTATCTGATTTCACAATAGAATTTAATTTAGGCTAAATCGTATCATGTGTATTGAAAGCTACATTTGGAGCGGGATGTTTTTGGTGTATTGAAAATGACTTTAGAAAAAATGGGGTAATGTCCACAAGTGTTGGTTATATGGGAGGGCATCTTAAAAATCCAACTTATGAGGATGTCTGTACTGATACAACAGGACATGCTGAAGTTATCCAAGTCGAATATGATTCATCAAAAATCTCATACGGTACACTTTTAGATATTTTTTGGAGAAATCATGACCCTACAACACTGAACAGACAAGGTCCGGATATTGGAAAACAATACAGGTCGACAATTTTTTTTCATACTCTAGAACAGGAAAGAGAGGCACAACAGTCCAAAGATGATCTTGAAAAATCTGGAAAATATGGAAAAAAAATTGTAACTGAGATAGTTCCAGCAACAGAATTTTACAAGGCAGAAGATTATCACCAACAGTATTATGAAAAATGCGGATTGGTGTGATTTTCTTATCAATGACTTGTGAAAAATTCATCTTGGGCATGAAATTGCATCAGTAGATCTGTTTTATATCCGGCCGTCTTGGTTGTGTCAATAATTGAATCTAAAAAGATTGGGCAGGCTGATACTTTTTTTTGGTTTGATAGGATTAGGTGCGTTTATTTTCTTAGATCTTGATGTTGCAAAAAATAAGATTGGTTTCTATCTGTTATTTGGTTTGTCTCTTGCATGTTTCATATCTGGTTGGGTGGGGCTGTTTCGATATTCTAGATTCTGGAACATGCTTGAATAATTATTCTTAAAAAAACTCTTTTTTAATGTAGAATTTTTATATATATTATAGGTTAGCGTATTTATTGACACAAATTCTTAAATAACTTGTAATTATAATATAGACGTGATCGTAAAGTCACAGTTGATGGCTTGACGATGCATGGTCCGGCAGAAATCTCACACGAATCCGCGCAATGGCGTCTGATTCAACGGAGGTAATCTCCAAGCATTCTGCCAATAGGGCCATGCCGTATTTTTTTACCTTGTCTTGCTGATTTTCTTCTGAAAAATTATTATTGCGATTATGATACCTGCGGCTCCTGCTAATCCTGCTATTATTAGATACGTGAACATGCTCATGTAAAAGTTTAGTACTCCGACATTGAACGCATGTGATAATACATCGCCATTCTTTAGATCAAAAAGATCAACTCTGATTACATGATTTCCAGATTCCTCAAATACATGATCTAAATCATATCTTCCTGAATTGTGGTCAGCAGGTGGAAATGAATTTTGTAAATTATCATTATAATAAATTTGAATCCCCATTCTGAAATTATCTATGGGTTTTCCACTTTCATCAAGAACTAGAATGTGTATGATGGTATTCTTTCCTATCTCTGGAACTGTTGGGGTGGTTTCTATTTTTATTTCATAATTTCCAATTCTTGTTGAATCTGTACTAAATGTAGGATGGATTACTTCATAGACTCCAAGACCTATGAAGAAACTTAAATAGATTGGGAGAAAAAGATAGAATCGTTTCTTCACAAAGTTTCATACTTTGATTTCCTATATTATATTGCCTCTATTTTCGAGAGACTAATATGCAAAGACAATATCAAAAGAGACTCGGAGTAATTTGAACCTCAAACTAATCTTGGTATCCGCAGTGGCGATAATTGCAATTACGCTCTTTGTACTTGTGGTTACTTGGCAAGACAATGATTTGGCAAAAAATATGACAAACACACATGTGCGATATGTTAAAGAATATTCTTTACAAGAAGGATCAAGGCCAAATGCCTTGCTGGTGGATGCCCATGGTATTGTATGGATAACGACTTCTGATTCCAAGAGGCTGCTCTCACTTGACCCAAAAAGTGGAAATATCACAAATTTTGGGATTAGAGATAATTCGCTACCTGAAGCAGTGCATGGGAATTCAACCATGGTGTGGACTATGGTGCAAGACCATGACGGAAAGATATGGTTTGCAGGTCTTGGCACTAAATCAATCTGGCAACTAGAACCCAAAAATGACACATTTCACCTATTTCATTCTGAATCGGGAGCTCCTTTTCAGATGAAAGTTTCCCATGATGGGGAGATCTGGTTTACCACTTTGCGTGGTGATACAATTGGTGTGTTAGAAAAATCTATAGATGGTAATTATAAAATCTCGTCTTTTGAAACTGGCAATAACACAACTCCTGCTGGTATATTTTTACAAAATGATTCAATATGGACAGCTAACATTGCTTCTCAAAAAATTTCACAATATCATGTTACTAGGGAAAATAATTTTGTCAGAAATATTACTACACTACAAAACATACCCATGTACAACGATACTATGTTTTCATCGCCAACTGATCTGATAGTAAATAATAATTCTGTTTGGCTTACAGAACATGGAACAAGTTTTCTTACTAGATATGATCTTGATACTGGAAAACTAGTTCGTTATCCTACCTCGCAAAATCTTTTTCATACAACCACATTGCCTTTTTGGATTCATGCTACAGAAAATCCCAAAATTTTATGGTTTAATGAACATCAGGGAAATAAGATTGGATGTTTTGACTTGGAAAATAACACACTAACTGAATACTTTATTCCTTCAGTTCCAACGGATGGCTATATTACTTACCCTCTTAACATATCGCAAGACCCACGAGATGAAAAAATCCTGTGGTTCTCTGAATGGAATACTGATAAAGTTGCAGTGATAAACGGGCATATCCAAATTCCATTTGAAATAACCTCTAGCAAAAAAGAAATTACTCTTAGTTCTAATAAAACAGATGATACGGTTAATCTGGAAATTCAAGGCGGCTTACACTCTCCAAATTCTGTCTTTTTAAATGCGTCAAGCTCAATTACTCCAACTGCTGAACTGGGTAATCTCACCGTAGAGTTTGCGTCTAATGTGGTAGATCTCTCACATGATCAACAAGTCTTGGCGTCTATTCATGATGGGGGCGTCTCTTCTGGGAATTATACGGTTGGAATTAGTGCATCTGATGGCTATGTGATAAAGACTGTATTTCTTAACTTGACTATATTGAAAAAATAACTCATTTTCTGTTATCAAAAAAATAACTTGTAAGAATGCACTCTCTTAGCGCGTAATCTTTGATTTCAGAAAATTGGAATTCCTCAATGATACAATGAATGAAATCTTCTTTGTACTGTGGAATCTCTGTAATTTTGTTTGTATGCTTGTCTTCGTAATATTCTATATCCGGACCCTTTCCAAGCAGGCTATTGCACATATTCTTTAATTGCTCGAGGCTAAATTTGTCGAGCAGAAAATATTTGCTAGCAAGTTCATCGTAGAATATCCTGTCTGCAGTTTCCATCTCTTTTTTTATTTTAAACATCTCTGCAGTTTCTGAATGTCTGTCATCTTCAGATCTTCTATGATCTCCATCATAATGCATTTGAATTGTAGTGATTTTTTACCAAAATATATGTCATGAAAATATTTTTGTGCTGACGATCTGAATGTGTGTCAAGTTTTTCTAGTCTGTAAAATTGCGATCAAATTTTAGATCGAAAATTTTCTATCTTAAAAACATACTGTAAGATCTTTTACCTTTGCAGTCACGGTTTCTATGTAATTGGTTATATATGGTACCACTTTATATTCTATTTAAATGCCACAAACAAAACCGATTGTTGACATTGTAAACGTAGTAGCTTCTGCAACAGTTGATCAAAAAATTGATCTTGTAGCAATTACAAAAGAATTCCCCGACGTAGAGTATCATCCTGAACAGTTTCCAGGTCTAGTATTTAGATTAAAGTCTCCAAAGACTGCAACATTAATCTTCAGCTCGGGCAAAATGGTCTGTACTGGCTCCAAGTCAGAAGAGGCTGCAATAAATGCCGTAAACACTGTAGTACAAAGACTAAGAAAAGGTAAGATAAAAATCAAAAAGAATGCAGAAATTACAATTCAAAACATTGTAGCATCTGTCAGCCTTGGCGGTAAAGTTCACTTGGAAAAGGCAGCAAGAAGTCTTCCAAGAAGTATGTACGAACCAGAACAATTTCCTGGTCTTATACACAGAATGCTTGATCCGCGCTCCGTAGTTCTTATCTTTGCTTCTGGAAAACTAGTCTGTACTGGAACTAAGAAAGAAGCAGAAGTTTATCGCGCAGTGCACAATCTTCACACACTATTAGAAGAAAAGAAATTGATGGAATACGAGTAGTCGTAAACCACTCAACTATATTTTATTATATTTTAACTCGTCTGGTTTTTAATCTCGCGTTTGTGTAATATTGCACTTCCTGCAAATGATATTGCAAGATTTATTCCAAGTGCAATGACTGCAATGTATATCGGACCAAAACCAGTCTTGAAAAGTGATGATGTTAACTGACCAAAACTGTTTGCCATCTCTAGCATGTATATTCCAGAAAATATTCCTGCAACCAAACCCACAATCAAAGGAATTTTTCTAAGCGACTTTACATATAGTCCAAAAAATACTGCAGGCAAAATCTGGACAATTAGTATTCCTCCAAGGAGCTGAAGTGATATTGCATATGTTGCAGGAACTGAAAACACAAATGCAAGGGCAATGAATTTGAAAACCGTTGACGACATCTTTGTAATTCTAATCTCTGATGTGTTTGAAAGATTTGGTTTAATCTCTTTGATTATGTTTCGAGTCAAGAGATTTGCTTGTGCCATTGCCATGATTGCTGCAGGTACTAGACCTCCGACAAAAATTCCAAGTAGCGCAATTCCTGAGAACCATCCAGGCAACGAGTATAGTATCAGTGATGGTACTACCAATATCCCCCGCGAACTCTCAGGAAATCCTGCCAAAAAGTGCATGGCCCCTGGGACTGCAAAGACCAGTATTCCCATCAGCGCAAGTATTGCCAGTCCTACTCCGTATAATGGCAAAAGTGCCGTACTTGAGCGAAGCTTTTGTACGCTTTGGGCACTCAAGACTCCTGTTATTGCATGTGGGTAGAGGTATAGAGCCAATGCACTACCCAAGATCAAAGTTGCATATGCTGGAACTAGATTATCTGGCAGTGTAACATAATTGTCCTTGGCAGCCTTGAATGCATTTCCAAATCCTCCAATACTAATTGGAACTGCAATAATTACCACAATCACTGTTATCCAAACTAAAATGTCCTTGAAGATTGCAGTCAGGGTTGCACCTCGTAATCCACTTGAATATGTAAAAGCTGCCAAAATTACAAAAGCAACAAGAAGCGAGATCTCTGTAACCATTTGCGCATTTGCATATCCTGCAAGCATTACAGTCAAGACAGCCTGCATGCCAACTATCTGTAGTGCGATGTAGGGCAGTTCGGCAACAATTCCAGTAATTGCAATCATTATAGATAGTGTTCTACTACTGAATCTGTCTTTTACAAAATCTGAAGCAGTGATGTATCCCTTTTCTCTAGATAATGTCCAAAGTTTTGGCATTGTAACCAATGCAACTGCAAAAGTTAACATCACATAGGGAATTGCAAAAAAGTATAGCGCGCCTTTTGCAAATACTCCAGATGGTATTGCTACAAAACTATATGCAGTATACAAGTCTGCTCCGATGAGGAAAAAGACTAGTGTTGTTCCAAGTCTTCTTCCGCCTAAAGACCATTCATGTACCTGATTAAGATCTCCCCTTCTCCAATATTTACCGTAAAATCCTAATCCGATAAAGATGATAAATAATGAGACAAATACTGTGATAACATCCCAGCCTATCATGGCTTTTTCTCCACTAGTTTGGCATATGCCAAATAGAAACCTGTGCAGGCAAATAGCCAAAATGTCTGAAACCAGTAGAAAAATGGCAGTCCAAATAACTCTGGTGACGCTCTATTGTAAATTGGAACTCCCAAGTTTACAAATGATGGTATCAAAATCAATAATGCCAAGGCAAGATGAATTCGCTTGAAATGCATCTTCATCTTTCTTCTGTGGTAAAGATATAAGCATTGAGAGGTACCTGGCTTGAAAAAATGTAAATAATTTAGTAATTTTTTGTCGATCTTGTACGAATTAGATTATTCCATGAATTGAAATATTTGAAAAAAAAATTGTCGAGGTTATACTTTAACTGTTCGAGAACTTTGTTAGTGTACAATGAGTAGTAATTCTTTATAAATAATTTACAGTAAAAATGTTGAAAATGAATCCTAATGGAAACAAACTCCAAATCTTGTCTCTAGTCGCAATTCTTGGAGTTGTAATGACTGCCTCACTTGCAACAACAAATGCTTTTGCCGATAGTGGCCAAACCAATGGAACTACGACAACATCAACTGTTAATGCAACACTGAACAACCCAACATTACCAATTAGTACAACACTTCACAATTCGACATCATTGTTGATTAATGGTACATTGAACAATTCAACATCATCATCAATTAATGGTACATTGAACAACTCCACATCCTCATCAACAAACAACACTTCAAACAATCCAGTAACTACACCAGTAGATACTTCAAACAATCCAGTAACTACACCAGTA
>NZ_FUYK01000011.1:0-35452 GCF_900167955.1 Candidatus Nitrosotalea bavarica | reverse complement strand
CAATCCAGTAACTACACCAGTAGATACTTCAAACAATCCAGTAACTACACCAGTAGATACTTCGAACAACCCAGTGACCCCAACACCATATTCTGGAATTCATAGATTTGCAGGCATTACATCACATCTAAACCAAAAATTTGTAGACATGAGATTAAATGTAGACCATAGATTTGCAGCCATTGCATACCATGCAAACCAAAAGTTTGTAGACATGAGATTGAATGTAGATCATAGATTTGCAAACATTGCATACCATGCAAACCAACAATCTGTAAGTGCAGCGTATCATACACACCAACAATCTGTAGGTGCATCATACCATCCAAGTCAGCAGTTTGTTAGTGCAGCGTATCATACACACCAACAATCTGTAGGTGCATCATACCATCCAAGTCAGCAGTTTGTTAGTGCAGCGTATCATACACACCAACAATCTGTAGGTGCATCATATCATCCAAGCCAACAATCTGTAAGTGCGGCATATCATACACACCAACAGTTTGCAGGTGCATCATACCATCCAAACCCACAGTTTGTAAGTACCGCATATCATGCACACCAGCAATGGAATCACAGAACATAGAATGTGGAATGGTTTACAACTTCCATATTTTTTCTTTTTAAAAAATTCCTCGAATAATTTTAATAGATACGGAAAAAGTTAATCTTGTTTTAGTCTTGATGTAATTTCAATGATTTTTCTTTTTTCCCTATTGCAATTAAAAACATGGTCTCTTTATCTGCAGCGTGTGGTGAAAAAAAACTAGAAACCGCATCATCATAAAATGTTAGTCCAGTTGCACCAAGACCTAATGCATATGAAGCAAGATATGCCTTACCTCCCGCAATTGCAGAATCTAATTGAGCTACTCTATATCCTCGGTTTCCAAATTGTTCTAAAATCTTTTTAAGATTTGTCATAAAGAAAATCGTAACACTTGAATCATATGGCAAGTCTTGGTTTAATCCAAGGTTTCCTGATGTATGTCTAAAGTTTCCCTTACGTAGTAATTCAAGTGAATTTTTCTCTCTTGTATAATAGTACGAGCCAGAATCTAGTCCCTCTACTGCATTTGCTATTATGTACAAATCTGACAAAGTTTGGTTTTTTACAAAATCGGCATTAATTCCAGATGTTGCACAACTAAGAATTGTGGATAATTGACCAAAAGTTATGACATCTAAAGAAAATTTTCTTGTAGAGCCGCGTTTGATTATTGTATTTTCTATTGATTCTAAGCTATTGATTTTTTTCTCAAGTTGAATCAATTGAGTATGATTCTTCTCCTCTCTTGTCATTTCATGTCTCCACGCTTCTACCTCAGTATTATTTAGAAGACAAGATGAATCATGCATGGCATTAATTTCTGGATATTCTATCTCATACTCTGATGAAATGGCATCTAGATTAAGATCTGACAAGTCAGGAGAATCTGGAATCTCTTTGTCTGTAAATCCAATTGGTAAAACTACAAGAGGTGCCTCTTGATTCATGTCTATTCCTAGTAGTTGACCTATCTGCAAATCTACAAAACCTGTGATTATTTTTGAAGATATTTTGTGGGCAGTTGTGATTGCTAGTGTATTTGCCAATATGGTTCCACTATCCCAAAATGCATGTCTGTATTCTCTTGATTGATATTTTACAGAATTTCTTGCAAAGACATCTGTGAAAACAAGCATGACTGGTGCATGTTTTGTAAATGACTCGTTTGCAGTTGAATCTAGAATATTTTTTCTATAGTCTCCTTGTCGTATTACATTTAGCTTCATGTTTTTTGGATCAAAGTGATATACTCCTGCATCAAGTCCTTCAATATCTGAACAAACGACATAGATTTCTATGTGATATAGCGCACCAGTACACGAGGCTGCACGAAAGTCTACCTCTCCTAGACCTTGAAATTTTATCTTTTTTGTAATGCCTGCTGAAAAATATAAAATTCTGGATAAGATTTGCAAATCTGGGACTAATGCGTCTCTGATGTCAAGGTTAGCAGAAATGGCATCAAGTGTAGAAACTCCTAGCGAGTTTTTTTCTATTGGTAAAATGATCTGTGGGGCATTTTTGTAAATCTTGTAAGGTGTAGGTCTCTGTGATGGATGATACGTGTGGAATCTACCAAGTAGCATTCCGTTTGGATGTTTTGTACCGTTGTGATAATGCCATGCAGCTTCGACTTCATAATTTCTCACAAATACTGACTATATTCTAAAGGTTGTAAAAGTATCGTGTCATGTCAAACAGAAGATTATTAGAGGTTCATTTGAAATTAAATCTCAAATGCTAGAAAATGAGGATGTAATTATCAAAGTATCTGAAGCGCAAAATCTCTCATATGTAATAAATATTGAGGAAAAATCATACCCTGTTCAAAAGATCTCAATTGTAAAATCAAAAATTCCAGTACGGGAACCTACTACAAGAGGAGGCGTATATTTTACAGATATTGAGGCCTATAAGATAAAAGCAATAACTGATCTTTCCATAAAAAATGAGATTCCAAAACTGATGCTTGGACCAAATACTGACTTTAAACCAATTTTAATAAAAACAAGTTTGAAAATTGATGGCAAAGAACACTTGATAATCCTGACTACTCATCTTACCAATACTGTAAACACAAAAGAAACAGTAGAGCTAAATCTGATAGTTGATAAATTGGATTTAAAGTAATTTTGTTTTTTTGGTGATACCATATTATATTGGCAATCTGAGATAAATATGTGAAAGTATTCGTATTTGTAATTCTTACTATTTTTGTCCTATCTGGAATTGTTCCAAGTTTTGCTCAAGACACATCTCCTGGTTTTACAAACCCTGTAAATATCAGCAACATCTCATCTGATTCTCAAAGTCCTAGTATCATATCTTCTAATGATGGACTCTTTGCCCTGTGGGTAGAAAACAATTCTGGAAGAACTGATGTATTTTTTTCAAAAAGTACTGATGGCGGAAGTACATTTGGCAATCCAATGAATCTTTCTGGTTCAAATGTAGGTCAATCAGATTATGCGACATTTGCACAAAAGGGCAACGATGTCTACGTGGTATGGCAGACTTCTCTTTCTGGCACTGCCTCTGTATTTCTAACAAAAAGTTCCGATGGTGGTTCAAGTTTTGAAAAACCAGTTATGATAAGTAATACTACAAAACTTGCTGCCTTTCCACAAATAGCTGTTTCTGATAATCACGTGTATTTCACATGGCTTGAAAAATCTGAAAATAATTCTACAAATATAGTATTTGCAAAAAGTGATGACAACGCAAGTTCCATTGGTGTGCCCTTGTATATCACGCATAATTTAGGAAATTCTGGAATTCCAGAATTACTTGCAACTGGAAATCACGTATACTTGACTTGGGAGGATAACAGCAAAGGAAATTTTGATGTGTTTTTAACCAAGAGTGATGATTATGGTGCCTCATTTAATGTTCCAATTAATGTGAGTGCTAATGCTGGACAATCTGGAACACCACAAATTGCAGTATCGCAAGGTACTGTCTATGTTGTTTGGATGGATAATACTTCGGGAACATACGATATTTTATTTTCAAAAAGCACTGATGGAGGAAATTCTTTTGGGACACCCATTAACATAAGCAATCTTCATGCTGATTCAGGATATCCACAGTTTATTGTCACTGGAAATAATGTCTATGTGACATGGACCCAGACCATATCAAGCTCAAATTATGACATCTATTTTGCAAAAAGCACTGATAATGGTAACACTTTTGACAAATCCATAAACCTGAGTAATAATTTTGGTGCATCTGGTTGGCCAAAAATTGCATCTGATGGTACTATTTACATCAGCTGGGTAGATAGTAGCCCTGGAAAATTTAATGTGTTTATCACAAAGAGTTCAGATGGAGGAGTTACATTTGAAAATTCCACAAATGTAAGCAATAGTGTAAATGAATCATATGATAGCAAGATGATTGTATTGAATAATGTAGTATATTTGGCATGGCAAGAAGGCAAACAGGGTAATCATACTATCGCATTCTCAAAAAGTACAACATTTGTTCCGGAGTTTGGTCCGCTTGCCTCCATTGCACTTTTGATATCCATTATTGCCATAATTGGTATATCATCAAGATCTAATCTAAAACTGAAAAATAATTTCTAAATTTTTATCTTGTCTCTAAAAGTTCGACAAGGCCACACTTGGTATTCTTTGTATTCAAATCAACAAATGCAATGCGGCGCTCGTCAAAGCCTTTTACCGGATTTACAAGGATAGTTGCGCCTTTTTCTAAAAGAGATTCTAGTTCTGATTGAATATCTTTTACCTCAAAGCACAGGTGATGTATTCCTCCACCAGATTTTGCAAATTCGCTTATTGCAGAGTCGGGAGATGATGGCTCTATCAACTCTAGGAATGGCTCTCCTATTTTTAAAAAGCAAATATTGACTTTTTGACTGCCGACTGGAAATGTAGCACTGGTTGTCTCAAAGTTTAGGTATCTTTTGAGCTCTCCCATGGATTCTTGAATATTGTTTACTACGATTCCAATGTGGTGCAGTTTCATGAAAAGTGTGGTATCATGCATGTACAATAATCTAACTAATCATATGCCCTTTGGTAATTTTATATTGATACCATCTTCATGTAGTATCATGCTAGAAAAACTAGTCAAGGAATCAAAAGCACTTGAAAAAGCCATTGCAGGTGAGGAGCTTTCATACGATGATGGTATGGATCTAATGTCTTATGATAATCTGTACATGCTAGGCGCTGCAGCTGATTTGGTTAGAGAACAAAGGGTTGGAGCACAAGTTACGTTTGCTGCATCATACTACATGAATTACACAAATGTCTGTGCTGCAAGTTGTCAGATGTGTGCATTTTATAGAAAAGGCGATGAAAAGGATGCGTACACTCTGTCTGCCAAAGATATTGCAGGCCGAGTCGCAATTGCAAAAGAGATGGGTGCAACTGAGGTGCATATAGTTGGTGGATTTCATCCTGAACTTCCAATAGAATACTACGAAGAAATGTTTCGAACAATAAAACAGAATCATCCTCAAATGCACATCAAGGCACTTACTGCAGCTGAAGTTTTCTTTATAGCAAGACTGACAAAAAATTCTGTAAAAGAGATATTGACTAGATTCAAGGCAGCTGGTCTGGATACCATGCCTGGAGGAGGAGCAGAACTTTTCCATCCTGATATTAGAAATAAAATAGTTAGAGGCAAGTGCTCTGGACAGGAATGGCTTGATACTATAGAACTGGCACATAATCTTGGAATAAAAAGTAACGCTACAATGCTTTTTGGACATATTGAAAAACCTGAACATATTATTGATCATTTGATAAAATTAAGAGAAGTTCAAAAAAGAACCAAAGGATTTCTTACATTGATTCCGCTAAAATTTAGCCTTGACAACACCGAACTTGAAAAGAAGGGACTGGTAACCTCGGAGAGTCCGTCTACGTATGACCTTAGGATAACTGCAATCTCTAGATTGATGCTTGCAGGAGAACTTGATAATATTTCTGTATACTGGGTTGCACTCGGAAAGAAACTTGCACAGGTTGCTTTAACTTATGGGGGAAATGACTTGGTGGGAACTGCATTCTCTGAGGAGATTTACAAAGCAGCTGGTAAGGGAACCAACTCTTCTATTATAGAACTTGCAAATATGATTAAAGAGATTGGCAGAGAGCCAGCTCAGAGAGATACGTTTTTCAATATTTTAAAAACATTCTAGATTTCAGCTGGTTTTTGAGTCACTGTTTTTCCTGCACCGCCTTTCTTTCTCCCTCTGATTCCTATACTGATCAATGTGATCAAAAATCCCAAACCTCCAACTAGTCCTAAAATGTTTCTGAGACCTTCATTTGTCATTAGATCTTGATTGAAAGCAGCTTTTTCTTCGTCTGTCATGTCTGCCTTTCCGGCAGGTTCATTTTCACTAAGATATCCGTAAACACCAAAACCTACTACAAGCATTGTTATGCCAAGAGCAAAGACCCGCTTGTCCATTAAATTAATATCTCTAAAGTGTAATAAATAACTGTTAAGCTATCCTAAGTTCAAACTCTGGCACTAGACCTTTTTCTATTCCGAACTGGAATAGATTTCTAATTGCTTGCTCACCAAGAACGCCCATCTCGATTGTTACATCGTTTACATACATTCGTACAAATCTGTCAATCAAATCCTTTGACTGACCTCTACCATACTGCATTGCATAATCTAGTGCGTCATTTGGTCTTGCCATGCCGTATATGATTGATTCACGGAAAAACTCGTCAAACTTTTTAATAGTTTCACTTCCAAAATGATTACTCATTACATTCACACCTAATGGAACTGGCAGTCCTCCAGTACTATCTCTCCACCAAGAGCCCACATCAAGCAATTTGGTCAAGCCTTTTTGTTCATATGTAATCTGTCCTTCATGTATGACTAGACCTGCATCTACTTGTCCGTTTGCAACTGCATCTGGAATGTCGCTAAATTTCATCTCGATATAATCAAACTTGCCAATCATTAATTCTAAAAGAAGAAAAGCCGAAGTAAGTTTTCCAGGAATTGCAATCTTGGAGCCTCTTAATTTTTCTACTGAAATATCTTGCTTTGAAACTACGATGGGACCATAACCTTTTCCAAAACTTCCACCGCTTCTTAATATGGTATACTCTTTGAGATATGCACAAGCATGTGCAGAGACTGCAGTGACATCAAGTTCATGTGTCAGAGCCCTCTTGTTCAAAGTCTCGATATCTTCTACAACATGTTTTACATTAAAGAGCGGCGAGGTAACCTTGCCACTTAACATTCCATAGAACATGAATGCATCATCTGCGTCAGGAGTATGCCCTATCGTAATATCCATGAAGATGATTTTTATGTCTATTATAAAAATCAAGTTCGTGTATACAATCGCTGCCTTTGAAAGCGAGATACTGATGCAACTTGAATTTTTGAAACACTTTGAATCTCAAGTACAACTGTCTGTACAAAATCAACAAAAGGCCATATTCTGTGGAACTGGGGACTCTTTTGGCTCTGCACAACTTGGCGAAGTCTTTTCTGATTTTAGAGTAAAGGCACTGGACCCACTTGACATGTCAAAATACAAGAGACTCTTGAACAATCATCGTTTGTACCTGATATCTATATCAGGAAATACCATATCCAATATCAAACTTGCAAGACAATCTAAAATTGCTACTGCAATTACTGCAAATCCTCAAAGCAAACTTGCTAATGCATGCGATGGTATAATTCATTTAAAATTTAACAATACTGGAATCCAGACAGCGGGAAGTGTAAGCTTCCTTGCAAGTGCGCTAACATGCATCTCACTTGTGACTAAATTCAAGATGCCAAATTACGTCAATCTATATAAAACAGCTTTTAGGGTATCCAAAAAAACGATCCGTGGTAGAGTCTATGTTTTAGGAAATTTGTACAGTTATCCGATTACAATGTTTTGCGCAGCAAAATTACAGGAGGTTTTAGGTATGGATGTACGATATGAGCGAATAGAACAGTTCTCACACATGGGACTGTTTTCATCAAGAAAAGGTGACACTGTAATAATATTTGAAAAAAGAAACAAGCACAATGAAAAACTTGTAAGACAGATAAAAAAATGCGGACTGCATCCTGTACTTATCGATCCTCCAACAAATGATCCGATAGGACAAGTTATCTTTTTCATCTTTGTTTCAGAATTTTTGTCCTTGCACTTGGCAAAAATAAAAAACAAAAAAGAATGCTTCTTTGTATCTGCAAAGAAATTAAGAAATGCTAGTTCTTCCATGATCTACTGATTTTTTTTATAATTCTTCTAAACGTTTAATACCGGCAGGAAAAGGATTTAGCTAAACCATGAAATTCAAGGCAACAGATCAAATTCTAAGCATTATTGGTAATAAGAAGAATATTCGCAACTTTGGAGTTATAGCTCATGTAGACCATGGCAAGACAACCATGAGTGATAGTCTTCTTGCATCAAGTGGAATTATCAGTCCATCTGTTGCAGGCCAAGCTCTTGCACTTGATTCAATGAAGCTTGAACAAGACAGACAGATGACAATTGTCCAGGCAAACGTTACTTTACTTTATGAACAAAACGGCGAAGAATATGTAATCAACATGATAGACACTCCAGGACACATTGACTTTACTGGTAGAGTAACAAGAAGCCTCAGAGCTATAGACGGCGCAGTAGTTGTATCTGATTCTGTTGAAGGTATAATGACACAGACTGAGACCGTAACTCGTCAGGCATTGGAGGAAAGAGTAAGACCTGTTTTGTATATCAACAAAATTGACCGTCTCATAAAGGAACTAAGACTGCCACCAGAGAAGATGCAAGAGTGGTTACTTGAGATTATTACAAACTTTAACAGACTAATTGACATTTATGCAGAACCTGAATACAAGGAAAAGTGGAAGGTAAGCATTCAGGATGGCAGTGTCTCATTTGGTTCTGCAAAAGACAAGTGGGGATTTAACGCTGATGTAATGAAGAAAAAGGGAATTTCTTTTAAGGATATTTATGAGGCATATTCTGAAGGCGGCGATGTAAAGAAGCTTGCAGAAAAAGCTCCGTTGTACGACGCAGTACTTGGAATGGTTGTAAAACATCTTCCACCTCCAGATGTTGCACAAAGATATAGAATTCCAAAAATCTGGAAGGGAGATTTGGAATCTGATATTGGTAAAGCGCTTATGAACTGTGATGATAATGGTCCTACAGTAATGATGATAGTAAACATGACAGTGGATCCAGCGGCAGGTCCTGTTGCAATAGGGAGATTATTTTCTGGCAGGATAAAAGATGGTGATAGGATTCATCTGATTGATACAAAACGAGAAGGCAGAGTCCAATCTGTCAACTTTTTCATGGGCAACCAAAGAGAAATGGTTGGACAACTTGCAGCCGGAAACATTCCAGCTTTACTTGGACTGGAACATGCAAGAGCAGGTCAGACTCTATCTTCTATTGCAGGCATCCATACATTTGAGGGAATCCAATATGTGTCAGAACCTGTTGTATCAATTGCAGTAGAACCAAAACATCCTAAAGACTTGCCAAAACTTGTTGAAGCATTAAACCGTATCACAATTGAAGATCCTAATTTAGTTGTAAAAATTAATGAAGAATCTGGTGAGACTATAATTGCTGGAATGGGTGTGTTACACCTTGAGATTGCAACTGCATTGATTGCAGATGCCAAAGTGGATATTGTTACATCACAGCCATTGATTAATTATAGAGAGACAATTCGTGGCGCTGCTGGACCCATCATGTCCAAGTCACCTAACAGACACAACAAGATCTTCATGAAAGTAGAAGCATTAGATGAAAAGGTTGCCGAGATGATAAGAAACGGAACACTAAACGAATACAAGGACAAAAAGGAAGTTGCCAAGTTGCTAAAAGAAGCAGGATGGGACGGTGACGAGGCAAAACGTGTTATGAGATTTGATATAAGGGGTAATGTCATGGTGGATGGAACCAAGGGTGTCCAGTTTGTAGGTGAGTCTACTGATTCCATACTTTCAGGTTTTGAAGATTCTGTTAAAGAAGGTCCTCTTGCAAGAGAACAGGTAAGAGGTACCAAGTTTACATTTACGCACTTTGTTCCACACGAGGATCCAGCTCATCGTGGCCTATCACAACTAGGGCCTGCTTCTAGAAGAGTCTGTACGGGAGCAATGCTTTTGGCACAGCCTGTATTGCTTGAACCAATGCTTGGAATCGAGGTTCGTGTACCACAAGAAATGATTGGAAACGTTGCCGGTGTAATATCTGGCAAGAGAGGCAAGGTACTAAACATGGAACAAAAAGGTGTCATTCATATCATAACGGGAGAACTTCCAGCGTCTGAAACATTTGACTTGTCTGAGATAATGCGTGGTCAAACTGCAGGACGTGCAATGTGGAACACTCACTTTAAGGCATGGACTCCAGTTCCAAACTCAATTCTTACCAAAGTAATTGCTGATATCAGAAAGAGAAAGGGACTTGCACCAGAAGTGCCAACTCCAGACGAATACGTCGACAGCGAATAAAAATAGAACGCCCGTTCTATCGTGCCTAAAAAGTTGGTTATGACTTGCGGTATGACGGTGTGTGAGTTGTTGGAAATTCTTTTTGAAAATCTATGAACCATTTATCTAGCATTATTCATTTAACATGATGATGACTAATTATCAAGTCTGTAAATGTGAAAACCCCTGTAAAATTACTATTTATAATGAAAAAGGTGATGTACTTAACCGATTGAGTACTGGTAAGTTTGGTATAGATAGGATTCTTGGTGATATGACAAAGAAGTATCCAAAGGGACAAGCAACGCATTTCAATTGTGAGGACCTTAAGACTTGTGCAGACCCAGAGAAAAAGGTGAAGTGCGGTTGCAGGATTGTATTCTATGGGATAAAGAAAGATGGAAAAAAAGAGGACGAATTTCTCTTGTATGATAAGGAATCGACTGACAAGAAATTTTCAATAAACGAGTTGAAGGAAAAAACATTAGAAGGGATACCGTTTAAGGATTACGATACATGGCAAATGAATGTATTATGCCTAATATTAGACTAATGCTGAATTAAAAAATTCTAAATATTATCTGGGTCAAACTCTGGAAAAGAGAAAGGAAGAGTTTTGCATCAACATTTTCAAATATTATTTGATAAACTAGTCCATAATACTGACAAATGTGTATGTGAAGTTTACACGTGTAAACAACCGTTAAATAAAATGAGGTCCTATCATCGAACATGGTTTCAAGAGAACTCGTAATCATCTTGGCAAGTTGTTTCGGAGGCGCATGTGTAATCATGATCGCAATGGCCTCAGCAGGCGGAGGAGCACCTCCAGGTACTTATGTCGGAAACAGCAATGGTGCGCACATGGTTACTGATTCACATAATTGCTATTCATTTCAGACAGGCTGTACAAATAGCAATTCCACTACACCTGCTTCTGATTATGCTAGTGGTGCATATCTGAGCGGTAACTATAAGCAACCTTAGCTGAATCCCATCTTTTTTCATTTTTTACTGGTTATGTTGGGGACAAAAATGTATAGCCTAATCAAGACAAACAATTTGTGTGAGATGTTGTTTTATTGATATGTCTATTCTTGCAATGTATTTTTTGAGTTAAAGTTATTTAGTTATTGCAGAACATATGTCACTTAACACCTGTGAATTGTATTGCCCCATGTATGATTTAACACTGGTACGAGGAATAATTTTGCAAATCACACTTGGTAGGAGATAATCTGCCATTACGTAGACTCCAATTAAGAGGCACCCAATTAAAATTACAAGTCCAAGCGGTATTTTCATTAAATTATTCTACATAATGTTGTCATATAAGAGTAATTTTATATTATTTCAAATGGGCTTAGTTTTCCCAGTACCATTTTTGTACAAATCCACTATGTTTTGTCTTATGTACTTGGGTATGCCTCTCGAAATGTATACGATCATTGAATATCATACCACATTCCTTACACTTGAATTCCTTTTCCTTACTATCCATATTATAATACGGTCTTAATTGATCTTAAAGTTTTACGATGATGATGTGTTCCTTCGTGAAAAGGGAGTAACCTTTTTGTTGACTGCGAATAAAAATAGATCCCACAGATTTGTTAGGTAATACATATTGTTGTCGTAAAAGTTACGGTCTAGTATGCTGAAGAGAAATGATATGGCCTTCTATGAATTCATCAGGAAATACAAACAAGGAGGAATTGGGTGATATCAAACAGGCAATCAACGACTTGACAAATATGATTGAAGGTAAACATGTGAGATTGGAATCTATACTTTTTCAGATAATAGAGCGTGAGCTGATAACTCAAAATTCCTATGATGAAATCATGTATTTGTTAATAGAATTTGGTAAAAAGAAAGATTGGACAAAATAATTACATTACAAGTCAAAAAACATGCTATTGTCTTAAAACTTTAAGATCTGTTAAACCATGGATTGAGATTGATAATTTTCCTTTTAACCTATATAGCGTTCTTGACTTTGGTGTTGCATGTTAAAACAAATAATTGCAAAACTAAAATCGTGGACTTTGACCAAGTCATCTTCTGATGACATTAGCACATATCAGGAATCTGGAAAAAAGACTGAACAAGAAGAGATGAACGAAGAAGCACATCAGCTTGAACTAAAAGAAAACTACGAACAAGATGAGCAGTTTGAAGAATCAGAAAAATAACCTTCAGTCCTTCTCCTATTTACTCTCCAAAGTAGATACTATTACCTTGTAGGTTGATCAACCATTATTTCTGAGCATAGGCAACTGGAGATGTAGCAAGACTGTCTTATAATTAAAACGCGACTAATTTCATTAGTTTGCTAATGATTAGGATCCTAATGAATATATATATCTTGTTTGTTAGTATATGTATGAAATTGTTTCGCTTTGGACCAATAACTCATGTATCCGTCATCTTGAATAGATTCATCGAGAGACGATCTGGCATGATGCCAACTCTGATCTCTATTCCAAGTGTTAGTTTTGTAATTTCAACTATAATTGTTCTAACTGTAGTATATGTTTACAAAATTGCACAGGGTTCACAATCATACTAACATAGTAAACAAATAGTTATCAGGTTCATGATATGGAACGTTATGATTTGTTGGAAATACAATAAATCATTATAAGATATGAGGTGACTCTATTCTCGATGGTTTCTGTTGATGAAGATAATAGAATTGCCTTTATGACCTGTATAGAAGTGGCTTTGATGAAACAAGGAAATACTAGCTATAATTTGGTACTGGCTAAACTTAATGCACGCTATGGCTGTGGAATTCATGAATGCGTAGATCATCAAGAATACTTGAAAACTGTGATGAAAGAGGTATACGAAGGAAATTACAATGACGTTTTAGACGCAATAAGTTTGGAAACTGACAAGCTAGAAAATATGGATGAATTCAAAGCCAATTTTTTCAAATTTATGATGAGTTGATTCATCAACCAAAGAAATTTAATTTAAAACTTACTTCTAAATCATTTTATAATCATCATTCAATTCAACCACTTTAGGAAATTGCCGAGATTCATATTTTTTACTTTTTCTTTTTGTTATTGATTCTTCCGTGGCATTTAACGTGTACTACCTTTAGATTTGTAATGTTATAGTTTGAGGAATCTCCATCCTTATGATGAATGTCATAGGCGTCATCACTTGTTATCTGTCTTTTACAACCATCGCACATGAAATTTTGACTTCGTGCAACTTGTATTTTTGTAGGACGTGTGAGTCTTTTTCGTGTTTTATTGTTTCCAGAAAAGATGGGCAAATTACACAATCATATATTTTGGAATTAATAAGAACTTTGCAACAAATCCCCCACCGCGGGAAATGTGATTATAAAAAGTGCCGTTATTCTCTAGTGTTTTTTGTTTTTCTATAGGCATAAATGTAAACAGTAGTATTGTCTCCACCTCTACCTGCACCATCTGCATGTCTTACATTATGAAAATGATCTTCTATTGCCCTTACATCATTTAACGATCTTGCTAGTTTATGTATCCATGAATCATTTTCCACATTAACATTGTGGTCTTGGAATAATCTGTTTTTAGGATTTGACGCTATACCTACATACCAGTCAGGAAAATTTCCACCAAAATTTGCTACGTAGTCTTCTATTTCTCTAATTATGGTATTATTGTCTAGTGACAAGGTGCATTAGATTGTTATTGCTATGTAAAAAGATTTTGCCGCACTAAACCGAGAATGTCAATATAGGTCGGTAGGCGAACAGATTGTGGACTTGAAAGAAAGAGGAATATTTTGACCATGACAGCAAAATCAATGCTGTTTGAAATTGTTCTGATTATAATTGGAATAGTTGGACTTTACGAATCATGGAATTATCTAAATAGTGCCAATTTGGAAAATTACTCTCAAACTGATTTGATTGGTTTTCCATTATTGATGATTGCATGTACGATGTTTGCGATAGGATTTATGTACCTTTTAGCTGACATGGCACAATTATTCAAGGGAAAAAAAGGAGATTAAACAATCATGATGATGGGGTGAGTTGTTCTACGGTAACATAATAATAGAAATTATTTAGCTTAAACTCCATAACGGATGTATTATCATTGAAATTTACTCCAAAATTTTCATTATTAAATTGTGTCTCTGGTAATTGATTTACTTTGGCTCCACCTAGCTGAATGATTGCACTTGCATCATCTTGGGTAATCCTAGTCTCAAAAGTATGTCTGCCATGAAAAGGAGGAGGAACAAATCTACTAAATGCTTGATCAATTGCGTCTTTTAATACCGGAATTTTATCTAATGTTGAATTGTCCAAAACTGTAGTATCTTGGTCAATATCTGTGACATCTTGTTCTGTGTGAAGCTTTATGTCGTCTGGAGTTGTTTGAGCCGTTACACTCAATCTGATTATCCCATTGGTACTTGCGGGCTTGAAAGGATCTATGGATACAACAATTGCAACGATGGCAACAGCAGCTACGATTAACATCGATATTTTTATAATATTCATTATATTCTGATATTTCTCTATTTTACTGGAATTTAACTAATCCTCATCACTTGAACAAAGGTCTTATAGTTAGTTCTTTGATGAGCAAAATTTTTTCTCAAGTCTTTGATTCTTGAAGATTCCAGCAATTTTTGCACAGATATCCTTCCACATTCCATTCTTTTTTTGCATGACGGGCAATAAAACCAAGTTTTGCATTACATAACACACAATTTTTTTTCAATTCATTGTCTGTTTTTTCTTTTTCATTGTAACAAGGCTCACAAAGCCATCCTTTTACATTCCATTGTTTTTTTGGCTTCCATAGATATAGTCCTCCTGGTTCTGCACCACACAAGACACATTTATCATCGGGATTCTTTTTTTTCTCATGAGGCTTTTTCATAAACTCGACATAACAATTTGCACATAGTTGGCCTTTTACATCCCACTCCTTTTTGGGTTTACTCGTACTGGAAACCTCCTTTTTGCAAATTGTGCAAAATTCATTTTTTTTACTACCAAATAATCCCATTATTGCACACTTGATCCATGACCGTGTTTTTTCAATATACTATTTGAATCCCTTGATACATAAAACAGTGTTGTTCTTTTTTATCAGTTCTGAGATTTGGTAATTTTACTGTCTCTTAATTTTCGTAATCCGCCAATTATCATAGTTGTGATGGCAATAAAACCAAAAACCACTGCTCCCCATCCCGCAATATGTGATTGATAGCTACGCATGATTATGAACGATAATACTGAAAGACCAAACATAATTACAGATATAGTAGATAATGATCTAATTTCCAATTCACCATCTTGGATTACTTCAATAATTTAGCAATTTCTATTAATGAAAAATGACCAAGATTTGTATTTTGATAACATCTGAACCGTTGCTGCTCAAACCTTCGCATGTCGGACCTATCAATTACATAATTTTCAGCAACGTTTCGTAACCTTACTTTTCAGCAACGGTTCGCTCCATATACGTCATCAAACTATATAGGTTTTAAAACAAGGATTTTTGCTATGCTGATCCTTAATCATTTCCTATCAAACGATTGCCATATTGTAAAGCAAGACATCTTTTGCAAACACAGTTATCGTATTTGATCTCTTTTTCTTTTAACAATGGTTCTTGAGAGCACCAACAAGTGTCACGCTCTTCACATTCAAAGGGATTTCCACATTTAGTACATATTTTTTGCATTAGATCAAAGAACTCAGTTTAATGATTTAGCAATTTCTATTGGAGATAAAGAAGTGATCTAGTAAGCAATTTATTGTATAAAATATGTCATATTACAGACCGTAGACCTCCAAACGGAATGATGTTAGTATGGCAATCCTTTGACCGATTGGAGATACAGGTCACTTTATTCTACTTGGCTTGTTTGCAATGGATTATTCTGGAGGATTTTGAACAAATACATTACAAATCAGTCTATCCGTTTTTGAGTCTCTATACTGCACATTGCATGTAACAAATTTTCCCTTTAGTGCCTGTTCTAGATCAAACACTGTTTTTTCCTCATATTGTGGATCATCTGGATTGTCAACCTTGGCAATCACAATTCTTTCAACTTTGCCATATTCTTCCTTGTTGTCTTTGCGAAAATGGGTGACTGACATCTCAAAAGTATCTCCTGACAAGCAACTAATTACGGGACCGCCTATTCCGTCGCCCATATTCTATCTGTTTTTTTATACCATATATTGTATGTGCTAAAATGGTATAGCCTGAAATATGCTAAATTTTATTTTGTATCTTAAATTTCTGTTAACTTGCCATCATGATTTTGTTTACTGCATTCATAATACCTTTCATATCAACAGGCTTTTCCACAAGCTGAGTTGTTTTAGAAAGCGGATTCTTTTTTGAGTCTATTACAGCACCTGTCACTATGATTATTTTTGCGTCTGGGTCCATCTTTCGGATTGCGTCTACTCCATGAAATCCATCATATGTAGGCATGATTATATCCATGAAGACGATGTCTGGGTGAAGTTTCTCATACAAGTCTGCAGCCTCTTTGCCGTTTGATCCTGTTCCAATGACTGTAATGTTATGCATTTGAAGAACTTCTGCGAAAACATCTCTCATGTCAGGATCATCTTCTATGACTATGGCATGAATCTTGGAGTGTACTTTGTCTAAAGAAAATTGTTTTGGCGTATGCATTTCATTAGACTCTGAGATGTTGGGTGTCTTGGAATGTTTTGTAATGTTAAACTCTGAGATGCGATGTTCATCAAGTAACATCACTGATAATGCACTTCTGATTATTTCTTGTCTTGTACTTTCTTGCTTTTTACAAATATCATCAATACTCTGAATCATTGCATCTGGCAATCTTATTGTTATGGAATTATGCATTATGTATGATATTATTTATTCAAACATAAGTGCGATGGAATTTTTTTGCAATAATCTGTACCATGATGGACTTAATGTTCATTTGTTGAACACTTTTTGGTACATTGAAATTATCTTTTTTTATTTTTTATTATTTTGAGATGATCGATTTCATTTCGTATGTTGTCATTATCCATGCCTGAAGATCATAACGTTGTTGATCGCTAAATGTCAAGTCATTTGACTAAACGATCATTCTTGGCGGTATCTGAAATAAATTTGGAGATAGTTATGCTAAAGTCTTTGATTTAGAGATTAATGCACAAGAACTGAAAACAGGTATTAATATTCGTAATACGATGTAAAATACGTATGAAAGTGTTTGATAGAGTATTGTGCGCATGTACTAGTTGTAGATGCGGTCATTATGGAAAAGGCTCTGTTAATCAGTACGTATGCGATGGATGTAAAAATGACATTCATGGCGGAATGAGACCTGTTACAAAATCTTCTAAAATATAATCTGATTTTATCTTTATTCCTTGTGCCTTGTGGTGAACTGATTATTTTTTCTTATCTTCCATTTTGTTCTTTCTTGGGTGGCAATTGTTAATTCAGATTCTAGTTTCTTTCTTGCATCTTGGCTAAGATTAGGATCTTTGAGTTTTTCAGTGATTTCATTAATTTTCTTTGTATAACGTTCAATCTGGTTGTCTATTCCTTCAAAACCCATTATTATTTCAAGTTGGAATAGGTGATTTAGCAATTTCTATTTGGAATGATTTTTTATTTTCTTATTATTTCCCACTCGTGCTTGCAATCTTCACATAGGAAATAGTAGTGCATGCCGTCGCTCTTTTCAATTGGGTCCATATACTCACCGGTATTTTTGGACATGCATTCTAGACATTCTTCTTTACTCAATTGAATTCTTGTGATGAATTGGCACTTTTGATGTTTTCTCTTTATACGAATTTCAAAAATTAAAGTTCGGGTTGTTTTTATAGAACGTTTACTGATTTTACACCATGATGCGCTGTGTTAATTCTAGATGCAGATCAAAAATTCTACGAGGTGCAATGTGTCCCAAGTGTGGATTAGATAATTCGCGTGAGGCAGGTAGGATTGCATTAGAGATACTTGAGGAACGGGGCGTTGAAGAACTAGATGAATTCATGTTGCTTCATTTTCCAGATGAACCAAAAAGAAAAAAAATTCGACATGTTATGCTTCAGATTAACTATACAGAAAATAGAGCAAAAGAATATGATAACTCTAAACGACCTAAAAGAAAACAGCAAGGCAACCAGCCAAAGAAAAGAAAAACCTTCAAAAATCATAGGTAGATTTCTAGAAATTGTTTAACTCTAGTACCTTGGAAGTAATTTTATGAAGCCGTTTAGGAAAATTCTGATTCTTGATATTGTAGCATTGGTTGGGTCATTTTTTCTAATATGGCAACTTACCACTGGCTCTAATTTTCTAATTCCGCATCTGGAAACTAATTACATCCAGTCCCTGCCGTTGGCGCTAATGTATACTGCACTAGTTGGTGTCTTGATAGTTCTGGGAACTGTAATTCTATTTCTGCCTAAAAGAAAAAGACAGTAACTTTTCACGATATTTTTTGTACTCTGCCAATTTTTCCATTTTCTAGTTCTACTTTAATTCCGTGGGGGTGAAAACTACTTGAGGTAAGAATTCGCTTCACTATTCCTTCCGTTAAACTGCCAGACATCTGGTCTTGTTTTTGAACTATGGCTACTCTGGTTCCAATCTTTATCTTGTCTCTTGACGGTATTACATCCAATTCAATAGGTGATGTATGTGGGTACTATTTAGATCATCTACTAAAATGAATAACAATGTAGTTAAAATCAATTTGAAAATTGAGTAGGGGAATTATTAGAAATTATTTTGGAAAATGTATTACTTTTTTATGGATGAATAGTTCCACCAGTACATAATGTGACGATGTGACTCAACACTGATGCTAGATCAATTGACATTTCTATTTAGTATGTGGTCTCTGAAGTATTTTAATCTGATGATTTTAGGGCATTCCTTCAGGAGAATGTAGTGCATCGTTCTTCAATCTCAAAGCTCTGTAAATTATTGGAGCGTGATCTGCTTCTACATCTGTTGTAATGTAGAGTATGTGCTCTGAATCCAAAGGCATTGTGATTCGTTTTAATTTTTCATATTCTACTAGAGCATATTTTCCTTTTCCTATTTTATCTGAAACTTCATTTCTAGACTTCCATGCATTGATTGCAAGCTGTAATGATTTCTGACTCTCTTCTGACGAAAGCAAGTTCTCTACTCCTTCTCGGTGTGCACTAAACAAAACCTTTCCATTCATGTCAAATATTGTAGCAAATCGAATTTTGGGATCAATTCCCATCACTTTGTCAAATAATGCCTTGTAATTCGTACATAGTGTACTTTGTTGTAACGCATAAACTTTGCTGATCTGGATATGTGAATGGTTGGAAGGTATCTAAAATGATGTTTTGTAATGAAACTAAAGTTAATTTGTTAGAATGGATTCTCTATTATGATGTCTAATGATGAATCAAAGTCAAATTTTGATGTAATATGTAAGAAAGTTTTTGAATTGGATGAAAAGATAAGGTCTGCTAGAATAATTAACGGAAAAGGGAAACTTGTTGCAGGTGGAATGAGGCAGGGTCTGAAATCTCTTGAAGATGCCAAAAAAGATGAGATGCTGTTCATGGAACTCTCACTTAGAGTACGAATGCGTCATGAGTTTGATGAAGAATTTGGTAAGGTTGAATTCTCACTCTCATATAGAGGAAAAGTAATCCTGATGAGTTTTCCAATAGAAGAGAATGTACTTTTTGTATCCTCTGAGAGGCAACTTGATCTTGGAAAAATACCATTTAACATTTTAGAGATAATCAAAAAATACCATTGCTAACTATTGGCATTAATTCAAAACTATGACTCGATGCTGCTATTCATCATCGTCATCATCATCCATGAATTTGTAATCTGTAGTGTATAGTACAAATAACTTGCTAAACATATGAGGCTTTTTTTCATACAAGACAAACGTCATAATTACTCATACACGATCATATTTTTTGACACTGTAAATTATGTTCTATATCTGTTAAATCTATACCTTGATTTTCATTACTGATTATACTTTGTCTGAAATTGTATAAAAATATAGTTTGGGATGTAATAAAAGGCAAAACACTAAATTTTATCTAAAATTCAATATTGTCTTTTTCATTGAGCAAAAACTTTTTTGTTTTTCTCGCTCCTTTTACATCAAACCAGCTTATCTTCAAGGTCACTTTTTTACCCTTGATTTCGTCAACTGTTATCTTGTCAGCTATTTTTACAAGTTCCATTAGTGTTTGATTTGACATTTTTTTATTGATTTTATTTTTCAATTTGATTCTTGGGACTGAATTTTTTACACATAATGTTCAAAAAAATAAAGCTATTCCTGATCATATGGTGATCTAACTATCTGTCCGCTACGATGGTATCATGATACCCATCTATATTGATGAGCATATGTTATGTGCAAAAACCTTGTTGAAATCGATGCCTCTAGACACCACAAATGCGTCAAAATACAGAAACTACTTGTGCTAGTATCTCATATTTTATATCATGAAAGCAATGAGTTACAAGAAATTCCGAGAGTCGGAATCTCCATACTATGATACTCTAGAAGGAAAAATGCCAAGGGCCGAAGTCATAAAGAAATTGGAATCATTTCTAAAAGAGAAACTGGGTGAAGGTCAAGATTTTTTTGATCAGTATAAAGTAAAAGAAGCGTAGCCTATCTACCCATGCTAGCGGCTAGTTTGTCATGAATCTGCGCTAAAATCAGTTCTGCTTTTTCCTTGTTTTCAAACGTCTCTACCTTTTCATCCATTATGGCATCAATTTCATAACTCTTGTCAACCAATACGTCTGCTACATGATCATCCAATGTTCCGTTGCCCATCAAGTAATATGCAAAGACTGTATTTTTTTGACCTATTCTATGGAGTCTGTCTTCTGCCTGTCTATGAATTGCCGGACTCCAATCAAGTTCTGCAAATATTACGTATCTTGCTCTGCTTAAATTAATGCCAACATTTCCTGCACGAAGACCTGCTATGATGAGTTTAGTTTCACCATTTTGGAATCTATCTATGCCTTCTTGTCTTTCCTTGTCACTCTGCCCTCCGATTATGGAAGCCGGTGCATACTCTGCTAAGTTTCTATGAAGCAACGCATGTATTGCTTTGTGGTGACAAAATACCACAACACTCTCTTCAATCTCCATTATGTTTTTGACAAATTCAATTACATGGGGAACCTTGGCAACTCCTGCGGCTTGTCTCTCACTTTGTATTGCTCTCTTGTATGAAGAAAACTTGTCAAATGCACTTGTTGCAGTTTTCTGTTCTTTTTCTAATCTTTCCCAAATCTTGCTAAGCTCGGCCTGGTAGTAATTAATATCTGAATCAATTAGTTCCTTGTACCTTACCTTCTCTTTGAGTTCTTTTAGAACATCAGATTTTTTTCGTCTCAACATGACATGCTTGCGTAACTCTTCGCCCAAACTTGCCCGCTTGTTTTCAAGTACGATGGCCTTTCCTTTTTCATTGACATAGCAAAAATACTCGCAAAACTCATCAAATGTACCCAAGAGTCCAGGTCTTAGTATGTCTACAATTGGCCATATCTCTGATCCTCTATTGTAAATTGGTGTTCCAGATAGGCCGACTCTATATTTTACTGAATCAAGAGCGGCGAGTTTTTTTACAGCCATATATTTTTTAGTTGTCTTTGAACGTAGATGCTGTACTTCATCACAGACAATTGTTTTGATATTTAATTTTGAAAGATCGTCTATTCTCTTATGTAGCAGATCATAGTTTATGATATACACGTCATGTTTCTCAATCTCTTGGGATTTGCCGGTTCGAATTAAAACAGATGATGGATATCCATCTTCAATTATTTTTCCATTACGGCTACGTTTTTTTAGGAATTTTTGAGTCTCTCTTTGCCAGTTGTTTAATGTTACCAGTGGAGCTACAATCAAAACTGGAAATGTTTGTTTCTCTGTAGCAAGATATGCCAAGGTCTGCACCGTTTTGCCAAGGCCCATCTCGTCAGCCAAGAGCGCATTTCCATACGACTTGAGCAGAAAATCAAGCCCCTCTCTCTGAAAGTCCAGAAGAGTTCCTCGAAATTGTGGTCCCGGAGTTGCTTTTCGAAGCTTTTCAATTCTTGTCCACTTTTTTTGGGGGATTATAACTTTACGAACTTTTCTATGCCATATTGATTTTGATCTAATCTCAAGTGGGTATCTATCCATAATCCATTTTATCTTCTCTACATTTTGGATGGTATCTGGAACGATTGCTTCTTCTGGACCATTACCATACCATGCATGTGGTATGACGCGGGCTACCATGCTTACTGCTCTGGGTCCAGTTAATTTCCAAGTCCAATTTTTTGAGTATGTATCTAAAACATATTCCAGGGTACCAAAGTCTTTCATAGATCGTAATTCTTCGACATTTGGTGAACTCGATTTATGAATCTTTAACTCTAAACCGAAGATCGCAGTTTTACTGATTTATGACATCTTTAAATGACTTTAAACAGAAATATGCGGTTTTTACGTGGAATTGTGATTAAATTGGATAAATGCCTAAAAAATGATGTTCTCAAAAATTTATTTGACAGATTTTTTTCGGAATTTTTTGAATTTATCAAAACCTAACTTCTGTCCAAAGAACTTTCTTACATAAAAATAGGCAACTGCTGTTGCTAATGCTGCAGAACCAATTACTATGGCAGTTATTTGGTAAAATACTGCCTCATGGTTGGGATATAATCCAAAGACTGTTGCTATTGTGTTTGGTACAAGTTCAGCCGTTCCAGCTACTGTCCACCAAATGATGAGAATGGTGACCTTGTTTGTAACTTCGGTCTGGACTACATTGACTCCAGTAGCAACCATCTGCATGACGTTTTCAGACATTTGTATCTGTCTGTCCAGTCTCCCAAGGATTACCTCAAATTTTGCAAGAATTTTTTCATCGTCTGATACCATGTCGGCATCTCCGTGTTTCAAGTTGTGTACTGTGTCATAAGTAGCCCATATTGCATTCAGATAAGTCAAAAGTGATGTCTTCATGTTTGATAGCTCTAATGAAATATCTCTAGTAACTTGCCTTGAGCCTGCTATATCGATCTCAAATTGTTCAGCTCTTTCTACTATGAGTCGCAGTATTGAAAAATTAGCTTCACAAATCTCGTCTATGATTCTTGCTAAAAGTATTGTTTGTCTATCTGCCCAACTGTCTGCTTCTTTTGGAAGTTTTCGCAAAACAGTGGGAGCGTAATTGTACAAACGTGTTATCTTTCCACCATAATCATCATGAACTGTTACGATCAAGTCTTTTTTCATGAATATCAAAATAGGTGCAGTCAAAGTTTTGTTGTTTCCAGGTACGACAAAGGGTACCATGAGACCTAATGTGTCTATTCGATCTTCATAATTTGATACGTATCCTGATAATAATGCTGATGGATCCATGCTGATGCCTAATTTTTCTAGAATTGTTGGGGTATCATCTATGATGCTATCAACAACACACTCGACCCAAGTAAGATGTCCTGAAGAAGTAATTTCTGAAAGTTCTGAAAGTTCTACCGATGGTTTCTTAAATGGCATACCTTCTTGCAGTCCTGCAATGCTGATCGTCTTAATCATAGATTAGGGAAAAATTTGGACTTATATACATCTTATTCAAGAACTAAAACCTTGTTTTACAGTCTCTATGATTCATGTATCAAAAGATTTATTGAAGAATTTTTCATAAACTTATTTTTATAAAATCTACATCTTGAATTTATTATGTATCCTATGTTTATTCAACATCAAACACTAGAGCGTTTTTAGTGCAATCTTTACGCCTTTGAAATCTTCAAACAGTCTTTTTTGTTGATACTCTACACATTTATCGCATAAAATTCTGATCCATTTTTCATTTTGGGTCTTACCCTCCTGAAAAAAGAGAATAAAAAATACGCTAAATGCACTTTCGCCCTAACATAATAATAGAAGTTTCAATCAGATACAGATGATGAAGGTACTAGTTGATGAAATGTATGATGGAATAGATACAAAACTCAAAGAATTTGGCTATCAGGCATTTAGTGTTAAAAAACTAATCTCAGAAGGCAAAAAGCTATCCAGTGACTATTCTGTAATAAAATATGCTGAAGATAATGGAATGATTGTAGTTACTGAAGATGTGGAAATTGGCAATGCATGCAAGGAAAACGAAATTCCATGTGTATTGCTTGACAATGAAACAATTTTTAAGATAATTTTAGAAGAACTGAGCAAGTATAAAGAACGCTAGCTAGTTTCTGCCTTGCCGATTCTCTTCTTGATTATAATTATTATGATAATTATGATTCCTATTATGACTAGTCCATCGATGTAATCTGAATAATGTCTAATTTTGACCCATTCTTGCCCCAGTGTAATTCCAACATAAGTCAGCATTGTACTCCATATGATGGAACCTACAAAAGTGTATAATGCAAACTTTTTCAAATTCATTTTTGCAATGCCTGCTGGCAATGAAATGTATGTTCGAATAGCTGGTAGCAGTCTGCTTACAAATGTGGACCTGTCACCGTATTTCTTAAAGAATGACTCTGTCCAATCTAGGTGGGATTTTTTTAAAAGGATGTACTTTCCATATTTTAAGATGATTTCTCTGCCAAGTTTTATGCCAATGAGATATGCAACAAGCGAACCTACAAGATTTCCAACCGAACCCGCGATTATTACGAAAACCGGATTGAATTTTCCAGTTGATACCAAATATCCTGAAAATGGCATTATGATTTCACTTGGAATTGGAATCAACGCGCTCTCTGCTATCATAAGGGCAAAAATTCCTAGATATCCTGCATTTGATATAGTTTGGATTACAAAATTTGCTAAATTATTAATTATATCCAAAGCAACCATTTCATATTACCTTTTTAGTTGTAAACAAGACTTGTACCTTACCACATTCCGCCTGAGTTGGTTCCAGGCTCATCAAAGTTTTTCTGTGAGACGTGTTTATGGGCTTTTTTCATATGTCTATCTAGTCTTACTGGATCGTGCAACTCTAGACCACATTCCTTACACTTTGTTGAAATAGGTTCTTCCTTTTTCTTAAAAAGCCCCATGTTTTTCCATTACTGATTTGTGATAATAATTCTTACGGTTAAAACTTGTAATTGACTATTTATTTTTGAAAATTAAGAAGGCGCTGCGTAGAGAGTACCTACGCAGACAAGCATCCAGACGGAAATGGTATGCTATGAAAAGTTACAGATTTTAGAGATTGATAAGGTTTTACTTTGTACACTTTACTAGTGCATATTCAATAGTTTGATCTCTTGCAGCTTCTTTCATCTTTAGCATTGACTTGAATAATATCTTCTCTACGTAAAATGGATATATTTTTAGGATCTTGGATCTTAAAAATTCGTGATTTTTTATATAATAATCTGCCAAGGGTGAATATACTTTTGATCCAATCAACTGGATTTCTATGATGTTCAGGCCTGCATCATTAATTGTTTTTTTAACAGTCTCTAAATCATAATGCTCCGAAGACCACGTAAACTTGAGTATGCCGATTTTTAAAATATCCATTTTTGTTGATTTTAAAAGAACAGGAATTGCAAGTATTACAAACCCTCCTTTCTTGAGAACTCGCTTTGCCTCTGATATGAATTCATGAATTGGCTTGAAATGCTGTGCCGATTCCAATACTATTATCCTATCACAGGATTCATTGGCCATTGGAATCTTTGTCGCAGTTGAATTTAGCAGATTTATCTTACATCCTTTTTCATCCAATATCTTGCTTGCAGATTTTAATTGATTTGAATTTATGTTCAAGCATGTTATGTCTATATCTGGATAATTTTTCTTCCAAAGCAGAGCGGGCTCTGAAAAACCACTTCCAACATCTAGCATATTTTTTGCGTCTGTTAGTTGTGCCATATTTCCTACTATATCACAAAGATTTGACTGTGCATCAACTGGATTTTTTGTAGTCTCATTCCAATATCCAAAATTGAGGAAATTTCCCCCTGTTGAAATTTGCATCAATTCTGATAGATAATTGTAAAGATTTACGACATCGCCTTCACTACGTCTTAATGTCCATAGTATTACATCAAAGGGATTAGGATTATTCATTATGAAAAATATGTCTAGATTGGGGGCTATTAAGATATTAATTTCATATTAATATCGTATTGTAAATTAGTTGATCTTTTTATTTCACCTGTAAGCCATTGAATGTGTTGGATACATGTGATTCCAGAACTAGAGCGTACAAGAACGGCAAGACCTTTGATCAATGCAAAGAGATTGCAAAGATACTATCTCTAGAAATGCAAGAAAAAATTGAGAAAACTGGTCAAGTGGGTTGGGATGTAATTTTAGAGTCTGCCAAACATGACGAGCTAGTCTACAAACTTACTCTGAAATATCTCAGAGAATCTGGGTATGACATTGGGGATTGGAAAAGACCTCTAGTAAAAAAAACTATTACTTAGGTTCTACTGCGCAGCTTCCACTTTGCGACCTAATCCTTTTGGCCATCATGATTGGAGTTACAAGAAGAACTGGAATGGATATTGCAATAAACAGGGTCTGCACTTGTGCCTCAAAGCTTGTCAGAAACAATGTAAAAGTTGTAGCTCCCGTTCCAAACCCAAATAACATCGTAAAAGCTGTTCCAGCACATGTTGGACATCCAACAAAAAGTCCAGTTATCGCTCCAAACGCTCCTAGTTTCCCGCCGCTTTTTGCAACCGAAAAAACTGTAGATGATATTGCAAAATTTAGGCCAACCAAAAATGATACTGAAACTAGCAGCAACATATTCAGGGGAATGATTTGAAGCCCTACATGTTCAGTGAAAAATACAAAGATCATTGGCATATACCCGGGTAGGCCACAACACGGTGAGAGTTCTGCATGTGGAGGTTTTGGAAAACCATAATCTGTGGCATTAATGTCTGGCTTGTAAATTATTATTCCAGATGTAAACGCAAAGAATAATCCGTATCCTATTGCACTGATTATGAAAATTTGTTTTGCTCTCTTGTTGTTGATAGAATTTGCAATAACTGAAAGAATCGTTGTATCAACAGATGAGATCTTTGCTCGGTATGTTTTGTATAACCCCCATCCTATTGCAACAAACGATGTAAACAATACGATAAATGTTGCAATTGCCAATCTTTGTAATGCAGGCATGGCGGCAGGAGTGATTATTAGGCTGCTATTTTTTGCATATGCTAAAAAAGAAATGGCTATAGCTAAAAACCCGATTAGTATTAAGGCAACATTTGATCTTACTAATGACTTTTGTTTTTCCACTTGTCCAAAGTCTGTGTCCTGACATTAAATTCTATCTCTGAATTTCTCCAAAGTGTTTATCTTGGGTGATTAGGTTATACTAGTCGTCGTGAAGATCGACGAACCTCAAGATTCTGATTATGCTGAAACCAAGATAACACATGTTGGTTTTGTAGACCCGTATGGAGTTGAAGGACTTTTAATATTGAGGGCAACTGATGGAAAAGAATTTCACATGCGTGCCTTCTCAGGTGAAGTAGCAAGACACATTTCTAATTTTATAGAGGGAGAGCGTGGGGCAATACCTACAATATACAACATGGTAGAAGAGATAGCAGAGCTCAATGAACTTGTTCTTGTAAAGATCAAAGTGTACGAAAGTGGTAGTGTCTTACGGGCAAATGTCTATTTTACAGGAAAAACTGATCTTGTAATGCGTAACTACCGTGCATCTGACGCAATAGCTCTTGCTTCATTTTACAACATTCCTATATTAGTTAGAAAAAATCTCTTAAAAGAAAAGATGGAAGCCTAGGTTAATACTTGATCTAGTTTTCCTTCTTGCTGTGCCTTTCTTATCTCCATTGCAATTCTGCGTCCGACACCAAAAGTTTCTCCATACTTGTATTTGGTATATGGACTGGTTGTGGCAAGAATTGGATTTCCTGGCACTCTTAACGACACATCATAAACCACAATATCTAGGTCACGTGTTATCACGCTCTGCAAGGAGAATGGACCAATTATTCCCGGCGCGTATTCTTTTCTTACCGTATTTACAAACTTGTCCCCTATGTCGATGACTTTTTCAAGCAATGATTCTCTGATGCTTGCCGGTGTGTGACCAACCTCTATGTTTTGTAATTCGATATTCATCTCAAGCTGTTGTTTTGCAGGTAGTGAAACAAAGTCATGGAGATTAGTCTGCAATCTTCTTTCTATCCCAAGAAAATCTACTTCATCTGATATTGGGGTATGGAAATAATTGAAGTTGAAATAAGTACCAATGACGAATTCTTCGATGCTTGCAGTCTTGAGTGCATCTCTTGAAATCAAACCCTGTCTTATCTTAGTCTCTGTCTTGTCCTTGTATTCTGCATATGATGAAACATTAAAAAATGCTCTTTCCAGTTTACGTTTTTTTTCTTGAACTTTGACTATGACTGGTCTGTCGATATCCCTTGGATCTTTGAATAATCTTGGAAATCTGATCTTTGATTTTTGAAGTAAATAGTATTGGTTTTTCTTGTTTGCTCTCTCCTCTGCTTGAAATAAAGCGCGGTTTCCAAATAACGGCACCTTGAATTTGTTCTCAACTCCCTCATATCCTAAATACGCAGTAAGTGCCCTGTGTGGAACAACTATTGTGCTTGAATCTCTAAGCCTTGCCTGAATCTTTGGAGATAACATCTCTTGGAATTTATTTACTATGATAATCTCATCGGCTAATCTTGAAAATCTTCTATATGGAACCTCTCTTCCTCTCTGGCAAACTACTATGGTCTTGAAATTCTCATCTTTTGCACCATCCATTACCTCAAGTGCGGAATGACTTCCTAGTACACCAATTGTCGGTTCGGAATATTTGCTGACAATCTTTTGAATCTCTGCTTTTTTTATCACGCGGTATCTATTTTACTTGGGTAAAAAAGCGTTATCTAATTTACTTGAATATGTCTATGAGTTAAACGATATGTGGATGGTCTTAGAACTCTGGTTGATTATCTATTTTGAAGTACTATGTTTAGTGGCAAAGTAATCTGTTGTGTTTGATATCCATTTTTTGTTGCATTGATAATCATATTTGCGGTTTGCTGTGAAAATTGAGTGTTAGGTATTATGATTGCTGCTTGATATTGTCCATTACTGTCTGTTTTTCCAATGGATTGAGTTATGATCATGTTGTTTTGGCCTACTATTGTAGCTGTTATGTTGATATCTGGAATCCCCCCATAATATTGATCAAAGATTTTATCAGGATTTGATTGTGGGTCAAAAATTCTTACCACTAAATTGTATGGGGATCCCACATACACGCGATTATTATTGGATGTCAACATCAACATTGGAAGGCTAGGTACTTGTTGTGGTGCAGCTGTACTTTGGATATTTTGATTTGGTATTGTGATTGGAACTGATTGTCCAGCAGGATTGGTAAACAATGCAGTAAAAGTAACTGGTACCGAATTACCACCATTCATGATGACTCCATTAAAGTTGTATTCAATTCCCGTCGTAGGAATTCCAGTTGCTTGTAGAAAAACACTGGATGATCCTTGGATTTGACCAGTTAGCGTAATCTCATTTGCGTTTATGATGATTGTCAAATTAGGTGCATTGTACTGTTGTCCGTTAAGTGTAAGGGAACCACTAGCTGTATTGTTAACAATTTTTAGATTAATCCCAGAACCGATCAAAGATCTGGTGGGCAAGTTATTTGATGAGATTATGGAATTTAATGGAGTTGAAGAATTAGTTTGGTTTATTGTAGCCACTGGTGTTATCTGATTCTGCACATTTGTTTGATTTGATTGCACATTAACTATGATTATTCCAACATTTACTAGATACTCAATTGCTTTTGCAAAATCATCATCTGTTGCTTGACCATTGATCCATAATCCAGCGAGGCTTTTTACCCAAGGAGGAACACGTTGAATGGACTGAGAGTTTTGTTGTATTTCTGATATTTTGATTATTTTACTCTGCACGAGATATTGTATTCCTTTTTCAAAATCATTATCAGTTACATCTCCGTTTACCCACAATTTGGCTGTACTTTTTACCCAGTTTGGAATACTGGTTGATTCTTGAGCATATGCATTAAGAAATAATCCAATTACAGTTACACCGACAAGACATGATAATGTCAAAAGTAATTTTTTCATCTACTGGAATCATCGCGAATTCTCTTTTAAAGTGTTCATTAAATGGCATAAAATCATTTATGATTTTAAAATCAATGCTGATACTGTTCCATCTGTGGACTTGTAGTAAACAACTTGTTGATAGTGGAGTGGTAATTGAGTTGGCAGAACTACTTGAGGTCTTCTTTGTCTTTGAATTCTTTTAGTTCTTTTTCAGATTCGATCTTACCTTTCTCGAATTCACCTTTTGCCTTTCCAAATGTTCTTGCTAGCTCTGGGATCTTTTTTGCGCCGAAAATTAAAACCCCGATTATTACTACTGCAATTATTACATTCTCGTATGCCATTATTGGCTTAAATGCGGCAGATCAAGATTTAAGTGTTGCAATATTTTTTGCCTGTTTTTCTGATATTACCATTCCTATGAGATATAATCCGATCATGGGACCTGCGACAAACCACATGGTAACTCCACTTCCATCAGGAGTAATTGCAGCGCCTAGTATGACTATTCCAATTATTGCATATCTTATGTTGTTTCTCCAGACTTTTGGTTCAATTAATCCAGACGCTGTTAGTGCATACATTATCAAAGGTAACTGAAATGACAGGCCAAATGCAAGAATGAACTGGAGTACAAATGTGATGAAATCCATTATGTTCAAAAATGTGAGCAAGTCAGCTGACTGACCATACTTGTAAAGAAATTGAAGGATATACGGCGTGACAAAAAAGTATGAAAAGATTCCTCCTGCTGTAAAAAGCCCAATGGCTGGAATTGTTATGTTTCTAATTATACGAATCTCTTTTCTATGTAGTGCCGGAGCTAAAAATCCAACAAACTCTTTTACTATGATTGGCATTGCAAAGACCATCCCAAGTAATATTGCAATATAAAATTGGGAAAAAAATGCCTGCCCTGGAGCTGTCTGGATTAATTGGACTGTAGATGGTAACAGATGATGTTTCATGGATATTGTAAATTGGGCAGCCATATTGTTAAACGGACTAAATGTTGGGTAGTACAGTTTTGCTCCATTGTACATAAACGGTGTAAGATGGAAACTTAGGATAAAAAATGAGAATATCCCTACTGCAATAACTGATCTAAATACCCGCTTTCGTAAATCCTCTAAATGCTGGCTAATGGTCATTGGCTTATCCATTGCAGATTATGAAATAGGATTAACTGTATTAATAGTATATTTTCATGAAGGCATTGCTATAGAGCACTACTTTCCAGGAATTGGCAGTATCTTGCTTGATGGTAGGTTACTTTCTTGTTGTTCTGGTTCGGTAAAGTTTTCAAGCTCTATTGTAAGTTCAGTACTTACTTCAAAATTATCTCCTAATTGTACTGCCAAGTCTGCTATCTCGTTTGGTGCCCAGATTTCACGTGAACCCTTGAAAAATATTCTTGAACTCTTTTCTGCAGGTTCACCACCGAATTTATCCTTGATGAACTTGGTCAGTCTGTCTAATTCTTCTTTTTCTATCATGTTATGATAAAATACGATACCCTTGATTGATTCATAATCCCAAGGAGTTCCATTTCTATACGAGTATACTCCAAAGACTGCCCCCTGGTCATCTTTTGGGCATTTTATTTCCCAGATCAATACTTTTTTTGGGTCAAACTTGGCTTTTCTTACATCTTCCACTGTGAGTTTCCAATATCTTAAACGGCTCATCTGATAATCAATAAATGAATATTGACAGTTAATGAGCCTTACTAGACACAAAACACGGTGTAACGTAGGTTAATTCTGTTGTAAAATTTTTATTAAATAAGTACTCTAGTTTACCAAGTTTTTCAACAAAGAACATGCCAGTTCTTTTCTTAGGATGGATATCTGTGCCAAATCCTTGATGATGTTTCCAGACTCTCTTATCTCTGAATACAAAATAAAGATCTGTCTGTAATCGAGACTTGCCTTGTCTGGCATCTGTCCTAATGGTTTTAGAGTTTTAGCAATGTCTTTCCACATTGCTTCAAAATGTAATTCTTGGTGGTTTGTCATGTTTATCTTAAATTTTGACTAGATCTAAAATACCAATTTTTATGCTACCTTTTGATTTTTCTTGTATTTGGATAAGAGTGAATTCAAAAATGTGCTGTTATCAAGAGATGGATCGTCTCTTTTTGCATCCTTGATGGCTTTGATGAATTTCTGAAAAGATTCTGATTTTACTGTGATTGTTTTGTATTCTTTTCTTGGCATTAGATTTTCTTTGTCCGGTACCGGTGGATAAATTGTTGGTAGAATTTTTGTGGCATGAAATGGGCGTTTTATCCATTTTGAGAAATATCGAATCATGTTATTGCCTCAAATGGTAAATGTCCGGTACTGCCTCATTGTGAATCTAAAATATTCTGTTTTACTGGAACTGTTTTTTATCTATGAGATTTGTCCATACGACTAAATATTCGACAATAACATTGTGTACATGGAAGTTATTCCGGCAGACCGTCTTGAACTCTTATCCGCAATGGAGGAGAAATATGAGAAAAAAGACAAGGAATACTTTGTTCATTTGCTAAATAACAAAGATTTTGTGATAAGGTGTAGAACCGTTTGTATTCTTGTAGATATGGGGGGAGAAGATGTTGTTCCCCATGTTGCAAACATATTGAAAAATGATGTTAATGAATTGGTAAGACACGAAGCTGCATTTTCTTTAGGACAGATGTGTTTGAGAAGCGGCATAAAACCATTAGAGGATGCAACTAGAAACGATCCTAGTCTATTTGTCAGACATGAAGCTGCTGTTGCCCTTGGAGTGATTGGTTCCCAAGATGCAAAAGAAACACTACAAAAAGCACTTGAAGATTCAAGTGAACAAGTTCGAGATTCTGCAGTAGTTGCATTATCCAATCTAAAATTTATGGAACATCTCTGCAAGAATGAAAAATTTGCCAAGCTTACTGGCGGCTAGATTGGTGTAACCAGAGTTCCTTCTGGCGTTGATTTGAAATCATAAATTGCATCGATGTTAGAGTTTTCAAATATCTCTGAATCATGTGTTATTATAATAAACTGGGAAATTGCATCAATGTTTGATTCAAATGCCTGTGAGAGAACACTTACAAGAGATTTTCTTCGCTCTTGGTCCAAGTGAGTAGTTGGCTCGTCAAGAATTATGAAATTTAGATTAGATGAGCCCATTAGATGCGCCATCCCAAGACGTAGTGCCAGTGCAACACTTACCTTTTCTCCTCCGCTTAATGATTCTAAATCCAATTCAGAATTTCCAGCATAACAAGTAATTCCAATATCTCTTGCCTTGTCCTCAAGTGATATTCTCTGAATCTTGACGTTAAATGTTGAGAGATATTCTGATGCCTTTTGAGATATCATACTTAATGCCCATGAGCGAAGACTTGAGGCAACTGGACCATCTCTGTTGTAGATCTGGCTTCGAATTGTATCAAGACTTGACACATAATGTTTTACATCCTGTAACTCAATTAATATTTTAGAAATTTTCTCTGCCTCTTCTTTGTATAATGTTAGTTTTGTATTCACTGAGCCAATGTCTTGATCTAATGTGCTAAGGACTTTACGTTGTTGTTCTAGTTTTAATTTGAGATTTCTAAAATTATTTATATCAAAATCTTGCGTCTCTTGGACTAGCATTGTTATATTCTTGATGGCATCTGTCGAATATTCATCAATTGCAAATTGCATGAGACTTCCAGTACTTACTTCAAGTGGAATGTCCTTGATATTGCTCTGTAGTTTTGCTACTTGTTCTTTAAGTGTGGCTAAATCACTGTGGTTTTTTATGTTGTTCAAAGATAGGATGCCTTCTGCCTTTACAATTTGTTGTAATTTCAAATCAAGTTCTCTTTTCTTGCTTTGAAATGTAACATCATCTTTTGAACTCGATTCAGTTTTCATTTTTAATGTCTCAAGTTCTGCTCGAAGATGTTCTTCTTCAAACAATGGATTAAGCTTGTCCACCCTAGAGTCACAAACAGGACATTTGCCATCCACAAGATGTAGCCTGTTTGCAATATCTTGCTGGCCTCGTATCATTGCTATTTTTTCTCCTGCTTCTTTTGATTCGATACGAATTCTGTCAATCTCTGACTGGACATGTTTTATCTCAGATTCTACTTGTGACCTAAACGATAAAACTGACAAGCTGTTTGAGCACTCGACAAGTTTTCTCTCCTTTTCTGCAAGTTCTTGTTTTATTGATACAATGGAATTTCTTAGATATCTGAGAAGATCTTCTTTTTTGTTTTCAATCTCTTTAATCTTGAGCTCCTTTGGGGCTTCGAATTCTATCTTTTGTTGTAATATTACAAATTCCTGTTCCTGAGATACCTTTTCTGATTCCAGTCTCTTCTTTTGTGGCTCTAGAGATGTGAACTCTTTTGATAACGAATCCATCTTTGCCTGAAGAATATCGATACTTGTATCATCATAACTTAATTTCAATTTGATTGATCCTCTAAAACTGTCTATTGTTTTTTTCATAAATTCATAAGCAGTGTCGAGTTTGTCTATGCCGATTATTGCATTGACAAGTTCCTTGAATTTTTTAGGGTCTGCCTCAATTATTGTTTGTAGTTCGCCTTGCTGTACAATGGATGCAACTTTTAGTTTTTCAAAATCCAATCCAATTAAAGATTCAATTGTCTTTGTCATTGATTCTCCAAATTGTTTTCTTTCTCCTGCAGCAAGTGGAACAAGTTCGCTGTTTATTTTTTCGTATAATTGTGCAGCAACTGTTCCCTTGGTATCTATTTTGCGAACAGCTTCAAACTGCCTATTTCCTATGGAAAATTCTACTTTGGCGTATGACTGGTTACTTCCCCTTCGCAAGAGGCCCTTTACTGATTTTCTTATGTGCTCGCCAAACAATGCAAATGTTATTGCATCTATGATGCTTGATTTGCCAGCACCATTTGGTCCAACAAACACTGTGACGCCCCTATCAAATGTTAGTTTAGTATTTGCATGAGATAGAAAATTTACTAACTCAACTGACTGTAGCATTTTTTAACCTCCTCTTGAATCGCTCAAAATTTTCGTTTACTGCCTGACTTGCCTGGTCAGTATTACCGCTTGATAATAACGGTAAGAGTTCATCTATTGCAAAATTTGCCATCTCTTCAGAACCTAGAATATCTTTTGCAATCCTATGCATCTCTTCTTCTATTTTTAGTGGCTTGTCCATAAAGACAGAACCGCTTGTCTGCTCAGTAGAGATGTGTTTCCAAAGGCAACGTAGTGTAAGATCT
>NZ_FUYK01000012.1 GCF_900167955.1 Candidatus Nitrosotalea bavarica | reverse complement strand
TTTGCATCGTAAGCCACCCGTGAACTACACCACTGAGTTTCTCAACTGATTGTTTTTCGGCATTTTCAAGCCTATCGTATGAACCAGTCATTTTGCTTTTCAGATAATTAACCACATTGCCACCACTTTGAATGGCAGAAACATATCCACTCAAAAATTCACCTAATGCTTTTGAAGATGGTCTGTCTTTTGCTTGATCTAATGCAGTAAGTGGGTCTATTCCAAGTAAATCAATTCTTTTGATAATCTTAATTATTTCCCCTTGAATAATAGGTAAAAGATTGATCTCTTTTATCTTCTGCAGCATAGTATAAGGACCAAGTCCGCTGGACGCAAGTAATGACATTATAGTAATAAAATATGGCAATTCTCTATCGATTTTTTTGTTTTGTTTTTTTTCGTAATCTGCCTGATCAAGTTTTTTTAGCGAAATCATTTAGACATTCCCTAATTCTATTTTTTGTAATAATGATTCTGGGTCTCTATAATATTTCCCAACTACTTCGGCCACTTTTTTATAATTTCGAATATCATTTTCAAGCATCCATTTGAGAATCATGATTCTTTTTTCATGTTCTTCAAGTAGTTCATTGAGATCACGACCTGATGCATCTGCCATTTTTTTAAATAGATTACTATCTTTTAGATTGTCATCAAAATTATCTGTTTTTGGGTTCCACGAAAAAGCTGGATATGAAGAGTTGGAAGATATTATTTCCGATACAGCAATAGCTCTTCTACTGCTCTGCCCTGTAGAATTTTCCTTTACCCTTTTTATGACTACTGCACAGTTCATTAGCGAGATATATGCAGGAGGTATATCCATTGGCTTTTGTTGTAGTCTTTTTATTGCAGATTCGAGCCCGTCTGCATGCATTGTACACAAACCACCGTGGCCTGTAGCCATGGCCTGAAACATCACATATGCTTCAGAGCCTCTAATTTCACCCACTACAATATAATCAGGCCTATGTCGTACTCCTGCCTTAATCAAATCATACATTCCAATTTCACCTTCACCACTCAAGCCAAACCCACTTCTTGAAACTAGTGTGAACCAGTTTTCATGATTGATATTAATTTCAGCAACATCTTCTACTGAGAAAATTTTGTAATCAGGGTGAACAAGACCTGTAATTGCATTAAGTATTGTAGTCTTTCCGCTACCAGTTGAGCCTATTATTATAAAAGACTGTTTTGCTTCTACTAGCATCCATAGATACGCTGCAATTGATATGCTTATGGTTCCAAATTTTATCAAGTCAATTACAGTATAAGGATCTTCCCTGAATTTTCTTATTGTAAAGCTTGTTCCTTTTGGTGTAACTTCCTTCTGATATAAAACTGAGATTCTATGATTTCCCTGTAACGCCAAATCAGATATTGGGAATGCAGTACTGATGTGTTTTCCAGCTCGAAATACAATTCGAGAAACAAATGAATTCAATTGTTCATTTGATGCATATTGAATATTTGTTGGGATGCTATCATAATTTCTATGCCATATGAAAATTGGTTTATCAGTTCCACTACAGCTTACGTCCTCGATGTTTACGTCATGCATCAGTGGATCAATTAGACCAAACCCTACGATGTCACGTTTCAAATAATATTTTACCTTCTCCATACTACTCATACTAGAGTGATTCAGAAACATCTTCTCATTTTCCTTAAGAATAGCATTGAGATGGCCTTCAAAATTTTGATTGCCCCCAGATTCGGATGGAGATTCTAGACTTTCTTCAATGAGTTTGTAAAGCGTTTGAAAGATCATTGTATCTTCTCTGTTTAGGCGTAGTTCATCCACAAAATAGAGATAGGTAGACTTTTCTGTATTATACAAGATATTTGCATAGCTAAAGGGTGGCAGTAACGGATACTTTTTTACAATTTCATAACCCGAGGGAATTTGACTTTGTCCTTCATCCATGATTTGACTTGCCAAAAAAGTTTCAATTTCTTGGGATTTTTTTGATTTGTCTTTCATTTGCTAATCACCAAAAATAAAAAAGGAAAAAGGGGTGGGCATTTTTTAGCCTCTAGGATTTGCTTTCCACAGTGATTGATTGTGGTGCGCCTACACTGCCAGCGTAGATTGCTACACTGCTTTGTGAGCCAGCATCAACCGTAGTAAAAATTCCGGTTGGAACTTGGAAGTATACCACTACTCTATCACCTGGCTTCAACGAAATTGGACCGGATGCTTGTGTGAAGCACATAGCTGGATTTGTACTTAATAGACCAAACTCATTGATGTAAAATTGAGTTGAACTAATAGCACATCCATTTGGTGCAGCAGCAGCATAACTTTGCATCATACCACTTGTAACACCAGGATGGGCAGCAATGTATGCAGTTGTTGCAGTTCCAGTAAAGTTCAGCTGAGACTGGAAGTTTGCAGTAGTGACTCTAGTAGGATTACTGTCATAATACCAGTTTGCAAATGGTATTTGACTACCACGTACACTAATCTGGTCTACAGACAATATCTTTTCTCCACTATTTCGAACCTCTGCAGCGCCCCACACATAGGTTGGTGAGATACCTGAAGTGGCATTTACCCACACATGAGCACCTTGAGCTGTGACGCCGGATGATTGAGCACCTGTCTGGAATAGGCTTGTACCATATAGTACTACACCTGTTCCAAGAACGACTGACGCAACTAAGATGATCAGTGTAGTAAGCACAGCACTGATTGCTTTTCTGTTCTTTGTTCTAAGGAACATATTCATTATTAGCAAGTGTGTCAATGGAGAATATCTCACCTAGCATGTAATTTTGACTTACACCTAGTCTGATGAGACAGTCTTGTAGGCAGTAATGAACTTGGCTACAAGTTGTCCAAGATTGGAGGAGCCACGCATACTATTTCTAAAACGCTTTGAGGTATGTTTGGATACACCTATGGCAATTAAAGACACTCCCGACGCATCAAGTTTTTTGGCAATTTTAGCAAGATGTTGATTTATTCTCTCATAACCTGACGGATGCCCATCAGTAATAATAAAAATATACTTTCGTTCTCGTAAGTCATCTAATAACATCCTACGAGCCAATTCTATCGCATCCGGTAATAACGACAATCCATTATTTTCTAACGAACCAATTCGTGCTTGCACTTCATGATCATATTTTTCTTCAAAATCTTTTAAGATTTGTAAATCATTACTAAAACTAAATAATGCCCATGCATCAGATTTTTCTGTAAGATCATTTGCTGCTTCAGCGATACAAACGGTAAATTCTTTTATTTGTTCAAACCGCAAATTCATACTTGCACTATTATCTATCAAAATCACCCATGCTTGTTCAACTCGTCTTATTTCATCTCGTTCAAAAACATCAACACATTGTCCTTCTGATGCAATAGATTGTATTGCCATTTGCATGTTCAGATAACCCATCGCATCAATTTTTGGTTCATCAAAATGGTTTGCTACCATTAGTATCTGTTGACGAACTCTCCTCAATAATGGGGCTACTTTTTCTTTGATTTGCAAAAAATTATGGAAATTTCCTTGTGGAATAGTAATTGTGCCAAAATTAAGATCTTTCAAATTCTTTTTGTATCTTCTAAGCAATTTTGATTTGAATTGTTCATCTGCTAACCACAGTTCATCAAGTTGTACCGTATTTTCTTGGAATGACCCACGTGGCTCAAAATCTGGACTTTGTTGTTCAGTTTTCAGTATTTGTTTCACATCGTGTCTTTCATAGTAGGGAGGAATTTCTGTGAGTAACAGTCCCCTATTTTTATAAAGCAAATTTGCAAATAATATGACATCATCTTGTTTATTTATCATACTCGTTCGTATCTTGGTAATTTTTTCTTTATTAGATAATCCAAAAAATTTCAAATCTTCATCCCAAGAATTACAATAATTTTTTCGAGTCTCAGACATAAATTTAAGATCAATATTTTTCATATTTTCCCAAATCTCAGAATCAGTATGAGAAATGTATCTTTCAACAGAAATGTCCTCGATATGGTCTATTACACGTAAACAGACATCTTCTGTCTTGGATTTCTTCCAAGACTCGTATATCGAATATCTTGAAACGCAGGCATGAGCTGCAAGGTGATAGATTGTTGCCAAAAACAAGCACCAAAGATTTCTTCTCCCATTTGAATCGCTATCAAATAACATGCCTTCAAACAGATATTTGTTGTCCCGCTTTCTTGGCAATGGAATAATAATTTCTGGTTCAGAGCCATATTTCATAACTGGAAACAATGCCCTTTTTGAGAAAACAAGATTTAGACTACCGGGTTTTATCTGAGAAAAATTGTAAAAAATATCTTCAGATAATTCTAAAAAACTGGGTCTTTTGTCTTTCATCAGATTCCAGCTATTTTACAAATTATCTTTCTTACCATCCCTTGGACTTCGATATCATCACTAGTGAGTGAAATTATTGTTTCTTCTGCAGCGTCTTTTAGTGAAGCACCATCAGAAATTAGTAATGCCCAGTTCAATAGATCGCCTACAGAGGGACCATATGGAAGATCACCTGATTTGTATTGCTTTCGTAGATCGGCACCAACTCTGACTATTATTTCGGCATCTTGTCTGCTCAAGCCATTGGTTTTTCTAATTAAAAGATCTATCTCTTTTTCGTCAATCTTTGAACCCACGCTCATATAGTCAAAGTTTAGCCAGACACTCATTCTCCTTCTCATTGCAGCGTTTATTGGTTTAGTGCCTGCAAATTCAGAAGATACTGGATTCATACTGATTATTAAAAAAGCATCTTTATGACGTTGAATTATTTCATTATCTTTTTCTGTTAAAACCATGTGACCTCGTTGATCCAAAATAGGATTAAGTCTTGTAGCAATATCTTGCTTCATCATATTTGCTTCATCAAGATACAATATTCCCCCATATCGGCTCCAAGATGTTATCAATCCATCAATCCAATTTTCTTTTCCCAGCCCAACATATCTTCCAAAAAGATCAAAAACTGATGTTTGTAAACCACAGTTGATCTCCCATATTGGAAGACCAGCAAGCTCTGCTACTAGATATACAATATGGGTTTTCCCAGTACCGCTGGGTCCAATAAGCGCACATTGTTTAAAAAATGATAAAGCTCTTGCAATTCGTTCGACGTATTTTTCACCATTATCAAGGTACGGAGGAGTATCCCGTGGTATAAGTTCAGATATTTCAGGCGAGAATGAGAATTTTTCTGGATCGAGGTATTTTTTTATGTCATAATTTTTAGACAGGGCATGTGTGCTTTTTTTTAACGTAGAGACATGAATATTCAGAGTGAAATTCTCATCATGGATTTTTGAATTTGTGACTTCTTTCATCCTTTGGTCAGGCAGGTTTTTGATATTCACATGTATGCATTAGATAAAGCACACTAAAACGCATGACGTGTATCATCAAACTACACACAGGTGGTTAAGTTTTATAATATTTTCATATATTCATGAATCTAAAAATAGAGATTAATTCAGTATCATTTTCAAAATTAAAAAATGAACATGGTTTTGTAAAATATAACATAGAGGCGTCACTTGATGAAGTAGAAAACAGAGATTCAGAAGTTGTACTAAAATACAAGCTTGTTCTCTTGTCCAATCCTACAAATGCCAAAATTACAGTAGATGGGTTGGCCACACTTTATGGAGACCAGGTTGAAATATCAAAGCAACTAAGTCCAGACGAAAAAAATATTCCAGTAATTTTAAATTTAATATATCAAGAAATCTTTCCACTATTTTTTATCATGTCAAAGAGCATGCAGATACCATGTCCAGCATATAGACTCTCACAAATGTCATATGCGTCACAGACAGAAAAGATTGTTTCTGAATCAGTACATGAATCAAATGACATGAACGCAGTTGGTTTTTCTAGTCAAAACGAATTGTTGCATGAACAAATCGAGATAATGTCACCCATAGATCAGGGTCAGATCATAGAACAGCAAATGTAAGTATACGAAATACACATATGCCTCGATAATAGAATTTTTAGATAAAAACAGTATGTGTAATACCAAATATCATGTAATTTGAAAACCCTCTTTTGTAAATTGATGAAAATTATTAAAATGAGTTTTATCCTTTTTGTATCTCTACTAAAATCATAGGTGTGGGTGTAGCTGTTAGTATAGTAGCACCAGATGGATACGTAGTCGGTAATGAACCATAAGTAAAGTTCACTGTATATGCAGTTCCAAATCCTTTTGCACCCATTGTGCTGACATAACCTAGCACTGGCGGGATTACGTCTACAGTATTTGCTCTAAAAGTCGGCTGAGTTGTTGCTGCCGTACCACAAGTCCAAGCTTGCCAATAGAGTCCTTTAGTAAGTGTGATTGGAGTTCCAAATGTCAAAGTTTTAACTGATGTGGTAGTTGTAAATGTGTTAACATCGCTTCCTGAAACTAATGTTTGAGGATATACATTACCATTATCTCGATAAATTCCTATATGACATGTTGTAGTTGTAGGATTTGCTTGGCTAGAAATTTCTGTCTGGATCTCATTAATTGTTATTGTATGCGGAACGACCCAAGGAGTTGCTCTCAATGTGGACGGTGTTGAAATTATTATACTTGAATTAGTAGGGAGTATTGCATTACCATACCATGCTGTTGTTGACCCTCTCATGAAATAATCTACTGGTTCTGATGGATTGAATCCGACTGTTTTCCAGTTGGAACCGTCACTGATGACCTTGACGATTTGATCTTGATGTGTAAGATTCATAGAGCCAGAAGGAGAATAATATCCATCAATTGTTTGTGAAGATGTAGTAAGGATTTTCACAAGGTTCCCAGCAGAAACAGAACCATCTCTTATAGTGAAAGTTTTACCAGTATGTCCAACCGAGGTTGGCAAAGTTGCAGCCGTAGTTGCAGAGGTAGTATTGAAATTAACAGTATCTTCCGTATATAACAAAGTATGGCTAGTAGAATATGTGCTATATGCTTCTACATTTCCCATGGTAGCTGTATTTAGTACGACATTTTGTGAAGCATTGTTATAGAGATATCCATTTTGAAGTGATGCTTTGAAATTAACTGTGTAGCCATTAGTACCATTAATGTTATAATTCCACTCAAAAAATGTTTCAGCCCCGCCATTCAAAAGTGGATAGGAAGATGGAGTTGGACCTGAAATCAGGGTAGCTTTACCAAAACCTGTCACATTACTAACTGCCATATTTGGCACAATATTGGTGAGGGCGCCACCATTTGTCATGTTATTTGTTACTCCAAGAAGTAGAGTGGTGATAAAATTATTTGAGATAGTAGATGGCAATGCAAATAATTGCAAATATACCGGTGCTTGACTTGCAGAGTTTACAAAAAACTCCTTGACATTTCCACGCATTGTAACTAGTTTAATGTCATATCCTTGAGTTGGTTTGGCATAAAGTGGAAGGCTTTGTCCTATCTCAGAAAGGGAATTTCCAGGGTATACAATTTGGTTAATATCATATTTTGAAGTACCCCAAGTGATATCAGTTTTGTTCTGAATCCACAGTCTGTTAATAGTTATTGGAATATTTCCAGAATTTTGAACCGTAATATTGAATTTGTTGTTAGCAAGTGTTACTTTGGTTATTGAAAATTCTTCATGGTTTGCATCGGCATCGGATTGACTTTTTGTTACAAATGCACTAGTAAAATTATTTAGTAAATTCATATCATAAGTAACAAAAGTTACTGCAGTTGTGAAAATAATGACGAAAAAAACAGCTCCAACTACAGTGCTTATACCCCTTCTATTGTTCATGCCATTCATCCGTACATGTGATGCAATCTAATTCATAGAAATTAACATGGTCATCTAAAGACATTTCATCCAACTTCATATGGCAAAAATAGTTTTAATCTTCGATAAAGGATTCTGGATGTCATATAAAATAATTACACGGTTGATAACTTTATGATTTTAAATTATTAAATATACGATAATTTTGTGTTATATTTTCAGTATTGTTCATGTTAACCACTTACCCAAAAAGATGAAAAATGGATTAATTGTGGAAATTTGTAAATGTGCACGTAGTTACTCCTTTAGGAACCGTTACCGTGACTTCGGTTGCATTAGGCTGAGCATAGGTGTTATCACATGTAACACTCTGGAGTGTCCATCCAGGCGTAGGAGCTTCACCTATGGTGTATTTTCCAGGATCTACAAAGAGTACTCCCGAGTTTCCTGTTCCCGGGGTTCCAAGTTTTATGGATGTTGAAACCTGAATTTCAGAACTTGTTGTATGACGTTCTGCATAAAAAAAGTCAAAAGGATACACATTTCCTCGTGTGATCCCAAGTTGACTAGCTTGAGCATCCAAATTTATTGTACCTGCAGCTCCTGCATGTACTCCTCCTAAATCTAGAGCAAGTTTTTTGTTGACAAAAACCCACAAGTCGTCATCTCCCCAGAAATTAAAAGTCTCACCGCCTTGATAGGTAAACGAACTGTGGATCTCATATGTAAATCCAAAATTATGCCAGTTACCATTTGCATCCTGTCCACTATTGCCAAACAATTGATTATCTATGGGAAAGAATGACATGTTGCTATACTTCCATGTTTGAGGATTGGTTCCTTGTTCAATCAATGTAATATTCAATTGTTTTTCCACATTAACACCGGGGGTATCATGATACCACTGGTTATATCTCACAAATCCATTGTTAAATGCAGATGTGGTTTGATTGTTGTATACCGGGGTTCCGTCAGAACCAAGATTTGGCATAACAATGCCAGGAATTACTCCAAACGGGCAGTAGCCACACACTTTTTCAAAATCAGGATCGCCGCCTTCTGGCCATGCCGAACCATTAAAATCGTGAATCGTACCGGTTAGGATCATATTGCCATTTTGATCAAGAGTTACAGTATTATGGCTACCAGAAGTCGAGATATCAAAATTACCTAGATCACCATAATAAGTAAAGTTGCCATCAGCCTGCCTTGCTATCTTATTGATTATCAACTGACCATCGGCAGGTGTGCCAAGGTGATGTGTAAAAATTGAGCCACGGTTAGTAATTAGGGAAATATCAAGTGGATCTCCTGCCCAGTTATAATTTACTAATTTAGAAAAGGTTGCACCAGGTGGAACCGCTGTTGATGGCATTCGCAAATCCAATGGATTTATTCCTTTAATTTCTATTTCTGTAACATTGAGACCATCAATTCCCGTGTTAATAAAAGTGACATTAAGTTGCTTTTGTGCAGAATTGTACCATTCATGTTGCGGAGTGATGGATTCTTTAATTTTATTGATGTTTGTAGAATAAGTATCATCTATGATCTGTTCATTGTTATTGAGATTGTCTTTGGCCCATGAAACACCAATAATGCCGATTAATGAAATGCCCACAAGTAAAATCACTCCACTAATTACTGTAGATACTCCTTTTTTGTAGCGATTGAAATATCTAAATGGTTCATTTCTATCCCTCTTTCTCATATGGCGCCATACGTAATTATCTCAAAGGATGATAATTAACAAGTGTCCGTATTGAAATGTGACATATTTTTATTTTATCCTCAGACATTACAAACGTTTTTTCATTTTGCAAATTTCTCATCATGGAGACACATCATCAGTAATGACTGAACCTCGTGCGGTAGTTACTATTATGCTCAGAGGAATTTTACTTGTCCAGCCGTAAGGTATTTTTGTCGAATTTGTTTTCTGGGCAGGGATGTTTCCATTTGTAATAGAAATATCTGACACATGTGTAGAATTCTCAATTTTAATATCTGTAATAGTTATGCCTGTTGAGCCAACGTTATACAGCGTAACATTAATGAATTTCGATGGAGTGTTGCCAAACCACGCATTTTCTATCACCAGTTTTTCAGAAAACTCATTTACATTAGTTGCATAAAGTGTAGTTGTAATTGACTTTGATATTGAAAAGATACCGCTAGACCACATGACTACTGCTGAGCCAAGAATAACAGTTGTTACAAGAAGTATCATTCCAGTAACTATCGAACTTAGTGCCCTATGATTAGAAAAATGCCTCATTCTTGAATTTTTGGTCATTTGGTTACTAATATTGATGGATGTGTCAGGTCTAAAACTGACTATCTTCTTCTACTCGAGAAACCATCACACAATAAAACATTTTTAAAATTCAATACACGTATGTTTCAAACTATGTTGGTAGTGTAATCTACAAATACACACATGTCTTTTTCATACAAAAGACCGAATTTTTTTCATATGTCTGTACCAGACAATACAAATCTAGACGAGTTAGCATCAGCCATAAAATCAATGGATGATCTTGTTGATGAAGCCATCCAGATTTATGAACTAGATAATGAGAAAACAAATTTAACAGATGAATTATACAATTCTTTAAGAACAATAACTAACTATCTAGGATTTTCTATGGATGTTGATCCTAGATTAATGAACTTACCGCAAGATACAAGAATAATTCTAATGCCATCTCTCGATTTACTTATCATAAAATCTAATTTTAAATCAGAGCAGAAAAGATTGGACCAGCTTAGTTTAGATGAAATATTAAATATTTTGAAATTGGTCATTCCAAATATGATAAACATGGCAAGATCAGATAGGATTTTAAAGAATCAGAAAATTGTATTTGTGCGCGAAGCTACAAAGAGACTAAAACGACTGCCAGGTTCTAGTACCGAAGACATGATTGTTAATGACCCGTCATTACATGTGGAAGGAGTATAATAGTTGAAAGATGAAATAATGCATTTTCATTCAATTGAAGAGCTTCAATCATACCTTGGAAATCATTTAAAGATACTAAAGAAAAAATCTGAGGAATATTCTGAGGCAATAGGAGAGAAGATTAGGTTTGAAAATACCACAAATGATTCTACAGAAATTGCAGAACTAAAAGAAAAACTTGAAGGTCCCCTAGATCCAAAAAAGAAAAAAACAGTAAAGAAAAGAGATCAAAAGACAAACTGGCATGAGTTGGGTCCAATTTCAGTCTATGACGGGATAGGGACAAAGGGCGAGCTTGAAATTTATTTCAAGGCACTGGAGAAGGCGAAATCAAAAATAGAAAAAATAGAGAAGATCAAAGATGCAATAGATAACCTGATTTCCAAGGGAGTTAAAAGAGAACTTGGTTGTACTGCATTCCTAAATCAGGACTTGACACTTCAGGTCTGTTTTATAAAGACCGGACAGCCAAAGACCAAATTTTCATACAAATCAATTTTTACCATACCCAGTGAAATTATTCACGAAGTCAAAATTTAATATTATTTCCAACATCATTGAAAAATATTTAATAATGGTCTAAATAGTGAAAGTTTCACAAAATGCGATTTGAGCCAAAATAGTTCTAACCATTAGACCAATGTACCAGTAGCATGTATTCTCAAAATCTTGAAAGATATGAAACACAAAATGTGACGCAGTGTGACGTAATATGCCTCACATCACTTAAAGGAATAAAAAATGAGACATAGTTATTGAAATCAAAAATTTTCATACCAAAGGAGGGAATACAATGGATCCTCATTTAGAAATGAAAAATGATGAATCTTCATCATCCATCTTTGACGCAGATTCTAGTTCTGTCATATACGAACAAAAGATAACATGTGATAAACTAAAAATCGAACTTGCAAAATTTGGACTCACTTCCAATCAAAGTAAGGTCTACATCTATCTAGGTAAATATGGCTCAAAGACTGCACCTGAAGTATGCAAGGCATTAAAGATGCCAAGAACTGAAACATATCACCTTTTAACTACTTTACAAAATAAAGGGCTTGTATCAGCAACATTTCAGCATCCTACTAGATTCTCAGCAGAGCCATTGAATAAAGCAATTTGGGTTCTTGTTAATGCAGAAAAAGAGCGAGTAAACACTTTAGAAAGTCAAGAAGGTGAGATTAAGAAATTATGGGATTCCATTCCAGATGGTAAATCGATTCAAGAAACTAGAGAGGATAAATTTCAAATGCTCGAAGGAGTCAACCAAATAAACAGCAAAATAAAAGAAATGATCAAAAGTGCAAACAGTGAATTTCTCATATTAGGGGCAGAAAAAGACTTTTTAAAGTTCTACCATGCAAATCATCTTGAAAATGTTCAAAATTCAAAGATTAATTTTAAATTATTATCGTCTATATCTGATAATGCATTATACATTTTTGATGACATGGATAGAACAAAAGTCAAGAAGATTCCATCAGGCGTACATGATAATCTTTGTTTTCTCATAAAAGATAGTAAGGAAATAATACATTTTATTAAAAACTCAAATCAGACATCGCAACAAATGAATGCCATGTGGACAGATTCAGAAACACTGGTTTATTCAATGAAGATGCTTTTTGATTCATTTTGGTCCATATCTAAAAACATACATCTGTAAATCTACTTTATCATTTGGGGATACATAATCTGAATACCCATTTCGTTTAATTTTATTGGGAAAATCTGTTCACTATGTTTTGCGCCCCTCATCTTGAGAACCTGGATTGTTCTTTCCATAGAGTATTCTTTGCGTACATGGCACAACAATATAACGCCTGATGATACATACCATTCAACAGGAGATTTTTCAGACGAGTCTATTTCTGAAATAAGTATGGACATACAATGTTGATCTTCTAATGCATAAACTAGTCCTTGAAGACCCTGTCTGATATAGAAATTATTCACATATTGCATAGCAAGAACTGTGAGTGAGTCGATAACAATACGTTTTGCACCTATTCTTTTGATGCTACTAAGTATAAGCTGGGTCAAGTGCATGAATGGAAGTGGTTCTCCTTGGTAAAGAGATTCATCTAATGCAATAAAGCCCTCTTTTTTCTTGAAGGGTCTTGCGTCAATAATTATCATTTGCCCTTCATCTATCAATTTTTGAATATCCCACCCAAGTGACTTGAAATCATTTTTTATTTCGGTTGGACTTTGTGAGAGTGTTACAAATATCCCAGGCTCGTCAAAATCTTTTGCGCCAGAATATAGAAATTGCATTCCAAATGTAGTCTTTCCACTGCCAGGAGGTCCAGATAGTGTTATTGACTTTCCTTGTCTAAATCCTCCTGATAATATAGTGTCAAATCCAGGAATTCCAGTCCTAACCGTAATTACTTCATCCATCATGTAAAAATCTGGAAAATTGTATTTAAAGAGGAGGGAGATTTAACAAATAACAGAATGTAACATGGAAAAATAACCAGATATGAACGCCATGCTATACTCGATAACTATTTTTAAAACAGATTGTGCAATAGCATGGTGACCAAAATTCTTGGCATAATTGGCGGAGGACAGCTTGGAATGATGCTTACAGAAGCCGCAAAAAAGATGCCAGAATACATCTCAGATGTAATAGTGCTTGACCCAACACCAGAATGTCCTGCAGTAAGAGTAGGAGCTAAACAAATTGTAGCAGATTTCAAAGACAAGAATGCCATAGTTGAACTATCGCTCCAATCAGATATCATAACTTATGAAATAGAATCAGGAGACAGCAAAGTGTTAGAATCACTACATGGTGAAGTCTCAATCAATCCATCTCCTACAACTCTTAGAACAATTCAAGACAAGTATCTTCAAAAACAATTCTTGAGTCAAAACAACATTCCTGTTGCAGAGTTTGAGGCAGTAGAATCGCAGGAGGATCTTGAGAAAAAAATCAGTCAATTTCAATATCCTGTACTACTAAAGGCAAGACGTGATGCATATGATGGAAGGGGAAACTTTAGAATCGAAGATCAATCACAGATAGAAATTGGATACAAACGTTTTCTTGGACGACAGACCATGATAGAAAAATTTGTAGATTTTAAGATGGAAGTATCAGTAATAGCAGCGAGAAACATTCATGGCGAAATTGCCACTTATCCCCTTGTAGAAAACATTCACAAAGACAACATACTTGAATTTACAATTGTGCCTGCACGAGTAAGTGACAAGATTGCATCAGAGGCAGACAATATCGCAAAAAAAACAATGCAAGTGTTACACGGTGCTGGCGTATTTGGAATTGAGATGTTTGTAACTAAAGATGACAAAGTATTGGTTAATGAAATTGCACCACGAGTACACAATTCTGGTCACCATACGCTACAATCAACTGAAACATCACAATTTGAACAGCATTTACGAGCAATACTTGGATTACCCCTTGGAAATACCAGATTAAAACACAACACAGTAATGTGTAATATTTTAGGGCCAAGAGATTTTGTTGGAAGATACAGACCAATCACACTTGAACAAAAAGATGGAGTATATCTGAAGATGTATCACAAAGATGAATCCAAACCTCAGAGAAAGCTAGGTCACTTTAATATCGTAGATGAAAAAGATACAAAAAATATTGAACTTTTAATAAAAAGGGCTCAAGAAATAAGAAGTATGATTAAATTCATGCCTCAAAATTGATACTTATTTTTTAATCAGAGCAAAAATTCCGCCTGCACCATATGCAACTGCAATCATGATTCTTGATGTTATTACAGCAGTTGTCTGATTAGAGATTAGTGAAGTATCAAGTAGGATAGCAAGAGGTATTGCTGCTAGAGATATCGTACCCACAATAATTTGTTCTGTATTTACAAGGCCACTATATTTTCTCATAAATAGAAATGTCGAGGTATTACCAAGACCAATACCAAATAGAATCAAGTATTGGTAAAAATGAGGAGCTATTCCTATAGCCGCAAATGGTGCAGCCCAGCACAGGCCGTTTACAGCTTTTACCATCCTAGGCCATTTTACACTATTTTTCATTCTTCCCTTGATAGAAGAAAGCATCGTTCTGAATTTCACAATAACAATTCCAAATGTTATCGCAAAACTTCCAAACCAGATTATAGCATAGTAGAAAATAGGAGTCTTGTGCTCAAATGCAATTTCACTTAGGATTGATGCAGAGCCAACTGCTATTGCCACGCCTATAAATAAGACTCCAAATGCCCGCCTTGTTTCCAAAGGAGACTTTTGCATATCTAGAGTTTAGATTTATCTCAGATATAATTTAAGAGTATGAATTAGATTAGTTAAAAAAATAACAGATACAAAACGCTGAGTTTAATTATTTAATTCAGTCTTGTCTTATTCTATGACTTGGTCAAAAAAACCTCTTGTTGGAATTATAATGGGATCTAGTTCAGACAGTAAAATAATGCATTCTGCCGCTACAGTATTAGATGAGTTTGGAATAAAACATGAGGACCAGATTGTTTCTGCACATAGGACGCCAACCAGATTATCAGATTATGCAAAACATGCAGAAAGAGAAGGATTCAAGGTAATAATTGCAGGAGCAGGAGGTTCTGCCCATCTACCAGGTATGATTGCATCTCACACTACAATTCCCGTAATAGGAGTCCCAATAATGGTTTACAACGACAAAGAAAATTCTGACAAGTTCAAGTTTTCCGCATTTGGTGGACTAGATGCCCTACTATCAATATCTGAGATGCCAACAGGCTCCCCAGTTGTAGCAGTGGGTGTTAACAAGGCTGCAAATGCAGGATTATATGCAGTAAAGATCTTGGCAAATGAATTTCTAGAATTGAAAAACAAGCTAAAAAAACACACAGAAGTTCAACACAAATTAGTTTTAAAAGAATCAGATGAAATGAAAAAACTTGGTCTGGCAAGATTTGCAAGTAAGAAATTCAAAAAATAACTTAACATTAATTTATGACATTCCATATGGAAAATGTCTTGGAATTAAGTGAAATCATATATTCTGCAATATCAGATTATGGAGAGCAACGAATACTTTCAGATATCGTTCAAGGTGAAAGTCCAGATGTCATCAAAGTCATTTTTGAGCATTGCATATTAAACCTTGAAAAAAATGAGACGGTGGAATCTGATACTTGTGGTGCAGTTGCAGAAGGATTGTTACATTATCTACTAACAGTATCCATGATTCCAAGTCAGCGAAAGACTTTGTTCCAGTCTGTTGAGATAGATATTGCAGTTCCAGACACTAGGACATTAACTGCCTCACCACAAGATGTTATCATAGTGTCTTTTCCAAAAACAGATAATGTTGAGAGCATAAAATCTCAAATTGAAAAAATCAAAAAAATACAACCAAATTCAAATAATATTTGGGTAGTTCTTGAAAAAGACATACCAGTGGAGACCAGAGTCTATACTCTGAAAGATACCATAACATTTGCAAACATAGTAAATGACTTGATTAGTTTTTTATCTACCAAGAAACAGTCCAAATTAAAAATTTTCAAGATATAAGAGATTTCAAATCAATATTTTTTTCAACGTGAGAAATCATCATCTCAAGATTCTGATAATCTCTTACAAACGGTAATATTCCTAAAATGGGAACATTTGTGATTTCGTATATTGTTGACGGAGAATTTTTTTCTGCGGTTCCTCCCTTTTCGTCATAATTATTAACAATTATTCCTTTGATTGGAATTTTATAATCATGACAAGTCTTGACGGTCATCATAGTATGATTTAGTGTACCCAATGTAGACCTAGTAACAATAATTGTTTCAAGGCCCATGGCTTTTATCAAATCTGCTACAAAATAATCTCGTGAAATCGGAGTCATAATTCCCCCAATTCCTTCTACAAGCAACATTTCATGTTTGTTTTTCAATTTCTCAAATTTTTCAAAAATTATTTCTTTGTCAAATTTAAGATCAAGTATTTTGCTAACATCGTATGGAGAAGCAGGCAGTGGCATAAAGACTGGATTTACAAGATCTTCAGAGTCATCCACTCCACAAGCTTGCGATAAAACAGATGCATCAGATGACTTGAAACCACTTTTTTGTGGAATTCCTGTTGCTATGGGTTTCATAACGCCTACATCTACTCCAAGTTTCTTAATGCATGCAGCCAACGCAGCAGTAATTGATGTTTTACCAACTCCCGTATCAGTGCCAGTTATGAAATATGATTTCACAAAAGATAGTCATCAATGTTATTTAATAATCCACCTTAACATTACGCTGCTTATTTAATAACATGTTATTTTTAGGGAAATTCCGACATTTTCGAACAACTATTTTGTACTAGTCAATATATCACATATGTAATGACTGAAAAATGCCAATGCACCGAATGTCATTGTACTTCTCAGCTTTTTACAGCAGACAAGGATGGAAAATACATCTGTTCAATTTGTAGACTTGGAAAACACCAACATAAAGACTAGACATGGAAAGAATACGAGTCAAGTCCAGCAATCTAAGATCTATTGGTTACGACGAACCCACACAAATACTGGAAATCGAGTTTCAACAGGGTGGAACTTATCAATATTTTGGAGTATCAAAAAAAATCTATGATAATTTGATGAAAGCATTGTCACATGGTGAATATTATGAAAGATTCATCAAGAATAGGTATAGACGTAAGAAGATTTAACGTACCATTCTACTTTTTCTTTTGTGGAGAATATTTCTTTGGTTGTAATTCCTCAAGTATGTCTTGGATGTACCCATGATCTGATTCTATATTCTCCCTAAGTAATTTTATAAGATTGTTAAAGGTATCTGGCTTTCCTTCCTTGAAATCCTGCTCATATTTTAAAAGAAGTTCATTAGATATTTTCTTTTTTGGGTGATTGGCCAACCTTTCCAACATTTCAATAGCTCGCTTCATGGTCATATTTCATTTTTCCCCTAATCAGGCATCATTTAAATCTAATATCTTTTTCATCACATCATCTCTTTTGTCGAAATTGGTTTTCTTTTCAAAGTACAACTCACTATCACATTTGTTTTGTTCTGAAATTAATTCATGTAATAGTGCGGTAAGATCTTGTCTATTCATCACATTTTATTCTCGGCGCACCATCTAAACTCATCGATAATGATGATTTTAGGAGTTTTCACATATGAAAATACTATTCTGTTTTACAGTCTCATCCATTGTAAAAATGAATTACAGATGAAATTTTCAACAGAATGATAAATGTACATAACTTAAGTATGTAAGACAACAATCAGTATCGTTAATGAATCTAAAAATATGCCCTAATCACAAAATTAAAAATGGAAGTATGAATTAGAATTGAAGAATGTGGTTAAGAGATACAAAATTATTTTTGTTAGGATGACAAAATGACAGAAAACAATAACGAGGCAACATTGGAAGAAATGAAGAAAATGATAGAAAAACATGTCAGAGTAGATGGATTAAGTGTTCAAGGCATTCGTATAATTTATGAAGACCTAAAGGCATCGGATGAAATCAAAAAAGCCGAAGAAGGTTCCATAGCAGGAGAATCTGGAAGTTAAGAAATGTCAGAAAACAAAGATGTGCCAACTTATGAATGGAAAGACATAGGCGTCATAGGGGTGGATACTGGCAAAATAATTATCGCGGATCCTGCAAATGTACTAACACATAGGGAATTTGAAGAACTACGTGAAAAAGAAAAAATAGCAAAATTGTCATTGTATACAGATTTTAAACATGGCATAGTATCAAAGACTGGATTCGGAGAGGGCAGCTATCACGCATTTGCCAAGATTGGAGATTTTGGAAACATGGTAAAAAGAATAACAGAGATCAGAATTATTTTTGATGCCGGAACGAATAACAATGATTCCCAAAAAATACATGACACTTCAATGAAAGTAGTTGATAATACACCTGAAAAGAAAGATGATTTATCAAAAGGCGTTAAATTATAAAAGAGACTATTTTTCAGATGTAGATTTTAATTTCTTTTGTTCTCGTTCCTGATGCGCTATAACTGATTTTTTTAATTCGTCATATGATTCCAAGTATTCTTTTTTCATCAGATTTTCAGGTTTACGTTTAGTCTTTTTCATCCATTATAAGTAGGGCAAACTAATGTTTAGCAATTGCTATTGTTCATCCTGATGTAAAAAATAAATCAAAAAAATAGATAATCAAGAGACGGTGATTTTGCTTATATCGTTATTAATCAGAACAGTTGAAAAACTCCATGGGTAGTTTTGTCTGGCATCCATACACACAGATGAAAGACTGGCCAAAATTTGATGTAATTTCAAAAGGTAAAGGAATGTGGCTCTACGATACACATGGAAACGCCATGATGGACGGAGTGGCAAGCATGTGGTGCAATGTATGGGGGCACTCTAACAAAGAATTAACAGATTCGATGATAAAACAGACAAGAAAGTTACAACATTCTTCATTATTTAATTTAACAAACAACAGAGCAGAAGAACTTGCAGAAAAATTGGTAAAACTTGCCCGGGGGATGCACAGAGTATTCTATTCAGATGACGGCTCCACGGCAATGGAAATCTCTGCCAAGATGGCATTACAATACTGGCAAAACACAGGTGAGAAGAAAAAGACAAAATTTGTCTCACTTGAGAATGGGTATCATGGCGATACTGTAGGCGCCATGTCATTAGGGTATGTACCACTGTTCTTTTCAAAATTCAAACCCATGTTGTTCCAAGTTTTAAGAACTCCATCACCTAACAGATATAGAATTCCCAAAGGATATTCTTTTGATGATTATCAAGAATTCTGTCTTGATAAAATAGATAAAACACTTGCTAAAAATGACAACATTGCGGCATTTGTCATGGAAAGCGGAGCCCAGATAGCAGGAGGAGTGGCGATTTATCCAAAAGGTTTTCAGAAAAAAATTAGCAAGATGTGCAAAAAATATAATGTTTTGTTCATACTAGATGAGATTGCAACGGGTTTTGGAAGACTGGGATCAATGATAGAATATCAAACTCAAGAAAGCATTCCAGATATAGCATCATTTGGAAAAATGTTATCTGGCGGATATCTTCCTCTTGCTGCCACGTTAGCAAGTAAAAAGATCTACGATTCATTTCTCGGAGATTATAAAGACATGAAACATTTTTTCCATGGACATACTTTTACTGGAAATCCAATAGCATGTGCCACTGCGCTTACAAATATTGCGTTATACAAAAAATATAATTTAATATCAAAAATCAAGAAGCGTGCAATACAAATCCAGTCACGCATTGAAGAGATTTCCAATTTGGATCTAGTGGGGGATGTAAGACATAAGGGATTGCTAATGGGAATAGAACTTGTATCTAACAAGAAAACAAAGAGTTCTGTATCACTACAGAAACGCTTACCCCAGAAAATTTTCATAGAGGCTAAAAAACATGGAATTTATCAAAGAACACTTGGAAATATCGTGATGGTAATTCCCCCACTTGCAATCTCTGAAAAAGAATTGGATTTTCTACTAGATGGAACCATAAAGACAATCAAGAATGTTTCAGCCCAGATCTGAGTAGACTAGTTCCCAGATAAAGTGCTATAATCATCTTTGAAGTACAGATTATGACTAAAATATGCCACAGATTCGAGTTTGCCCTACATGTAACAAGGTTTTACAGCCAGATGAGATGCACAAGTGTTCAAACCCCCTCTCAGAATACATCACATGTGAAAAATGCGGTGAAAGACATCTAAAGACCAGACCGCACATTTGCCCCACTAGAATCTAACCCACAAAGCCATGGTAAACCATAGTCAAATTCTAGGTTTACAATTAAAATAATCTTAATTAATGGATTTACAAGAGGATAGACATTGACTAGCGAAACTGATTTAATAATATCTTGTCGTGACAAGGTGCTAGCAGGACATAGAATTTCAGAAGAAGAGGCTCAAAAATTAATTAGTGTGTCAGATGATTCACTTCAGATTTTATCTGATGCAGCAAATGAAATTACACGAAAATTATGTGGTGATGTTGTAGATGTAGAATCTTTGATAAATGCTAAAAAAGGAAAATGTCAAGAAGACTGCTCGTTTTGTTCCCAATCCGCATTTTACAAAACTGAAATAGACACATACAAACTATTGCCACCAGAGACAATAGTACAAAATGCATTGCTTGCAAAAGAAGATGGTGTCAAGAGCTTTTGTCTTGTGTGCGCATGGCGTGGGCCTACAGAAAAAGACTTTGAGCAAATTTCCACAATTATAAAAAAGATCAACGATGAAGTGGGAATTGAAGTCAATTGTTCTCTTGGTTTTATCAATCAAGACATGGCAATAGAATTAAAAAAACTAGGAGTAAAACGTTATAATCATAATCTTGAATCATCAAGAAGCTTCTTTTCAAAAATATGTACGACTCATAGTTATGATGACAGGATGCAGACAAATCTAATTGTTAAAAATGCAGGACTGGAATTGTGTTGTGGCGGAATAATAGGAATGGGGGAAACAAGAATGCAACGATTAGAACTAGGTCTTGATCTTGCAGGGCTTAATCCAGAAGAGTGTCCAATCAATATTCTAGTACCACAAAAAGGAACACCGCTTGAGATTCAGACAAAGCTCTCAATATCAGAAATACTACGAACAATAGCAGTATTCAGATTTTTGATGCCAAGGACCATACTCAAGATTGCTGGAGGCAGAGAAGTATACCTTGCAAACGACCAAGAAAAGGTGCTTCTAGGAGGGGCAAACGGAATCATCACAGGAGGATACCTGACAATAGGTGGCAATTCCCCTTCAGAGGATTTTCAAATGATATCAAAAATAGGCCTTGAAGCCTAGAGATAAATTCATTTTAGAAAAATTAGATCAAATCAAGAAGGCAAACCTGTATCGAACACTTGTGTATAATAAAATCTCAGGTCCCTACATAACAATTAATGGAAAAAAACTGTTCAATCTATCATCAAATGATTATCTTGGAATTTCTTCTACATACAAAGTATCACAGATACAATCAAGTTCTAGATTAATTGCTGGAAATGATTTTTCATTTAAAGAACTTGAAAATAACCTTGCAAGACATAAATCAAAAAATGCAGCACTTGTTTTCCCTACAGGATATATGGCAAATCTTGGGGCAATCTCTATTTTAACACAAAAAAATGATTTGATATTAAGTGATGAATTAAACCACGCAAGTATCATAGATGCATGCAGATTATCTTATGCAAAAAAACTAGTTTACAAACATAATGATATCTCAGACTTGGAAAAGAAAATACGGCAAAAGGCACACCGCAAGTTTGTCATAACAGAAGGAATATTTTCAATGAATGGAGATTTTGCAAGATTAAAGGAAATTTCAAAAGTATGTCAAGAAAATAATGCGTTTCTCATACTTGATGACGCTCATGGAGATTTTGTAGCAGGTCGTGACGGAAAAGGCTCTGCAGATCATTTCAGAGTTGAAAAAAACATAGACATCTACATCAGTAGTCTAAGTAAGGCCCTGGGGGCATTTGGTGGATACATGACTGCTAGCAAGGAAATTATTGAACTCGCAGTGAACACCTCAAGACCTTTTATTTACACATCGGCATTGCCAGGATTTTTAGCAGATTTTGCATTAAAGAGATTCTTGACAAACAGGGAAAAAAAAAGACTCAGTTTATGGAAAAAAATAGAACAATTCAGTAAAGGATTAAAATCAATTGGATATACAATCGAATCCCAAAGTCAGATCATGCCAATCATGATAGGAGATGAGAAGAAGACGCTTGAATTTGCAAAATATTTGAAGAGTAACAAGATATTTGCCCAGCCAATACGCTATCCTACAGTAAATCTTGGTTCTGCCAGAATAAGAATATCTGTTACAGACTGGCTTTCGGAGAAAATAATATTAGAATCATTAAATGTTTTTGAAAAAGCAGGTAAAAAATTTGGTATTACCTAGTGTTAATTTGGTGCAACATAGCTCTGCCATGTAGATTTAACAAAGCTATTGAGCGTCCCATTATCCATATAGAATGATTCTGTGTAAATGTTATCAGGGAATAGTCTGTATTCATTATTGTATTGTATAACTGTGACCACTGGTATGACTGGTTGATCTTGTTGATAATCTTGAGGTTCTAGATTATACAAGTCGCATGTTTTTAAGAATCGCATGTACTTGTTAGAAAAGTCTACCATACAGGTAGTCTCAAGATTCCATTGAGCAACTTTTCCAAGATAAACAGTATAGTTTCCAGAAGTTACCGGTAATCCGGTTACTGTTTTTGATACAGATGTAGTAACATTTCCGATTGTGGTTGTAGTAGAATAAGGATTTACAGTGTATGTTGAACTAGCAAGTTGTTTGATATAGCCTTGCTTTGTGACAGTAACATCAATCTCATAAGTTCCAGGAGTTGATGGTATTGCAGATTGATATCTAAAGTTACCAAGATTATCAGTAGTTGTAGTTACTGCCTCAGAGCCAAATAGAATGAAAACGTTAGCATTAGTAACTGGTCTATAGGCCTGGTCTGTAACATTTCCCAAAAGGACTGGAAAGTCTCCTTGAGTTATAGGATTAGTTTCTGGATGTACATTGACAAGCATGTTGTAAGTAAGTGTAGAATATGATTCCTGAATGCTGGAAAAACCCACAACAAAGACTAGAATTGCAACTGAGATTGACACTATTTGAATTTCTTTCAACTCTCAGTACTTTTTGTGTTCAGTGTTAACCGGTAAAATCTAACTTTTTTCCCTAGAGACTCAAATGTTTGTCACCTGTCCAATTTTGAGAGAAAGGTCCAGGCAGTTCCAATTTGGAATAGATTTGGAACAAGGTATTAATAAAAAAACAGCACAAATTAGGCATGGTAGAACTAACTGTAGGAATTGCAGCCATAGCAGGACTTGGGTCATTTCTTGCACCGTGTATACTACCAATGATTCCTGCATTTCTGGCATATATTTCAGGCACTACACTTACAGAGATTCAGAGAAATAATGGAACAATCAATGTTGTTACAAGCAGAATAAACATCATACTAAATACATTATTTTTTGTTGCAGGATTTACTATTGTTTTTTCGGTTCTCGGAGTAATTCTAAATAGCGTACTTGCGGCATCTGCCACATCACTACTTGCAGGATTTAATCATGTTGGAGGAATAATAATAATTGCATTTGGTGCATTCATGTTATTATCATCCAAGATTTCAAAACTTAATTTTGAGAAAAAGATTTTACCAAACAGGACAAAGTCAAGCTATCCACTTTCATTTGTATTTGGTCTAGCATTTGCAACAGGTTGGACTCCATGCATAGGACCAATCCTTGGAAGTATTCTGACACTTGCTGCTACCACTCCAAGTCATGCATTTATTCTACTACTTAGCTATTCACTTGGTCTTGGAATTCCATTTATTTTGATGGGAGTATTCTTTTCAAGATTTACAGGAATTATCAAATCAATGAGCAAACATTTGAAATATTATTCAATAATCATGGGTTCGCTTATCATCATCTTGGGAGTTTTAGTATATACAAATCAACTAGCTGCCATTGCAAGTTTTCCGCTGCTAAATAACATACTATTAGGAGGAACATCTTGAGAAAAGAGATTAAAACCGCAGTAATTGGTGCGATAATCATAATCGCCGCAATTGGTGGAATTAGTGCTTTCTTTACATCACTTGATAAAACTGCTCAGAGTGCAAGTAATCAAATACTTTTAGAAAAACAAGGACCGACAAACAATACAACTGGCAAGTTAATTTCATATCCTGACGAAAATAATTTTCCAGTAGCACCCGACTTGGTGGGAATTGCAGACTACATCAACACAACACCACAAGAATTAAAATCAGAAATGAAAGACAAGGTGGTCTTGTATGATTTTTGGACTTATAGTTGCATAAATTGTATCAGAACACTTCCATATCTTAAAGCATGGAATGACAAATATGCTGACAAAGGATTATTAATAATTGGAGTACATTCGCCAGAATTTGAGTTTGAAAAAGATCCTAACAATGTAAAAATGGCCGCTCAAAAATATGGCTTGACATATCCAATAGTATTAGACAGTGATCATATGACATGGGATGCATTTTCAAATAGATACTGGCCTGCAGAATACATAACAGACGATTTAGGGCATATACGACACACGCATTTTGGTGAAGGAGAGTATGATACCACAGAAAAAGTCATTCAACAATTACTTGACCAAAGAGCAACCAGACTAGGATTAAACATGACAGCAGATCAAACTCTTGTCAATTTGCAAGAACATCAATTTTCTGCCATACAGACTCCAGAACTTTATTTTGGTTATGACTTTATGCAAGATAGAAACTTTCTTGGAAATTCAGAAGGACTTCAACCAGAAAAAATAGTAAGTTATACTATCCCATCTGGTTTACAAAATGATCATTTCTACTTGGATGGACAATGGCAAAATCTCAATGATAGTATGAAACTAGTATCAGATAATGGAAAGATAGTCCTTCCATATTCTGCAAAAGATGTCCACATTGTTGCATCTGGAACTGGAGATAACATACAGGTACTACTAGATGGTAATGTTGTTACAAGTGATGACGCAGGTCAGGATCTCAAAAATGGAACGGCTAGCATCTCTGATCATAGACTATATAACATAATATCGTCAAAACAGCAAGGCTCTCATACAGTTACAATCATTGCTCACCCAGGATTTCAAATATACACATTTACCTTTGGATGATCAAGATATAATATTTCTAAATTCGAATTTAGAAACATATCAAATCATTATTGTAAGACTTTCATGTAACCATAGATCCATGTCACCGTGGTTACACATCAACTAAGAACATGGTTGTTTAAAATAACATTTTCAATCATGGAGCAGTCTAAAATGAACTTTACAAACAAATGGAACGTACAGAAAGAAAGCCTGTCACAGAGGGTAATAGACAAGGTAAAACCAGATGCACCATTAAAGCCAAAAATTGATGAGGCTCAGAAAAAATTACAGTTACAAGTCATAAAATTAGATTCCATTTCAAGAAAATTAAAGGAAAAAGATGATTTTATTTTCAAAAAAGTTGTAGATGCCGTAAGATCACATAATAAGGCATATTCTAACGCCTATGCTACAGAATTACACGAGATTAGAAAAATGAACAACATGGTAACAAATGCAAAATTAGCCATGGAACAAATTCAACTAAGACTAAACACAATATCAGAACTTGGAGATGTTGTAGTGACACTAAGTCCTTGTATGTCAATAATAAAGGGACTTGGAACAGGCCTAAATGGATTAATGCCAGCAGCCGATTCATCCATGGCGGACTTGTCAAACATACTAGGAGAGATAATGTCAGGCGCCTCAGTAAGCGGAGAGAACAACTTTACTGTGGATACGACAAATTCCGAGACAAACCAAATATTGGAAGAAGCTCAATCAATCTTAGAAGGACATGTGAGACAGACCCTTCCGGAACTTCCCCCATCACTTGGTTCTACAACTACTAAAGCGCCAGAGCCTATTTAGAGCGCTTTTTACTCAATTCTATAAAATGCTTCTTTATTCTAGATATTGTTGGATAGCTATATCCTAGTTTTCTGTAATTTGCAATCATCATCTTCCAGTTTTTTAACCTCCACTGAGCTTGCTCTGATGTTACAGAATGAATTTCCTTATTGATTATACTCTTTCTTCCCACTTTGAGAACTCCTGCATCTTTAGCAGTCCATCTGTTTTTGGCAAAATTTAGTCCCATCAGGATCTCTTCCACAGGAATTTCCGCAAAACATTCCTGGATTTTTTGAATTTGAGCATCGGTGGGTTTTTTTGATACGCGTACAGTGATTTCACATATTTCCATATTCGAATTTTGAAACATACTATCTAATTAGTGTAGAGGTAAACCAGCATCGCTTCCAGGTTCAAACTAAATTTTCCCACTCGATTGATATGTGATCTGTATTTCCATTTTTGGCAGACTGTTTTTTTATACTACGGATTAGGTATATAATTAATGGATCACCGTCTCACACTTGGTGGAAAATTACCCTCATTCTCAGAGATATTTACAGAGTATCTTTCAGATATTTCGCTTGAAGTAGAGGCAATCAAATTGAGAAATATAAGAAACGATGCAGAGGGAGTAAACGAACACTTGGCCAGAATAGATAGTGCGCTAAAAGGCATAATGGATGCAAAACTAGCGCTGGCAGAAAATCTTCGTAAATCTCAAAATCAGAATTAATCATGTACACATAAAACATAAAGTTTCTAAATGTCGTTATTTTACTCGTCTAAAAATCTCTTCATACTCTCAAACTCACTTGGAGTATAATTCTTATCCGCAGAATCCATTTTTTGTTTCATCTTGGCAAATTTTTCAGCAAGTAACGAAAGATCTACTGGTTGCCCCGTCTCTGCATTTTTTAATTCAACATAATGTTTTATTCTTTCTTCAAAGTTATCTGGTGCAATTTCCTTAATCAAAACTTCCCCAGTGGCGATAATTTTAGCCAATTTTTCTCTTTGTCTTTGCTCCAATTTCTTTTTCTCAGTTTCTATCTTCTGCCTATGATCTTCGTAACCCGTTTTCATATCTTTTAGTTCAGTTTCCAATTTGCCAAGAACATCATTTACAGTTTCGAACATAACTTTTGAAGGCTCAGTATTGGGCACACTCTTCATTGTTTTTGAACCAAGTGATTGACCTCCAATGTGTAATTCTTTAAGAGATTCATCAGTAACCAGTTTTACGGATATTGTTTTGGGTGCTTTTTTTGCTATCAATCCAAACATCACAAGACCCACTCCTGCAACCCCCGTCCCTATAATCAAGTATTGAAGAACAGAGAGCACTTGGTGCATGGATGGATACCCCATCTGCCGTAGCATTGATACAGAATTAACATTTCCAAGAGACATTGAACCAACAAACGAGTGAATTACAGTAGATAAGACAGGTGGTAGATAGTAATGCATCGGAACTGACAGGATTGTAAGCAACATACCAGCAATTACCAGTACAAATCTCATCACACATCAGACAAAATTGAACTTGATATCCACTTGCATGTAATAATGACTGACAATAGGTTATTCCGCATATTTCCATATTCGAGTTTTGAAACATTATTCCTAATTAGCGAGAGTAAAAACATTGCTTCATTCAGCGTAAAATTTATCAGCAGACAATCAAGAAAGTAAATAATTAAAAAATACTAGAATTACCAACACATGACATGGATGAATTGGACATACCTGCAAACAGAATTCCAAAAGATTCTGTGTACAAGAAAAGAAATTGCGACAAAGAAAAGTGCGGTAAAGAAGGAAATTATTCCTCAAAGCGAGGATACTTTTGTTTGGAGCACATATTAGATTATGATATGCCATGCCCCAATGATGACTGTCCAAGAAAGGGACTTGCCATGGACAAACTAGTTTCCGAAATAAAAAAAGACGTCAAAGGAGATTTGCATCAAATATTTCTGTGTCAGGCCTGTGGCTATAGACATGATCATACCGTGAATGTTTAGTTGAGATCTAAAAGATCGGAAGGTTTGAAAAGAATCTACCAAAGTATTCATAAAAATCCACTTGAAACTTAAGATATTGTAGTGAGTAATTAGAGAAGGCTACCCACAAACTGACCAAGCCTGTAATCGTGAGGGTTTTTGTGATTCTCTCACGATAAAATTACTTTCAGACTTTCTAAAACTAGAAAAATTATAGGCGTACCTAATTCTTCTCTACATATTTCATAGAGTCTGGCATGACATTATTGATGACTTTGGAATCTTTCTTACAAAGTTCACAGTCGCAAACAAACAGTCCTTGTTTGCCCATACAATCATGATGCTTTTCTTCAAAGCATTTGTAACACAGAACCATAGACTTCAATTCTTTATACTAAAATGGTCTATTTCTACCCCCCTATTTTACACTAAACTTGCAAGATCATACCAATTTTTCAAATCAAAAAATTGGAAAAAACTACAATTTCTAAAAATATTGAAAGTTTGAAATTTACGCTCAAGGGTTCAACCCCCTGTTATTTTCCACCAGTTAGGCATATTGTGATTTTTTCAAAAACGTCTAATTTTAGGGGGGGTGTAACACTTGTGCGTACATATGCAAGCCAATGATCAAAACACCCCCATTACCCAGTAAGAGTTTCATTTTCTTTTGTTGGTAGGAAGAAAAGCTAAACCCTAGATTTTTGTTGCAAATTTTCAAGTTTTGAAATGTTACAAAATATCAACATTGAAGATAGGCATGAAGAATTCCAAAAACTAGGCAGTTCACACCCTAAAACCCGAGGGTATTAGACCAAAAGTTGGCAAAAAACGCTCGAGATTTATATGATAAATATCAGATGATTTTGACATTTTTTCAGACGGTAGTGGTTTTTACCATTTCTGGAATTTTTTCTCTTGCTTGTACAATTTCTATCTCCACAGTTTCAATTGGCTCATCTACGACATTTCGTTTAATGGAGAACATCTTTGGCTTATCAAAATCTTTAGTGCAGTCGGGACATGCATAAACCAGAACCCTATATTCATTGGGAGCTTTTGGGTTTGAAAGGCGAGGATAGTAAACTAACCTACCCCCACAATCCACGCAATATCTATTCGCGCGTCTTGTTCTGGCCAATGTGGACCTCCTGCATATACCATCATGATATGATCTGTATTAGATCTATACAGTCTAATAGAATAAACCAAAATGTGATCGCAATACAATATTTCACAACTCGAATTTAGAAATATACTATAATGAAACCATAAATTTCCAGTCCAAGAACTATAGTAATCAAAAAGTAATATTTTAAAACTCGAATTTAGAAATATTAAGCGCCGCCCACCAGACTTGAACTGGTGACCCGCTGGTTAACAGCCAGCTGCTCTACCACGCTGAGCTAGGGCGGCAATAGAGTTGTTCGTAGGATAAGCGGATTTATTCTTTGCTGAAATCTATTTTTCGATCTTGTCGAGTTTCTCGAAAAGATAAAGTCCGTCAAGAAAGACGCGATGATCTTTATTTTTGACTTTGGTGTTTTGTTGTAATGCTCCAGCAGTCTGAGAGACATCTGTCAGGACTGGACCAGTGATTATAACATCATCACCTTTTGGAACTACTTTACTATCACCAAATATTCTTGATACTCGGGCCGCACGTTCACCTTGAAAGTTTTCTACGTGAATATGACCATCTTTTACTTTTACTGTAATTGGAAAGTGTGCATATACAATTTTCATTTTAAAAGTATATCCAGTCTGAACTCCTTTGATCAGCGTATTTACAATAGATTCTGCAGTTTTGAATATAGCATAATCTCGTTTTCTGTCACCTAGTGATTTTAGGACAATATTTTTCCCGTCAACCGTCAAGTCAACTGGTATTTTTTTGAAGGTTTTTCTTGTTTTTCCCAGTGGTCCCTGTACATGCAATATTTTGTGACTTAAAGATACTTTTACTGCATCTGGAACTGGAATAGTTACTTCGTGTATCTCCTCAACTTGTTTAGTAGACAAATCCTATCAATAGCCCTCCCAAGCCACTCTTTGCTGCATCATGATGAGACATTACTCCCTGATTAGTAGTTACAATCAACATACCACGTGAGTACGATGGTAGATATTGTTGTTCCCACTTTGCATAGTCACCCTTCTTTACTTTGAATCTTGGTGTAATTGCACCGCATTTCGTAATTTTTGCCAACAATTGTATCTTAAACTTGCCACCTTTTCTATCATCTACGTGTTCAAATTCTCCAATATAGTTATGATGTTGAAGTGTCTTTAGTACATCAGTTGCAAGTTTGGATGTAGGTAAAACTAGGCATTCTCCTTTTCTTCTTGCCTCTGTATTATACAAGGTCACAAACATGTTTGCTAGAATATTAGTTGCTGGCATTTTCTATCACTTAAATTTCCTAAACCCTAAAGAGTTTGCGACTTCTCTAAAGCATCGTCTGCAAAGATCTAGATCGTATTTTTGAATTACAGCATTGTAATCACCGCATCTCTTACACCATCTGGAACCTTTTCCAAATGTATGGACTGTTCTGCCGGTTACTTTGTAATCACGATTCTTCATGTTATACTACCTGAATTCCAAACTCACGGGTTAGAAATGCCTTTGCATCTTCTGCAGTGATGATATGTGTACGTCCAACACTTGCTTTGTGTTTGCTTCTAAATCTAATATTAAAACCTGGTCTTGTAAGTGAAATTGAAATATCCATACCCAAGATTCCGACTTGTGGATCATATTTTACTCCTGGAATGTCGATGTGTTCCTTAATACCAAATGAAAGATTACCAAAATTATCAAATGATGAGCCTTGTATTTGATTACCCTTTGCTGCAAATAATCTCTTGATAAGTACAATTGCGGGTTCATCACGTATTGTTACTGCAACTCCAATTGGTTCACCTTTTCGTACTCCCCAATCACGATATGTGGCTTTAGCAGATCTTGTAGATGGTTTTTGTCCAGAAATATGCTGTAGAGCAACCTTTGCTTTTTCAATTGGGTCACCAGATTTTCCTACACCCATATTCAAAACTACTTTAGCAATTGAAATTTTCTTCATTGGAGGTTCTGTTTGTTGTGCCATATCTATCACTGAATTTGTATCACAGGTTTATCTGTACCTATCGCCATTACCAAATCAGATTGAATTTCAATCTGTCTGTCACCAAGATCAACATCAGCTCTTTTTGGTAAGACAAATGTTCCAAGTTTTACATCTGTAAGTTTGCCTGTACGTCCTGCATTTACTCCACTTGTAATCATTACTTGGACTCCTTTTTGGAGCGGTATAATATCGAGAATCTTGGTTTTTGGCGTTTCAACTACACATGTATCTCCCACGTTTACCTTTGCGTCAGAAATTAGAGTTCGGCCATCATGAAATCCTAATTGAGTTTTTTTACCCCTTATAGTTACCTTTGAAATGACTTTGAGCAATTTCTTTGTTTTATCAGATGAGTTAATCTTGATTGGCTTCAAGACAGTCAAATCTTTTGGAACAAGTCTGTAAATGTCAGAGACTCCATCCAACTCAACAACATCCATCAAACCAATTCCGTGATGAAGTGATTTTCTTACAACGCCATCTATCTTGACTTTTCCACTATATATGACAGATTTTGCTTCTCTTAATGAGGTAGCAAGTTTTAGGGTATCACGGAGAAATACCGCAGTTGGAATTGATACGTCTTTTTTATGACCACCAGGTTTGACTGTAACGACAAATCGTTTGTCTTTTCTTGTAATGCCCCAGAAAAGTGGAGCCATTTGTCTTTTTAGTTTTTTACTTCCAGAGATGCTAACCATTACTTATTCCCCTTTGGTTTTTCGGTTTGTGATTTATCCTTTTTATCAGTCATTTTAGTATCCTTTGTCTTTTCTTTAGTAGCCTCTTTTTGTTCTTTTGGTTTTACCTCTTGTGGTTTTGCCTCTTTTGGTTTTACAACTTTTGGTTCAGGTGTAATTACGGGCTTTGGAGTCTTTGTTTTTTGTCCAGCAAGTCTATTTTGTCTCCATTTGTCTTCAAGATTTAATGAAGTAATAACTACATTTGATGGGTGAATGTAAATGTCGACATTTCCACCTTTGAGTTTTTCACGTTTTATTCCCTCTATAGCAATTCCTCTTTTCTCTGTAGAAACTCGAGTAACTTTACCTTCAATTCCTTTGAATTCACCACGTAATACTTTAACACTATCGCCTTCGGTAACGCGTATGCTTGTACAATGATATTTTTCTTTAAGATCTTTGGCAAGGTGTGAGCCAAGTTGTTTGCTAAGTAAATGTTTTGATGCAGTGTAAAGCATTCTTTTTCGGATTGTTGTCGGCTTCATATTATACCACCATAGATGCCAAGTTTGCAATTCTCGGATACTTTTCAGCTGCCTCGACTGCTACTGGTCCCTTGATTTCAGTACCTTTGATTTCACCCTCTGGGGTTACAAGTACTGCCGCATTATCTTCAAATGTCACTCGTGTTCCGTTCAATCTTCTTACTGCGTATTTTTGTCTGACAATAACCGCACCAAATATTTGTCCTCTAAGTTCACCAGGACCTTTCTTAACTACAACGTTACAAAAGTCACCAACAGCTGCTGCAGGATAACGAGCAACTCTGGTCTTTGTTTTTTGAACCATTACAATTTCTAAAATCTTTGCACCAGTATTATCAGCACAGACTACTTGAGCTCCTAATGGAAGTGCTCTAGTAACATATGGTCTGAATTCTTGAACTCCTTTTGCGGATACTGCACGACTTTTTGTTGCGCCCATTATGATACTACCTCAACTACAACAAAAGATACACTTTTTGAAATTGGTCTGCATTCAGCTGTAAGAACAATGTCACCTTCTTTTACATCAATACATTGAGGTCTGTGTGCGTGTAACTTGCTTTGACTTCTAGCATATCGCTTTAACTTGATATCAAATCTTGGAAATTCTTGCTGTACTACAACAGTCTTGGGAGCTTTAGCACTAACTACTTTTCCTTGAACCAGTTTACCCCTAACACTTAGGACTCCATGAAATGGACATAGATCATCATTGCATTCTGATTTGGGTGCTTTGACTTGTATGCCTATATTTTTTGTCATGCTTTTACTCCCATTCTTTCAAATGATCTTTTTGCGATTGATTTTCCATCTACAATAGAAGTTACGCCATTTAGATTAAATTTCCACATTGAATCTACTTTTGACATGTGTTTTATGCCAGTTGAAGTTTCAAGAGTAAACATAGATTTAGTTTCATCAAGTATTTTTCCATGCAATCCTATCACTTGCGAATTGCTAGATTCCACAATAGAGGTTTCAAGTCCAATTAATTCATGACGTGTAATATTTTCAGCTGTAATCATTTGGTTTTCATCTCATTTAATCTAGTTAATACTCTTGCGATATCTCTTCGAAGTGGTTTTACTTTTCCACTATCTTTTCGTAATGTTCCCTTGGATGCCTCAATTTTTAATTTAGTCAACTCGGAACGTAGTTGACCTAGTCTATCCTTAAGATCAGTCTCGTTAAATTCTCGAACAGTCTTCATCTTTATTCTGGCCATTACTTGAGCTCCTCTTCTACCTCTTCAAAGGTTTCCACTTTTTCAATCAATTTTTCTTCCAACTCGATTACCTCACTTTCTGTACGTGGCTTTGTTGGATCAATTTGTGCCTCCTCTACAATTTCAATCTCTAATGGCACTTCCTCAACTATTGGTTTTGCTTCTTTCTTGATTGCCTTTAATTCAAATTCTGGAATGAATCTTTCTTTTCTTGCAATTCTGATTCTAACTCCAATAAGACCCATTTTTGTCTGAACATGTGCAATATCTTCTGAAACTATTACCTCAGCTGCATGACCAGCACGTGGAAGTATGCCTTTGCTATGTTTTTCAAAGCTAGAACGATCACCTCTTAATTTACCCGAAGTTGTTATTTGTACACCCATTGCACCTGCTTCCATTATAGTCTGCATTGTCCACATCACAGCTCGTCTAAATGCGGTACCTCTTGCAAGGTGCTGGGACATTCTATTACACATCACACTAGGTTCAAGTTCTGGTTTTACAATTTCAATTACAGATATCTGCGGATTTTTAAGACCAAAGTCTTTTTCTAAAACTGCAGTAAGATCTCTTATTCCACTTCCTTTTCTTCCAATTACAATTCCAGGCCTTGTAACGTGTAATCCAACTCTGGTTCCAGTTGGAGTTTTTTGAATATCAACTTCTGAAAAACCTGCTTCTTTGATTGCCTCTCTTAGATAATCTTTCAAGAGCATTAATTTGTAACTATCATTGATTACATTTTTGACTGAGGACATTTCTACAATTCCTGAGCTACCAGCTCAACATGAGTAAGAATGTCTACTTTAGGTGATGAACGTCCCATTGCACGTGGAGTAGATCTTTTAAGTTTTCTGCCTTTGTGGACAGTTGCATTAACTATTTTCAATCTATCAAGATCCATACCACGGTATTCTGCGTTTGATTCTAAATTATCAAGTAGTTTGAGAAATTCATTTGCTGATTTTTCTGGGTATCTTCCAGACATCACACCAGTATCTGATTTGTGACCAACTTCGTTATTGTATCTCTTAAACGGCACCGCACGTTCCAATCTTGTAACAGACTGGAGAAAACCTCTTGCAGATTCTATAGACATGCCTTTTATGTGATGTGCAATTTCTCTTGCATGTTTGTGAGAAATAGTTTTTTCTCTTAATGCAGAACGCACGTGTCTTGTCTTATCATAATTTTGGAAAGCGTAGTCAAAATGCATAGATATCACTTTAATGGTACATACAAGCTAGATCTTGATGCTCCCACACCAGGTGCTCCATGAACAACTCTCTTGTTGGTTAATACAAATTCTCCAAGGTAATGTCCAACCATCTCTGGTCTGATTACTACTGGTTTGAATTCTTTTCCTGAATAAACATGAATTGTAATACCTGTAAAATATGGCAAAACTATAACATCTCTAAGATGGGTTTTGATTTGTGTGTTAGTCTTTCCAGCATTTGCAGCTTTGACTTCTTCGAGAAGTTTGCGCTTACCATCTGTAATCCCTCTTGTAAGTGATCTTCTGGCTCTAGATGGCAAAAGTTTAAAGAGATTCTCTAATGACATGGCCTTTAATTCTTCGATCTGTAGACCTCTATACTTGTACTCTTTAACCATTTATTCTCACCATTACTTTAGTTGATTCAAGACTAACCATATTATAGCATTCCTATCTTTGTGGCCAAGTCTCTTGCCTTTTCAACTGTCTGGAATTTTACAAATGCTTTCTTACCATATATGGTTCTGCAGATATTTACTCCAACTGGATCCTCTTTGTAAAGAAGAGTTATCGCCTCTACAATTTTTGGTTTGGTTGCTTCTTCTTTTACCAAGAAACAGATTCTGCTTTGATTTTCAACTAGTGCAAATGTCTTTTCTGTAATGTATGGTTTCAAAATGATGTGATTTGCTTCTTCAATATTCATTTTGTAGTCACCATGATTTCAAGATGAGGAGATTTTATTTTGGAAATTTCTTCAATAGCACCCTTTGTGAATACGGTTAATCGGATTGGTCTTGCACCAGGAGCCAAGTCAAGTACGCTGATATTTTTTACGTTTACTACATCTACTCCCAAAATAGAGCCTGCAGCTTTAGTAAGGTTCTTAGAATCTTTTACTACAAGTAATACACTTTTTCCTATCTTTGCTTGTCTACCCCTAAGACGAGGTTTTCCTGTGCGAGCTTTTCTCTCTTTTAGCCTATCAATATCTTGCGACAGATGTAAGGCATCAAAAATCTTTGCTAATTCTTTTGATTTGAATACTGATTCAATTTGATCAGATACAACTATTGGAAATGAATTTATTTTATCCACCTTGTGACCTCTAAGCTTTACGAGAGTAGATGAAGTTGTTGCGGCCAATGCAGTACATAGTGCAAGTCTATTTTCCTTCTTGTTTAGCATTTTGTGTACTATTTTTTCTGAAGTTGGAGGATGAGCTTGTCTTCCTTTACGTGTCATTGCAACACCACCGGCTTGGCCTTGTCTTCCACCTCCACCACCTGCCATTCTTGCAACTCTTGCTTGGTGATGACCTGTAGGAGGACTGTTTGATTCTGCAACCACGTCCATTCCAGCGTTTGGATATCTGCCTTGTCTTTGAAATGCATGAGATTCCAAATGTAGGTATGCTTTGTGGATTAGTTCATTTCTAATTGGAGTTGAAAATACTAGTGGCAATTCAATGTCGCCATCGCTTGAACCTGTTGTTGAAAATACTGGAACTTTCATTTGTTAATCATGACCTCTAATATTTTTGGTGGTGTAACCTTTGTCAACTTTGGTCTAACAGGAGCACGAAGTTTTACAAGCCTTCGATAAGTTCCTGGAATTGAGCCACGTATTACAACATAATCACCTTGGACTACTCCAAAGTGTTTGTAACCGCCAGCTGGGTTTATTTTTAATTCTTCATTTGCAGTGTTACTGATTATCATGATTCTGTTGTTATACTGAGTTCTCTGATGGAAACCTCGTTGACCAGCTCTTGGAACTGTGTACATGATAGTTGAAGGACTAATTGGACCTAGCGTACCAAGAGCTCTTACACTCTTTCGTGATTTGTGTTGTTTCTTCTTGACACCCCATCTTGTAATTGGACCTTCGATACCTTTTCCTTTTGTAATAGCTGCAACGTCAACTTCCACTCCCTTTTGGAACACTTGATCAATTTTGACTTCTTTTCCCAGAAGATCTTTTATGAATGCAAATTGTTTTGGAATGTCGCCGCCTTTAACTGAAACTTCAAAAACGTATGGCTTCTTTTGTTCAAGTCCTGCTTTACGTGGAAGAATAGCTGCAATTGCAAAGAGTTCATCAATATGACTAAGTGATTTTTCTGCTCTCTCAATTCCTTTTTCATCTGGTTTTGTTTTGAAAAGTCTTGAAAGTTCTTTTGGTAAATCTTTTGCGTAAACATCAAAAGTTGAATCAACACCATATCTGTCTCTTGAATAACCTCTTATTCCAATTATGGACATTGGCGGTGTAACAACTACAGTGCCAAGTCCGACAAGTTGTTTTCCAAAATTAGGAGTCTTTTCACGATCATCAATACTTGCAATACGCATACATGCTGCTTTGAAACCGGCATAGCCCAGAAGTTTTGGCTGATCTGCTTTCACATCTGGCCAGGTTCTAATTCTGGCTTCCATGCTCTTCGCTCTACCCCTTGGCAAATATGCAAGGCTTCCCCTCCTAGGTTGACTATGCTTCCTATGACCCATAGATAAATTGCAATTGTCGAAAACCCCATTATAAGTCTATAAGTAAAAAAGAGTAAAATTCGATTTTTAAATTGAGATCTTAGTGCCAAAAGTGCATTATACTTGAAATCATGACAATACTTCCAATTATAATTCCTGCAACACCTGCAATAATTCCAAAAAGTAAAAATTTTTTTTTCTCCAATATTTTCTTACCAATCCAGATCCATATTAAAACTAGTTACGAGTCAGAGTATTCAACACAGCAAGAGTTCCAAGAATGGCCTCTTCTAGTCTAACAGTCTCTGTTGCTTGATCTGGAAAGAAATTCAATACTTGCGATCTTGGAATATTACCAATATTTTTTCCCACGATTTCATGGACCCCTTTTTTTGGAGAGCCAAAAACAATCAAGACATTTTCGTGTGAGATTTCATCAAAATATTTTTGAGTTTTATGTATAGTTTTGCCTTTTCTTGATGTAAGTATCACAGGTGAGCCCCAAGTGCTAAGAAAATTAGTAAGATTAGATATCTCTTTAACATCATATCCCCAATACTGTGAGATCTCTTCTTTTCCAATCTGTTTTATTGAAAATTTTGGATATCCTTCCTTGAATTGAACTATGACTCTCTTTCCTTCTTCATCTTTGCCATAATAAGGAATTAATTCTTCAAAACCAACGTTGACAAATTTACCTCCTCTAGAATATACAACAACGCCATCTCTGATATCTCGTGCTTTGACTTTTTTTGGATCAGTTGTTTGCACATGTGATGGAATCTTGAGCGGACTAAGACTGCCAGCAAATTGCAAGTCGCTACTCATAGGATAAAGCATTCTGCGAAGATATTGTGGTGTTTCAAGATAACGAAGAATAGTTCGAAGCAATGATCTATCCCTGTCAGAGCCGCTAGATTCTTTGTAGATGTAAATTTCATTTACATGAAATATCGAACAAGCCCTTGCAATCTGAGATATCTTCATTGCCTTGTCAAGAGGAGTTGGCTCTTCAGATAATGACGAATCAGGGATTGCTATTGAAATTTTCAATGTATGCTCTAGATTGTTGCGTTATAAAATATTAGGTGCTACTTTGGTCTCTTGGCGATATTTTCTTTTGCTTTGGAAGCAAAGTGTTCAATGTCTTTCTCAGATGTTCTTGTCAGCAGTTTAGTAGCGGTAGGAATTTGAGCCATCTTGATGTGTTTTACACCTTCTTTTTCTTCACTTACAAGATAGATTGATTCAATTGCCATGGCTGCTGCTTCCTCAACTGACATGTCATGCTTGTAATTTTTTTCTAGAAATTCAGTAACTTGATCTGCACCGGCACCAATTGCAACTGCATCGTATGAGATGTATGTACCACTTGGATCAGTAAGATATATGGTGCTTCCACTCTTGTCAATTCCTGCAATTATGAGTGCGACACCAAATGGTCTTACACCTGCATATTGAGTATATTGCTGGGCTTGATCTGCCAAGTGTTTTGCAACTGCTTCTACCTCTATTGGTTCATCGTATATCATTCTGTTACTTTGTGAAAAGAATCTAGCATTGTCTACTTGTGATCTTGCATCTGGGATGTAGCCTGCTGCTGCAACTCCAATGTGATCATCTACTTGGAATATTTTTTGAGTAATATCAGAATTTTGTAATTTTCGTGGTTTTTCTTCTACTGCAAGTATGATTCCATCCTTGCTCTTGACACCTATTGCAAGAGTACCTCTTCGTACTGTCTCTATTGCATATTCAACTTGGTAAAGTCTGCCATCAGGCGAAAAGACAGTAATTGCTCTATCATAACCTGCAGCTGCTGGAAGCATTTCAAAATTCTTCCTTTGAAGGTTTAATTTAAGTTTATACAACTTGAGAACATGCGTTTTGAGATCTCATTTCGCGGTCACAAAAATGTAAGATCACTTCATCCAAAATCAATTGAGATAACAACTGAATCAGATCTTACAGTAAATGGAGATTGCATAGTAGGTGTAAATGCATCATGTGGATGTCTTGGAATTCCAGATGAAATGAAAACATTGTTGCAAAAACCTCAATCAGAGATCACATGTACAATACTAGTTGGAAACCATTCATTCAAAGTAAAAGGCAGAGGCAGTGCGAAGCTTGCTTTGACAAACCCTCATGACATTGTAATTAGAAAAAGCAATTTCACATGTCCAAGAACTTTGTCAATTGGATGTGATACTGCATCAGATTCAATTCCACGACAAATAGTAGATGCTTTACAAAATCCGGAGACTGTAGGAATTTTCAGAATAGAAATAAAATAAAAAATTTATTTCGGAATATGTGGTGAAGAGTTGCTTTCAAACACTTTAGTCATTGCGCGGTTTACTATTTCCATCACAACATGTTCTTCGTAATTTGATTCTAGAGAAACATTTTTTGGATTTTTTTTCTTTATTTTAGAACCTACATTTTCAGAGATGTTCTTCATTACTTTCTCTAATTTTACAGATGTTTCTGCAATCATCTTTGAGAATTCAGTTTCAAAGTTGGCTGGAAGTTTGTTGCCCATCAGTCTAACTGATGTTCCATAATATTTCAAAACAGCCCCTCGGACTTCTTCCATTTTTACAATTTCAACTAATCCTGCATTTTTTAAAACATCGATGTGATGCCTTATTGTAGTGGTTGCTTTTTTGTATCCCATTTTGTTTAACTCTTCTACAATCCGTTCTGTTGGAAGTTGCTTATGATATAGAATTTGGAGAATTTTAATTCGTGCAGTATCATCAAGGGCTTTTGCTTGGTCTGCATTAGTTGTAAGTATCTTGTTTATTTTCAGTTCTTTTTGTAGTAGTGTTGACATATTCTGACTCATCTTTTGTAGTAATCCTAAAAGATCAAGAGATCATATTTTTTTGTCCAATACGTAATTTTTTTTTATGCTCTATATTTGATCAATCCGTCTGAATGCTTCTAGTCACAATGTAACATACAATAACACATACTGATGTATATCATAATACTAGTATCAAATTAACAACGGTTGTATCAATATCATACCACTACTAGTGTTATTGTATCGGTACAAAAAATACTAAAAATTTTAAAAAAATAAAAAATTTAGAAAAACCTGTCGACCTGATGGGTCAAATGGTCAGTAGTGAGAAAAAATACAGAAGGGTTTGAATTTGAAATTCGAGTTAAAACTTGATTCCAGTTATCTTTTCATATGCAATGATGTATCTTGACGACAATTCGTTGCACAAAGTATCTGACAGTTGTGGTGCAACAGGTTCTTTTCCTTCGTTTCTATCATCTTCAAACTTTTTTTGATATCCGTTTGCCGCAAGCCAGTCACGCAACAGTTGCTTGTCAAAGCTTTCCTGAATCTTTCCAACCTGGTAAGACTCTTTTGGCCAGAGGCGATACTCATCAGGTCCAATAGAGTCACCAAGCACTATATCATTTCCTATCTTTCCAAACTCTAATTTCAAGTCAGCAAGTACAAATCCTGCAGCATCTGCAGTCTGGAACATTTGTTGATAAATCTCAAGAGATGTCTTTTCAAGCCATTCAAATTCAGTTTGGGTTACAAGACTTTTGTCAATTGCATCTTGTTTTGATATTGGTATATCATGGGTTTCAGATTTTGTTGTAGGATCAAAGATTGGCATCTGGAGTTTTGCTGCAAGTTGTGGAACTGAACCATCTGGCAACTTGACCTTGCCATCTTTCCATCTTTGTACAAGACTTCCATAGAAGTATCCCCGTACCACGCATTCAATTGGAATCATTTGCATTTTTTTTACGACAATCTTGTCCTTGCCCTCGGTTCTGACATAGTGGTTTTTGATTGGTAGTTTTTTGAACCAGAATTCGGCAAACCTGCATAGCACCTCGCCTTTTTTAGGAATTGGAGTTAAAAATTTAACATCAAATGCAGATACCCTATCGGAGAAATGAAATAAGATATTTCCATCCGGAAGCTCGTAAATGTCTTTTACCTTGCCTGAGCGTAAAAACTTCAAACAGGCGGTCATTGAGCAGACTTGGATTTAAACTGATATACCGTTTAGAGTCAGGATAGGAAAATTATTCATTTTGTGGGCTTGCCAGCAAGTGCAGGTAGAGTAGTAGTTGAGAGAACGTTTGACACTAGACGGATTTTTTTTGTAACTATTTTATCAAGTTCTGCTCTTGTCGGAGCCTGAACTTTTACAAATATATCATACTGACCAAATGTCCCAGTCGCTTCCTTTACACCATCAATTTTGAGAATATCGTTCATGACATCCATCTCATGTCCCATTTTGCTTTTTACCAAGACAAATGACAGTTCCATATCATTCCCCTTTGATTTCTGCCCGAGTTTTAAACATAGGCTTTATTCCCAGTGAAGAATAATCACCGCTTGAACATGTAAAGCACATCGAGTCATGCTCCATTCCAACAGCAGCTGCCAAGTTCTTTGCATCATTATATCCAAGAAAGTCAGCCCCAATGATCTGTCTTACTTTTTCTGTAATCTCATCTTCTGTGTATTTCTTACCATCTCCCATGTATGTAACAAGTTCATCTTGTGATGGAAAGTCTATTCCGGCATAACATGGGAATTGAATTTGTGGAAATGTTATTACCATGCTTATCTTTTTTGCGCCAGATCTTCTTAGTGCCTTGATGATTGCCTTGGAACTAGTACCTCTAACAAGACTATCATCTACTACAACGACATGTTTTCCAGAAATTACTTGAGTGATTGGAATTATCCAGCGATTTATCTCTACTCTATCTGCTTGATGTGGTTCTATGAAGCTGCGCAGTGGGCCTTTTCTACTATATCTATCCTTGAGTAGCCCTTCTTCAAATGGTACACCCAGTTCTTGAGCATATCCCAAAGCAGCAGGTCTTGCAGAATCTGGAACCGGAATTACAATGTCTGCATCCTTTATTGCAAACTTGCGGGCAAGAAATTGTCCAATTCTTTTTCTTGCCAAGTAAATGTTAGAGCCCTCCATCACACTTGAGGGGTGTGCAAAATAAGTAAATTCAAACGAGCAGTGAGCTGGCTGTTTTACTTCTGAAAACATTTCGGATTCTATTCCAGCATTACTAATCTTGATTAGTTCTCCAGGTTTTACATCGCGTACTAGCTGAGCACCTACAGCTGAGAGTGCGGCAGACTCGGAAGCAACAATGTAAGTGTTATTGTCTTTTCTATAACCAAGTACCATTGGTCGAAAACCTTTTGGATCACGCGCTGCATAAATCGCATTATCGTCAGATACAAATGTAAAGCAAAACGAGCCAACCATTTCATTTTTCAAAATAGATAATGCATTTCCAAGTTTTCCATTATCTGCCATCAATGCAACAAGCCTCTGGGCAGCAATCAGAGTGTCACTTACATTTTGAGGAGTAAATGTACAACCGCCAACCATTCCAGTCAGCTCCTCTACATTTGATATTGTACCATTATGAGCTATACACAGATCCTTGACTTTGAGAGGCTGTGCGTTTTCGAGATTACTTTTACCCATGGTAGAATATCGGACATGCCCTATTGCTGCAGGAGATATGTAATCACGTGTAAGTTTATCAAATTCAGTTATGGCGGAAGATACCAGCCCCAGTTGTTTGTATGGCTGTTTCTTTGGTACTGCAACCCCCCATGCTTCTTGACCTCTATGCTGAAGTGCCCTCAGGGAATCAATTATCATGGGAATTACGTTTGCACCGTCCAAGCTAAAAATTCCAACTACGCCGCAGTTTTCTTTAACCATGTGTTACAAGCGCCTCCAACGAGTTTAACCATTTTTCTTGTGCTTTATCAATCCTTATACAAGCAACAATTTTTGATTTTTCTTTGAATGTCATGTTTTTACCAGAAAAATCACCAATACTTGCATGTGTTATGCCTTTTTTTTCAAGAAGTGACATTACTTTCTTTTCGTCTTGTTGAGATATTACAAGTAAAAACCTAGAGTGTGTTTCAGAAAATAATAGTTCGTCTAATCGCAATTTATCTGATGGAATTTTTTCAACAAATATCATACATCCGATTTCATTTGAGATGCATAGCTTTGATATTCCTACACCGAGTCCTCCCTTGGAACAATCATGTGCAATTTTTATAACATCTTGATGTATGAGTTCCAAGACAGCGTCCTGAATTTTTTTGGACGACTTCATATCAACAATTGGACACTTTCCTCCAATCACTCCATGGATGTATTCATAGTATTCAGAACCACCAAGTTCATCTTTTGTTATACCTACAATTATCAACAGATCACCATTTTCGATTTTCTTTGGAATCAGAGGTTTTCCTTCATTTAGACCAAGGACTCCAATAAGCGGAGTTGGCTTGATTGGTCCCTCATCAGTCTCATTGTAAAGACTAACTTTGCCTCCAACACATGGAATTTCAAAATATTTTGCATAGTCAGTTATAGCTTGAACCGATTCCTTGAACGTCCAAAATATTTCTGGATCTTCTGGATTTCCAAACTGGAGATGATCAACCATTCCAATTGGTTTTGCTCCAGTGCAAATTACATTTCTACAGGCCTCATCAAAGCATCCAATCACGCCCTCCCGTGGGTTTATGTAGCAATGCTTTGAATTTCCATCAATTTTTACAGATAGGAACTTACCGTTGTCTAGTCTGAGAGAGGCACCATCGCCCCCAGGTTTTACAACCGTTCTGATACCTACCTCATGGTCATATTGAGAATAGACCCAGTGTTTGCTTGCAATGTTAGGATTTGAAAGCATCTTCAAAAACGTTTTTGAGATATCAGTAGGCATTGTAGGTTTTTTGACTTGTTCAAGTGCACTCAGATATTTGGGTTTAGATGATGGCCTATCAAGAAGAGGGGCATTTGCAACAATTTGACTTGGAAGTTTTGCAATCGTATTTTTGTCTAGTTTTACCTCCATCATTTTATCTTCATGAACTCTACCAATAACAGAATATGGAACTCTGAATTTTTCACATATTTTTTTAAGCGTTGTAAGTTTTGCAAGATCAGTAATAACAAGCATTCTTTCCTGGGATTCAGATACCATCAGTTCAGATGGCGACATGTTTTGCTCCCTCTTGTGAACAAGTGACAAGTCAAGTTCAATTCCTATACCAAGTGCATCTGCAGTCTCCGATATTGCACATGACAACCCTCCACCTCCGAGGTCTTTCATTGCCTTGATGCATTTTTGATTCCTTGCCTCCAGAATCACTTCAATTACTAGTTTTTCAATAAACGGATCTGGTATCTGTACAGCTGAGCGATTATCTGCATCTAGATTGTCAGAGGCAAACTGTGAGCCACCAATCCCATCTCTTCCAGTAGAGCCTCCAATTAGAACAACATAGTCTCCCTTTTGAGCCCTATTTCGTATGAGATTTTCTTTTTTGCCAAACCCAATTGCGGCCACATCTACTAACGCATAATTTGTAAAACACTTGTCAAACTCAATTTCGCCACCCACTGTTGGAATGCCAAGACAGTTACCATAGTCTGCAATCCCCCTTATGGCATTTTTGAATAGCCATCTTGCATGATGATCTTTTTCTATATTTCCAAATCGCAGTCCATCTAAAATTGCAATAGGTCTAGTTCCTGCAGACAATATATCGCGAATTACTCCACCAACACCCGTTGCAGCTCCCCCATATGGTTCCACTGCAGATGGATGATTATGACTTTCAATGTGTACAGTGACAACATATCCATCTCCTACATCAAGAACACCCGAATCATATCCTGGACCAGATATCACACGTTTTCCTTCCTTTGGTAAAATCTTGAGATATTTTTTTGAAGACTTGTAGGAACAGTGTTCTGACCATTCAGCTGCTACAATCTGAAACTCCAAAGGATTTGGCTTTCGGCCTATCTTTTTTTCAAGATATTTGGACTCTTGCGGAGTCAGACTCATGCTATTACGCCCAAGGTGTTTAGAAGTGATTCAAAGATTAATGATGCCGGTTTTGCATTTTTTGGATTTATAATTTGCTCAGCAGACCTTTCAGGATGGGGCATCATTCCAACAACATTTCCTGCCTTGTTGCATATTCCAGCTATGCCAAGAGATGCACCGTTAACTTCTTCGACATAAGTAAAGACAATTTGATTATTTTTCTTTAAAGATTTTAGCGTAGCATCATCTGCATAGTATCTCCCTTCCCCATTTGCTATAGCAATGGGGATTCTCTGATTTAGTTTGAGTTTGTTTGTAAATGGAGTCGTGTTGTTTTTTACAATTATCTCAGTCCACTTGCACATAAAATTCAGCGACGTGTTTTTGAGCAGAGCACCTGGCAAAAGACCTGATTCTACTAGTATCTGAAAACCGTTACACACCCCAAGAACAGGCATGCCTTTCTCTGCCATCTTTTTAATATCTTTTATGACAGGGCTATGAGCTGCAATTACACCTGCTCTGAGTCTGTCGCCATATGAGAATCCACCTGGCAACACAATAGCATCAATATTCTTTGGCAATTCATCAGTATGCCACACAAGTTGTGAGTCAAGATGAAAAACATCAGTTAGAACATGGTGCATGTCTCGATCGCAATTACTACCTGGGAAGACGATTACTGCAACCTTCACATCTTACATTATTTTTTGGAGATATTAAATTGAATCGGCAATAATTTTTTAAAACTAATTTATGATTACACCATACTATACAGACATGTTGATCGCATATTTGGTATAGCGATCATATATTTGCCGTATTTGTGTCCTTATCGTTTTATTACAGCAATAATTCCCAAGAACAGATGTTAAAGTTAGGAACTCCGCCTCCTGTTACCACAACCCTAGTTGTTATAAACACTGTAATTTTTGCATATGGAATTCTAAGTAACACCCAGAATGCAATAATTTCCAATTACGGGTTTGTTCCAAATGGCCTGTTCAAGGATGGCTATCTTCTGGATGGTATTTTGAGAATGTTTACATCAATGTTCATCCACGCAAGTATTGCCCATATTGCATTCAATCTGTTTGCACTGGCATACATGGGAGGATATGGAGAGAGATCAATCGGCAAACGAAAGTTTATCGCAATTTACATAATGGCAGGACTTGGCGGAGCACTATTTCATGGAATCATTGCGTCATACATACTTGGAAACGGAGACTCTGTACTGATTGGGGCATCAGGGGCAATCTCTGGCGTTCTTGGAATCTCGGCAGCGATGGGAGATATCAGAGGGTACTATTGGCTTGCAATCCAAGTGCTCTACGTATTCATCGGTTCTGTCACATCAATTACCATAGCATTTGCAGCCCATGTTGGAGGATTTATCACAGGACTTGTACTGACAAAACTACTCATCGACCTTGAACGCCGCAAGAGAAACTTGTATAGAATTTGATTTATTTAATTTTCTAGTTTTGTGTCAAATTGTAGAATAAAATTAAAAAAATATAAAGCTTGGAAAAAATACTTTGACTAGGTTTTATTTTAGAAAAGTAGAATCGTTTTTATGCCAATATTTGGAGCTACTAGCTATGGGTCTAGTTCGCGATATAATGATTCGCTCTGTAATAACTATAGAACATGACAAGACTGCAAAAGACGTTGCATTGCTTTTTGCAGAAAAGGGAATTAGCTCCCTTGTCGTAGTAAAGGACGACAAGCCAATTGGACTTGTAACTGAAAGAGACCTTGCCCGCAAAGTCTCAACAACAGACAGAAAAAGTGCCGAAGTTCCACTATCAGAGATCATGTCAGCCAACTATAGGTGGGTAGAACCAATGACTCCAATCGAGGACGCCGTTCAAAAGATGCTAAACAAGAATGTCCGCAGATTACTAGTATTAGAAAACGACAAGCTAGTAGGAATCATAACAGAGACTGACCTTGCAAAATACTTGCGGAGTAAGCTGCTAATAGATGGGGCAGTAGATGATGTCACTGCTCTTAACAGAAAAGTAGTAAAAACCGGTTAGACTTTTAGAGTCTCAACTGAGACCTTGCTTACAAGGGGATTGTAAATTCTAAATTCATTGCATGCATCCAAGACAGATTTTTCTGCAGATTCCTTGCTTTTTGCATCAATGATAAATCGGAGCATCTTGGCAGAACGGACCTTTTTGATCGCTGTTTTTTTGTCCTTTAGAATCAAGTCGTTAAAGATAGTATCACCCTCCGGGTCTACAATTTCAGGCTTGTTTTCAATTATTATATTGACTTTAAAGGAAGGCATAAAATGCGTTTATCTATAATCAATTTAAGCTTTGAGAAGTCTGCGAAGATGAAACCAATTTTTGATCCAATCCAATATAAAATTACTACCAAGGCAAACTGGAATACAGTAGCTCCAGACTATCATTACAACTGGGCAGACCAAAAAGTAGGACCATTCAAGTCTACTACAGAACTTGTAAAAATAGCAGATATCGTACCTGATGACAAGGTACTAGATGTTGCATGTGGAACAGGTGTTGTTTCAAAAGAGATTTCACAATTGCTAGGTCCAAAAGGCCTCTTGGTTGGAATTGATCTGTCTAGAACCGCACTGAAAATAGCAAAGGGGACAATTACTTTTCCTAACACAAATTTTCTAGAAATGGATGCAGAAAATATTGGATTTAATTTCAAGTTTGATAAAGTCACATGCCAGTATGGAGTAATGTTTTTTCCAGACTCGCATAAAGTCTTAAAATCAATTAAAAAAATTCTAAACCACAAAGGCATGGTAGTAGTTGCAGTGCACGGGCTAGCAGAAGACGTACCATATTTTAGTACAATAATGAAGCCCATCCTAGAACATATTCCAGATATCAGACCTGGGGGAACACCTACAGTGCACAGGTTTGGCAACCCCAAAGATTTAGAGTCAGAGTTGGCAAAGGCAGGCTTTGTAAATGTCACAGTTGCAAGACATGAATTTGTCTACAAGCCAGGAACCTTTGAAGAATATTGGAAAGACTATATGCATTCTACTGCAAATTCAATCAGAGCCAAGTTAGAAAGCCATGGTACAAAAATCATGAATAAAATAAAACAAGATGCAAAGAATAATGCCTCAACATATGAGAAAAATGGCAAGTTGATATTCCCTTGGACTATACTAATTGCATCAGGGTTTAATGATTAAAACATCATTTGATTTTTTTAGCATAAGATACAAAGTCAGATTCATACCAGATTGTCTGGGCCTCTTTTGCATTATCTGTAAATATGTTGAGTGCCACATGGGCAAAGTTTTTGCCTTTTAGAGCGCCATGCCAATGAAGAATATTTTTTGGAATAAAAACAACATCGCCCTCTTGTAGATTTGTCTGGGATAGTTTCTGTATTTTTGCAGTCTCTTTTTTGATACTTGTCTTTTTGTAAATTACAAGCATTCCTTTGCCTTTTGTCACCACAAGAATCTGTCCACCTTGATGATAATGCACTTTGGTTCTTGCCCCGTTGTTAAAATTTGCAAGGTAGACTTTTTCTCCTTTGATTTGGAGTTTAACAGAAATGTCATTTAACCACGCATTGCCTACAAAATATCTTTTTTTGCTTTTGACAAGGGCTTTGTCAGATTTTAATTTTGAGAGATTTAGTTTTGCCATTTCTGTCTACCATCTATAATCCGCCAAATTCATAATATGATGGAATTGATGGCGGTATGTTACCAGATATTATGACAATCTCATCATGTGCAGCTAGCTGGATTTTATCAAACCCGTCTTTGACCTCAGTTCCATTTACAAAGACCTTGAGATTCGTGTCACCATTTGTAGCTTCTTCAAAACTTGGAGATATACCAGGAGTATTGTCCCAGACCTCAATGAATTGTGCCAGAGTAAATATAATTTCACGTGGAGACTCTATGTGTATAACACCCGATGTGTCATGAGTATGTAACCAATAGAAACATACGTTTGGTTTTATCCCAATTCCTGCTGGAACTGTGACAGATTTGCCATCTACCATAACATCGAGATGAGCATGTATATGAAATACCAAAGCCTCCACTGGTTCACATTCCACCCCTTGTATTGGATTTCTAGGAGATGACTGATTCTCAGAAAAATATACGCCTACTACAAGCGCTATTGCAATTGCAGCTGCAATTCCAGTTGCCTTGTATCGAGAAGACTGGGATGCTACTCTCCTAACCTTTGCCGGCTCGTTCTTGTGAGACTCTAGATTGTGTTTATTTAATTTATCAGAATTTTCAAACGCCTTACCACAGATATCACATTTTTTTTCTGTGTCGGCCAACGCGGTGATTCTTGGATTAGGATATAAATTTCGTGTGGTCTTAATTTAGGAAACCCGTTTTTTGATCGTTGTCAAGTGTGACAACATTTTAAACCACCTTCTAAAACCCATAACCACATGCCAACGTAGCTCAGCCTGGCTAGAGCATCTGACTTGTAATCAGAAGGTCGAGGGTCCAAATCCCTTCGTTGGCTTATAAAATATCTCAAATTCCCAGACTATCATGCCTACCACAAATGTAATAAGAAAATTGTCGTAATACTGATAATCTATTTTCTGAAACAACAATGCAAATTATTCAAATTATTCAAATTATTCAAATTATTCAAATTATTCAAATTATTCAAATTATT
>NZ_FUYK01000013.1 GCF_900167955.1 Candidatus Nitrosotalea bavarica | reverse complement strand
ATTTCAATACCACATTGCATAGTAACACTTGCAGGTTTTAGAACAATTGTGTTTCCGGCCATAAGTGATGGAGCTGCAAATCTTAATGCCTGCCAGTATGGAAAGTTCCACGGCATTATACTTGCTATGATTCCAATTGGTTCAAAAGCGATAAAACTTTTTCTTGCATCAGTATTTACAACTTCAGTATTTAGAAACGTTTCACCATTGTCACCATAAAATTCCATGGCCCATGCACATTTTTCCACTTCGGCAAGCGATTCTTTTAGTGGCTTACCCATTTCTTGAGTAGCTGTTTTTGCAAGCATGTCTTTGTTTTTCCTAAGTTCTGCAGAGAGAATATGCAAAAACATTGATCTTTTCTTTGGATCAACCTTCCACTTGGAAAAGGCCTCTCGAGATTTAGTAATTTTATTCTTAAGTTCAGATTCCGTTATTACTTGATACTCTGCAATTACCTCCTCAGTGGACGGATTGATTGTCTTAATAGACATTAATTTGGATTCCAAACAATACTATTATATACCTTTGGTTGGTTTCTACAACCAATGAATGGTAACTATATCCAACCAGACCCAACAGCGATGTTCAGAGACTGGATTCAACAAAGCGGTAAAGCACAGATGGACTTCATGAAAACCTTTGGCGACATGATGAACCGCAATAATCAATCCAATCCACTTGAAGCACTAAAAGAAATGGCCGATACTACAACCAAAGCACAGGCAGATTTTGTGCAGACTGCTGCCGAGTCAGGATCAAAATCAATGTTCAATTGGTTTAATCTTGCACAGGGATTACCTCAATTTTCATCATGGGGAGCCTTTAAGACAACAGTTGGAAGTAACGGACGCATTTCAATACCAGAAGCAGAAAGAGAAGCAATTGGAATCAGAGAAAATGATCTGGTCCAGGTAATAGTAGTTCCAATCTACAAAAATAAATCACAACCGGAGGTGAAAAAATGAGCAAAGCAGATACAACAAAAGAAGCATATGGAGTATACAAGCAGAATGTGAATCGTTATTTTGAAGAAGCAGAAAAAAGTGTTGCACAGTACATTCAAGCAGTGTCTAACCTTCAACAGGAATTCGCTACATCATACAAAAATGCAGTAGAATCAGCAATCGAATTCCAGCACGAGGCAGCAACAAAGAGCGGTCTTAATGCAAATCTTCCACCAAGTTTCCTAAAAGCAATCAATGATGCAACAGAGGAAATTGTAAAGACTACTTCTGTACAAAACAAGGCAGTTATTACAGCAATGGAAGCAGCAAGACAAAACATCAAGACATTCAATGATAACTTGAAAGCATTCACAACTATGGATGCAAATATACTACAATCATGGTTCTCAGCATGGACTCCAAGCAAGAACTAGATTAAATCTTTAATTTTTTATTTTTTTTCAGATCTTTCAGATAACCATTGGACAAACTCGGGAAGAACTTTTTTCTGAGAAAATGAACTAGCTATCATACCGACATGCCCAGTTGGGTAGATTTTCAAAGTTTTGTCGTCACTAGATACCGCATAATGAATAGGCATGCTACATTCAGGAGATACAAGATGATCGCCCACAGCAACTTGGGTGAGAAGTGGCACTGTGATATTTTTTAGAGATATTTGTTTTCCCCCCACGTACATGTTGTTATTGATAAGAAGATTATCTTGATAGACGTCCTTTATCCACTGCCTGTAGAGTTCTCCCGGTATTGGAGGTGTATCGTTAACCCATTTCTCTACGCGGATAAAATTCTCAACATATTCTTTATTATGAATATTTTTAAAGAAATTCAAATATTTTTCCATACCCTGCTCAAACGGTTTGAGTATAGAGAAGACATAATACATAAGCTCAGGAGGCATGTTGCCTACGGTATCTACCAACTTGTCAACGTCCATGTGTTTTGCAAGATTTGATACAACAGTACTGTCACGCCTTCCATCTATTATCGGGGATGTAAGAATTAGATTTTTAATTTTTTTCGGATAAAGTGATGTATATACAGTAGAAAGTGTTCCTCCAGTACAATATCCCTGAAGCGAGATTTTATCAGATGAAGATTCTTTTCTTACAAAATCTATGCAATTATCCATATACCCATTGACATAATCATCAAATCCTTCATGTTGATTAATTTGAGTCGGTGTGCCCCAGTCAATAAGATAAACATCGACTCCCTGAGTTAGCAGATTTCTTATCCAACTCTTTTTTGGATGAATATCAAAAATATGAAATCTGTTAACTAGAGCATAAGCTATTACAAGTGGTGTCTTCATTTGTTGGTCAGCTAATGGGCTAAAGTGAAGTAGGCGAACTTTATCTTCAGAATGTACCACCTCATATGGAGTTACTTCAAGATTTATTTCTTCAAGAGACTGGGCAAGGTTTGGCGCCTCTAGAATATTCTTGTTTAGTGTAATGAATTCTGCCAATAGTTTAGGATCTATTCTAATCTCGTTAGCCATTCTTTATGTTACTTCCTTGTCTGCTATTTTTTCAAGTTTGGCAATTCTTTTTCGCAAAGAATGTAATTCTTGATACACTTCATCCATGTCCTTTTTGGTAGGCATGTTTGCGCTTTCAAGTAATGCGGCAGTCATATTATTCCAGTGTTTTGCAATCTCAAGCTCACTTGTCACAAGTTTACCAAAATTTTCAGCAAATTCAGATGAATCAAAGAGTTTAGTAAAATAATTTTCAAACATATCAATCCATATGCGCTTTGATGCTTCCATATTCTCTATATCATTTGGAAGTTCTGGTACCTTTCGGGAGTATTCTTTTTGAGCCTCGTTCCATGTATCAGCAAGCTGTTTGTAGTAAGCTGTAAGTCTTGAATTAAATTCAGTCATGTCTTCATTCATTTCAATTGTCTCAGTACTCAGTTTTTTGGCAGTAACAGCAAATTTTCGAAATGGGCCAGTAGCTGTAATAGTCTGTTGCTTATTAGACATCAAAAATAATAAATCTGTCCAGAATAGGGAGGTATGCTTGTAATCAGCAAGTGATTTTTTTAAATCGGGTGGAATAGACATGATAGGTAGAATGTAATGGTTTTCACCACATATAGAGATTACTTCAGTTGTCAGTCAAAAAAGAAATAGCTAATTGTTAAAAATAAGTTCTAACAAGTAACTGTATGACAATGAGCAAGACAGAATCTCAAGAAAATAAGAGAGAAGACATGCCAGTTCTATCAGTATGCGACGTAATGAGAGATAACACAAATCAAGTAATAATGAAAGTTGAAAGTCTACTTCCTTCATTTATTGAAAGTTTTGCCAATATTCAGGAGGAATACTTGCGTATTGCTAGAGACTTTTTTGGAACCTGCTATATTGCAGAAAAGGAGTTACTTGACAAGATGGGAGTGGACCATAAGGCCATAGAGGGTTTTGATAAATATCTCAAAGTCTGGACAAAGTATACGATCTTAGATATAGATATGGCAAATAATTTTCAGAAAACATTTGTTACCAATACCATATCAGGTATGAAGACATATGATAATTATGTAAAACTTATGTTGGCAGAATATGCAAAGATGTTAGAGTATACTTCTGCCCTCATACCTAAGAAAAGCTGATCGCTAGATCTTTTTTGTAAATTGTTCTCATCAAATAGTCATAACTAGTACCAACAAAACCTTATTTTGCTTATAAAACCCAAAAATATGAAATGGATGAAAAGTTTCTTACAGTAAATAGAAATAAAATAAGATATTTTGAAGATGGTAAATCCGATCGGAATCTAATTCTACTACATGGACTAGGTGGGTATGCAGAAAGATGGAGTAATGTTATGCCATTTTTGGCCAAAAAATTTCACCTGTTTGTTCCAGACATGATAGGATATGGGCAGAGTGACAAGCCTACTGCAGATTACACCCCAGAATATTTTGCAAAATTTGTTTTTGATTTTATGGATTCTCTAGGAATTAAAAATACGTCCATGATTGGAACTTCGCTTGGAGGTCAGGTGGTAATAGAATGTGCTGCCTCTCAAAGTCCAATAATAAAGAAGATTATTCTGATCTCTCCTGCTGGAATAATGAGAAAATCTACCCCAGTACTTGATGCATACACCATGGCAGCACTATATCCAACTAAGGAAGCTATAAAGAATGCGTATCAAATGATGGTAGGTCCAGGCAAACAAGTATCAGAGATTTCAATTGAGAGGTTTCTAAACAACATGTCAAAACCAAATGCAAAAATGGTATTTCTTTCCACATTATTAGGACTCAAAAATGCACCAGATATTTTTGAAAAACTAGGAAAGATTACAGCTCCCACCTTGTTAATCTGGGGAAAAGAAGACAAGCTCATACCTTATGAATATTCACAGCAATTTGTGGAATCAATTAACAATTGTAAATTCATCCCAATGGAGGGATGCGGGCATTCTCCATATGTGGAAGACCCAGAAAAACTCTCAGAGTTGGTGATCAAGTTTCTTGCATAATAAATTGTCACATATAATAAAATCAATCGTGAGAATCATAATCAATGTAAATAAGGATAATATCAAAAGTGTTAGTATGAGTAATAGCATTTTACAAGAGAGGGAACAGTTCATACCATGAACATATTGAGAGATAAATCACTAGAAGAAGTATTACCAGAATCAATATTTTCCACACCCGTAGTAAGTATCAGAGTTGAGGATACATTAGGTGAAGCTGCAACTCTTCTTCCTCATCACCTTGAAACACTAACTGATTCCCTAGTTGTTACAAGTAATGACAAGCCAGTTGGCATAGTAGGAGGAATTGAAGTTTTAGAAGGAATTCTAGAAAATCAAACCTCAGAATTTCTTGACAAGACAAAGATCGGAGATGTAATGAGCAAGAATCTTGTCATCATGAATTCAAAGAATAAATTTTCAGAATTAGTAAATCAATGGTTAGAGACTAGAAGAGCATTTGCCATAATACCAAATCAGTATAAAGGATATTCAGTAATCTCAGCAAGAAAGATTCTTGAAGTTGGCACGTCATTTAAAATCAATACGACGGTCTCTGCAATTCCCACAAAAAAGATAATCACATTTCATAAAAATGATACAGTAAGACAGATTATACAACGAATGTTTGAATACGATACTAGAAAACTAGTGTTAGAAGGCACTTCTTTTTACATTAACGATAGAATAATCATACAAAAACTGGTCAGAGAGTTCAACTGCCTCAGAGATGAGCAAGACTTCTTAGGAATGAAATCAGATATTTTTAGTCTAGAAGAGGCAAAAAATGTACCAGGAAATATCACAATCACCGAGGCATGCAAAATTATGCAGGATATGAAATCACCATATCTTAGAATAAATGACAAAGTCATCAGTCCATGGGATATGGTTTTAATTCTAAATTCTGATAACTTGTCATAATTTAGAATATCAAACTTGAAATTAGAAAGAGATAGGTTTTTGAACATCTATGAATCTTTTTTGGCGTGAATTCCCTATGTTTATCTTCACTATCCTAGCATTATGGATACATAGAGAACAAAACTTGTAACTAGTCCCATAGTAGTTTTTACACTGATGGTTTTTTGAGAATCATAGAAAGCATCATAATCTAATGCCAAGATAGAGTTAACAGATTAAAATTGTCCATAGCAAAAAACTGCGAGGAAAATGTTCTAGTTTTACAAGGAGGTGGCTCTCTTGGAGCATATGAGTGTGGAGTCTACAAAGCCATCCATAAACTCAAAATAAAATTAGATGTAGTTGCAGGTACTTCAATTGGAGGAATAAATTCAGCCATAATTGCTGCAAGTAAAAGCGATGACCCAGCAAAAGATCTAGAAGCGTTTTGGTTGACCTTAGCAGAGACTGTAACACCCCATTTTCTTTCAGATAAGATGAGAGAGATTTCATCCTCAATCTATTCTGCCATGTGGGGAAATTCAAACGCATTTCTTCCCCTGTGGTTAAGACCATCTCTTGATTTTACATATAATTTCCCCTATCTGTATGACATTACGCCTTTGAAGAAGACCTTAGAAACATTTGTAGACTATTCCAAGCTTAAAGAAAAGTCAAGGCCTAGACTGATAGTAACATCTACTGATGTTCAAAATGGAAAACCATCCACATTTGATAGCAAATATGATAACTTCACATCAGACCATGTTCTTGCAAGTGCCGGATATCCATTTTATGGCATTTCTTGGACAAAAGTAGGTAACAGGTACCTATGGGATGGGACGCTTTTGAGCAATACTCCCCTAAGAGAAGTAATAGACGCATCTCCGATTTGTGACAAAAAAGTCATCATAGTCAATCTATTTCCCCGTAACCAAGAGGAGCTTCCCCGTAACATGTCAGAATCATGGCACAGGGCAAGAGACATAATGCATACAGACAAGACAGACCAATCAGTACGAATGTCCAAAATAATCTCAAGATATATACTAATGATTAAAAAAATGCATGACATTTTAGAATCCACACCACTTGATGAAAAAAACAAGAAAAAGTTTGATGAATTAGAATCAGATTATCATAGACTTGCATGTGAGCGTGGCGCCATTATCAAAGAGATAGTTCGAGTTGAAAGAAAAGAAGAATCGCACTACATATTTGAAGATGCGGATTTCTCAGTAGATACGGTAAAGAAACTCATACAAAATGGTGAAAGAGATGCTCTAAAAATCTTGGCAGATTTTGGAAAAAACTGATATCGTAGAATTATGAAAATAGAAAATATTTGTATCATTTCATAGCCAGTTGGTTCATGCCATAATTTTCAAAAGTTATAAGTAAAGAGTTTTAGCAAGTAGACATTACAAATGAGCGACAAAAAGAAACCCAAAGAAGGCGGAGAATTTCTCGATGAATCTTCAGAAAACGGCGAAAATGAACTCGATGAATTTCTAGATGACGAGTTTGAAGAAGATGACTCCTCAGAAAAATCTTGATTTTAAAAATATAACAATCACTTAAAAGTGAGAGTCGGTTTTATAGAGTAATGTCAGATTCTCAATATGACTCTAAAATTGAAGAAGTATCAACCATGATACTTGCAGATAGAATATCTTTAGATGAGCAAGACAATGCAAAGTTAAAAAAATATCAAGATTTTGCAAAAAAACAATTTCATTTAGACGAAGAACAGGCAATCCAACTTGTAAATGAAGCATTTTTGTATCTAAAGTTAAAAGGTTCAGACTCTGCGGATCTTCTGCAACAGGGAGATCAATTTGGTGCAGGCTTTAGCTAGTAAAACCAAATATCAAAATTAAAGAATAATAGTATGAAGAAGAATATTTTACAAACTAAACTTTAGTCTAGTTTTTGCAGATATTACCACTATTGAAATTATTGCAACTACAAGAACTACAAAGGCCAATCCACCAAATTCTGGAACTACCTGCGTTCCAATAATCTCTATTTGCTGAGTATCTTGAGGAAATGACACAGTCACAGTTCTATCAGTATTGGTCTTACTTTCAGTAAAATCAGTGTCTGCCCCATCAACTAGAACAAAGAATTGATCATCGCCAGTGCCTACTTTGGCATCAATAAGAGACCTTGGCATGGAAATCGTCAAGTTTCCATCACTAGCCGACTTGATGAAGACTATAATTGATGTATCCTGATGGTTAATTGATACAGTATCTAATGTTGCTCCAGTTATGCTATAATTTACAACAGATGATTGACCACTTCGTGCATCTTTGACAGCAAATTGTTGTGGCGTTTGTGCAAATACAGGAGCCACACCTATTGAAAAGATGATAACAGTCATGATTGCATATGAGCCCCATTGCATGTGTTCTTTTTTTTAATGTCGTATTTGACTTTTGCTAGTAAGTGTGCATCTACAGACTAGAAAATTGGAAATAAGGCCCGCTCTAGCAAAATATTAGGTAAAATTGCTTTTGACAAGATACCATGTGATTCTTTCGAGAATGCTCCTAGGCATAGTAATGCTATCCTCGGTGGTATTCTATGAAAGTTATGCAGTAGCAGATTATCAAGATAGTCAACCAAAGATTACTATCACTATTAGTTATACTAACGATACATCAAAGACTCATGCAATTCTTGTAAATAGCAACCAAAAATATACAATTTCACAGCAATATTCTTGGACAAATGAGAATTTTACCAGATTCAACCTGCAAGGATATTATATCGATAATGGTCCATTTGTTCCCATCCAAAGAGCATCTGATGGAAATTTCACATTAGATATTTTGACAGATTCTAATCACACTATATTTTTTCTGGCAAAACCTCAATTTGAAATCATTACATCTGAAATAAGCAATATAAATTTCTCTCCGCCATCTCCCACAAATGATAACTGGTTTGATGAAGGTTCAGATGAACAGATCATTGTACCGTATATGATACAATCAGATCAAGAAGACACACGACAACAGCTTAGCGGATGGTCATTGGATAGTTCAGATATTGATGTAATTTCAAGACAAGAATCAGGGACTTTCAAATCCCATATCATTCACATGTCAAACATGCACAAAATTGAACTAGAATATACAGCACAATATTATGTCAAGGTAATTTCTAATTTTGGACGAGCACTTGGAACAGGATGGTATGATTCCGGGACTATTGCATACGTGTCCATAATGCCCAGTGATGACATTCTTGTCAAACACATCTTTACAGGATGGCAAGGTCAGGTCATAGGAAGTGGAAATCAGGAATCAGTTGGAGTATTTGTCAATTCACCAAAGACTATTGTAGCCAATTGGTTTGTTGATTATTCCAATGTAAGCATTATTGGAATATCTGTCATAGCAGTTGTAGTTTTATTATCAATTTACCAAAAAAGGAGAGTCTCCTCAAAGGCATAATTGTTGGAAATTCGAGCGAGAACTTAAAGCCATCATATTCAATTACACTCATGTTGTTGCAAAACCAGGATCCTGTATCTCTACGTGAAGAAATTCAAAGCATTATGGTTACTAATGGTTTTAAAAGAGAATGCTTTTCTAAGATTTTAGATTATACAATAGATTTATTCGAGTCAAAGGGTTTAGGTGTCGATTATTATGGCTATCATAATATCATTCATGAATTAGAAGTGACCTATGTCACTTTACTTGCTGCCCAATGGGAATGCATGCATGGTATTCTAAAGCCCGAAGATTTCCCATACCTTTTTGTTGCAGCCCTCTTTCATGATTATGATCCTCTTAAAGAAGTAGACAAGCCACATGAAGAAGACGCCATTAAATTTGTCATGACAGATGAAAAACTAAATTCATTACTAAAAGATGCAAATATTGATAAAAATTTGATAGCCGCATTAATTCACCGAACCACATACCCTTGGAGTGGAGAGATCAAAGATAATACAGAAAAGAAAATTGAAGATTGTCTTAACCTAATTGAAGTTACAAAGGAAGACGAAACTAAGAAGGAGCATTATAAGAAGTTAGGATGGTTTCTTTCAGTTACAGATAGAATTGCAGGATATACTCTTGGTGATTTTACAAAAGCATTAGAGATGGCACAGAAAAACGCTCATGCTTTAGCTTGGCACCCATATTATATTGTTAGAAGATCAGTTGCATATTTTGAGGATCTTCTCAATAATGATGCAGAGATGTATCAAAGGGTTTTACGTGCACTTCCAAGAGACATGAGAAAAAATTTTACGGACAATGTCTTAGCTTTTATGAGATTAAGAGAGCAAGAAATTCAGATTGAGGGATCGCTTGTTTATGACAACGCAAAATTTTTTGCAGTAATTGAGCCCACATCAAGACGTCAGGATCCAGATTTTATAAATACGTTATCTGAAATTTATCATCAATTGCCAAAACCACTCCGATTCAAAAATGATGAATTTACAGAATCAGTTATGGCCAAAGATACCATACTTAACACATTAAGATTAGGAAGCGATAATGGTCCGGTAATAGGGTTTACAAAAGGCGGACCTCTTGAGACATACAAATTACGTTCTGAGATCAAGGATGTAAACTATGGATTAAATAATACTGCATTCATGGAACCACTTGCAATAAGGATGGGATATTGGGGACAAAGCGGTGGAAGAGAGATGAGGTTGTTGTTCAACATGCAATCTCTAGCAAAAGGATACAAGTATCTTACAAGTTTTGCGTTACGAGACGTAATATCAAGTCGTGTCAAGAGGGGAGAGGAGATTGAATTTGTAAAACAATTCGATCCAGAACGCTGGGATTACTACCGTAGAGAATTACAATAGATAGAATGTTCTCATTAGACATTATTTGAAATTTTTCTGGATCTGATGAATTTTACTAGATGTATCAAACCAATAAATGGCCACGATATAGAAATTATCAAAAACGCAAACCAAACAACTTGACCATAATTAAGATAATTTGCTATCAAGTTCAGTGGAAATACATACTGTATCATACTATTTGGAACAAAATTAGACAGAATTGGCAGAACATAAGATTGCAAGGCATTCCAGAGTACAAAGACTGTAATAAAAAATAAAATTGCCTTTCGGCCAACATATTTTTCAAATCCTTTTCTTTGAATTCCAGTCATTTTTTCGCCAAGTTCTCTTATCTCGCCATATAATTTTGTTATTGCAAATTCTACATTTTTCTGATAAGATTCAGGGTCTTGTGGACCTAGATAGAGAGGCACCATGATTTGCAAGTATTTTTTATCTGAATCTGGAAGTGGCCTTCCTTTTTGTAAAAGTTCAAGAAGATATTCCAGTCTTCCTTGATCACCTTTGCCAAGAATCAGAATTTGTTGGATTGCTCCCATTAGATCTTCTGACAACATATGAATCAGAATTTACCCAGATAAAAGCGATTAACTATTACTATGAAGGTAATTAGGTTTTCAAACATTCCCACCTCTTAAAATGGTGTCATAGTTTCATATGAAGTCCCAATTAAACAAGAATCAGATACAAATAGAAATCAAGTTGTAGAAAAAATTCTACTAATTTACTTTAGAGTGATTACAGCAGTTGGGGGTAATGATGGATGTACCACTGTAATGGTTACCATAGCCCCATCTTTTCCAAATGAATTCTTGACAATATTTGTGAACACTAGGGTCTCAGATCCGCCAAGAGGGACAGTTGGTGCAGTGAATGTTGGTTGGGCAGTATTTGCATTTAGCAGTTGTACTGGGTCACCAGAAACTTGTGTCCATGAGAATGTCAAGTATCCACCTATACTCTTTGTACCATCAAGTGTAACTATATCTCCAGTATTAACTACTTGATCTGGACCTGCATCAGCTTGTGGTGCTGGACCTGGTTCAGGATATGCAGCATAAACATATTGTTCACAAGTTCCTACAACTGTACCACTTTGACTAACTGTTAATTGGAAATCATATACACTGCCACCAGAACCAGTTGGAAGAGTTACTGTTGGAGCAAAATCAGTTGCAGAAGAGAGTTGAATTGGACTACCAGAGATTTGAGCCCACTGATATGTAAGTGGAGAAGTAGATGGATTGTCTATAGTTTCTGTTATCGTTGCCGAACCACCTGCATGGGATCTGATTATAGGTCCACAACTTAATGTAGCAATCTTGTAAGGAGAAGCGCTAATAACATTTACAGTTACAGAATCTGAACCAATACCGCCATTCCCATCATTTGCAGATATAGTAAAGTGTAAAGTTGCAGTACCGCTAGAATCAACAGATGGTGCAGTAAACATCGTATTTAGATCAGTTGGATTAGTCAAAGTCACCATTGGTCCTGAATCTTGAGTCCATGCATAAGTCATGGCATCACCATCTGGATCAGTAGCGGTGGCCATAAGAGTAATCGGATTTCCTTCCATCACGGTTAGTTCATGATCAGTTGTTACTACCGGAGGATGATTAAAGTGAATAACATGAAGAGTAAATGATGTGATACTTGAAAGCCCTTGAGGATTAACTACTGTCAGTGCAAATTCAAGGTCTTTTGAATCACCAGCTGCAACAGCAGGAGTTGTAAAACTAACATCAACATCAGAGTTAGATGATAAAGTTACGGGCTCACCAGATACTTGTTCCCAATTGTAGGAAACATTTTGGTTGTGAGGATCAGTTGATTGTTCACCAGATAGTGTGATAACAGTTTGCTCGTTTACAGTTTCAGTATTTGAAGCCATCATTCCAGTTGCACCATATGCGGAAACTGAAGATAGTCCGAGTGAGAATAATGTAACTGCCAAAACTGCAAAAATTGCTTTTGAATTCAACTTGTGTGTTCTAATTTTCCGAATATTAAAAACCTTTCTCTTAAATGATTTGTTAGCTAGGATCGCTAAAAAAGTTGGCAAGAGATTTTATTTTAAAATGGATTTTGGAGCTCGAAATGATCCTTTTTTAGACAAAAAACAAGTAATTTATTTTTTAGATCTTTACTAGTGATGACTTTATCGACACATTATGAAGAGTTTCAGTGTTTTGACATGTGTGGCATTTCCTTTCCACATCCTTGTTTTTACACATGAAATATCCTTTCCAGTCAAGGATTGATACAATACCAGGCCAAATTTAGATCTCTAGTAGACTTTGGCAGATTTACACCTAAAAGATGAAACCTTGACAGATCATGTAAGATCAGCCATACTCAACAAATTCCATGATTAGGACTTGCAAAATTTTAGTCTAGAAAATCACTTTAAAACTAGATTAGAAAACAAATGGGAGTCATTGAGAAACTAGTTTCAGCAGCATGGTTCTGTTCCAAGGACTGAACACCTTGAATGAGTTATGTCTTTGAAGAGAGTAGTAGGTAAAACTACCAAATGTTCTCTTTACTGTAGAAATTCCAATCAATTGCAACTGGTTTTTGATACCTCAACTCCAAGTGATCAGATGTCAAAGAGAATACGGAAGGAGGATAATCAGTTGTCCATCGTTTAGGTGATAGTTGCAAGCATATGGTCCCGTATAGAACAAGTCATGATTAGATGATGGACTACCGGTGTTTTCAAGAACGGTATGAACGTTTATGAAAACTCCACACATCTCCAGTGTTCATTAGATCAGTATTTACAACATAGTAAGTTACTGGACCCACTACAAGTAGAGGCGCATTTGCAATTTTTGCTTTAAGGTCTATTCAGATTAGGCATCATCCAAACAGGTCTGCTTGTCAGCAGCGTTACAGCAGAATCACAGTTCTTACATTTGAAATTACAATTCATCATTTGAATTGATTTTCTAACATATGTGATTTAATTCAATGGTAAGAAAGTCATCGTTTTTGGAAAAGTCTTTAGCAATTTTCCAGTGGGTTAAAATCATATTTGATAAAGTTATCACAGAAATGATTTGAACATGAAATAAAAAAATGACAGTAGATGTTTACTTGTTCCACATCTTTTGCCAAGTTTCTGCGAATTTATTCATCATGTCTCCATAGGTTTTCACTTGTTCCATACCAGACTGATTGAATACCTTCTGCCAGTTATCACCAAATTGTTTGAATGTTTTAATTCCTGCCTCACTCATGGATTTTTGCCAATTCTCTGTAAATTGATTCATGGTTTTATCACTTGAATCTTTCACTGCCTTTGCCATAACATCGTTGTACTTTGATTGAACATTCTTAGTTGCCTCTTGAAGAGATTCAAAGGCATCCATCCAAGCCTTGAGTGATTTATTATATTCAATCCACAATTTGTCCCAATCTTTAGGTGGAAGTTCTTTTGACATAGTCATGTATTGTCGTATTACTTGATAAAACTATTGATTATTCCCTAGCATATTTTCCAGTTCAAACCAAAGTAAAGATTTACCGCAATAGATAAAATCAATTCAAATATAGAACAAGTATTGAATGTGTCAAGTTCTGCCTTTGAGAATGAAGGTAGTATTCCATCAGAGTTTACATGTGATGGTCAAGACCTTTCCCCACCTCTAAGTATAACAAACGTACCAAAAAATGCAAAGACCCTATCAATTATAATGGATGATCCGGATGCCCCGATGGGAACTTTTACACATTGGATTGTTTGGAACATTCCGTCTCATAAGGTACAGTTCACAAGAGGAGAAAAGTTTGATTTTGCTCAAGGACGTACTAGTTTTGGCACAACGGAATATGGAGGGCCGTGTCCGCCATCTGGCACTCATATATATTTTTTTAAAATTTATGCGTTAGATACAGACCTAGATCTTAAACAAGGATCAGGGGTAAAGGAACTACAAAGTGCAATATCAGGACACATTATTGCAGAAGCAGTACTTATGGGAAAATATTCTAGAAGGTAAATTATAAAGAAATTATTTTTTCTGGAGTTTTTTTTCTTTTTTAAAATCAGATATCCCAATCAATATTCCTACAATAAACGCGATAATACCAATTGCCACCATGCCCATAGACACCTGAACCACATTACATTGTATTCCATATGACGCATTACAGTTTTTACTCAAGAAGGGATCTTCGCCCATAATTACGTTAAGTGTTACAGGTTGACTCCCAGTATCAGAGATTTTAATTGCGTATAATCCTCCTTGATTGTTTCTCTGTATGATATGATACAAAAATCCATCCTTACTTTCTTTTTCAAACATCATACCATTTGGTTCCATTCCCTCCAGCTTGACAAAACCGGAGGAGGGAGTCGTATGAACTATAATGACATTATGTTCACTGAGTTGTTCAGGATGAATTGTAAAATTAACAAATTGATTTGGCAGAATTTCTTTATTTGTTATCAAAGTAGATTTAGTTTTAAGAATAGACTCGACAGATTGATATGACAAATCAAAAAGGTTAGCGCCAATCACTACTACAATTAGACCAATTGATGCAATTATGGGACCACGGGCTAGGAACAATTTTGTCAAGTATGTACAATTTTCAAAGTGCCTAATAAGAAACTTGCAACAATTCAGGGCTGGGAACATTTTCAATCTTCATGGATTAAACCCCATTATTTCACAATTATGCAAAGAGGCTTCCTCATACAAAGTAATGTAATAACAGACGTGATCTTCTCATTATGATGAAGTATCTTCCATTTTATGATCCTTTTTAGGGATTCAGAAGACGTGGTTTCAATTTTAGCTAATATGTCATATTCACCAATAACTTCCAATATCTCTACAATACCCTCAATTGAGCGGAGTTGTTCCATTACATCTTTTTGATAATCAGACTTGCATTTTATCACAATATGTGCAGTTGCCATATCATGAGAAGATTGTGTATCAAATTCTTCATACATAAAAATTACTTGAGAATTTTTGTATCTAAGAATTGTCTATATGTTGTATATACAATCTGTTATTTCCAAAGAACTCTAATGTGTACGTGTAAAATTATAGAAACTATGGCAAATGACAAATTAATTCATAGGTAACATACAGATAATGTTTATGATGGCCTATTTACATTAGTAGAGATACAGTTTGAAAAAAAATCTCATAATTACAATGATCATTATTTGTATTGCGGTTCCTCAAAATATATTTCCGATAGCATCATCTCAAACAATATCCACTCCCTCTGAAAGTTATTCTTCATCACTCATTCATTTTAACAAAAAAATATTCAGCTGGACTGACCGGGTGTATATTACAATTTTTGCGCCAGATTTCAACTCAGATCCTAACAGGATTGATGAAATTGGAGTTACAACAGATGATAAAATTACTGTTTCTACACATGGTTACAGCATACCATATCACTTGGTTGAAACAGGTCCAAATACAGGAATATTTAGCGGCTATGTGACACTTACGGGGGATCCAACACTGAAAGGTTCAGCAGGAGTGGATGGTCAGGGGACAAACCCCTCAGGCATTCAATCAACGTGTAATCCAACGTGCGGTCCAACAGATGGATTTCTCCCAAGTGAAGAAAATGATGGAATTACAGTCTCATTTGAATACAATCGTGATCAGGTTGTTACCGGTTCTGCTCCAATTAGCTGGAATGTAGGCAATGTAGAATGGCTACAATCAAACTATCCTGTAAATGGCCAAGGAGTAGTGCAGATAATAGACCCAGACATGAGTCTCAATCCAAACGCAATTAACAAGTTTGACACAAATGTTTGGTCGGATTCTGATTCTGGAGGCATCAAGTTAACAATGACGGAAACAGGTCCAGACACGGGAATCTTTCAGGGAACAGTATACTTTACCACAGATCTGAGATCATCTGGAAACAGATTACATGTTACATCTGGAGATACGGTAACTGCAGAATATACAGATACAACTCTTCCATTCCCACATTCACCGTCTGATCAATTGCGCCTCACTGCAACAACAATTGTAGGGACATCCCTTCCGCCACTTGAGCAGGCACCTGCAGATAATGCAAGGATTTTAGACTCTTCAGGAAAATCAGTAGACAAAGTCAGCATAGGTCAACAGATACAGATTGTTTCAGATGTGACAAATCAAGAAAATAAAGATCAGTCATTTGCATATTTAGTACAAGTACAAGACAACAGCGGAATAACTGTATCTCTATCATGGATAACAGGTGCAATGATACCAAAACAGACTCTAAATTTAGGCCAATCGTGGATACCAACTTCTGCTGGAACATATACAGCACAAATCTTTGTTTGGGAAAGCATTAACAATCCAAATGCAATATCTCCGCCACTGGCACTACAAATTCAAGTTACATAGATAGAACTCTCAGAGTTTTCCATATCGAATTTGAACTTAGAAATATCATTAAATAATTGTCCAGCATATTTCATCATAGATTGCACAAGGAAGTACTAAAAAGAGTATATTCTCATAAGAAATACCTAGTTTTATCCATTTCAATATTTATTGTATTGCTGGTTGCTCTTTCCATAGTTTCAGAATTCATTTTCTTCTCACCTATCTTTATTTTTTATGTTCCAGCATATGCAATTTTTGATTTCATACTAATCGTAATAATTAGTGCATTATCTGGAATTGTTATAAGTTTAGGGATTTACCGCATTCACATATTAAACAACAATGTAAGAAAGTCTGGAACAGGATTATTTGGCTCTATTATTGGCACAAGTGCAGGAGCCTGTAGTTGTGGACCGTTGGGTTTTGCAGTAGTATCAACATTTGGATCTGTTGGAGGAATTGCCACATCTTTTTTTACAAATTATGAAACACCGTTGAGATTGATATCAATTGCAATATTGTGTTATACGTATTATACATCAGTCAAAAGCATAACGAATCAGTGTAAGATTGTCAAATAGAGTCAGGTATTACAGGATTACTGACATAGATTTTAATTTTATTTTGTTGTAAAAATATACAAATCTCAGGACGTCTAATAATCTCGGTAAGCACATACAGCGCATAATTAGGGGTTGTTACAAGTAAAATTCCCATACTTCCCATATAGACCTGCGACTCTTGCAATCTTTGCCCCTGAAGGATCTTCTTGAATTATAAGATTACATGTGGGACCAGAATGTTTGCCAGTTCCAATCTTACTTGCAAGAGCCATTGCTGCAACAACTGAAGAGTTTTCAGGATGAGGCTTTTCAAAAAGAGAGTGACCAACAATTTCAGGTACAGCAACCAATAATATTATTCCAATAGCAAATAGATTGATTGTTTTTTTACGATTTGAACTCAATGCGTTCAGGTTATTTTAGATTATTATAACTGTCATGATTATTATCAATATCAGCAATTCAGAATTTTTAATTGTCCAAAATATCTAATTTTTTGAACATTTATCAGTGAGAACACCTAACAATGACATTGAATAGATCCTCGGATCCTACACCTAAAAATGATACGAAGGATTTGCATAAAAAAGCACTTAGATTACAAAAAGATGGAAACCAGGAAGAAGCAATAAAGCATTTTGACAAGGCGTTGGAGTTTGAACCAAACAATTCAGAATTATTATATGACAAGGCAATATCATTTCAGATGCTGTTAAGATTTGATGATGCAGTAGAATATTACAACAAGTCATTGAGAATAGATCCAAGTAACTTTGGGGCATTTATCAACAAAGGACTATGTCTTTCAAGTCCAAATATGAATAAGCAAGAAGATGCTCTTTTTTGTTTTGACCAAGCTCTTGTACTAGTACCAAATGATCTTGGCGCCCTATCACTTAGAGGATATGCGCTAGATAGCATAGGCAGATATCGTGAAGCAATAGATTGTTTTGATAAAGTTCTTGAAATCCAACCAAGAGAAATCAATATTCTGATAAACAAAGGTCTGGCGCTATCACACCTTAGCAAATATGATGAGGCAATAGCGTATTTTGACACGGTACTCGATTATGAACCAGATAACTTTTTTGCAATGCAATTAAAACAAGAAGCTTCCGATAGTATGAAAAGAGATTTTTTGCGTTAGTCACAACAATACCCGATGTATCAAATGTGTAATCATATTAGATTGAATTTTTTCATATAACAATTATAGCGGTGAAACGTGAGTAAATTAACTAATTAGATCTAACTACATCAATGGTTAAATAGCAAAAAACTAGAACTTGATTAATTGAATAAAAAAGATGCTCAAGAAATAGTAAAAGAAATCCGGGCAATTAGTCAGTATGTCAGATTTGCAGGTGTGGTAGACAGCAAAGGCAAAGTTGTAGCATATGCCAGAAGGCCAGGACATGAACCTCTACTAAATATAAAAAATACGTCAGACCAGTTTTCCCATTTTGCTATCAAGACACGAATGGGATCACAATTTAATAGACAATTAGGAGATGTGCAATTCATGTGGGAGGAGAGAGAGAAAGTTCAGATTATTTCTTTTGCACTAGGTAAGAATACAGTGTGGGCATCAATTGATAAAAAAGTAATTCGATCTGAGGTACTCAGAATAATAGACAATTGTCTGCCCATTGTAAAGCATTTTTCATAGAAACATAAAAGAAAATCTGGAACAATAAATACTGGTGCAGTCAAGGGGCATTGTGAGTAAAAAATTTCTAGCAAGCATAGTTGTGGTTGTGCTAATTCTTGGTTCTACTAATTTGGCATATGCTACAAAACATGATACTTCCATATTTTCAGATGCGCAAAGATTTGCAGATTCGAATGCTTATAAAAATGATAATTATAGTTTTTCAATACAACCTCCTCTCAATTGGGGCGTTTTGACCAACTTGCCACCCAGTTTATCAAACCACACAATAGTGACATTTTCAAATAATGATAAAAGTCAGTTAGCCACGTTTGGAATTTCTCATAGACATATAGGTCAAAATGTAATAGATGCCATAAACAATCATACCGACAATGATGTTCTTGCTACAATATCTCAAGAGATGTCCGTTCCAAGCCCAGATTCCAAGACCATAGTATACAACGGAATTGTTGACAGGTATAACGACGGGATGCGGGTTGCAGTTAGTTGGGCCACGCAGTATACCGCAGATAATTCCACATCATTAAGTGAAAGTATATTTTATTTTCTTAACAGCGGAAACCAGTTTACCTTAGAACTTACAAGCAATCAGGATAACATTGATAAAAATTCACAATTGTTTGAAGATTCAGCAAATACATTTCTAGTAAGTCAGACTAGTCCAGTTCCAGAATTCCCCACCTCTCTTGTCATACTGATAGTTGGAATGTTCTCAGTCATCTTTATTTCTAGAATAAAAAACTAATAGGCAACAAGAGGACTACATTAGATGACAGATTTATGAGGGAAGTAAATGTCAGAGTGCCAAGCAGATCAAGTATAACAAGAGCCTAACTACAAAAGTACCTGAATACTGAATATATAGGAAAACATCAACATAGGTCTAAAAACTCTGAGTGAACAGTTATTATGTAGTATTTAGCAACGAAAACCATGTCAACAGAAGACAGACAAATGTTTCCTGCCACATGCGCAGACTGTAAAAAAGAAACACAGGTTCCCTTCAAACCAGCAGAAGGAAGACCAGTATATTGCAAAGAATGTTTACCAAAACATCGTCCAGCACGAAGATTTTAGGCTGAAAAACGCTTAAAAAAAATTTTTTTGAACTCATACCACATTGTAAAATCAGAAAGATTAAGTCATTTTCAAAACATAACATAATAGTTGTCCAAGTTACACGCATCTGAAAACTTTGCAAAAGAAAGACATTCTGGAATGACAGGAAAGGATGGAATAACTCCATATCATGAACATTTAGCGTCTGTGGTAGCTAGACTTAAAAATCTCGGAATAGCCGATGAAGATGTAATATCATCTTCATGGTTACATGATATAATCGATCATACGGAAACAAGTTTTGATGAGCTAGATCAAAGATTTGGATCCAAAGTAGCAGTTCTAGTTTTGTCAGTATCAAGAGACAAGAGTTTGCCTAGAGCCAAACAAGAAGAACAATATGTCAAACAGCTAAAGGGAATGTCTTTTGAAGCAAAACTAATCAAACTATGTGACATATCAGCAAGTCTCAGAGATTTGAAGAATTCGTCATTTTCAAAGACAAAGAAAACAAAAGAAGTAAAAAAGATGGCATTCCATCTGAGTATAATAAAATCAGATTTAATCAAAAATAAATCCCAATTTCCAGGAATTGTTAGTTTGATTAATGGTATTAATGATATGATTTCTGCATATGGTCAAAGGCCCATCGTCCTTCAATAGTGTTCATGAAAAGTACAATTATGATTAAAAATTCAATAGCATTTTAGAGTTGAATAAAAAAAGAGATTCAATGGTACTAGATCCATTAATTCGAAAAGAAATTGACAGTGCCATTAAAAATTGGTGTCCCAATGTGACACTTCTAAAGAAAGAAGAATCACGTTCACAGAAAGTTTGGAAATTCAAAAGTGGTTCAGATTTCATATATGGCTATCTAGTTGGTCAGATGGAAGGATACATTGCAGGCATGATTGTAGGAAGACATGGTAAGATACCAGATGCAGGTGAAACCAAAGAGATTAGAAAAATGGTAGAAATACGCGCTGAAGAAATTAGACAAGTAATGTCTAACCACGAGAAGAAAGAAAGATAGATTAGAAAATTCTTTACTAGGTAATCATATTTTTATTAGACAGCATTATTTCACAAACATGGCATTAGAAAAAAAGGATAAAAAAATGCTTGATACAATGATAGAAGAGGAAATATCCAAGATTCCCGGACTTGTGAGAAATCTTAGGCTACCTCAATTTCAAGATGCATTTCAAATTAAAAATGAGCCAGAGTACGTATACGGATATACCCATGGTTCCATAATTGGCAAGTTTGAAACCTATTATTTTGTGGTCCATTCTGGGAAAAAACCAAATGGTATTGAAGTTGAAGAAATTGGAAAAACAATATTTGAAAAATCAAGTGAAATAAGAAACGCCATATCTAAAAGTAGTGAATAGCACTACAGTAAAATAAGAAGATCAAAGAATCAGGACAACATTAATGGAATAGTGAATTTAAAAGATGCGCCATTTTTCAGATTTGGGTCAACCCACATTCTACCACCGTGTTCTTCAACAATACCCTTACAGATTGTCAACCCAAGACCTGAACCTCCATATTTTCTAAATTGCCTAGAATTACCCTTGTAAAACTTGTCAAATATTTTGTCCAAATCCTCAGATTTTACGCCCTCACCATTATCTTCAACAATAAACAACAAATCGGAAGTTCCATCTTTTTCAACTTTTATTATAATTTTACCATCAATTTTAGGAACAAAATCTACTGAGTTTTTTACAAGGTTTACAATAACCTGTTTAAGCATATTTTCATCAGCATGAATTTCCCCACATATGCCTACTACTATTTTTAATTCAATTTGTTTTTCAGCAATAATTGGTTTTAAGAGATTCATGCAATCATCCATAAGATTTTGTATGTTGACTTTTGTTTTTGAAAACTCTAATGATTTTAATTCGAGTTTGTATGTATATACAATATCTTTTACCAATTCTTCTAATTTATCAGCACATCTGTGAACGGTTGTAATCATTCTTTCCTGTTTTTCGTTTAACGGACCTGAGATATGAGACTCTAACATTTCTACACATATTTTAATTGGAGAAAGCGCAGACTTGAGATCATGATTAATTATAGACACATCTAAAGCATGTAATGCAATTACTCGTTCTTGTTCATTTGGCTGCAAATTTGATTCAAATGGAATGTCTCTTGTCATCACCATAACAAAACATTTGCCTAAAAAACAATATAAGAAACAGTCAAGATACTTTGAACAAACAAAAAACAGATTAGAAAATACTCAAATTATTACAAAAAATGACCATAAATGAAAATATTAGATAAAAATTGAGAAAAATGAGGAATCAGATATTATTCTGAACACCTTATTTTATTGGGAACCTTCTACTAGTTCAGCAGAAGCAAATCTCTGGCCTACTTGGGTAATTCTTACCTTTGCATTCTGGCCAGCTTTGCCGTCTTTAACAAATATCACAAAGCCTTCTACTCTTGCAATACCGTCGCCTTTTCTACTGATTTCAGTAATGGAAACGTCGTATTCTTTTCCGGTTTCTACTGGTTTTGGACCGTTATCAAAACTTCTACCGCCGCCACCGCCGCCGAATCTTCGACCGCCGCCGCCATATCCGCCGTTTGAACGTCCACCATAGGAACTTCCTCTATCGTTGTAACTCATCGTCGCACCTCCTTCTAATTGCGAAATAGATGACACTCAATAAAAATGCTCGAAATTAGTTTTTGATGTCAAAATTTTGACTCTTTTTCGATCATTGACTCATTTCATTATGCTTAATACGGATAGAGAGCGTCAATATTTATGGCAAAAGCCAAAGCAAAACCAAAAGCAAAAGCAAAAGCAAAGAAGAAATAAAAAATCTGACCTGTAAAAGGTCTTATCCTTTTTCTAAGATTCTTAGATTTTGTTATATCTAACAATTTCTCACACCACGCGATGAGAGTTTCGTGGTTGAGATTCCCAATTTACGTTCAAATTATTCTACAATCAGAGTATGATATTTTATAAAAATTAGCACTTGCAATAAAATCTTTTAAATGGATCATTGATTTTTAATTTTTACAAGTGTAATACGATATGAGTATAACAAAGACTATAGAATTTGATCAGTTTTGCAAGTCCATAATGACCGCAGATAGAAATGTACGTTCTGTTACAATAATAGACAAAAAAGGAAGAGCGGTTCATAACATATCGCATAAAAAATTTGTGCAACCGAGTATAGAGAAATGGAATGACATCCATTACATGGAATGCATGTTTGACATATCCATGGGAGCAAAGTTTGACAATCTGTACGGACCTATCAGATATCATCATTCAGACAAAGATAATTTCATGATGTTTAGTTTTCCATACAATAAATATGTCACAATTATTACAAGTACAAAAAAGATTAGTCCTATTGCATTTGCAACAAAGATATCCAACATCATAATTAATTTCAAACAATAATCATCAAAGTCATAATCAACATGATTTTTTCTAGATCATGTAGTTTTCAATCTATCTACAGCCTTTTTGAAATCATTCATTGGAACAATTTTCACCGTACTTATTGCTGATATTCCCACGGTTATACATAACTGCTCAATATCATGTGCACTTGTCGCATCCATAATTATTATCCATTCATGCTCAAGAACTGACATATAAAAGCCCAATATTTTTTGGATATGAAATTTTTTTTTATTTACTTTAAGTTTACCTTGGATTTCCAGAAATATTTTTTTACTGTTTTTATTGTTTAGCGGACATAATTCTGGACTATGTACAGCAAAAACTCCAAAGAGCATCATCTCAATTCAAAGTGATTTCTAATAAAGCTTAAGGCAAGTAAGGAGATTTTTGATATAAGTGACATAATAGATGATTCTCAGTTATGGAATCCAAAATTGCCTTTATATGAAAATAGGATCAAGGCATCAACAGATGAACTTATTATTTATCATGATTTTCAATATTAGGAGGTCAAATAATTGAAACAAAAAATTGGTAAAATTCTTGTTCCGATGGATGGTTCGGACAAATCATTCAAGGCTCTCAATGAAGCAATTTATTTGGCAAGACAGTGTCACAGTACAATTACGGGATTGTGCATCATTCCCATCTATACCATCAATTTGGGAAAATTACTAACTTCATTAAAGAATCAATCTCAAAAAGAGGCAAAGAAATTCTTAGCAGAAGCAAAAAAGCAATGTGCACAAAATGGTATCGTATTCAGCGAAAAAATAATCTATGGAAACCAATCTTGGGAGATAACAGAGTTTGCTGCATACAAAAAATTCGATCTGATTGTAATAGGTTCTCGTGGGATGAGTAGAACAAAAGAAGTATTCCTTGGCAGTGTGGCAAATAACATAGTTCACAAATCCAAAGTTCCAGTACTTGTTGTAAAATAATCATAATGTAAAAGTTAGAACTGAAAAAATCGTTTAAATGAATGAATACTCAAGCAACCACATGATAAAGCACATCATGATACCATATGACAAATCAGAACCTGCCAATCGTGCTTTTGAATATGCAGTAGATCTTGCAAAAAAATACAATTCTACGATAAGCATAGTATCATGTGTGGTCATTCAAGTTCCTACAGATCCTTATTTTGGAACAGCATACATGGAAACTACAAAGTTATTACGAGAGGATGCACTTAGTTCAATATCAAAGCTAGAACCAAGGTTAAGAGAATCAAACATACCATTTAAGACAGAAGTGTTAGAAGTCATATCAATTACAGAATCTTTGATATCATATTCAGAGTTGCATAACGTCGATTTAATAATAATTGGCTCTCGTGGATTAGGAGGTTTTAAGAAATTACTGCTCGGAAGCGTAGCAAGCGGAGTATCTCAGCATTCAAAGTGTCCAGTGTTGATCGTAAAATAATAACAACTGCTCATAGGTATCATAACAAAGAATAAAATATGTTTTAATTCAAATTTTTCTGACGACGTTACATTTTTTTCTCATGTTATTTTCTTGAATGATAAAGTTGATCTCCTTTATGGATAAACTGTTTTCTACAATCAGCACATTTTGTTATATGATGATGAACTGTAGTGTATGATCTATTAGATCTTTGATCTTTTGAGAATTTCATTTTGCACTGATCACATTCAAACTTCTTTCCAAAAAACTCTACGATATCAATCATAACAGTTACAAATAAGAATATAAGTAAAGCAGGTTTTTAGATTATTTTCTATATCGTGATACAAATGTGTTAGTAGAATTACCATTCAAATCTATTACAAATTGTTGTCTTATGAGATTGCCATAGACAACTAGATCCCTTGCTAACATATCTAACCGTGATTCTAGTTTTGATGTAATTTTTCCATTTACAAAATCTTCACTATCACTTACAGATACTCCATATGGGATACTCCATCCATAGCACTGTCTAACTGCTGTTCTCATCTGATCCATTGCTGTGAGGCCCTTCTCATGAGATGCACAAATATATCCAAATGTCTTTCCCGCAAATTCCGCCCAAAAGTAATCAAGAAAGTTTTTCATAGCCCCTGACATAGAACCATGATAATCAGGTGTAGAAAGAATCAATGCGTCAGACCAGTTAACATCATCTTGGACTTTTTTTATCTCAAAAACGAATTGATTTTCAGTTGGATCATACAATGGTAATTTAGTTTGTTTTAGATCAAGTAGTCTCGTTTCCGCACCCTGTTTTTTTGCAAAATCTAATGCAGTTGACAAGGCAGTTGTACTGGACGCACCTTCACGAAGACTAGATCCAACTCCTAGAACTTTTAACGTCATAATCATCTTGTTGCTTGATGGGAATAAATAATCTCGTTTTCTTGAATTTTTCTAACTTGGGAATAAAAAAGGTGTGACCAAGTTTTACAATCCACAGTCAACTAATATAAGAAATTTCAATATGTCTTAGGAGCATAGTGTAATTTGAAATTCTATATAGAATTCAATCCATGTAAAGAATGTAGGGACATAATTAAGGAATTAAAAGATGATATTCATATACAAACTGACGATGGATCCAAGAAATTTTTACGGCACATAACGTATAATCATACCGAAGTAGTTCAAGCAATAATCGAAGAATTTCCAAAAGAATCAGATAAGGATAACTTTCCTTGGTTTAGATAAGACATATTTTCATATCAAATCTTATTTTCTGAACCAGTCCTGTGTGATTATTTTAATTTCATCCATAGATTTTTGCATATTTGTAGTTTTTATTTCATCATCAGCATTCATACCTTCTGCCAAAATTCCACGTACATCTGAAAATCCCATAAACTGAAACTCTATTTTGGCAAGCGACATTGCGTGCTCCCAGTACATCATAGGTTCTTTCGTGTAAAACCCCCCAGACGATATAATTATCAGAGCCTTCTTCCCCTCCATCAAACCAAAATATTTTCCACCTACATTGTTCCATGTCTGACCTTTTAGCATGACAGAATCAAACCATGCTTTTACAGAAGCAGGCATTGAAAAGTTATGCATTGGAAAAGCCACTACAACGATATCAGCAGATTTCATTTGTTGTGTCATACGATCCATTTTTGCTAGAGTCACTTTTTGTTCAAGTAAAAGTTCTTCTTGTAGATAATTTCTTCTAATGTAAGCATTTATGCTTTCAACATTGAACATATCTGGAACATCTACACAAAGATCTAAAATTTCAATCTCAGAATTTTTTATTTCATTTCTAAATATATCCAATAATTTCTTACTGCTAGACCTCTCTTCTCTTGGAGTATATTTTACAAGCAGTGTCTTCAAGATCTATTTTTTAGAATTTAATGTATATAACATATACTACAAAAAATTTATTTAATTTTACAGATATGATGATACATTTGGAGTTTGATCTATGCTTCTCTCTATTGCAGAATAAATCGGAGTCTCTAATCTACTAAGAGTCTTTTTCCTGATGAACCCTACCGTCATTATATCGGCAGGAAAGATTAAGCTAAGTAACCAATCAAATCCAACTTTAATTTTCTTTTCACGTGTTGGCAAGTGTGCCCAATAAAATGATCTCCATAAAACCCATGCTGGAAATCCACGGATTTTTCGCCCATTTAACAATGCAACACCTGTTCGTTTTCCAATTGTGGCCATTACTCCTTTGTTATGATAAGTAAATGGCTTCATTGAACTTACATTGCCAGTAATTTCTGCAACCAGGTTTTCTGAGACCAATTTGGCCTGTCTTATTGCTATCTGTGCAGTTGTTGGATATACAACTTTATTTTTATCATCAACCAGATTAGCACAATCACCTAACGCAAAGATACTAGGATAGTCTTTTAGTCTCATATACGAGTCAACAACCAAGCGACCTGATTGACCATGTTCACATTTGAGTGAAGCTATCAGTGGATCTACTGTAACTCCCCCTGCCCAGATCAAGGTAGCGCATGGAACTATAGTATTATCACTTAAAAGCACATGATCTTCTCCTGCATCTACTGCCTTAGTATTTGCAATTACCTCAATTCCAGATTTTCTAACATAATCAAGTGCAAATTTACCAAGTTCATCCCCAACCTCTGGCAGTATTCCATCCCTTGCGGATACAATAATGACATGGATTTTTTTAAAATCAATATTTTTGTAATAGCTTTTTGCCGCATTTTGCAGGAAATGATTTATCTCGGTTGCAATCTCCACTCCTGCAAACCCTCCACCTACTACGACGAATCTAAGAAGTTGTTCTTGGAGAATTTGATCTCTTTCCTGATCAGCACATTCCAGTACGCTTATGATATGATTTCTAATAGCTATTGCATCCTCAAGAGTCTTTATAGTAAATGCAAATTCTTCGATATTATTATTTCCAAAGAAATTATCCTTACTGCCAAGAGCAAGAACAAGATAATCATATTCTAATACGGTTTCTTTTTGATCAAATATTCTAATTACAGAAACACTTTTGTTTTCTACGTCAATTGACAGAATTCTTGCATGACAAAAGTTTGCTGTCTTACAAAAAGTTCTGATCGGTGTTGTGATATCACTTGCATGAAGCATACCTGACGAGATTTCAGGAAGCATCGGCGTGAAAAGGAAAAAGTTGTCTTGACTAACCAAAGTAATTTCCGTATCACGTCCTTTGAATTTATTTTGTATCTCTCGTAACACATTGCTTCCAGCAAAGCCACCTCCAAGTATAAGAATCCTAGTCTTGGCAGGATTTTTTGTACTAAATTTTCTTATCATTTTTCGTACCTACCATCATATCCAGCAAGAAGATAAAAGGAATGCGTATTATACATGCATAGTCAACTGTTAGTACATCAATAAACTAGTAGCTTATTTGAGATGAACAAACCCGTAGAAAATATTTGTGTATTATACATTAGAAGATTAGTAGTTCGTTCCATTTCAATATGGTTTGTCTCAATTCTAACTCTATGCCTATATAGAGACAACATGATTTTCATAGTCAGAGTAGAAGAAGACATATCAGGACAGATTTGTTAAAACCAGATTTGCTCAAGCGGCTAACTTTCTCAGATTTCCGAAATTAATTTTAACTATTAATGAAATTCTTTAGACATAGAGGGTAATTGAAGGTAAAATACAGTACTATACAAAATGATTACATGTACAAACTGTGAAACTGTTCACATATCAGAATCTGCACTCGTATGTTCAGACTGTGGAACTGCGTTCAATTAATCAACAGAATCAGACATAAGAAAAAATCCATTCCTATTAGAAAATAACGATCTAGTTACTTTTGAAGAATCCATAATGCATGGAAATTTATTCTTCTACAACATGAATCAATCATGCATGAAGACAAGGGCATTTGCAAAGGCACGTGTAAAGAATACAAAGTTAGAAAACCAAGAGATGGAACTAGTAGATATTCATCAGGCCAAGTACGTTGTCAGATCTGTGGGGTATTCATGTCAAGAGAGGCATGTCATGACAGAGAAGATAGGCCTGTAACTGATGAAACTGTAGATTTGTATTGTAATTGTTGCAATTGCATGGTAAGATCTAGACCTAGAAACAAACCTGGAACTAAACATAGTAAAAAAACACCTCAAAAAGAATACGATGAACTGAAAGAATTAAGAAAAAAATATTGAAAACGGTTCACATATTACAAAGATGAATTTTTCCACTCTGATTCAGACTTTCCAGATTTAAAAGTGCATCATGATAACTTGCCCTATTTGCAAGTTCATGTTCTAGTTTATTGATACCTTTTTGTCCATTAGTAAAATCATGCATTCTGGATGGGTGAATGGCGTGCAGTAATTGATGTACCAATACAACAGTTATCATCCTTCTGTTATCTCTAGTATCTTCCCTGAGCATATCATGAATACATATTTTGTACAAGGGTTGACTTAGTAACCCTCTAATCAGATTGATATCACCTGATGCATTACCATTATTTTGTATCTTCACATCAAAGGTCTTGTGTGCAAAGAAATTTGCACAGTCTACAAAGCTTTTATCATCAGGTTTTTCATCATGATATTCCACGATCAAATTTTTTGCATCTTCTAGACAATCAGATAGCCAATACGGACTATCCGTGATAGAGGTCATCGAAGATACATTTTTCACACTAGGTTCCACATTGATGTTTACAGTATCTATTGAAGAGGGCATATGCAATTCGTTTGGAGATTGAGATACAATAGAATTTGAAAAAGCGTCTGCTTTAACATACTCTACATTCTCAAGCATCGTGCATTTGTGTCTCTGAGGTGATAGATGGTCTTTACAATAGACATATCCGCATAATTTACAAGGCATGCTCAAAGTTCCATCGATTTTTGTCCCATCAAACGTGCAATATTTTTCCGTAATTTACGAATAGAATCCATTTAAAATAAAGTTGGTTGTTTATGGATTTGACTAAAAGGTTTAGGACATCTAAGTATTTTACGGAATTACGCTGTATGAAAAATATACCGCATCCATCTCAAAGAGATATCCAATATTTTTTAGGATTTTTATGCCATTTAAGTAATTCTTTTTTTTCTTCTTCGCTGACATAATTTCTTGAAACTGCAGCTTCAATTAGATCTGAGAATATAAGCAGTGGATGCATTTTGCATTTCGTTTTCTCAAAGTTCTTCTTTGCAATATCGAGATCATAAGTAAAGATAAAGACGCAGTCACTTACCTTTCCTCCATTTCTTCTCACAGCCGTGATTGCAGATATTGCACTTCTGCCTGTACTTACAAGATCTTCAATCACTAAAATTCTATCACCTTTTTTCATATCACCTTCTATCTGTCTCTTTTTACCGTAGCCTTTAGCTTCAGGTCTTATGTATATCATAGGCTTGTTAAGTCTCTCAGCAATTAGTGCAGCCCATGGAATTCCTGCAGTGGACACACCTCCAACAATATCAAAATCCAATCTTTTTGCAATCTTGACTACTTCATCAACAACGGTTCGTCTCTTATTTGGATAGCTTATCAATCGCCTATTGTCGCAATACATAGGCCCTTTGATACCAGATACAAAAGTGTACAAGTATGGTTTTGTAAAACTAAAAGTTACTGCTTTTATGTCAAGTAACATTTCAGCAACCCGCTTTGAAGCCTTAATTACCAATAACCATCAAACATACAACAAATACGACGTATTTCTGAATAACGATTTATTCAGAGAAGACTAATAACATAAAAAAAATTGATTACCAAAGATGGTAGATGTAATTTTCTTTTTCAATGTTTAAGAACAGTTTTAATTTTTTAAACTAATGTCCTACAGCAGCAAGGCCCATATTTTCTGTTAGATTTATTGTGAGATGTCTTCCACTAGTTTGAGTTGTCGTAGAGTTTGTACTAGTTGAGTTTACAGCAGGAGTTGTAGTTGGGGTTACAGGATTAGTTGTTGCATGGTTTGTTGGAGTTACAGGGGTTGCAGGTGCAATATTATTACTCCAAGTTTTAGTGAGGTTAACAGTAACATCAAATCCAGCCAAGGTGCCAGTAAGTATCGATGCAGTTTCTTGGTTTGAGTTTACATCTATCGCAAATCTTGCAGTGTCACCCGCTTTAAAGGCGCCAATTTGTCCTGGGTCTGTTACCGTAGACATCAGACAAGTAGCAGTAGAAGAAGAACAATTAGTGCTCTGAGATATAGAAATGTGTGCCAGTCCTCTTCCCGCCGGAGACTGGATTATAATTATACCATTATTTCCATTAATGACAGTCCACATGATTGCACCATGAAAATTACTGCTTTCAGCAATAGGTCCTTTTGTGGACAATTTCATAGTATTTGTCGTAGTTTGCCCATATACAGCATGGTCAAGAGGTAAAGATGCAATACCTAGTACCAGAATTATCATGAAACTTGCTATTAATTTGGACTTCATTGCCATACTTGAATCAGATAGCCTAGAAATTCACAATGGTGAAAAAATATGAAGAAATTAGCTAGGTTTCATCAAGATTTTTCCAAACAAATTTCCTTTGAGCATCTTACAATGAGCCTCTACAGCATTTTCAAATGCATAGATCGAGTCAATAATAGGTCTCAACTTACCTTTGGATACCCAAAACATCCCGGATTCAAGTTCAGCACGAGTACCTTGAGTAGAGCCCAAGATGCTAACACCTTTGAAGAAAATATGTCTCAGATCTGTATTTACATCATATCCCGTAGTTGCTCCAGTTGTAACTAGAGTAGAGCCGTATTTTAGCAAGGCAAGTTCCTTGTTCCAATGTGAACCACCAATATGTTCAAAGATTACATCTATGCCAGGACCAGTTTGTTTCTTTTTTGCAAGATCTTTTGATATAGCATAGACTTGTTTGTGCCAGTCATCTTGCCTATGATCTACAGCAAAGTCCGCGCCAAGTTTTAAGCAATCTTCCAATTTGCTTTGACTTGCAGTTGTAATGACATCACAATCATATAGTTTAGCTATTTGGATACCAAATGTTCCCATTCCTGATCCCCCGCCCATTATCAAAACAGTTTGTCCCGGCCTTATCTTTGCACGACCAACTAACATGTGCCAAGAAGTGGTCATTGTCATTGACGCCGCTGCTGCATTTTCAAAACTAATATTATCAGGAATTTTCAAAACGTTTACTTCTGGAAGATGAGCATATTCACAAAAACCTCCCCACAGAGGTCCTGTTTGAAATCCCCATATTTTCCTATTACGACAATCATATTCACGGCCCTCGGTACATGCAATACAAACTCTACATGAAAGATTCCCATGCGAAACAACTCTATCTCTAATCTTTATTGTTGTAACATCATCACCTATTGCAACTACTTCTCCTGCAGCATCAGTTCCCGAAATATGTGGCATTGGAATTTGAATCGGTTTTCCCCTCATACCCCATATATCATCATGATTTAGTCCAGCCATTTTGACTTTGAAGACTACTTCATGTGATTTTGGTATAGGAATAGGAATCTCTTCAATTTTCAATATCTTTGAAAAATTATCATCAGGTGCATATTCTTCATACACTAATGCTTTCATAGCATCTTTGAAATAATTCCATCAATATTAAGAAATTGTTCTAGTTTAAGAAATGTATGATAAAATTAGAACTATGCTTGGTCCATAGAATCAAAAATATGATATTATTTTACAAATAAATAGTCACTATCATTTCTTAATTTATCCAAAGCCAAAATATTTTCCATGTCATTTCGTGTGCTCGCGATAGGCATTACTTTTGGATTTTCTTCTATTATAACAAACATGTTATTTCGTTCATGTTTGATTTTGATGCTAGATAGTTTGCTCCTGAATAGCTTACTTTTCTTTCCGTCAGATGCCACCATAAATTTTTCTACGACTAACAGTCCATTTTTTACCATAAAATTAATTTTTCTGTGAACAGTTGTACGCGAAATTTGAGTTTCTTGTATAATATCATTCATGGATTTTGCAGTATCACGTGTACAATTAATTATGCTCATAGATTGTTCGTCCGACAAAGAATGCAGTATTGCGTTATAGAACGTTACACTATCAACTGTCATAGAATCACCTTTTTTCATCATGAAAGGATAAAGAATTATTTTGATTTAAGATGTCATTTTCACATTATGAACAAACAGAATAGAACGTAATATTAGATAATGATTTTTTTGCTAAAACTGAAAATTACAACGTTTTCATGTACAGTTTTAGAGTCAATACGAATATGGAGCGATTCCAAAATATTTGTCACATATAATACAATAAACTGCAGCCATTTAGATCCCAACTGAGTTTCAAAAATTAATCTATATTGGTCATTTTTTACAGTGTTGGTAAAACTAAACCATCCACAATATTTACTCATCACAACAAAATGATTCTCGGTTATCTCATCTAATTTGTATTCAATACCCTGTATCGCAAAAAGCTTTCTCACTGCATCAGGTCCTTCTTTTGCAATCTCCTCAAGATCTATATCAGATATCTTATCAATCATTCTAGAGAAAAGAAAATCGAACATTGTTACTGCAGGTAACGCATTAATTTGCATATCAAAAGAGACATTTTTGAAAAGGATTTTCGTAATAAGTGCATTTAATGGAAGATCTCGCTTGTCAGCCTCTTTTTTCAATATTGATGAAACAGAATTTGGTAGTCTGAGTGTAACTCTATGAGAGCCAACTCTATTTTCCAAATTTTCGTGCATCATCTTTTTGTGATATATGCAATTTGTCATATAAACAAGTCCATAAATTCCAAAGTTTGGAATTAATCATTACACATAAAGATTAAAGAAGCAAAATCATTTGAAAAAATATTAACGAAGTTTTTATTAACATAATTTTAGATTTCACGACCATGTTTTAGTGCTAAATCCATTTTTATCATATCTAGTTTCTCAACAGAGTCATGCAGACAGGGTTTAAGATCATATAGAGCTCAATTGAAAAAAAGTTGAATAAGATAGTATTTTTTGTCAAGCCAGATACGGTTACGACTAACAGATAGAGATATCAATCTAACAGAAAAAATAATCTAAAGACATGGAGAATAATTAATGAATTTCATATATTTTGTATCTACAAAATCAAATTACATTATACCACTAGCATTATTCTTAGGAGCTCTTTTGATTTACGGATATGATTTAGAAGGACAACCAAGACATGGAGATGAAATCAATTATCTTGGATGGGCCGGAAATTATATCAAGCTGATAAATAATGGGGATTTTGCAAATTCATGTTTGATATCAATTGATAACTGCAATTCTTTGTATCACATACCTGCACATGGAGCAACATACAGTCCACTGCGCATGATTTTGATCGGACTGCCTCTAAGTTTTGAACATCAAGATTCTGGAAATTTTTATGATTGGTCGTGTTATTGGTTTACTTGCTATAATTTTCACTATGCACCCACAGTTGAACAGATGGCAGCAGGACGCTTGCTCTCACCAGTCTTTGGCGCATTAACCATAGTTGTTGCGTTTCTAGTTGGAAAGATTCTCTTTAACAGATATGTGGGATTTGCATTCTCACTTCTTTTCCTGTTTTACAATCTTTGGGTATGGTACAGTAGAACAATAATGACCGAAGTGCATTACATTTTCTTTAGTATGCTCTCATTATTGCTTTTGCTTTACTCTTTCAGAACTGGGCATTTGAAGATAAAATATTTCATTTTAAGTACAATTTCATTTGGTTGTGCAATAACTTCAAAGCTATTATCGGTAGAATTTTTACCCTTGTTTGCTACAATTATAATAACAAATTATTTTTTCAATTCATCTAAAACTAATAGCTATACAAAAAAACTTGTAAAAATAATATCCATTATTTCGGTATTTTTCTTATTATCAATATTTTCATTTTTACTAACACAGCCAGGATTTTATAAAGATCCACTTCTTCAAATTAAAACAATAAAGTCAGATATGGATAATTACAACAGAGATGTTTGGTTCATTGCATATCCAACCATTCAAGGCATTCAACCTACCCGAATGATCTCACTCTTTCATTATACATTATTTCCAAGCCCCATACAACATCAGATCCCAGGAGCTTATCCAAATTCCACGTTTAATTTAGGATGGAATAATCCTCCTACCAATTCTAGCATACCAATTACGATTTTTTTCTTCATAGGATTCGCGTATTTGATTCAGAAGATAAGAAGATCTAGAGATTGCAAATCAGAAATACTGATCCTCTCATGGTTTGTAAGTACTTTCATTTTAACACTCATGATTGCAAGAGACTTTTCATTAGAAAGATATCTTTTGCCATTTTTACTTGCCATTATTTTTATTGCGTCGTATGGATTTTGGAATTTTATAAAAAACATACCAAGTAGAAAAATAAAAATATCTTTTGCAGCATATTTTCTATTTGTACATGCTGTTACGTCCATGTCATATTGGCAAAAAATCTACCAATCACCAGGTACACTCTGGACTAATCCTTTACCGTATGGAACATTACAAGAATCACTAGTCAATCCATTTACCTTATTTGTAAATTTGACATTTATTGTCTTTTTCATATACATCATTCTAGTTAGATTTCGTGTTAAAGTAGCAGTCTGATTTTAAATTTTAAAACACTATTCTTCAGAATCACAATCTTCAAGTCTATTTTGGTTGTAGAGTAACTTGTTATCTCCTATTTTTATAATAGAGCCAATCATAAAACACAATTCGCTTCTTTTTCCACTAGAATCTATTATTACAATTGATGAGACATCATCACATGGTACAGATACTAAGATAATAGAATCCTTTTGATCATTTTGAACTTCAACCCAGCAGGCGTTTGGTAAAATAACCTTACATTCCAGAAAATTAGGTAGCGATATATCTACAGACACGAGTCAACTATTTTTTCACCATTTATTATACATTATTTTGATTAGTATCATTGTTAATCATAGAATCAAAATCGATTGATGAAGGACAATATACCCATAAAACCTGATGGATTTTTGACAATAAATGTCTGATAACCTATTAGAAGTAATCGAACAGCTAATGAATTCTGGTACAGTGGATTCGCAAAGACTAGATCATATCCTGACTTCTATCAAAACAGGAAAAAAGATCTATTCATCTGATCAGAGATATCTCGAGGCAGTAATTTCTAAAAATATAACAAATGAATTTGTTCCAAGATTAATTGAAGAAGTAAAAAGTTTGAGCAAGTCTGTTGAAAAAGAAGTTGAAAAAACATTACATATTAAAACAAGTCCCTTGTGGTATTACTTGCCTCTTTTTTTCAATATAGTGGGAGGTACAATCTCTTATGTCATATTAAGAAAGACCGATTTGCAAAAAGCGAAAAAGTGCTTTATTTTCGGTCTAATATTATTTCTGATTCCAATTACTATATTTGTTGTACTTAATCTTGTTCCAGGCATGCAATATTCTGCATATATGGTAAAAAAAGCAGCAGGTGAACAAAACCTAAGAATCTACGATGTGGCCATAATAGACTCTAACATACATATTGAGAACGTAAAAGTTGGCGATGTCATAATTTTCTACAATCCAGGAACACATCAGGAAGTACTAATTCATAGAGTTGTGCAGATACTTTCCAAAGATCCATTCACTATCAAAACAAAGGGAGATAAGAGCTTAGAGTCCATAGATGGATTGGATTATCCAATTACAAAACAAGAGTACATTGGTAAGTTAGTATACATAATACCACAGATTGGATATGTCGCAAAACTTGTCACTGCAAAATCAATTCTGATAACTATTTCTACCATTGTTGGAATTGGTGTTGTTCAACACATGCTATATCGTAAGAAAAAATCTTCGTCGATAGACCAAAATTCATGATACAGAATAAAATATTCATATTTCAGATATCATTTAGATTATTTTCATTTTATTTGTTATTCTTTTAGCCCTCATTTTTTCTTAATTCTCCTTCTTGTTAAAAAAGGCATTAAGGCAAAAAATCTTACAATGTTCACAGAGACAGGTTAAGGAGTACAAAGAGAAACCCTCATTTGTTGAAAGACTTTAAGAATTCATTGTAAAAGATTTGCCAAATGATGATGAAAAGAAACCCGATGATAAGATTATCATGGATTATGAATAAATAATTAGAGAGAGAGCACTGTTAACATCTTTTGAAGGTTTTTTGTGTGGTTTTTTGTTGACCATAGCAGTGAATTCTTCTAATAATTTCATACTTGTCAATAAAGCAATTCTTCTAATTGTCATATCATCAATAACAGTATCAATCTCACTTTTCATTATGCCAGTAATTTATCATCATTTAGAATATTCATACCTCGATTTTGAAAAGTTCAAAAAAGAAGTCACAAGTTTATACTCTATGGACTAGTACCTGCAATGATCACTCTATTTTTAGGCATAGAATTAGCCATGTCTTCAGTATTAACAAATAATATTTTTGCATATGTGTTGGGCGCAATACCATTTATGCTTGTAGGAATAGTCTACAAATTACGAAAATAACAATAATTTCTAATTACATTCATAGGTTATTTTTAATTATATGATCAATAACAAATAACGGAAAATTCTTTCAAACCACATAGAAGGCATCAGATATATCCCAAAACAGCATAATTGAAATATTTAGAATCCAAACTACACTAGTTGAAAAGATCCCTTTTCACATTAGTCTTAGTAGGAGGCTTTTCAGCCATAATCATATTCCTAGTAACAAGTTTTCTACCTTTAACTATCACATCGGAGAAATACAGCATTTTGGTTGATCCAATCATGATTCAAGATGAGATGGGAACAGAAACACATGTTACCATAAAAAATACCGGTACAGATACCTTGACTAACATTGTAGTAAATTATGGGGAAGCTGTAAAACCAGATGTTATTCCCAAATTAGATTCTGGAGAAAAAATTTCACTCTCACCACCAGTTGGTAGCGACTTAAAGGTGGTAAAAGTAACTACAGATGAAGGAATAGATATAACAAAAGTATACCGAACTCCTACTAGTGTAAGCTTTGTTGGAAACTCCGGCTACGGCGGATAACATTGCATGTTTACCTCAATATCACATTCAGTAGAATGTTAAGAATTATTTTCACTGACAAAATAAAATCAAGATTTAGTCAGAATATTTTTTTGCAGTTTTTATTAATTTTAAAGCTATTTTTTCAGCATCAGAATCTGGCAATATAGTACATAAAATAATACCATATCGTCCAAGTGGAACGGTAATTCGTTTTACTTTTTCATATTTTGCCATAGCATATAGCGGCTCACCAAGAGTTCTATGAGATCTTCTAGTTACCCATCTAAGTGAGGCATCTGCAAGAGATTTTTCTATAGCCTCCTTTGTTTGTAGACTTTTAGTTCCCGCGCGTTCCCTATAATGAAAATCTGTCCTATAAGACATTGCAACCATGAGAATGTCTGCATCAGATTGTATAATTTCTTCACATATTTTTTCAAGATTCATCATTTCTTTCCCGAGAGAGTATCTCCTTTTTCATAGCATTTTTCAGCCGAATCAAATAATGCAATTGATCGGTTTATCATTTTTGGAGCATTATTACGGTCATCATTTGCTTTGTCAACTAGAGACTGTCCAAAGTTTCTCAGAGCATTGGCTTTGTTATACCATGCATTGGCATATTCAGGTGCAATCTCAATTGCAGCATCATAGCACATAATGGCCTCTTCAAATCTATTTAGCCGTGATAAGACAATACCTTTGTTATTCCAAGAACTAATATGGTTTGGATCTAGTTCAAGCGCCTTATCATATGCAATTAATGCATCATCATTATTTCCCTCTTTTGCTCGTTCATTACCTATACCATACCAATAATTGTAATCATTACTTGTCATATGTAATATTATTTTATTGACCTATTTTAAGAACAAGATATCAAGACAATTCCACACTTTAGACATAATAAATAACAAGATATCAGATTAGAGAAATGTATGCCATCCATTTTCTACAAGCGCTATTGAGTATTATTTATCCTTCACGCTAATTTGACATGAAGAACAATTTCAACATCTCGTAAAGATTAAAAAATCATGTAGACATTTTTCATGTTTTTGATAATATTACTTACACCAATAAAAAAATTCGTTTTTAAACGCAATTCTTTTGTAGAATTACATCAACTTACCATTTCTATGAACTGCATAACTTTATCATCATAATTAAATGCAGTCAACTCTTTTACAATTGAATTGGTTATTTCTTGATGATCTACACCAAAAATTTCTTGTAGTATTCCCTTTAGATATTCTGGATGTTCATGGCATTCTGCAATAGATGAGTTAAATTTCTTGTAGAGTCCATAGTTTACTTCATCTAAAAGTGGAATCCCACCTTTTTTAAGCAAAGTACTTTCTATTGCTACTGAAACTAGAGCTTTTTTTGTCTTATTCATATATAGAAATATGATGCAATGATTTTAGATAAGAATCTGACTGTTATTTCATTCAAAATAATTTACAAAAATGGAATATTGTAACAAAGATCGATTCCAATCTGGAAATCCAAAAAACTATCTAACTGATCGGATTGGTATGGATATATCTTCAATTGGAAGCAAAATGTGAACAGATGTACCCTTTCCCTTCCCTTCAGACTCTGCCCAAATCTTCCCCCCATGATTATCAATGATTCCCTTACAGACTGACAATCCAAGTCCAGTTCCCCCATGTTCTCGAGTTGCTTTGGTATCTACTTGGTAGAATTTAACAAAGATTTGCTCAAGATCACTTTTGGCAATTCCTATACCATTATCTTTTACTAGAATTTTTGCCATACCATCTTCTTTATATGATTTAATCAGTATGGTTCCCGTTTGTTTTGGAATAAAGTCTAAAGCATTTGTAATCAGGTTTGTCAATACTTGTTGTAATCTTATTTTATCACAATAACAAAAGAGTGCAGACATGAGATCAGTTGTAATTGCAATTTCTTTTCTTTCAGCACTTGGCTTCATTCTATCTATTGATTCTGTAATAATTTGAGATAGACTTTGTATTTCCTTATGAAGTACCAGCTGTCCAAGTTCAATCTTTTGTGAATCTAATATATCAGAGATTAATTTCAAAAGCGAGTTGGAGCTAGAACGAATAATTTCTAGTCTCTCTTTTTGAGTAGGATTTAGAGGGCCCAAAGCTTCTGAAAGCAGTATGTCAGCATAACCTTTGATCGGCGCAAGAGGAGTTTTAAGTTCATGTGTTATCATGGCCATAAATTCATCTTTAATCAGATTCAGTTTTTTAAGTTCATCCAGTTGTTTTGATACCAATTCTTCTTTTGCTTGCATTTTATTTCTTACAAGATACATCGTAGTAAGATCTATCAAAGATATAGTTCTTCCAATCAGATTACCTTTTACATCATAAACACTTGCCCCGCTAAGCAACGTTGGAAATATTTTCCCATTTTTTCTTTTTAACCAAATTTCTTTGAGTGATATTTCGTGAGTTTTTTTCCATTTTTTTAATTCAGATTTTAACACATTGATACTTTTTTCTGCACTATGATCAAATATGGATTTTCCAATAATTTGTTTTTTTGTATAACCCAGTTTTTTTGCATATGAGGTATTACAGGATATTATAAAACCATCTTTATCTATAGTTCTTTGCAGGACGGGTGAACTTTCATAAATTTGTCTATAATCAATTTTATCTTCCAACTTCTTTTCTTTAGGCTTGATTTTGTTCATGGTTCGCATCTGCAAATAATTAAGATCTCCAGAATATTAGGTATTAACATCGTCAAATTAAACAAAATAATAGCATAAAAACTCGTAACGGATTGAGTTTAAAACCAAATACCTGTTGATGCATGAATGGAGTAAGACACCTCCTTTTTAGACAATTATTTGAAGAGTTAGAGAATATTTACTTGCCGCCATATTTTAGCCAGGCATTATTTGAGATCTCACCATAATATCGCATACAGTCCTCACAAAATGAATCCCATTCATCAATCTTTAACATATCAAAGAATTCTTTTGTCCAATCATATGAAGGAGATGATCTATACTGAAATTGTTGAATTGTATAGATCTCTTTTTCCTGGAATTTGTTTAGGCACCTTTTGCATTGAGCATTCTTCATTCTTTTCAAACTGTCCTTGTTTAGTAATAAATCAGGCAATGAATAAAGATATCAAGTAACACTATAAAATAAACTCAAGTTGGAACAGAACATTATAGCAATAATTTGTGACTGTGATGAGACACTTGCTCCAGACACCACGGGATTTTTACTCGATTACAACGGATTATCCCAGAAATTATTTTGGGAGAACATATCCAAAATGGTTTCTCAAGGATGGGATCCCCCTTTAGCATACATGAATGAGATTGTAGAGTTGATGAAGTCTGGGCATATCGAACAAGATACCAATGAAAAATTAGCTGGACTTGGAGAACATATTATTCCATATAAAGGAGTTCCAGAATTTATACCAGAATTAAAATCAATGATAAAGCAAAACAAGGATTTTGTTAGGGCCGGTATTAGCCTTGAGTGCTATATCATATCATCAGGAATTGAAGATCTAATCAAAGGTAGTATTCTTACAAAATATTTTGATGGCATATTTGCTGGAAGGTTTGCAACGGATATGCACGATATGATAATAGGAATAAAATCAAGTGTTACGTTTACCGAGAAAACCAAATTTCTGTATGCAATTAACAAGGGAATATCAGGAAGTGACTTGCGAAAAAAACCATATCTTGTAAACAATGCAATCAAGCGTGTAGACAGAAGGATTCCTTTTGAACATATGATATACTTGGGGGATGGGCCAAGTGACATCCCGTGTTTTTCTACAATTCGAGGATATAGTGGAAATTGTGTTGGAATAGTTGGAAAAGATTCAGCCATCAAAGGATATGAACTTGCTCGAGGTAAAAGAACTACCGTAGGTCCGTATTCTCGAGATTATAGAAAAGGAAGTGACTTGCGAATGATGTTAGAGACAATAATTTACAAAGTTGGATATCAAATAGTAGCAAAACACAAAGAATAGTTTATTTTAAAAATCAAGTTTTCAATCTAGAAAAAAATATCAGTGACATCATACTTACAATTAATGCAATAGGCGCAAATGGAAATTCAGGTATTGTGTTATGATTTACTGCCGTAGAACTGGACGAAGTGGAGGATATAGTATTACCATCAGGATAAACAAGTGAGACAGTTATTGCATCATCACCGCTTGCAGCTAAATATCCATCGGTTGGGCCACAAATTGGTGAACATGTAGAGGTAGTTGAGGACAATATTACATATCCTGCAAAATCTCCAGTGTTAAATCCAGTCTCAACAAGCCTGTACTGTATACTACCCTCCCTAGTTGAAATAATCACTTTACTTCCATCCTCTCCTATCGTATCTATTGCATAAGGATTTGAATTAAAATCAGGTGCATGAATTAGAATATCAACCTTAGAACCAGGGGAAAGAACATCTGGAGATATTACAATTAAGGGAGAATTATTTGAAGATACGTATTGTGTACCACAGTTTACATTTGTTGTGCAAGATGCATAAACATCCATAACTGAAATTATGGAATAAGACACTCCAATCAATATAACTATAATTGAGAAATGCAAAATTTTTAGTTTATTAATTTTATGATTCAAAGTAAATCCAGTCAACGATAACGCTCAGAAATTGTCGCTAAATTTTATCACATGTGCATCTAGCTCATGATGCATGTGTTTTATTAAATCGTCATATAACGTTAATTTTGTTGTACATTGTTCATACTTGAATTTCTTTTTGAAAATATCCACGATACCTAAATTATAATGCTGGTAGATAAGACTGTTGAATATTTTCATCTGAAATATGTTAGAAAATTACATTATCAGTTTTTTATTTGCGTCTTGTTTTGATTTAATTTTTCTACAACTCTCATGTATGAGTCAATAAAGTCTTGTGCGTATAGATTAGCGTGTTTTTCTGATCCTCTATGAGTTCCCCGCTTTGAGCGTATATGATGATAATATTCATGTAAAATAACAAAGGGATTATAGAAAATGTCAGAGTTTAACGCATAAATTTTTTTTTCTTGTACAACATATACAGCATAAACAGTTCTTCGTTTCTTTTTGATTGTACCAACTACAATTTCAGGAGTATCAACTTTATACAATTCGCTTAGATTCTCTAATGCAATCTCTGTCTTTTTATCTAAAATCAAAGACACTATCTTTGCTTTTACCAAATCGTCAAGTTCATGCATTGTATGAAAATAACATATGTATGATATAATAGAATCTTGTTAAGTGTTAGTCCACTGTATAACAGGCTCACATAAAAAACTCTTCATCACTTTAGGAATGCATTAATAATGGATTTTAAAAATATTCAGTAGAATAGTGTGACAGAAACAAAAAAGGATAAGAATCACTCGAAGCAGGATAAAATAAAACCATCTGGTAAAAACAAGTATATCGCACTTGGAGTTATCGCTGCCATAGTAGCTGTAGTATCATATGTAATCTATAGTACCGACAATACAATCGATAGTAGATTTCCTTCAATTGATGGCATACCTTGTGAAACTCAAGAATACTCTACATTTCACATCCACGCACACATGGATATTTTTGTCAGTGATCAGCACATAGGAATTCCCGCCCAGATAGGCATAACAAATTCATGCCTGTATTGGTTACATACTCACACTCCCGATGGAATAATTCACATAGAATCACCTGCAGAGAGAGAATTCACAATAGGACAGTTTTTGGATATTTGGAAGTCAACAAGTAAAACATTATCAATTCCAGATAATGAGCCAGAAATTTTCATAAATGGAAATTTGGTTTCTACAAAATTAAACAATACGGCAATGAGTGCTCATGATGAAATTGTTCTAGTATACGGAAATGTTCCACAAAACATGCCATCATTTTATCAATTCCCAGAAGGATTGTAAAAGTTTGCTCTTCATTCAAACTAGAACTTCATAATACATCATTTGCTATAGGAACGCATCTTTCAACTAAAATATATATTTTACAAATTTTTTGTAAAAAATAATTTACATTATCAGCTACAGCCAAGTTGGGCCATTATTTTTGCAACTATATCAGGCGATATTGTTGAATTGGTAAGAGTTGCATTCACCGTCTGGCAAACAGAATACGGTACTGAGGGCGGTGTTGGAATTGGAGTGGGAATCGGTGGTGTTGATGGAGGAGTTGGAGTTGGCATAGTAATTGGAGTAGGAATTTGTGGTGTAGAGGGAGTAGATGGAATAGAATACGTGGGATTATAATTTTGAGCAGGAACCGATGTAGTCCTTATGTAATTTTTTGCAGATCCATGAACAATCTGAGCATTATTCAGATTTTCTGAAAGCCGGTTCCATTCTCCAGGTAGACACATGTGATTTCCACATATCATGGTATTCCCAGTCCTTGTAGTAATATGTTGATCATGTAAGATGGAAAAATCGCGTTTTACTAATTCATATGCGGACGCTGGAATTATTTGCCCCAAGACAGATGTTATTAAAATTGCCATAACAGATATAGTAAATATTATCTTCCCACCATCATATTGCATTAGAATCCACAAAGTACTTTCTCCCATTTAAAAATACCTCAAGATTCCAACCGTGATATCACATACAAAACATGCCTCATAAATCACAAAAGAAATGATTTACAGACTCTTTGTCTTGAACTGGAAAAAAACTTCTTTTCGTGTTCCTTCCTGGTCCCATGCTGCAACTTTGTATCTGCCTGAAATTTTCCATTGTTTTGTATCAAACCGTAAAATATTGGAGTAAGAACCTTTTTGTGAGTTAATGTATTGATCTTCACTAAACATCTCTTTTTCAGAAGGATCCAAGACAACGAGATGCATTGCAAGTTTTGGGGTAAGTGATTCATAATCCAATTTTATTTTTACATATTCGCCTTCAGCATAGATTGCCTTGTCAATGTTTAGAGTAATTTTATTAGGCATTGTTTTGATTCATTTGTCTGTAATTTAAAAAGATAGCCATATCATACCAACTTCAAATTCCACATAGGTGCCAAGTTTTAGAAAAATGGTTCATGATCATACATGGATTATTCCATTTGTAATCAAGTACTGGATTGATTTTACAAACTCATCATCAGATAAGAAATCTTCTGACCAGTATTTTGCATCATTTTTAACCCATGTTGGTATTGTAGGTACATTGTTTGTCCTAGTATTAGTTTGAGAGATAAGAATTCCTTGTTGCATCATGTATTGTATACCTTGGGCAAATTGATTATTAGATATGGAACCATCTGACCACAACTTGGCATTTTGTTTTATCCAGGGCGGAATTGATGTAGAAGCATTTACAACATTTGAAGAATTTATTTTATTAGTATCAAGTAATTTGTAAGATGTCTGACTTATCGAGACTTTACCATTTGTGTTTACAGCATTAAATACTACCAATTGTATGAGTATGCCAGTATCTTTGTCTACCTGTACTAGAATAGAATTTGTCTGATTATTATTTTGCCCAGACATAACATTTCTTTGATAGATATTGAATTGTATAGACTCCTCATGATATGCATTATTCAATTTTAAAGGGGTTGGGAGTATGTACATAAAATTCGATATTTGCCCGCTAGGTCTTGTAAATAACGATTTAGATAGATCAAGTGTATCAGATTCACTGGCATTTGTGCCATTTTGTATTACAGTTGTTTTGACTGCAATGTTTTTGTTATCAGTTGGATTTACAAAATCAAATCTTACTGTTTGGTTTCCAGCATCTGTGGTTATCTTGTATGTCACATAATCACCTGGTAAAACACAGATCTGACCATTTTGACAAGACGGATTTGAGACTGGAGTTATATTCGACATAATCATCGAGGCCTCACTTTGTGGGGCATTTTTTGGTAGGTCACTTGATGGTCCTTGCCCATAGACTACCATCATAGGGATTAGATTTCCAGAAGGAGCAGTAACTGATGTAGAGTATTGCGGACAGACCTTTGAAAAGTCTCCATTTTGACACTGATTCACTAGTGCTTGTATATAATGAACCCAGTTGATTGCTATCGTATCAGGCTCTCCAAAATATCGTAGTGCAAAGTGAGACAATTCATGTGATAGAACCCATGCACCTGCCCAACTCTCTATCTGCGTATCACATGAGCACACATAGATTGCTTGTGTACCTGTTCCAGTTATTTCATACATACCATAGAATCCTTGCTGGACTAGTTTTTGACCCACTGTATTATCTGATACAACTATTGGAAGTGTATACGTCGACAATCCTGAAAAATATTGTTGATAACTCTTTTCTGGAATGCATAACGAATCTTGAAGGTCAGATTGTACTTTATACAAAGCAAGATATTCTTGTGTTATTACTTGATAGAATTTCAGGCTCGCATATTCAGCGTCTGAGCATTTGTCACTTTCTGTGATATAAAAAACAGCATATGATAATGGTCCACTGTTTTCGTTTTTTTGTTGTTGTAGTGTTACAAAATCCTGAACTGTAGAATTTGTTGTTTGTGCAAATGCTGGAACAATAGAAAATACTAAAAAAAAAGATAGTAAAAGACTAAAAATGCTTTTTTGCACACAGTTTCATCAGATATATTGAATTTAATGTTATTTTTTCCTAGACTTTTCTCTAGTAATGACATGAAGTATGGATTCAGTCAGGCCAGGTCTCCTAGTAGGTGAAAGAAACATTGCAAGATCTGTAGCAGTTACAATTCCAACTACTTTTCCTTGTTGCAACACAGGAAGTTTCCGAATTTTGTTTTTTATCATCAGATCTGCTACTTCCTCTATAGTCTGTCTAGAAGACGCGTAAATCAGAGGTCTTGTGGCAAACTCTCCCAGATTTCTATTCTTAAACGAAATATCGGATTGGGATACTCCTTTTACAATATCTCCTTTAGTGACAATACCAAGAGGCTTACCTTTGGAAGTAACAACTAGACAACCTACTCTTTTTTTTGCCATCATTTTAGATGCATCATAGACCGTCTTACTAGATTCAAGACTAACAACAGATCTGGTCATTATTTTCTCTACAGAGGTTTTGCTATGTGAGACAAGAACTTCCAAGGCTTCGTTCTTTCGTATCTTGTCTATCATGGCCTGAACCTGCGTCATACTCATGTCTGCTTGATAAGATATGGATTCTACTGATAGGTCTGAATGATGATACAATGTATCAATGAGACTCTTTTTTCTCTCTAGTTCAGTTTGAGTGCCTTTAATTACCATCATATTCTTGAGGATATTTTCTTGTCAGATTATTAAAGAACTAGCTACAATCATCAGAGCTAGCACACCCCTTATTTTCGTGATTCGCATATTCTATTAAGCATAAATATGTGTAATAAAAAATCAGAGTTTCTTTTTATCACATAAGTACACATTAGATCTCATGTTTAGAGAGTTTCCTGAGCTTAAACCTCCAAAAGGAAAATTTCGAATAATTGGAATAGAAAAGTTTGAGATTCCTGGAGAAGCACACTGGATAGTAGAAGACCTTGACAATCGTGAAGAGGCAGTCAAGAAAGCAAGAGAAATGACGAAAAATGCTTCAAAAGATGCAGCCCATCCAAGTGTAGCAACTGTGTTTTATGTTTATGACGAGAATGGAGAATACCTAGGTGGTGATATTCATTCTAAATAATTAGAGATTAAGATCATCGGATTTATTGAGCGATACATTTTGCTCTCTTCTTCTTTTGATGTACAAGCTGATTGCACAGAAAGTCATTGCTCCAAGTAAAATTATACCAGGTACTACCCAGCCTATGTTCATCATAATGATTTAAATTTCTTTATTGCTTCTCTTGTCAATCGCTCTTTTTCTTCTTCTGTAATAACAGTAGGATCATCCGAGACCAAAGCTTTGTTATAATCTTCTTCAGTATTTGATTTCATCTTCTTTTTTTCTTCCATGTAATAACATGAATTCCTACTCTATTATATTTATCACAATCATTCCATTTTAATTTCATCTACGATGAAATACTTCATTAATGAAATAATATACGAGGACGTCCTAATGTTCTCATGGGAATAATTTGTATGAATAAATCGCATCTTTTCGTGCATAGACAAAGCCTTGTTCCAAATCTGCCTCATTACTGATCTATCTATAGGCCACAACGTATCACTAGTGGAAATCATTATTCTCCCTCCTGAATATTTAGCAGAAAATGGCTTGGTCTGGGTTGCAAATTGTTTAGGCATTGCAAGTTCTGTCACCATCAGATTCCAAAAATCATCAAATTTCATCATCCTATAATGCATAATCGTTGATTTAACTAGTTTCACTCGGATTCAGTTTTATTATTACAACAAAAACAGGTGTAGATAGTTTTTGTTTCATTTGTAGATTTATCCATAGGAGAACCACATTTGGGACATTCCATGACACATCAAAAACAAATCCCGTATTTAGAAGATACAAACAAGTGGTTTTAACAAAAAATGTGTCAAATACACATTATATCATAGAACTCATTTAAGCAAGATCATTAATACAATCATCATGCAGACAACTGGATCATGTATGAAGTGTGGATATCAGGCAAGACCTAGAAAGAATCAATCAATTGGTACGGATACTCCCACTTGTCCAAAATGTAATAATGCATTAACATAGATTCTACAGATCACCATACGAGGCTTTTAATCTAACATTGCACTACTAATACCGTGGAGTAGTGTGAGTTTGCACATCCCTGATGTTTTATGTCGGAGAAGGACTGGAGTAACTAACCAGCTCGCAATGAAATAAAAATTATTTTGATTCTAGTTTTCTTTTTTGTTTGCAGGGAGGACAGATGGGACCATAATCACGATCTTTACTGAATATCACTTTTTTACAGTCCAAACAATAGTAAATTGGCATTTGATCTCTTATTTTATTCTAGTTATTATCACTATTGCATACAATAGGTTTTAGATTCTCTTTGCAACATTTCAGCAAGTTCTAAATTAGATTTTAAATTTTTGATTAATCACTACGCGAAAAAACCAAAGTTTCTTTAAAAAATCAAGTAACAGAATCAATAGGTATTAGACTTTTAGGATTTGGGTTAAACTTGCTTACTATGTATTGTACCTTGTCATCACCTTCGGGCATTGGATTTGCACATCTACCGCATTTTGGTAAAACTACAACTGCATCAGCATCAATTTCCCCTATGAACCTATCACACTGTGAACAACGAACTGATTTTTTATCATAAATATTCATGGCAGATAGTTAGTGTTTACCCCTAATAAGGGCACTAATGATTTCTATTGATGAAAATAGTTTTTGCATCAACTAATTGTTGCAAATCATCTGACCCAATCTGTTAAATGTCAGACATAGAATATCAAATCATGTCATATTCTGATTGGATGCCATTTAACAAAGAAAATGTAGATAGATCTACTGTAAAATCAGGCGTATATTTTCTGGGCTCAGAACATGAAACAACATACATTGGGGCAAGTAACAACATACAAGGAAGATTAAAGGAACAACTCAGTTCGAACGATCCTTGCATAAAATCCACGGTCTCATTTTGTTATCATGAAACATTATTCCCAGAGGCCGAAGAGGAAAAACAACTAACGGCGTTCCAATTTGAGCATGGTAGATTACCAATCTGTAATAAATCAAAATAATTCACAACTAGTTTTCAGAACTAATATTTCATAAATATAAGAAAATAAATTAAAAATTTATTTTGCGGTTTCTATTTTTACTAGTTCTTCATTGGCAATTTTTCTTTCAGATTCAAACATAGTTCTTTGTCTATCACTTAGATACTGTTCTTTTAGTTTTTCATCCACCTGATTGATCCTCTCTTTGTAGATCGCAATAGATTTAGTGATAGAGTCTTTCTTGTTCATGTTCTTTTCTGCATCAAGCGATGATTTAGCAATATCTATTTGCCATAGTCGTCATAGTAATCATAGTTATCATAGTTAGAGGTATACTCCAAAATGTGTTAAATTATAATTGATTCATCACTAGAATAATTTGGATTTAATCTTTAAAACTGATTACGTTATACACAAAAAACAAGTGTCAGAGATTACTCCCGAGCGATTACAGACCCTAGCCCAACTTAATCGGCTAAACAATATTATCGCTCACTCTATGCTTATTACTTTCAAATAATCATAGAGACACTTTTTTTTAATTTGAGCGTTGTTGAGGAATCCATCTTTTAAAAGGTCCAGTTTTGATATTCAGGTGATGTTATTTTTATAGTTCTTACGCAGTATGAGTATGTGATACAGTGCTATAACGGAGATTGTAAATTTATAATTTTAAGAAATACTGAATGTAGCAACTGTGGTACTGATAATACACTTGAGGCATTAGAGATTGCTTTTAAAAAACTAGAAGATTCCGGACTAAAAGATTTTAATGAGTTTATGCTGGTACATTTCCCTTTAAAAGAAATACGTGATAAACATGAAATACGATTACTCTCATTAGAAAAAGAACATCTCACATCAAAGCTTCAAAAAATACAAAAAGTCCAAGTAAAATGATTACATTAGCATGTCAGAAAAATCCGTGTTAAGATCCTGTATATCTTTCAAAGGCATTTAGAAAAGGATTCAAGATCTTTTGTGGAAGTTTTCTCCTATTTCTTCTTAGAATAACATAACAAGTTATTATCTCTCTGATTTTTTCTTCAGGAGTAAGATTTTCTAAATCATATTCAACTAAAAAATCAGAATAATCTTTTCCGCTGATACGGATAATCATTCTGGGAGACAATAGAGAGCATTTTTGGCCTTATCGATTTAATGGAATTGATTGAATTGAAGATTACTAGAGATTAATCATCAATTAAAGATCTTAGACGGATCTTGGATTTGATTTTTCCAAATTTGTAAATTTATACCAATTTTTTCTTTTTATACAATATTCTTTTTCACTTTGATATTCTACCCTCTTGTGTTCATTGAGTTTTTTATCTTCAAGTATTAAATCCAATTTCTTGAGTCGCTCAGAATAATATTTAATTGATTCAGTTGCAAATTCTTTCTCATTCATAATATATCACATATCCAATCAAAGATTTAGCAATATCTATTTTTGATTTATGACATATCATTAATCTGCTTTCTATGTGCTGTCCCCAACTGTATCTGAGGATACACTGGTAAGCCTTCTTCATATTCAACTTTCTCCTCGTCAAAATAATCAAAATCTCCAGCGCCTTTGTAATCTGACAAGAGTTCCAGTATGAGTATTTTCTCTCGACTTGGCTTTTGGGACATTTCATATGTAATAACATAAACATCGATTGTTTTGTTAATCCGCGGATCATACCAATGACCTTCAACACATTTTTCGTAAAAAACTTCAGTCATTTTACCATTTTTTCCTTTCAGAGCAACCTACCACTAGAATAGGCGTTCTACGTTTCATACAGTCGTAGATTTCCTGCGTACCTTAAAGATTCCCCAATAAATTAGCCAGAGATGGTCTGATCATAATAAATTTTAGCCATTACTCATTTCGTATATTTTTCTATAACTGTACGTTCTCCAACAGTTCGTATTTCAGTCAAGAGATCATCTAGAATTTTAAGTCCTTGCACAATCTGTTCTTTTTTTAATGAACTATTTTCCAGTTTATTTGTCATTACTAGTTTTTCATTATATACAAAACTTGAAAGGCTAATACTATTTTGCATATTCAGTCCCAGATAGAATTGCACATATTCTGATACAGTTCTAATACCCATATCAGAACATTGAATTTCCCAGTATTTGATTTAATTGTATCATATTAGTAAAATAAAAAAGAGTTCAGAACCTATTGTTTCTTTGATTCTTCAGATTCTTTTAATGCATTTATGTCATTATGCGATGACTTGTTACAAGTGCAAGATTTAATTTTTGCAATGATTTCTTTTAACATGATTAGACAGTGTTTGGCACATATATAAGTCAGGAATTCAATACGAGTGATTCGTTTTTTTCTTTTTGTCCCTGTCTACAACAAGAATACCGTCAAACCCACCAAGATGAATAGTTTTATTGGCAGGTAGTTTTTTCATTTCTTTTCTTTACATTTACAGAGTATAGTATCTTGAATAGGATCACTAACGTATTCTGAGACCATGTGCTGATTATTATAATCACAGTTACAGCACGGATAAACAATTTCAAGCAGGCATTGTTGACTATCACATACAAAATTACGATGACATTCTGAACAGTGGTGTTTTCTGCCTTGTGTCACTAGATGGTAGATAGTCATACTAGTGTTTAAGCAATTTCCATTACATCCTTGATCGCAATTATCAAGATCTGCAATATAGCATATACACTAGACAAAAATAAAATACAAAAATTTTGTTTATTCTAATTTAGTCGTTTTCCATGGGAACTGGATTTTGGTCCAGATCTTACATGAAAGTTAAGACAACACTTGCATTCCTTTTCAATGCATTCTTTTTCTGTATGATGCCCACAGATACCACAATCACAGTGAATCTGGATACGTTCTATACTGCTCATTTTTCTAACATATTACATACCGCGTCAGATAAAAGTGATCGCTCTATAGTTTACACTAAATACAATTTTAGAATGAAAAATTGAAAAAAGAAATGACGTATGATTGTGTCGTGTATAGTCTCTATGTATTATGACTGACTGATGTATTGGGTTGTTAGTAACAGCCAGCTCGCCCCTCGGCGAACCTTGGGGCATACACTGCTGTTCTATCAAAGCAGTCTTCTGCTGCCACCCTTCGTCTTACGACCGGATACCTTTTCTCGGGATAGGTTTCCTCCTTAGATGCTTTCAGGAGTTAGCCTAAATGGCTTAGCTGCACGGCTTGCCTTATCAGACAACCGTTAAACCAGAGGCCACGCTGCTCTGTTCCTCTCGTACTCGGAGCAACTTCCCCTCAAGTATCCACGCTTCCATCAGGCAGAGTCCGACCTGTCTCACGACGGTCTAAACCCAGCTCATGTTCCCCTTTAATAGGCGAGCAGCCTCACCCTTGGCCCCTGCTGCAGGGCCAGGATGGGAAAAGCCGACATCGAGGTACCAAACCGCGGGGTCGATAGGAGCTCTCGCCCGCGACGAGCCTGTTATCCCTGGGGTAATTTTTCTGTCACCACGAGCCCCCAATAGTGGGGACGTCATGGATCGCTAGGCCCGAATTTCTTCTCTGAATCCCGTGCGTTTGGAGATCCAGTCAGTCCAGTTTGTGGCCTTGCCCTCTTCAACGGATTTCTGACCCGTTTGAACTGAACTTTGGGCCCCTTCGATATCTTTTCGAAGGGGTGCCGCCCCAGCCGAACTGCCCACCTGCACCTGTCCCTCAAACTAATGAGGTAAGAGGTACGAAGGAAAATGACTGGTGTTACACTTTTGCTTCCAACGCACCCGAAAATGCGTTAGCATGGCTACCAGTTACTCTATGCAAATTCCACCATACCACAAGCACAAGCTGCAGTAAAACTCCACGGGGTCTTCTCTCCCCGATGGAAGATGCTGGACTGTTCGTCCAGCTTATGTGGCTTCACCGGGTTGTAGGCGGGGACAGCGGGGCCCTCGTTGTTCCATTCATGCACGTCGGAACTTACCCGACAAGGCATTTGGCTACCTTAAGAGAGTCAGAGTTACTCCCGGCGTTTACAGGCCCTTAGCTCAGTTGAACCCAAGTTTTAGGTACCTGCACTGGCCAGGATTCAGTGACTATACGCATCCTTTCGGACTAGCAGTCACCTGTGTTTTTATTAAACAGTCGGGACCCCCTTGTCACTGCGACCTGCGACGGCAATTCTACATTACCGCTGCAGGCATCCCTTATACCAAAGGTACAGGACTATTTTGCCGAGTTCCCTCGCCTACGGTATACCCGATACATCTTAGACTTCTCATCCAGCGCACCTGTGTCGGATCTCGGTACGATCATTATAAGACGCTCACTACACATTTTTTCATGGTCTCTTGGACTCGAGCAAACTCAGCTAACGCCAAGCCATTAACGTCTCGAATTGGTTCTCGTCATTGCGACACTCCCCAACTCTTGAACGCTTAGACAGAACGATGGTTCTGTAAGCCCTATCCGAAAGCGTATGCTAGATTATAACGCACCTATAAGGTACTTGAATATTAACAAGTTTCCCGTTCGATCAACTCTGTTGAGGTTGATCTTAGGATCGACTAACTCCCGGCTGACGACGCATTGCCGGGAAACCCTTACGCTTGCGATGGTGGAGATTCTCACTCCACTATGCTGTTACTGCCGCCAGGATCTGCAATAGGAATCGGTCCACAGGACCTCACGGCCCTGCTTCGACCCAATCCCTACGCCTAACTACCATGTGTTATCATATGATAACAATCTGAAGTATCGGTGCTTTGCTTTAGCCCCGTCCATTTTTGGGGCATCCAAGCTCGGCAGGTAAGCTGTTACGCACTTTTTAAAGGATAGCTGCTTCTGAGCTTACCTCCCTGCTGTCTTGGCTTAAATACGCCCTTCAGTTTGACACTTAGCAAAAACTTGGGGACCTTAACTTCAGTCTGGGTTGTCCCCCTCTTGATTACGAGCCTTACGCCACGTAAATCCGTCTCTTTACTTCTACGACGCACATCCCTTCGGAGTTTGAATGGGCAGCGAAAGATTTCTCTCCCGACATGCCCTATCGGTGCTCTACAGGACACGCTGTCTCCATAAAGGCTGTACTGCGATACACTTCGTTAGGAACTAGCGATCACCAGACTAGATTGGTTTTTGACCCCTATCCCCAAATCAGACAAACAAATTGCACGTTAGAACTGCTTCAGACCTCCATCAGGCTTTCGCCCAACTTCGTCTTGTTCAGGGATAGATCGTCTGGTTTCTAGCCTTGCCGCTATGACTCTACGCACTTTCACACGCTTCCCCTCGTTATTCACTGCGGGAACTTGGTTTCCCTTCGCCTCCATCTTTATAGATTTAGGCTTGCCATAACAGTAAGCTCCCTGGCCCGTGTTTCTAGACGGAACGCATGACACTGGAGCTATGAACGCCAGACCTTCAGCCCTATTGCTAGAACCTCCAATCTGACAAAAACTCCTTTCATGCCATGCACGTCTGTAACCAATAGATTTCAGGCACTTTTCACCCCCCTTCCGGGGTACTTTTCAGCTTTCCCTCACGGTACTACTCCGCTATCGGTCTTGAGAAATATTTAGCCTTAGATGCTACTTTCACCTATATTCATTGCCCACTACCAAGGACAACTACTCGCGTTATGATAAGATCCTCTCTTCTTTCGCTCACGGGGGTTTCACCTTCTTCGCCAGGCCTTTCCAGGCCACTTAAGCTCTGATTTGAGGATCGTAATATCATAACAACACCACATCTCTACCATGTTACCATGGCAGATTCAGTTTGGGCTGTTTCCTTTTCGCTCGCCGCTACTTGGGAAATCTCTGTTGATTTCTTTTCCACGTGGTACTCAGATGCTTCACTTCCCACGGTTCGATCTCAACTACCATTGTAATTGAGTATGCTTAACGCATTGGATTCCTATTCGGACATCTCAGGATCACAGGTCGCCTGCACCTACCCTAAGCTTATCGCAGCTTGCCACGTCCTTCATCTCTTCTCAAGCCAAGCCATCCCTCTATTGGCGTCGGCACATCAGCATATTCAGTCATAATATTACACGACTATACACGACGATCATCGCTAGTCCCAGGTTACGGGTACCAGCTACGTCCTTCACCGAACAATTTCTTGTCCAGTTGCATCTTTTTTGTTGAAGAAAGTGTGGGCAACCCACACAACCCAATTATGTTTAAGGAGGTGATCCGACCGCAGGTTCCCCTACGGTCACCTTGTTACGACTTCTCCCTTGTTGCTAAACTCGTGTTCGATGACGTCAATTAGGCGTCACCTCGCACAAACCCAACTTCAATGAAGCGACGGGCGGTGTGTGCAAGGAGCAGGGACGTATTCACTGCGCGGTTATGACGCGCGGTTACTAGGGATTCCATATTCATGAGGGCGAGTTGCAGCCCTCAATCATAACTGAGATAGAGTTTAAGGATTGCCTCCCTCTTTCGAGTTCGGAACCCGTTGTCTCTATCATTGCAGCCCGCGTGTAGCCCCAGGGTTTCGGGGCATACTGACCTGCCGTGGCCCCCTCCTTCCTCCACTTCAGCAGTGGCGGTCCCCTTAGTTAGCCCAGCTACTCCTGAGAGTAACTGCAGCAACTAAGGGCAGGGATCTCGCTCGTTACCTGACTTAACAGGACACCTCACGGCACGAGCTGGCGACGGCCATGCACCTCCTCTCAGCTTGTCTGGTAAAGTCTTCAGCTTGACCTTCATTCTGCTGTCTCCCCGGGTAAGATTCCTGGCGTTGACTCCAATTGAACCGCAGGCTTCACCCCTTGTGGTGCTCCCCCGCCAATTCCTTTAAGTTTCAGACTTGCGTCCGTACTTCCCAGGCGGCAAACTTAACGGCTTCCCTGCGGCACTGCATTGGCCATAAGCCAATGCATCACCGAGTTTGCATCGTTTACAGCTGGGACTACCCGGGTATCTAATCCGGTTTGCTCCCCCAGCTTTCATCCCTCACCGTCGAACGTGTTCTGGCAGACCGCCTTCGCCACTGGTGGTCCTCAATGGATCAGAGGATTTTACCCCTACCCACTGAATACCGTCTGCCTCTCCCACTCCCTAGCTCTGTAGTATCTCCAGCGGCCCATCTGTTGAGCAGGTGGATTTAACCGAAGACTTGCAGAGCCGGCTACGGATGCTTTAGGCCCAATAAACGTCCTGACCACTCGAGGTGCTGGTATTACCGCGGCGGCTGACACCAGACTTGCCCACCCCTTATTCACCTGTGCTTTTAGGACAGGCAAAAGACTCCTTTATCAGGAATCACTCGGACTGACCCAGTCGTGCTTTCGCACATTGCTAAGGTTTCTCGCCTGCTGCGCCCCATAGGGCCTGGGTCCGTGTCTCAGTACCCATCTCCGGGCTTCTCCTCTCAGAGCCCGTACCTGTAATCGCCTTGGTGGGCCATTACCTCACCAACAAGCTGATAGGCCGCAGTCCCATCCCATGGCAGTAAACTGTTTGGACCATAAGCCATTCCAGGCACTATGATCTATCGTGGTTTATTCTCAGTTTCCCGAGGTTATCCACGTCCACGAGTTAGGTTGACTACGTGTTACTGAGCCGTCCGCCTTGTATTGCTACAATGACTCGCATGGCTTAGTACCAATCCGATAGCAGTCAGGTCCGGCAGGATCAACCGGATTCGTTTTGTTCGTACATATTTCAGTACGCGTCGAAGTAAGACGTAATATTTATTGGAAATTGGTGGATTGCACACACTTTCTTCAAACTTCGGATAAGATCTTTTGATCAAACCCACATATTGTATGCGTAACTGGAGGCCTGTGAATCACAAACTGGTATACTACCAAACATCATCACAAGCGCCGCCTTGCTGTTACGTATGCAAAAAGGGGATCAAAGAGAAATAATATAAACCATGCCCAAAACCTGCTTTTTTTATAATTATTATCCGATCACTAATATTAAACAGACTGGCAATTGCATGCAGTTGTCTTCTACTTTAGATACATATAAGAAAAATACCAAGAAATCCGCCAAGATATTTGAGAGATCAAAAAAACTTCATGTCAACGGTGTTAGTCACAACATAAGATTTTTCGAGCCATATCCGTTTGTCACAAAGTCTGCAAAAGGCAAGTATCTGATAGATGTAGACGGTAACAAATACACAGATTATTGGATGGGTCATTGGAGCCTCATTTTAGGTCATGCCGTACCAAAGGTCGCAGACAAGGTTAGAAAACAAATTCAACATTGTTGGATGCATGGAACCGTAAACGAAAATACGGTAGAATTTTCAGAGATAATACAAAAAGCAGTTCCAGTTGCTGAAAAGATTCGATATGTTTCTACTGGAACTGAAGCTACAATGTATACAACAAGAATTGCAAGAGCGAAAACTGGAAAAAAAATAATTGCAAAAATTGAAGGTGGGTGGCATGGATATACAACCGATTTACTAAAATCAGTCAACTATCCATTTGATCAATCAGAGAGCGCAGGATTAATAGATGAAGAACACATAATTTCCATTCCGTATAACAATCTAGAAAAATCAATCTCAATTTTAGAATCTGTAAAAAACAATCTAGCCGGCATAATAATAGAACCATTGCTTGGCGGTGCAGGTTGCATTCCCGCAACAAAAGAATATCTTACAGGAATTCAAGAATTCACTCATAGTAATAACGCACTTTTTATTTTAGATGAGATTGTTACAGGCTTTAGATTCAGATTTGGTTGTCTTTACAAAACAATGAATCTTGACCCAGATATTGTAACATTAGGAAAAATTGTTGGCGGCGGATTTCCAATCGGAGTGATTTGTGGAAAAGAGGAAGTGATGAAAATTACCGATGCTAACTCAAATAAAAGAATCGATAGATCATATATTGGAGGAGGAACATTTTCTGCCAATCCTATGACTATGACGTCAGGAAAGGCAATGTTAAAATTTTTAAAGAAAAACTCTGTTCCAGTCTATAAAAAAATTGGGAGACTGGGAGAAGAAACACGAAAAGGATTATCAAAAATATTACAAGACAAGGCAATAATCACAGGAATGGGATCATTATTTATGCCACATTTTTTGGCAAACGGTATAACACAGATTACAAATGCAGAAGAAGCATCAAAGTGCAACATAGATATCCTAAAAAAATACCATTTCGAATTGATTGCCAAAGAGAAGATATTCTTCCTTCCAGGTAAGCTTGGGGCAATATCCTACGTACATTCAGAATCAGACATTAAGGACCTGCTTGAAGCTTCAAAGAGATTCGCAGTTTCGTTAAAATAATTAGCCAAGCTCATTAACTAATCAAATAAAGAGATTCCAGTTGTGTATAAGATAATCATCGTTGCAGTAATTACAATTTTACTTGCCCCGATGGCAGTATCGTCCTCCTTTGCTGAAAATTTCAAGACCAGTCCATTTTTTGGAAAAGATGCAGGGGATGGATTGACAACATACAGCATACAGTATTCATCAGTAAAGGACATCATAAGCCCATCAGTTAGTACAAAAGACAAGTCCATAAGTTTCAACTTGGTTGGAAAAACTGATACAAATAGCACTTTGATTCTGAAACTACCAACTGGACTAATTAGCGGTCCATTTATCGGAGTCTTTGTAGACAATAACATAATTACGAATTACTCCATAACAAATGAAACTGGAGATACAGCAATATCAATACCAATCACTCCTCTTACTGAGAACATATCCATTGTCGGAACTACCGTGGTGCCAGAGTTTGGACCAATAGCTGCCATTGCATTAGCAATAGGAATTATAGCAATAGTGACCATTACAAGATTCAGACCAATTCACCTATAAAATATAATCAATTGGAAAAAGTTTCTTTTATTTAATCAAGTAGAATAACTTTGATCAGGATCAAAGCGTTTTCCACGAGTGCGTGATTCTATATCTTGAGCCATGGAATCAAGATCAGATGTATCACCAAACTTTCGATAAGTCATCTTTTCAAGTGTCTTAAGTATACTCTTTGCAGAACGATACTGTGGAAGTTTTGGTTCATTCAATTCAGCATACAAACCAATTCCCTGTATTCCATTCATCTTTGCAAATCCAAGTATCAATCCATTAAATCCTGTAATAATAGAAGATTCAGGAGTTGTCAGTATCCCAAGTTTTCGTACTTGTTCTGTTAGATCTTTAGATGTAGTAGTGACAAATGTTTTGGGTTCGCCATCAATTGGTTTTTGAGTATGAAAACCACCTAATGTGTAGATGAATCTTGTAGAATGTTTTTTTGCCACATTTATGACATCTTGACATAATACGTTGAGCTCTTCCGTAGAGGATGGTTGACCAGAACCTCCTCCAAATACAATGATATCTTTTGCATATCTATAGTCCCATTTTTCTTCTGGAATGTCAATGTATCCTCCGTTATCAATGACATATGCAGGGTATGATGGTTGTACTTCACGAAATATCGATGTATTTAGATTTGAATTGATAAAATCAATCACAATACTTCCTACATCGCCCATATCTTGCATGGCTGCAATTAAGAGAGGTTTTGAAACATCAGGCTCACTCTTTTGTATAAAATCCATACTTATCATATGATCTTTTATGATTAATATCTTATCTCTCAGACTTGACTCATTCTGTCTTTTTGTCAAAAATAGAAGTAGAATGGGCTGCGAGCGATTATTTACTAGATATTCGTAGGTATCTTGTTGGAAGATAGAGAACCATATCCATTTAGTAAATATTCTGAGAACAAGACTCTTCTCAATTCAATTTTCATGAAAGAAAAAATATCAAAGTATTCTAAACAAATAATTGACAAATATTTTAAATCATTACTAAGGGCGCACAAAAGTGTAGAATTAACTAGAGATTTACTTGAACTTGGCATGATACAAGACATAGTAGCAGATTATCTAAGGGATATGCAATGGCATGTAAAACATGATACATCCTATTCAGATTTTGATCCTCAGTATAGGTTTGATCTAGTGGCAAGAAAAGAAAAAAGAGTCATTGTTGTTCTTATTCAACCTGAAATTACCAGACAATCAATATTAGAAATTCAAAAAGATGTCTTTAGTGTAAAAAAAGAGATGCCAAGTACTCGAGTGCTCTTGGCTACAGATATTTTGGAATTACCTTCCATTTTAGAAAAAAGTACACTTTCAGATTTTATTATAGATATGGCAAAAAAATACAAACTGGGGATACTTCTAGTAGATAAAAATCTAGACTATCAAGAGACATGGCTAGTCCCATCAGAATTTCTTTATGCCTAGTTTCAATTCAAATTTTCAAGACAAATAGAAGGATTTCCAAGAATTTATTGGAAAAATAGTTGGGTTATTATGGGATAACAGCTTGACAGGTGTGTTATTTATGGTAGTACAAGGCTCTGAATTGGACGCACGCTGTGGTAGATGTGGAAAAGCCAAGATGTTAACAGACGGTACTACAGGTGAGCGATTCTGTGGAGGGTGTGGATTTGTAGTAAATGAAATTGTAAACGACTTGGGTCCAGAGAGACAATCATTTTCAAAAGAACAGTTCGAAGATAGGGCAAGAACTGGTGTTCCAACATCCCTTGCAATGCATGACATGGGACTTGCAACAGTAATCGGACAGGCAAATAAGGACTCGACTGGGAAACCATTGTCAGCATCAATGAAAAATACAATCACACGTCTTAGAACATGGGATAGTAGAAGCCAAGTACATGAGGCAACTGAAAGAAATTGTAGACAAGCATTCAGTGAACTTAGTAGACTAAAAGACAAACTTGCTCTATCAGATGCAGTAGTTGAAAAGACTGCATACATCTATAGAAAGGCATTAGAAAAAGGATTAGCAAAAGGTAGATCAATTCCAGGATTAATTGCAGCTGCATTATATTTATCATGCAGAGAAACCGGCACACCTAGAACATTAAACGAAGTTGCAAGAAGAATCAATGTGAAAAAGAAAGATGTCTCAAGATGTTACAGATTATTATTACAAGAGCTGGACATGACTATGCCAGTACTTGATCCAATAAAATGCATGTCAAGAATTGCAAGTGAATCAGGTCTTAGTGAGAAAGTAAAACGAGAGGCACTTAAGATTTTAGAACAAGCAAATGAAAAAGAGATTTCGGCAGGAAAGGATCCAATGGGCCTTGCCGCTGCAGCATTGTATCTATCTTGTGCAATACATGGAGACAGTACAACTCAAAAGGTAATTGCAATTGCAGCAGGGGTAACAGAAGTAACCATACGAAATAGATACAAGGGATTACGAGAACTCTTGGATATTCAAGTTCCGGACAAAAAAACAAGGTCCGAATTGGCTTGAAGAATTACTCTAAAAAATTTGTCAGCTACCCATAAAATTAACAAGATGTCCTATGCTGAAGATGTAATCCTAAAGGTGTGGCAAAAAGGTCAGATTGATGAATACAACATTCCTAATAATTTTAGAAAAGATAATTGTGGTGCATGGATTGAAAGAACGGAATATGAAAATGTCAACTCTCCATTTGGATGGCATATAGACAAAATAAATCGCGACCTGGATTCAGATGACATAACAAATCTGTATCCAGTTCATTCTAAGAACAATGTAAGAAATCAGGATGGAACCATAAATTGCAAGGTAACGTCATCAGGTACAATAAACGTTGAGAAATTATAATTTCTAAAAAAATTATCTAAAGTGTGATATAGCTACCTTTTGCCCAACTTTAAGATCCTTTTGGATCTTGACCTTCTTTACCGCTTCCTCAAAGTCTTTCATCTTTACCTTTGCCATTTCAACTTGTTTTTCTGCCTCTTTTGGATCAGGATATTTTTCAACAAAGTTATGTAATACGATAGAGGCAGCAGTATTTGCAATTGCTGCAACATCTGCTCCGCTCATACCATCAGTCATCTCTGCAATCTTTGTCAAATCAACATAATCGGGGTTTAGTCCAGTTGGAGTTCCCATCTCCTTTTCAATTGGAATATCACGTGAACTAATCTCCAATATTTTGAGTCTGCCTTCCTTATCTGGAATTGGAACTACAATGATTTTATCAAATCTACCAGGTCTGATTAGTGCTGGATCAATCATGTCAGCTCTATTAGTTGCAGCTATTACCACTACACCATTCAAAGAAGTGATTCCGTCCATCTCTGTTAGTAATTGACTGACAACTTTTTCTGTAGTTGCACTCTCTCCCATTCCTCTAATCGGAGCAATAGAATCAACTTCATCAAAGAATATGACACATGGTGAAGACTGTCTTGCTCTTCTAAATATTTCTCGAATTCCACGCTCTGATTCACCTATCCATTTAGATAGTAATTCAGGACCTTTTACTGAGATGAAATTTGCCTCACTCTCTGTTGCTACGGCTTTTGCCAAAAGTGTTTTGCCAGTTCCACTTGGCCCATGTAGCAAAATACCTCGTGGCATTCTATATCCAAGCTGAGAGTAAAGATTAGGATATTTCATTGGCCATTCTACAGCTTCCTGAAGTTCTCGTTTTACATTCTCAAGTCCACCAATTTGGCTCCACTGTACATCAGGAGTTTCAATATACACCTCACGCATTCCAGCAGGAGTTACATCCCGGAATGCAAGTTGATAGTCATCAGCATTTACAATAAGTTTATCCAAAGTTTCTGGGGGAATTTTTTCGTCAGATAAATTGATTTCGGGCAATAATCGTCGTAGGCATTTCATTGCAGCTTCTTTGCATAAATACTCCAAATCAGCTCCTACATATCCATGACTTGAGCCTGAAATTTTTTCCAAGTTTACATCTTCAGTTAGAGGCATGTTTCTAGTATGAATCAATAAAATCTCTAGTCTTCCCTTTTTATCAGGCACTTTGATCTCAATTTCCCTATCAAATCTTCCAGGCCTTCTTAGAGCTGGATCTAGTGCATTTGGCCTATTTGTTGCAGCAATAACAATTACTTTACCTCTTCCTTCAAGACCGTCCATGAGGGATAACATTTGTGATACTACTCTTCTCTCAACTTCTCCTGTTACCTCTTCTCGTTTTGGTGCAATAGAATCAATTTCATCTATGAAAATAATTGAAGGTGCTTTTTCTTTTGCCTCCTTGAATATCTCACGTAGTCTTGCCTCACTTTCACCATAGAATTTGCTCATTATCTCAGGACCTGATATACTGATAAAGTGCGCATTAGTCTCATTTGCAACTGCTTTTGCTAACAGTGTCTTGCCAGTTCCTGGCACTCCATACAGTAAGACACCTTTTGGAGCTTCAACACCTAGTTTCTCAAATATTTCTGGATGTCGCATTGGAAGTTCAATCATTTCTCGTACTTTTCTTATTTCATCAGACATTCCGCCAATGTCTTCATATGATACCTGTGGTACTCCACGTAGACTCTCTCCTTTTTCAGCAATATGAAATTCTGTCTTTGGCGTTACAAGTACTGCGTCAGTAGCTGGAGTAATTCCAATTACCTGAAATGTCAACCTGCCACCAAAGTATGGCACCATTATATTATCACCTTTTACAAGCGGAATATTTTCTAGAGAGTCAGTAAGATATCTTTCGTCAATTGGAGGTATAGAATCAAGCGGTGCAACTATGACTTTTTCTGCAGGAACAGTTTTTATTTTCCGTACAGTTACAGTATCACCAATTCCAATACCTGTGTTGTTCCTGCCAAGACCATCAACTCGGATAATTCCTTTCCCTTCATCAGATGGATATAGTGGAAGACATCTCGCAACAGATCTTCGTTTTCCAGTAATTTCTAAAATATCACCAGTTGATGCACCAAGAGCATCCATTGATTCATAATCAATACGTGTTACACCTCGACCTACATCACGAGTATACGCTTCCAATATTTTTAATTGAATAGAATTTTGGGCTATACATATACATGGAAGGCATGTCTTGTTATACCTTTGGAATCTTTGATACACATGACATTTACTTACTAGATCTGACAAGGAACAAAAGGAGTAAAAAATCCCATAATACAAAATAATTGAGAACTTTTATACCATAAATGTAATTTCAAGATCGAATTGGATGCATATCTTGAAGAAGAATTATACGATCTCATAACATATTGTATTCAAAACTCTAGTGCTTCAGATTATTCCATCAAAGAAGATAGAATTAAGGAGATAGGCCGAGAGTTATTTGCTGATGGTGGAGTTGACGCACTTGAAAACATGTATTTTTCCATAGAACATAGAGTTAGGGAAGAGATTTCAGAAGACGCCAAGCCTTATCGTTTCCTTTGGAATGATATTTCTAACGAGTGGAATCATTAGGCAATAGAAGCCAAGGGCTCTTCCTTTATTGTTTCTTGCATCGTTCTTCTTGCCCTAGCTAGTACCATTCTAAGATGTTCGATTTCTATGTCATCAATCATTTCACACATGATGATTTTATAAAATAATTATGATACTTAAGAGATGTGTATCTATAATGTAAATGATCTATTGGATTCAGGATTATTTGTCGGTTTAAGATTTGCGCAATAATCAATCCATTGATGTGTAAATGAAATCTCCTTGTCACCATGCACATAGCAGCCAATTACATTTTTACCATCTACTTTTAGTGGAAAATCTACTACAAATTTTTCTTGTTCATCTATTTTTCTAAAATATGTTGGTCGAAGGCCCATTGAGTACAATTCAATAACATATTCAAAAGGATTAATTCCGCCAAGTTTTTCTTTGACTGATTCAAATGCTGCATATCTTGCAGCATATTTTGCAGCATCTCTTGCCACATCCCTTACAGTTTCACCAGAGAGAAATTCACTACCATACCAACCATAATTATTTCTGGCAGATTGGCTTGCTTCTTTCCAAGCATAATTCCATGCAGAATCCCAAGTGTTAGTACAGTTAGATTTCATTGCCTCAACTCTTGCCAAATCCCAAAGTGAGTCAGATGCATGCTGAATAGTATCATTTTCTTTTTTCCAATGCATTAAGGATGTAGTGTATTTTTCAACAATTTCTTCTACCTTTGATAAGATAGTGTTAGCTTCTGCAATAGAACGGGCAGGAGTGAAATATGTCACAGATTGTAACTTAGAAATTTGTGAATTACTTGAACTGGTTTGAGACATTTTCAGAATTCAAAACTTATCAGTTTTATATTAATCTGTTTTTTTACGCTCATACAATCTCTCTGGAGGTTCATGTCCATCCTTTTTACGTCCTGGTAGATATAACTTGGCTACTGCACCCATCATAAATCCCCCAACTACCACTATTGCAATTCCACTAACAATTAATACCAAAACTCGTCCAATTGATTTGAGTACAGCCATCCCTTTCTAGATACATTTGCAGGTAAATAGGGTTTAGCCATGAGTGTTAACTTGTACTCTTTTTTCAATCCATCATCTTTTAGAGTTCTGTAATTTCAGAATCTCCAAGATATGTTGACAAGTTTCCCGTTATCTTTTTTATGATCCCAAGCGCTGATTTTATTTCTTGTTCTGAAACCTCTTTTGTTGAAATTTTCTTAATTTGTGTAGCAGATTCCATAATAGAATCCCATAGTGAATCTGTCTTGGAGGTAGTATAGACTCTTTTTATTCTCCTATCTTGAGAGTCTAACTTTCTTTCTACATACCCATCCTCTTCCATTTTGTCAATTATTGGCACAAGCGTAGGACTTTCAATTCCTATCTTATCAGCAAGTTCTCTTTGAGTAAGACCAGAATGTAGGTAGAGAGCAAATATGACTTTTGATTGGGTTATTGTTATTCCTATTTTATTACGCAGTTCAAGATCAAATGCCTTTTGAAAAGTTTTGGACGCAGAGTAAACTACAAAGCCTATACTATTTTCATAATCAAACTTTTTCATTTGTCTCCTAATCATTAGGAAGCTAATGATTATATAGACCTTATCCTATACACTAGATATGAAAACAATGAGAGGAGAAAAAAGAAATGGCAATTAGTATGAAACAACAATACCGATCAGAGTTAGGAATAGTCTCAGAGATACTACAAGTAACAATGGATTGTGGCATTCAGGGTACAATAATATCGTCAATTGCAAGAAGAGCAAACCTATCACATTATACCGCAATGGAAAAATGTCAAAAATTACTTGATTTTGGACTTATGGAATCCAGAATAGATAAGAAAAGTCGTTCTTTTATAATTACCGAAAAAGGAATTCAATTCTATCACCAGATGCAAAAATTTCTAGAAATTGCTCAGGAAATAAAAATAAGATGTTAGATTAGCAAATAGATTATTCTTCTATTACAAGACCCAATTTTACTTTAAAGAGTTTAGTCAGATTTCTTACAGAAACATTACTTACACCGCAAACCTTTGCAATCTCTACTTGTGTTTTTTTCTCATTAGTGGTGCATGTTGCCAAGTAAACCGCTGCTGCAACTAAAGACATCGGATTTTTTCCTATAGAAAATCCAGCATCTTCAGATTTCAACAATAAATTCAAAGCATTTCTTCGTGTACTTTCACTGACATTAATCATACTACAAATTTTAGTTACAAATTCTACAGGATCATAAGGTTCCAACTTTAGATCCAGACTTTTTACCATCGTTCGGTATGCAGTGGCAAGATCACCTTTTCTAATATTTCCAGCTTTTGCAATATCTCGTAAAGTCCTGGGAGTTGCAGTCTTTCTACAGGCAGCATATAACGCCGCATAAAGTATTGAAGAAATCCCCCTTCCGCGAGTTAGTTTTAGAGCAGCTGCCTTTCTGTAGATATATGCAGTTTCTTCAATTACATTATCTGGAAGCGAAAGTTGTGATTTCATTGTATCAAGTAACACAAATGCTTTCCGTAGATTGGAATCGTTTCCTTTTGATTTACTTCTACTATCCCAGATTCTAAGTCTGTTAAATGTATTTTTCATGTACCCAGATAGTGAATTACCAGAAGCATCTTTGTCTTGACTTCCTATGGTGGTTGCAAGACCCATATCATGTATAGCAAGACTTGATTTAGCTCCGGTTCTACTTTTATCGTTAAATTGTTCAAGATCAAACGAGCGTAATTCAGGTCCTACACTATCTATTTTTTCTATCAAAACTTGACCGCAGCTTGAACAGAGAATTTCACCCGCATCATTGTCCGTTATAAGAGGTCCCCTAGTACAGACATCTAATTTGCATTTGTCAAACATCTCATCTTGCAATTGGGTATATTATGTCAAATTTGATTAATTAGTAATTTGCGACAAATACTAGGGTTATTTCGCAGTAGCTATAGCTAATTTCTCATTCTAAGACTATGGAATAAAATAATTTTCATCCTAAATGCTTTTTCGGTCATGTTAGATCTATACTCATCAAGATTTTTAGTTTTATTCAGTTGTATCAACTTTATTCAAATCACATGTATTAGAATATACGATTATGCTGTTATGTATCCGGTACAAACATACACATCAGCAAAGAGTGATTTAGCATCCACTTGCTTTAAATTAAGAATAGCTTGCTACAAAGGAATGTCAGAAGATTTAATCCGTTCAATTGAAGAACTAATAAAATCTGAGAGGGGAGATGTTGGAAGGCTGCAAGATATTCTGACTACAATTAAAAATGGTGAATCGATTTCTTTTGAGGATCATAAATACATCGAGAGTCTTGTACAGAGTCAATCTCCATCCAATCCAATTTCAAATTCTGACAACATGAGCGGTGATACTGTAAAACCAATGAATGTTGCTGATAATATCATTCCTGAATTAAATTCAGAAATTCCTAATCCAGAAGTCTCTGAGAGAGAAGATGTGAAGAGAGCCCCAATCAAAAAATATGCATCAGTTGGCATAGTAGTTGCGATAATACTTGTCGCATATATCGGACTAGACGTATACGCAGTAAATAACTTACAATTTCGTCCTCATCATGGCCAGCAGACAGTAATTTCTGAAACCCAGCTTGCAATAAAATCAGATGTATGCAATCCGGCATATTTTCCAGCCACATTTACCAAGTATGAAATAACTGCATTTTATAATACAGATGAGATCGAAAAAGCTACCATTGCAGGATCTACATTATCACCAAAATCTGCAGCCATATTGGATGGAATATTTGCAATAAATAAAGAAGCAGTAACCAAAATTGGAAATCAAAATGCTACGTTTGATCCAACCAAAGCTACAATAACAACTTCAATAGATGCACCAATTTTTGGATTCATACCATATACAGTAGATAAGAAATATCCAGCCCAGGAATTCCAGAATAGAATAAAAAATCCCCCTCCAGGCACATTTGACTGCATGTATTAGAATCAAAGATATTCGAGAATACATTTTCAGATAAATTACTAATTATCATCAAAATCATTTTTTGGTAAAAAATATCCAATCACCCACAGCAATCAAGAGAATATCACTTTGAGAATCAGATCTGTCTACAATCTTTTCAAAATTCATTAGAAAACACCAAAGATCTCAGAGTTTTACAATGAAAACAATTTCAAACATAGAGGTGTTAGATTTTTCATATTTTAACTGTATGAGACATGTATTTTAGTAGTCATGTAAATCAAGAAGACTTCAAAACACTTCTCAAAATTGATAATCTAGATCATTTTAATATTAATCTTGTACAATAATGACTTTGATGAAATCAAAGAAAAAGAAAATAAAAATTGAAGATAAAACAGAAGAAGAGATAAAACAGATGGAGCATGAACAAGCAAAAGAAGAACTACATCAAGCAGAATTAGCAATGGGTTACGAACAAGATGAGAAATTTAATGAATCCGAAAACTAATTCCAGTTTTTTAGAATCAGCATAATATTATTTTCTGTAAATTAAAGGGGTCGGTCAGACCCCGATTTAAGATCCGAGTCCCCTTTCAAGTTGATTACACTCCATACGTGAAAGTGCTTCATATGTGCATGTGTTTTCATTTTGAATAAACCACTCAGAAGATACCCTAATCTAAAAATTAGATGAGATATTAGAAATAACGACGTGAGTTTTTAGGTATCATACATAATATCACACTCAGTAATATGAAATTATTAAGAAACGCTAAAAATACTCGTCCATTTCAAAATGAATTAGTCATCAAATTATAAATAACTAGAAAAAATGCCAATTAGTCTTTCTTTCTTTCTCTTTTTCTCTGCAACATTCTCTGTTCTCCTTCTGCAAATCGTTTCTTATCATCCTCTGTTACAAGTATAAGTGAAGGAACTAGAGTCGGCTTTCCAAAGTCGTCCAATGCAACAGAAGTAACAAAAGCAGTATTTGTTAGGATCCTATTTCCTGTCATCAAATTTTCTGCTTCAACTTTGACTTCAATCTCCATTGAGGAATGAGATACGTAGTTTAGTCTAGCATTGAGTATGATTGCGTTTCCAACCATAACAGGTTTGAGAAAGTTTACTCTATCAATTGATGCCGTTACTGCATTTTTCTTACAGTGTCTTTGAGCGACAAGTCCAGATATCAAGTCAATTTGTTTTAGAATTTCTCCACCAAAGACATTACCTGCAGGATTTGCATCAGAAGGAAACATCCTTACAGTCATCTCAGTTTTTGACTCTTCAACACTCTTTGGTTTTAAAGACATAGTATTGCAATCAAACAACTGATTAATTTATGAGTTTGTTCTTTGGTTATCCGTAAAACACCGTTTAAGTAATAGACATCGTGACAAAAAACATTGAACTCTGTTACGGAGACTTGTGTAGTGACTGTATCAAAAAATAAAGTATTTGCATTTTTATCAAACATTGAAAATCTTCCAAAATGGAGTACAAAGTTTGTTAAAAAGATAATTTTAGCAGATGGTAAATACAAGGCAGTAACACCAATTGGTGAAGTATTCATACGACTAGACACAAACGAAAAAGCAGGCCTTATTGACATCTATGCCGGTTCTACTGAAGACAATATGACACCAGCATATCTTAGAATAATTTCTCTTCCTGATGATTCTACTGCAGTAATGTTCACTTTCTTTCAGTATGCTACTACATCTAGTACTATTTGGAAGATATTTTGCGAATGGATAAAGATAGAAGTAGAAAACATCAAAAAACACTTTTCCTAACGTAAAAAATCAATCTTATATTTTATGTAAATTACAGATAACAAATGAAATATTTCTGGTGGAGATTTCTAGATTACATAACTGGAGCCCTAGTTGGAGGAGTCATAGTATTTTTTGTAAACAAATTTGTCTGTCATCAATGCATAGGCCAGTATACACCTGTTCTAATGCTTGGATTATGGATTGGATTTATGCTACTTTGTAATTTCATCTTTCAAAAAGCAAGACCGTCAAGCATAAAACAAGATACGGTATAAAATGAAATCCCCCCAGAAAGCAAATATAGCTTAACTGATATCCCTCTAATGAATGGCATTTTTTGAAGATTTCTGTAAAAGCGTAGTTGCACTAGACCAAAAGATAAGATTTGCAGGAATTGCAGATGGAGATGGAACACTTGAAGGAGTATCAGAGAGAACTGGTCTGACCCCCATCATGAAACCAGAAGAGAGGGCACAGTACGCAATAACTGCTGCCACAAGGCAATACACTAGACTAAGATGGGAATACCTTCTTGGAAGAATATCCTATGCAAGTTCACATTATGCAAATATCATTAGAGCTACAATACCAATAGCAGATGAAAACAGAAGACTTGCACACGTATTGTTGTTGTCATTTGATCCTGATGCAGATGATTTCCATCAAATAATTACAAAGAAAATAATTCCTCTAGTAAAGCAGAACATGGAAAGATTCATGCAAGAAGCTCAAAAATAAAAAAAATTATCTCCCAGTGTTAATAGTAGGACGTTCAAGACCACGCTGGTCAACATATTGTGGTACCCTTGCATCAGTACAGACCGGAACATGCTGATCTTTATTGTCTTTACAGAAGTTTACTATCTGCAACATTTCTTGGTCACAATCAGAAGTCGGATTTGTTACACATGTATCTACGTCACTGGTTAGCGTAGAAACAGAATCAGGACTCTGGTTTAAACCCGGCATTAGACTTTGATCTTGAGAACCAAGAAAGGGCGAAATAAAAAAATATATGCTAAAACCAAACGCCACTGCAATTATAAGGTAAGTTGAGATCTTTCTTGCCCTGTCCACAATATGCTTAAAAATTTCTAAATTATAACTGATACTAATTTACGATACTACAATCTTCATTGTAAGTGTGGGAGACAATGCATCTGGATTATTTACACTTGTCCACACATAGATCTGTGCAGTATATGTACCAGGAGTGGTAGGCATCCATGACTGAGAGGGACTAAGTGATTGTCCTGCATCAAGCGTTCCGGTAATCCAGGATAAAGAATACACTACACCGTCTTGGTTTTGCACTTGGACTATATACGCAAAGGGTTGAGACCTGTCTAGACCATTAGCAACATCGGTTGTTATCTGTACTTGTTTTCCAACTTTTGTGTCCCACATACCATTTTCAAGTGTAGCACCAGATTTAGTTTGAGAATATCCAGACGGAATAATGGAAAATACCATAATCATGGTAAAAAGTAATACAACAACAGTTTTGTTCACAATAAGAATTCAATACTCTCATTTTTTAGGGTTTGGTAAATTATT
>NZ_FUYK01000015.1 GCF_900167955.1 Candidatus Nitrosotalea bavarica | reverse complement strand
AGCTCGAGATTTGAAATGATATTAAAAGGATTGATAGTATTAAAATCTTTTTCATATTTTTAATGGTAATTTTGACTAAAAATAATTCCTGTTCATCATAAAAATACTTGCTTTCGATTGACTTTTCAACAGAAAAATGGGAGTGACAAACAGCAGGAGTTGTGAGTGGTCAGTGGTAAATGACGACTACCTCACCCCGCCTCGATAAATCTGGTCCACCCCTCTTGTATGTTTGATAAATATATAAAAGATTATTAGATTGGCTGGTTAATGGCAACAGAAGGAAAGAACAGCTCCCCCCTAGGTACATAAAAACACATTTATGATACCGCCGTAGAGAAATCGTTCTTCCTTCTGTCTGCTTCTTAAAATCTGAACAGTACTTAAGGACTTTATATGTTATAAAGATCCTGCATAATCGTACGAGAGAAGACTATAAAGAAGCATTGCCTTTAACATATTTCGCAATCAAATTTAGATAAGTTTTATGAATTTAACAAAACAAATTATCGGTATAGATGTATCAAAAGACACATTTTTCAGTTGTTGCGGCACCTATGATGCTGATAACAAAAGGGTGTTTTCAAAGACCAAAAAATTCAACAACAATAAAGAAGGATATATCAAGCTACTCAGTTGGTCTAAGACCAAAACAGATGAAAAAAAGATGCCAGTTATTTTTGTATGCGAAGCAACAGGAATATATCATGAAAACCTGTTGTATTTTCTAAGCAGCCGGAATGTGTCTGTTTCTGTAATTCTCCCTAATAAAGCTAAGGCCTTTTCAAGAACAAGGGATATGAAGTCAAAGACAGATAAAATAGACGCCGTAATGTTAACGGAGCTTGGGCTTGAAAAGGAACTTAAATTATGGAAAAACCCTGATAAAACACTAAAAAAATTGAAAGAGCTATCCAGGGCAATTAAAGCTACAAAAGATAAACAAATTATTGTCAAGAACCAGATCCATGCCCTAGAGCACAGCCATGAGCCTAATGAACTTATCAGATTAACCCTGCTGGAGGAACTTGCAATGCACAAGAAAACCATAAAGAAATACGAAAAAGTCGTAAAAGAGCTGATCAAAACTGATGAGGTGCTAGAACAAAAGATAAACAACATTCTCCCGGCAAAAGGAATAGGGTTGTCTACCATTGTAACAGTAATATCAGAAACGGACGGCTTTGCCTTAATAGAAAACCAGAAACAGCTTGCAAGCTATGCCGGGATGGACGTAGTTCAAAGGGAATCGGGTTTGTTTAAAGGAAAGACAAGGATATCCAAAAAAGGTAATGCTCATATAAGGGCTGCTTTATATATGCCAGCGCTGAGTGCTATAAGATCAAATACTAAATTTAAAGGATTTTATAATAGGATACTGCAAACTAGAAAAATACCCGGTATTGGAATAATAGCTGTAGCTAGAAAGATGCTTTTATTAATATATACCCTATGGACAAATAAAACATCTTATGACGCTAATTACAAAACCAGCTAAACTAAGAAATAAACATGCGGTGCTGTTTATTAGTACTTGTATATTAACACAGTACCTCCACGTGGAGAGGGGGCTGGGGGGTGAGGTTTTTTCATGTTGAAACCACAGGTTTTTTCCGCTATTTTTAACAAAACTTATTGGTCCTATAACAAACGCGGACAGCAATATTTGCCGCCCAAAAGGGAGTATAAAATGCACACTTTAT
>NZ_FUYK01000016.1 GCF_900167955.1 Candidatus Nitrosotalea bavarica | reverse complement strand
GACATTTTACACTCCCATACCAGAAGTCAATGAGTTTTTCAGTAAGATGCCAACATCTAGTAAAACAACTAGTTTTTCTCCGGTTTTTGCAATACCTATAACATATGAAATAGACTCAAAACCTCCAGAAACATTACAGTCAACATCAGTAGACGGAATTTTAATGACTTGGTCTACACCATCTATCAATAACCCTACAAGTTTAGAATCTATTTCAGCTACAAGAATCATCATTTTGGAATTAATGGTATGAGTTTTTGAAAAACCTAGTTTTTCCTTTAAATCTATTATTGGTATTATGGTACCTCTAAGATTCATCACCCCTTTTACATAACTTGGGCCGTTTGGAATAACCGTGATAGGTTCCAACTGTCGTATTTCTCTTACTTGATCAATTGGAATGCCATAATTTTCTTGTTTGTTTTTTTCTTCATCATGCAATCTAAATACAATTATTTGAAAATTAGATACCATAACTTCGCTTGTCATTGTACCAACACCTCTTTTTTCACATGTTTGGATTTTTTATTCCCTGATTCATTTTTATAATTTTCTGGCAACCTGAAAGCAGATACGGTATGTGATAGATCCTCTGCCATGATGGTCATATTTTGTATTGAAGCAATGATTTCTTGAGTACCTGAGATTTGTTGTTCAGTTGCAGCAGAAGCTTGTTCTGTTGCAGAGGCATTTTGTTCAGAAACTGCCGCAATCTCAGAAGATGCTTTTGATAATTTTTCTATTTCAGATACTTGTGTTTTAGTAGTATTTGCTACATCTAAAACATTAATTGATACATCTTTTACTTTTGACGCAATCTCATTTAGAGATCGTAGTGCTTTGTCAATTACAATTCTCCCTTCAGCAACTTCTCTAGTACTGCCTTCAATACTTTCAACTGTAGATTGTGCATCTTCCTGAATCTTTGCTATCAACTCAGCAATTTCTTCAGATGATCTTGCAGAACCTTCAGCTAATCGTTTGACTTCATCAGCTACTACTGCAAATCCTTGCCCTGCTTCTCCAGCACGAGCAGCCTCAATTGTGGCATTAAGTGCCAACAAATTGGTTTGGTCTGCAATTTTTCTTATAACTTCCAAAACAGTTGTGATTTCCCTACTTCTATCTACCAACTCTCTGATCTTTTTTGACGAATCATTAGTTACACTGATTATCTTTGACATTCTAAAGTCAGCTTCAGAAGCTGATTTTGAACCAGTCTCAGATATCAAACCTACTTCTCTAGCTAAAGCGGCAGCCATTCCAGATTTTACTTCCAGTTTTTTCATATCAGTAGTAAGTTTTTCTACCACTCTGCTTGTTTCTTCGAGTTCTTTAGCTTGCAACTGAGATCCTTTTGAGATCTGTGAAATGGTAGACGAGATTTGTTGAACGGACGAATTCATTTGCTCAGTAGAAGATTGGACTTGTTCAGAATTAAAGGTCACAAGTGTTGAACCGTCACGTACTTGATAGACCAATAAACGCAATCCTTTCAACATCTCTTTGAAAGAATTTTTTAATTTACCAAGTTCATCATTTGATTTAGAATCACTAATTTCTAGCGTCAAGTCCCCTTCACTTATTTTTCTAGCAATCGCTTCCATCTCAAGTATTGGTCCAGATATTGATTTGGCCAGAAAATATGCAAAAGCCCCCACTATGCATTGCATTACAATTCCAGTTATGACATAACGTATGATAATACTCAGAGTTTGCAAGTCGGATTGTTGTAATGAATAATAACTTATCAAAGAAATAGATGCAATTGACAAGGCAGAAACTACATTTACCATCACAATTATTTTCAGATTAAGACTTTTTGTCAGGGGATTAGTTATTGCCAAAGATGAGTCAATGTATGAAGCTTAAATAACGATAATATGTTCACGTATGTTTGAATCGATCATACAATTTCACAAAAATATGATGTTGGCATAAGAATTGAAAGTCAATTTTTCAAATTAAAACTAGTCAATTGGATATTTGTGTTCGTCAGGTAATTTTCTGTATGATTAAAGAATGGAATCCAGAAGCGTACGTTTCATAACCCGGAGAAGATGCATGAGCAATACAGCATTTATCCCCACGGTAGTCAGCAATCATGAAATCTTTCTCTTTTTCAAAAAGCATGTTTCTTCCAAGAAACTCAATTTTATCATCAAGTATGAGGTCTTTGGAGTCTGCCAAAATAAGACCGTCATTATCAACAATGCAAATTCTAGTACTATGTTTTTCCTCATCAATGAGATGGACCTGCTTTACAATTTTTTGTACCAGGCCCTCCCATTTAAAAAATGCACCCAATACGCCTATTATTTTACCATGTTGATATCCACCCTCACGAACAGTGCATGAAAAAACAAGACTTACTTCATTATTTACCAAAGTATTTCTGCTAACCTTTTGGAAGCCAAAATCTTTGCCAGTTGTAGTTCTCATAGCACTCTCAAACCATTCTAAATCTTTTACATTCACACCTACCAAGTCAACATTTTCTGGCTTTCCATTTGCTACAATGTTTCCATCTAGATCACATAATACTAGATCAAAATATACAGTGTAGGAATGTAATATGATACTAAAACGTTTTTCGGCTAGATCATAACTGCCTCTTGTCTTTCTTGTTAATGCGTTTACTACACTATCGTCTGCAGCCCACCAAACTATATCAACGGATCTTTCAAAGAGATTCCTATCAATGATATCTATATTTGTCAGTGCAAGATCAGATAAACGAGTTCCTCTAACAGTAGTAGCCTGCGCTCTTATCAAATGCTCTAGTTCGTTTAGAGCATCACGACTTTCAATGCGCATTTTTTTATTTACTATTCCTATTTTATTAGAAAGATCATTCATTTGCTCTGCTACTACTGAGAATGTCTTTCCAGCTAAACCTGCCCTGCTGGCTTCAATTCGAGCGTTTATTGCAATCATCTGTGTTTGTCCATTTAGTTTTCCAATTTCGTGAATTGCAGAATCTACTTTATTTTTTAACATTTGTGATAATTCTGCAACCCGTTCAAGTGTAAAGTTTTTTTCATCCATTTGCAAAGTTAGTTTAGGGTCAATCCCATTCTTTAGATTTTTAGATTCAGTCAATAGCGTATCAGAATTCATCTAAATCTCCATGTTTTACATATAATTGGAATTGACAAGAGATAATTTGCATTAGAAATTCATAGTATCATATTCTTATAGGATATCGTCTGTTTATCCCAAACAGACAGAAAAATCATAGTTTTTAGGTTGTAAAGAATGAAAAAATTAACCTTCCAGCATATGCCAAAGCCTAAGTAAAGTGGAAATTTGACTCAACGTTTATGCCTAAATCAACACATCGGGAACAATTCAGATATTTGCATATAAACAACAAAGCACAAAGGCGTATCAAATCTAGTTTGATCAAGTTACACAGACGGATGGATAATACAAACAAGTTGAATTTCAGATTAATGACGACTTCCATAAGAAGTAGAAAGACTCGTCGTGGAGTCATCGGCATAGAGTCTGCAATAGTTATGATAGCATT
>NZ_FUYK01000018.1:1952-2169 GCF_900167955.1 Candidatus Nitrosotalea bavarica | reverse complement strand
ACAAGGGCAGGCTTACAACTGAACTAATAGAGGACATGAGGAGGGCATTTACCCAAAGCGAGCAGTTTCTCTGCACTGATCTTAATGTGGATTCAGTACAGGACAAAAAACAGCTGCTGCTTGAGATGTGGAAGGAGCAGGCCACGCTCTATGGAATAGATCCATTGAAGATAAAAATAGAAAAGCAAAGAAATGATGGCCCGGTTCCAGTTGAAAA
>NZ_FUYK01000018.1:0-1915 GCF_900167955.1 Candidatus Nitrosotalea bavarica | reverse complement strand
TGTTCCAGTCGAAAACAAGATTGAGGCAATCAAGATTGCAATCCAGGAGTCAATGAAAGAAAAAGAGGGCGAAAGATACGATAGTCAACTTGTCGATGAAGACGATCTTGTCCTGTATGTCAAAAAAGGCTGGGATATAGTAAAAGAGCTTTCAAGTGGCAGGATCTTGATCCGCAGGCTCGTATAGCAAAATAACAAGCATGCATTATTAATTTCCCCAAACCGCGTAAAGTTTAGAGGATGTAACATTTACATGATTTCTGATACTTTGAGCCATTCGGCAAATAGATTATCAGTAAATTCGTAGATTCCACGTTCCCGTCTTTTCAAAACTGCCTTGCTACAAAGTGAAACTAGTGCTGAACTTATGGTGGCATTACTCATGAATTCATCCTTTTCAATATCTGTAGGCTTTTTTTCAGGAGACTTTGCAAGTGCCTTTAACACCTTAATTTCTGATGGGGTCTGGTTTTCTGTAAATTCTTTAAATGATTGCTCTCCTTCTTTCTTTAATATCGTTTTAACAATATCATAAAGTTTTTTGCTATCAAGTTTTACCATATCATGTAACTGAATTTCTTTTCCTAAAAGCTGTAGATTGTATGGAATTCCACTAGAAATCTTGTAAAGTTCTTCTTTTGTTTGACTGTCAATAAACTTTAGATCTGGAAGATAATGTGTGATGAACTTGTCAAATTCATCCTTAGTAAAAGGTTCTACTTCTCGAAGAAGTAGCTGTTTGTAGAAAGGCGCACTTGTTTTTGCCACCAAGTTATCTAGTGTATCACGATAAGATCCGGAAACCACTAGTTTTGTATACTTGAAGTCTTCAAATAATGTGCGTATCAATTTTACTATATCGAATCCCATCTTTCTGTTTTTTTCTCCGTAAGTAAGCTCAACTATGGACGGAAATTCATCGATGATCAGAACACATTTGGTTTTTGTCATCTCTGCCAAATGTTCTATTAAAGAGATAGATTTTGTAACAGCTTCCTCGACATCCTCTGATTCTTTTTTGATATATGATAAGGATAGCTTGAGATCTTCTGCAACTTTGGCAGATAAATTAAGGCCAGAAAGAAAATTGCCTAATGCTTTTGCGCCAGTTACTAGAAGCTCTTCAAATTTGAATTTCTTTGGTAGTTTATGTTCAAATGCACTTAATGCAACTCTATCCAATACTCTTGTAAATTCATCAATAGTAGTTGGCAAGATTCTCCATATTGAGATATAGATAACAGGTATACGCTGTTTTGTCAATCTACTTTCAACCTCTTTTAGTATACTTGTTTTTCCTATACGCCTTATTCCTGACAACGAGAAACCGATTTTATTCTTGGAGGAGAGCTCTCTTGTTAATTCGCCAACTAGTTCTTCTCTTCCTATGAAGTCATTTCCAGTTACTGAATATAGCGTAAACGACACACTATACTGTAACCTTTACAGGATTTAAACTTTACAGGGTTTGGGGAAATTAATAATGCATAACTGTGTTGCAACTAAAACAGTCACATATTACGCCATCTGGCGTAACGCCTTTTGGCGTAACAAATTCATCTTTAAAATTGGAACAGATGGATACACAGAATCTTTCAAGACGCAAGGTGCCCATTTGCTGCAGATTGACACAGCAACAACAAGGACTCGACAGCCTCCTCTTTATTCTTGTAGGCGCTCTCTCCGATGACTGACAATAGGGCGTTTACCAGATTCATGTAGGGTTTTATTGCATTGCTAACAATTAGATCAAAAAATTCGTGTCTCAGAGTTTCCAGTGCCATATGAGAGCTTGTGGAATAGATGTAGATTGTATTGCCTATAACTTCACCTTCTTTTTTCCCATTCTGTCTTGGAGACCAGATTATCCTGATCTCTTTTTTGATTCCTGTAATGGATTTGAGTTTGTCAAGCT
>NZ_FUYK01000019.1 GCF_900167955.1 Candidatus Nitrosotalea bavarica | reverse complement strand
TTCTGCATTGACTATAGACAGACAAGTGCCAGCAATTACCACACAAAACGTGGATTTGGGATAAGCAAAAAACTTATTCTACCAACCTTTCTTTTTTATTTTTAATTAAATCAATTATAAATTATCATGGTAATTTCTTTTTGAAATTATATTTTTTAATTTCATCATACAATAAGCCACGCTCAGGTTATGACATTCTTGTTTGATCAATATACACACACTGTGGGATAATACCATACCGTGGATATCACTAGTAATGAAATCTACAACAAGAAGTAGAAAGACTCGTCGTGGAGTCATCGGCCTCAACATGGGTTTTTCAACAACACAAAAGGCAAAGACAGCAATTTCATCCTCTGTCTCAGAATCCAGCAGTGCACTTGAGATCGCAGGCAAAGTAACCGGTTTCGGTGATGTCTCAGCAGGTACACTCAACGCCACAGTAATACCAATCAAGGTAGCAGGTGGTGGAGATTCAGTAAGCTTGGATCCTGCTCTGACAGACGTCAAGTATTACAGCAATACCGTAAGATATGACAACATCTATGGTGTGAATTGTGTATTAGGTTCAACCTCATACAACAATGCATCAGCAGCAATTGATGCAGCAGTTAATCAAGGCTGTACTAACAGCAATTCATTAACTAGCGCAGCACCACATTCTACCCAGGCAATCATTTACTGGGACGTGAACATAAACAACAACAACATACTTGACGTAGGTGAACATGCAAACATGGTAATTCAATATGACAGTGCAGACAAACCAAAACAGCTAGATGACATCAAGGCTGAGATCATCGTACCAACTGGTTCTGCATTGACAGTAGAAAGACAAGTGCCAGCAATTACCACACAAATAGTTGACCTAGGATAAGCAAAAAACTTATTCTACCAACCTTTCTTTTTTATTTTTAATTAAGTTCAAGATGGCATATAATTTACAATCATAGATGAAAATCCAAGCATTTTCACGTTCTAAAAAATTACCCTATTAGTCTAATTTGAACAAGCGTCGTCGTTTTGTTTTATACCCAAGTACTTTTTTCATGAGCAGGGCATACAGTATTACATTCCTATTTGTAATATTTTTCATCATATCAACATCACATGTGTTTGCGGATAGTTCCAGTATGCCATGGAAGGTAACAATAAAGACAAATCCAGGGGTAAATAGTACATCCTACTGGCCTCCAGAAATACAAGCAATGCAAAATGATACAGTTCAATGGATTAACAACGATACTACTACACATACTGTCACAAGTGGCGTGCCAGATAAACCGGCATATTACGGAAAAATATTTGATAGCGATACAATCAACCCGGGGGAAACATATTCTCTAAAAATCCCAACAGGACATGAATGGTCAGCATATTATTATTTTGATAAAATTCATCCTTGGATGACAGGTAAAATTGATGTAGGTGTAGCATATTTAGGAACCTCTCCAGATTTTAACATAGAAACAGATAAAGAAGTTTACTCGGACGGTGATACTGTTAGAATCTCCGGAATTGTAACCAATACAGATCAAATAACACCTGTGACAATTCAGATATTTGATAGCCAGCGAAATCTAGTCTTTCTAAATCAGACCAATATACTTCAAGATCATAGTTTCTTGTACGAATTCAAGGCTACAAATTCAATTTTCAAGACTGATGGAAATTACAAAATAAAATCATATTATGGATTTCCATCCACAATAACAGATGTCAATATTTTTTTTAATCAAACCCAGCCATCAGCATCCAACACATATTACATTCCACAATATATTAAAAATAATGCAAAATGGTGGGCAGGTGGAGAAATAACCGATAATGAGTTTATCAACGGTATTCAATTTTTGATCAAAAACGGATACATGTTAATTCACACATCAAACATACCAAAAATCAGCTCACAGATAATTCCAGTCTGGATTAAGAACAATGCCGGAAATTGGACTGCAGGTAAAGTTTCAGACGATGAGTTTGCATCAAGTATATCATATTTGATAAACCATAGTATTATTCAGGTATAGAATTTTTCAAATTTTTTGTTTGATCATACCAAACATACTTGAGGATTAAGCCTAGACGTTTCATTAAACATTAATGAAACACGAACTGAAAACTAGAAAGACTCGTCGTGGAGTCATCGGCATAGAGTCTGCAATAGTTATGATAGCATTCGTAAT